>NZ_SMGR01000001.1:0-1200000 GCF_004346865.1 Shimia isoporae
CGCAAGCAAAACCTCCGTTAGGCGTTCGGGGCTCCCAAGCCTCAAAGCCAAGACGACAAACAAAAGAAAGGGGCTGCAATTCGCAGCCCCTTTTTTCTTTGGCGTTAAAGCGAAAGCTGGCGGCGTGGTGAAACCAGACTTTTCAAAACTGGCGAATGCGATAGTCTTCGCGCCAACACATTGAGAAGACAGAACAGTTTGATGAACCGAATTTCCGTAATCGTAGCCGCCCTTTTCCTGTTGGCGCAGCCTGTGCTTGGCAAACCGCTCCTGACAAACAGCGAAGAGACCTACGAGAGCGCTTGTCTGGCAAACAGCGACACGCCGGAGCGCCTTGTCGAGATCTGTGAGCACGCTCTCCAGACCACCGGGGCCACAGCGGTGCAAAGGATCGAGATGATGGAGACCCTCGCGTGGGCCCATCACGATGCCGGTGATGAGGAAAAGGCGTTTGAGCAATTCAATGTTATGCTTGAGCTTGATCCGGTCTCGGCGGAGGCGTTCAACGGCTTGGGCTGGCTTGCCTATGGCCGTGACGATTACAGCGAAGCGGCAAGCTTCTTTGCGCAGGCGATGGAAACCAAGCCGGAGGAGCAGTCTTTGGCCGGGCTGGGAGCGAGTTTGTATCGCTCCGGGCAATTGCCTCTCGTCGAGGCCGTCGGCTACTTGGATGCCGCGCTTGCGATCACGCCAACCTACGCTTGGGCAATGCGGCAGAAAGGCTGGCTCTATTCCATCGAGGATTTTCACGCCGAGGCGATTGACGCTTTTGAGGACGCGCTTGAGATCAACCCGGATGACGTGAGCGCGAACTACGGCGTTGGGTATGTCCTGACGGAAGAAGACAAGTGGGTGGAGGCATTGCCCTACATCAATCGGGCGTTGCAGGAAGCGCCGGACGATGTGTCTTCGCTCTCGCGCAGGTCTTTGATTTTGCTCAATCTTGATCGTCCCGCGCAGGCGCTTCGGGATGGGGAACGCGTGGTGGAACTGACCCCAGATGACAGCGACGGTTATGTCCGTGTCGCGCGGGCGCAGGTCGCTCTCGGACGGGCCGCTGATGCGTTAAAGACGCTAGCCGAAGCCGAGGAGATTGTCGGATATGACAATTATCTCACCTATTGGTACGCGGAATTCCTGTCAGATGCAGGTCAGGTCGACGAGGCGATGAGCCGTCTGGAGAAAGTTTTTGAAAGGGATGATGCCGACTATTGGGACCATGAGCTACGTTCGCAAATCCTGCTCAATGCCGAGCGATACGGACCCGCGCGCGCTGCTTTGGATGAGTCACTGCTGCAATACCCCGATGCGCCATTTCTGATTTTCTATGACGCGCTGGTTTTGATTGGGGAGGAGAAATACACCGAGGCCGAGGCGCGGTTTGATGATGCCGTGGCGGCCGATTTGCCGCCGGAGAGACTCAAGTATTTCCTGAAGCAGTTGGTCGGCGCGGCACAATATCTGCAAGCCGTGCAAATGCGCGTGCGCTACACTGAGCAGAGCGAGTAGGCGTTACTGTTCCGTCAGGTTCGGGTTTTCGCTAGGTTTGCCGAGCGATGCATCGGCGGCATCGGTGATTTCGTCCAGCGAGCGCTGAAGACTCAGGCGCAGGGTTTCCATCTCTTCTTCACTGGGTTTGCGCGGTACCGGGTCTGTCCATTCCCGGCAGGTGATGGACCCACGCGAGAAAGGCAGCGGCAGCATTTGTTTGTCCCAAGTCGGGAAGCGCACGATGCGCTTTTGAGCGAAGGCCACCGTAAAGACACGCGCGCCGGATGTGCGCGCCCAGACAAGAGGAACCGTGGAGCTGATCCGGGCCGGTCCACTGGGGCCATCTGCGGCGATACCGATGGAGCAGCCTTCCTTGATACGTTTGAACACTTCGCGGGACAAAGAGACGTGCCGCTTGTCCAGTGACATCCCGATTGTTTCCCAGCCGAGCCGAACAAGAATCTGGCCGGCCAGCCGCCCGGCACGCGCTTCGGAGGTCAGGGCACATATGCGCGCACCCTTTGGGGCGTTAAACATGTACGGCGCCATGATAAGCCGTTGATGCCAAACTACAAAAATTACCGGTTCGCCGCGCGCGACGCAGGCATCCATCTCCTCGCAGCCTGTGCGGCTCCATCTGGAAGAGTGAAAGGCGAAGCGGACATAGGACGCAAACATGCCCTCAATCGCTCGATTGAAGCGGGGGCTGTTGGCAATTTTCCGGCGCAGGGTTTTCAGGCTCACGGGCGTCTCGTACTTCGGCTTTTGGCCTGTCATATCGCGGGTGTCACGTTATGACCAGAGGCGCGCGAAATTGCACGATTTCCCTCTTGCCTCTCCCGCATGGGTGGCTTAGGACATTCCGCACGATAGGGGTATAGCTCAGTTGGTAGAGCGACGGTCTCCAAAACCGTAGGTCCCGGGTTCGAGCCCTGGTGCCCCTGCCATTTTCCGGAAATCGAAACGACTACTGCTGTTGCGCGATACGTGCGCGGGCGATGTCGAATTTGACGTGCGCCACCTGAAACCGTTGCAGAGCCTTCTCTCTATCCTCGTAGAGCTTGCGAATACGTGACCCGGGTGCGCCGAGGGTCGAGACTTTGCTGCTAACGGCAATTGGCACAAGGGAGCGGGCATTCCGCAAACCGATGCGCCATGCGCGATCGGCAACGGCGTAACTTTGGCTTGCCTGTACAAACAGGCGGTGACGGGTTTTCAGATCCGGATGCATGGCGGGACCCCCTGAGTTTCAAAAAACGGGTGTGTAGTGCCGAGCAGTTCAGCGCACGAAGGCGCTGTCATCAGGGTAGGAAAATAAGGGGCTTTGTGTCAAACCACGGTTTTGCGACAGACTTGTGAGATGCATACACTTCTAGGTCGCGTCATGCCCCCACTCGGCGTCCTGCATCTCCCGCAGGCGCGACGCGGTGCGCTCGAACTCGAAAGTGCCTTCGCCTTCGAGGTAGAGCATCTCAGGTTCCGCTGCGGCCGAGCAAATCAGGCGAACCCTGGCCTCATAAAGAGCATCGATCAGGGTCACGAACCGTTTGGCTTCGTTGAAGTTATTCCGGCTCAGGGCAGGGATGTCTTCAAGCACAAGAACCTTGAGCGCCTCGGCAATTGCGAGGTAGTCGCCAGGACCAAGCATCTTACCGCATAGGTCATAAAACGAGGCACGGCCGACCCCATTTCGGAACTTCGGAATCTCGACCTGCCGACCTTTGACCGTCAGAACAAGCCGGTCTGCGGTGCCGCCTGTCAGGTCGGCCCAGATCGCGTTGATTTGTTCTCGGGCCTCTGTGCCTGCCTGCACAAAATAGACCTGTGAGCCGGCGAGGCGATTCTGTCGGTAGTCTACAGGGCTGACCAGTTCCCAGACCCGCATCTGTTCCTTGATGAGGGCGATGAAAGGGAGGAAAAGCTGGCGGTTGAGTCCATGTTTGTAGAGGTCGTCGGGCACACGGTTGGATGTGGTGACAATCACCGTACCTGCAGCAAAGAGTTGTTCGAACAGACGGCCCACGATCATCGCGTCGGTAATGTCAGTTATCTGCATTTCGTCGAAGGCAAGGACGCGGACGGAATCGGAAACGGCCTTGGCAACAGGCGCGATAGCGTCTTCAACGCCGTCTTGGCGCGCTTTGTGCATGGCGTCGTGAATTTCCTGCATGAAGGCGTGGAAATGCACACGCCGAACGGGCACGTCCAAGCTATCGACGAACAGGTCCATCAACATGGATTTGCCGCGACCAACGCCACCCCAAAGATAGAGGCCTTGCACAGCATCAGGTCGGGCTTTGCGGAACCAGCCTTTCTTGACGGGTTTCGCGAGTTCGGTGCGGATACGCTCAAACTGGGGCAGCACTGCTTCTTGGGCGTCGTCGCGGTGCAATTCGCCAGCTTTGATACGGGCGTCGTAGATTTCAGGCAGGGTCGACATAGAACGGCCTTAGCCCATGAAAGCCGCGAGGAAAAGTCTCCTGCGACAACGATTAAGAGTGTGTGATGTGACGGTTAACGAATGCTGAATTGACCGGTGGGGCGCCGACGGTCACTGTGCCGACTGCGCGAAGAGGAGACCCGCGATGCAGTCCAAGACCCCGATATTCACCCCCGTTTTGATCGTTGGGTGCATCATCATCATGGTGAGCTTTGCCGTGCGGGCCAGTTTTGGCGTGTTCCAGATCCCGATTGCCGAAGAGTTCGGCTGGTTGCGCGCGGAGTTTTCGCTCGCGATTGCGATCCAGAACCTTGCTTGGGGCATCGGTCAGCCGATTTTTGGAGCAATTGCCGAAAAAATCGGAGATCGAAAAGCGATTATTCTGGGCGCATTGACCTATGCTGCGGGTCTGGTGATGTCGAGCTTCGCAGTGACGCCAGAGGCCCATCAGATGCTTGAAGTCCTTGTTGGATTCGGGATCGCAGGCACAGGATTTGGCGTGATTTTGGCGGTTGTCGGGCGGGCGAGTTCAGACGAAAACCGGTCGATGTCGCTGGCAATTGCAACCGCCGCAGGTTCTGCCGGTCAGGTCTTTGGTGCACCAACGGCAGAGTGGTTGCTGACCTTTATGACATGGCAGCAGACGTTCCTGCTGTTTGCGGTGGCAATTCTTGGCACTTTGCTCCTGTTGCCGATGATGAGGGCCCCTGTGGCATCGAAGATCGAACTGCAGGAAAGTATGGGCGAAATCCTTATCAAGGCACTGAAGGATCCATCCTATACGCTGATCTTTCTCGGCTTTTTCAGTTGCGGATATCAGCTGGCTTTTGTGACCGCACACTTCCCCGCAATGATTACAGAGATGTGTGGCCCGATCATGCCAGGCGGCATGTTGGACGGGTTGGGAATCAGCTCGACATCGGCGCTGGGTGCTGTGGCAATCTCATTGATTGGTCTGGCCAACATCGGCGGCACGTTGCTGGCCGGATGGGCAGGTAAGCATTTTCCGAAAAAGTACCTGTTGGCAGGAATTTACACGGGGCGCACGATTGCGGCTGCAGTGTTCATTCTGATGCCGATTACGCCGACGAGCGTGATTGTTTTTTCGCTCGTGATGGGCTCGCTGTGGCTCGCGACAGTGCCGTTGACCTCGGGTCTTGTCGCGCATCTCTACGGTTTGCGCTACATGGGAACGCTTTACGGCATTGTATTTTTCAGCCACCAGCTCGGCAGCTTTCTCGGGGTCTGGCTCGGTGGACGCATGTACGATGCTTATGGTGACTACACTATGGTGTGGTGGATCGGCGTCGGCGTGGGGGCGTTCAGCGCAATCGTGCATCTTCCGATCAAGGAAAACAGGGCTGCTGTGGCGGCGTGAGGCCGCTTTTGCGTGTTTTGTTAAGAGCGAAAAGCCAATCTGCAAAACGTCTGCAAAACGTCGGTTTCGCGTCGGTGTCGTCAGCCGTGTCTCCGGATAAAAGCACCGCGCGTTGCAGTGAAGCGCAGGCCAGCCTGAAAGACGGGCCTGCGCGGGGGTGTTTCCTAGAATTCGACGACGGCGCGGATGGATTTGCCTTCGTGCATCAAATCGAACCCGTGGTTGATCTCGTCCAGCGTCAGCTTGTGCGTGATCATCTCATCGATCTCGATTTTGCCATCCATGTACCAGTCTACGATCCCCGGCACGTCGGTGCGGCCTTTGGCACCACCGAATGCCGTACCTTTCCAGACACGACCGGTCACAAGCTGGAACGGACGCGTGGAGATCTCGGCGCCTGCCGGTGCCACGCCGATAATGACCGAGACACCCCAACCGCGGTGAGAGCATTCCAGCGCGTCGCGCATGACTTGCACGTTGCCGGTCGCGTCGAACGAGTAATCCACGCCACCGAACTGGTCTTTCTCGGTTTTGGTAAGTTCGATGATTTTGTCGGTGACTGACATCCCTTCGGGCAAGTCTGATGGATTTACGAAGTCGGTCATGCCGAATTTGCGGGCCATCTCTGCTTTGTCGGAATTCAGATCCACGCCGATGATCTTGTCCGCGCCAGCCATGCGCAGGCCTTGAATGACGTTGAGGCCGATCCCGCCGAGACCGAAAACGGCGGCGGTGGAGCCGATCTCCACACCTGCAGTGTTGATCACCGCACCGATGCCGGTGGTGACGCCGCAACCAATGTAGCAAATCTTGTCAAAGGGCGCGTCGTCGCGGACTTTGGCCAATGCGATTTCCGGCAACACGGTGTGGTTCGCAAAGGTCGAGCAGCCCATGTAGTGATAGATCGGCGTGCCATCGAGCATGGAGAAGCGCGTGGTGCCGTCAGGCATCAGGCCCTGACCCTGAGTGCCGCGTATGGCGGTGCAAAGGTTGGTTTTGCCGGACAGGCAGGCGTGGCATTCACGGCATTCGGGCGTGTAGAGCGGGATCACGTGATCGCCGGGTTTCAGCGTTGTGACACCTTCGCCCACCTCGACGACGACGCCTGCACCTTCGTGTCCGAGAATGGACGGGAACAGGCCCTCCGGATCGGCACCGGAACGGGTGAATTCGTCTGTGTGGCAAATGCCTGTGGCCTTGATTTCGATCAGAACCTCGCCCTTTTTCGGGCCTTCGAGGTTCACTTCCATGATTTCCAGCGGCTTGCCGGCTTCGAGAGCCACTGCGGCACGAGTGCGCATCATTTCGCCTATCCTCCCTAAAATTTTGAAAAGCGTGGTTGAAACACGCGGTTAATGCAACCTTCTATGCACATGATGACAGGCCGCGATGCCGGACTCCGCAATCGGGGCGAAGCAATAAAGTCGGTTTGCGACAAAGAGATGTGCGTTCAAGGAGTTTGAGCATGGGTATTAAGACATGGGTTGTGGCGTTGGCTTCGGTGGTGACGGTGGCAGCCTGTTTGGGCGAAGAGGAAGATACCGTGTCCAAAGGTAGCGAAACCTGTGATCCGGCGACCTTTGAATTCCTGATCGGTCAGGATGTTTCGGCGCTGGAAGGCGTGACCGTGCCGGAAATGGTGCGTGTCATGGAAGACAACTCGCCGGCAACAATGGATTTCCACGAGAACCGGCTGAATGTGATCCACGATGCGGATGGCAAGATTCTCGCGGTTCGCTGCGGATAGGTTTGTCCGGTTCGGTAACATCGGACGGAATTCCGCCGCGCCCGGCCCAAGTCGGGCGCGGTCTTTTATTTTCGGTAGACCTTGTGACAGGCTGCGCAACTGCCGCCGAGGGCGCGCATGGAGGCTGCCAGCGCGGCCTGGTCCGTGAAATCCAAACCCTGTGCCGCAGCTTTCAGCGCCTCGCCCTTGGCTGTGAAATCAGCCCAGTCTGTCCAGATGTTCGGCATGGCTTCTGATTTCGGGTCCGCGGCTTCGGCTTCGAACAATGCGGGGATTTTTCCGGCCTGCAGCACAATTGTGTCGCGTGCCATGCGGGCCTTGGCCTGATGCAGAGTGGTTTCCCCTTTTGCCATGTCGCCGAGCGTCTTGGTGGCGGCACCTATAGCGGCCATGCCGTCCATGCGGGCCATGACTTGCGGGTCCTTGACCCCGTCGTGAGCCATGAGCGGTGTGGCGGTCAGGAGGGTGGCGAGAAGCAGGCGGCGCATGGCATTTCCTTTGTTTGGTGTCCGTCGAAGTGCAGCGCAAAGAGGGGCTGGGAATCAAGCGGAAAATATGAGAACATAAAGTGAACAAACTTCACGATTCCGTTCTGCCTGCTGCCCATGCCGAACCGCCGTATCCTGTCTCTCTGGTTTCCCAGATTGGGGGCCGAACGCCTGCTCCGGATGGAGCGGGGCACGTTTGATGCGCCTTTGGCGGTGCTGCGTGATACCGGCCAGATGCAAGTGATTTCCTCCATGAATGCGCAGGCGGAAGCTGAGGGGCTGACGCTGGACCAGCCGTTGCGCGATGCACAGGCGGTTTGTCCGCAGCTGATCACACGGTTGCAGAATGTGCAGGCGGAGGCGGCTTTTCTCAAGGTGCTGCGGCGCTGGGCGGGGAAGTTTTCGCCCTGGGTGGCGGAGGCGCCGCCGGACGGGTTGGTGATCGACCTGACGGGCTGTGCGCATCTGTTTGGTGGTGAGCAGGGTTTGCTTGGGCAAGTGGCGCAGGATTGCGGTGACCTTGGCCTGACGGTGCGGGCAGGCGTGGCGGACACATTGGGGGCGGCCTGGGCGTTGGCGCGGTTTGCGACGCAGCCTGGCGCGATGGCGCATCGCAGCGGGGACGACATTCAGCAGGAAGCACGGGCCACGCGGTCGCGTGCAGTCAAGCGGCGGCACTGGACACGGGGCGGGACGCCGCCGGCGGTGGCTGCCGGCATTGCGGATGTGGGCCGGATCGCGTCACCGGGACAGACACATTCGGCGCTGGCGGATCTGCCGGTGGCGGGTCTGCGGCTGGAAGCAGACACGCAGGCGGAACTGGCGCGGCTGGGGCTGCGCAAGATTGGCGATCTGACCGGCCAGCCCCGCGCAGCGCTGGCGCGGCGGTTTGGCAAGGGGCTCGTGCTACGGCTGGATCAGGCGCTGGGCAGTGCGCCGGAACCGGTGAGCCCAGCAGCGCTGGAGCCGACCTTTGCGGTGCGTATGACCTTGCCCGAACCGATCGGGCTTGAGGAAGACGTCTGGGCGGCGATCGACCGGTTGCTGCCGCCACTGTGTGACCGGCTCAGGAAGAAGGGCAAGGGCGCCCGGGTGGTGCGATTGCAGGTGTTCCGTACCGACCAGACCATGCAGGGTGTCGAGGTCGGTCTGGCACGGGCAAGCGACGATCCGGACCGGCTGCGACCCCTGTTGCGGATGAAGCTTGATGACATAGACGCGGGTTTTGGCATCGACATGCTGCGACTTGAGGTGTTGCGGCTGGAGACATTGCACGCGCGTCATACGGCGGGTCATCTGGAGGCGCGGCAGGCGGCGGCGAAGCGGCTGTCAGAGGCGCATGTGATCGATGACCTGATAGGCCGTATCGGGGCGCGGATCGGGTTGGAGCAGATCACGCGGCGCCATCCGGGAGCGAGCCATATTCCCGAGAAATCGGCACAGGTGCAGCATGCGGCGTGGTCCGAACCGTGGCGGGATGACTGGCCCAAGCCCACGGTGGCACGGCCCCTGCTGATGTGGCGACCGGAGCCGGTGATGGCGCCCGATGTGCCACGTTTGCCGGAGACATTCCGCTGGCGCGGGCGGGATATGGTAGCGACAGGTGCGGCAGGACCGGAGCGGATCGCGCCGGAGTGGTGGTTGGATGAGCCGGATTGGCGCAGTGGAGTGCGGGACTACTGGCGGGTCAGCTGCGCGAGTGGCGAAAAGCTGTGGCTTTACTATGCGCACGGCGGGACGATGTCGGCGGGGTGGTTCTGTCAGGGCAGCTTTGCGTGAGGCCGGGGCCATTCAGAAGACGCCATACGGCACGCCGCAAACCGCTGGGAAGCGAACCAAACGCCTACTCCGGTGGGATCAGAACGAACTTGCCGACGTGGCCTTTTTGCTGGAAGACCTCCTGCGCGTGGGCGATGTCACGCAGCGGAAACGTTTGGGCCAGAAGCGGCTTTATTTCACCCCGTTCAATATAGCCCACCAGATTGGGAAAGACCGGTTCGTCCCACGCTGTGCAGCCGATCAGACGGATGTCCTTGAGATACATGTCGCGCATGTCGAGATCCACAATCGGACCCGCGATTGCACCGGAAGAGGCATAGCGCCCGCCACGACGCAGGAGTTTGAGCAGCGTGCCAAAGCCAGCGCCTGCGACGTTATCGATGACCACATCAACACTTTGTTCTCCAAGTTCGGCAAGTAGGTCATCGTCGCGCAGCAGGACCTTGTCTGCGCCGACATCCATGAGGGTGTCCCGTTTTGACGCGCTGGTGATGGCGATGGCCTCGGCACCGCGCCGTTTGACAAGCTGCACAAGCGCAGAACCGACGCCGCCAGACGCTCCGGGGATCAGGACGCGATGACCGGCGCCAACCCCGGCGCGGTGTACCATGTTTTCGGCGGTGCCATAGGCGCAGGGTATGGTTGCAAGTTCAGCGTCCGACCAACCGCAAGACACGGGAAAGACCTCGGAGGCCGGAACCTTGACGTATTGCGCAAAGGCTCCGTCGAAGTCTGATCCCATCCAGATGTTGTCCATGTGATCAAAGCCGCGTTCGCGCATGCAGGCGCGTACCAGAACGCGGGTGCCGATTGCGGTTTTGGCCTCAGGCCCTGCGGCAACAACCTCGCCACAGCAGTCGGTGCCTTGAATAAACGGGAACGGCGTTGCGTTGTTCCAGCCGCCGTCGGCGCGTTCGCCGTCTGTCGAGGTGGTGTCGGTACTGTCGGTGACAGAGGAGGAATACCAGCCGAGCCGCGTGTTGATTTCGGTGTTGTTCATGCCCGCCGCGCGCACGCGCAGGAGCACCTCTCCGGTTCCGGGGACAGGCGTTGGTACGGGCTGATAGGACAGCTTGTCGTAGCCGCCGGTGCCGGTGGTCACGACCGCCATCATTGTGTCCGGGAAAAAGGGAGAGGAATTGCTCATGACAGGCTCCGGGCAGAGGAATGCAGTCCGGCGACAGTACCGGTTTTTTACAAGGGGTGTCTGTGCAATTCGTATCAAAGACCAACAAAAAAGCCGCCCGAATTCGGGCGGCCCTTTTGGCAAAACAAAAGTGCCTCCGGCGGCACAGACTGGGTGGGGGCAATAACGCCGCGCCGCCGGAGGTAGCGTTTTAGTTTCGCTATGAAGGTAAGATGCCTTTTCCCTTTGGCGAAAAAAGGCTCCCTCCAAGGCCATTTGCCGATTTAATTGAGGCAGAATGAGGGCAGGGTTGATTTATCTAAAAAGAAGAGGAAATCTGGTGCTATGACGGCCCAGCCTCCCACCCCGATCCGCCCATCCTTCAAGGCGCCCGAACAGGTTGCCTTTCACCGCACGGAACTGTCAGTGATCCTGTCTTTGTACGGTCGTATGGTGGCGGCAGGCGAGTGGCGCGACTACGGGATTTCCAGCCTGCGGGAAGTCGCGGTTTTCTCGGTCTTTCGACGCACAGCAGAAAACCCGTTGTACCGGATCGAAAAACGGCCGAAGCTGCGCAACAAGCAAGGGCTTTATGCGGTGATCGGCATGGATGGCCAAGTGCTTAAGCGCGGGCATGACCTGAAGACCGTGTTGCGGGTTCTGGAGCGCAAGCTCATTCGGTCTATCGACTGAAAAATCAAAGACTTACCTCCCGTGGAACTTGGCTCGGACCGTAGGTGTGCCGGTCCGGCAAGCCGTTCGAGTCAACGGTGGAAAACACGCGCGAACATGATGATGCGGCGGCGGCTTGGATGCGTTACTTGGTGAGGTTCCCTGCCATCACGCAGAGCAGTTCAAACATGATCGATACGCCCAGGAACGCGGTGTTTCCGGAGGCGTCAAAGGGAGGGGAAACCTCTACGAGGTCGGCGCCAATAATGTTCAAACCGTCAAGTTCACGCACAACCTCAAGGGCCTGAAAACTGTTGGGACCACCCACTTCCGGCGTGCCTGTGCCGGGGGCGAATGTTGGGTCGACGAAGTCGATGTCATAGCTGACATACGTGGCAGAGGCACCAACAATTTCGCGGGCTTCGGCCATCACATCGGCCACGCCCCGAGCAAAAAACTCCTCGATTCGGATCACGCGGATACCCACCGATTCGGCGAAATCTGTGTCTTCATTGTCGTAGGTGCTGCCGCGAATCCCGATCTGAACAACGCGTTTGGGATCGAGCAGGCCTTCCTCCACCGCGCGGCGGAAGGGCGTGCCGTGGGTGTACATCGTGCCGCCGAAATAGCTGTGATAGAGATCGGTATGGCTGTCAAAATGCACCATGCCGACAGGGGCATCTTTGGCCAGTGAGCGCAGGACCGGCAGTGAGGTCAGATGGTCGCCACCAGCGGTCAGGGGCGTGACGCCATGCGGTTTCAACTGATCATAGAAGGCGGTGATGCGCTCCATGCTGTCGAGGATGTCAGCGGGATTTGGCCCCACGTCGCCGAGATCGGCACAATTCACCATATCAAAGGGGCGCACGCCGGTGGCGCCGTTCTGGGCGCGGATCATTGTGGAGGCGTCGCGCAACTGGCGCGGGCCGTGACGGGGGCCGGGGCGGTTGGTGGTGCCGCTGTCCCAAGGCACGCCGATCAGGCCGATGTCAACGTCCGCAATGCGGGCGTGATCGAAGTCCATGTTCGGCAGGCGCATAAAGGACGGCATGCCGGCAAAGCGGGGCAACTCCATGCCGGAAACAGGTTTGAAGAAATCACTCATGAGAAGCTCCGTAATTGGGGCGTTTGTGAGAGGTCACGGGGCCGTCGCCTTGCGCCTGAATGCGGGCGATGGCGTCCGCAATGGGCTCATAGGCCACGGCCATGTGGTGCGCGTTGGCGTGGATGATCGTGTCGCGGTCGGTGACCATGGCCACGTGGCCTTTCCAGAACAGCAGGTCGCCGCGCTGGTAAGGGCCGGTGGCGTTGGGGAAGGCGGCTTCTTGCATGTCGCTGTCGCCGGGGCAGGGAGTGGCGCAGGCCAGAAGGGCGGCTTGCACAAGGCCGGAGCAGTCTATGCCAAAAGAGGAGTTGCCGCCCCAGAGGTAAGGCGTGCCGATCAGGCGTTCGGCCACGGCGGCGGGGTCTGTTTCGGGAGTGTCGATGGGGCGGAGGTGTTGGGTTGGGATGTACAGATCACGGGTAACGGTGCCGCCGTCCCAAGCGATCCGTGCCCATCGGTCTTCTTCAGAAATGACGACAACACGTGTTCCAAAAGGCAGCGGGGTCACCGGCCCCATAACCTTGAGCCCCGGTGTGGATTTGGCGTAGCTGCGGGCTGCGGCAACCGAGTGGGTTGGCGTTTGTTTGGGATGACTGAGGATATCGCCGATGTCGACCCATCCGACGTAACCGTCCTTGTCGGTGTATCCGAACGCCATTCCATCCTCAGCGTGGATAACGTTGATTGTCTCGCCCCGGATGAGTTGACGTTCGCGGCCGCCTTCGGGGTCGGACAGAAGATCTGTTACCACCATTGCGACGCGATATTGCGTTGGCTCGACAAAGTTATCGGCTTCGATTTTGCCGCGCAGGTGAGCGGCGGCGACTTTGCCGTTTCTTGTGTCGATACGCGCAGTCAGGCGTTTGTCCAAAGTGGCCGAATTCACAGGTCGAGTACTTTCGGCAGTGCCTCAAGAATGGCGCGTGCGCCCATACCGACGCCGCCTTTGGGGCGGGCGGGGGCAGGGGACGGGTTCCAGCCGTAGATGTCGAAATGGGTGTAGCGCTGGCCTTCGGCAAAACGGCGCAGGAAGAGGGCGGCGGTGATGGAGCCAGCGAAACCGCCTGCGGGGGCGTTGTCGAGGTCGGCAATTGCGGGTTCGATCATCTTCTCATACGGCGTCCAGAACGGCATGCGCCAGACCGGATCGGAAATGTCGGCGGCGGCGGTTTCCAAAGCGGCCACCATGGCGGTGTCGTCGGTGTAGTAAGGCGAGAGGTCCGGGCCAACGGCGACGCGGGCGGCGCCGGTGAGAGTGGCCATAGAGATCATGAGATCCGGATTGTCCTCAGACCCCAAGGCCAGAGCGTCGGCCAGAACAAGGCGACCTTCGGCGTCGGTGTTGTTGATTTCCACAGTCAGCCCCGCACGGGACGTCAGCACATCGCCGGGGCGGAAGGCGTCACCTGACACGGAGTTTTCGACTGCGGGGATCAGAACCCGCAGGCGCAGTGGCAAGTTGAGCGCCATGATCATATGGGCGAGGCCAAGGACGGTCGCTGCACCGCCCATGTCCTTCTTCATCAGCGCCATGGATCCGCCAGGCTTGAGGTTCAGGCCACCAGTGTCAAAGCAGACACCTTTGCCGACAAGAGTTAGCAGCGGGCCGGTATCCCCCCACGAGAAATCCAGCAGGCGCGGCGCGCGATGTGGCGCGGCGGCGCGGCCAACAGTATGAATCATCGGGAAATTCTGCGTCAGCAGCTCTTCGCCCGTCGTGACTTTAAGGGGGGCACCGAAAGACGATGCCAGTGAAGCCGTGGCGGCTTCCAGATCTTGGGGACCCATGTCTGAGGCAGGCGTATTGATGAGGTCGCGGGTCAGGGCTTCGCCGGTGGCAATAGCTTCGACCTTGTCTGCATCTACTTCTGCAGGACAAATCAGACGCGCCTGATGGGCGGATTTTTTCTTGTACTTGTCAAAGACATACTGCGACAGAAGCCAACCGAGACATTCGGTTTCCAAATCGCCCCAAGGCAGATCATTGGCGAGAACATAGCTGCCTTTGGGCAGTGCGGCGGCGATGGCTGCAAGAGGAAAACGGCCGCGATCACGGGTGGTGGCGTCGCCATATCCGGCCACGGCCATGATCGGAGACCCTGACGCATCCGGAATCAGCAGGGTTTTTGCCAGACCGCCAGAAAAGCCGGATGCGGCCACCCATGTCTGAATGCTGTCAGGTTGACCCGCCATCCAACTGTCAAAACCGTCTTTGGCAATGACATGAAGCGGTAATGCAGCAGTGCCTTCGCGAGAGGCTTCGGCAAACTTCAGGGAGGGGGTGGCAGACATGGACGGCTTCCTTGAACAAGACTTGCGGCGCCAGCCTATAGGCTGTGGCAGCGCCTGCAAGTCCTGCCGGAGGGTCGCATGGTACCTGTGGGGTCAGACTTGAATGGCCTTGATATGCCAAAGTTCACGCAGTGAGGGTTCACCGAGTCGCATCAGGCGGGCCAGTGTCGCGTGGGACGCGTGCCGATCCTGCTGGTGCATGGCGATGCGGACATCTCGCGCAACAGTGGCCAGCGTGTCGAGGCCGAGTCGTTGGGCAGACTTGGCGATTTTCCGGCAAGCAGCCATCAGGTGACGCTCTTCATCGTTGCCGTACGCGGTTTCTGCATCAGCAAGACCCTGTGAAAGGGTGTCGATTGCCTCAATGATCAGGCGCTCGGCCTGACGAAAGTCCATCTTGATGTAAAGACGCGTCAGTTCGTCTTCGTTCACGTGGACTGCTTCATTGAAATGCAGCCGCGTTACATGTGTCATTTGTTCACCCCAGGTGTGAAAGCCCCAAATCACCCAAAACCAGAATGGCGTAAGAACGTTCCCAAAAGGTTTCCCTGTGTTTCGGATTTTTCTCGAATTGGGGTGAAGTCGGGTTTTGCGCTTGTGCAAATCAATGGGCGCCGACGGAGAAAGAGAAATAATGCTTAAAAATCAACAGCCCGCGCAAGGGGTGCGCGGGCTGTTCAACCTTCGGAGAGAGACGGGTGTGAGGGAAAGGGAGTGGCTCTCAGGCGAAGATATTTGAGGTGTTGCGGTTGCTGGCCATCAGGGCGCGAAGACGACGCTCGCGTGCTTTGTCAGCCAAAGAACCGCCGGTGTGTGCTGCGTTGTTCATGATCTCTTCCTTGTAAATCCGCTTAGGCATTTTTGAACTTCCCTGTTTTGCGTTATTGCCGGTGTCTGTGTTTCGTTGAGTATCAAGTTGGGGGCGAAATGCGGCTGAAATGGCGCGAATTGTGTCAAATTCGCGGTAAATTTGGCTAAAATTGGAAACACAGCATTCGGGCCCGGGCAACGATGGTTGCCGGGCTAACCCCCTTAAAACTGTCCCGCAGGGCCACCAAACACCAGCAAAATAAGGCTCGCTGTGTATCCGGAGGCGACTGCCCCTCTATGTCCGGTCCCTAATCCGGACGAGCTGCGCGTTTTGGACGTCTTGGCCCAATTTGCGCGGCCTGTAGTTTTCTTAACGTCGATTCTGGCCCCGATTGGGGCGCGAGTCGGGCGATTTGGAGAATCGCCTGACCATTTTGTGGCAAATCAGGTGCGCGATCAGCGCAGGATCATCTCCAGCGGCCACTGGATTTCGTGAGAAAGCTCGACATTGAAAGTCTGACCGGCTTCTAAAGTGTGCGCCCACATCAGTATGCCGCGCTGATCCTCGTATTGCGGATTCGTGGGCGTGGGAGTTGCCTGACTGGAAATCAGGAGATCCTGTTGCTCGGAGTACGGCACGCGACCGATAAGACGCAGGGCCCAAGATTGGTCAGTAAGGTTCTCGGCTGCAAGAATGCGTGTTTCGGTTTGCTGGTTGCGGGATGTCAGCACGCCTTTGTCGCCGGTGACTTTTTGAGTGACCGTGTCCGTAAGCCGCAGCCCGGGAATCGCGCCGAAGGATAGTTTGACGTCATCGCCTGCCGCCACCAATGGCATTTCATTTTGGGTGACAAACACGTCATTGAGATAGAAGTCGGCGGCTCCGTTCAGGATCAGCTCGCCGGAGGTGTTGACGCTTTCGGCCATGACAAAAGCGGTTTCGTCCCGCATCGGGTTGGCAAAGGCGTAGACATCTGAGGTGAGGTCGATTGTATCCAACGCGAGGCGAAGTGCCTCGGTGCCCGAGTTGATCGAGACCGGCGTCGGATAGACGTAGGTGGCGTTGATACCGTCGTCAAAGGTTGGGATGGCAGCGGTTTCCATCACCGGTTCCGCCATTTGGCTTTCGGCTTCGTCGACCATAGCCAGACGACCGGCATTTTTTGGCATTACCGGTTGAGGTGTCTCGATGCGCCGCCGCCATGGAGCCAAGCCGGAAGGGGATGCCTGTGCGTTGGGGCGGCTCGTGGAGAGGGTGACGTCTACGTCGTTCCAATCCTCGCCGGTGTCCTGAAAGACAAAGACATTGCGATGAATGCGCAGTTCCGGAGCCTCACCGGTTGTGAGGTGCAAATCATAAACGGGTTGCCAGCCAGCGTCCCAATCGGTGCGGTGCACCAGTGTTACAGAGCCGTTGATTGGCTGGTCCGAGGACACTTCGGCGGCGAGCATGGATTTTTCGGTTTCTGGCGGCGTGAGGGCTTCTACGGTTGCGCGGGCATCGGACAGAGCTTCAGCCAAGTCTTCGAGGGTCTGTTCAAACGCGCGGGCCGCGCGCTGCGACGCTGCTGCCTCCTGTCGTGCTTTGAGCGTTTCCTGTCCGATGATGGCTAGGGTTTGTGTCAGGGCTTCGGGGCTGGCCGCATCCTGAGGACTTTGCAGGCGATTTAGATATCCAAGGCGGGCATTTGCCGCATCGGCCTGCATCAGCACGTCGGCCTGCTCGTCGCGGGTCGCGCGCAGGGCGGCCTCGATCCGGTCGACTTCGGCTTTGGCGGCTTCAAGCGTTGCGCTGTCCAATTCAGCGATCGGCGGCACCTTGGCAAAGCGCACTGTAACCGCGCCAAGCGTCGCGCCGTCGATGGCGACCCGTACGGTGGTTGGATCGATCTCTTCGGGCAGGTTGGTGATCAGCAGGTCATGAGAGCCCGCAGGGGCGGTGAATGTGGCCGTGCGGGTCAGAGTGGCGCCGTCGGCATAGAGAGTGGCGGCGGAAACTGGCGCGCTCAGTGGAATTGTGTCCGCCCAGAGCGGCAAGGCAAAGGTGGTCAGGGCGACGGGGAGAAAATGTCTGGTCATGAAAAAGCCTTTCGGTACGGGTTGCCTCAAAGGGAACACGTGTCGAGGAAGGCTGGCAAGTCAGTGGTGCCTGAGCTGCATGGATCGGCGGAGCAGTGCTTGTTTTGGCGAGGTGCAACGAATTGACGTCAGGCGCCTCCAGGATACGGCAACAAAAAAGGCGCTCCGAGCGGAGCGCCTTTTGTATTCTCGTTTCTGACAGGGCTTAGCCCTTTTTCAGCACTTCGCGGCCAAGCGTCTCGGCAATCTGTACGGCGTTCAGCGCCGCGCCTTTGCGCAGGTTGTCAGAGACACACCAAAGGTTGATGCCGTTTTCGACCGTGCTGTCCTGACGGATGCGCGAGATGAAGGTGGCGAAGTCGCCAACACATTCTTTCGGGGTGACGTAGCCACCGTCTTCGCGCTTGTCGATCACCATAATACCGGGCGCCTGCCGCAGGATGTCGCGTGCTTCATCCTCATCAAGGAAATCCTCGAATTCGATGTTGATCGATTCCGAGTGACCCACAAAGACCGGTACGCGGACGCAGGTCGCGGTGACTTTGATGTCCTTGTCGACAATCTTTTTGGTCTCGGCGACCATTTTCCACTCTTCTTTGGTGGACCCGTCATCCATGAATACGTCGATATGCGGGATCACGTTGAAGGCGATTTCCTTGGTGTAGACCTTTGGCGGCACATCGTTGACGGGGTTGTAGACGGCTTTGGTCTGTTCCCACAGTTCGTCCATCGCGTCCTTGCCGGAGCCGGACACGGATTGGTAGGTCGAGACAACAACGCGCTTGATCTTTGCGCGGTCGTGCAGCGGTTTCAGAGCGACAACCATCTGCGCCGTGGAGCAGTTCGGGTTGGCAATGATGTTTTTCTTGGAATAGCCGTGGATCGCATCCGCATTACACTCGGGCACGATCAACGGTACGTCCGGGTCGTAGCGGTAGAGCGAGCTGTTGTCGATGACGACACAGCCGGCGGCCGCTGCGATGGGGGCGTATTTCTTGGTGGCGTCTGACCCGATGGCAAACAGCGCCATATCCCAACCGGAGAAATCGAATTGCTCGATGTCCTGGGTTTTCAGGGTTTTGTCGCCGAAGGTGACTTCGGTGCCAAGCGAACGGCGGCTGGCCAAAACGGCAAGCTCGTCCACCGGAAACTGGCGTTCCGCCAGGATGTTCAGCATTTCGCGGCCCACATTGCCCGTGGCGCCAGCGACGACGACGCGATAACCCATGGTAGGTCTCCATTGTTTAGGACGCGCTCTCTTAGCCGCGTTTTTCCCTAAGAAAAAGGGGGCGGATGGCGAAAATTGCTGATGTGGCGTATTTGCGTTTGCGATTGATGCGCAGGTTTCCGCTTTAGCGGATTAATCGGTGCTGTCGCGGGAAAACAGGTAAATCGCGAGGCCGAAAATCAAGAGGGCCGCGAATCCTCCGAACAGAACCTGATAGGCCAGGGTCGGATCTGTGGGCGCAATGGCAGCGTGCAGACGCCCGGACCCGAATTGCGCGACCCCAACGCCACCAATGCCGAAAAGGTTCATGAGCGTGACACCGCGTCCTGTAAGATGGGGCGGGAAAAAGCTGCGTGCGTGGGCAATGACAACGGGAAAGGCCCCGCCAAAAAATCCCATGGCTGAGAGAAGCGCGACCGAGAGGACCGCATTTTTTTCCACGAATGGCACAAGGGCAAGCAATGCCACGACCATCATTGAGCTGCCGCCGAAGATCACCCATTTGCGTGTCCCGAAAATGCGGTCCGCAGGCCCGTAGGCGAGTGTACCGAGGATCATGGCAATCCCCATGACAAGCGTGGCCTGCCCGATGCCGACAGTCGACATAGCAAAGACATCATCCAGATATGGCCCGATCCAAAGGCCGCGGATTGCGGCGGTGGGCATATAGTTCACAAACATGAAGGGGATGATGAACCACAGAACCGGCATTTTGAGCAGGTCCAGCACAGAACCTTTTTCTTCGCTGTCGATTTTTGGAGGGTCTTGCACCATTTGCCAAAGTCCGACGGCGATCGCCGAACTCATCGCTGCCAGCGACCAGAGGGTTGCGCGCCAGCCAAAGGTTTCCACAGCAAAGGCCGTTGGGTAAGCCGCGACGAGGTTTCCGACCGAGCCGACACCCAGCATGAGCGCCGCAAGTGTCGCGAATTTGGCCGGAGGATAGCTGCGCGCGAAAATAAAGTAGCTGGCCATGAGCACCGGCGAGCAGCCGACGCCGATCAGACCCATGGCGATCGAGACATGAATGGGTTGCGTGGCAAGTGCAAACAGCGCGGCGCCTCCGCCGCCGCCAACCAGCAGAAGGACAGCGGACGTGCGACGGGGGCCGTATTTGTCGAGCCAAGCCCCAACGGGAATTTGCATGGCCGCAAAGATCAGGAACCAGAGGCCTGACGCAAAAGCGAGGTCGGCCGGAGTTGCACCGATATCCGCCTCAAGGACCTGGGTCAGCACCGCCAGAAAGGCGCGAAAAAACTGGCTGAGCACATAAGCAAGGCACAGCAGGATCATATCGTTGCGCATGAAGTCTCTCTCCCTGAGGCGCGACTTGATCCGAAAGGCGGAGGAATGACAAGGGGCCATTGTGCGGCTGTGTTCACGCGAGTGTGCAGCAATGTGTAAACACCAAAACTTGCGCCACACCGTAATGGTGCCATCTGGCTTTTCAGGGAGGGGTTCCAAAAAGGGGCTCTAGGACAATGTTTTTCAATCAATCAACGCAGGACTATTACGAAAATCTGCCGCGCACGGATGATTTCGACAGCCTGAGTGATCTGAAGCGGTATGTGCCGCTTCCGGATGATTGGGTTGTAGGGGTTGCCGATGTTGTCGGGTCGACCCACGAAATCGCACGCGGGCGGTACAAGGTCGTGAACATGGTCGGCGCGGCCGTGATTTCCGCGCAGATCAACGCCGCACAAGGTGCTGCGCTTCCCTTTGTGTTTGGCGGTGACGGGGCAGGTTTTGCAGTCTGGCCGACACAGCGGCGGGCGGCAGAACGGGCATTGGATTCTGTTCGGCGCTGGGCGCGCAAAGAATTCGAAATCGAATTGCGGGTTGCCATGGTGTCCGTTGCAGATGTGCGGGCGGCAGGGCGTGACGTGCGCGTGGCCCGCTATGCGCCGAGCAAGGGCGTGGATTATGCAATGTTCTCTGGCGGTGGTCTCGCCTGGGCCGAAGCACAGATGAAAGCAGGCCACATGGGGGTCGATGAGGACACGGCGGTAGAAGACACGCCGGATCTCACCGGGTTGAGCTGTCGTTGGTCGAATGTGAAGTCGGAACGCGGTGCCATCCTGTCGCTCGTGGTTGAGCCGCAAGAGGACGTGCCGGAAGCATGTTTCGCGAAGATCGCGGAGGCCGTTCTTGAGGCCAGCCAGACAGAGCCTCGCGCAATGCACCCTGTACCTCGTGTCGGGCCGGAGGCGCGTTTTCCACCACCGGGGATGACGATTGAAGCACGGGTGCGCCAAGGTGGTCCGGTCGCATGGAAGCTGGGAAAGCTGCTTGTCGAGAACATGCTGATCTGGGCGCTGATGAAGTCCCGTGGTGTCGGCAACTTCGACCCCACAGCCTACCGTGCGGAAGTGGCCGAGAATGCGGATTTCCGAAAGTTCGACGATGGGTTGAAGATGACGCTTGATTGCGACGCGGAAACGCAGGCGCGGATAGAAAAGGTGTTGCGCAAGGCAAAATCCGCGGGGTTGGTGCGTTACGGTTTGCACGCGCAGTCAGAGGCGATGATGACCTGTTTTGTACCCTCGGCCACTGAAAGCAACCACATGCACTTTGTGGATGGTGCCGCCGGTGGTTATGCGCAGGCAGCCGCGCGGCTTTGAGCCGCGCGGTCGGGAGCCGTGTCAGGTTCTGCCTTGCCTGAGGCGGCCGACAATGCCTGTTGGGAAGAAGTAGACCGACAGGATGAACAGCACACCCAGCCACAGGAGCCAGCGGTCTGCATTCAGCAGTTCCGGCAGGATCGGAAGGGCTGAAACGGCACTGCCTGCAACGTCCATGAGGCCCTGCAGGTAGTTTTGCGCCAACACGAAGATGGTCGCGCCGATTACAGCACCATACATTGTTCCCATGCCTCCGATCACGACCATCAGCAGGATGTCGATCATGATCTCCATCGAGAGGGTGGTATCGGGCCCGACGTAGCGCAGCCAGATCGCGTAAAGCGCTCCTGCCAGAGCTGCTATGGCAGCCGAAAGGCAGGTGGCCGCGACACGGTAGTGCACGACTCTGTACCCGATGGCTTCGGCGCGGAAGTCGTTTTCGCGGATGGCGAGCAGAACCCGACCGAAGGGCGAGTGTACGATGCGAAGCATCAACAGGAACAGGATCAGGCAGGACCCGAATACAAGGTAGTACTTCAGCAGTTTGCCGTTGGCTTTGACACCGAGGATTTCGCCGTCAGCGAACTTGAAAGCAGGCCCCAGTGCGCGAGGAATTTTGAACGACAGCCCATCTTCGCCGCCAGTCAGGCCAGAAAGCTGGCTGACCAGAACTGCGACGGCGGAGGCCACAGCGAGCGTGATCATCGCAAAGAAGATAGCGCGGACTCGCAAGCTGAACAGGCCGATGACCAAGGCCAGGAGCGCGGCAAGTGCTGCGCCCGCAAGTGCGCCGACAATGAGCGCGTCAAATCCACGTCCCATGTGCGTGCTTGCAAGGGCGACGCCGTAGGCTCCCAGTCCAAAGAACATGGTATGGGCAAAGCTCACGATGCCGCCGTATCCGAGCAACAGATCGTAGCTCGCCACCAGAACGATGAAGATGCAGATGCGGGCGGCGGTGTCTACCGAGCGCACGCCGGGGAATAGAAACGGCGCGAAGGCAAGGCAAAACAGAATAGCCACAAGCAGGACCGCCAGAACGGTGGAGCGCGGCATGTCGCCGGAGAGAAGTTTGCTCAGCATGGTCATTTCGCCTTTACCACCGGGATCATCCCCATCGGACGCCACATCAGGATTGCGACCATCAGGGCGATGTTTGAAATCAGCGCAGCCTTGGGTTCAAGGAAGGCAACGTAGTTCTGCATCAGACCCACCAGAAGCGCGCCGATAAAGCAGCCTTCGACGGAGCCGAGCCCGCCGATGATCACCACGATGAAGACCAGGATCATGGTCTGGTTGCCCATGTGGGCGGTAATGACTTCCTGATAGAGACCCCAAAGAACGCCGCCCAAACCGGCGAGTGCGGAACCGGCAATAAAGACGCCGATGAACACCATCCGCAGGCGGTATCCCAAGGCCTCGACCATTTCGCCGTTTTCTACACCGGCTCGAACGATCAGGCCGATCTTGGTGCGACGCAGGACAAAGCGCATGGCGGCAAAGATCACGATGCCGATTGCCACTGCGACAAGTCGGTACTTTTCGAGTGCCGCGCCTGCGAAGGTGATCGCGCCTTTCAGCGCTTCGGGACGGGTGATGTAGATTTCTTCCGGTCCCCAAAGCACGATAATGAGCTGTTCGACGACGATCAGACCCCCCATTGTCACAAGGATCTGTTTGAGGTGGTGGCCGTAAACCGGTTTCACAATCACCCGCTCGAATGCCCAGCCCATCAGACCCGTGGCGGCCATTGCGCCGACAATCGCGACCATGAGCGCAGTGAGGTTCAGTGCCAGAGCGCTGGCGCCAGTCATGTGCTCGAGCAGCAAAAGGAAACTGACCCCCACGAAGGCGCCAACCGAGACGAAAGCACCGTGGCCGAAGTTGATGACATCCATCAGGCCAAAGACCAGTGTCAGACCAGATGCCATGATGAAAATCATCATGCCCATTGCAAGGCCTGAAACCGTGAGTGTGAGCCAGCTTGATGTGGCGGGTATTGCAATCAGCCCGAGTAGCATCAAGCCAATGACCAAAAGGACTGGCGCATGTGGGGCGAGACGCTCGCCCAGCGACATGCGCGCCATTGTCGGGGTGTGATCCGGTGCGGCGCTCATGAGCGGCTCCTCGGGGTTCGTGTTCCAGTTTCTTCAGAGTTGGCGAGTGTGGTAAGGCGCATCAGTGGGCCTCCACGCTCAGGCCCATCAGCCGTTCCTGCAATGCCGCGTCGGTTGCCAGTTCAGACATCTGCCCGGACCAGATCATGCGACCGTCATCCATCACGTTGGCGGTGTCGCCAAGTGCTTTGGCCACAGCGAAGTTCTGTTCCACCAAGAGGATCGACGCCCCCTGATCTTTCAGTTCCTTGAGGGCGCGGGCCATCGTCGTGATAATCGCCGGAGCGAGGCCCTTGGTGGGTTCGTCGATCAGATAGAGCTGACGCTCTTCGATCATGGCACGGGCGATAGTGAGCATTTGTTTCTGCCCGCCCGAGAGTGTGCCCGCGTCTTTTTTCCAGAAGGTTTCCAGCGCGGGAAACACAGTGAAAAGCCACTGTAAGCGGGATTGATCAATCGGACCGGAAACCGCGGCGAGGATCATGTTTTCCTCAACGGTCAGGTCGGCAAAAATACCCATGTCCTCGGGAACAAACCCGACACCCAACCGCGCAATGGCAGGGGTCGGCAGTTTTGTAATGTCCTGACCGTCAAAAAGGATTGCGCCTTTGTGGGCCCGCCAATGGCCGATTATTGAGCGCAAAGTGGTGGTCTTGCCGACGCCGTTGCGACCAAGAAGCATGGTGACCTGGCCGCGCGGAACCTCGAGATCCACCCCTTGCAGAATGTGGTATTGGGCGATGTTGGTGAATACACCGTCGAGTTTGAGGATTGGGTCAGACATTGGCCAATGCTCCTTCGAGATCGCGACCCATATAGGCTTCCTGCACAACATCGGAGGCCATGACTTCGGCGGGTTCGCCGTCGGCGGCCAGCGCACCATTGTGCAAAACGATGATCCGGTCAGCCAGCGTGCGGATCACGTCCATCTTGTGCTCAACCAGCAGGATCGACCTGTCTTTGCGGTGTTTCAGATCGGCGATGAGATCAAGCACGACAGGGGCTTCGTCTACCGACATGCCCGCAGTGGGTTCGTCAAACATATAAACCAGCGGGTCGAGCGCGATCAGCAGGGCCACTTCGAGCTTGCGCTGGTCGCCGTGAGACAGTTCGGAGACAATCTGATGCGCCTGATCCGTCAGGCGGACGCGGTCGACAATTTCCATAGCCGGGGTCGTCAGGTCATCGTGTGTGGAGGCCATCGAGAACATGTTGAACCCACGGCCGGCCTTGGATTGAATCACAAGACGCACGTTTTCGAGCACATTCAGGTTGGGAAATAGGTTTGTCAGCTGAAATGCGCGGCCGATGCCCAGATGCGTGCGCTGGGCGACAGACATGCGAGAAATGTCGTGCCCGTTGAGCATGACGCGCCCTTCGGACGCGGGGATCTGGCCGGAGATCAGGTTGAAGTAAGTGGTCTTGCCTGCGCCATTGGGGCCGACAATCGCGGTCAGTTCTCCAGTGTTGAAGCTGCAGGAGATATGGTCCACTGCGACATGGCCGCCAAAGCGAACGGTCAGGTCGGTGGTTTCCAGAATAGCGTGTGACATGAGGCTTCTTTCCGACGCGGTGTCGGTGACAAAGGAAACCCGGCGACAGTCAGAGCCGCCGGGTCAGATATTGGGGAGTTTACTAGTTGCGGACCGGAATGGGCAGGTCGTCGATACCCAACTCGCGTACGAGTTCCGGGATCGCCCATTCCACATCGTCATCCACGCGGATTTTGAAGTGATACATGGGCTGCATCGCCTGGTGGTCCTCGGCGCGGAACATCATCTTGCCTTTGGGCGTCATCCATTCCATGCCTTCCATCGCGGTGATCAGCTCTTCGGTGTCGGTGCCGCCAGCCTTTTTGATGGCCTCCACGACAGCAATGCCTGCGGACATGCCACCTGCGGTGAAGAAGTCCGGCGGAGTGCCGAAACGTTCCTGATGAGTTGCGACGAGCCAGTCGTTCACTTCGTTTTTCGGGATGTCATAGTAATAGTAGGTTGCGCCTTCGAGCCCCGGGAAGTCCTTGTAAGCTTTCAGTGCCGCCAGAATGTTGCCGCCTGTCGCTATCTCGACGCCGAAACGGGACGGGTCCATCGCTTGAATTTTGCCCATTGGGTTGCCACCGCCGGCCCAGATGATGAAGAGCTTCTTGTCGCCTTCGAGGTCCTTCATAGCAGTGAAGATGCGCTCTGCGGCCGCGGTGAAATCGGTCGTGTCGGTCGGCACGTACTCTTCATGAGCGATGCCCTGGCCTTGTCCTTCGAGCGCTTCGCGGAAGGCGGCAATGCCGTCACGACCAAACGCATAGTCCTGTGCCAATGTCGCAATGTGGACGTTTTCACCTGCAAGGGCGATCGCGTTGGCAACCGCGTCCTGAGACGAGTTGCGCGACGTGCGGAAGATATACCGGTTGAAGTTGGCACCTGTGATTGAGTCTGCCACTGCGGGCTCGACGATCAGCAGTTTTTCATATTCTTCTGCGACCGGAAGCATAGCCAGAGCGACGCCCGAGCTTACAGGACCAACCGCGAGGTCGACCTCATCGTCGCCATAGGCTTCCTCCAAAAGGGCCTTGCCGTTGTCGGGTTTCAGCTGGGTGTCCTTTTCAATCACGACGATCTTTTCGCCGTTGATTTCCATGGTGCCGCCGGTGGCATATTCCAAGCCAAGCATCAGCCCGTCATGGCTTTGTTTGGCGTAGGCCTCGAACGGGCCTGTCTTGCCATAAACGTGGGCGATCTTGATGTCGGCAATTGCCGCAGTTGCGGTCAGCGCCAATGCCGAGACTGCGCCCGCGATGAGCGATTTTGTCATGAGTTTTCCTCCCTGAACTCATCCCCGAACAGAGACCGGGGTGATTGTGTTCATGGTAGGAGGCAGGGGCAAAACCGGTCAATTCGGGGAAATTACGTAGGTGATTTTGCGGATGCCAGCAGCCTTTGAATTAGCCACGTGCTACAGCGTTTTGGCGATTTCCTGAATGACTTTGAAGGCGTCAATCACATCGTCTTGGGTTGCATCGACCTGGCCAACCTGAAACCGGATTACCAGTTGGTCATTGGTGCGGGTTTGCGTGATGTAGGTGCGACCATCGTCATTTACCGCGCTGACCAGCCGCTGGTTGAGGTCGTCCAGATCGGCCACCCCCGTCGGGGCATAGCGGAAAGTAAAGAGCGACAGAACGGGTTCAGTGATGATCTCGTAATCCGGCGTAGTGCGGATGGTTTCGCAGAGGTCATTGGACCAGGCCACATGGTTGCGGATCATCTGCTGTAAGCCTTCCAGCCCGTAAACGCGGAGAACGAACCAGATTTTCAAAGCGCGGAATCGGCGCCCCAACGGTACGGACCATTCGGAGTAGTTGATGATCCCGTCCTTGCCATGAGTTTTGAGGAATTCGGGTTGAATAGCGAGCGTCTTCACCAATTCTTCGGGTGTCCGCAGGAAATGGGCCGAGCAGTCAAATTGCATACCGAGCCATTTGTGCGGATTAAAGACGACGCTGTCGGCGCGCTCGACGCCTGTCCACATGTCGCGAAACTCGGGGCAAATCATGGCCGCGCCTGCCCATGCCGCGTCGACATGCACAAACAGGTTGTATTTCTCGGCTACATCACAGACGGCGTTTATGTCGTCGCTGCCGCCAGTACCGGTGCCGCCTGTGCTGGCGATGATGCCGGCCGGTAGATATCCGGCGGCGATGTCGGCTGCTATGGCTTCGTCAAGGGCAACAGGATCCATGCTCCTGTTCGGGCCTTGGGTTGGGATGCGGACGAGGTTGTCCTGACCAATGCCTGAGACCCATATCGCGCGGTCGATCGATGTATGGACTTCGATAGAACTATAGACGCGCAGGCGTGCTTGCCCAGCGAGACCTTCCTTGTTGCCGGACCAGTTCAAGGTGCGTTCGCGCATGGTCAGGACGGCCGCGAGCGTCGCGCTTGACGCGCTGTCCTGAATGACGCCGGAGAAGTCAGCAGGCAAACCGATGGACTGGCGCAACCAGTCGATCATACGGGTTTCCATTTCGGTTGCCGCGGGCGAAGTTTGCCACAACATGCACTGCGGTGCGATCACAGTGGCGAGATAATCTGCCAGCATCGACGGCGGCGTTGCGTTGGCCGGAAAATAGGCAAAGAAGCGTGGATGCTGCCAATGAGTGATGCCCGGCATGACGGTTTTTTCGAAATCCGCAAAAACGTCTTCCATTGCACCACCCTGTTGCGGGGGTGTTTCCGGAAGTGCTGCCAGGATTTCTCCGGGTGCAACCTGGGCGCGAACCGGACGGTCTCGAATGGTGTCGTGATATGTCTTTGCCCAGTCTGAAATGCGTGCCCCCCAGCGGGCGAAATCCGACCAATCCATATCTATATCCCTAGCGAATTCGTTGCCTTGAGATGCGCAGGCTAGGCAGCGTTCCGCGGACGTACAAGCAATGATTTGCGTTTTTGATGTCAGGGGTGCATGAAAGAACCATGACCGGACAAAACGATATTCCTTCCACGTCACAATCCCTGCCCATTGCCTTGCTGCGGGCGCGGGACAAAGTCATGGGACCGGTTCGCAAGATGCTGGCTGACGTAGGTGTGACGGAACAACAGTGGCGCGTTCTGCGCGTTCTGGTTGAGGATGGCCCGCAGGACCCGACAACAATTGCCGAAAGCGCAGTGCTTCTTCTTCCAAGCCTCACAAGGATTTTGCAGAAGCTGGAAGAAAAGGGCCTTGTGACGCGCGTTCGGGACCGGTTTGATCGGCGCCGGCATGTGATCACTTTGACCGAGGCCGGAGAGGCTCTGATTGCGGAAAACATGCCCGAGGCGCTTGCTCTGGCGAATGCGCAGAGGGAACGGCTGGGCCCGGAGAAGTTCGACCAGTTGCTGGCTTTGCTCGGTGAACTCTACGAGCGTCCCGAAGACTAGGGTCTGACCGTATCGGGATGAGCCGCGGCAAAGGCGGGATGCGCCTGACAGGCGGACTCCACACTCAGAATTTTCGGACAGGCCGACAGATCTACGTCCCACCGGCGGGCGTTGTAAACCTGCGGTATCAGGCACAAGTCCGCGAGCGTAGGTGTGTTTCCACAACAAAACGGCGTTTGACCAAAAGGGTCGAGCATCGCTTCGAAAGCATTAAGGCCGGGACCAATGAACGTTTGCATCCAGTCGCGCAACTCGTCGGGATCGCCTCCCGCGAGCGCCGCTGCGTGTTTGGCAACACGTAGGTTGCAGACCGGATGCACGTCCAATGCGATCGCGTGGGCCAAAGCCCTGATTTTTGCCGCTTCGGACGGTTCTTCGGGCAAAATGCCAAGGCGGCGGGTTTCGTCGAGATACTCGATGATGGCCAAAGATTGTGTGAGGCGCAGCCCGTCAATGTCCAGCACAGGCACCAGACCCTGTGGATTGCGATCCAGATGGACCGCGCTTCGGTGATGGCCTTCGACGAGATCAACGGGCACCACCTTGAAGGGAATGCCCGCGAGATTGAGTGCGATACGCACTCGGTAGCTGGCAGAAGACCGCCAATAATCGAACAGGACCGTCTCGCTCATGTGGCCTTGCGGCGGACTGCTGCCAAGGCTTCAGCTAGGACGGAGCGATCACCGATGTGATTGGCAAGAACTAAAACGAGGCGGGCATTCAGGGCGTCCGAGGCTTCGCGGCTGAGGCCATCGTGCGCTGCAAGCAGATCGGCGTAAAAGTCGTCAGCACTGTCGAGGTTCGGGGTCAGGATCAATGTGTCGGACATGTCTTACTCCTTGCCTGTGGCACGACGCAGGGCTGCTCGGAAAAGCGGTTCATCAAATGTCTCCCTGCGGGCGGCGATATGCTGGTCGGGGCGGATCAGGTAAACGCCGCTGGGCGCGTCGCCGAGATACCGCCGCTGCAGTGCAAGGGTAGGGTCGTCCCGCACTGACAGCGCCAGGCGTTTCACTTCGACACCGCCTTCTTCGAAGGTGTCGGGGGCGTCGGCGTCTATGGTCACAAGCACGAACCTGTCGCCGAGGTGATCCAGCAGGAAACCGTCAGGCAAAGGGGCATCCGGACAGGGGCTGCCGGGGCGGGTGATTGTTGGCCCGGCCAGCGCATCCGCGGAATTGAGCGGCGAGCCGTCATAGGTGCAAGGCACGGAAAGCCGGCCGGAGTTCACGAGCGGACGGGCGAAATCGTAGTCTTCGGCGAGGTCCAAAACCGCATCCCGCAGAATGCGGCTCATGTCCGACTTGGGCGTGATGAAATCGGTAGAACGGGTGGAATTGATGATGTTCTCGTCAGCGCCGTGGACGCGTTCCGTGTTGTAGCTGTCGAGCAGGGAGTCAGGCGCCTTGCCATCGATCACCATCTTGAGCTTCCAGATAAGGTTGTCGGTGTCCTGCATGCCGGAATTGGCGCCACGGGCCCCAAATGGGCTGACCTGATGTGCCGAGTCGCCGGCAAAAAGAGTCCGTCCGTGGCGGAAATACTCCATGCGGCGGCACTGGAAAGTATAGATTGAAACCCATTCGAGCTCGAATTTCACATCTTCGCCCAGCATCGCCTTCAGGCGGGGGATGACGTTTTCAGGTTTCTTTTCCTGTTCCTTGTCGATGTCCCAGCCCAGTTGCAAGTCAATGCGCCAGACATTGTCGGGTTGTTTGTGCAGGAGGGCAGACTGACCCTTGTTGAATGGTGGGTCGAACCAGAACCAGCGCTCGGTCGGGAAGTCGGCTTCCATAACCACGTCAGCGATCAGGAAGTTGTCCTCAAACACGCGGCCAACAAAATCAAGCCCCAGCATACGGCGGGTCGGTGAGTTGGCACCGTCGCAGGCGATCAACCAGTCGGCCTCGATCGTGTAACTGCCTTCGGGTGTTTCCACCTCGAGGGCAACGTGATCGTCATGCTGCCCGATGGCTTCGACCTTGTTCCGGCCGCGGACGTCGATGGGCGCGCCTTGCGCCTGCAATTCCCGAACCCGATCCACGAGATAAGTTTCGAAGTGATATTGCTGGAGATTGATGAAGGCGGGGCGACGATGCCCTTCCTCCGCGAGCAAGTCGAACTTGTAGACTTCGCGTTCGTCGAAAAAGACTTTGCCGACATCCCACTCGACACCTTTTTCGACAAACGGATCGGCGCTGCCGATGCGGTCGAGGATTTCGAGTTGGCGCTTGGCAAAACATATGGCGCGGGAACCGAAGGACACTTTTTCGTTGTCGTCCAGAACGACAACTTCGACACCCTGATTGGCAAGGTCGATGGCGGCTGTGAGCCCAACGGGGCCAGCGCCGATCACCACAACCTTGTGACGGGCTGGAACCGCCGCGTCCTGATCGGTGTGCCGCGCGTAGGGGTAGAGCGGCGTTTCAAAGATCTTGCTCATGGGGTCTCCTCCCAAAGATCAACAGCGCGCGTTCGTCTGCGGCGCAGGGTTCCAGAGTGGCGTCAGTCTTGCAACGATCTGGATCAAAGACAGGGCTTAACCTTGAAGGGCCTCCCACATTTCCAAGTCACGTTGGGCGGTCCAGATTCGGGGTGTGTCAATGCCGCGGGCCTCGTCAAAGGCACGGGCGACGTTGAAGGGCAGGCAGTGCTCATAGATCGCGTAGTCTCCGAATTTCGGGTCACATTCTGCGCGCACAGCGTCCCATGCTTCTTTGAGAGTGCCGTTGCGGGCCGCGACGCGGGCAGCGGGACGGTATGTGCTTTCGACAAAATCGCGGGTGTTTTCGATGGCGGCGTTGACCATGTCTTTGCCGATGAGCGCATCTCCGCGTCCCGGCGCAATGGCGTCCACGTCAAAGGCGGCAATGTTATCCAGTGTGTCGCCCCAATCGGAGAAATGCCCGTCTCCGCAGTAACACGCAGAGTGGTATTCCACGATGTCGCCGGTGAACATCACGTTCTGGTCCGGCACATGGATCACGATGTCGCCGGCAGTGTGGGCGCGTCCAAGGTGCATAAGGTCCACGCGGCGGTTACCAAGGTAAACGGTCATGTCCTCAGAGAAGGTTGTGGTCGGGTAGGTCAGGCCGGGGATGCTTTCATGGCCTTCAAACAGGCGCGGAAAGCGTTGGAATTCGCTGTCCCAGTCTTCCTGACCGCGTTCGACCACCATCGCACGCGCGGCGTCGCCCATGATGATTTGGTCCGCACCATAGGCCGATGCGCCCAGCACGCGCACGGCGTGGTAATGGGTCAGGACCACGTGGGAGATCGGCTTGTCGGTGACGGAGCGCACGCATTCGATGACTTTGTTGGCAAGGCGCGGCGTGGCTTGCGCTTCGACGATCATGACGCTGTCATCCCCGATGATGACGCCAGAGTTCGGGTCGCCTTCGGCAGTGAAGGCAAAAAGGCCGTCGCCGACTTCGGTGAAGGAGATTTTCTTTTCCGTCATATCGCCTTGCGACGCGAATGCCTTGGCCATGTGGGTCAATCCTTGAAATTATAGTCGAGTTTCATGATGCCGCCGGGCATCGCGGTGCTGGCGGTGAGAGTGAGGTTGCGTTGCTGCCCTTCGGCGAAACAGGGCAGCCCCTTGCCCAGAAGAGTGGGCATAAGAAAGATGGAGATGCGGTCGAACATGCCTGCATCCAAGGCGGTGCGCTGTGTTTGTCCGCCACCCATTATCCAGATACGCCGATGGTCCGCCGCCTCGATCGCATCTTTCAGGTCGGACACAGGTCCGGCAGCGGCGATGTGATCGCCTTTGAAATCATGCCGGTGCGTTAGCACGTAGGCGGGGCGGTCCTCATAGGGCCAGCCCCAGCCAAGCACTTGAATATAGGTGGCGTGGCCCACCATCAGCGCGTCGATCTCGGTGATGAATTCGCTGTAACCGCCGTCGCCCCCTTCGGACGCGATGTCCTCGTTGAAGGGCGTCAGCCATTCCACGCCGCCGTCAGGTGTTGCGATGAAGCCGTCGAGGCTCATCGCGATATATCCAACATATTCAGGGCGGTGTGTCATGGCGGGCTCCGGCGTTTAGCGTTTGTAGGGATCTTCCAGCGCTGGAAGTACGGTGCCAACGCAGGTGCCAAAACCGATGGTGTAGCCATCTCCTTTGGCCTCCCCACTCAAGGTAAGCGTGTCGCCGTCTTCGATAAAGGTGCGGGTCTCGCCTGTGTCGAGCGTCAGCGGCTCCTTGCCGCCCCAGCTGAGTTCCAGCAGACTTCCGCGCTCGGGCTTGGTTGGGCCCGAGATGGTGCCTGAGCCCAGCAGGTCACCAACGTTCATCGGGCAGCCGGATGTGGAATGATGCGCCAACTGTTGCGGCGCGGAGTAATACATCTGGTTGTAATTGGTGCGTGCGATGGTGGTCGCTTCCTGTCCCTCGGGTGCCATCGAAACCGAAAGGTCGATGTCATAGAGCATCGGGCCGACGTCCTTGATGTGCTCCAAAAGCTCGAACTCGCGCTCTGGCGTTTCGGTGCGGAAAGGCTCCAGCGCGGCCTTGGTGACGATCCATGGAGAGATCGAGGTGGCGGTGGCTTTGGCCTGAAACGGGCCAAGTGGCTGGTATTCCCAAGCCTGAATGTCACGCGCAGACCAGTCGTTGAGCAACACATAGCCAAAGATGTTGTCGTCCGCTTCCTGCACGGAGATCGGGCCGTCCGAGGACGTGCCAACGATGGCGCCCATTTCCAGTTCGATGTCAAAGCGGCGGCACGGCAGGAAGGCAGGCAGGTCGTGGTCGGGTGACTTCAACTGACCCCACGGGCGGCGAATGTCGGTGCCGGAGACCACAACCGAGGATGCGCGGCCGTTATAGCCAATCGGGATGTGCAGCCAATTGGGCGGCAGGGCATTTTCCGGGCCGCGGAACATGGTGCCAACGTTGAACGCGTGGTGCCGGCCTGCGTAGAAGTCGGTGTATTCGCTGACGGCGATGGGCATGTGTAGATCGGCCTCGGCCATTGGGACCAGATGCGGCTCCACCGCGTTTCGCTCCGAGCTGCCTTCGGCGAGCAAGGCGATCAGGCGCGCGCGCAGGGCCGTCCAGGCCTCTGATCCGAGGTCCATGAAGTCGTTCCAGTATGGCAGGTCAAAGACAGGTTCATCCGCTACTTTCACCAGCCCGGCGTCTTCTGCAGAGGCCATATCAAGGATCATGTCGCCGATCGCGACACCGCAGCGTTCTTCGGTGCCTGCGTGAGAGAAGACCCCATAAGGCAGGTTGTTCAGGGGGAAAGGGTGGTCGGGCGCGTTGGCGCTTTCGACCCAGCTTTTCATCAGAGGCATGCGCGTTTCCTTGTGCGTTTAGTCCAGCGGAATTTTCATCCCGTCGGTGCCAATAAAGAGGGGACCAGCCCATGTTCTGGCGGTTTCTTCCTGCCAGTGGGCGTCAGTGAAATCAGGATCGTCGCAGGGGACGAGGTGATTGAGGGCAAGGCGTTTGACGCCAGCCTCGGTGGCGATGCGGCCGGCCTCGGCTGCAGGCGTGTGGGAGCGTTCCAAATGGATGCGCAGACGGTCGTCGCCGTTGCCGACACGTTTGCAGAGCGCGTCGATGCCAGCGGACAACATGGCTTCATGCACCAGAAGGTCGGCGTTATGGGAAAAGTCGACCATTTCGGGGATCGGGGCGGTGTCACCGGAGAGGACAACGGTTTGGCTTGCGCCTTCAAAGCGCAGGGCAAAGCTGTCTTCTATTGGTGGGTGGGCATTGCGGATGGCGGTCAACTTGAGGCCCCCCAATGCGGTTTCGCCGTCCTGAAGCACATGCACGTCCAGCAATGGCTCCAGCGGCGGGCGTCCTTCGTCACGCAGGCGCAGTTCTACGTCAAAGGACATGGCATTGAGAAACCCGTGCCAGTAATGCGCCAGTCCGGTGGGGCCGTAGATCGGGATCGTGCGCGCAAGGCCTGCCGTCCATGCCGTGTGCAGGAGCGGGCCGAGTTCCAGATAATGATCGGAATGGAGGTGTGTGATTATGATGGCATCCAAATCGGTCAGGGCAACACCTGCATCACACAAACCCCGCGCAACTCCGAGGCCGGCATCCACCAGAACCGTCATTCCATCCATCTGAACAAGGATCGACGTGGGCATGCGTGTGCCGGGCCGGATCGCCGGCCCGCCCTTGGTCCCCAAAAGCGTGACTGAATTCATGCGCGTTTCCTCCCTGTCGCGACCCCGTCACTTTCCTTTTGCAGGAAATATAATGACGGAGTCACGAGCTTTGACTGGCACAGGGTCAGGTGCCCCCTAGGTCACTTCTTGCCTGGGGTGCCGTCGAACTTCTTCTCCAGATCAGTCCAGCAATCGATATAGTCGTCCTGCAGAGGTGCTTCCTGACCCGCAAAGGCTGTCAGGTGCTGCGGAAAACGGGTCTCGAACATGAAGGACATGGTGTTGTCGAGTTTTTCCGCCTTCAGGTCTGCATTGGAGGCGCCTTCAAAGGCGTTTTTGTCCGGTCCATGCGGTAGCATCATGTTGTGCAGGCTCATGCCGCCGGGAATGAAGCCTTTGGGTTTGGCGTCGTACTGGCCGTAAATGTTGCCCATCAGTTCGGACATGATGTTCTTGTGGTACCAAGGCGGGCGGAATGTGTCCTCTGCCACCATCCAACGTTCGCGGAAAAGCACGAAGTCGATATTGGCCGTTCCGGGTTGACCGGAGGGGGCCGTGAGCACGGTGAAGATCGACGGATCGGGGTGGTCGAACAGGATTGCACCCACGGGGCAATAGGTGCGCAGGTCGTATTTCACCGGGGCATAGTTCCCGTGCCATGCGACCACGTCCAGAGGGGATTGGTCGATGTTGGTGCGGTGAAATTGTCCGCACCATTTTACGGTCACGGTAGAAGGGACTTCGCGGTCCTCGAATGCGGCGACCGGCGCTTTGAAATCGCGCGGGTTGGCCATACAGTTGGCACCAATTGGACCGCGACCGGGAAGCTCGAATTTCTGGCCGTAGTTTTCGCAGACAAAACCCCGCGCAGGGCCTTCGAGAACTTCAACGCGATAAAGAAGGCCGCGTGGCAGAATGGCGATTTCCTTGGGCTCCAGATCGATAATGCCCAGCTCTGTGGAGAAGCGCAAAACGCCTTCTTGAGGGACAACCAGAAGTTCGGAATCGGCGGAGAAAAAGTAGTCATCCTCCATGGACGTGTTCACGAGGTAGATGTGCGATGCCATGCCGACCTGAGTGTTCACGTCTCCTGCCGTGGTCATGGTGCGCATACCTGTGATCCAGGTCAGGGCTTCTTCGGTGTGAGGTACCGGATCCCAGCGGTACTGGCCAAGAGACGTGACATCTGGGTCCACATTTGGCGCGGATTTCCAGAGGGGCACATCGATTTTTTCGTAGCGGTGGCTGTGTTTGACCGAGGGACGGATGCGATAGCACCACGTGCGTTCGACGCTTTCCGCGGTGAAGGCGGTTCCGGACAGTTGCTCGCCGTATAGGCCGTAGTTGCACTTCTGCGGGCTGTTCATGCCTTGTGGCAGAGCCCCTGGCAGAGCCTCGGTTTCGTAGTCGTTGCCAAAGCCGGGCATGTAGCCTTCGTGGGGGCCGGGAATGGACGGTGCCATTTGCATGCGGGTCGGGAGGGTGTGTTTGGTCACTTTTGTCTCCATCTCGAATTTGGTTGCATCGGTAATAGTTGATTTTGTAACTAACAAGCGGGAGGCGCGAGAAATCATGACGAAAACTGCCCACACCGAGGGGTTCGACCTGCTCGGTTTCCTGCCTTATCTGCTGAATCAGGCCGCCGAGGAAAGCAGCCTTGCGTTCCAGAAGATTTACAAAGACCGGTATGGCCTTTTGCGGACAGAATGGCGGGTGTTGTTTCACCTGGGGATGTTCGGGGAAATGACAGCTACGGAGATAGGGACCCGTGCAAAAATCCATAAAACCAAGATCAGCCGCGCTGTGTATCGACTTGCCCAGCGGCGGTACCTGAAACGCGTTCCAAGCGAAACGGACCGGCGGGTGGAGTGGCTTGTTCTGACCGCTGCTGGAGAGACTGTCTATCGCGATCTGCGCGATACGGCCGAGCGATATGAGGCAAGTCTTTTGGATGGGTTTTCTGCTGAAGACGTCGCACAATTGAAACGCACTTTGGCGCGGTTGGGCGGGGTGCCCGATTCGGGCGAAACGCCTGTTTCCCAGGCATTGCGGGATGGCGAACCCTAACAAAAAGGAAGTTTGGCGGGGATTGTTTTCCGAGCGGAGACAATCACTCTGCTTTGCGGCGAAAATGTGGCGTTGCTCTTGCCTGTCCCCCGTCTGTCGTGGCATTTTGGCGCAAAGTTTAGTTTTTCCCGGGAGAGGGATTATGGGTTTTAAAACGACAGCCAAGTTGGCTCTGATTACCGCAAGCACAACGTTGATGACTGCGACTTCCGCTTTGGCGCAAGATTCCGGTAGCCGTAGTGGTTGGTGGTGGCGCTGGTTCGAGCGTTGGGGCGGTGGTAGCACCGGCGGTAGCACGGGCGGCTCCAATGCCGTTCCGGAAATCGATGCGGGCGCTGGCCTGCTGGCGTTGGCTGCCGTTCTGGCAACGCTTGCGCTGGTATGGGAACTTCGTCGTCGCCGCAAAAAAGCGGATTGAATCGGTTCCTAGATCAATGCCCAATTGGCGGTGATCAGCGCATATAAAGCAATCAAAGCGTTCGCGGCCCCATGGGCCGCGATTGCATTTGCGAGACCCTGTTTATGCATAGCGAGCCAGCCGAAGGCGAGGCCTGCCAACATCCCGGCAACGTAGCGCTCGTGCAGGAGTCCAAAAAGCAAGTTCGGCAAAAGCAGCGCCAGCACAGTCCAGATCATGCCGCCGCGCAACAATCGGTTTTGCAAATACCCGCGGAAGAACAACTCTTCGATCACGGGAACAAGCGCGATGGTGCCAATGAGACGGAACATAATCCAGACGGCCGAAGGTTGCTCGCCTTGGCTGATCGCGACAGGCGCCGTAACCAGCCAGAGTGCTCCAACAGCCAGTCCGACCAGGACTGACTTTGCCTCAGGGCGCTGAAGCAGCCGCAGCAGAGCGGGGCGGAAGTACAATAAGGCGCAGGCCATCGCCACAGCGCGGTAGGGGTAAGCATCGGATGGCGTCGGCCAGAAGGCCGACGCAACGACGCCCGAAAGCATCATCACAATAAACGGCACGATAAGTGCCGCGAGGCTTTCCTCGGCAAATCGTGTCTGCGGATCAGGGGCGCGGGGAGACCGGTGTAGCCATGACCAGCGGTGCGCAACAGCGACAACAGCGAGGGCAACGGCAGTAAACATGAGCCAGCCTGCATAGGAGTGGAACCCGTTCAATGCATGTTCAGGCGAGACTTCGGCCCCAATGATGATCAGGATCGCGATGCGCAGGATATTAAAGAACCAGCTGCAAAGCACGGCCAGCGGGAAAAGCACCAGCCAGAAGCGGCGCATATGCAGATCATCTTTCATAAGCATGGCGTATAGCGCCATGAAGATCGTGATCAGCGCGATACCTTCTACACCAGAGCACTGAGCGGCAATTTGAACGAAGAACTCGTCGTAACCGATGACATAGGTGGCCGGATCGACACCAACCTCGAATCCAAGTGCAACAAGCACGAGAAAAACCAGAAAGAACGTCAGACTGGACAGGTTGGAGAGGTTCCAGAGTGGTCGGATCAAGTCGGCAAGGTCCGGCACAACGCAGGCGCCGAGAATAGCGATTGGCAGAAAATACCCTTCCGACCGTAGCCAGCGCCACCACTTGTTTGCAGGCGTTATCCAGAACAGCGCCCCCATGGCCGCAAAGGCTCCGCCAAGCGACATGATGAGAAGCGTCGGCAGGAACTCCTGCGAGATTTCCGCCGCACCGAACAAAGGGAGCGGCAGAAAAATCATAAGGACGCCTAGAGTATGAAGCGCTAGCCAAATGCTTTGGCCCGGCGTGTATTTCGCGCTGTCTCGCAGCGCTTGATAGGCGCGCGGTCGCAGCCAGAAACACAAAGCCAGCACCGTGATCACTGCAAGACCGCGGGCGGTCATGGAACGCAACGCACGGCAGGCGAATTCAATCTCGGTCTGGCGGCATTCGATAGAGGCCATGACCTGATAAGTAATGATCACCGCGAAAAGCTCGGCGACAGCAAGACCCGCCATTACAGTCAGGCGATTGCGCCTCGTGTTTATGGCCGTGGGCGCGGTCACGGGGCGATCAGAAATCGGCTGTGACGCCAGGCAGGTTGAGCGCCTTGATCAGTTCGCGCAATTCCTGACGCGCAGCAACGTTGGAAATGTTGAGCTGCTTCACACCGATGTCGCGCAGATCCAGCAGAGTGATACCACGCGGGAAAAGTTCGCGGAAAATCACACGCTCGTTGAAGCCCGGAGCGACGCGGAAACCGATGCGTTTGGCCAGCTTGTCCAGCGCCTTGCCCATTTTCTCCTTGTTGACCATTTGCTGTGCGCCCATTCGGTTACGCATCACGATCCAATCGATGGGCTGCAGGCCTGCCTGTGCGCGAAGCTGTCGGGCGTTCCAGACCATCTCCGAGTAGACAGAGGGGCCGAGGATTTTGTCGGCATCGCCGTCAATGTGGGCCAGCAGGTCAAAATCGACAAAGCTGTCGTTGAGTGGCGTCACCAATGTGTCCGCCAGAGAATGGGCAACTTGAGACAGACGGGTATGCGACCCGGGGCAGTCGATCAGGATGAAATCGCTGTCAGGCTCCAGCGTTGCCACAGCGGCCGAAAGCCGGTGGTCGTAAATGTTTTCGCCTGGTTGCAGCGAGGATGGATCTATTTCGGGGAGGTCGTGGTAATCCGGCGTTGGCAGTTCGAGACCATGCTCTTTGGCGTAGTTGCGCCGGTTCTCTACGTAGCGGCCGAAGCTCTTTTGGCGCAAGTCCAGGTCGAGCGCACCAACCTTGTGCCCCATGCGGGTGAGTGCGGTTGCGATGTGCATCGACAGCGTGGATTTGCCCGCGCCGCCTTTTTCGTTGCCGACCACAATGATATGCGCCATGCCCGTTGCCCTTGATCCGTTTAGTGCCGCCGCAGTTACGGCGGTCGTTGTTTGCTGTCCACTATATTTGGTGTTTATCCACAGGAAAAGTGGGCAGTTGTTGCCATGTTCAGGTGACTATGCGTCGCGCCAGCGGCCACTCTCGATGTCGCCCAGCGACCAGTCCCCGATGCGTGCGCGGATCAGGCGTAGTGTGGGGTGCCCTACGGCGGCGGTCATGCGCCGAACCTGCCTGTTGCGACCCTCTCGAATGGTCAGTTCGATCCAGCTGTCGGGCACGGATTTACGTACGCGAATGGGTGGAGTGCGTGGCCAGAGACCTGCGGGTTCATCGATGCGTTTTGCTTGCGCCGGTTTTGTCGGACCATCCTTGAGAGTGACACCATTGCGCAAAGCCGCCAGCGCGGTTTCGTCCGGGATACCTTCGACCTGAACCCAGTAGGTTTTGGACATCTTGTGCCGGGGGTTGGAGATGCGGGCCTGTAGCTTGCCGTCGTCAGTGAGCACCAACAGACCCTCGCTGTCGCGGTCAAGGCGACCGGCGGGATAGACCTTGGGTACGTCGATGAATTCGGACAACGTGCGGCGCGTGGAACCTTCGGTGCCTTTATCAGTGAATTGCGACAAGACGTCGAAGGGTTTGTTGAAGAGTATCACGCGGGCCATGACGAGGTGTTACACGGGCATACGGTGGGGTTGCAAGTTTGGTTTGGCTGGGATCATTTATGCGCCAAGAGCGAGAGGGAAAGATCATGGAAATCAAGGATATGCGGCCGGAAACCCTGTTGGCGCAAGCAGGCGGGGCGATCGACGAGCAAAGCGGTGGAGTGGTGCCACCGATTCAACCTGCCACGACCTATGTGCGGGATGAATACTATAACCCTCTGAATCCAAACAACGTTTACGCGCGGCCTCACAATGACGTCGTGCGTCAGGCCGAGACCGTTCTCGCGCAGCTCGAAGGCGGTGTTGCCGCGTTGTTGTTTCCCTCCGGTATGGCGGCAATCGCCGCGCTTTTCCGAACTGTTCCAAGTGGCGGGCGGGTTGTGATCCAGTCCGGTATTTACTGGAACACGACCAAGTGGGTTCGCGAATTTTGCGAGCGTCGGCAAATTGTTGTTGATGAAGTGGATGCCAGCGATGCGGCGGCATTGGAGGCGGTCTGTTCCAAGGGACCGGCCAATATTGTCTGGGTCGAAACACCGAGCAATCCATGGCTCAAGATCACAGATGTTGGCGCAGCGAAGAAGGCTGCGGAAAGCTGTGGCGCCCTATTGGCCGTAGACAGCACGGCAGCCTCTCCGGTTTTGACCAACCCGTTGAAACTTGGTGCAGATATCGTGATGCATTCCACCACCAAAGTGATCAACGGGCACTCGGATGTGCTTGGTGGCGTTTTGATTTGCAAGGAAGTTTCGCCGGTCTGGGAAGAGATCGAAACCGACCGCGGCAGTGCGGGCGCGGTGATGGGGCCGTTTGAGGCGTGGCTCTTGCTGCGTGGTATGCGCACCATGGCGATCAGAGTCGAGAGAATGGTGGATAACGCCATGCAAATCGCAAACTATTTGAGCGATCATCCGAAGGTGGAAACTGTTCTTTATCCCGGGGTACCAAGCCATGAGGGACACGCCCTCGCACGGACGCAGATGCCGGGCGGATTTGGTTTCCTGATGTCTTTTTTGGTCAAAGGCGATCGCGAAACGGCGCTGAAAGTGGCTGGACGCCTGAAGCTGTTTCATCGGGCGACTTCCTTGGGTGGCGTGGAAAGTCTGGTCGAACATCGCCACACGATTGAGCCGCACACAGGCATTCCGGAAACTTTGCTGCGAATCTCTGTTGGAGCAGAACATGCGGATGATCTGATTGCGGATCTGGGGCAAGCGCTGGGCCAATAACACTTGTCTGCAAAGCGTCGGTATTACGTCGGCAAAGCGTCAGCCCCGTTCTGCGGGGCTGCTCTTGGGTCTGCACATAAATTGTTAAGGCATTTCGGCAAAACATAGCGCTGCTTAACCATTACCTACACTCTGCGCAGCTCCGGACCCGAAATCTTGAAGAAACGCATCACCAATCCTGCAATGGTCACTCCGGCCTACGAAGATCGCGGGCTGTTCAAAAAGCCCCCGACGGAATTGACCGTGAACCTGATTCCCAAGTTCGGTAAGAACTCCCGTCAGGACATCATCATCAAAGGGCTTGTGGCAAACGGGGTCGAGGTTGATGTGATCTTTGCCGGGCGCAGAAAGAAAAATGCCGTCGAGTTGGTCACGCTGCTGCGTCACATGTGGGAGAATGCCACCATTTATGGACCGAAAGGCGCAAGGGCCCCCAAACGCAGGGATGTCCGTCTTCCGACCAGGGTTCAGGGATCATGGCGCACGCGCATCGTTGAAGACGACGAAGAATGGTATGAGCGCGAGTACCAGCTTTTGGTCGCGCGCTGGGCGTTCAAATCCGAGGATGGCGAGTTCCATAGTTATGGGGAGCCGCCGTTTCCCGAGCAGAGTTTGGCAAAGGTGTCCGGCGAGGGTTGAACCGGTTGCGTCATGTCGGCTCTATGTAGGCATCCAAGTCTCTAGCGGAGCCGACCATGAAACTCGAATTCCACCACATCAATTTCGTGTCCCGAGATGTGGACCGGCTGCATGATTTTTACACCAGGGTTCTTGGGCTCGATGATATCGCCCAAGCCGAGTTTCCGCGGACCGAGGCGGATTCCGGAAAAGGTTATGATGGCAAGATCCGCTTTGCCACGGACGGGGACATGCAGATGCATCTGGCGGAGCGGCGGCTGGATGTGGCGTTTGTAAACGGGCAGGTGATCAATCCGGTGGATCGGGGTCACATTGCGTTTCGCACCGATGATCTGGCGGCGTTCCTGAAGGTGCTGGAAGAAAACAATGTGCCGTATTCAGACTATGGAACCGCGTTTGCCAAAGAGTGGCATCAGGTGTTTTTTCACGATCCCGAAGGCAATGTGATCGAAGTGCACCAACAGGTGGCCGGCACCTGAATTCGTGTTCATTCGTTGCCATGAGTTCATTTGACATTGGCAATAGGACACGTGATGGTTGCGCGGAAACGAAAGTATTTTTCCGCCGTATTTCGGCGGTAGCGAATTGATTTTTTTAAGAATTATTTGGAGAACTCATGTCTGAGCATGACAATAGCAGTGGTCCCGAAAAAGCACCGGAAACCGAACCGATGGACGGTCAGGAACCACGGAAACTGGATCGCCGCACGGTTCTGAAAGGCGCGGCTGGTGCTGCGGCTGCTGCGGGAGCTTTGACTGGTGCAAGGGCCGAGGCGGAGACATTTGACGGGTTGGAAAGCGCCTTGGTTTCGCCGTTGCAGCGCGATCGTATCCCGCCGACGCAAGGTGCGCGCAACTGGGTGATGAATCTGCCGTATTGGTATGAGTTCCCGTCCAATGACCCCAACGACCTGGAGGTCTGGGGCTATACCGACAAGATGAGCTATGCCCCCGGTGACGAGGTGGCGCTGCATGTGAACACCACGGCAGACAGCTACAAGCTGACCATCCAGCGTGATGGCGCCGAGTTGGAAACCAAGGAGGTCATGGAGGGCCTGACCGCCGGTTACTACGAGACCCCGATTGATTGTTACGAGAAGGGATGCGGCTGGCCGGTTAGTCACAGGTTCACCATTCCCGAAGACTGGAAATCCGGCGGCTATATTCTTGTGCTGGAGGTTGAACGCGACGGGTTGGTGATTGAGCAGGAAGCGTTTTTTACGCTCCGTGCCAAGGATCCCGGTGCGAACAGCGATATTCTGTTCATTCTGTCGACCGGCACATGGCTGGCCTATACCGACTTTGGCGGCGGCAGCGCCTATCGCATTCCGCCGGAAGCCGGTGGCGGCGGTATGGAAACCCGCGACACCGCCTATTCGGTCACGCAGCACATCCACCGGCCTTGGGCGCGCGGGTTTATCCGGCAGCCGGAAGGCACGCCGACATGGGGCTGGAAGCCGCGCCGGTATGAAGATTTCCCGATTGGGGCACCGCCCCGTTACCCGTCTACGGAATATTATCTTGCGAATGGCCTGAGCTTTAAAAACATGCTGGCCGGTTGGGCTGGTTATGACAGCCATTTTGCACGCTGGGCGGAGCGGGAAGGCTATAATATCGAATACGCCAGCCAGCATGATTTTGTGGAGCATCCCAACCTGCTCGACAAATACAAGATGTGCGTCACTGTGGGGCATGACGAGTATGTCACGCCGGAAAACCGCAATGCCTTTGACCGGTTTATCGAGGCAGGCGGCAAGTTTGCGCGCTTTGCGGGCAACATCAACTGGCAGGTGCGGTTCGAGGACGGCGTGCAGATTTGCTACAAGCACCAGCACGAGAAAGACCCGGTATGGGCTGATCCGGCGACGCGGCATCTGGCGTCGACCTGGTGGCATCAGCATGACGGGGCGAACAACCCGCCGGTGACCACTTGGGGCGTAAACGGCCACAAGGGTGTTTACGCGATGATCGGCGGCGCGACGCCGCGCGGGTCCGGAGGCTTTACGGTATATCGCAACAAGCACTGGGCCTTTGCCGATGCGGACTTGTATTACGGAGACATCCTCGGCGGTTCAGTGCCGGTGATTGGCTCCGAGGTGGACGGGATCGAGTACACGTTCCGTTACGGGTTGCCCTATCCGACGGGAGAAGATGGCGCGCCGATGGATCTTGAGATCCTTGCATTGGCTCCCGCGATTGCGGGTGAGGAAACCGATCACGGCCATCCGCCAGAAGCGCATTTCCTTGGGCCGGCAGAGCGGGACGCAGTGCAATACGTCGAGACCTTGGGACTTGAGGTGACGCCTGAGAACCTCGACAAGTTTGTGCGCGGCTGCGCGGCGATCACCAATATGAAGAAAGGCAAAGGCGAGGTCTTCTGTGTGGGGACGTTGCAGTGGGTGCATGGGCTGACGCAAAACGAGAAATTCGTGGAAGCGGTGACGCGAACGGTGATGGACCGTTACTCGGCCTGAGATTGACAGAATGAGATTGAGGCGGGTCATCCGGTGGGGTGGCCCGTTTTTGTTTGTCAGCAGGGACATGTCGTTCTGGCGCTATACAGGGCGGGTTTTGCCCCCTAGCGTGGCGGAATGACCCATCCCGTTCTCGACAGCCGGTACAGTTGGATAAGACTCGCGATCACTCTTTTGATCGCTGTCTTTGCCAATGTGGGCATGTGGGCGGTGATCGTTGTGATGCCGTCAATTCAGGCCGAGTTCGGGATTGATCGGGCCGGAGCGAGTGTGCCTTACGTTTTGACGATGATCGGTTTCGCGGTCGGTAATTTTGCCATTGGACAGGCGGTGGACCGGTTTGGTGTGACGAAATCGCTGATCGGGGCAGCTGTGTTAAGCGCTGTGAGCTACGGGCTTGCCGCTGTAAGCCCTTCGGTGGCCATCCTGTCTTTGGTGCATTTCTTTCTCGGGTTTGGAACGGCGGTCGGTTTCGGGCCGCTGATCGCGGATGTGTCGCTTTGGTTCCAAAAGCGGCGGGGCATCGCTGTGGCCATTGCAGCGAGCGGGAATTACCTGTCGGGCGCGATTTGGCCGATGCTGCTGAGTGGGGTTCAGGCCGACTATGGTTGGCGCGGAGTGTTCGTGGCACTGGCGGTGATAACGCTGCTGGCTGTGGTGCCTCTCGCGTTGTTGTTGCGCCCGCGCGTGCCGGCAGAGGCTTTGGCGGCACAGCAACAGGCCGCTGACGCGCGTCAGGCTGCGGCCCCTTTCAAACCTGCAGTTTTGATGTGGGTGCTTGGTCTTGCCGGCGTCGGCTGTTGCGTAGCGATGAGCATGCCTCAAGTGCACATTGTGAGTTTCTGTGTGGATCTCGGATACGGACCAGCCGTGGGTGCGGAGATGCTTGCGCTTATGCTGTTGGGTGGTGTTGTGTCCCGTCTGGTGAGCGGGCTGGTGGCGGACAAGCTGGGCGGTGTTGTCACGTTGTTGATCGGTTCGGTTCTACAATGCCTCGCGCTCTTCCTGTTCCTGCCGTTTGACGGGCTTGTACCGCTTTATCTGGTGAGCGCGGCCTTTGGGCTGGCGCAGGGTGGCATCGTGCCGGCCTATGCCTTGGTTGTGCGTGAATACATGCCCGCGAAAGAAGCCGGCAGCCGTGTCGGGTTCGTCATGATGGCAACGATTATGGGCATGGCGCTGGGCGGTTGGATGTCTGGCTGGATATATGATGTGAGCGGCAGTTACGGGCTGGCGTTTATCAACGGGATCGCGTGGAACGGTCTCAACATCGGGATCATGGTTGCCCTTTTGATGCGGGTACGCGGTGGCGCGCGGCCAATTGCTGCCTAGTGCGGCCTTGTGACCGTTTGAAAGGTTTGGCAGTGGCCCTCGGGTTGTGGCAGAAGGGCGCTACGCGGCAATGAGTGCAAACAGTTTGACCTATTCCGGACCGCTTTGACCTTGTGGAACGGCTTGCAAGTCATATCTGTTTGGTATACAGCCGCATACAAATAACCCCCGAGCCTTAAAAATAAGCTTGAGACTCGGTGTTCATGCATCAGCCAACACCAAATCGCTAGGATCATCATGAGCTTGTATTCCGATTACCTCGCAGAGATCGAAACCCGCAAAGAGCAGGGTTTGAGCCCGAAACCCATCGACGGCGGCCCGCTTGTGGCAGAGCTGATCGACCTGATCAAAGACACCGGCAACGAAGCGCGTGAAGGCGCGTTGAACTTCTTCATCTACAACACCCTGCCCGGCACCACGAGCGCCGCAGGTGTGAAGGCAGCGTTCCTGAAAGAGATCGTTCTGGGTTCCGTCGAAGTGGCCGAGATTTCCCAAGAGTTCGCATTTGAAATGCTGAGCCATATGAAGGGTGGCCCCTCGGTTGATGTTCTGATTGATCTGGCGCTGGGTGAAGACGAAGGCATTGCCAGGCAGGCTGCCGAGGTTCTGAAAACTCAGGTGTTCCTGTATGACGCGGACATGAGCCGTCTGAAGGACGCGCTGGACGCGGGCAATGCGGTCGCCAAAGATCTGCTGGAAAGCTACGCCAAGGCCGAGTTCTTCACCGAGCTGCCGGACGTGCAGGAAGAAATCGAGGTTGTGACCTTTGTGGCTGGCGAAGGCGATATCTCTACCGACCTTCTGTCGCCAGGTGCCGAAGCGCACTCCCGCGCCGACCGTGAGCTGCACGGCAAATGCATGATCTCCGAAGCCGCGCAGAAGCACATTGAAGAGCTGAAACTGCAGCATCCTGGCAAGCAGGTCATGCTGATTGCCGAAAAAGGCACAATGGGTGTTGGCTCCTCGCGGATGTCCGGTGTGAACAACGTAGCACTCTGGACCGGTAAGCAAGCCAGCCCGTACGTACCGTTTGTGAACTATGCGCCGATCGTGGCGGGCACCAACGGCATTTCGCCGATCTTCCTGACAACAGTTGGGGTGACCGGCGGCATTGGTCTGGACCTGAAGAACTGGGTCAAGAAAGTTGATGAAGACGGCAACGTCGTAATGAACAACGACGGCAACCCGGTTCTCGAAGAGAAGTACTCTGTGGAAACCGGCACGGTCCTCAAGATCAACACCAAGAACCAGAAGCTGCTGAGCGAAGATGGTGACGAGCTGGTGGATGTGTCCGCTGCCTTCACCCCTCAGAAGGTCGAGTTCATGAAGGCGGGCGGGTCTTACGCCATCGTCTTTGGTAAGAAGCTGCAGACATTCGCCGCCGAGGCGCTGGGCGTTGAGCCAACACCGGTGTTCGCGAAATCCAAAGAAATCAGCCACGAAGGTCAGGGTCTGACTGCCGTTGAGAAGATCTTCAACAAGAACGCTGTGGGCACCACTCCGGGCAAAACATTGCACGCGGGTTCCGACGTGCGGGTAAAGGTCAACATCGTCGGGTCGCAGGACACTACCGGCCTGATGACCATGCAAGAGCTTGAAGCGATGGCTGCCACCGTTGTGTCGCCGATCGTGGATGGTGCGTATCAGTCCGGCTGTCACACCGCGTCGGTTTGGGATGCCAAGGCACAGGCCAACACCCCGCGTCTGATGAAGTTCATGAACGACTTCGGCCTGGTCACCGGTCGCGACCCGAAGGGTGAATACCACGCGATGACCGACGTGATCCACAAAGTGCTGAACGACATCACGGTCAGCGACTGGGACGTGATCATCGGCGGCGACAGCCACACCCGTATGTCCAAAGGCGTCGCGTTTGGCGCGGACTCGGGCACCGTAGCGCTGGCGCTGGCGACCGGCGAAGCATCCATGCCGATCCCTGAGTCTGTGAAAGTGACCTTCAAAGGCAAAATGGCCGACCACATGGACTTCCGCGACGTGGTGCACGCAACCCAGCAGCAGATGCTGGCGCAGCACGGCGACAACGTCTTCCAGGGTCGTGTGATCGAAGTGCACATTGGCACGCTGCTGGCGGACCAAGCGTTCACCTTCACCGACTGGACCGCAGAGATGAAGGCGAAGGCCTCTGTCTGTATCTCCAATGACGAGACCCTGATCGGCTCTCTGGAACTGGCCAAGTCGCGCATCCAGATCATGATGGACAAAGGCATGGAGCATGAAAACGGCATGCTGCAGAGCCTGATCGACAAGGCGGACAAGCGTATTGCGGAAATCAAATCCGGTGAGAAGCCGGCGCTGACTCCGGACGCAAACGCAAAGTACTTTGCCGAAGTGGTTGTTGATCTGGACGAAATCGTTGAGCCGATGATCGCTGACCCTGACGTGAACAACGCGGACGTGTCCAAGCGCTATACCCACGACACCATCCGCCCTGTGTCCTACTACAAAGCGGAGAAGCACATCGATCTGGGCTTTGTCGGTTCGTGCATGGTGCACAAGGGCGATATCAAGATCGTGGCGCAGATGCTGAAGAACCTCGAAGCTGCCAACGGCAAGGTCGAGTTCAAGGCACCGCTGGTTGTTGCGGCACCGACCTACAACATCATTGATGAACTGAAGGAAGAGGGCGACTGGGAGATCCTTGAACGCTACTCCGGCTTCACCTTTGATGATCTGTTCCCGAAACAGCAGGCTCGCACCGAGTACGAGAACATTCTCTATCTCGAGCGTCCGGGCTGTAACCTCTGCATGGGTAACCAGGAGAAGGCTGCAAAGGGTGATACAGTGCTGGCGACGTCAACCCGCCTGTTCCAAGGGCGTGTCGTTGCCGACAGCGCGACCAAGAAAGGTGAATCCCTGCTGGGTTCCACCCCGCTGGTGGTTCTTTCTGCCATCCTTGGCCGTACGCCAACTCTGGAAGAGTACAAGCAGGCGGTCGAAGGCATTGACCTGACCAAATTCGCACCGCCGCTGCAGGTGCCTGCTGGTACGAAGTCCGCACACTTCTGATATTTGGATCAGACGAGAAATTGGCCGGCATCGCGGAAACGCGGTGCCGGTTTTTTGGTGACTCCATAGTTTCATAACAACCTGATATTAAAAAATATTTTGTTGCAGGCGTTCTTGGTTGCAGGCAAGTTTGCCTCTGACTGGATGAGCCTTATTTGAGTGATTTGATGTCTGAATTTTTTTCGCAACCCGAGGCAGGGTTTGTGATTGCCTTTATGGCTGCATTTGCTTGTGTGGCCTTCTTGTTGTCACGGATCATAAGATGGCTGGTGGTACGGCTGTGGACGCATCTACGCCGATCCAGTGCCGAGAAAGCGAAAGCAGATCATGTGATCGTTGATGGCTCCAATGTTCTTTTCTGGCGGGATGGTGAACCTGACCTGCAAGCCGTGCGCGAGGTTGTGGATAGGTTGATTGCGGCAGAACTAGTACCTGGGGTGATGTTTGACGCAAACGCAGGCTATCTGGTGGCAGATTACTATTGGGACGACGCCGAGTTTGCTTTGGCGTTGGACGTTTCACCGGAGCGCGTGTTGGTGGTGCCCAAGGGGGAGCCTGCGGATGCTACGATCCTGCGGGCTGCACGAGAAATGGGCGCACGGGTGGTGAGCAAGGACAAGTTCCGGGATTGGGCCGACGAATATCCCGAAGTTGAACGAGACGGATTTCTGATCAAGGGCGGCTTTCGGAAAGGAAAGGTTTGGTTGGAAGGCCTTTAGACGTCTGGGCGATTATCCGCGAAACCCGAATTCTCGTTTCGGTTTGCGCTGGTTTTCCGTGACAGCAGAGCAGCTATTTCATGATGATCCGAACACGCCGCCCGGGTTGGGAGGCCGTCTTTGAAAGGAGTGCATCATGCCCTTTGAAGGAAAACTCTATCGTCCCTGGATCGAAGCCGAGAGCGAGTTAATACAAGTGACGCTTGGCTGCTCCAACAACACCTGCACTTTTTGCAGCATGTTCATCGACAAGCGTTTCACCCGCAAGAAACTGGAAGAGATTTTTGCCGACATAGATGCCTTGCGCGCGCGCAATCCGCATGTGGAATCAATCTTTTTGATTGATGGCAACGTGATGGTTCTAAAGACCGAGTTCCTTTTGAAGGTGCTCGAAAAGATCAACGCGACCTTTCCGGAGATCCAGAACATCGCGCTTTATAGTTGTCTGAATGACTTTCGGCGCAAATCGCTTGATGAACTCAAAGCGCTGCGCGCGGCCGGTGTCACAAAAGCTTATGCCGGTCTTGAGTCCGGTGATCCGTTTGTGCTGGATCGCGTGAAGAAACGGATGACTCCGCAGGAAGCCATTGAAGGTATGGAGCTTGCCAAAGCCGCAGGGATCGAGGTTTTGCTGTCCTTCATCTTCGGCTTGGGTGGTCGAAACGGATCAGAGCAGCACATCAAGGAAACCACTGACCTTTTGAACATCCTGAAGCCTGAAGAAATTGCGCCAATGGCTCTGGCGATCCAGCCGGGAACAGTTCTGGAGCAAGAGGTCAAGTCAGGTGAGTTTGTCATGCCTACTGCGTTGCAGGTTCTGGAAGAGGAGAAATACCTGTTGGAGAACCTCGGTTACTTCCGCCACTACTACTGGGGCGATCACGGCAACAACCTCGCGCGGATGCGGGGCTGGATGCCCGAGGCGCGGGCGGCTTTTCTGGACCACGCAAAGGAGCGGATCGCGGCATACGAGACCAGTGGTGATGAAGAACTGGTCACTTACGCCTGGTGAGAGCCACTCTTTCATGTGAATCGATTGCGGGCCCTGATCAGGGCCCGTTCTTCGTTGAGGGGTAGCCGGGCTGGGCAAGGGGCGACGTTTCCATTGTCTTGGCGCTGTGTTTCAGTCTACGCAGGGCATCAGGCTTCGGAGGTGAGGTCGGAACTCGGGATGCGCGGTTTGTTCAAAAGTTTGATTTCTAGCGGTCGTCGTTTTCTGAACGCGACCGGAAAGACGGACGGCAGGGACTTGCGCGTGTCTCATCTTATCCCGCTTTACCGATCCGAACGGTTTCTTGCGATCATCGAAGAAAACGTGCGTGAATTGGCCGGGCGTGACGTTGAGATCATCCTTGCGGACCGCAACGGGGACCATGCGTTTTGCTATCGCTTGCAGGAGAGGCTGTCTGATGTGGCAAACCTGCGCGTCATCTGTGATGCATCCAACATGAACTGGGTTGAGAATATTGCGGACTTGATCACGCTGGCACGGGGACAATACCTGCAAATTCTGCCGCATGATGACAGTACAACCAAGGAGGCGACCCGACGGCTCTGTGCCGCGTTGGATCAGCAACCGGACGCGGTGCTGGCCTGCGGACAGGTGCGGGCCTTCGATCTTGACGGCAACCGCCTTGAGGACCGTGACGAGCTAAATGCGGAAGAAAACCCAGATGCACGCAGTTGGACGCTGGACGATGTGCTTCGGCTTGTGTGGCAGGGGCGATTTAACGGCGCATTCAAGGGCGTGATCCGCCGGCAAGTGGCGCAAGATGCGCGGTGTCGGTTCAAGGCAACGCCCGGCACAATCCTTTCGGAGCGGGTCTGGTTGTTTTCACTGGGTCTGGCTGGACGGCTGGCCTTTGTACCCGTCGATGCATTGGCAAAGAGGTATTATCCGGAGAGCACGCATCGACAGTGGGAATTCGGGTCGCAGGCGTATCTGGATGCGACAGAGCTCATGGTCGAGGCGGTAAAGGCACGTTTCGGCGAGAGCGCGCTCGCGAACTACGCGGTGACGGACGTGCTGGAAAATGGCGGAAGGTTCGCGGAGAGCGTCGGCAGCAAGGGTCCCGTACGGTTTGAGTATCTTGCGGCGGGCGGACCGGATGCGGAAGCCAGCCGTGCAACAGACCTACGCTGGTCGGGGGTGGATCAGTATGCAGCGTGATGTTCTGGTTCTCGGGGCAGGTATACAGGGATCACTCGCGGCGCTGATGATGGCGCAACGAGGGCGGCGAGTCACTTTGGTGGATCGCGCTGAAGCTATGTTGAGCAAAGCAAGTCTCAACTACGAGGGACGCATTCACTCAGGCATGCTCTATGCAATGGATGCCAGCTTTCGTACGGCAGAGCGAATGGTGCAGGATGCGCTTGCCTTTGCGCCAACGGTGGAGCGTTTGCTGGGACAGACCCCTGACTGGGCAGGGCTGCGAGCGAAAGCGTCGACTTATCTGGTGCATCGCGACAGCCATTTGTCTCCGGAGGATTTGGCGAGGTTCTGGGCACGGTTGGAGGGGGCGTTTCTTGAAGGCCTGCGGGATCAGCGCGTCACGTATGTCGGAACCCGTCCCGACAGGCTTTTCCGACCCACCGAATTGCCTCGGACTGTGAATTCGGACGCTATTGTGAGCGCTTTCGAGAGTGCAGAAGTTTGCTTGGATCAGCAGCGATTGAACGCGCTGATCGAGGCGGCTGTACGGGCTCATCCCCGGATCGAGCTTGCCTTGGGCCGTGACGTTCTGGCGATCGAGCCAAAGGGTGCGGAAGCCATGAGCGTGTCCCTGCGGGCTACGGACGGCATGATGACGACCTGCACTGCGGGTTTGGTGGTGAATTGCCTTTGGGAAGCGCGGGGGCTCTTTGATGCTGCCATGGGATTGGAGGTGGCCGCCGAGGAAAGCCTGCGGCTGAAGTACAGCGTGGTTGTTGAAAGCAACGATGTTTTGCGGGACATCGGATCCATCGTGGTCACGCATGGGGCCTTTGGCAGCATGGTTGTGCCACCTGTTGGCCCACATGCCTTTCTGTCCTGGTATCCGTCCTGCATCGAAGAAAGGCTGCCGCTGCAACCGTTGCCGGCGCGCTGGCGGGCGTTGCAGGCAGGTCCAGTCGAACAGGCCGTTGCCCAGAGGGTTCTGGAGGACAACGTGGCCGGATTTCGCACGGTGTTCCCAACCTTCCCAATGCCGAACTTGCGACTGGTCAAGGCTGGCGTGATCGTTGCGCAGGGCGACACGGACATCGACCAAGCAAAAAGCGGATTTCATCGGCGCGACGAATACCCGATCAGACAGAAGGGTAGCTATGTCTCTGTGGCGACTGGGAAATACACCAGCGTCGGTCGGAATGTCTGCCTTTTGGAGGAGGCTGTGTTCGGTCTCGAGGCCAGCGCTCCGGCTGTTTTGATGGCCTAGGCAGCGTGGTCGGCGCGCCAGTTTGTCGTGCATTCCGCAATTTTATCTTGGGGAACTTCAGCGGCAGAGAAATGACGGGCCGGGGCAACTGCGAAAAAGCGAATTTGCCAATCCGCAGTAATGACGGCCTGCTCCTGCGAGAAACGCCTACTCCCAATCAGAAAATCCGGTTGGGAGAATGAGGACGATCCGGGTGATAAACCGGTTTTCAAAGGGGCTTTGACGCAAGACACCCGTGGCGGTGACCGATTCAGCCACACATTTCGAGATTGGGTGGGCGCGCGCACCGAGTGAGCCGGCATCGCGCTCCCGTTGGGTCAGAATAGCGTCAGAAGATGAAGTCGTCCGCGTCAAGTTTCAGAATGTCCACGCGCTGAAGGGTGATGGTGCCTGTCCCTGTGTCAATCACCACATCGCCTCCGACGGAGGAGAGAATGTGGTTGGTCAGCAAGTCGTTGATGTCGGAGATGTCACTGATGGCCGACAGATCGACTTTTTCCAGATCGTTTTCTTCGTTGAAATCGGTGATTGTATCGTCGCCGTGTCCGTCTTTGAAAATGAAGGTGTCGCCGTTGCCGCCACCGTTCAAAAGATCATCCCCTGCTCCGCCGGTGAGCGTATCGAAGCCGCTGCCGCCGAACAGACTATCAGCACCGTTGCCGCCTTCCAGGATATCGTCGTTGTTCTGACCGAAGGCTTTGTCGTTTCCGTTGCCGCCAGCAAAGGAGTCTTGTCCGTTGCCGCCCCAGAACCGGTCAGATCCCTGACCGCCGAAGGCCGTGTCGTTTCCGTTGCCTCCGTGCAGGATGTCAGCACCCGTACCGCCGATGAGTGTATCGTAGCCGTCGTCTCCGCGTAAAACGTCTTTGCCGTCTCCGCCTTCCAGAAGGTCCCAGCCGTCTCCGCCCTCTAGCCGGTCGTTGTCGGCGCCGCCGTACATCTGGTCAGAGTCGAAACCGCCCAAAAGAGTATCATCGCCAATACCGCCAAAAAGAAAGTCGTCGCCGCCACTTCCTTCAATTTTGTTTGCGACATCACTTCCGATGATTGTGTCGTCTCCCCAGGATGCAATTACGTTTTCCACGTCTGTGAAATGGTGGGTAGAACCATTATGCGTAGGCTGAGAGTTGGTCAGATCAATCAGCGAGTCCAACCACTCATATTGAAGCGAGAAAGTGTCGATACCGTCGCCACCATCGATGGTATCCGAGTGCGCCGTATACAGGTTCGTGTCCAGGGTACCGTATATGATGTCATCGCCGGCGCCCGCAAAAATTGAGTCGTTGCCGTATCCGCCTTCGAGCGTGTCCGACAGGTTTCCACCGATGAGAGTATCGTCCCCGGAATAGCCGTGCATATAGTTTTCTGCGTCCTTGGAGCCGATGAAAGTGTCATCCGCTTGGGTGGCGTTCACGGTTTCAAAATTCAGAAAGTGGTGGGTAATGCCGTTGAGGGTTTGGAACGTGCCTTCTTCGAGATTTATGGTGAATGATCCCAAAACTCCGAATTCGTCTGTCGGTAGGTCAAGAAAGGCTAGTGTGTCATTCCCTAATCCGCCGTTTATTGTCATTGACCCGTGCGCTTCTTCGTTTGCAAAACTCACGTAGCAATAGGTATCTCCTCTGCCTAAAACAAACTTTGTTGCATCGGGGTAGTCTGCCAATGAAAAATATTCCCAACCAGTTGTCTTTGTGTGGACAGTGTCGACCAAGTCCAAAATACCGTCAGAGAAGACCCACCACTCTCCCTCCGCTGCTGCGTCCAAGAGGGATTGAAGTTCGAGCGCAGACCAACTCAGTCCGGTCAGTTGGCCAAGTCCTGAGGTGCCGTAGATATTGTCGAGGGTAACGTAGCCGCGATCATTGAAATCTATGGATGTTATCGTACCCGACACGAGCTCGCCGTTCTCGACGACAAGATCGTTTCCATAAAGACGCATTGAGCCATCTAAGGCCTCCCCGAAGAAGAAGCCAACGTTTGTGCCGCCGGCGGCCGTTTGGAAAACGCGTGGTGTATTGTTTTGCTGATAATCTGCGAAATCAGTCGTTAGATAATCGCGGAGAGTTTCAGATTCGATATTCGTATAAGTTGCCATTTTCCAAGATCTTTTCTAGTTCGTTTCATTAGGGTTAAGCGAGTCTTACTCATCTTAAAAGTGATTTTTTCAATACTTTTGGTTGTGAAGTGATATGGAATTGGCGGGACAGAAATTGCGCCTGTTTTGGCGCAATAAAAAACGCCGCCCCAAATGGAGCGGCGTTTTCCGAAAACATGAAAGCGGTGCTTAGAAGCCCAGGCCTTCGTATTTCTTTTTGAACTTGGACACGCGGCCACCGGCGTCCATCAGGCGGGTGTTGCCGCCGTTCCATGCGGGGTGCACGGTCGGGTCAACGTCGAGTGCCAGAGTGTCGCCCTCGGAACCGTAGGTCGAACGCATCTTGATGATGGTGCCGTCGGTCATTTTGACGTCGATGAAGTGGTAATCGGGATGAGTGTCTTTTTTCATGATACCGCTCCTTACGCTTTCTTGGGCTTGTAGGTGGTGTCTTCTGCGATACGCGCGGATTTACCGCGACGCGAGCGCAGGTAGTACAGTTTGGCGCGACGAACGCGACCACGACGTACAACTGTGATGCTGTCGATGTTGGTCGAGTGCAGCGGGAACACACGTTCCACGCCTTCGCCAAAGGAAATCTTGCGAACGGTGAACGAACCGGCAATGCCCGCGCCGTTTTTGCGGCTGATGCAAACGCCTTCGTAGTTCTGCACACGGGTGCGGGAACCTTCGGTCACCTTGAAGCCTACGCGAACGGTGTCGCCGGCTTTGAAGTCGGGGATATCTTTCCCCAGGGCGGCTACTTGTTCCGCCTCAAGCTGTGCGATCAGATCCATCTGACCATCTCCTAATCTGCTTGCGGTTTGGTCCGCAAAGGTTTGATGCACCTCAGAGCTCTCGGTCTTCTTCCGGGTCCGCATGTTGCGCCCGCCAGAGATCAGGTCGTCTTTTCTTGTCTGTGTCTGCCGACGATGCAGGGGCGCGACGAAGAAACCGACACCAAGCGCAATGCACAGCAGGCCCGAACGACTCATGAGAGACGCGGACGGGCGGTGTTTAAGCGAAAGTGGGGGAGGGCGCAAGTCGGATTGACTCAGGGGCAGATTAATATAGTTAGTTAAGCTGACTATGTTGGAGCCCTAATGCCAGACCGCGCCAAGCAGATACAGCAAGTACATCAATTGTGCCACCGCGCCTGGAGCAAACAGGCGCGCGATGCAGGGTTGAGCTTTTCGGAATTCGAATACCTCAGCGCGGTTCAGGCCGAAGCGGACCGTCTGCGGTATGAAGACTCACATGGTCAACACTTGCAGGACATTGTGGATGCGTTGGGCGTGACCAAGGCGAGTGCCAGCACGATGATCTCCAAGCTCGAAGATCGCGGGTTGGTGGAGCGTTTTCAGTGCAAAAAGGACGCACGCGCGCAGCACATTGTTTTGACCCGCGAAGGACAGATCAAACTGGCCGGCGGCACGAGGATTTATGAAAGCGTCGTTTCCGAGGTGGAAGAGTTGCTGTCCAAAAGCTGAACCACGAGGTGCGTCGTGAGGTCAATTTCTTGAAATTAAGTAAGTTAGGCAAACTAAATGGGAGGGTGCAATGGCCATCGAAAATGTTTTGCTGGGGGTCGCAATCCACATGTTGTTTTGGGAGCATCTACCGCACTGGGGTACGTGGTTTCTGAAAGGAGTCGGAAAACTGCCAACGTCGTTGCAGACGCTGTATGAGCAGTGGCGGTGCCCCTATTGCGCGGGTTTCTGGATCGGCTTGGCCGTTCACGCCGCAACTGGCCGTTGGTTATTTGAAGCATTTGCAACCTTGCCAGAGTTCTGGGGGGCGTTGGGGATGCCGCTTGGATGGTTTCTAGATGCACTTGTGTTTGCCCTGCTGAACAAGCTGGGCGTCCTTCTTGTGGCAGCCATTGGATGGCCCGCGCTTCGAGGACACAAAGAGAAAATGTCATTTCTAGAGAGCAAAAAGGCGGCTTAGGGCTGGAAAGCCTGTATTGCACGGACATTTGACTAGGCTCGGAATATTGTGCCGCGTAGTCTTGTGACAACGGCTGCAAAACGGGCCGGCGAAACATGTTGGGTGAGGTGCGGGTGATGCGGGTTTTTCCTTTGGTTCTGGCGTTGGCAGGAATTCTTGTTGCATGCAGCCGCCCGCAGGTGGAGCCGGTGACGGTGGCAGACCAACAAGCGGCACAGTTGCAGGCAGAAGTCTCGCGCCTCGTGACCTATCCCAAGTTCGGCGATTTCGACCCCTACGATTGGGGAAACAGAAAGCCCCAGAGTTATCCTATCCATGGCATCGACGCTTCTCGCTGGCAGAGTACAATCGATTGGGAAAAAGCGCGCAAAGCCGGTGTGAGCTTTGCCTTCTTCAAAGCGACGGAAGGCGGCGACCTGGCTGACCCGCGGTTTGCGGAACATCGCCGTGGCGCGCAGGCGGCCGGCGTGCCCTGGGGCGCGTATCACTACTATTACTTCTGCCGGTCCGCGGAAGAGCAGGCGCGCTGGTTCATCCGGAATGTGCCGCGCGGAGCGGACTTGCCACACGTGCTCGATATGGAATGGACGCCCCGTTCCAAGACGTGCACGAAACGGCCAAGCGGGGCCAAAGTGCGATCCGAGGCGCGCAAGTTTCTGGCCATCCTTCAAGCGCACTATGACCGTCGGCCCATCATCTATACGACGGTCGATTTTTATCAGGACACCGGTATTGGAGACATCGGCGGTACCGAATTTTGGCTGCGGTCGGTGGCGGGTCACCCCAGTGAAGTTTATCCGGGTGGGCGTTGGACCTTTTGGCAGTATACGGGCACCGGTGAGGTGCCGGGCGTAGACGGGGAAGTGGACATCAACGTGTTTCGCGGCAGTCCGGAAGCCTGGGTTCGTTGGCGCGACCGGCTCGGCACCTGACGATCACAAAGGCGACAAGCGCTATCCTTTTGAGTGTCGCAACATACTTTTCGGAGCGCGGAATTAGGTCGGCCACTGTTTAGCTTGAGGGCATCCCACTACTGGAGGTTCTCATGTTTCGGTTATTATCAGTGAGCGCAAAGTGTATGGCGCTTGTCATGTGGCTTGAACCGGCGGCTGCGGCAACGGAGTCAGTCGAAGAGCTGACACCCAAACAACGTTACACAACTGCGGAAAACCTGCGGAAATCCGCGGATCCGGATGCTGCGTTCCTGACCATGTCGGCATTGGCGCAGGAAGGGTATAGCCCGGCTCAGGAAAAGCTTGGTTACTATCTTTCCAGAGGCGTCGGCACGGCGGTTGATATGGAGGCCGCCGCGCGCTGGTATGAGGCCGCAATCGCTGCAGGTCGGGACAGGGCGCGGGTTGGATACGCCAAGCTGTTGGTTTCGGAAGGCAGGACAGGCGACGCGGTGGCTCAGCTTGAAGCCGCGATGGCGCGGGACGTAGACGCAGCAGCGCCGACGTGGGCTGAGTATCACTATTTTCAAAAATTCGGAGAGGCCTCGGATGTGGAGGCAGGTCGGGCCGGTCTTCTTGAGGCCGCTCAAGCCGGTCATGTGCGATCGATGGGGATCGTGTTTCAGGGTTTGAAGTCCGGAGACGTCTTTGAAGCGGATGCGAATGTGATCGAGGCAAATCTACTCGCTGTCGCACGCGATCCGGAAAACAGGGATGGCGGGCGCGCGGCGGAGGCATTGGTGAAAGGATTGCGTGGCAATGCGGACATGATGCCGGAGCGGGAGGAATTGCTTTCCCATCCGCTTCTGCGCGGCAAGGTGCGCGGAGAGGAAACACTCTGGCTCGCGTCAGAGAAGCACAAGGGTCGCGCGTTCTGGACCGCCGCGGACGAGATCGTTGCTAACGCGTCAGATGAAGACTTCGCACGTGTGCTGTACCTGGTGTCTCGCGTGGACAAAAACGCCTATGTTTATGTCCTCCAGCGGGAATTGACGGAACGTGGGTATGCGACGGGACGCCGCTCGGGGCTCCTGACCGCCCGCACCTTGAATTCGATCACCCGTTTCTGTGCTGCACAGGAGATCACGCGGACCTGCCGCTTTGGACCGATGCGCAGTTACGTCATCAAGGAAATTACCAAGGAATTGGCGCGTGTGGGTTCTGGGGAACAACGCGCCGATCGCCCCTGAGTTTGTCCCCAACTCAGGGCCTCCGCGCCCCGATCCAGTGGGAGGATCGGGGCGCGGCTTTTGATTGCGGTTGCTTACTTCTTTTTGGCTTCGTGGGCGGCCCACATATCGGGTCGCCGGTCCCGAGTGAGGGCTTCGGACATTTCGCGGCGCCACTTTTCAACGTTGCCGTGATGGCCTGACATCAGAACGTCAGGAATGGAGCGGCCCTTCCATTCTGCCGGGCGGGTGTATTGCGGATGCTCCAAGAGGCCGGCCGAGTGGCTTTCGTCAACGGTGCTTTCCTCGTTGCCCAGCACGTCGGGAAGCAGGCGGACCGTGGCATCGATCATGGCTTGCGCTGCGATTTCGCCCCCCGTGAGAACGAAATCTCCAAGGCTGACTTCCATGATGTTGTAGTGGTCCAGCACCCGTTGGTCGACGCCTTCGAAGCGACCGCAAAGCATGGTGATGCCGTCTGCCTTGGACCATGCCCTTGCCATGCGCTGGTCAAAACGACGGCCGCGAGGAGAAAGATATACGAGAGGCCAGTTGCCGCGTGCGCCAGCCATGGCGGTTTCAATAGCGTTGCCAAGCACGTCCGGTCTCAGGACCATACCTGCGCCGCCGCCCGCGGGCGTGTCGTCCACGTTGCGGTGCTTGGTGACGCCGAAATCCCGCAGGTTGGTGGTGTGCAGCTGCCATTTTCCGTCCCTGAGCGCACGCCCTGTCAGGCTTTCGCCCAGTACACCGGGGAAAGCATCGGGAAAGAGCGTGATGATCTGCGCTGTCCAGACACCCGCGAGGCGGGGATTGGTGTCCATCAACTCGCGAGGTTTCAGCGACGCAGTTATCGAGATGCGTCCGTGAGAGCGGGATTTTTCGGTTTTGTCACTCACCTCGCTGGCTCCTTTCATGGGCGGCCATCAACGCATCCTTGGCAGCGTTGCGGGCCTCCCTGTCGCTGATTTTGCGGTTGAGGTCCAGTAGTTCATCCAGAAGGGGCTGTGGTAGTCGGGTGTTCTGCGGAGTTGCTGGCGTAAGCGAGTCGCGCACTTTCGGTGGTACTTCGGCCAGATCGAGTAGAGGCGCCGCGAGTCCCAAGGGCAGGCTCTGCCAATGTTCCAGCGCGAGGGGGATGACGGGGGCTGGAGCGATGCTTTCGGCCAATTCCTCCAGCACGGGGCGTTGATCGGCCACGGGGCCTACTTGTGTCCTGAACTGGTCCACATCCATGGTGATCCCCGAAGATTTGACGTGCTCCCAATAGGCGCTTTCGATCCACGCATCGGGCTGGCGCGTGGTCATCACGATGCGAATATCCGCCTCCTGATCGGTTTTCTCGAAGCGACGGCGGGCAGAAGCGACAATCTCGCTGAGGATCGGTACGGCGGTGCGGTAGTCGGGTACGTCAGGCCGCCCTGGCAAGTGGCCGGCCAACTGTTCTGCGGAAAGGATAAGTGCCCGGCTTTTGAATGTCGGCTGAGCGGCCCAGTATTCGTCGGCGCGCACGGATACCTTTCCAAGTGTGAGCGGATCGCGCCAAGTGGAATAGCCGCACGTCGCATGGACCAAAGGGCGGATTTTCCACTTGAAGTGGATATTGCAGTGGCGCTTTAGGGCGTCGCGGTTTTCGCGCAGGGTGCGTTGAAGCGTGGTTGTGCCGGTTTTGTGAAAACCGGCGTGGATAATCAGGGGGCGGGTTTTGGACGCCATGTCACGCGCCACCCATGTCAGAGATCGCCGGTGAGCCAGATGCGGCGCGCTTCGGATTTGGCCTTGGACACTTCGCTGTCACTCAGATCCGAGCGGTTGGCCAGAAGCATGGCGTCCAGAAGTTCCTCCGGCATTGACACGTTGGCTGGCGGCAGGATGTCCAGATGGCGTCGCGCGCGGCCGGGCATTTCCAGAGCGTCCATAATCGTCGCGAGCGGCCCAATCGGACGCGCGCCTGCCTCTTCGAGAGGGGCGGATACGACCTTGTACGGCCCCACCGTGTCACGCACCCGGTTGATGATGGCATCAAGATCGGCGCTTTCGGCGTATTGGCTGCGGTATTCGCCAAAGGTCATCGTCATCCGAATGGCGCGCAGGTGTTGGGCGTAGCAACTGCGCAGCCAGTCGTCTGAAGTGCGCGTGGAATAGTAGAAAATCAAGTCCGGCCGCTCGGCGAAGGCCGCCTCGGCAGTGTTGGCAATCGCCTTCATCAGCAAGGGCGCCGCATCGTAGCTGGTGAGGCCGCGGCGACCGGGCATATGGCCGGAAAGGTCTTCGGAACTGAGGATCAACGGGCGTGGGTCAGACGTGTCGACTTCTTCGAATACGGCAGCGATTTCGGAAGCAAATTCTGTCAGGTCGGCGGGGTGGCGGCTGACGGAGTATGCACGGGCGGCTTCGCAGGCGCCAATCATACCGGGCTTGGTCAGGAAGCGGATATGCCGTTCCAGACGGGCGCGGTTATGCACCAGCATTTTCTGGACGCTGGTTGTGCCGGTCTTGTGAAAGCCGCTGTGTACGAGAATCTTCATAAACACAGGCTCCTGTACGTGGCGGCACAATTGGCCGATGTCCCAAGCAGAGCAAGCGCAGCTTGTTTCAAATGCATCCGAAAAGACGGTGCCATCCTAGAAGAGCCCCTCTGGCGGGTCGGCTATGATGCGACCGGCAGAAATGTCGACGGTGGGCACGGCTGCGCGGGTGAAAGGCAGCAAAACGGTGGCCTTCAGTGCCGGACCCTGAACCTCTAGCAAGTCGCTTGCGCCGTGATTTTGCACGGATTTTACGGTGCCAAGGACCGTACCTCCGGTGTCGCGGACCTCAAGCCCAACAAGATCTGTGTAGTAGAACTCGTCTTCTTCGGTATCTGGCAGACGGTCGCGTGGCACATAAAGTTGCACGCCTTTCAGGGCGTCGGCCTGTTCTTTTGTTGCGATACCCGACAGATGGACAGCAAGGCCGTTTTTTACAGCCCTCGTGATAGTCACCTCAAATTCCATAGCGCCATCGCCGGTAACAAGTGGGCCATAGTCGGCAATGGCCTGAGCATCTGCGGTAAAGGATTTCAGCCGCACCTCGCCGCGCACGCCATAGGCGCCTCCGATGGCGCCGACGCAGATCATCTCGGGATCGCTGGTTGTCATGGGTTTGGCCCCTTTTGGTCTTGGGTTCTGTTTTGACGGATTGGGGGGCGTGGTGCAAGGGAGAGGCATTGGGCCAGTCTGCAAAACGTCTGCAACGCGTCGGTGTGGCGTCGGGGTCGCTGGAGGGCTCTAACGGTTTTGGACGGGCAGGTCTACGTCGCGCTCTTCCCAGCCGACTTTGGCAAGTTCGGGAGTGTCCGATAGCGTCTCGGGCCAGCCCACGCAGAGATATGCGACGAGAGACCATTCAGATGGCACGTCCAGATCGTTGTTGAGCTGAACGGGATCAAGGATCGAGACCCAACCGACCCCGAGACCGTGGGCGCGTGCCGTGAGCCAGAACTGGGTAATCGCACCGACGACTGAATACCGGCGCATCTCAGGCATCGTTGCGGCGCCCAGTCCGGCGCCCTTTGGAGTGGAGTCGTCGCAGTAAACCGCCAGTTGCTCCGGCGCTTCCCGCATGCCGGAAAGTTTCAGACGCGCGTAAAGTGCGGCGCGATCGTCGGAGTAGCTTGCAAGGGCTTCGGCGTTGGCGGTCTCGTAATTTCTGAGTGCGGCGGCGCGGGCAGCCTCGGATCTAACGCGTACAACGCGCCAAGGTTCCGACAAGCCCACAGAAGGGGCTAAGAGAAATGAGGAGAGGCACTCCGTCAGGAGCGCCTCGTCCACTGGATCGGTGCGGAAGCGACGCACGTCGCGCCGCCACTGCATGAGCCGAGTCAGATCGGACCGGAAATCCTGAGAAAAATCGCTCATTCCGGCACCCGTCCAACTTATTCTTCTGCGGCTGCTTCTTCTTCAGCAGGTGCTTCGGCAGCTTCTGCCGCTTTGGCTGCTTTTTCTTCAGCGCGGTCTTTGGCTTTCTGGCCGGGTTCGGCTTTCTTCGGGTTGTTGCGCTCTTTCTTTTCCAGAGTGCCGGCTGCTTCGAGGAAACGAGCCACACGGTCAGACGGCTGTGCGCCTTGGTCCAGCCAGTACTGAACGCGTTCCATGTTCAGTTTTACGCGCTCTTCGCTGTCTTTGGGCAGCAGCGGGTTGTAGGTGCCCAGTTTCTCGATGAAACGGCCGTCACGCGGCATGCGCGAGTCAGCTGCAACGACGCGGTAGAAGGGGCGCTTTTTGGAACCGCCGCGGGCGAGACGAATTTTCATAGCCATGGGTTTATCTCCTATAATGGCGTGTGCACCGGGGTGCTTTTGGTATGTGCACCAGCACGGTGCGGGTTGGTGTCGAAGAGCAGGGTCAATCTGCCCAACGGTTAGTTATTCCTGATGCTTCTTGTGGTGCTGAATGACCTCAGCAATGATGAAGTTCAGGAAATTCTTGGCGAATTCAGGGTCCAGGTCGGCCTTCTTCGCAAGATCTTCAAGACGTGCAATCTGTTTCGCTTCGCGATCCGGATCGGACGGGGGAAGGTCGTGTTCGGCTTTCAGTTTCCCGACAGCCTGTGTTGCTTTGAACCGCTCGCCCAACGTGTAGACGAGGATTGCGTCGAGGCGGTCGATGCTTTCGCGGTAACCTTTGAGCAATTCGGCGGCGCGTTGGGTGTGGTCAGTCAAGAGCGTAGCCTTTCGGTTTGAACATCGGGTCGGCGTAATGGCTGATTTCCATTTCGATGGCATCGCCAAGTTGCGTCGTGCGCAAAGTGTCAGCGGACGGGTGGCGATAAACAACGTCATGGCCATCCACGGAGGGTGCCTCTTTGTCCTTTACGGCGCCAAGGCGTTCGGCAAGGCGGATGGAGTCGAGGTTTTTGGGGTCGATGTAGGACACGGCGCTGTCCCAGCCCAACTCGTTGTAAAAATAGCGGCGTGCGGCGTGGGTCGCCTCGAGTGCGTATCCGTGGCCGGCTTTTTCAGGCCAGATGATCCAAGCGATTTCGCGCTCTGGCCATTTCGCCGGCATCCAGCCGCCAGCCATGCCGAGCGTTTCATCGGTATCCTTGTCGTGGATCATCCACATGCCGTAGCCGCGGATGTCCCAGTGGCCGATTTCAGCCGCATATAGCATCCATGTTTCATAGGCATTCAGCGGACCGCCCATGAAGCGGGAACGGTAGGAGGCGAAGGTGGCCTTGAAATTCGGATAGTCCTCTGGCTCCGGTCCACGCAAGACAAGGCGTTTGGTTTCCAGAACGGGGATCACGACGTTGCTCATGCCGCCACCTCTGTCACCGGATGGCGGTAGACATGACAGGCGTGGCCCATCACTTCGCCGTCGCGTTCGAAGGTCGCGCCAAGGCGTTTGGCAAGCGCAACGGAGCGGGTGTTTTTCGGGTCGATATAGCTGATCGGCGCGGGGATGGCGAAGTTGTGGGCGGCATAGGTGCGTGCGGCGAGGGCGGCCTCGTAGGCGATGCCTTTGCCTTCGAAGCCTTCGTACAGGTGCCAACCAATTTCAGGTTCGTCCCAGCCTTCGTGATGAATAATGCCGACTCCGCCAGCCTGTGTGCCGGTGGCTTTCTCTTCAATCATCCAGAAGCCATAGCCGCGCACGGCCCAGTGGCCGAGGATGCCGATGATGACACGCCAGCATTCGTGGCGCGTCTCTTTGGGGCCGCCGACCCAGTGGCTGCGCTCCGTCTGGTTGAAAGCATACACGGCATCAAGATCGCTTTCGCGGAAGCCGCGCAGGATCAGGCGGTCGGTTTCAACAGTTGGGATGTTCAGCGAGAGACTCATGCGTAGGCCTCCGGGCTGCCGTCGCTGTCGGACGGGAAGTGGCGGTAGACCAGATCGTTTGGGCTGGGGCGGTTTGCGTTCTCATCGCGCTCGGCGCCAAGTTTTTCGGCGAGACGGATCGAGGGCGCGTTCGGCGGGTCGATGTAGCTGACCAGCGTGGTCATGCCTTGGGTTTCAAACGCCCAGTTGCGCGCCGCAGTGGCCGCTTCCAGCGCGTAACCCTGCCCCTGTGCTTCGGGGAAGAAGCACCATCCGAGTTCAGGTTCCGCAAAACGGGGCGGTTTGTTGATCCCGACTTGTCCGATCAGGGCACCGGTTGCGGTTAGGTCAACCGCCCAGCTGCCATAGCCCAGCCATTGCCAGCTTGTGACTTCGGCACCCAGCCAGCGCCAGAGTTCATCGCTGGAAATCGGGCCGCCCATGTATTGCGCCCAATCCGTCGCGAAATGCTTCGCCATCGGCTCGAAATCTTCGAGCACGTGATGGCGCAGCGTCAGGCGCGGGGTCGATATGGTGGGCGCGACGATCACGGGTTACTTTTTCTTGCCAAATCCGGACAGGCCGGAAGGCAGGCCCATGCCGCCGCCCAGACCGGGAAGTCCGCCGGGAAGACCGCCTTTGCCACCCATGGCTTTGGCTGCGGCTTCCAGCTGTTTGGGATCCATCTGGGTGGGGTCCATGTTGGCGAGATCAGCGCCGCCTTTGCCGCCCATGGCTTTCATAGCCTGCTTGAGCATGCCGCCTTTGCCCATCTTGCCCATCTTCTTCATCATGTCGCCCATCTGGCGCTGCATCTTGAGAAGCTTGTTGAGGTCGGACACTTCCATGCCGGAGCCTTTGGCGATGCGTTTTTTGCGCGACGCCTGCAGGATCTGCGGGTTTGCCCGCTCCATCTTGGTCATGGACTCGATCATGGCGATCTGGCGTTTGATCATTTTGTCGTCAAAGCCTGCGTCCTGCACGCCTTTGGCCATCTTGGCCATGCCGGGCATCATGCCCATCAGGCCTTCCATGCCCCCCATCTTCTGCATCTGCTCGAGTTGGGATTTCATGTCGTTCATGTTGAAGCGGCCCTTGATAAAGCGCTTCATCATTTTCTCGGCCTGTTCGGCCTCGATGGTTTCCTGAGCTTTTTCGACGAGGGCAACGATGTCACCCATGCCCAGAATGCGACCTGCGATCCGGTCGGGGTCGAACGTTTCGAGCGCGTCCATCTTTTCGCCCAGGCCGACAAATTTGATCGGCTTGCCGGTTACGGCGCGCATGGACAGGGCTGCACCGCCGCGGCCATCACCGTCCATACGGGTCAGGACGACACCGGAGATGCCGATCTTGCCGTCAAATTCCTCGGCAACCTCAACCGCGACCTGACCGGTCAGCCCGTCGACCACAAGAAGGGTCTCGCGCGGGTTGACGGCATCACGGACGTCTTCGACCTCTTTCATGAGGACTTCGTCAATTTGCAGTCGGCCTGCGGTGTCGAGCATGTAAACGTCGTAGCCGCCCAGAGTCGCCTGCTGCTTGGCGCGCTTGGCAATCTGAACAGCGGACTCGCCAGCAACGATCGGAAGGGTGTCTACACCGATCTGAGTGCCCAGCACCTGCAGCTGTTGCATCGCGGCCGGACGGTAGATGTCGAGCGAGGCCATCAGCACCCGCTTGCCTTCTTTTTCAGTCAGGCGTTTGGCCAGCTTACCTGTGGTGGTGGTTTTACCGGAGCCTTGAAGACCGACCATCAGGATGGGCGCAGGCGGGTTGTCGATCTTGAGGGTACCGAGGTCAGCTTCGTCGCCGCCCGCCAAAACCGATTTCAACTCGTCATGGACGATTTTGACGACCTGCTGGCCCGGCGTGACGGATTTGGTGACGGCTTGTCCGGTGGCTTTTTCCTGTACCGCTTTCACAAAGTCACGCGCGACAGGCAGCGAGACGTCGGCTTCTAGCAAGGCCACGCGCACTTCGCGCAGAGCGGTTTTGACGTCGTCCTCGGAAAGGGCACCTTGTTTGGTGAGGCGATCAAAGACGCCGGAAAGGCGTTCGCTTAGATTTTCAAACATCGCTTTTCGGCTCCTTAGCACCGTTTCAAACTTAGGTCCGAAGATAGGCACGGACCGCCCAAACGCCAATGTCCCCCGTGGGCGAAACTCGCTGACGGGGGGCGATCCCGGCACATAGGCCATGGGACCGGAAGCTTGACAGACTCCCGGAGTGTTGGCGGGCGTTTACGCCTGTGGGGCAGTAGAGTCAACAGTCGGGCGACTTTGGCAGGGACGTCAGCCCGACCGACTATTCACGGATTTGGGAGCCAGCCAGCCCTTTCCCCGAGCTTTTGGCCCGGGAGGTGGCTGCCGCGAACGCCAAACGCAAGGTGCCGCGGCAAGACCGGAGGGCCGTCTAGCGGCTGGCGTCCCATGTGGACGCGTGCTCCGGGGTGACCAGATCCTGATTAAGGCTTGCGCGGCAAACGCCGGTACTTGCGTGATCCACAATGCCCTTGATGATATTGATCGAGCCGGCGCGGATGCGCAGTGTGGACGAGTTGTCCACCTTGATCGAGACCGTTCCGGTGGCGGAAATATTCTTGATGTCGATCGTGCTGCTGGTGTTGGTGCTTATGACCGCATCCACACAAGTCAGGTTGTCGATCACAAGCGTGCTGCCAAACACGAAATCGCCATTACAGGTCAGGTAGGCGGTACCTGTGCAAACGATATTGGCGAAAGTGGCGGTGCTGCTGTTTTCAACAATGATGTTGGCATTGTGACAGTTGACGGTATTGCCATCGTGGTATGTCGTAGAGCCGGAAATTGTCTTTGAATAATCGGGATAGTCTGCAGTCATGCGAAGTCTCCTCAAATATACCTTATGCGAGCATACTTGGGTGATTCCTTCAATTATTAAGTGTATTTGATTTCTCCCGCACTGCGCTGGACAGACCTCGAGGGGAAACAGAATTGCGGAACGTCACCACTTGGGGCATGACCATTGGGCAGCGTTGAGAAGGAAATGTCATGGACGCATCTTCAACATATCAGGACAGTTTGCCGGTCAGTTCGGATGCCTTGTTGGCAAAACTGGAAGACTGGGGTTTGGATTTCGTCCTTTACGAACATGTGCCGCTGCGAACGGTCGAAGATGCAAAGTCGGTGGAAGCCGCAATGATTGTCGAAGGCGAAAAGGCATTTCGCGTGAAGAATCTCTATCTGCGGGACAAGAAAAAACGCAATTATCTGGTCACACTGGAGCAGGACCGGGAGATCGATCTGAAGGCGCTGGGCACGCAGCTGGAAGTCGGGAACCTGTCGTTCGGTTCGGCAGACAGGTTGATGCAGAATCTTGGAATCCGCCCCGGAGCGGTGACGCCTTTGGCAATGATCAACGGTGTCGAGAACGGCGTGCGTTTCTTCATTGACAGCGCTGTGCGCCATGCCGATCGCATTTACATGCATCCGTTGGTCAATGACCGCACGATCGCCATGGACGTGAGCGCTCTCTGGCAGGTTTTCGACCGGTTGGGCGTGCAGGTGGAAACGCTGGATTTCTAAACAGGGAATAGACATGTCCAAAAGCGTTGCGCGGGTTGAGGCGGCCTTGGCCGAATTGGGTTTGATCGCGGAGGTGTTGCGGATGCCGGAGACCACCCGAAGTGCGGCAGATGCCGCAAGGGCCTGCGGCTGTGACGTCAGCCAGATCGTGAAGTCATTGGTATTTGAGGGGGCTGATACGGGTGAGCTCAAGCTGGTTTTGCTTGGCGGCCACCACGAGTTGGACATGGCGCAGGCGGAAGGAATTTTCGGTGAAGGCTTGAAGCGGGCGGACCCGAAGCGTGTTCGCAACGAGACAGGGTTTGCGATCGGTGGGGTCGCGCCGCTGGGACACATCGCGCCCATGGATACGTGGATGGACGAAAGCCTTCTGGCCCATGACAAAGTCTGGGCTGCGGCGGGAGCGCCAAATGCGGTTTTTTGCGTGGATCCGGCGCAGTTGGCAGAGTTGCCCAACGTGCGCCGGTTCTTGCAGGCGTAGCTTTCGCCCTTTTCCGTGAGTGCGGATTTGACTTGGAGGCGGCCCGACGGCCGCCTTCCGGTTTTTTAGGGGAGCGTGGACGGGGCTTTGCTCGTCAGGCCGCCCGGGCCTCGATTGCGTTGCCGTCTTTGTCCAGAATGGTCACGTCGGTGATGCCGACAAAACCAAGGACAAAGCGCAGGTAGTTGGAGGCGAAGTCGTAATCCGAGCCCAGAGGCGTACCGCCGGTGGCGATGGTGATGATGGCTTTCTTGCCTTCCAGCAGGCCCTTGGGGCCGTTTTCGGTGTAGGCGAAGGTTACGCCGGCGCGGGCAATTTGGTCGATCCAGGCCTTGAGCACAGCGGGAATTGCGAAGTTGTACATGGCCGTGCCGATGACGATTGTGTCGGCGGCCTGAAGTTCGGCGACGAGTTCGTCGGATACCGCCAATGCCGCTTTCTGTGCCTCGGTCCGGTTCTCTTCGGGCGTGAAGGTGGCGCTCGTGAAGGTTTCATCGAGGAACGGCAGGCCCTCTGTCAGATCACGACGGATGACGGTGTCGGCGTTTTGCGACGCGACCAGTTCGGACGATTTGGCGCGGGATGCGCTGTCGGCGAAACGGGCTGAGGCGTCGATGTGAAGGACGGTGCTGGACATATCTGAGTTCCTTGTTGCGAGTAGACGATGTTGAAGGCAGATTTAGCCATTGCAAAATTTCACACAACTGCACAGAGTGCGCATGAAGTGTTGAAAAATGCACCATAAGGCGAGCGAAGGACGAGACATGGACAACTGGGATGAAATACGCACAGCGTATCAGGTGGCACGGCTTGGGACTGTCAGTGGCGCGGCAGATGTGCTTGGCGTGCACCATGCAACGGTGATCCGACACATCGACTCGCTGGAGAGCAAGCTGGGTTTGAAGCTCTTTCAACGTCACGCGCGCGGATACACAGCAACCGAAGCCGGACAGGACCTGATGCGGGTTGCGCAGGCGACGGATGACCAGTTCGGTCAGCTCGAAGGCCGAATGAAAGGACGTGGCGAGGACGTATCGGGCGAACTGGTGGTCACATCTCTGGGTGGTTTCGCTCCCCTTTTGGCCCCTGTTCTGGCCGACTTTCAGGCGGCCCACCCCGACTTGCTTGTGCGCTTTCTGACGGGGGACCGCGTATTCCGGCTGGAATATGGCGAAGCCCATGTGGCCGTGCGCGCAGGACAAGGCGAAGAGCAACCTGATAATGTCGTGCAGGAACTGGCGCGCTTGCCTTCGGCCCTATATGCGTCAGACGCCTACATCGCACGCTGGGGCATGCCCAAGGGTGAAGCCGATCTGCTGAACCACAGGTTTGTCGGTCATGACAACGAGGACAGCCGTGCACCTTTTTATCAGTGGCTGAAGGATGCGTTGCCGCGGGCAAATGTGACGTTCCGATCAACGTCTGACCGTGGGATTTCCGCAGCAGTTCGGTCTGGAGCAGGGCTCGGTTTTCTGGCGCAATGGGCAGCGAAGGACGATCCCTGTCTGCATCAGGTGTTGCCACCACGTCCCGAATGGGAGGTGCCGATCCGTTTGGTGACCCATGTCGACCTGCACCGTACCACCAAAGTGCAGACATTCCTGACGTTCTTGAAGGAGCAGGCCAAAGACTGGACTGCCTCATGACAGGAGCCGCCAAGGGGCATCTGGCGATGCTCGCGTTTTCCGCACTTGTGGCGGGCTCTTTTTCGCTTGGCGGTATGGTGGCAAATGAGGTTGCCCCTGCAGCATTGAACGCGGTGCGTTTCCTGATTGCTGGCGCTGTGATTGGCGTGGCCGCGATGGTGACGGGCGGTATTCCCACGAGTGCCCTGCGCGCACCTTGGCGCTATCTGGTACTTGGCGGGCTGTTCGCAATCTACTTTGTACTTATGTTCGAGGGTCTGAAAACGGCTCATCCGGTGAGCACGGCTGCGGTTTTCACTTTGACGCCGTTGATGTCGGCGGGCTTTGGCTGGGTTTTGCTGCGCCAGATCACCACGAAGTGGATGTTTCTGGCGCTCGGGCTTGGTGCTGTCGGCGCGCTTTGGGTGATTTTCCGGGCCGATTGGGCAGCGTTTCTGCGTTTCGAGGTCGGGCAGGGCGAGGTCTATTATTTCTGGGGCTGTGTGGCGCATGCCGCCTACACCCCTATGGTGCGCAAGTTGAATCGTGGTGAACGGCCCGTGGTTTTCACGTTTGGTATGTTGCTCGCGGGGTTGGCGGTTCTGACACTGTGGGGCTGGAGCGACCTTCGCAGCACCAATTGGGCGGAATTGCCGCCTCTGGTTTGGGTAACCGTTGTCTACCTTGCCGTCTTTGCCAGTGCGGCGACTTTTGTTCTGTTGCAGTTTGCGGCGTTGGAACTGCCGAGTTCCAAGGTTATGGCGTATACCTATCTGGTGCCGACATGGGTGATCTGCTGGGAGGTTGCGCTGGGCCACGGGGCACCAACCGGCCTTGTGTTGGTCGGTGTCGCCTTGACGGTCGGCGCTTTGCTGATGTTGCTGAGGGACGAAGGATAGCCGTTTCCCGAGGCTGCGACTTTATTCGGGTGACTTCGCAGCAGTGTCGGGCACTGGCTCGGTAAGCTCCGTTTCCAGAAACCGCTCGAAGGCGTCGAGATTCACGGGCTCGAATTGGCCAAACCCCTGCATCCAGACAGAAGCAGCGCGCAGGGCGTCGGGTTCCAGCTTGCACCATTTCACCCGACCGCGCTTTTCCTGAGAGATCAGACCGGCACCGGCGAGGATAACCAGATGTTTCGATATCGCGGCGAGGGACATGTCAAAGGGCTCGGCCACGTCGGTCACTGCCATGTCGTCCTCAAGCAGCATATTGAGGATTTCGCGGCGCGTTGGGTCCGCGAGGGCCGAGAAGACGGTATCGAGGGCGTTTGATTGGGTCACGTCTTTGGGCGTAGCGAGGTGGGCTCCGGCGGTCAAGCGCAACACCTGTCAGAGGTGCCTACATTTCGAAACTCAACCAATTCGTTGAATATGCGAAATCCGCATGATCGGCCTTTGGAGTGGGGTGTCAGCGCACGTTGCTCTCGATTTCCTTTCCGTAAAACGCTTTTAAAACAGTTGTTTAGATTGAGGCCGTTGCCATGATCATCGCGGTTGACTCATACCCTCGTGCGCAATAGCAATGCGCCAACGTCAGCGGAGGGGTTTTTGCGCGTGACCGAGCCGGATCAAAAGGAGCAGATGCAACGTCTGCACGACCGGATCGAGGCGGCCAAAAGAGCCCAGGACCCGAAACCCCGCGTTGACGAGCACTATTCGGCAGCCAATCTGGCGTGGCGCATGGTGATTGAATTGGTGGCCGGTCTCGGGATCGGCTTTGGCATCGGATACGGGCTCGACGTTCTGTTTGGAACAATCCCGATTTTCATGATGCTGTTTACATTGCTGGGTCTCGCGGCGGGCATCAAAACCATGATGCGGTCAGCCAAAGAGATTGAGGCGGAGAAATTGGCCGAAGAGGCCGAGAAAAACGAGAGGAACTGAACGTGGCAAGCGAAGCACACGGCGCAGAAGAAGGCGGTCTGGTATTCCACCCGATGGATCAGTTCATCATCAAACCTTTGTTTGGTGGCGACACAATCCACTGGTACACCCCAACCAACGCGACCCTTTGGATGGCATTGGCCGTTGTGGCCGTCATTGCAATGATGGTGATCGGCACACGTCGTCGCGCAATCGTGCCGAGCCGCAGCCAGTCGATCGGTGAGCTTGCTTACGGCTTTATCTACAAGATGGTTGAAGACGTGGCCGGCAAGGACGCCGTCAAGTTCTTCCCTTACATCATGACCCTCTTCATGTTCATCGTTTTCGCCAACTTCCTTGGCCTGATCCCGATGTCCTTTACCACCACGAGCCACTTTGCGGTGACTGTCGTGCTTGCTCTGCTGGTGTTCCTGACCGTGACCGTCGTTGGTTTCGTCAAGAACGGTGCCGGCTTCCTTGGCCTCTTCTGGGTTTCCAGCGCGCCGCTCGCGCTGCGTCCGATCCTCGCGGTCATCGAACTGATTTCCTACTTCGTTCGCCCCGTCAGCCACTCTATCCGTCTTGCGGGTAACGTGATGGCAGGCCACGCGGTGATCAAGGTTTTCGCAGGCTTTGCCGCGATTGCAGTGGTTAGCCCCGTGTCGGTACTGGCGATTACGGCCATGTACGGTCTCGAAGTTCTCGTGGCCTTCATCCAGGCTTACGTGTTCACCATTCTGACCTGTGTGTACCTGAAAGATGCCCTGCATCCGTCGCACTAAGGTTCTGAACCCTCATCTATCTATTAACTTCCAATCGTAAGGAGATACACCAATGGAAGGTCAACTCGCACACATCGGCGCAGGTCTCGCAGCTATCGGTTCCGGCGCAGCCGCAATCGGTGTTGGTAACGTTGCAGGCAACTACCTGGCCGGCGCTCTGCGCAACCCGTCCGCAGCTGCTTCGCAGACTGCTACCCTCTTCATCGGCATCGCATTCGCAGAAGCACTGGGCATCTTCTCGTTCCTGGTCGCTCTGCTGCTGATGTTCGCCGTCTAATCCACGCGGAACCATCCTTACGTGCGGGTGCGGGCGCCGCGTAGCGCCCCACCCGTAATCTAACGGAAGTTCCCAGGAGGACGTTATGGCGAGTACAACAACTGACGCCGCAAGCCACGCCGCAGAGGCCGCCTCTGCACCAGGCATGCCGCAGCTCGATTTCTCGAACTGGGGCAACCAGATTTTCTGGCTTCTGATCACGCTGGTCGTGATCTATTTCGTCCTGTCGCGCATTGCGCTGCCGCGGATTGCCGCGGTTCTGGCCGAGCGCCAGGGGACCATTACGAATGACATCGCCGCAGCTGAAGAGCTGAAGGCGAAAGCTGTGGAAGCGGAAGAAGCCTACAACAAGGCTCTGGCCGATGCCCGTGCGGAAGCGCAGCGCATCATTGCCGAGACCAAGGCTGAGATCCAGGCAGAGCTGGACGACGCAACCGCAAAGGCAGACGCGGAGATTTCCGCCAAGGCCGCCGAGTCGGAGAAGGCAATCGCCGAGATCCGTGCAGGCGCTCTGGAAAGCATCCAGGAAGTTGCCGACGCAACCGCAAACGAGGTTGTGGCAGCATTGGGTGGCAAAGCTGATGCCGACGCCGTGACCAAAGCGGTCGCAGACCGGATGAAAGGGTAAGATTGATGCGCACAACATTCGCAACCGTCGCCACCCTGATGCTGGCAAGCCCGGCCTTCGCGGCAAGCGGCCCGTTCTTCTCTCTGAAGAACACCGACTTCATCGTGACGCTCGGCTTCATCGTCTTCATCGCCGTGCTGTTCTATTTCAAAGTGCCCTCCCTTTTGGGTGGCATGTTGGACAAGCGCGCCGACGACATCAAATCCGAGCTCGATGAAGCCCGTGCCCTGCGTGAAGAAGCCCAGACCGTTCTGGCTTCTTACGAGCGCAAGCAGCAGGAAGTTCAAGAGCAGGCAGCACGCATCGTGGCTCAGGCCAAGGACGAAGCCCAAAAGGCGGCCGTTCAGGCAAAAGCCGATCTGGAGAAGTCCATCGAGCGCCGTCTCGCAGCCGCGACTGACCAGATTGCTTCGGCCGAGGCTTCTGCCGTCAAAGAGGTACGCGATCAAGCTGTTGTGGTGGCGATCGCCGCTGCTGAGGACGTGATTGCCAAGCAGATGTCTGCGGCTGATGCCAACAAGCTGATCGAAGCGGGCATTGCCGAGGTCGATGCCAAGCTACACTAAGCTGGCAAACCGTTGAAATTGCGCGAAGCCCGGTCCATCTGGATCGGGCTTTTTGCATTTTTGCCGTGATGTGGCCGCAAAGCTGTGTTTATCTGTGTCGCAACAAGAAGTTGAGGAGACGCAGGGATGAAGAAGCTATTGATCGCAGGAGCGTGTCTGGCTGCTCTGAGTGCGTGTTCGCTGGATATGCAGCGCGTTCGCACGGAGCCGGTAACGCCAACGTCTCAGGAGGTATTCTGGGCCAAGAACAGGCTGGCGGAGCAAACCAGCAACCCTGGATTTGCACAATTCCCCGAATTCACGGCCTATGCTCTCAGCAATGGTGACCGTCTGTACTGCGGAACAATGACGCGCGGTTCAAACAGCGGCGCCCGCACAGAGCCGATCCCGTTCTATTTGCGGGCCAGAGGCGATAGCGTCATGGCGCTGAACTGGGTCAGCACGAGTTCGGATTTTTCCAGCAGCAAGTGCCGTGAAGCCGCTAGTGGAAAGTTGCGGATCAACAAGATCTCAGACGAATAACCGGACTTATCGTACGGGGTCGAAGCGGGCATCACCCAAAGTGCAATCGCGGGCTACGTCCCGCCCGCAAGGCACCGGTGTCAGATCCCGTGACAAACAAATCCTTGCTTCCTGAATGAATCCGTCGCGACAGGTGATGGTCAGCATGTCAGCTTCCAGTTGCGGGTTTTCCTTCAGGAATGCCTCCTCCACCACGGATGCTGGCAGGCGGACCGATTGGTCCAGTTTGCGAAAGACAGCGGGCCTGTTCACGCGTCCGTAGGCCTCTCTTGAAAGCGAATAGTAATCTTCAGCGGACAGGCCGCTGCAGGTGCCGTGCTTTTTCCATTGGTGCCATGCCAGCCCCGACGTTCCCATAATGTCGGCCATGCTATTGGTGAGGTTCCGGGGCGGGTTGCGATGCGATGTGCGGCAATAGTCCGGCCAGCCCCGATGGTATTGAGGCCAGAGCCCGTGCAGGATCCACCCGTGATCCTCGTCGTAGTCACATTGCGGAGAGTTCTTGGCGTCGCCTTCGATGGCGCACCAATTCGGGGACCAGCTAAGCGCCATCACGTAGTAGTCAAATTCTCCTGCTACGTCGTCTTCTGCAACTGCCTGAGTTACAGTTAGGGCGGCGAGGGCGAGGCTCAACAATAGGCGCATTGGGTCTTTCCTTTTTGACTTGGGGGCACTATATCGGCCTCAAGTTCCCCGACAACGGAAACCCGCACCAGAAGATCGGTGCCGTCTGACGGAAAGTCAGGCGACGGGAAATCTATATCCGCAGGTTGGGACGATTGACGTAAGGAGACATCATATGGCCAAGCTGCTGCACCCCAAAGCAACCGCCGTCTGGCTGGTGGACAACACGACTATCAGCTTCAAACAGATTGCCGATTTTGTTGGCATGCATGAGCTGGAAATTCAGGGCATTGCCGACGGCGATGTTGCGACTGGCGTCAAGGGTTTCGACCCGATTGCCAACAACCAGTTGGTCCAGGAAGAAATCACGCAGGCCGAAGAGAACCCGCTTTACAAGATGAAGCTGAAGTTCAACGCGGCGGCCACTGGTGAAGAAAAACGTCGCGGTCCGCGGTACACGCCGCTGTCCAAGCGTCAGGACCGTCCGGCCTCGATCCTTTGGTTGGTGAAATTTCACCCCGAACTTTCCGATGGCCAGATTGGCAAGCTGGTGGGCACTACCAAGCCGACCATTCAGGCGATCCGCGAGCGGACCCACTGGAACATTGCCAACATCCAACCCATCGATCCGGTTGCTCTGGGTTTGTGTAAGCAATCCGAACTGGACGCGGCCGTTCAGAAAGCTGCCTCCAAGAAGGCGGCGGATGGCGTGGTGATGTCGGATGACGAGCGTCGCAAGTTGGTGAGCACCGAGACGTCGCTGGAGATGGAAGCGGAACCGAAAATCCCGACGGCGATTGAGGGACTGGAAACCTTCTCTCTCAACGACGAAGACGGTGACGAGGATGAGACCTCGGATGCGGATTTCGCGGATGCGGACAGCTTCTTCAACTTGCCGGGTGGCGACGACGAAGACGAGCAGCCGCGCTAATCGCTGTTGTACAGAGAATAGAAAGGGCCGTCCGGTTGGGCGGCCTTTTTTCGTGCAGAGGCACTCTTTAGATTGGCAAGTCCAGCTGTCGTTTTGTCTTGAGATGGGAAAGACGTACGCCGGTCGTCTCTTCTGCTTTGAGGATCACACAGGCTGCAGCGCGCGCGTCCTCGCCTGCATCGTGGTGATGAAAAGCGAGGTCGAGGTATGTCTTGAGATTGGCCAGACCGTGCCCGCCAGCGCCCTTGAGCGCGGGCCATGCTTGTCGAGCTACCTTGACGCTGTTTGTCCAATGGGACGTCAGCATCGGAAGATCATAGCGAGCGCAAGCGGCAGTCATTGCCTTTTCGTCAAAGGTGCTGTGCTGCACGAGGCTGTGGCTGTTGAGGAGGTCGAAGAGGGCGACATAGACTGTCGGAAAAGTCGGGGCCTCCCGCACCGTTTCAGCGGAAATTCCGTGAAGCTCTGAATTGAACGGTGCAAAGGGTTCTTCGGGGTCAATGAGGACCGAATAGGTCTGCATGGTGCCCGCGTCGCTGACAAAGCAGAGGCCGATCTGACAGATGCTGCCCGCCGATCGGCTGGCGGTTTCGACGTCGAGTGCAATGAACCGGAAAGGCCCTTCAGGGGGCGTTTGAAGATGTCCAAATCGGTTCGATGTGTTCACTACGGCGGCCCCCTACATCCTTTGTTTCCAGTAACACCGTGTTGTGCACGAAGGTGCCTTAGAGCGTTTTTCGGGCGGTCAGCGCGGCGCTGATAGTCCCTTCGTCGAGGTAGTCGAGTTCGCCGCCTACCGGCACGCCTTGCGCCAAGGAGGTCAGGCGCACGCGGTCTTCAAGCTGGTCGGCGATGTAGTGGGCCGTGGTCTGTCCGTCGACTGTGGCGTTGAGCGCCAAAATCACTTCAGAGATATGCTCGGAAGTCACCCGATCCACCAGCTTCGGGATCGAAATGTCCTCCGGACCGACGCCTTCGAGTGCCGACAACGTGCCGCCAAGAACGTGGTAGCGACCTTTGAAAACGCCGGCACGCTCCATGGCCCAGAGATCGGAAACGTCCTCTACAACGCAGAGTTCGCCGGTGGCGCGTTTCTCGCTGGCGCAGATGTCACAGATATCAGATGTGCCGATGTTGCCGCAGTTCAGGCATTCCCGGGCAGTGGCGGCGACGGCCTGCATGGCGTCGGCCAGCGGTGTCAGCAGGAGCCCCCGTTTCCGGATCATATGCAGCACCGCACGCCGCGCAGACCGGGGGCCAAGCCCCGGGAGCTTGGCCATCATTTCGATCAGCGTGTCAATTTCGGAACTGCTCATGGCTTTGCGCCCTTCCAGGGTCTTGTCTCGCCGAACTATAGCGAGAAACGCGGGGGGGCGTGCAAGTGCTTAGAACGGCAGCTTCATGTCTGCGGGAAGTCCAAGCTCGGCGGTAATCTTGCCCATTTCTTCCTGCGCGCGGTCAGAGGCACGGGTCTGGGCGTCCTTGATCGCGGCAAGGATCAGGTCTTCGACGACTTCCTTGTCGTCACCGTTGAAAATCGAAGGATCGATGTCGAGCGCCTTGAGTTCGCCTTTGGCAGACGCCGTGGCCTTGACCAGACCTGCGCCGCTTTCGCCGACGACCATGATGTTGTGCAGATCGTCCTGCAAGTCGGTCATCTTTTGTTGCATGTCTTGGGCTTTTTTCATCATCCCGGCCATGTCGCCGAGGTTGCCGAGGCCTTTGAGCATCTGGGTCTCTCCTGAAAGTGTGTTTGCGTCTAGATACGGCGCGCTGGCCTTGTTTACAAGGTACTCAGAGGTCGAGTGTACCATCGATCAACACATTCACCGCTCCTCCGATCAGGACTTTGCCGGGATAGTTTGGCGACTGCCTGTAAAACACGCGACCCGTGCGTCCGAGATTGGTTCCCTGAGCTGCTACGGCCGCATCGGGAAGACGGTTTGTTTGCAGCAGCCAGCAGGCGATTGCGGCGTTGAGGCTCCCGGTAATCGGATCTTCGACCATGCCGGAGGAGGGCGCAATGTTGCGTGTTTCGAACTGGCATTCAGAACCTTCGGGGTAGGCCCCGAACAGAGCGAGACCCTGATGCTCGGGCCAAACCACGCGGGTCGCGTCAACGGCCAGAACATCGGCGGCAGAATTAAGTTCGAAAAGGTTCCATACCGGACCGTTGTCCAGAACAATCGCGCTTTTGACCATTGACCGGTTTATACCCATGGCTGTGATCAGGCGGGTCTGTTCAGCTTCGGACATGGCCGAGACTTCTGTGGGTGGGGATACAAACGCCGGGGTTGGGCCGGAAAGATCGATATCGACGATGCCAATGGCGCATTCCTGCCGCACCACTTCCGGTTTTTTGGGGACATTGCCAGCGTGAAGCCAGGCCATACAACTCCCGAGAGTGGGGTGTCCGGCAAAATGCATTTCGCGTCGCGTTGTGAAAATTCGGACGCGGTAGTCCGCATCCGGGTCTGTGGGGGGCAAAAGAAAAGTGGTTTCTGCCAGATTGGTCCATGCGGCGAAGGCCTGCATCTGTTCGGTCGTGAGGTCATCTCCGTCCACGACCACAGCAAGCCCGTTGCCAAGCGTGGGGTCTGACGAGAAGACATCGGTCTGAATGAAGCGGCGTATAGGCATGTTTGCGGTTCCGTAGGTTTCGTGCGGCGCCAAATGCGGCGCAGAAACCGTAGGAGAGAAGCGGGAGCCCGCAAAGCCAGAATGCGTACCCGATACAAATGAGGTTATGGGCGTGAGCGGTTTGGTTCCGATCCGCTGTTGAAATCAGTCTTCCTCGAAAGGATCCCACTCGTCTTCGACTTCAGGCAGGGCTTCGGCCATGGCCTCCTGCGTGATTTCCTTGCGTGACTTGATGTCGGTGATCTTGGCCTTGGGAAAGGCGTCGAGGACAGCTTGCACCAACGGGTGGGCTTCGGCTTCGGACCGCATTTCGTTTTCCGCCGCGTTGCGAACTTCGTCCACGGTGGGCGCGCCGCCGTCTGCGACAATGATCACCGCCCATCGGTTTCCGGTCCAACGCTGAAGTTGGCTGCCGAGCCGCTGCGACAGGTCGCGCGGGGCATCGGGTGCGGGTTCGAATTCGATGCGGCCCGGCTGGTAACTGACCAGACGAACGTATTTCTCGACCTGTACCCGTAGAACACCGTCTCGACGGGTGCGGATGAGTTCCAGAACATGCTCCCAAGACGCATAGCGCGCCAGTGCGGTATTATCGGCGACGGCAAGCGCGGTGACGTTGCCACCCTGTGCACCGCCGCCGTTGGGCACTGTGCTGCCCTGATAGCTCTGTGCAGTTGCGCCGCCCTGTCCCATGCCAACGCCGCCACCTGGACCGCCTGAGGGCGGCATCGGGGGGCGTGGGGAGTCTTGCAATTTGCGCACCAGCTCTTCTGGGCTGGGTAGATCAGACACGTGAGTAAGACGGATGATGGCCATTTCAGCGGCCATCATGGCGTTCGGCGCTGTGGCCACTTCGTCGAGGGCCTTGAGAAGCATCTGCCACATGCGGGTCAGGACGCGCATTGGCAACTGTTCCGCCATGGATTGGCCCCGCGCACGTTCGTCCGGTGTCACGGTTGGGTCTTCGGAGGCTTCGGGGGTTACTTTGACGACTGAAATCCAGTGGGTGATTTCCGCAAGATCGCGCAGGACAGCCATCGGATCCGCCCCGTCGGCATATTGCGCTGAAAGTTCGTTGAGGGCCGCCCCAGCATCACCGCGCAGGATCATGTCAAACAGATCGAGCACACGTCCGCGATCGGCAAGTCCGAGCATGGCGCGCACCTGATCGGCGGTGGTTTCTCCGGCACCGTGCGAGATCGCCTGATCAAGCAGGGATGTGGCGTCACGTGCGGATCCTTCGGCCGCACGGGTGATGAGGGCCAATGCGTCATCCGCAATTTCCGCGCCCTCGGCATTGGCAATTCTGCGGAGCAGGCCGATTTGGTCTTCCGGTTCAATGCGGCGCAAGTCAAAGCGTTGGCAGCGTGACAGGACAGTCACGGGAACCTTGCGGATTTCGGTAGTGGCGAAGATGAACTTCACATGTGCAGGCGGCTCCTCAAGCGTCTTTAGCAGCGCGTTGAACGCGCTGTTCGACAGCATGTGGACCTCATCGATGATGTAAATCTTGTAGCGCGCCGAAGCCGCGCGGTAGTGCACCGAGTCGATGATTTCCCGTATGTCATTCACACCGGTACGCGAAGCAGCGTCCATTTCCATGACATCGACGTGCCGGCCTTCCATGATCGCGGTGCAGTGCTCACACACCCCGCAAGGATCGGTGGTCGGACCTCCGCCGCCATCGGGACCGATACAGTTCATGCCTTTGGCGATGATACGGGCCGTCGTTGTTTTGCCAGTGCCTCGGATGCCGGTCATAACAAACGCTTGCGCGATGCGGTCGGCCTCGAAGGCATTTTTCAGGGTGCGCACCATTGCGTCCTGCCCGACAAGGTCGGCGAAGGTTTCTGGGCGATATTTCCGCGCGAGAACCTGATAGCCAGTGTCGGGAGTGTCGTTCATAGTGCAGGCCTGTTTGGTCGGTCTTGTCTCGCGCGCCGGATTCGGCGCGTCGGCGCTCAGGTTATGCGGGGCGGGGCGGCGCGTCCACCGGCAATGCAGGGTTCACCGTCAGGTTCGCGCCGCGCGGCAGATGGTGAATGCGCGGCAGATGGAGGTTTGGATTGATGTCGTTTGAAATCGTGGAGTGGCGGATCGGACCAGGGATAGTGGCCCTGTCACCGATGCCTGTGTCGCTCGAAGATTTCGATAGAGTCGCGGCTTGGGCGCCCAGTGCGGTCGTGAGCGTGACCTCGGAAGCGGAAATGGCCGCCAAAGGGACAGGTATCCAAGGCCGGTTGCAATCCGGACAATGGACGTGGCACCACGCTCCGATCGTTGATTTCGGCGTGCCATCTGCCGAATTCATGAACAACTGGCCTGCGCTTTCAGCCGAACTGCTAGGGCAACTGGAGAAGGGCGGGCGGGTGCTGGTGCATTGCAAGGGCGGGTGCGGTCGTTCAGGAATGCTAGTACTGGCTCTGATGGTGCTTTCCGGCAAAAACGCCACCACTGCATTATCGAATATACGCGCAACACGTCCCTGTGCGGTTGAAACAAATGACCAATTTCAGTGGGCAAGCAACGTTTAAACTTCAATCATTTCAAAAAACGAAGTTTTGGCCGAAATTCCCAATTTCTTGTCCGGTTGTCGTGATGCAATCGCGTCAGGAAATATCATATCAGCTTCATCAGGATGACAGCGGCCTTAGGCAAACGGGCCGATCACCCAGAATGATGACGCGACGCGATGCGTCATTCGACTATGCGCCGGTTCGGACGGTTTTCCCTCCCCTCCCTCCCTCCCACCTTTCGGATCGGCGCATCAGTCCCTGCCTGCCCAAAGCCAGAGATCCTCACGGACCTGAAATGAAAAAAGGCCGTCGCAAAAGCAACGGCCTCTCTCAATTTCGATACTGGCTAACTTATCCGCCGATGGTTTCCAGATAAGCAATCAGGTTGGCGCGGTCGGTCGCCTTTTTCAAACCGGAGAAAGACATCTTGGTGCCCGGCGCATAGCCTCTGGGGTTTGCAAAGAAACCGTCGAGGTTTTCGGGGGTCCATGTGTCTGCCACCGCGATCAGAGCGCCGGAGTAGTTGTAACCAGCGACGCCATCAACTTCGCGGCCAACAATGCCGTAAAGGTGCGGGCCGGTCGCGTTCGCGCCGTCTTCCAGCTTGTGGCAGGCTTTACACTTGCCGAAGACCTTTGCGCCTTTGTCGACATCTGCGGATGCCAGCAGCTCTTCGAGCGACGGACCGGCTTCTGCTTCTTCTGCGGGAGAGTCGCCGCTGTCGACCTCAATCACGTAGGCCTGCTTGGCGTGGTCGTCGCCGTGGCCTTTGGGGCCGGTGTGATAAATACTTTCTGCGGCCCAGGAGCCCAGCAGGAAAATCAGCAGAGCGCCACAGAGTGCGCCCACTACCTTGGTCATTGTCATCGTGTCGAACATGCTACGTTTCCGTCTCGTGGCGTTTGACGCGTATCTATCCGCTTCCCCTTGATGAACGCAAGGTATAGTTACCGCGACGAAACGCCCTTGCGGCGGGAAATGAGGGTGAGATGTCGAGCACGACGAACAAGATCGCATTCCAAGGCGAGTTGGGCGCCTATTCACACGAGGCGTGTCAGCAAGCGCGCCCTGACATGGAAGCCATGTCGTGCCGCACGTTTGAGGAGGTTATCGAAGCCGTCGAGTCGGGTGCCGCCGACCTCGCAATGCTGCCGATCGAGAACTCTACCTATGGTCGGGTTGCCGACATTCACCGCCTGTTGCCGGAAAGCCGGTTGCACATCATCGACGAAGCGTTCGTGCGCGTGCGCATCAGCCTGATGGCGATGCCGGGTGTGACGCTGGACGATGTCAAATCCGTTCGTGCGCACTTGGTTTTGTTGCCACAGTCAGCCCAGTTTCTGCAGAAAAACGGAATCGTTGGTATTTCAGCTGCTGACAGCGCCGGGGCGGCTCGGGAGCTTTCGGAAAGCAAAGTTTTGGATCAGGGTGTGCTCGCGTCTGATCTGGCGGCGGAGATTTATGGTCTCAACGTTCTGGCGACCGACATCGAAGATCACGGTCACAACACCACGCGGTTTGTGATCATGTCGCGTGAACCCGATCTGAGTCGGCGTTCGCATGGAAAGATGATGACCACATTCGTGTTTGAGGTCCGCAACATTCCCGCGGCGCTTTATAAGGCGATGGGCGGTTTCGCGACCAACGGCGTCAACATGACCAAGCTTGAAAGCTATATGGTTGACGGGTCATTCACTGCGACACGTTTTTACGCGGATATTGATGGCCATCCGGATGACGCCAATGTGGCTCTGGCGCTTGATGAACTGCGCTACTTCACCAACCACTTGAAGATTGTGGGGGTTTACCCGACCGCTCAGGATAGATGACCGCTCGTCACGCCATGCGGCTGTAGCGGTCTTCCATGTCGCGACGCAGGTTGGCCATGCGTTTGCCCAAGCGGGTGTTCAGCGTGCCGCGGGCCAGCTTGAGAGACTGCAGTAGCAAGCGGGCAGAGAGTGTGTTGGCGGATAGGCCGGTCCAGAACTGAAGGCGCGTTTTCGTGCGAGAAAGTGCCACGAGCTCCACCTTGACGTTTGACTCTATGCCCTGCGCCTTGCCGTGAAGTGCAATTTCGTTCGGACGGTCAAAGCCGGTTACCTCCAGGTCAATCGATCGTGGCTTGCCGCGAAACTCGAAGGAAATGTTCCACTTTGCGCCAACTCCTGGACGGTTCAGATTGTCCAGGCGGGAGACTTCGGCTCCCCGACGTAGAGCCGAGCGTTCGAAAACTTCAAAATCCGTTACCATTTCAAAGGCTTGTTCGATTGGGACGTCAATGTCCTCGCGCGCCGTGAATTCCATGATTGTTTTGTCCCAGCCCCTTATGTTCGCGCTCGCATAGTCGCCTTAATCGAGGCGGTCTGCAAGCCAGTTGCGTAAAATGAAGTGCGCAATTGCCCCCTTGCGTGCGGGTTTCAAAACGGGGTGTTGACCGGCAAAAGCCTCCATCATCTCTTCACGAGTTACCCAGATCGCATCTTCGATTTCGTTTGTGTCGATGGTGATCTTGTCGCTTAGAGCCTCACCGGCACATCCGAACATCAAAGACGACGGGTAAGGCCAAGGCTGGCTGGCGAGATAGGAGACCTCGCCAACCTTGATTCCCGCTTCTTCAAAAACCTCGCGCCGGACAGCGGCTTCAAGGGTTTCTCCTGGTTCCACGAATCCAGCAAGCAGCGAGTACATTCCTTCCGGCCATCCGGGCGAACGCCCCATCAGGACCCGATTCCCGTGCGTGATGAGCATAATCACCACGGGATCTGTCCGCGGAAAGTGGGAGGTGTTGCAGGCCGGGCAGTCTCGTTGCCAGCCGCTTTGGACCATGCGGCTTTCCTGACCGCAAGCCGCGCAGAACCGGTGCGATCTGTGCCAGCCATAGAGGGCCTTTGCCGTGGCCGCCAACTCGGCATCTCTGGCGGAAAGGCGCGACATCACGCCTCGGAGTTCACAGAACGCGTGGTCGTCGGGCAGGCTCGGATGTCGCTGCTGGCTCGGATCAAAAAATGCACCCAATTGGGCTTCGTCCATCTCAGCAGGTTTGAATGCTGATACGTCTCGCGCGAACACCGCGGCACCGGATTCCGAGAGGCCCAAGAATATGGGCGGCACATTGGTTTCGGCAAAAAGCGGATGATCCGTGGGCAAATGCACGAGTTGATGCATGTGTTCGCCACACATCAACGGTTTGCCACGCCAGAGTGCGACAGAACGGCTTGCAGAATTTGCATGCAACTCCGAGAATGCTTCTGCGTCGCCGCGCACCTCTGCGGCGCGATTGAGGCCGGAGCCTCCGAAAGTTACTGCTTCAGCGTGTCGCATCATGTCCTCCGACGACGATGCTTGCCACGACGCTGTCATCAGGGCAATCAAAAGAGTAACACAAGGATGTTCATTCCAACGGTATGTAAGCGGAAGTTCCGCAAGCACACCTATAGGTTGTAGATTGTCCGCGGTTTTCGAGATATAGGTCAATTCGGAGCTGAGGGGAGCGCTGTGTGTTGGAGGCCGATAAGCTGGTCCATTTTGTTGCTGAAGTGAGGGTTTGGTTTGCCAGGTTCCCCCAAGGTCGGCCCTGAGGTCGACAAAGCGCATGTGCGTGTGCTGGCCACGACGGACGTTCACGCCAAATTATTGGCGTATGACTATTTTCGAAATCGTCCTACCGACGGCGCTTCGCTGGCAAAACTGGCCACGTTGATTGAAGCGCAACGTCTTGGCGCAGACGCCACTCTGGTTGTCGACAACGGTGACTTTTTACAGGGCGGCCCAATTGCGGAAATGGCGAATTCGTCGCGTTCCGGCGGAATTCATCCTGTGATCGCAGCCATGAATGCAATCGGATACGGGGCGGTTGGCCTTGGCAATCACGAGTTTGACCTTGAAGAGCCGAGTTTGCGCGATGCGCTTAAGGCGGCAGAGTTCCCCGTGTTGTGTTCCAACCTGGATGCACGCGATACGCAGGGAAGATATTCGGATTTATGGGAAAGCCGCGTTCTTATCCCGCTGACGCTGGGCGGTGGCCGTGGCAGCATCAATGTCGGGATTTTCAGTGTGTTGCCGCCACAGGTGGTCGATTGGAACGCGTCAAGACTGCAGGGCGCGGTCGTGGGATGCGATATTTTGCAGGCCGCTCGAAGTCAGGTCGCAGCGTTGCTGGCCGAAGGCGCTGATCTGGTGGTTGCTCTGGCTCATTCCGGCCTTAGTACCGCGCCCTACGGGCCGGACATGGAAAAGGTCGCAAGCCATGTTGCTGCACTGGAAGGGGTCGATGCGCTGATTGCAGGGCACGTTCACGAATGTTTTCCCAGTGCTCAGAGCGCCGACAGTGCCTTGGAGGCCGAGTTACGCAAAAGCGTCAATGGCAAGCCCGTTGTCATGCCGGGAGCTATGGCGGCGTGTCTTGGGCAAATTGATCTGTACCTCACGCAGGCGGAAAATGCTTCGGGTCGCAAGAAATGGTGCGTCGAAAAGCACGAAAGTGTTCTGCTGTCTGGGAATGGCGCCGCTGAATCCCCCAAGATTGTTGGTGCATTGAAGGCGTCCCAAGACGAAGTGCTGACGGAGTTGTCGCGCGTTGTCGGCGAACTGGCGCACCCTGTCTTTAGCTATTTCTCCATGGTGAAGGACGACTGCATGACACGCATCGTCGCCGAAGCCAAAATGTCGGCATTGCGATCAGTTTTTGCGGGAACCGAATTTGAAAGCTTGCCCCTGCTTGCATCGACGACGCCGTCGAGATGTGGGGGCAGGGCCGGAGCAGGGAATTACGTTGATCTGGCTTCCGGACCACTGGAGGCGAGAGGAATCGCGGAACTGCAGCCTTATGACAATTTTGTCTCGGTGTTGCAGATCACGGGCTCCGATTTGCAAGACTGGCTGGAGATGTCAGCAAGTTTTTACAATCAACTGGAGCCTCGAAAACCAGGGCAACGATTGTTCGAACGTGATGTGCCCTCGTACAAAAGAGAGACGGTTTTCGGTGTGTCCTATGCGATCGACCTGACGCAGCCTGCGCGTTTTGACGCTAGCGGAACGCGGATCAATCCCGAAGCACAGAGGGTGACGGATTTGCTTTGGCAGGGACGCGATGTTGCGCCCGATCAACGATTTCTGCTGGCAACAAATGACTTTCGCGGAGGCGGTGGCGGGAATTTTCCCGGAGTGGACCCTTCCAAGATCGTGAGAATTCCTCGTATTTCGGTACGCGACGCAATCGGGCGTTATCTGGCGCAGCCTTTCCTTGGAGGGGATCGCGCAATTCCATCGTGGACCTTTAGACGTATGAAGGATGTTTCGGCGGTTTTCGAGACCGGAGCAGGCTCACGGAAACACTTGGATCTTATAACGCTGCCGCTGGAGCCTGGTGTGGAAAGCGAAGACGGGTTCATTTCGTTCACGTTGCAATTGGACCATGATCATTGGCCCGCGTAACAGTTGGCGCTTGGCTTGCATCCTGTTTCGAAGGGCACTATATCGCTGCGTGAGAGGTTGGCGCGGGCGAGCGCCTCGCCAACCCGGTCAGATCCGGAAGGAAGCAGCCGTAACGAGCCCCGCTTGGGTCGTTGTCCAGCCTCTCACCCAATTCCTCCGACAATTCTTAAAACGAGCGCCGGCCAAAAGGTGTGAAAAGACGGCCGCACGGCAACGCACGGCGTTTTCACGCCGAGTTGACGCAATCCGAACTTGAATGTTGAGCAGCCTCGCCATTAGCTTGAACCCCAAGAAAAAGCAGAACTGCTCATGCATTCAGGGGAAAACCATGTCCACATCCAAAGCCTTACGGTTCAACGTGTTGCCTGCAAAGGGTCTGGCGAGATGGGTTGTAGCGGGGCTTTTGGCGTTTGGGAGCCAGGCAATCGCTCCGCAGGTTGTCGCAGAGGGTGACGGGATCGTTCGGAGCCATGGGTACAACTTTTATGGTGAGTTGACCTATCCCGAGAATTTCACGCACTTCGACTACGTCAACCCGGATGCGCCGAAGGGCGGCGAAATTGCTCTTTGGGCGCCCGGCACTTTTGATTCCATGAACCCGTATAGCCGCAAAGGCCGCGCGGGACGCTATAGCTGGATGATGTATGAGAGCCTGCTCGGCGAAATGCCGGCGACCGGTGGGGCTGCGCCTGCGGATGTTTATGGCGAGTCTTATGGGCTTTTGGCGGAACGTCTGGAATACGATGAAGGCAAAACCTGGGTGATTTTCTATATGCGTCCAGAGGCACGTTTTTCAGACGGGGCACCGGTGACGGCACATGATGTTCTGTTCAGCCACAACCTTTTGCTGGAGCAGGGGCTGCCGTCCTATGCGGCGGCCGTAAAGAAACGCATTCCACGCGCCGAAGTGATCGACGATCATACAATCAAATTCTATTTCACCGAGGGCATCTCCCGAAGGAGCCTGATCGATCAGGTTGGCGGTGTGCCGGTTTGGTCGAAAAAGTGGTTCGAGGAAACGGGCGCACGGTTGGATGAGTCCCGGATGGAGACCTCGCCGGGCTCTGGGCCTTATGTCATCGACAGCTATGACGTTAACCGCCGCATCGTTTACAAACGAAACCCGGATTACTGGGCCAAGGACCTGCCGATCAACGTCGGGCGGCACAATTTTGACCGCATCCGAATCGAGTATTTCGCGGATGCTGCCGCTGCTTTCGAGGCTTTCAAGGCGGGCGAATATACTTTCCGTGCCGAAAGCAATTCCAAGCAATGGGCTACCGGATATGATTTTCCGGCGTTGCGCGCTGGCTACGTGAAGAAAGTGGAATTACCGGATGGCACGCCGCCGACACCGTCAGGATTTGTGTTCAATCTTGGCCGCGAGCACCTGCAGGACCGTCGGGTGCGAGAAGCGATGGCGCTGGCATATAACTTCGAGTGGACCAACGAGTCGCTGCAGTTCGGGCTTTTCAAACAACGTCACAGCTTTGTTCAGGGCGCGCCCAATGAAGCTGTCGGCGTACCGGAAGGTGCCGAGCTTGAGCTTCTGAAATCGCTGGGAGATCTGGTTCCCGAAGAAGTGCTGACCGAGCCTGTGGTCATGGCGCATGAATCCAACCCGGCGCGCGAGATCGACAGACGCAACCTGCGCAAGGCGATGGGGCTGCTGGATGAGGCGGGCTGGGTTGTTGGAGATGACGGCCTGCGCCGCAACGAGGCGGGTGAAACCCTGAGCGTGGTAATCCCCTATGCGTCGTCGGCATCGGCTACGATGGGAGCCGTTATCGGCGTTTTTGTGAAAAACCTGCGCCGGATGGGCGTGGACGCGAAGGAAGAGAAGATCGATCCGGCACAATTCACCCTCAAAGAGCGTGAGCGGGAATACGACATAATCTTCGACAGCTACGCTGCCTTCTTGGGTACGGGAACTGGACTTATGCAGCGTTATGGCTCTGAAGACGCGGCGATTTCTTTGTTCAACCCTGCTGGCCTTGCCAGTCCGCTTGTGGACAAGATCATCGAAATTTCTCTGGCGGCCGAGTCCACCGAGGAAGAACGCGTCGCTTTGACGGCGCTTGACCGCGTGTTGCGTTATGAACGGTTCATGGTGCCGGTTTGGTTTATCGACCAAACTTGGGTGGCCTATTTCGACATGTTCGAGTATCCGGACCCTCTACCGAAGTATGCTGATGGCGTGCTTGATTTCTGGTGGTTCAACGAAGAAAAAGCGGCGCGGCTCAAGGCCGAAGGTGCACTGAGGTAACGGGCGCATGGGCGCATATATACTACGGCGACTTTTGCTGATCATTCCGACCCTTCTGGGGATTATGATCATCAATTTTACCTTGGTTCAGTTTGTACCAGGTGGACCGATTGAACAGATCATCGCACAGCAACAGGGTGGTGGCGACGTTTTCGGCGGATTTGCCGGCAGCGGCGATGACGCTGGCAACCTGCAGGAAGAGAGCTTTACAGGTGGCGCTGCTGGCGACAGCAAATATGCGGGTGCGCAAGGTTTGCCACCGGAGTTCATTGCGCAGCTCGAGAAAGAGTTTGGTTTTGACAAGCCGCCTCTCGAACGCTTTTTCAACATGATGTGGAACTACATGCGGCTCGATTTCGGAGAGAGCTATTTCCGCAAGATTAGCGTTGTAGACCTCGTGCTGGAGAAGATGCCGGTGTCGATCACGCTTGGGCTATGGTCGACGCTGCTTGCCTATCTCGTGTCGATCCCGTTGGGCATTCGCAAAGCCGTTAAGGACGGAACGCCGTTTGATACCTGGACAAGTGGTGCGATAATCGTTGGCTATGCCATTCCCGGCTTCTTGTTCGCGATCATGCTCGTGGTGCTGTTTGCCGGCGGCAGCTATTGGCAGATTTTCCCGCTGCGCGGGTTGACCTCGGACAACTTCGAGGACCTGAGCGCGATGGGTAAGGTTCTGGACTATCTCTGGCATATCACGCTGCCGATCATTGCATCCACAATCGCGGCCTTTGCGACTCTGACGTTGCTGACCAAAAACAGTTTCCTCGATGAGATCAAGAAACACTACGTGATGACGGCGCGGGCCAAAGGCCTGAGCGAGCGCAAGGTGCTGTACGGCCATGTTTTCCGTAACGCCATGCTGATCGTAATCGCCGGGTTCCCAGCCGTCTTCATCGGCGTGTTTTTCGGCGGGTCGGTGCTGATCGAAACGATCTTTTCGCTCGATGGTCTCGGGCGTCTGGGGTTCGAGGCCGCAGTGGCGCGTGACTACCCTGTGATCTTTGGCACGCTGTTTGTGTTTGGCCTGATCGGTCTTGTCGTGGGTATTCTGTCGGACCTGATGTACGTGCTTGTCGATCCGAGGATCGATTTCGATCGGAGGGCTGGCTGATGGCGCTGTCCCCGCTCAACCAGAGACGCTGGAGCAATTTTAAGCGCAATCGTCGCGCCTTTTGGTCGCTGATCCTTTTCAGCGTTCTTTTTGGTGTCTCTCTGTTTGCTGAGTTTCTTGCCAACGACAAACCGATTGTAGTGAGCTATCGCGGAGAACTGTACGCACCTATCTTCAACTTCTATCCGGAAACCACATTTGGCGGGGACTTCCGTACGGAGGCGGACTACAAGGATCCAGTTGTGCAATGTCTCATTGCAACGGGTGGCGTTGAGGACTGTTTCGACTACCCCGAGGATATTCTGGAAGGTCTGGATGCTGGCAAGTCTCCCGAAGAATTGGCCCTGATGGACTATGAGAAAGGCTGGGCGCTCTGGCCAGTCATTCCTTACAGCTATGACACACCTGTTGACCGTCCCGGTGCAGCGCCTTTGGCACCCGACAGCCAGAACTGGCTGGGTACGGATGATCGCAAGCGCGATGTCGTGGCAAGGGTCATCTATGGCTTCCGTTTGTCGATTTTCTTTACTCTGATCGTGACGACTGCCGCGAGTCTCATTGGCATCATTGCCGGTGCGGTGCAGGGCTATTTTGGTGGTTGGCTCGACCTGATTTTCCAGAGGGTGATTGAGATTTGGGGCGCAACGCCGAGCCTATACATCATCATCATCATGTTTGCGATTTTGGGGCGAAGTTTCTGGCTGCTTGTTTTGTTGACGGTTCTGTTCGGCTGGACCGCACTTGTGGGTGTTGTACGGGCCGAGTTCCTGCGTGCTCGCAATCTGGAGTATGTTCGTGCCGCCAAGGCGCTGGGCGTGTCAAATCGAGTGATCATGTTCCGTCACATGCTGCCTAATGCCATGGTGGCAACGGTGACCATGCTGCCATTTATTGTGACTGGCACCATTAGCACGCTGGCTGGTCTCGATTTCCTCGGATTTGGCTTGCCGTCGTCCGCGCCGAGCCTTGGCGAATTGACGCTTCAGGCGAAGCAAAATCTGCAGGCGCCGTGGCTTGGGTTCACCGCCTTCTTCACCTTTGCGATCATGCTTTCTTTGCTGGTGTTCATCTTCGAAGGTGTGCGTGACGCCTTTGACCCAAGAAAGACGTTTTCATGAGCATTCTTGAGGTCAAGGACCTGCGCGTGGCGTTCCGGCAGGACGGTCAGTTGATCGAGGCGGTGAAGGGGGTGTCCTTTACTGTTGATCGGGGCGAAACTGTCGCTCTTGTAGGCGAGTCCGGTTCGGGGAAGTCGGTTTCTGCACTTTCGACGGTTTCTTTGCTACCGGGGAGCGCAGAGGTTTCGGGTTCTGTAACCTATAACGATCAGGAAATGGTCGGTGCCTCTGAGAAGTTGCTGCGAGATGTGCGTGGCAACGACATCAGTTTCATCTTTCAGGAGCCGATGACATCGCTGAACCCGTTGCACACGATTGAAAAGCAGCTGGGGGAAAGTCTGGCATTGCACCAAGGCGTGGTTGGTGCAGAAGCAGAGGGGCGCATTGTCGAACTTCTTGAAAAGGTCGGTATTCGCGACGCCAAAAGTCGCCTCAGCGCCTATCCACATCAATTGTCTGGTGGACAAAGGCAGCGTGTGATGATTGCCATGGCGCTTGCCAACAAGCCGGACGTTTTGATCGCCGATGAGCCCACCACAGCCCTCGACGTAACCATTCAGGCCCAGATTTTGGAACTGCTCGCGGAACTAAAGCGGTCCGAAGGCATGGGGCTTTTGTTTATCACGCATGATCTGGGGATTGTGCGCCGTATCGCAGACAAGGTCTGCGTGATGAAAGATGGCGAAATTGTCGAAGCCGGTCCGGTGGCTGAGATATTTGCGAACCCGCAGCATGAGTACACGCAGTTGCTTTTGAATGCACGGGCGACCGGCGCGCCTGAACCCGTGGATGAAGGGGCGCCTGTAATGACGGAAACCGACGGTCTGCGTGTCTGGTTCCCGATCCAGCAGGGGTTCCTGCGCCGCACCGTCGGACACGTCAAAGCCGTGAACGAGGCGACGATTTCTGTACGCGCCGGCGAGACGCTTGGGATTGTCGGAGAGAGTGGGTCAGGGAAGACGACCCTGGCGCTTGCGATCATGCGATTGATCGAAAGTGACGGCGGCATCACCTTTGACGGGGATGATGTTCGGAGCTGGTCGACACGACGGTTGCGCGCATTGCGTAAGGATATGCAAATTGTCTTTCAAGATCCGTTCGGGAGCTTGAGCCCGAGGATGACCTGCGAGCAGATCATCGCAGAGGGTCTGGGCGTCCACGGCAATCCGGGTGGGCGTGACACGCGGTCCGTGGTTGCGGAGATCATGGAGGAAGTTGGGCTCGATCCTGCGACGATGGACCGGTATCCCCACGAATTCTCCGGCGGACAACGACAACGCATCGCGATTGCGCGGGCAATGGTATTGCGTCCGAAACTTGTGGTTTTGGACGAGCCCACGTCAGCGCTCGATATGACAGTGCAGGTGCAGATCGTTGATTTGCTGCGTCGGTTGCAGCGTAAGTACGGCCTAGCCTATTTGTTCATCAGCCATGACCTTCATGTGGTGCGTGCGATGAGTCACAAGATCATCGTTATGCGCGCGGGCGATGTCGTGGAAACCGGAGAGGCGGCTGCCCTGTTTGACAACCCGCAGACCGAATACACTCGCGAGTTGCTGGCGGCCGCGCCGGCTGTCTAACGGGAATGGCAGCCGCAGGTTTCTGCGGCGGCTCCTTGCAGGTTTTCTGATCAGATCGCGGCGCTGTGTTTCGCTTTGCTCATATCATAGGCGTCGAATGCGCGGGCAATCATGCGCGTGAGCGGCCTTGCATGTTCGGGGATGGAAAGGCCATCGGCGTCTATCGCAACCATGTCCGGAAACTGCATAGCCACGTTCGAGAAAAGACGTGAAACCCAAGCGTCGTTCACCTGGAAACCGGATGTGATCTCTGCGCGGTTGATGCGGAAGTCGCACATCAGCGCTTCGATCATTCTTCCCCGAACGAGGTCTTCGCCTGAGAATGTGTGGCCACGCGATGTGGAAAAACGACCTTCGCGGATCGCTGCTGTGTGGGCACCGGTGGCAGGCGCGTTCTGCGCATAGCCTTGCGGGAAGCGGGCAATGGAAGAGGCGCCAACCGCGAGAAGTACGTCCGCGGTGTCGTCTGTATAGCCCTGAAAATTACGACGCAGTGTGCCGTTCTTTTGGGCAATGGACAGGCCGTCGGTCTTGGCCGCGAAGTGGTCGATACCGATTTCGTCGTAGTCGTCCCACAGGAACAGTTTGCGCGCAGTTTCAAAGAGGGCGAGGCGTTCCTGCGGTGTCGGCAAAGCGTCGGTCGGGATCATCTGCTGGCGTTTGGCCATCCACGGTACGTGCGCATAGCCGTATAGGGCAACCCGATCAGGCGAAAGCGACAGAAGTTTTTGAACGCTTTCGGTCATGCGGGCTTGGTTTTGATGGGGCAAGCCAAAGAGAATGTCCGCGTTGACGGACTGAATGCCGTAGGCTCGGATCATGTCGACTGCGTCACGCGTGATGTCGTAACTTTGCAGCCGGCCAATGGTTTGCTGAATGTCAGGATCGAAATCCTGCACCCCAATAGACGCGCGATTCATGCCGGCGGCTGCAAGCGCGGCCATGCGGGTTTCGTCAATTTCGTTCGGGTCGATTTCAACGGAGAATTCGCCATCCGCCGCCATCGGGGCGACGTCGAAGATCGCGCCTGCAAGGTCTTCCATCATTGTCGGGTCAAGTAGCGTCGGGGTGCCGCCGCCCCAATGCAGGCGGGAGAGTGTCACGCCGGCAGGGAGCCGAGATTTGAGTAGGGTCAGTTCCGCCTTCAGGGTCTCGACGTAGCTGGCCACCGGCGACAGGGTCGACGTGCCTTGGGTACGGCAGGCGCAGAACCAGCACAAACGGCGGCAAAACGGCACATGCACATAGAGCGAAACCTGCGACCCAGCCGGGATCGTAGCAATCCAGTCTGCATAAGTGTCTGGATTTACGTCATTATTGAAGTGTGGTGCTGTGGGGTAGCTGGTGTAGCGGGGTACTTTCGCGTCAAAGAGACCCAGCTTTGCCAATTGTTTTTCCTGTTCCATGGGAATAGGTATAGGCGTCCAGAAGGCTTGTTAACCTTGACCCAGATCAAGATCGCTTATGAATCAAATTGACTTAAAGTCCGCTCAAGTTCCCTCCGGCTGTGAAAACTGTGCAATCCGTCATCAGGCGGTGTGCTCGCGGTGCGAACCCGATGAACTCGAGCGGCTCGACGAAATCAAATATTATCGCACGGTGGAAGCTGGCCAGACTGTGGTCTGGACGGGAGACCGGATGGAGTTCGTCGCCTCTGTCGTGAGCGGTATCGCATCGTTGACACAGACGATGGAAGACGGCCGGACGCAGATGGTTGGCCTGCTGTTGCCTGGCGACTTTATCGGACGTCCGGGGCGGGAAAATGCCGCATATGATGTGGTGGCTACCACGGGTCTAGTGCTGTGTTGTTTCCGTAGAAAACCATTTGAAAACATGATTATGCAGACACCGCATATTGCGCAACGCCTGCTTGAGATGACGCTGGACGAGCTGGATGCAGCGCGTGAATGGATGCTTGTGCTGGGCCGCAAGACTGCGCGGGAAAAGATTGCAAGTCTGCTGGCGATTGTTGCCCGTCGCAACGCGGCCTTGAAGCTGCAGGATACAGATGAAGAACTCCAGTTTGACCTGCCGCTGACCCGCGAGGCAATGGCAGACTATCTGGGGCTGACACTCGAGACCGTTAGTCGCCAGATCTCTGCGCTGAAACGGGACGAGGTGATCTCTCTGGAAGGCAAGCGCCATGTGATCGTGCCGGACTATCGCCGTCTGCTGGACGAAGCCGGAGACGATTCGGATGGCGGCGTGATGATGTAAACGCCTCAAACGTTACACGAACGAACGCCCGGCGCTTGAGCGACCGGGCGTTTTTTTGTGTTGCTGCAAAGCGTCGGTAAGACGTCGGTAAAACGTCGGTATTACGTTGGCGTTCTGATCAGTGGGCCATGAACACCGGCATCGTTGCGCGCTCCAGCATATTTCTGGTCGCACCGCCGAGAATCGCCTCGCGGAAGCGCGAATGACCATACGCGCCCATGACAATCATCTCGGCCCCCTTGTCCGTCGCGTGACGCAGAAGAACATCGGAGACGCGGGGTTGAGTCTTTGAAATGACATCGACCTCAACCCGGACACCGTGTCGCGAGAGGAACTGTGAAAGCAGGCCGCCGGGGTCGGAGCGGTTCGGACCGTGAACGGGGGGATCGATCACCACCACATGTACGGCTTCCGCGGCTTTTAGGAAGGGTAGGGCGGCACGTGTGGCCACCAACGCTTCGGCGCTTTCGTTCCAGCCGATGCAGACGGTTTTCGGCATGGTCACCGGCTTGCCGTCGTCGGGGACCATAAGCACGGGTGCCTGACCTTCAAAAAGGGCGGCTTCGATGGTTGGTTCGAGTTCGGTTCCATGATTTGGACCGTAGGGCTTTGGCAAGATCACCAAATCTGAGAATCGGGCACGCATTGCGACGTGCCGGCCAAGGTCGGCAATTTGCGCCACACCCGAATCACAGGCCCAACGAAGATCGGTTTTTCCCAGTGTCTCCTTGCACTTGGCTTCGACCTCCTCTGCTTCCTTTCGCGCTCGTGCGAGCATTTCTTGCATCATCAGGGCGTCGGCGCCCGCGTAGAAATATCCGTTCTGGCTGCGGTCAACACCCAACGTCAGAACGTCCAGATGCGCGTCCTGGGATTCGGCAAGCGCCATGCCTTGTGCAAGCGGTGCGTCAGAGAAGTCTGTGTCTGTGAGCACGCAGAGCAAAGATTTGTAGGCCATCTTTTCTTTCCCGTGTTATGAAAAAGGTGCACGTCAAAGTTAGCTTTATGAATGTGGAGATTATTCCACACTCGGCTGACTTTTCAAAATAGGGACACAGCGTTGAGGTTGTCGCCTTGACCCAGATCAAGGAACGGACTTCGGCGGTCCCGCATTAACGCACTCAGTCTAAATCCGTCCGGGCGCACGAAAAAATGGCACCGGGCAAGACAAAGGGACGCAATATGGTAAATTACTTCAAGCTGATCGTGCTTGGCCTTATCACGCTTTTTGCGATGATGGCGGCCAACTTTGCACGTGATACGGCTTATATGGTGCATGCCTGGATAATCATGGCAGTATCATTCGGGCTGTTTATTTCGACATTGCGCGGGATCGGAACCAAGGCCTTTCACCCGCAAGACGAATATATGGATGACGTGATCCGTTACGGTGTGGTCGCGACCGCCTTTTGGGGGGTTGTTGGCTTCCTCGTTGGGGTTGTGATTGCCTTTCAACTCGCCTTTCCAGCGCTCAATTTTGAATGGGCGGAAGGCTATGCAAACTTCGGGCGACTGAGACCGCTGCACACATCTGCGGTGATTTTCGCATTTGGCGGCAACGCTTTGTTGGCAACGTCTTTTTACGTTGTGCAGCGCACAAGTGCCGCACGCCTCTGGGGTGGCAACCTCGCGTGGTTCGTTTTCTGGGGCTACCAGCTTTTCATCGTTCTGGCCGCAACCGGCTACCTGCTGGGCGGCACGCAGTCCAAGGAATACGCTGAACCGGAATGGTACGTCGACCTTTGGCTGACAATCGTCTGGGTGTGCTATCTGGCGGTGTTCCTCGGTACGATCATCAAACGTAAGGAACCGCATATCTATGTGGCGAACTGGTTCTTCCTTTCGTTCATCGTGACCGTTGCGATGCTGCACGTGGTCAACAACCTGACCATTCCGGTGTCGATCTGGGGCTCCAAGTCCGTGATCGTTTGGGCCGGTGTGCAGGACGCAATGGTACAGTGGTGGTATGGCCACAACGCGGTGGGCTTCTTCCTGACCGCGGGTTTCCTTGGAATGATGTACTACTTCATCCCGAAGCAGGCCGAGCGTCCGGTATTTTCCTACAAACTGTCGATCATCCACTTCTGGGCACTGATCTTCATCTACATCTGGGCTGGTCCGCACCACCTGCATTACACCGCGCTGCCTGACTGGGCTTCGACCCTTGGCATGGTGTTCTCGGTTGTGCTCTGGATGCCGTCCTGGGGTGGTATGATCAACGGTCTGATGACCTTGAGCGGTGCGTGGGACAAGCTGCGTACGGACCCTGTGATCCGCATGATGGTGATCTCGGTCGGCTTCTATGGCATGTCGACTTTCGAAGGCCCGATGATGTCCATTCGCGCAGTTAACTCGCTGTCGCACTACACTGACTGGACCATTGGTCACGTGCACTCCGGCGCGCTTGGCTGGAACGGCATGATCACCTTCGGTGCGCTCTACTTCCTGACCCCAGTGCTCTGGAAACGCGAACGGCTCTATTCGCTGTCGCTGGTCAGCTGGCACTTCTGGCTCGCCACAATCGGCATCGTGCTCTACGCGGCGTCCATGTGGGTGACCGGTATCATGGAAGGTCTGATGTGGCGTGAAGTGGATGCCAATGGCTTCCTTGTGAACTCGTTCGCCGACACCGTGGCTGCGAAGTTCCCGATGTATGTGGTGCGCGGTCTGGGCGGGGTCATGTTCCTCGCTGGGGCAGTGATCATGTGCTACAACCTGTGGATGACTGTGCGGAAAGCGCCGGCCAAAGAGGCCAGCCTGTCCGTCGCGGTCCCGGCTGAATAAGGAGGGCCGGAGCAATGGCAATTCTCGACAAACACAAAATCCTCGAGACCAACGCGACCCTCCTGCTGGTGTTCAGCTTTCTGGTCGTGACCATCGGTGGCATCGTGCAAATCGCGCCGCTTTTCTGGCTGGAAAACACCATTGAAGAGGTGGAGGGTATGCGTCCTTACACTCCCCTCGAAATGGCTGGCCGCGAGATCTATCTGCGTGAAGGTTGCTACGTCTGCCACAGTCAGATGATCCGTCCAATGCGTGACGAGGTTGAACGCTATGGTCACTACTCTCTGGCCGCAGAATCCAAATGGGACCACCCGTTCCAGTGGGGATCCAAGCGGACCGGGCCGGATATCGCCCGCGTCGGTGGTCGTTACTCGGACGAGTGGCACGTGGACCACATGCGTGATCCGCAGAGTGTTGTGCCTGAATCGGTGATGCCGAAGTACGGCTTCCTCGAGAAAAAGCAGATCGATGGCCGATACATGGGTGATTTGCTGAAGGCCAATGCGATCGTGGGTGTGCCTTACACCGAAGACATGATCGCAAATGCGCAGGCGGACTTTGCTGCGCAGGCTGATCCGGACAGCGACTACGACGGTTTGCTGGAGCGCTATGGCGAGAACGTCAACGTGCGCAACTTTGACGGCAATCCGGGTATCAGCGAGCTGGATGCGATGATCGCATATCTGCAAATGCTGGGTACGTTGGTCGACTTCTCGACCTTCACGCCTGATGCGTCTCGGTAAGGGGGGAGATTATGGAAACCTATTCTTTCCTCAGAGAGTTCGCTGACAGCTGGATGCTGCTGTTCCTGTTCGCTTTCTTCCTCGGGATCGTGGTCTGGGTGTTCCGCCCGGGCGCATCCAAGGAATATCGCGACACGGCAGAGATCCCGTTCCGGCATGAAGACAAACCCGCCACGGACAAGGAGGCGAGGACATGAGCAAACCACCGAAGAAGCTCGAAGGCGATCCGACCACCACTGGCCACAGTTGGGATGGGATTGAAGAGTTCAACAACCCGCTGCCGAAGTGGTGGGTCTGGGTCTTCTACATCACCATCATCTGGGGCATCGGATATACCATATTCTATCCGGCATGGCCTGGCATCAACGGCGCAACTCAGGGTGTGCTTGGCTGGTCGACGCGGGCCAACGTGCAGGCCGATATCGACAGCTTCAAAGAGCAGCTTGGCCCGATCAACGCAAAACTCGAAGCGGCTGAGCTGACCGAGATTGCCACCGATCCGGAGCTGGGGCCTTACGCGGTGTCAGCGGGTGCAGCGGTCTTCAAGACCTGGTGCGCGCAATGTCACGGGTCAGGTGCGGCCGGTGCCAAAGGGTATCCCAACCTGCTTGACGATGACTGGCTTTGGGGCGGTGACATCGAAAACATCTATCTGACGGTCAAACATGGTATCCGCAACGAAGTGGACGACGAAGCGCGTTACTCGCAGATGCCCGCATTTGGCGATGACTATCTGGAAGATGCGGACATCGATGCTGTTGCCAACTTTGTCATGTCGTTGTCGAGCGATCCGATGGACGCTTCCGTCGTCGAAGCGGGGGCAGAGGTGTTCGCCAACGAATGCGCGAGCTGCCATATGGAAAATGGCATGGGGGACCCTGAACAGGGGGCGCCGAACCTTGCCAATGGCATCTGGCTTTACGGTGGCACCTATGAAGACATCGTGGAAACCGTCACCTACAGTCGCTTTGGCGTGATGCCACCGCGCGGCGGTGCGCCGGAAACAGCGGTGAACGAAGCTTTGATCCGCGCGGTCTCGGCTTATGTCCACCAGCTTGGTGGCGGCGAATAAACCGCTTTGGCTACGACAAGCTTAGGGCCGCCCGATGGGGCGGCCCTTTTTCGTTTTGGCAAGGCGCAAAAAAGAGACAAAAAAGAGTGTCGTCTTGACCGAGATCAAGTTTCAGGGCGGGAATCCGCGTTAGTCTTTGGTTAAGGGAGCGGTGACTTGCAGTCCCAACTCCCTGAATGCCCAACTTTCGGGCTATCGGTATCGGTCCTTCCGTCCTGTTCGCGCGTTTCCTGGAAGGGCCGATACCCAATTTCCCAAAAAGAATATGCAGATCGTGCCATTCTGGTCGCAGATTATGCCAATCCGATTTGAGGTATGCCATGTTGGGCATACTCAGTTGGAATGGCCCATGCAAAAACAACCGCGTTATCCGATCCAGAAGATGTCCCGGCAGGTTTTCGAACTGTTGGGGCTCAATGTCGAGCGCATCATGCGTCGGTCCGGGCTGCCGGTTGATCTGGTGGATCATGATCCGCGGGGCATTACTGCGGAGCAATTTTACGCGGTTTGGGACGCGATTGACGAAGAAACAAGCGGTGGTGACACGCCGTTCCAGATGGCACGCGCCTTGGCCAAGGGGCCTTTTGCACCTGCCCTGTTTGCGTTCTCCTGCAGTCCCAACATTCTGGTCGGTCTGGAGCGACTGGCAGTTTTCAAGCCCTTGGTGGCCCCAATCCGGCTGCTTATTTCGCAGAACAGCTCCCATGTGAAACTTGAGTTCGCCACGTCCGATCCTGCTTTTGTGATGCCAGAATCGATGATTGCATTTGAGCTTGTGTATTTCATTGAGATTTGCCGCAATTTCACAGGCGTCGACATCGTGCCCGAAGGGATCGAGATGCCGAAGCTGCGCTTGGATCAAGCGGACTACGATCGATATTTCGGCCGTCGGGCGAACGAAGGCAAAGGGCCAAGCCTGACGTTGTCGCGAGAGGATGCACTCCGTCCTTTGATCTCGGAAAACGCACAACTTTGGGCCGGGTTTGAACGCGAACTCAACAAGCAACTCGCGGAGCAAAAGCGCAATACGCCTATGACACTGCGCGTACGCAATGCGCTGATGGAACTTTTGCCGTCGGGGCAAGCCTCGGTGGATGCAGTTTGCGGACGGTTGCTGACAAGTCGGCGCAGCTTGCAGCGGCATTTGAGCGCAGAAGGCGAAACCTTTCAGAAGGTTCTGGACGATACACGATCGGATTTGTCGATGCATTACCTGCGTCGCGGCGACATGAGCGTCGAGGAAATCTCTTATTTGCTGGCGTATCGCGACCCGAACAGTTTCTACCGCGCGTTCCACAGCTGGACGGGAATGACGCCAAGCCAAGCGCGCCTGATCGAAGCCTGAAGATTCAGAGGCTTACAAAAGCTGACTCGGAAATGTGTGATTTGACACAGGTCAAAGTTCTGGCGTGCTATGGTGGGCGAAATACTGCCTAAATTCCTTTTGCCATGAGTGAGTGATTCCGTGAGCACACCACCAGAGCCGTCGCTGTATGCCTCCCGCGAGCCGATTTTTCCCAAACGTGTGAAAGGCAACTTCCGGAACCTGAAGTGGTATCTCATGGCGGTGATGTTGGGCATCTACTACATCACACCGTTTTTGCGCTGGGACAGGGGCCCAAGCCTGCCTGATCAAGCGGTATTGATTGACCTTGCCAACCGGAGGTTTTTCTTCTTCATGATCGAAATCTGGCCGCACGAGTTCTACTTCGTTGCGGGACTTCTGATCATGGCGGGGTTGGGGTTGTTTCTGTTTACGTCGGCCGCAGGACGGGTTTGGTGTGGCTATGCCTGTCCGCAAACGGTTTGGACAGACCTTTTCATTCTGGTGGAGCGCTGGATTGAAGGGGATCGCAATGCCCGCCTGCGGCTGCACAGGCAAAAGAAACTCGATTTTCGCAAGGCGCGACTGCGCGTCACCAAATGGGTTGCTTGGTTGCTGATTGGCCTCGCGACGGGCGGGGCTTGGGTGTTTTATTTCGCAGATGCTCCGACGCTTGCCGTTGATCTTGTGACCGGGCAAGCGCATCCGGTGGCTTATACCACCATGGCCATTCTGACCTTTACCACGTTCTTCTTCGGCGGGTTTGCGCGGGAGCAGATTTGCATTTACGCCTGCCCATGGCCGCGCATTCAGGCGGCGATGATGGATGAAGATACGTTGACCATCGGGTATCGCGAATGGCGTGGCGAGCCCCGCAAGGCGCGAGGCGTGGACGAGGACACACAAGGCGACTGCATCAATTGTATGGCTTGTGTGAACGTGTGCCCCATGGGGATCGATATTCGCGACGGACAGCAGATGGAGTGTATCACCTGTGGTCTTTGTATCGATGCCTGTGACGAAATCATGGACAAGATCGGCAAGCCGCGTGGCCTGATCGATTACCTTGCTCTGACGGACGAGCCGCGCGAGCGCGAAGGCGGAAAACCGCGCCCGATCTGGCAGCATATTTTGCGGCCACGCACCATCCTTTATACTGTGTTGTGGTCGGCTGTCGGTGTCGCGCTTATCGTGGCGCTGTTCCTGCGGTCTGACATCGAAGCGACGGTGGCACCTGTGCGCAACCCGACCTTTGTGACACTGTCGGACGGATCGATCCGAAATACCTATGAAGTGCGCTTGCGCAACAAACATGGCGACGATCGTCCTTTCCGGATCACGGTCAAAGGCGATTTGACCCTGCGCATCGAACTTGAGGGTACGCCATATGAGACGGTGACGGTGCCGGCGGATACGATGTTGAACCAGCGGGTTTACGTCATCGCGCCAAGTGGTTCGGCACCGGCGGAAGGACACCTGACCGAATTCCGGTTCTGGGTGGAAGATATCAGCAACGGGGACCGGGTGCACAAGGACACGGTCTTTAACGGGAAGGGAAATTGATGAGCGAGAAGAAGTTTACAGGCAAGCATGCCCTGATGATCTTCGTCGGCGCTTTCGGGATCATCATCGCGGTCAATCTGGCACTTGCATATAATGCTGTGGCGACGTTTCCGGGCCTGGAAGTGAAGAACTCCTACGTCGCCAGTCAGCAATTCGACCAGAAGAAAGCCGCGCAGGAAAACCTTGGATGGACCGTGGATGCACGGGCCAAGGGCGGTCTTCTGATCCTGTCGATCACGGATGCGGAAGGCAAGCCGGTGCAAGTTGGCAAGCTCGATGCTGTATTAGGGCGGGCCACGCACGTCAAAGACGACACGCGCCCCGATTTCCAGTTTGACGGAACGGCCTATGTGGCACGTGAGGAGCTGGAACCCGGCAACTGGAACATCCGCATGAAAGCGACTGCGCTGGACGGCACGCCGTTCGAGCAGCGCGTGGTTCTGCGGGTTCAGAAAGGCTAGGCATGACGGCCGCGTTGCGCCCATCGGTTTCGGCCTGTCCGGCCTGTGATGCTGCTCCGGCAGCGGCCGCCTTGGCGGATGCCGCGCCGCTTCCGGATGCGCGGATCGCGCTGTCGGTGCCGGCCGTTCATTGTGCAGCCTGTATTTCGACGGTCGAGGGGGCATTGGCCCGTCACCCCGGAGTTAAGTCCGCGCGTGTGAACCTGACGCTGAAGCGGGCATCGGTCGAAGCAGACGCAGAGGTGAGTGCGGCAGAACTGGCCGAGGTTCTTGCGAAAGCAGGCTATGAGGCGCATGAACTGGATGCCGGAACACTTAGCGCCACGGAAAACGACAAGGCGGGCCGCGATCTTTTGATGCGCCTTGCGGTCGCGGGCTTTGCGTCGATGAACGTAATGCTGTTGTCGATTTCGGTCTGGTCCGGTGCCGAAGCGGCTACGCGTGACCTGTTTCACTGGATTTCGGCAGCGATCGCGCTGCCCACGATCATCTTCTCAGGCAAACCGTTTTATGTGCATGCCTGGAATGCGCTGAAGAACCGGCGGCTCAACATGGATGTGCCGATTGTGCTGGCGATCGTGCTGGCGGTGGTAACCTCGCTTTGGGAGACTTCCCTGTCCGGCGAACACGCCTACTTTGATGCGGCACTCGCGTTGGTCTTTTTCCTGTTGGCAGGGCGATATCTGGATCACCGGACACGTGCGGTGGCCAGATCGGCAGCAGAAGAATTGGCCGCGCTTGAAGTGCCGCGCGCGACACGGGTGTGTGAAGGTGTCGAAGACGTTGTACAGGTCAGCGAGTTGAACGTTGGCGACCTTGTTTTGGTGAAGCCAGGCGGGCGGATGCCTGTGGATGGCGAAATCGTAGACGGTCGCAGCGAACTGGACCGCAGCTTGCTGACGGGGGAAACCTTGCCGGTGTTTGCAGAGCCCGGGCTTGGCGTAAGCGCGGGGGAAGTGAACCTCACCGGTCCGTTGGTGATCCGTGCAAGCGCTGTCGGTGAGCAAACTAGCTTGCATCGTATGGCCGATCTGGTTGCAGTAGCTGAGTCCGGCCGGTCAAACTACACCTCTTTGGCGGACAAGGCGGCAAAGCTCTATGCGCCGGGGGTACACATTTTGTCGGCGCTCAGTTTCCTCGGCTGGTACCTCTATACCTTTGACATGCGCACGGCACTGAATATTGCGGCCGCAGTTCTTATCATCACCTGCCCCTGTGCTCTGGGACTGGCTGTGCCTGCTGTAACCACGGCGGCATCTGGCAGACTTTTCCGCAAGGGTATGTTGATCAAGCACTCCACCGCGTTGGAACGCATGGCGCAGGTAGATACGGTCGTTTTTGACAAGACGGGCACTCTGACGGCTGGGGCGCCGGAGCTGGTAAATGCGGAAACCTTTTCCGAGGAGGAATTCGGAGTGGCTCTGGCGCTGGCGATGGGTTCGTCGCATCCCCTTAGCCAGGCGATAACGCACGCAGGGCAGGCAGCGGGCATCCGGCCTGCGCGGTTGAACGAGATTGAGGAAGTGCCTGGCTACGGAACACAAGGGCAGCTTGAAGGACGGCGCGTGCGTCTGGGGCGTGCCAGTTGGGTCGGCGCCGACGCGCGCGAGCAGACTTCGGCGTACCTTTCGATCGGTGATGCGGCGCCCAAGGCTTTTCTCTTTGCTGACAGCTTGCGGGCAGGTGCCGAAGAGGCGGTGGCGGCGCTCAAGGACGCCGGTATGAATGTTGTCCTGATTTCCGGAGACACGACAGGGGCTGTCGAAACTTTGGCTGAGCGCCTTGGCATCGAGCGGTGGGTGGCGGAAGCATTGCCCGAGGATAAGGCAATGAGGGTTCAGGCGATGTCGGACAAAGGGCAACACGTCCTGATGGTCGGCGACGGTTTGAATGACACGGCCGCACTTGCCGCTGCGCATGTATCGATCTCTCCGGCTTCGGCGCTGGATGCGGCGCGCGTTGCGTCTGACATCGTTTTGCTGGGCGGCGATTTGTCCCCGATTCCGGATGCGCTGGTAACCTCCGCTTCTGCCATCAAGCGTATTCGTGAAAATTTCCAGATTGCGACTGTGTACAATGTCATCGCCGTTCCGCTGGCGGTGGCAGGTTTGGCGACGCCGCTGATTGCCGCATTGGCGATGTCCCTGTCGTCGATTACAGTTTCGCTGAATGCACTGCGCCTGAGGTAAACCGATGCAGATTCTAGCCTACCTAATCCCGATCTCGCTCTTTTTAGGGGGCGTTGGGCTTGTGGCGTTTGTCTATACAGTGCGTTCCAACCAATACGACGATCCCGAAGGTGATGCGCAGCGGATCCTGTCGGGACAGTATGACGACAAGCCAAAGACCTGAATTCGGAGGCTTTTGCGAGCCTAGTCGGCATAGTGTTTTTTGCGGGACATCTTGCCGATGCCGGGGTTGAAGGAGTTTGTCGGGTCAACCGACTTGTAGTGATCCGCCAATGCCGGTTTCGCGGTGTAGAGATGCCCGACGTTGTGTTCAGCCGGATATTCGGCGCCGCGTTGATCGAGAATCTCCAGCATCGCCTTCTTGAGGGCCGCCGGATCGCAGCCCTTCTTCACGATGTAGTCCTGATGCAGCACGTGGCACAGGAAATGGCCATAATAGAGCTTGTGGCTCAGTTGGTTGGCGATTTCGGGAGGAAGCTTTTCTTCCCACTCGGCAGTATTGCGCGGCAGAGCGATGTCGAGGGCGAGGACATCTTCCACGTCGTTGGGATTCACCGCCTGATATCGGATGGCTGCACCTGCGGCCGCGAAACGATTGAGGCCCGCCAATTTCCCTTCTCGGGCGTCGCACTCGAAAAAGTCTCCTTCTCGTGCAGCAAAGAAGTTGCGCAGGAGTGCTTCGGCTTCGTCGATGCCACCATCATGGGTTTTCAGGATCAGGTGGTGCTCAAATCGGTCGCGGTAGTCCATCAGCCTTTTGGGGAGAACACGAGGCCAAATGCTTGCCAGTGCCTGCATGAAACGGTCGGTGCAGTTGCGAGGCATCAGCGGCCATTTGTTGAGGCGGGCGTCGATCGCGCCCTTGATGGCAAAGAAAGTCGGCAATCGGTCCGTGCCAAGCTTGTCGATCATCACCACGGTGTCTTTGCCATACTTTTCGGAGATATCGAAAATTTCGCGGTGCATGTATTCCGCTGAGGTGGGCAGTGTCTCGCACCCGGTCAACAGACTGCGGCGTAGCTCGGCCAGATCAGCGGCTTCGTTGGTGCCGATGTAGAACGTCTTTTCTGCGCCATACTCCGGATAGGTGTCGAGCCGCACGGCAAAAACCGCCAGTTTGCCTGCACAGCCACTGGTCTCGTAGAGACCCTTTGGATCGGCGTTAAATCGTGCGGGTCGGTCTGAAGCCACATCGCGGACGCGTTGGGCATAGTCGGTACTGGAGGCCTTACGGTTCGTAGTCTCGACTGCGGTTTGTGCAAAGTCGCCGGATTGCGCGCGCGTCAGAATTTCCTCCGGCGTGTTGCCGAGATCGATGCCGAGATGGTTCACCAGTTCCAGCTGGCCATCTTCGGCTATACGCGCATAAAGCGAGAGTTCGGTGTAGGCCGGACCGCGTTCTACAAGTGCGCCGCCGGAATTGTTGCAGACGCCGCCAACAATCGAGGCGCCAATACAAGAAGATCCAATAACGGAATGGGGTTGGCGCCCCAGCGGAGCAAGCTTCTTTTCCAACGAAAACAGCGTTGAGCCGGGTAGGCTGAGAACCTGTTTTCCGTCATTGAGCAGATGGATTCCGTCCATCCGGCGGGTGTTGATAACGACGACATCACGGTCATAGGTGCCTTTAGGGGTCGAGCCTTCGGTCAGTCCGGTGTTGGCGGCTTGAAGAATGACGATGTGATCCGCGGCGACACAGGCCTGAAGCACTTTCCACATTTCCAGAAGTGTGCCGGGTTGCGCCACAGCCAGAGCAGCACCTTCTCCGGAGCGAAAGCCTTTGCGGAACCGTTCAGTGGCGCGAGGATCGGTTAACACCTGGCGTTTGCCACAGATGGATTGGAGTTTCTGGATGAATGCGCTGTTGTCCACGATGGGCCTCCGCAAGGTCACTTTGGGAATGCTTGTGGTTTAGAAGAGTTCGTTCTCGATTTCCATAGTTTTGGACAACTTTTTTTACCAATTTTCCGATTTGGGTTTTTGGCCAAACAAAAAGCCTGCAAAACAAACTGTTCTGCAGGCTTTTTTGGTTAGCTTTCCGCGTCGATCAGGACGGGCCGAGCGTATAGCAGGTGATTTGGCGCGCCTGAAGGCGGCGGCAGGCCAGATCTGCCGTTTCTTTCGTCATGCCCATGAAGTTGGCTTCAAAGCCACGGGAGTTCTTGACCACCTTGCGCAGGCTGCCATCAAGCGTCGACATTTCAGCCAGCGCAGTTTTTAGCAGCATCTTTTCGGCGGCATAACGGCTGCCGTAGCGGCCGACATTGATACCCCAGTGCCGCCCACCCGAAGTAGAGACACGGGTGACCACTTTGGGTTCGGGCGGGGCCTGTGGCACGGGCGTGACGCTTGCCAGAACGAGGCCGTCTTCTCCGGCTGCGGCCAGGAGCGCAGACTGAATATCATGTTCGATAACTTCGGCAGCCGCCACGATGGTTCCCTGATTGTCTACAGTGACCTGTGCCACTGCCGCAGGTGCCGCAGGGGCCTCGCCGCTGCCGGGCCGTAGGCGCGGGCGTAGGGATTTCTTGACTGCGGTTGCCACCCGGATGGTTTTGCCTGCGCCCTTGGAAGAACCGGTATAGGCGGGCATAGCCGGTTTGCGCAGGGCGACGTGGCTTGCTGAGCGCGCAAAGCCGAGGTCAAGCAATTCGGCGACCTTGGCGTTCCGAGTTGCGGTGGAACGTCCGCCGAATACAGTGGCGATGACACGCTTGCTACCGCGTTCCGCCGAGGCCACGAGGTTAAAGCCTGCGGCGCTCGTGTAACCTGTCTTGATTCCGTCCGCGCCACGATAGGCGTCGAGCAAACGGCGGTTCGTGTTGTTTACAGCTTTGATGCCCGCATGCGTGGAACGGCGTGAGAACAGGTTATAGTAGTCGGGATAGTCGTAGAGCATGTGACGGCCCATCGTGGTCATGTCCCGTGCAGTGGAGAGGTGACCGGAGGCAGTCAGGCCATGGGCGTTCTTGAACGTGGTGTTGCTCATGCCGAGCGCTTTGGCGGTGCGGTTCATGCGGCGGGCAAATGCAGCTTCGGAACCTTCGATGGCCTCGCCGATCGCTGTAGCCGCGTCATTGGCGGATTTGATCGCGGCAGCACGGATCAGATAGCGGAGCGCGATTTTCTGTCCGCTTTGCAAGCCGAGTTTGGACGGGGGTTCGGCGGCTGCGTTTCTGGAAATCTTCACTTTAGTATCAAGCGAGATTTCCCCGTTCTCCACCGCCTCAAAGGCGATGTAGAGCGTCATCATCTTGGTGAGAGACGCCGGATGCAGACGGGTGTCTGCGTTGCGAGAATGAAGCACCTTGCCGGATCGTGCGTCAACGACCATCGCCGCATAGGGAGCGGCCATGGACACCACTGGCGCCATGATTGCGGACAAAGCCAATACTACGATACCTAGCCCCACACGGGCCGGCCATACACGCCGAACCTTCACGAGAACTGCCCTTTTTTCTGCCTCAAAGCCGCCGGTTTTCCGGTCTGGCCATTTGTTATTGGGAGTAAGGTTAACACAGTGGAGGGATTGAATAAAGTCTATGATTTCGACGATTTGCGCGAATGACTTAAGGTTTGCCGAAGAAGGCGCGCGCAGTTTGTTTCAAGATTTTGAGGTCAGCACGATGCCAGCTACCACATCTGCACTGTTCGATCCCGTTCGGGAGAAATCAGCCGATTTCCGAGATTAACGCGGGCAGTTCGCCGAGGTCGCCAAGGGTGCGGAATTTTGTTGTGTCGGCTGGTGCGTCGGCTTTTTCGAGCTCCCACTCCAAGCCGTGTGGTACGTGGGCGGCGTAACTGCCGATAGCGACGGCCGGAACGATGTCGGAGCGCATGCTGTCCCCAACCATCATTGCGCGATCCGGCCCGTCGCCGTAGCGGGTGAACGCAGCCTGATAAACGTCCGGTGTCTTGTGGGACACGATTTCCACCCAGGAAAACAACTCACCAAGTCCGGATTGCGCCAGTTTTCGTTCCTGATCGACGAGGTCCCCTTTGGTGATCATCAAAACCCTGTGAGTTTTGGCGGTTGCCTCGACCACCTCGGCGGCGTGCGGCAATAAATCAATCGGGTGCTGCAACATTTCGCGTCCGGACGCCATGAGGTCACGAATAACCGTAGCCGGTACTTTTTCGTCGGTCACCTCAATCGCCGTCTCGATCATGGACAGGACAAAGCCTTTTACACCAAATCCGTAGTGACCGACGTTGCGCCGTTCGGCCTCTAGCAGGCGTTCTTCAAGATGACCCGGTTCAACAAAGTCGCGGAGCAGATCGGCAAAGTGCTCCTGTGTCAGTCGAAAGAACCGTTCCGTGTGCCAGAGCGTATCGTCGGCATCAAAGGCAATTGTGGTGAGGTTTTGCGGCATTGCGGACTTCCGGCGATCTGTGGCCTCTTTTCTAGCGCGGAGATCGCGCTATATAAACACGAAACCGGAAACGCGAAGGGTGCAGACCGCGCATGTCAAAGTTCAACTTGGTGATGTCTGACAATGATGACGAAGGCGAGGGCGATCTTGGGGTCGCTCTGAAGACGCGTGCCAAGACAAAGCGCCCGCCAATGTACAAAGTTATGTTGCTGAATGATGATTACACGCCGATGGAATTCGTCGTGCACATTCTTGAGCGTTTCTTTGGGATGACACACGCACAGGCGTTCGAGATTATGTTGACCGTGCACAAAAAAGGCGTCGCAGTGGTCGGTGTCTTCAGTCACGAGGTTGCGGAGACCAAAGTCACTCAGGTGATGGATTTTGCCCGTCGCCATCAGCATCCGCTGCAATGTACCATGGAAAAGGAGTGATCCGTTCCACACGGATCACAAAAGAACATGTCCACATCCCGACTTTCTGTTGCCGTGCAGGAGCATGGTCTCTCTTTGCCGTCCGAGGGACGGATAGCTGTTTTCGCGCCCAGAGCCGATGCTGATTTAAGTGCGCTTGATCGTGCGCGGGTTGAAGTCGTACAGCCAGTGAAGCCGGATCACGATGTATTCGAGCGGGCAGGTTTCGCAACGGCGATAACGGAAAGCGGCCGCTATAGTGTTGCCGTCGTGATGGTGCCAAGAGCCAAGGCACAGGCAAAGGACCTGATCTCCCGCGCGGCTGCCTGCGCAGATCTGATCGTCGTGGATGGCCAAAAAACCGATGGAATCGACAGTTTCTTGAAAGAGACGCGCAAACGGGCTGATCTGAGTGGCTCGCTTTCAAAGTCGCACGGTCGGATTTTTTGGTTCGAAGGGGGCGAGTTTGGCGATTGGCTGGCGCCCGAAACTCAGGATGCCGGAGAGGGGTTTGTGACTCGTGCGGGCGTGTTCTCGGCGGATGCCATTGATCCGGCGTCGCGCGCTCTTGCCGCTGCATTGCCGCCAAAATTGGGGCGCGTGGTTGCAGATCTTGGAGCCGGGTGGGGATACTTGTCGTCGCAGATCCTAAAGCGAGACGGCGTTGAGGTCATGCATCTGGTAGAGGCAGATCACGTTGCTCTGGAATGCGCCAAGCTCAATATCAAAGACGCCCGTGCCCAGTTTCACTGGAACGATGTTCGGGATTTCAAACCGGGAAGTCGCGTGGACACAGTGGTCATGAACCCGCCGTTTCACACAGGCCGTAAAGCCGAGCCAGACCTCGGGGTCCAGTTCATACGGACAGCAGCGAAGATACTGGCACCGGCGGGACAACTCTGGATGGTTGCCAATCGGCACCTTCCTTACGAGTCGGCATTGCGCGAGTCATTTGTCAAAGTCGAGGAAGTTGCCGGTGATCGCAGCTTCAAAATCTTGCACGCGCAACGACCATCTCGCACCAAACGGTAATTCAGCGTAAGTTCGAGCGGAATCGCGACGGAGCATTGGGGATCGTTCATGTCATTTTCTATTGCTGGTAAGACGGCGATTATCACCGGATCTGCCAACGGGATCGGTCTTGCGATCGGGCGGCACTTTGTCGAGCACGGCGCCAACGTGATGTTTGCCGATATGGACGAGAAACGTCTTGTGGCTGAACTGGGGGCACGGACCGAAGAGGGCAGCGTGCGCTATTTCGCGGGCGACCTTCGGGAGAAATTGACAATCAATAATCTGATCTCGGCGACAATAGATGCCTTTGATCAGGTGGATATTCTGATCAACGGCAGCCGCCAGGTTATCTCTTCCGAACCGCTCAATCCGGACGATGACACGGTGGAAGCTATGTTGCAGCAAAACCTGATGACGTCGCTGAAACTGTCACAGATGGTGGCGCGCCGGATGATCAAGCAGGCGGAAGGGCGCGAAGAGGGCCAGGTTGGATCGATCGTGAATCTCAGTTCAATTGCAGCACACCGTGCGCACCCTGATTTGCTGGGGTATTCGATTGCAACCGCAGCGCTGGACCAAATGACCCGGTCGCTGGCGGTGGCTCTGGCCCCCGAACGCATTCGGGTAAACGCTGTTGCTTTTGGCTCCGTGATGTCCGCGAGTTTGAAGGACACGCTCAAGGACAATCGCGAGTGCCGCGCCGAGATTGAGGACAATACGCCTCTTGGTCGGATTGCAGCGCCGGGCGAACTTGTCGATGCGGTGCAGTTTCTGGCGTCAGAGGGCGCGGGCTTCATGACAGGGCAGATTGTGACGCTGGATGGCGGTCGGTCGTTGATCGATCCGGTCAGCACACCGGCGCATTGATCAAAGGCAATTCAGGTATGACCGATTTGATGGAAAACGAGCGCTCTCGCGCAAGTGCATGGTTCCGGACCTTACGGGATGAGATCGTGGCCGCGTTTGAAGGATTGGAGGACAGCCATTCAGTTGGGCCGTTCTCGGATGCGCCGGCTGGGCGCTTTGAAGTGACGGAAACCAAACGCGCGTCAGACGACGGGTCTGATGCGGGTGGCGGACTTATGTCAGTCATGCGCGGTGGACGTGTGTTCGAGAAGGTCGGCGTGAACGTATCGACGGTGTACGGCGAATTGGGGGAACGAGCGCAGATGGCGATGGCCGCGCGCAAGGGCATACCCGGGATGAAGGAAGATCCTAGGTTCTGGGCGTCGGGCATTAGCCTTGTTGCGCATATGCAAAACCCGCATTGCCCTGCAGTACACATGAATACCCGAATGTTCTGGACACCGCATGCGTGGTGGTTTGGCGGAGGTTCCGACCTTAACCCCTGCCTTGAGTATGACGAAGACACAGCGCATTTTCACGGCGTTCAGAAAGCGCAATGTGACCTGCATGGGGACGGGCATTATCCCCGTCTCAAGGCGTGGGCAGATGAGTATTTTTACATTCCTCATCGCAAACGCGCACGCGGCGTAGGCGGGATTTTTCTGGATGATCACAACAGTGGCGACTGGGAAGCCGATTTCGCGTTCATTCAGGACATCGGGCGGGCTTTCCTGCCGGCGTTTCGGCCACTCGTCGAAAAACGCCGTGTGCAGCCTTTCGGTGAGACGGAAAAAGACGCACAGCTTGTGCACAGAGGTCTCTATGCAGAGTACAATCTGGTCTACGACCGTGGCACAAAATTCGGTCTTGAAACCGGACATGACGCCAATGCAGTGCTGATGAGCCTGCCGCCGCTGGCGAAGTGGACTTAACACAATAAAGCGAGGCATATGCCTCGCTTTTTGTTTTTGAACTTCGGGTTTGGCGCCGCTTTGGGTTTAGCGCCGCTTTTTGGCCATGCGAATATCGCGGCACAACAGCCCATGCGCCAGTTCGATTTCATCATGGGCGCCGCGGATGGCGGTGATTTCATGGCTGGTGTCGTTCAGGCGGATGCGGAGTGCGGCCTCGCCCGGTGGCATGTCCGATCGGCGCACATAAATGCTTTTGACCTTGCTCAGGTGAATGCGGCGAGTGCCTTTTTGGCGGTCCTGACGGCTTAGAGCGCAAACCACGATTTCGCCTTTGATCGGGTCAAAGCTGATTTCGCTGCGATGACCGCGCACCGCGAAATGATAAAGCGCCATACCGACCAGAGAAAACCCGATTGACAGCAACGCTTTGGTTGAGTTGGGGTCACCTACAAAATTGGCATTTGGCAGGGTCCACTGAACCAGTGCGCCCATAACCAGAGTCAGGCCGAGGAACCGAAGCAACGCCTCGTTCCGGCTTGTGTGGCGGAACCGTCCCTTGGTTTCGCTGAACCTATAGCCGGCGTTCACCGGTGCGGCTGTTAATGAGTGCCAGCTGTCAGCACCCAATGTGCCAAGCCGAGTCATCGCGTTCATCAGTCCATCCTCTGTTCACGCCTCCAACAGAAGAATCGCCGCGAATCGTGGCCAAATCGTGATCGGATTGGCGCGTAATGATGGAAATTAACCCAGCGTCAGGGTTAACCGCGCCACGAAAAGAAATCGGCTCCGGCTTGTGACAGCAGATGACGTGCCATCTCCATGCCGAGTTCGGCTCCGTCAGAGATGGATGCCGTGCGGTCGTCTGCAATGCTTTCGGAACCGTCCGGACGTAGCACCTGACCGCGCAACCGCAGAGCTGTACCGTCCAGTTCGGCAAGGCCTGCAATTGGGGTTTCGCAAGATCCATCGAGGGCAGCCAGAAAGGCCCGTTCGGCTGCCAGCCTTTGGCCTGTGGGCACGTCGTGTATGGCCTCCAGCATTGCCGCAGTCGCGCTGTCGTCCGCCCGCCGTTCGATGCCGATAGCCCCCTGAGCCACAGCAGGTAGCATGTCGTGCGGTTCGATAGCGGAAGAGGCCACGTCGGACATCTCCAGACGGTTGAGGCCCGCCATCGCGAGGAAGGTGCAATCGGCGACCCCATCCTGCAATTTCTTTAACCTTGTCTGCACGTTACCCCGAAACTCCACCACCTTCAGATCGGATCGGAAGTGCAACAATTGCGCCCGCCGGCGCAGGGACGAAGTGCCCACGACAGCGCCTTCCGGCAGATCAGCGAGGGTCGTGGCGGATGGCGATACGAAGGCATCACGTGTGTCTTCTCGCGGCAGGTATGTGTCGAGCAACAGGCCTTCGGGCTGCGCCACAGGCATGTCCTTCATCGAGTGCACAGCAATGTCGATGCTGTGGCCAAGCAAGGCTTCCTCGATCTCTTTGGTAAAGAGACCTTTGCCGCCCAATTCCTTCAAAGGCTTGTCTTTGGCAATGAGTTGCGCGTTGTCCCCTGACGTGGTGATGATCACGATTTCAAAGGCATCATCCGGCAAATCAAAAGCGCCCATCAATCGACGGCGAGTCTCGTAAGCCTGGGCAAGGGCCAGCGGGGAGCCACGTGTGCCGATTTTCAAGGGCGAAGCGGGGGAAGGCATGGTCAAAGTCATAGGCGTCGGTCTAATCCTGAGTGGACGGTCTGGCAAGCGCGGAAGGGTTGACAGACCGTCCGTTGCGCGTGACCTAGGGAACGATTTCTGGCGGTGGAGACAGAGTGTCGCTGTGTCGGTGTTTTGATCGGATAGGGCATGCCAATCCACGGCGTTCCTTGATACATGTCAACGAGATGCATTTTTGGCGCACATATGAGGGTGAGCATGACAAAAGATAAGACGATCCTGCGGGCGTTGGCCGGCGAAACCCTTGAAACTCCACCCATTTGGATGATGCGCCAAGCCGGTCGCTACCTTCCAGAGTACCGTGCAACTCGAGCCGAAGCAGGGGACTTTTTGTCACTTTGCTACAACTCAAAACTGGCTGCCGAAGTCACGTTACAGCCAATCCGCCGCTATGGTTTTGATGCTTCCATTCTGTTTGCCGACATTCTTTTGCTGCCACAGGCTCTCGGTGCCGATTTATGGTTTGTGACCGGAGAGGGCCCACGGCTTTCGACGATCGAGACACAGGCCGACTTTGACAAGTTGAGCGCAGCGAGTGCGATCCATGAAACGCTAAATCCGGTCTATGAGACCGTACGGATTTTGCGCCGCGAATTGCCGCGGGAAACAACCTTGATTGGCTTTGCCGGTGCACCGTGGACGGTTGCGACCTACATGGTGGCAGGTCGCGGAACGCCGGACCAGGGGCCGGCGCATAAATTGAAAGATGAAAACCCCGCGCTGTTTGACCAGATCATCGACCGATTGACCGAGGGCACAGTGGATTACCTGTCGAAACAGATTGAAGCAGGCGCTGAGGTTGTGAAGCTATTTGACAGCTGGGCAGGCTCACTCAAGGGGGCGGATTTTGATCGTTATGCTCTTGAACCGGCAAAGAAAATCATCGCTGAGCTTAAGGCACGTCATCCAGATGTGCCGGTGATTGCATTCCCGCGCGGCGCCGGCGAGCGGTATGTCGGGTTTGCCAAGGCGACGGGCGCTGATTGTGTGGCACTGGATGACGGGGTGACGCCAGAGTGGGCTGCGGCCAACGTACAAGTGGACGGGTGTGTGCAGGGCAACCTCAAGTCTTCGCATATGGTGACCGGCGGACAGGATCTTGTGGACGAAACCCGAAAGATCGTCGATGCGTTTGGTAAAGGACCGCATATCTTCAATCTCGGGCATGGCATTACACCTGATGCGGATCCGGAGAACGTACAGCTTATGATCGACACGGTGCGCAACAGCGTGCGCTAAGCCTGTCTGCATGGCGTCGGTAAAGCGTCGGTATTGCGTCGGTACAGACTACGGCAGGACCCTGTAGGGACCTGCCTTTCCTTATCCAAGCTCGCCGAGGATCTCGTCTGTGTGTTGTCCTCTTGCGGGGGCGCGTTTAAGGTCGCTCGCCCTGCCGTCAAAGCGCGGAGCTGCTGCGGCCTGCAGATGACCGTCGGGTGCCTGCCAGATTCCGCGTTCCGCTGTATGAGGCGCGATTGCCGCCTCTTTTGGAGAAAGCACAACTGCGACGCAGGCATCCGAGTCTGCGAACAGGGCATCCCAGTGATCCCGCGGGTGTGCGAGAAATAGATCGGCGAGGCGTGTCGTCAGTTTCGGCCACAGCGCCTTGTCATGCTGGCGGGAGAATTCAGGGTCCTCAGAGAGATCGAGTTTGGCGAGGAAGGCGGAATAGAACTGTGGTTCAAGGCACTGCACAGATACGTACCCTCCATCGGCGCAGGCATAGCTGCGGGACCAGTGTGGACCGTCGAGCAGGCTCATGCCTCGATCCGTGGCGAGGCCGCCTGCCTGTTTCAAAGCCATCAGCAAGTTCATCATATGTGCAGAGCCATCGATGATGGCCGCGTCAACCACGGTACCTTGACCGGTACGTTGCGCATTCAGAATACCGGACAGTATGCCAATCACCAGATAGAGCGCGCCGCCGCCAATATCGCCGACCAGTGTGGCGGGTGTCATCGGCGGCGAGCCGGGCTCGGATGCGTACCAGAGAGCGCCGGACTGTGCGATGTAGTTGAGGTCATGGCCTGCGGTTTGGGCGCGGGGGCCGGATTGGCCCCAGCCGGTCATGCGGCCGTAGACCAGTTTTGGGTTCTCAGCATGTAGGGCTTCAGGGCCAAGGCCGAGGCGTTCCATGACGCCGGGGCGGAAGCCTTCGATCAGGGCGTCCGCTGTCGATATGAGCTTCTTCGCGGTGGCGAGGTCATCAGGGTCCTTTAGATCCAGCGCAATGGAGCGTTTGCCGCGGTCCAAGACGGATTGGTCTGCGGTGATGCCGCCGCCGCCTTTGCGGTGGATGGTGATCACGTCCGCGCCCAGATCGGCGAGGTGCATGGCGGCAAAGGGACCGGGGCCGAGGCCTTCGATTTCGATGATGCGGATGCCGTTGAGCATGTGTTGATCCTCGTCCCCACGATGTAATGCAAAGGGCCGCGACCGACCCTGGGAGGAAGCAAAGCGCCCTCCCGTGGGGAGGGTCGGGCGCGGCCCGGGCTTGCAGCCCGAGCCATATGATTAGAGACCGTTCAAGCCGCCGCCGACGGTGAGCACTTGTGCAGAGACATAATTCGATTCCGGGCAGCACATCAGGTAGACGCCATCTGCAGCTTCTTCGGGGGTGCCGGGACGACCGAGCGGGATGACGGCGGCGGCGCCCTGAGCCATCTTCTTGGGGATGCCGATGCCCACGGTATTGCCGTCGATTTCGATGGTTTTCTTTTCGTCAGTGCCTTCGGTCAGGCGGGTTTCGATGAAGCCAAATGCAACAGCGTTCACGTTGACCTTCAGTCGACCCCATTCCTTGGCCATGGTTTTGGTCAGGCCAAGAACGGCTGATTTTGCGGAGGAATAATTGGCTTGTCCGAAATTGCCTCCGGTTCCGGCGATGGAAGAGATATTGACTACCTTGCGGAAGACCTCACGCCCCTCTTCGGCTTCCTGTTTGGCGGCCCCCTTGATGAAGCCGGAAGCCGCGCGGAGAATTCGGAAAGGCGCTTTGACGTGCACGTCCATCATCGCGTCGAACATGTCGTCGGTCATGTGGCCGATCTGGGCATCCCATGTGTATCCCGCATTGTTGACGATGATGTCGATGGCATTCCATTCCGAAACGCCGGCACCGATGAAACGCTCTGCAAAGCCGTCTTCCGTGACGGAGCCCGCGAAGGCGATGGCCGTGCCACCTGTGGCGGTGATTTCATCAACGACGGCTTGGGCTTCGCCCTCTTTGAGGTCGTTGACGACAACGTTGGCGCCTTCGGAGGCGAGTTTCAGGGCGACGGCGCGGCCGATGCCGTTGCCTGCGCCGGTGACATAGGCGGTTTTTCCGGTGAGTTTGGTCATGAGAGTTTCCATGATGTCTTCCGAGACGCGCAGCGGCTCGGTTCGCACCCGACCCCGCCCCCTAGGGCGGGTGCGAATTTTCTATGTTCGAAAAGGTCACGGACCTTGGGGGGTGTTGTTCGGTTTGTACGCAGCATCAGGCCCGCCCTCGGGATCGGGTGCGACCCTGATGTTACGCGAGACGTCATCAGTCGATGTCCAGCGATCTGGCGATCACCTCTTTCATGATCTCATTCGTTCCGCCGTAGATTTTCTGTACGCGGGCGTCAGTATAGAGTTCGCTGATCGGGTATTCGGACATGTAGCCATATCCACCATGCAACTGCAGGCATTCGTCCACGATTTCGCATTGGGTTTGGGTGCCCCACCATTTGGCCATGGCGGCTTTCTCGGGGGTCAGCTTGCCCTCATCCAGTTCGGCGAGGCATTGGTCGCAGAAGGCGGCGAGGAGTTCGATCTTGGTGGCAGCTTCGGCAAGTTTGAAGCGGGTGTTCTGGAAATCCATGATGCGCTGGCCGAAAGCTTTGCGTTCTTTGACATAAGCCAATGTGTGCTCAAGCGCGCATTGGGAGGCGCCCAGCGCCATGTACCCGAGAATGAGCCGCTCCCACGGAAGTTGTTTCATCAACTGGACGAAGCCCTGTCCTTCGTCGGTGCCGAGAAGATTGGTCAATGGCACGCGCACGTCCTGAAAGCTCAGTTCGGCGGTGTCGTTGCGCTTCATTCCCATTTTCTTGAGCGTTCGACCGACGGCGAAGCCTTCGAGACCTTCGGTTTCCACGATGATGAGGGAGACCCCCCGACCTTTGGCTGTGGGATCGGTTTTGGCGACCAGCACAATCAGATCGGCGGAGGCGCCGTTGGTGATGAAGGTTTTGGAGCCGTTGATCAGATATTCGTTGCCGTCTTTGATGGCGGTGGTTTTCACCGCCTGAAGGTCGGAGCCTGTGCCCGGTTCTGTCATGGCGATGGCCGCGACTTTATGACCGGATGCCAGATCGGGCAGCCAGCGGGCCTTTTGCTCTTCCGTGCCGAAAGCCGTGATGTAATGCGCGGCGATGTTGTGCACGGAAACGCCCCAACCGCTGTCGCCAGCTTTGGTCTGTTCCAGAAAGGTGACCGCGTCGAAGTGGCGTGACAGCCCAAGACCACCATGATCTTCGGGGAAAGTCGCACCAAGAATGCCGAGTGCGCCGGCCTTCTTCCACAGGGACTTGGGGATGACGCCAGCTTCGGTCCATGCGTCTTTGTTGGGGGTAATCTCTTCGTCAAAGAAGCGTTTGACGGTTGTGGCGAAGGCTTGGTGATCTTCGCTCATCCACATGTGGTTTGGCATGGGCTGTTCCTTTGTGAGCAGGCTTCAGACGGCAATCACCGCCTCGCCTTTCAGAGTCTGTGTACCGTCATCGATGTGGGCGGCCAGTTTCAGCGTCAGGAGAGTCTCTCCGCCTTCTTCGCGCCTGTCGGTCACCTCTCCGGTGCAATCCACCGTCGCGCCCACCGGCGTGATGGCTGTGAAGCGGGTGTCGAGGTGGCGGATCTTGTCCTGTCCGGCGAAATTGCTGACAAGGCGGCCAAGCTGCGCCATTGACAGCATCCCGTGGGCAAAAACGTCGGGCATGCCGGCATTCTTTGCGAAATCCAGATCGATGTGGATCGGGTTGTGATCGCCGGAGGCTCCGGCATAAAGCGCCAGCGTTGTGCGGGTAACGGGGCCGAACTTGTGATCGGGGATCATATCGCCGACCTTTGCGTTTTGGGGGGTCACGGTCATGGGTTGTCTCCCTTATCCAAGCCTGTGGATGATGCCACGGGTCGCCGTCACGATCGGGCCGCGTTCGGGATGCGTGATGCGTGTGGTCACATGGGCGATTTCCAGTTTGCCGCCTTTGGGGTCCGAAAAGCCTGTGACTTCGTTTTGCACGGTCACGGTGTCACCTGCGAACATAGGGCCGTGATAGTCGTAGGCTTCGGTACCGTGCAGCAGCACGCGCAGATCTCCGTTGATCAGTGTCAGCAGGTCCGGCTGGCCCTGACGTGCAGCCTTCTGGCCTGCGAAGGTACCGACAACGACAGCGTAGGTCGCTGGTGCCAGAACGTCGGGATGGCCTGCTGCCTGCGCAGCCTCGACGTCCAGATGTACGGGGTCGGTTTCGCCAATGGTTTCAGCAAAGAAGGCGATGGCGCCGCGTTCCAGTGTGACCTCGACGGGAGGTGTGACATGGCCTTGTGTGGATCGGTCAAAAATACCCATGAATTAAGCTGCCTGATAGAGGGTCACGACGCAGGCGCCACCGAGACCGAGGTTGTGTTGCAATGCGGTTTTTGCGCCTTCGACCTGACGTGCCTCGGCTGTGCCGCGCAGTTGGTGGGTGAGCTCGTAACACTGGGCAAGGCCGGTGGCGCCGAGCGGGTGGCCCTTGGACAGGAGACCCCCGGACGGGTTGGTCACGAATTTGCCGCCGTAGGTGTTGTCGCCGTCGGCGATGAATTTCTGTGCTGTACCTTCGGGTGTCAGGCCAAGGCCTTCGTAGGTGATCAACTCATTGTGGGCAAAACAGTCGTGAAGTTCGACAACATCGACATCAGCAATATCTATTCCGGATTGCTCCTGTACCTGCTTGGCCGCTTCGGCGGTCATGTCGTAGCCAACAACCTGCATCATGTCGCGAGCCTCGAAAGTGGAGGCATAGTCCGTGGTCATGGATTGGGCCTTTATCGAGACGGTGGTGTCGATGCCATGTTTGGCTGCGAATGCTTCGGAGCAGAGGATCGCCGCCGCGCCGCCGCAAGTTGGCGGGCAGGCCATCAGGCGCGTCATCACACCTTCCCACATGACAGGTGCAGACATGACCTGTTCTTCCGTCACTTCCTGATTGAAAAGGGCGAGCGGGTTCTTGGCCGCGTGCCGGGAAGCTTTGGCGCGGATCTTGGCAAAATCGTTCAAATTGGTGCCATGTTTTTCCATATGCGACTTTCCGGCACCGCCAAAGTAGCGCAGGGCTAGCGGCACTTGTGAATTGCCGACAAGGTCGTCGCACGCCGCATCAAAATCGTCGAAGGGAGTTGGGCGGTCTGTCCAGTGGCTGCCGAGTGCGCCGGGCTGCATCTGTTCAAAGCCGACAGCGAGCACGCAGTCTGCAACGCCATGCTCGATGGCCTGTCGCGCAAGAAAGAGCGCAGTAGATCCAGTAGAGCAGTTGTTATTGACGTTGACGATGGGAATGCCTGTCATACCCACCTGATACAGGGCTTTCTGTCCGCAGGTGCTGTCACCATATACGTAACCTGCGTAGGCCTGCTGAACGTCGGCATAGGTCAAGCCGGCGTCCTTGAGCGCGTCACGGATGGCGGCTGCGCCCATCGCGTCATAGCTGTCAGATGCGCCGGGTTTGGCGAATTTGATCATGCCGACGCCGGCGACGATGGCTTGGTTTGTCATGCTGTCTCCTCCCAAAGGTGAGCAGAGTATCAACTTGACGAAGGGTATCTGGCAAATTCAATATTGGCTCGAGGTATTCCAAAATGGAATGGAGTGAGGCCTGACATGAATCTGACCAAATTGCGCTATGTGGTGGCAGTGGATCGACAGTCGTCGATTACTGCTGCGGCAAGGGTTTTGAATGTGACCCAGTCGGCTGTCACCAAAGCCGTCGCCGACGTGGAACAGGATCTGGGTGCGGCGTTGTTTGAGCGCCATGCAAGAGGTGTGACGGCCACGGCGTCAGGGCGGGAATTCATTGACCGGGCGGCACGGATTTTGGCCGACATGGATCAGTTGGTTGCAGATGTGGACGCAGGGCGTGAGAGTCGCGAACAGGTGTTGCGCATCGGTGTGAGCTCCAGTTCGCTTGAAGGGCTTATGAGCCGCGCGATATGGGCGCTGGTGGGCGCCCATCCGGAGGTGCGCGTGCAGATGCGCGGCGCTCCATTTGAAACCGCCTTGCAGCTTTTCCGGCAGGGTGATCTGGATGCGATTGTCGGGCCAGCTCGTCCTCTATTGGCCGAGGCAGGTGTGCGATGTGATCCTTTGCCCCCACTGGTGGCGCAGTTTTATGTGCGCCGCGGGCATCCTCTTGCGGGACAGGCTGTGACGGCGGAGGACGTGGCGAGTTTTCCCCTGATCGTGCCGGAGATGACGGGACCCTATGCTGACCCAATTCAGGATTTGATGCAGAAAGTGGACGGCGATCCGGCGCGGCGGCTTCACATCATGGAGGATTTCACGATGGCCGCGGGAGTGATCGAGCGCAGCGAAGCGATTGGCGTCGTGGTGGACAGTTATGCGCAAAGCCGCCAGTTCCGGTCGCGTTTTGATGTCCTGAATTATGGTGTGCGAGAACCTCTGCCTATGGCTGTGGCTTTTCGCAGCAGCGGTCGGCAAGGGCGTGCGTTGGGGTGGTTCAGGAAAGCCGTGCAGGATTACCCGCCAACTTCAGGTGCTCAAATGCCTTAGGCGTCAGGCCGCCATCAAAACATCAAGGGCGTCTTTGGTTTGCTGCCATACGGACGGGAGTTCGGCCAGCAGCTTGGCAGTTTCATCAAAGGCTGCCTCGTGCATGCTGGCTTCTGCCATCAGCAACGTTTGGCGCAGTTGCGCTGCCCCGAACACGGCCGCGCTACCTGCAACAGTATGAAGCCGGTGGGTCAGCGCGCCGAACTGGCTTTCTTCTGACCTGTCTGCGTCCGAAACGAGGGTGTCCACCTCGTCAATAAAACGGGTCAGCAGGCGGGCGAAGACAGCTTCTCCCATACCCTCGCGGTTCGCAGCAAGCTGTCCGGTGTCCAACAAGTCTACTGCGCCAGAAGCAATGGGGGTGTTAAGGTTTGTGAGGGCCAGACGCATGTCGTTCAGATTAAGTGGTTTGGGCAGGAAACCGTTCATTCCGGCCTCAAGAAAGCGGTCCCGTTCCTGTGGTAGGATGTTGGCAGAGACCGCGATGATCGGAACATTGCGGCTGGGCCCGTCACCGCACCGGATTGCGCGCGTGGCCTGCAGGCCGTCCATACCCGGCATTGCGATGTCCATGAGTATCAGGTCGAAATGGGCCGCTGCTGCGCGATCCACGCCGGTTTGCCCGTCTGTGGCTGTGACGACCGTGTGGCCATCTTTCTCGAGCAATTCGGTGGCCACTTCGCGGTTGATGGCGTTGTCTTCGACAAGCAGCACCGACATTTGTTGGTCCGCTTTGCTTGGCGCAGGTGCAGCGTCCACGCTTCCCGGTGCGCGGCCTCGCTCCATCGGTAGACGCACCCAAAAGGTGCTTCCTTCGAAGTTGGTGCTTTCGACGCCGATCGTACCGCCAAGGCCCTGGACCAACCTGCGGGTGATGCCGAGACCAAGACCCGTGCCGCCGGTTTGACGACCAAAGGAGGTGTCCGAGGTGACAAAATCGTCAAAGACACGGTCAAGATCCTCGGTGGCGATGCCGATACCCGTGTCAATCACACGCAATTCTATGATTGGCTTGTCGCCCTCGGTTTCCGGCATCTTTTCGATTTCGACGGTGACGTTTCCGTCCGGAGTGAACTTGATGGCGTTGCCAAGCAAGTTGAGCAGTATTTGTTCGAGAGCGGCGCGGTCGGTACGCCCCCAGGTCATGGGCGGGCCGACCCAGTGCCAGTCGAGATGCGTGCCATGCTGTTCCGCCTGACCTATCTGGCTGGCGACCAGTTCATCCAGCAGGGTTGTCAGGTCCGTGCATGCAATGTCGAAATCCAGTTCACCGGACTGAAAGCGGGCGATGTCCAGAACGCTGTCGACGTGGCGCATGAGAACGCGACCGGAAATATCCATGTTCCTCAGATAGCGGGTCTGCTTTTCTGTAAGGTCTGTGTCGTTCATCAAGGCGAGGTTGCCCAACACGCCGTTCAGAGGCGTGCGGATTTCATGGCTCATCATGGTGAGGAATTCGGCTTTGGCCCGCTCACCCGCCAAAGCCTTGTCGCGTGTCTCCAGAAGCTCCTTTTCGGCGGCCACGCGTTTTGAAATGTCGTGCATGAAGGCCACAAAGAGTTCCTGTTCCCCGTCGTCAGCACGCTGGATCGACAATTCTATCGGAAAGACTTCGCCGTTTGCGCGTTTTGCGCGCATGGTAACACGACCCTTGCCTTCGATAGTGCCGGCCTCCCCGTCGCGGATGCGTCGGATGCTTTCAAGATGCAAGTCACGGCGGTCGTCCGGTGAAATCATTTCGACGATGGGCCGACCTCGAACCTCGTCGAAGGTGTAGCCAAGGATTTCCTCGGCTGCCTTGTTGAATTCCAGCACATTGCCGGCAACATCTGTCACGATTACCCCGTCAAGGGATGTGGTCAGCACCGTTTGCATGCGATGGTTTGCTTGCGCGATGGCAATTTCCCGGGCACGGGATTTTCGGTAAATCGACAGAACATATCCCGTCAGGGCCGCCAGCGTCACAAAGAGCAGCAGAGCAAGGCCGGCCAGTTGCAATAGCATCGTGGTGATGGCGGCGCGATCTTCGTCACCTGCGCGGGCAAAGTAGGTGAGCGAGGAAATCGACAGGATGCGGGTGTTTTCCCGCAGTTCCGGACCGCGGCTGTACAGCACCGGCAGTGACGCAATCAACTGATCGTCGGACCCATCAATGATCGGGACGAGCTCTTGAACATAAGTCCAGGTCTTGTTCAGTGCTTCAGAGAATTCGGGGATCGTCTCGACACGTTTGTAATGTGGCGAAGTGCGCAAAGTGTTCAGGCGGCTGTAGAAAATATCAAACCGCAGGCGGAGCTGATTGAGATTGGGTGACCCGTTCAAAAGCGCATCTTTGACCGCGTTGTTGAAGTCGCCGGCTTCCACTTCGATTTGCGAAAGGGACCAGCCGACATTGTCGGATGCTTCCGGACGCACGCCGCTGAAGTTCGTGATGACACGATAGGAAAGCAGCGACGACAGAGCGATGAGGGTCGCAAGTGCGAGTACCAAGGCGGCAGCAATCACACGGCGAGCGTAAGGCTGCGTCGAAAACTGCAGGGGGGCTGTAAGCGAGGATGCTGCCGTGAATCGAGAGGCCGTAGATTTCATGGCCGTTTGGCCTGAGAGGGGGTCAACGGTCTCTGCTGCATGGGCGCAGATTAGTCGACGATTTCAAGCCTGTCGAGTTGCCACACGCTGTGTGAATAGACGATCGATGTCTGGTAGTCAGGCGAGGAATCATAAGGATAGATGATCCAAAGCGGGCCTTTGTCGCGACGGTGCATCGGCGCTCCGTCCATTTCATAGGCAAGGATTGGCGCTTGTGGGGCCAAGTCGGCGACCGGAATTTCTACGGTGTAGTCGTTTATAGCCGAGGCCCGCAGCGTGCTGCCTGAACTCCCCAGTTTATCAAGCAGCAACGCCAGCGGTACACCCGTGAACACATGAACCCCTTCTGTCCATATGGTCGTTGTCGACACGGTCTGCGCGGGCAGTGCCCGAAGCGACTCGATGTCGAACGTTGCCGTGCCGTCAGCGTTCTTGGCGCTGATTTTGCCTGACACGGTCAAAATGACGTCTCCGGTGGTCTCACCTTTGACGCCTCCGGCCGCTAAGACCGTCGTGAGTGGTAGCAGCAGGCAAAAAATGAAGGATAGAGCGTTGCGAAGTGTCAATGTCATATCCCGTGTCCCGAATGCTGCGTTCTTTATCGCAGATGACATAAAACAACTGCAGCGGGCATAGGTATAGTTCCCTATCCGAAAGGATAGGTTTTTTAATTTGACGTTGGGTAAGCTTTCGCGAATGCGCCACATTCGTCCTAAGGGCGCCATTCAATCGGCAAAGTTAAGCCGAACAGTGGTTTAGCTGTCTTAAACAGCAGATTGTGCCCGGTGTCAGGTTAGGGAATCCTTGCCTTGACCGGTTCGCGTGACCTCGGCAGTTGCGCGGTCTATGCAAAAGGAACCTGTCTGTGCTGATCCTTATCGCGGATGATCATGACCTTCTAAGGGATACGCTTGTTGCCTTTGTCCAAGGCGCGGGCGGAATTGAGGTGCGCACCGCGCATGACCTTGAAAGTGCCATCACGCGCGTCAGGGCGCAGGGACCGTTCGATCTTGTTCTTTTGGACTACAATATGCCCGGCATGAACCGGCTTGAGGGTATGAAGCGAGTAATGGCCGAGCCTAATGCGCCATGTGTGGCGTTGATTTCCGGAGAAGCACCGAGAGCTGTGGTTCAGGAAGCGATCGAGGCCGGGGCTTCGGGTTTCGTTCCGAAAACCATGCCGGCTAAATCGCTGGTGAACGCGATCCGCTTTATGGCAGCGGGCGAGAAGTTCGTTCCGTTGGACTTGCTGACTGGAGCCGAACATTCCACCCACCCGATCGCAAAGAAGCTCACACGACGCGAATTGCAGGTGCTTGAAGGGTTGGCGGATGGAAAGTCCAACAAGGAGATCGCGCGCGATCTCGATCTGTCGGAGCCGACGATCAAGCTGCATGTGAAGAACCTGTACCGCAAAATTGGCGCGGCAAACCGGACGCAAGCCGCGCTTCTGGCCCGCGAAGCCAAGCTCTTCTGATCAGCGTTTCGCTGACAAGCCTTTCCCATTATTCCCCGCACGTTGCGTTTTGGAATGCGCCAACTTGTTGCTAGGGTTGCCATACTGACTTTCACTGTCGGCGAGTCGCATTCGACCTGCGAAGCGGCTTCTGACCATATTTCAGGAGTCTTTATGCGTCTCGATTTTGGAAAATGGATTGCGGTCTTTTGCGGGCTGGCGATCGCGGGCGCAGCGGCCGCCCAAGAGGAGCCGAAAGACCCGGCAACGATGCGGCTGGATCCGCGCGCTGTCGAGGTTGTCGAAGCGGCTGCCTCGACACTGGCGTCTCAGGAAACAATCGGTGTGAATTGGTTCGTGTCTTTTGATCAGGTGATCGACGGGCGGGAGAAGTTGACGATACTGCGCAGTGGCCGCGCGGTCGTCGCTCGGCCGGACAAATATTATGCCTATGCCGAGCAGGAAGAGGGACTACGTGAGTTCTTTTATGACGGGCTCGGATTGACGGTTTTTCTTCCGGACGAAAATGCCTACGCCCACAAGCCCTATCTTGGATCGTTCGAGGATCTGGCAGATGTGATCCTGCAGGAGCACGGAGAGAGCCTGCCGATATGGCAGGTCCTTGTGTCCGACTTCGCCGACGAGTTTCTCGGTGATGTGACGGATGCGGCATATCTTGGAGTGAAGCGTATTGCGGGCAACGAAGTTCATCATGTGGCGCTGTCCAGCTACGAGGGTGATCTGCAAATGTGGATCAGCACGGATCCCGTAAATCCGGTGCCGATGTTACTTGTCGGCACGAACCCTTATGCGCAGGGATGGCCTCAGTTCCGAGCCTATTTCAACGACTGGGATTTCGCTCCGGACATCGGCGACGATACGTTCACTTTCTATGCAGACGATGAGGTCAACCGGCTGGTCTGGCCAAAGCAGCAAGACCGCGGTGACGCAATCGGGGGAGGCAATTGAGATGAAACGCTTTCTTGTTTTCTTTCTGAGTTTCGCAATGGCCCTGACGCAAACACCAGTGCCATTCCTAAGTGGTGGTTTTGGTCCGGACAGGGTTGAGGCGCAGGTGCGTGGCGGGCCGGGGGCCCGAGGCGGATTTACGCGTCAACCAACGGCGAGACCGGGAGGGTCTCGCACACGTCCTGCGATTTCCGCACCAAAGGCACGGCCGGCACCGAGTGTGCGCCCGTCGCGTCCATCGGCGCAACCTGCGACGCGCCCCAGCCGTCCTGCAACGCGGCCGAGCCAGCCAGTCACCCGACCAAGTCAACCGGTTACGCGACCGAGCCAACCGGCAACGCGGCCAAGCAGACCCGTGGCGCGGCCGGAACAGCCTATTGCCCGCCCGCCGGGCGCGCGTCCACCGTCGTCGACACGTCCGTCGCTTCCGGGCGCGGGGAACCGCCCACCGGGAGCCCGGCCACCAGGCGAGCGCCCGCCCGGTGCGCGTCCGCCGGGAAACAGACCGCCAATTGCGGATCGCCCGCCCGGGACCGGAACACGACCGCCGGGCGCCCGCCCCCCGGGGGGGCAGAGACCGCCAGTCGTGCGTCCGCCAATCGCGGGGCCTGGCCCCGGAACCGGACCGGGAAAGCCACCGGGCTGGCGTCCTCCTGGACATCGTCCGCCGAGTTGGCGCCCCCCATACCATCGGCCGCCCTATTACCGTCCGCCGCATTGGCATTGGGGACCATACTATTGGGGCCCGAGCTGGGGGTGGTTCTTCACCGCGGTCGTAGCCGGTTCCACGCTGGTCTATGTGACCTCGCTGCCTGAGGACAATGAGTGTCAGAAGATCAAGGATGGCACAGAGACGCTCTATCAATGTGATGGCGTGCTGTATCGGTCGACGTACCATGACGATACGCAGGTCTATGAAATCGTATCGCAAGCCGAGGAGGAGGTTGAACAGGCCCAAAGCATGTTGGGCTTGTCATTGACCTCGCCGATGGCAAGTGGTCCGGCGGTGCGGGAGCTTCAGACCCTGCTTGTTGGCTACGGTTACGATGTCGGGTCGGTCGACGGAGTTTTTGGTACCGCCACAGAAACCGCAGTGCTTTGGCTTCAATATGACTACGAGCTGGAACAAACCGGTGAGATCGATGATCCAACGGCGCGGCTTTTGGGCATTCTGCCGCCGGAAGAAGGGGCAGAAGTTGAGGCCTCTGTTGAGGAAGGCGCGGAGGCCGACGCTGCGGGTGACGAAACGCCTGAAGCAACGGCCGAAGACCCTGCAGAAGGTGATGCCGCCACCGAGGACAGCCCGTCGTCCGAAGAAGGCACCGCATCAGGGGATTAATCCGGATTGTGAATGGCAAACGGGCGGACATGCGATCTTGTCCGCCCGTTTGCATTTGAAGTGAACTGTGGCGCGCTTGCACTAGTGTCGCGCCAGTGGCGTGGATAAGGTGCCCGAGCTTGGTGGGGGAAGACCAAGGACGGGATTCTATGGGCCGATTTGCCTCCGCCATTCTGGGCGCGCTTGTTGTGTGCGTCTCGATTGCGATTTTCACCTCGAGTGCTTTCGCGAAGGACCGCGACGCCAAACCTGCGGGCGCACGAGAAGCGTTGGGATTTGGCAACCTGCTGGTCAACGATGCGATTGGAGACGGGTACGACCGCTGGCGGAGCGGGTCGTACACAACCTCGCGCATTTGGGGGCGCGGCTGGAATGGCGACCTTCCGGAAACCTTTGGCGATGTGATCGAGTTCCGGTTTGGCGGTGAGGTGATGTCCGGCGAGAGCCTCACGCGGCCGGCGCCGTCTGATCGTCCTTGGGCTGGCACATTCTTCTGGGGACTGCACACGCATTTCAAACGCGGAAAGACTGAGTTTGTCTTTGGTGGAGACCTGATGGCCGTCGGGCCGATGACACATCTGGACGATTTGCAGACCGCTTTGCATGACCTGATCGGGATTGCTGGGCCGTCTGACGCGGTACGCGCCGATCAGATCCAGAACCAGTGGATTCCCCGCGTGGTGGGGGAAGTCGGGCGCGACCTGCAACTTGGCGCGACAGGTACTTTGCGTCCTTTCGTCGAGGTGCGCGCCGGTGACGAAACCATGGCGCGGGCCGGGTTCGATGTGACATTCGGCAAGTTCGGGCAAGGGGAGCTATTGGTGCGTGACTGGGTCACCGGGCATCGCTATCGCGCAATCCGCAACCATCAGCGAGGCCTGTCCTTTGTGGCTGGCGCGGACATCGCAAAAGTCTTTGACAGTGTTTATCTGCCGGGCAGCCGCGGCTATGAGTTGACGGATGCGCGGGGCCGCATTCGCGCTGGCTTGCACGTGCGCGGAAAGGCATATCACGTGTTCTACGGGGTGAGCTGGCTGAGCAAGGAATTCAAGGCGCAGACCGAAGAGCAAGTGGTCGGAGCGATCAAGCTCGACTTCAACTTCTGAGGTTAAGAGGCCGCACTCATTCACTTTTTCAAATTTTTTCCTAGGCAGCCCGAATCGGCTTTGTTAACTTGCCGTTAATAAAAAAACTAAATGGCAGGTTATCGGGCAATGAAAACGGGCTTTCGTGGCACGTTTGTCATCTCCTGGTCGCAAACAGAAGTAGATGGTCTTAGGGCCGCACCGATTCAAACGTTGCAAACAGGCGTGGTGTGGTCGTGGACTGGAGACGCTGTCCAAGTGGACGGCTCCGGCACGCTTTTGCGACTCGACCAAGGGGAAGAAGCGGCAAACGTACGCAAGCGGGCGGCGCGCATGGTGCGCCGTCTGGTAGGAGCAGCAGTTACCGGGGATGGGACGACTGTTGATCTTGGAAATCTGGACGTAGAAGAACCGCTCATGGAAGGTGGCTTTGTCGTAACGGACGGAGCGCAGAGTTATACCGCCACCGTGATCGAAGTTCCGGGCAGCGCGCCGCTGCTGATGTTCCTCGACGAGTTACCGCCCAAGGGGCGGGAGCTTTGGGTTGTGCATCATTCAATGGAAGCGCTTGAAGCGCGGGCGCCGGGAGGCCGTCGTGCCGGTGTGATCTGTTTCACCCCGGGTACGATGATCGCAACTCCAGAAGGACCGCGACGTATCGAAGACCTGCGGGAAGGCGATCGGGTTCAGACGCGGGACAACGGCGCACAGGAGGTTCAGTGGATTGGCAGCAAACGGATGACCGGTGCACGGCTGTTCGCAATGCCCAAGCTGAGGCCTATTCGCATCCGCGCCGGTGCATTGGGGATTGATCGGCCGGATCAGGAATTGTTGGTGTCGCCGGACCATCGGATGTTGGTGCGTGGGGCCGCTGCGCGAGCCCTTTTCAATACCAACGAAGTTCTTGTGGCCGCGCGGGATCTGGTGAACGGGTCCAACATTGTGGTGGATCACGCCCTGCGAGAAGTGACCTATGTGCACCTGTTGTTGCCGGGGCATGAGATTCTCTGGGCCAACGGCGTCGAAAGCGAGAGCTTCCATCCGGCCAATGCGTCCCTTGCTTCGTTGGCTGACGAAGACCGGGCGAGGCTTTTCGAGAAGTTGCCGGAGCTGGAATACAACCCGCACGATTTCGGGCCGTTTGCACGGCGCAATCTGAGCGCCAGCGAAGCGGCAATCCTGCGGCACGACGCAGCATAATACAAAACGGCGCCCGCAAAGGGCGCCGTTTCTCACTTAGGCAGATTTTGCAGGAACCAGTTCCTGTAACCAGTTGGCAAGTTCCCGGCCTATCAGGTGGGGATTGTCTTCCTGAATGAAATGAATGCCTGCGCCAACGTCGACCACACGCAGATTTCGGATTGTGTCGCGGCACCATTGAACGCCGTCGGCGCGGATCGTGCCACCTGGCGAGCCGAAAAACAGAAGCATCGGCACGTCGGTTTCCCCGAGCCATGCGGAATAGGCTGCAACAATGTCATGCACATCCGACGGTGAGCCGTCGATGGGAATTTCCGTCGGCCAGACCCGAACGGGCTTGCGGGATTTCGCAGTAGGATACGGCGCGCGGTAGTGCACCATTTCTTCGGCGCTGAGGTCACGCACAATCGCGCTCGGCAGGATTTTGTTCACGAAAACATTGGCACCGGAGATCATCAGCCAGCCAAGACCAGTTGTCCGCATCATCTTGAAACCGGTACGGAAGTCCGGCGGAAAGCCGGACCAAGTCATTGGTCGGATGACGCCTTCCATGAAGGCAATTCCCCGGATGTTGTCAGGGTGCCGATGGGCATAGTGGAAGCCAAGCGCGCTGCCCCAGTCGTGGATAACAAGCGTGATGTTCTTAAGGCCCAAAGCCTCGATGAACCCGTCTAGATATGGCACGTGATCAGCAAAACGGTAGCCGAGATCGGGTTTGTCGGATTTGCCCATTCCGATCAGGTCGAGCGCGATGGCGCGACCGTGGGGCACCGTGTGCGGGATAATGTTTCGCCAGAGATAAGAGGATGTCGGGTTGCCGTGTATGAAAAGCACGGGGTCGCCTTCGCCTTCATCGACGTAGTGGATGCGGCTGCCATTCACATCGACAAACCTGGATTCGAAGGGAAATTCGGCAGAGATCGCTTGTGGGGATTTCATGGCGTCAGTCCTCTGGTCTCAGGCGCGGTAGGCGAAATAGGCGCGGACAGGTTTGGAAAACGTGAGGGCCATGGACACCGCGAAAGTTACGAAGCCGATTGGAGCAACGACGTAGAGCGAAACCCCGAGATCGGCCAGCAAAGCGAGGCGTATGCCGGTGATGTTACGTTTCAGGATCGAAGCAACGATGGCGCCGAAGGCGGCCACATAGAGGGCCAGGGCGAGGAGCATCAGGTTTGCGGCGCTGTCGCCCTCGAGGCCGTGAACCGAGAGGCCGTAAAACTTGAAGGCGACGAAAAATCCGACCGTGAACAGGATCTTGAGGGCATTGAGGATGAAAATTACGCGCAGGAGGATTGGTTTCGCCGCGCCGAGCTGTGGGTCGAGAATTGTCATTTTGGGTCTCCTGTTGGTCTTGGACAACCGCGTGTTGAGCAGGGTGCTGCAACATGCTAGTCAATTGGATAGAAATTAAACTATCCAGGTGGATAGAAAACGCAAGGGGAAACTCATGGCGCGAAAACGCAAAGCCGATCACGAGACCGCAATCGCCGGGGCTTTGGAGCTGTTTTGGCAAAAGGGATATGCCGGAGCGAGCACGCGGGAAATCGAGGAAAAAACCGGCTTAACGCGGTTTACCTTGCAGACGGCATATGGCGGTAAAGAGAAGTTTTTCCTAGAAACTTTAGACACTTATCTGGACAACGCGGAGGCGCGCCACTTTCCGGATCCGGCGCGGTTCACGCTGGATGATCTGGCAGAGTGGTTCGAGGGTATTGCGTCGGAAGAAAAGATTCCCCGCGTCCAAGACGCCGGGTGCCTTGCGTTCAATTCGATCAGCCAATTCGAGCGTACAGATCCGGACGTGAACGCGCGGATCGAACGGTATCTGGCCACTTTGGAAGATCGATTCGCCGCGATTCTGTTGCGGGCCGAAGAGGAAGGCGAAGTATCGCTACCGTTAGGTGCCGCAGCATCTGCGCAAGTGCTTATGGGGCTACTTTTGGGGCTGCACTCTGTCATCAAGGCGCGGACGGATGATGGCATGGCCCGGTCCTATGCGGCGTCTGCTGCCGGATTGCTGAGAAGCTGGCGGCGGGCGGCATAAGGGCGTCTGCAAAGCGTCGGTATTCCGTCGGCAAAGCGTCGATTTCATGTTTTGGCGTTTACCCCTTTCGCAACCTTCAGCCAAAACGGGAGGCCGCGCACGCACAGTGGGATCGATGTGCTCAAAATCCGGTCGAAAGCCGGGAGGGGTGACATTCTGTCTGGGCCGTCAGTCTTGATCAGACGCGGTTGAACGTGCGATTGTCCTGCATATTCAGACGACCTCGATTTCGGACCAGCAATAATGAACTTAGTAATACTCGCTGTCTTTATCCTGTGCGCGTTTTACGTGCAGACCCGCGGTACGCAAAGACACAAGAAACTGAAGCGCAGCATCACTGATCACGCCAATGTATTCGGGCCGATAAACTGTCTCTTTTACGCGACCTCCAAGGTGCCGACGACGCCTTACGTGGATCCCGCTCTATTTCCGGAACTGGATGTGCTTAAGGAGCGTTGGACGGAGATCCGCGACGAGGCCCGCGTTCTGAACGCTCAAGGCGCAATCAAGGCGTCGGACAAGCCTGATGACATCGGCTTCAACTCTTTCTTCAAGACAGGTTGGACACGCTTTTATCTCAAGTGGTATGGCAGCTCGCTCGACTCCGCGCGCAAGCTTTGTCCTGAGACAACCGCGATGGTGGAGAGTATTCCAAGTGTGAAAGGCGCTATGTTTGCGATGCTGCCGCCCGGGGCGCGCCTGGTGACGCACCGCGACCCGTTTGCCGGATCGTTGCGCTATCATATGGGTCTCGAAACACCGAACGACGACGACTGTTTCATCGAGGTGGACGGCGACCGGTATTCATGGCGCGACGGTGAAGTTGTCATGTTCGACGAAACTTACCTGCATTTTGCCGAGAACAAGACCGACAAAGATCGGATCGTTCTGTTTCTTGATATCCGTCGGCCGGTTATTTTTCGGGTGGTGGATTGGATCAATACACTGTTTTCCAACATCGTGATGGCCGCGTCTGCGACTGCGAACATGCCCGGAGACAAGATCGGAGCTGTGAACAAGGCTTTTGGCGGCATCCAGAAAGTCCGGTTGCTCGGCAAGAAAATCAAAGCCTGGAACAAGCCGGTGTATAACATCCTGCAATACGGGCTTTATTTGCTGATCATCTGGCTGATCTTCTTTTAACGCTTGCGAAAACGTGGAAACACTAAGGGCGCGGGAGACCGCGCCCTTAGTGTTTATTAGTTGCCGGCTTCAGATTGCTGCGCACGTTCCATGGCAAGAGCGGTCAGGGTGCGGTCGCCGAGTTCCTCGATCATGGCGAGCTCCATTCGTGTGACCCGCCATTGGCCGTCGAGTTTCGCGAGGTCCCAGTGGTATGTGCCGACAGGGCGCCAGAGCCGATCACCGATCCAGTGGCGGGCATCGATAAAAGCGGATGCGGTCGCGGTGTCGCCGCTCACGTTGACGGTTACGGGCCCGAGTTCGTGCCATGTCGCGTCAAATCCCGGAACGATACCGCGCCAGCTGTCCATAAGCGCGGTCGGTGTGGTCGTCGCCGGTTCTCCACCCCAGAGCGAGGTGTAATCGATCACAACTTCGGGCGCGAAGGCGCCCTCGGCGAGGTCATAGGCCGCGCGATCCACGGCGACGGTGATAGAGGTTACAAGGGTGCGGATCTGCGCCTCTTGGGGAAACCCTGCCGGAGGAAGGTCGGCTGCGGTGACTGTCGTAGCCAGCGTGGCCGTGGCGATTGCGGTGAGTGTCTGTTTCATCGAAGGCATCCTTTTCGTTGGGGGCGCTCAGGTCGCTTCAGCTTTTGAAATGGGTGGCGATCGTGTCGGCCGCGCGGGTGACGTCTTCGGGGTTGTCGTAGAAGTCGAACTGCGTGACGTCTTCGAGCATCTGCAACGTGGCCTCGCCCGCGAACCCAGACAGGAAGGCACGGACACCGTCCGGAATGGCTGCGGTTTCGGAATGCACGATGGCCAGCGGGTGAGTCAGTCGGGCACCGTTGTCGGCGGGGTGATAGGTCAGCCAGCCTTCCCAGCCCGCGTTGTTCCATTTGTTGTCGTATGCCGGAACAGCACCGCGGTCCGCGTCGTAGTAGTAGCCGCCAATGGGCATGAGCACACCTTCGGCGCCTTCGGGGCCCGAAGCGGGGATGATTTGACCGCCTGCCGCCTCGGCGGCACGGGACAGGTTGATCAAACCAGCGACGCCCTCGGAGCCGCCATAGACCGTCTCTACGAGGTGCTCGTTTTGCAGCCAGGGTGCAACAAGCCCGATGCGATTGACGGTGTCATTTCCTGCGACCGCATCGACCATGTAGCCGGCGGAAGCGCAGATGCCGAGACCGTTGATTTGGGAGGCATCAACTTCGGGCAGGGTGGCAACGAATTCGAACGCGGCACGGATGTCGGAAGTCTTTGCGGCAGGGCTTTCGGCGTAGCGCACGTGGCCGGGCAGATCTCCGGACTTGCCCCAGCCGCGGAAGTCGAAAGTGAACGCCGCAAAGCCGCGTCCAACCATTTCCTTGGCATACACGGATGGCATCTGCTCCTCGACCGAGGTCCAGGCGCCGGTCACGACCACAATGGGCAGGACGGAGCCATCGTGGCCTTCGGGCAGGTAGAGCGTGCCGGAGAGCTGTGCGCCTTCGTTTTCGAAGGTGAGGGTGCGAGTTTCAACTTGCGCAATTGCTGCGGTGCTGGCCATCAGCGATGCGGCTGCGGTGAGCGCGATCTTGTTCATCTGTTGTCTCCTCAAAGGGCCTGTTGGCGGGATTGATGAGTCAGAAATAGCGGGCGGCTGCGTGGGAAACTTGAACGGTCCGGCGGAGTTTTTGCATATTCCCGCGACCGGTCATCCGCTGCGGAATTGTCGGGGCGTCTGGCCGATGACCTGTTTGAAGCTGCGCGAAAAATGCGCCTGATCTGCGAAACCGCAGGCAAGTGCGATATCACCAAGCTGGCGCTTGTTGTCCTTCATCATCTCGATGGCCTGTTCAATGCGATAGGCGAGAACATATTGCATTGGCGTATCGCCAACGGTGTCTTTGAACAGGCGTCCGAAATGCGACGGGCTTATGCCGGCCTCACGGGCCAGATCGTCAAGCGTGATGGTGCGGTCCAGATTGGAGCGAATGAAACCGAGAACGCGGTGAAAGTGGTCGGACGTAAAGCTGGCAGACAGCGCGAGATCCTCAGGGCGCTGCTGACCATATCGTTTTAGCAGCTTGACCAGAAAGACGCGGCTCATGGCCTCGAACATTACCGCCGAGGTCAGGTCATCGTTTTCCAGCGCATCGCGCAGCATCACACCAGCAGAGCACAGGTCCGGATCGCTGAACTGCGGTAGGTCGACGAGTTGTTGCCGGTCGAGGACCATTCCGAGCTCGCGCTGGGCAAATGCCTCCACGCGGTCAGGCGCCAACGTGACCACGATCACGTCCGACTTGCCAAACCAGCGCCAGCCGGACCGGACACCCGCGGGGGTGACGACGATTTCGTGCTTGTGAAAGTCAAAGTCGCGCATCGTGCCGTCTCGACGGTTTTGCACACGATGCGGAGTGTCGCACAGGTTCAGGAGCACATGGTGTTCGGAAAACACTTCTTCCGGCATGCTGTCCGGCTCTGCCTGAAAATAGCGGACGGACATGAGTGAGGCTGCCGAGACATGTTCCATCTCGTCGCTGCTAAGGAGCGGTAAAGAGGGATAGATGTCGGCGTAGCGGCGGGGCATGGGCGGGCCTTGAAGTGAGGTGCGTTGGTTCTGGAGGCGGGATGGGAAAGACATTAGGTCAGAGGGGCCACCGCGAAAAGTGGGGGGCTTGAACCTCGTGAACAAGGGGGGCGGTTTGCCTCGCTTAAGAATTGAGATATTATTGTGCGGTAGGTCACGTACATGATGTTTCTTGTAAATCGAAAACGATTGGTCGCTTGTCTCGCCGCTGTGCTTTTGCCAGTGGGCTTCACTGCGGCCGATACCGGGTTCTACACGGATTTCTCGAGGCAGTTCCCGTTTGTTGTGCCGCACACATTCAACACGCCGGAACAAGCGATGCAGCGTGAGAATGGCGTTTTGAAAGTCACGGTTCTTCCCGGAATGCACGGCGCCCAGTTTGACGCGCGCGGGGGAAAGGAGCGGGCTGAAGTTGCACAGAATTTGGAAGGTGCGGCCTATGTCCGGCAAAGCTTTCGGGTTCGGGTAACGCCGGATTTCCAAGCGACCGGCAGGACGATGGTTGCGCAAATCAAGGCGTCGGAAACCAAGCCCATTCTCGGAAGCCCACCGGTTGCCGTCTATCTGGACAAGGGGGGACGGGCCAAGTGCAACGATTATTCAAGTGGACGTCCCGATCACAGCACCGCCAAAACCGCGCGACTTGGGGTGCGGCTGGATGACGGGCAGTGGCATGATGTCGTGATGGAATACGTCCTGTCTGAAAAGCAGGGCTTTTGCCGCGTTACCGTTGATGGGCACGAAGTCCTGCGGCGGGAGGACATAAATACGAACCAGCAGGGCAAGTACATCTTTGCGCGCATAGGGTTGTATCGTGATGCACAACCGTACGGGCAAACTGTCGAGTTCGACGATTGGTCCGTAGTGCATCGCAAAGACGTGCCAGTGGCCTTGCGGTAGGGGGCTTGAGCCGGGTATCGCCGTTGGGTCACTCCGGCGGCGCAGCTTGTTCCAGTTTCGTTTTGTAGACCGCCAACCTTGTGTTGGCGTTCGTGTCGATGATCAGAATCACCGACATCATTGCGATTGTGGTCGCAAGGCTCGCGCGCCAAATCGGAGAGTCGATCAGCGCGAAGAGCACCGCGCATGCGACAATGATCAGCGGAATAACCCTGAACACCGCAATCCGGTATTGCCCCAGTACGGCCTCGGCGCGCAGGAGTTCGGACGAGAGGAAGTCGGCAGGATTGGCACCGTAAGCCGCGGGAAAGCTTGTTACGCGCCCGTAGCTTTGTATGAAAATCCCGCCGCCGATGATCAAAAGAAGCGAGCCCGCAACCATAGTCGGGATTACATAAGCACGGGCCAATTCTGTTTTGCCCAGATATGAAAACCCGAAGCTGGCCCCGAGAAAAAGCAGGCCGAAGGCAATGAAGAACGACGAGGACAGCATTTCGGCTCTGGTCCAGTCGACGGCTGTTTTTACAATATCCATCGGCGTTCCTTTGGTGTGGGGACTATGCGCGCCAGCATTATGCCGGCCCGCGCTTTTAGCAATCCGTCAGAATTGCCATTTAAACCCTGTGGCCTCTTCGGACACGGTCCAAAGCCGTTCCATCACAGGTTTGTCGTAGGCATGCGGCTCAAGGGTGCCGCGCCCGACTGGGCCGACGGCCTCCATACGGCCGGTCGGACCATAGAGGGCGCGTTGTTCGGTCAGCGCGGTCTCGGTGGCGCACATCACTTCGGGGAATGAGCCTTGTTCCGCGGTCTGAACCATCGGGGTTTTCGACATCATCCACCAGATAATGCGCATCGTGCGGCTGCCGCTTGTGCTGATGAGCGAGGTTGCCGATGCGCCAGGATGACAGACATAGACTTCGACAGATTTGCCAGCGGCCTTGATGCGATCCTGCAGTTCATAGGCGAACATCATCTGCGCGAGTTTGGATTGGCTGTAGACCGGATTGGGGCTGTAATTCTTGTCCCAGTTCATATCGTCGAACTGGATGGTTCTGATACCAAGCTTGTAGCCCAGACTTGCCACCACGACGATCCGGCCACCGGAGGTGTCTATGCGGTCAAACAACATGCCGCACAAAACAAAGTGGCCATAGTGGTTGGTGCCCAGCTGACTCTCAAAGCCGTCCACCGTGATCTTTTGGTTTGGCACCTGTGCGATGGCAGCGTTGCAGATCAATGCATCGATCCGGGACTGGGTTTGCAGCACTTCTTGGGCGGCCGCGCGTACACTGGCTAGATCGGAAAGGTCCATGCGAATGAAACTAACGTCTGCTTCGGCGCCAAACTCTTGTTTGAGGTCCTGTACAGCCGCCGCGGATTTCTCGGCGCTGCGGTTCAGCATCACGACCTTAGCCCCTTTGTTCAGGAGCGTGCGGGCGGCCTGAAAACCGGCGCCCGCGTTGGCGCCGGTGATCAGGTATGTTTTGCCGGTAAGCGAGGGAAGGCGGTCCGGGGTCCAGCCTTTGTGTCCGAAGGTCGTGTCTGCCATGATGTAGCTCCTCGTGGGGCGGGTGTCTGGAGTGTTGACCTGACAATATATATCGGTGTGTTGCTGAAATAGGCCAGGACGTCGCAATTTTTTGCCTGATTGTATCGTTTTGACATTTTTGCGGCCCAATTAGCGCGCGTGCACGAGCAGGCGCTTGAGTTTCTCAGGGATACTCTTGAACTTTATTGGCGTTGCGCGTTTGTTGTCGTCATGTCTGACCTGTCTTTGCAAAGTCTTGATGATCTGAACCTTGATGAGGCGTCGCGTCCGAAAGCGCCACCGGTACCGGAAGCGACGGACACCCATCGGCGTCAGGGCAAGCAGCTCGCGTTTATCCACCGTCATTACCTCATGGAGATGGCCAAGATCGGGGCCGTGCTTGCCCGTATCGAAGCGGGGGACACGCCGCCCGAAGATCTTAGGCGGATCGTGCTCTCACTCGACATGGCCGAGAACTTCAAGGCGTTCGGGTCACTTTGCGGGCACGAGTGCCAGATTCTGAAGATGCACCATGACATTGAAAGTATGCAGATGTTTCCGCGCATTGCGGCTGCCGGCGGCGGTAAGTTCATGGACGTTGTGGCCAAGTTGAAGGCCGAGCACGAGGTGGTACATGAGTTGATCATCAGACTTGGTGATGCCGCCGACGCGTTGCAGGCCGACCCGGTCGAAGCAAATTTCGCCAAGGCCGCGGCCACATACCGAAAACTGGAAGAGGTTGTGCGGTCCCATTTTCGCTACGAAGAAACTGAATTGGCCGAGGCGATCGGGTATTATCTGGGGTCCATCTGACGAGGCCTTCCGTCGCAGCAATATGCGGCAAATTTCTTTGCGTCTCTTCTGAAGGCAAACCCGCTTGACTCCTGTGCTTACAGGCGTATAAGCGCGGCTTCATTGGTGTTGGTGGCCCCCGCAAGGGGATGCCTGTCACGTCGGCCAAATCCGGCGAGAGGACAACGCCCTTCGAAACCTGAACGAAGGAGATCAGCCGTGACCAAACGCACGTCTGCCAAGTACAAAATCGATCGCCGCATGGGCGAAAACATTTGGGGTCGCCCCAAATCCCCCGTCAACCGTCGTGAATATGGCCCCGGCCAGCACGGTCAGCGCCGTAAAGGCAAAATGTCTGACTTCGGCACCCAGCTGCGTGCCAAGCAGAAGCTGAAGGGCTACTACGGCGACCTGACCGAGAAGCAGTTCCGCCGCATCTATGGCGAAGCCGAGCGTGTTAAAGGCGATACCGGTGAAAACCTGATCGGCCTGCTGGAGCGTCGTCTGGACGCGGTTGTGTACCGCGCCAAGTTCGTACCAACCGTTTTTGCCGCACGTCAGTTCGTGAACCACGGCCACGTCAAAGTGAACGGCAAGCGCGTCAACATCCCGTCCTACCGTGTCAAAGAAGGCGACGTGATCGAGGTGCGTGACAAGTCCAAGCAGCTCGCAGTTCTGCTGGAAGCGGTTCAGCTGCCTGAGCGTGACGTTCCGGACTATATCGACGCGGACCACTCCAAAATGACCGCAACCTTCGTGCGCACTCCCGGCCTGTCCGACGTGCCGTACCCGGTTGTCATGGAACCGAACCTGGTTGTTGAATTCTACGCGAAGAACTAATCTTCGCCGACATTCCAAGAGTTTTGCAAAACCCCGCCCAAGTGGCGGGGTTTTCATTTTGTCATCAGGTGAGAAGCGCTGCGATCCGGCAGTCAGGGTGAACAAAGAAAAAGTTGTTCACATAAACGCGCGACAGGGGGTTGCGGCTGCGGATGGCAAGGTTTTCTGGGCTTTGCAGCGTTTTGAGGTCTGCTGGCGAAACGTCTTTGAGCCGATTGTCGCGCGCGACATAGCAGGCACGGTATCCTTCGGTTTCTAGCAAATCGAAGAGGTCGTTGACCTTGTCTGAATGGCGGAGTTCCGTTTCGATCAACCAAACCGGACGGTCCTGCCTGATTCGTTCGTGCGCCCCCTTCACGACGTTGAATTCATTGCCTTCGACATCGACCTTGATCAGGTCGATGCGTCCATCATGGTCGGAGAAATAGCTGTCGATCGCGACGGTCCGGATGTCAAAGCTGTGGATGGCATCGTGTTCGGAGGTATCGAATTTGTTGCCTTGCGCAATGGTTCCGAGATCGACGCTTTCGATGCCGTCTTTTGCCGGGATGCGCAGAGTGGCTGAGCCGTTCGTGTCATCGACCCCCATCGGCTCAACTATGCAGGTTGCGCTGGCGTAGAAATGGCGCGTGTGTTCGAAAAGGCCGGCATTGGGTTCAAAGGAGAAGATACGGCGGGCTTTGGGGCGCAGAGTGTGCGTGTACATGCCGATATTGGCGCCCACGTCGACAAACGTGTCCAATGCTCCCGCGGGCAATCTGCGTGACAGATAGCGGGTCTCTATTTCATGGGGCGCAAGCCGCCATTGCAGCGCGTAGAGCCATTGAGCGAATTTGGTTTTTGTTGTGACGGGCACGGCAGGAGCCTTCTGCGCAAACGTTTCGAACGACCCTAGCCGCACGGAGTAAGGTATTCAAAAGATTTAAACTGTTCACATCTGTGGCGAAGAAAATACTGCAAAGTCTAAGGGTTTCGGGACAGGTTAAACGGTTTTCAATTAAGTTGGTGTTGATGGGGAATTGGGGGATTCCAAGGCAAGAACTGCCTGCGTGTGAACAGGAAAGGGAAACAAGATGGCAGTTCCATTGCAGTCCAACATGGTCATGAATGGCGGAGTGCCGCGTGTCGTGGTTCTGACGCCGGCGCAGAGCGTCATGGTCAAGGCCGCGTTGTCTCAGTACGGCGGGCGCGAAACAGCGAAAGTCGAAAAGCCGGAGCCGACCAAGGTGTCGCGTGGTCTGGACAGTCAGGGTGAACAAGCCCCGGGTCTTGATCCGGACTATGGCGCCAGCAAAGGTGGCACGACGCAGCGCGAGCTTGGATCGCAGACGCTGGATTCGTCCGTGCGCAACATGATCAACAACGCGGTGACCGCCTTTAACGGTGGCGCTGGCGGGAAATCATTTGCTCAGTTCATGATGGCGGAACTCAAAGCCAACGGCATCGACAGCACGCAGTCGTTCATCGACTACTATGCCTGACACCTGTGTCAGACCGGCCGGCTGAACACGTCTGGCATGAGGGCCGCGGCAACAAGCAGCAAGCCAATTGCGCCAAAGAACGCGATGCCCCCTCGCAGGGCGCGGCGTTGTTGGGACATTAGCATGTACGCCGTGGCACCAAGGTTAGATACAATGCCCATCAGCACGATGCCCCATGGAAAGATTCCATGGGCCAGAGAGTAGTTGCCAGACCCATATGCCACCAGCAGCGCAAGAATGGCGGTGCCGTAAAGGCGGTACATCAGCGGGGTGCCTTTGGGCAGCCACGTGATCGTATCCAAGCGGGCGGATGGCAGGAGCAGGTAAGGGGCGACAAGGCACAGCAGTGAGATCGCGATTTTTAGTATCAGGACGTATGTCAGCAACGTCATGTACGGTACTCCTGATCTGACTTTGCCGAATGTGGTCGCAAAACCGGCGCCTGATGTCGTTCTTTCCCGTCAAACGTTGCCACAAGGGCGCAATTTGGCGCAATGGTGGCTTCGTGGCTTTCAAATGCCAAAAGCCGCAGCTAAACACCTCTTCGTAAGTGGAGGATGTTATGTCAGTGATCGCGCCGCAGCCGGGCATTCTGGATATTGAACTTTATGTCGGCGGCTCTTCGACGGTGGATGGTGTGGCCGAAGTGGTCAAGCTGTCGTCCAACGAAAACCCCCTTGGCACCAGTGATGTGGTCAAGCAGGCCCATTCCAAGACCGGCCACAATCTGCACCGCTATCCTTCGACGGATCATGCCGGTCTGCGTGCGGCGATTGCCGATGTGCACAAGCTGGATGCTGATCGCATCATTTGCGGTGTCGGGAGCGACGAGGTTCTCCAGTTTGTAACGCAAGCCTATGCCGGTGTGGGCGACGAGATCGTGTACCCTGAACACGGTTTCTCTATGTATCCGATCCTGGCCAAAATGGTCGGCGCCAAGCCGGTTGCAGTCCCCGAGCGGGAACGGACAGTGGATGTGGATGCCATTCTCAAGGCCTGTACCAAGAAGACCAAGATCGTCTTTATTGCGAACCCGGGCAATCCGACGGGAACCATGATTGGCAGCAACGAGGTTGCACGACTGGCGGATGGCCTGCCCAAAGGCTGCATTCTTGTGCATGACGGTGCCTACACGGAATACGTTGAAGGCTTTGACGGCGGCGCGTCTCTCGTGGAGGCGCGGGACAACATGGTCATGACACGCACCTTCTCCAAGATTTACGGTCTTGGCGGATTGCGGGTCGGTTGGGGGTACGCCTCCAAGGAGATCATCGATGTTTTGAATCGCGTTCGTCAGCCGTTCAACCTGTCTACGATTCAGCTTGATGTGGCCGAGGCAGCCGTGCGGGATCAGGAGTGGGTCGAGAAGTGCCGCGCGGAAAATACGCGGATGCGCGCGTGGCTGGCGGAAGCTTTGGCAGAGTTGGGCGTGCCGTCGGACACCTCGACCACGAACTTCATTCTGGCCAGATTTGCGGATCAGGCCGAAGCTGAAGCCTGTGACGACTACCTGAAAACCGAAGGTCTGATTGTGCGTCGCGTCGCCGGCTATGGCCTGCCGCATTGTCTTCGGATCACGGTTGGAGACGAACCAGCCTGCCGCCGAGTGGCACACACAATCGGGAACTTCAAAGCCGAGTACCGCGGAGGCGGCAAGTGAGAACGCCGGTTTACAACCGTGTGGCCCTGATCGGGCTCGGGCTGATAGCGTCCTCAATGTTCTGGGCGATGAAGCGCGGCGGTTTGGCAGGTGAAGTCACCGGATATGCCAAATCGGCTGAAAGCCGCGAGACGGCCCGCCGGATCGGCCTGTGCGACCGTGTGTGTGAAAGCGCGGCCGAGGCAGTTGAAGGCGCTGATCTTGTGGTGCTGTGTGTTCCGGTTGGGGCGATGGGGGCTGTGGCTGCGGACATCGCACCTTCTTTAATGCCGGGCGCCACAGTAACCGACGTGGGCTCTGTCAAACGCCATGTGATCGACGCGGTGACACCGCATTTGCCCGACGGTGTACACTTTGTGCCTGCACACCCGCTGGCGGGTACGGAGCACTCTGGTCCGGAGAGCGGTTTTGCCGAGCTTTTTGACAACCGTTGGAGTTTGTTGGTGCCTGTCGAGGGCAGCGACCCAGAAGCCGTGGCCAAGTTGCGCGCACTCTGGGAAGGTATGGGCGCAAATGTCGACGAGATGGATGCTGACCACCACGATCTGGTTCTGGCCGTGACCAGCCATGCGCCGCACCTGATTGCGTATACGATGGTGGGTGTCGCAGACGATCTGCGCCGTGTCACGGACAGTGAGGTAATCAAATATTCAGCGGCCGGTTTCCGTGATTTTACCCGTATTGCGGCGTCGGATCCGACCATGTGGCGGGACGTGTTCCTGACCAACAAGGACGCGACGCTGGAAATCCTCGGGCGCTTTACGGAAGAACTGTTTGCCTTGCAGCGGGCCATCCGGACCGGTGACGGCGAACAGTTGCACGACTATTTCACCCGCACACGGGCCATCCGTCGCGGCATCATTGAAGCGGGGCAGGACACGGCTGCGCCGAACTTTGGTCGCGGGGGCGGCAAGGAATGACCCCGCGCGGCGGAATATTGGCCGCCTGCGCACTGGGGCTGATGGTGGCGGGAAACTTTGCGGCGGCGAAAGCCCCCAAGACAAGCCTGCGACCTGTGACCCGTGAGGATGTGTTTCCCTTGCCGAAGGAAACAACCCAAAAACAGGCGCGGGCCGAGGCACCATCAAAGTCTTTGCGACCTCGTTTGCGACCCTCATCTGTGACGCGCGCAGCGGTTGCGCAACCCGCTGCGGCTGTGGCGGCGGCCTCAACGGCCAACGTTGTCAAAACCAAACCGGCCAAGGCGGCCAAGACGCAAGCTGCGGAAACCAAAACCACCCGAGTGGCGATGGCGACCGGGCGTGATGCTGTTGAAACCGGCGTCAACGTACAGCGCAAGAAGCGATCTCGCTTGCCGGAGGGGATGAGCTATCTCTGCAAGAGCAAGAACATCATCGGTAAAGCCCACGCGCCGGTGCCTGCCAAGTTGCCAGGATGCGGCATCAAATCCGGCGCGGTGAAAGTCTATCAGGTCGGCGAGGTGTCGCTGAGCACGCCTGCGGTGATGACATGCGATACGGCTTTTGCCCTGCACCGCTGGGTGGACAAGGGCGTTGCGGACTCGGTCAAACACTTTGGCGGAGGTGTCAGCAAGCTCAAGGTGGCTGCCGGGTACGCCTGCCGGACACGCAACAACCGACCAGGCGCAAAGGTAAGTGAGCATGGTCGCGGGAAAGCTATTGATATTTCGGCGCTTTACACCAAAAGCGGCGACGAAATTTCGGTTCTGAGGGACTGGGGAAAAGGCAAAAAGGGCAGAATGCTCAGAGAGATGCACCGGTCTGCCTGTGGTCCGTTTGGCACGGTTCTCGGACCCAACGCAGACCGCTATCATCGTGACCATTTCCACTTTGACGTGGCCAGCCATCGCAGTGGACCGTACTGCCGCTAGCGGATGACGATCCGAGGCGCGGGGCCGATCGGGATCGGTCCGAAACGGGTTGTGCCACCTTTGAAGGTCAGCGGAATGTCCAGTTGCTTCTTGTTGCCGGAAAGTCCTGCGACAAAGGTCAGCGCCTGTTCCAAAGTGTCCAGAACTGCGGGAGCGACGCGCCCGCTTTCACGTGCGACCGCGATCATGTCCTGCCAGTTCACCAGCCGGAAAGTCAGTTCGCCAGTCGGGTAGCCAAGATTGTCGATAGAGACGGCTCCGGCCGCGTTGAAGACCAGGTCCCCCCAGACAATATCGGCGCGTTTGAGGTCCAGCTTGGTCGGTTGAGGACGGTCGTCCTCGATGGCGGAAATGTCCCATGGGCGTGTGAAGCTGGCGTGCAGGTCAGCCTGAAACACCTCGAATGTGCGTGGTAGGTCCACCCCGGAGGGCAGGGAGAATGCTGCGGGAGGCGCGAGGTCCGTGGCGCGGAAGGCCAGCCTGTAGGTCGCGCTGGGCTGGTCGCCTTCTGTGGGTTGACGGTGCAGAGCGAGGTCGAGGCCAGTGGCTGTCATCTGCCAATCCAGCGACGAGGAAAGTGCCATCGTGTCGATATCGACATTGATGCGCTCCAGCGCGAGATCCGTTCCCGGATGCAGTACGAGGGACGCGCGCATGTCCTCGGACTTCAGGGATAGTTTCTCCGTTGGAACGGCAAGAGTTTGTTCGTTCGGCCAGACCGCGATCAGGTGGTGCGGCTTGTATGTAAGTGCAAACAGTTGAAAGAACGGGGCTTCCCATGCAACCCCGGTTTCCGGGTCGGCAAGGGTGATCTGGGTGAAGGTGGTGTCAATTCGGTTGGGAAAGCCGGAAACCGAGAGTTCGTCATACTCTGCAACCCAACCATCGGCGCGACGGTCTTCGAACCAAGTGGCAAAGCCGGATTTCGCGCCATAGTAGCCTGCCAGCCAGAAACCGCCCCAGACCAGCGCACCCAGCACCATAAGCCTTGCCATCCATTTCATCGACTGCACCCTTTTCGCCGCGTTGCCTTTGGTGTTTAACGCGACCTCAGACACGGAACCAGCAAAAGGCGCAAGGCAGATGTGGGTATTCGGATACGGGTCGCTATTGTGGAACCCCGGATTTGAGGTGAGTGAGCAGTCTGTGGGCACCCTGCACGGCTGGCATCGCAGTTTTTGCATGCGCTCGATCCACCACCGTGGCACCGATGCAGACCCCGGTCTGGTGCTCGCGCTGGATGCCGAGGTCGGGGCGCATTGTCAGGGCGTGGCCTTGAAAGTGGCGAACGGACATGAAGCAAAAACTCTGGATTACCTGCGTGAGCGGGAACTGGTGAGCTCTGCTTATCTGGAAAAAACGTTGGAAGTGGCGTTGAGCGACGGGCGGACTGTGGAGGCTGTGACCTATGTGATCGATCCCGATCACGTGCAGTATTGCCATCTGGACCTTGAGGAGCAGGCGCGTATCATTTCCACAGCTGTTGGCGGGCGCGGGCCCAATACCGAGTATCTTTACAATACTGCCAGTCATTTGACCGCACTGGGCATCGAAGATGCGGATTTGGACTGGCTGTCCGCGCGGGTGCGGGAATTGGTGGCTGCCTGAGGTCCACTTTGATGTACCCAGGGTGAAAAACCTTGGCACTCTGGGCGCTTGCCAGTAGGGTGACGCCAGAAAAACAAGTGTCAGGACACGCGCTCATGGAGCAGCCGGACCGGAAAATCGAGCCGAAATTCAAAAGACCTGTAACCCAGATCTTGTACATGCTGGTTGTGCTTGGCGCGACCGCGGCTGGCGCCTCGGTGGCGTTGCCCAGCGTGATGGATGTGTTTCTGTCCAACATCTATCTGAATGGTTTCATCTTTGTGGTGTTCCTGATCGGCGTTTGCGCCACGTTCGGGCAGGTCTTGTCATTGACCTCGTCGATCCGCTGGATCGAAGGGTTTGTGGGGCTTCGCGAGAATTATGATGTAAACGCGCCACCCAAACTGTTGGTGCCTTTGGCGGCTCTGCTGCGTGAGCGCGGGGCGAACGGACAGATCAGCGCCTCGTCGACGCGGTCCATTCTGGATTCGGTCGCGACGCGGATCGACGAAGGTCGCGAAATCACGCGTTACCTTGTGAACACCCTGATCTTTCTCGGCCTTCTGGGCACCTTTTATGGGCTCGCGACCACGGTTCCGGCGGTGGTAGACACCATCAAAAGCCTGGACCTGGCAGAAGGTGAAAAGAGTACGGATGTTGTGTCGCGCCTTCTGGACGGTCTCGAAAGCCAACTGGGCGGAATGGGCACCGCGTTTGCCTCGTCGCTTCTTGGTCTGACCGGATCGCTGATCGTTGGACTGCTCGAGCTTTTTGCGGGACATGGCCAGAATCGTTTTTACCGTGAACTGGAAGAATGGCTGAGCTCGATTACGCGGGTCGGCTTTAGCTCCGGCGAAGGCGAGGGCGACGTACAAGTCCTTGGTGCGGCTTTCGAACATATGTCTGCGCAATTGGACGAGTTGCGCGAAACCATGATCGTCACGGCCTCGGCGCGCAACGAAGACGGCGGATCAATGACTGAATTGGCCGAGGCAATTCACCGTATGACCGACCGGATAGAAACGCAGGCGCCTGCAACCCAAGCTCTGTTGCGAGTGGCAGACGGGCAGGAGAAATTGATCCAGCATCTGGAAGGTCGCGGTGAAGACGGCGAAGGCGGCGTTGATGCCGAAAGCCGGATGCGGTTGCGCTCGATTGACGTGCAGATGTTGCGTATCCTCGAAGAAATCAGCGCGGGCCGGCAAGAAACCATGGCGGAACTGCGTACGGAACTGGGTGGCCTCAAACGCATCGTCAAGCAAACCGCGAGCGCATTCGGTGCCGCGCCGGTGAAGCCGATTGGCAAGGTGCGCCGTCGTGAACCACCTTCGTCTGATGGTGGACAGGAGGGCTAGGTCATGGCCCTGAGCCGCCGGACGGGACAACGCTTTCAAGCCTCGATCTGGCCCGGTTTCGTGGACGCGATGACCGGGCTTTTGCTTGTGCTCATGTTTGTGCTGACGATCTTCATGATCGTGCAGTTTGTGTTGAGCGAGACCATCACCGGACAGGAAACCGAGCTTGATGCTCTGGAATCCGAGGTTGCTGCTCTGGCCGATGCCCTAGGCCTGGAGCGCACAAGAACCCGGGAACTGGAAGGCGAACTGGGCGGGTTGCAAGCTACTCTGACGGACACGCAGGCGGCTTTGGTGGAGAGAGATGCGCTGATCGCGTCATTGACGGCGACGCGGGACCGCCAAGCTATTGAGTTGGAAGCAGCGCGGACCGAGATCACATCATTTGAAGCGCAAGTTGCTGCCTTGCTTGCCGATCGGGAGAAAGCCCTCGGAGACATTGCTGCACTTGAGGGTGAGCGGGACACTTTGATCGACGAGCGCGACGCGCTCAATCTGGCGCTGGTTCAGGCACGGGGCGAAATCGACGCACAGGTCGAGGCCGCGCGACTTGCGGCGGCGGAGGCGGATGCAATGCAGGCCCTGATCGAAAGCCTGCGAAAGGACGTCTCTGAAGGTGAGGCGCAGATTGCTGACCTTGAGGGACAGCTTTCGGACGAGGAACGGGCGCGGTTACTTGAGGCAGCAGCGGCCGAAGAATTGCGCAATCGACTGGAAGACGCCGACGCCGAGCTAACAGCGATGACGCTGGCATTGGAACAACAACGGCAAGAGGCAGAGGACACGCTGACCCTGCTGGCGGCGGCGAAGGCGGCGCAAGAGGATCTCGAGGTTAAGCTGGCAGCAGCTCTTGTCGAGGGCGAGGCGGCTGGTGCGGATCTGGCCGAAACGATCCTGAAGCTTGCGGCCGTCGAAACGGAACTTGAGACACGAGATGGCGAGCTGGCGAGCGTAAAGGCAGAGCTGGCGGCGGCTTTGCTGAGTGTGGAAACCAGCAAGACAACAGTTGCGGAACTGCTCGCACAGGTGGCCAATGCGGAAGCAGAAAAAGCGGGTGCCGAGGCGCAGGCCGCGAGCGACCTTGCTGCGCTGGAAGCGCGGTTGGCGGAAGCGCTGGAGGCAAAACTTGCCGAAGAAACAAGGGCCAGCGAAGCCGAGGCGGCGCGGGACGGGTTACAGGACGTTGTTGCGACGCTGGAGGAGCAGCTGGCCGCGGCTGTGGCGGCGCAGGTTAAGGCCGAAGAAAACGGTAGCTCGCTGCGCGAGCGTCTTGCGACGGCACTGGCAGCGAAGCTGGCGGCGGAAAATGCGTTGGGCGACACGGGCGATGTGCGCGAGCAGCTGGCCGCCGCTTTGGCAGCACAGCGGGCGGCGGAACTGGCGCAGGACGAGGCCATGACCGAGGCCGAGCGGCGTGATGCGCTGCTTGCCGAGGCCAACAAAGCCCTGTCGGAAGAAGAAGCCAAATCTGCGGAGAGTCTGCGCAAGGTGGAAGCCTTGAATCAACAGATCGCAGCGCTCAGGACACAACTGGGGAGCTTGCAGGCCCTATTGGACGATTACGCAGAGCGCGATGCCGCCTCAAAAGTGCAACTGGAGGCGTTGGGGTCGGACCTGAACGCAGCTTTGGCACGGGCCGCCGCAGAAGAACGCAAAAGGCGCCTGCTGGAAGAAGCGGAGCGAGCGCGGCTGGAGGCGGAGAAAGCCGACCTTGAGGCGCGGACACAAGACCTTGCGCAATACCGGTCCGAGTTCTTTGGGCGCCTGCGCAGTTTGCTGGGTGCGCAGGAGGGCGTGCGTATCGTTGGCGACCGTTTCGTGTTCTCTTCCGAGGTGCTGTTCGACGTGGGCGCTGCAGGGCTGTCACCTGAGGGCGAGCGGGAGCTGGCCAAGGTCGCCGCGATCCTGCAGAGCGTGATCGACGACATTCCGGCGGAGATCAATTGGATTTTGCGGGTCGATGGACACACGGACAATTTGCCGATTTACGGTGGTCAGTTCGCAGACAACTGGGAACTGAGTCAGGCGCGCGCGCTATCGGTTGTGCGCTACATGATTGACGAACTCGGGTTGCCGCCGGACCGGTTGTCGGCGAACGGATTTGGCGAGTATCAGCCCGTAGATACAGCGAACACCGCCGAAGCCCGCGCCAAGAACCGTCGGATCGAGTTGAAGTTCACCGAGAAATAATGCCCGTCACTTGACCATGACAGAGGTGGTCGACTGATCTAACACCTCGCCGTCGCGGCTCAGAGTGACAATGCCGGTGTAGGTGCCTTTGGGCCAGCCTTGCGCGGGGGTGCGTTTGCCAACGGCACGGAAGTACTGCGCCTGAACTTTTTCCAGTGTCACGGACTGGGACATCACGTTGCCGGTAGGGCCGGTGATGGTGATATCGACAATGTCGTCCGATCGGCTCCCAAATCCGAACGCAAAGACCACCAGGGCAGGGGCGTCAGTTGCGATTTCCGCGTCGCCGGCAGCGCCTGACTTCACATCGGAATAGTCGGGGATACCCGTTTCGAAGCCGGTGCGGATCAGACCACCCGCCTCATACTGCAGGGGATCCGCCCACATTGCATCGCGAGGTTCACCACAGCGGTCGGCGTCTTGGGAAGGAAAAAACGGGTCCACAACACGGCCGCCCTGGCGAACGGAAATATGCAGGTGCGGAAACTGCGTGCGACCGGAAAGTCCGATTTGACCGAGGATGTGACCGGCTTCGACTTTGTCGCCTTTGGCGACCTGTACAGACCCCTGTTTGAGGTGGCAGTATTGGGTTTCCCAACCCTGCCCGTGGTCGATTACCACCCCGTTTCCGCAGTCTCGACCCTCGATCTGGGCCGCGTTTTCCTTGGTCAGAATCTGGTCTTTCATCCCGTCACGGGTGCCTTTGACAACACCGGCAGCAGATGCAAGCACGTTGACGCCTTGCTCCATCGCCGCGTAGGTCGGCAGCGCAAAGTCCGTACCCTTGTGACCGTCATAGCTGAGGGGGCCACAGGTAAAGTCGAGATAGCCGGAGGCGGAATTGTGATCGACGTAATTCTGGATGTAGCAGTTATCGCCAATGTTGCAGTCGACCGGGGTCTCCAAAAGAGGCGCGCCCGCGGCCGGTAGGGCAGCGAGCGCGACAAATGTTGAAAGCGTCAGGCGCATTATCAGTCGGCGGTCAGCAGCGGCGGCTTGTCACCAGAGATGCGGCGCTTTTCGGGGCCGGAAATATCAAGTTCCAACTCGCCATTCTTGACCTTCACCTTGACCACACCGCCTTTGGAAAGTTTTCCAAAGAGCAGTTCCTCGGCCAGTGGCTTCTTGATGTGTTCCTGAATGACGCGGCCAAGCGGACGAGCCCCCATCTTTTCGTCGTATCCCTTGTCGCCGAGCCAAGCGGCGGCTTTGGGGGTGAGTTCGATGGTTACGCCCCGATCCAGAAGCTGAACCTCAAGCTGCATGACGAATTTCTCGACGACCTGCATGATGACGTCCTTCGGCAGCGGCGCGAAGGAGATCACGGCATCCAGACGGTTTCTGAATTCCGGAGTGAAGGTGCGTTCGATTGCTGCGGTGTCTTCACCTTCGCGGCGATCACGCCCGAAGCCGATGGCGGCCTTGGCCTGTTCTGCGGCGCCTGCGTTGGATGTCATGATCAACACGACATTGCGGAAGTTCACCGTGCGGCCGTTGTGATCCGTCAGCTCCCCGTGGTCCATCACCTGCAGCAGGATGTTGTAGACATCAGGGTGGGCTTTCTCGATCTCGTCCAGCAGCAGGACGCAATGCGGATGCTGGTCCACACCATCCGTCAGCAAGCCGCCCTGATCAAAGCCGACATAACCCGGAGGCGCACCGATCAGGCGAGATACGGCGTGTTTCTCCATGTATTCGGACATGTCGAAGCGCAGCAGTTCCACACCAAGGGTGTCCGCCAGTTGTTTTGCGACTTCGGTTTTGCCCACACCGGTTGGACCGGCGAAGAGGTAGTTTCCGATGGGCTTTTCCGGTTCGCGCAGACCGGCACGGGCAAGCTTGATCGCGGAGCTGAGCGACTCGATGGCGTTGTCCTGGCCAAACACCACGCGCTTGAGGGTCTTTTCCAGATCCTTGAGCACTTCGGCGTCGTCCTTGGAGACGCTTTTCGGCGGGATGCGGGCAATCTTTGCGACGACAGCCTCGATTTCCTTCACACCGATCGTTTTGCGGCGTTTGGAGGCGGCCACGAGATGCTGGGCAGCGCCAGCTTCGTCGATAACGTCGATGGCTTTATCCGGCAGCTTGCGATCGTTGATATAGCGCGCGGACAGCTCCACGGCCGTTTTGATCGCGTCTGCCGTATATTTCACGCTGTGATGCTCTTCGAAGTACTCCTTGAGACCTTTCAGGATCTTGACGGAGTCATCTACGGTCGGCTCGTTCACGTCGATTTTCTGGAAACGACGGGACAGGGCGCGGTCTTTTTCGAAGTGCTGACGGAATTCCTTGTAGGTCGTGGACCCCATGGTGCGCAGCTTGCCGCCCTGCAACGCAGGTTTCAGCAGATTGGAGGCATCCATCGCGCCGCCCGAAGTGGCTCCGGCACCGATCACAGTGTGGATTTCATCGATGAACAACACCGAGTCGGGGTGTTCTTCCAGTTCGGTTACAACAGCCTTCAGACGCTCTTCGAAGTCGCCGCGATAACGTGTGCCCGCCAGAAGGGCTCCCATATCGAGGGAGAAGATTGTGGTCTTGGACAGAACCTCGGGTGTTTCGCCTTGAACGATTTTGCGGGCAAGACCTTCTGCGATTGCGGTTTTGCCAACACCCGGATCCCCCACCAGAAGCGGGTTGTTTTTGCGGCGACGGCAAAGCACCTGAATGCAGCGTTCGACTTCGTGGTCGCGCCCAATCAGCGGGTCCACGTCGCCTTTGCCGGCTTTCACATTCAGATCGACGCAGTATTTCGCCAGCGCGGAATCATCTTTCTGCTCCTCGGCAACGCCCTCGATGCGCGGTTCGTTGGGCTGCTCTTCGTCAGCACCGGAAACGGGTCGCTGTTCGCCAAAAGCAGGATCCTTGGCCACACCGTGTGCGATGTAGTTTACCGCATCGTAGCGGGTCATATCCTGCTCTTGCAGGAAGTAAGCGGCGTTGGATTCGCGCTCGGCAAAGATTGCCACAAGCACGTTGGCGCCGGTCACTTCGGTGCGACCCGAGCTTTGGACGTGAATGGCTGCACGCTGGATCACACGCTGGAAAGCGGCGGTCGGTACGGCTTCGGAACCTTCGATGTCGGTCACGAGATTGGACAGATCGTCATCGATGAATTCGACAAGGTTCTGACGCAGCTCGTCCAGATCGACGCTACAGGCCCGCAATACGCGCACGGCATCCGGCTCGTCCAGCAAGGAGAGCAAGAGATGTTCTAGCGTGGCGAACTCGTGCTTGCGTTCATTGGCAAGACCGAGAGCTGCGTGGATGGCTTGTTCGAGCGAATTCGAGAATGACGGCACTGTGTGTCTGCTCCCTCCGGGGGTTTGGGGCTGACCGCGGGGACAACCCGGTTAGGTCAGTATGTAGGTGTTACGTTAAAGTTTGGTCGATTGATCACGGTCTTCAAGGACTTTCTGCAAAATTAACCATAGAAAACCGCCGCACGGTTTCGTGAGGCAGCTTTCAAAAGCGGTTTTGCAGGTGTCAGAAGTTGTCTTTGCGGCGGCGAATTTCGGCAAAAACCTCTACCGGATCGGCACCTTGCATGCCGACGGCGGCCTGAACAGACGGGTCATGGCCCCGCAAGAAAGGGTTTGTCGCCAGTTCGTCGGATAAAATGGACGGCACGGTCGGAATGTTCGCTGCTCGGTCTGCGCGAATCTTTTCGACCCGTTGTTTGAGCGCAGGATTGTCCGGATCGACAGTGATCGCGAATTTGGCGTTGGATTCGGTGTACTCGTGCCCCGAACACACAATTGTCTGCGGCGGCAAGGCGGCGAGTTTCGCGAGACTATCAAACATGACTTCCGGCGGGCCCTCAAAAAGCCGGCCGCAACCGAGCGCCATAAGGCTGTCGGCCGTGAACACAACACCGGTGTCGGGAAAATAGAAGGCGATGTGGCCCATAGTGTGCCCCGAGACGTCGATGATCTGGGCGGCTTCACCGCCGATAATCAAAGTGTCACCCTCGGACAACGAGACATCAAGAGGCGGCAGGCGTTCTGCATCCGCGGAGGCACCGACGACCTTGGCAGGGTGCTTTTCCAGAATGCCGGCAAGGCCATCCACATGGTCCCAGTGATGATGGGTCAGAAGCACGTGGCTCAGGCGCCAGCCCCGGTTGGCAAGCTCTTCCAGAATAGGGCCGGGTTCCGGTGCATCCACCAAAGCGGTGTCCCCGCTGGCAGCGTCGTGGATCAGAAAGGCGTAGTTGTCCGCAAGGCAGGGAATGGTGACGATGGTCTGGGGCATGGAAATCCGCCTTTTGATTGCTATGTTAGCCACAAGACTTGCCGATTGGAGACCGGACTGCAATGCATCTTGATGTGCAGGACCTGCGGAACTTTTACTATCGCAGCACACTGGGCCGGGCGGCGCAGAAGGCCGTGCGCGACGAGATGCTGGAGCTTTGGCCAGAGGCTGAAGGCCAGACGGTCGCAGGGTTTGGTTTTGCCGTGCCGTTGTTGCGCCCTTACCTGGGCAGCGCACGGCGGGTGATCGGTTTAATGCCGGCGCCTCAGGGTGTCATGCCGTGGCCCGCAGGGATGCCGAATGTATCTGTGCTTTGCGAGGAAACCTTCTGGCCTATTGAAACGGGGCATGTGGACAAGCTTGTCATTATGCACGGGCTGGAGACAAGCGACCGGCCAAGTGATGTTCTGGTAGAGGCCAATCGCGTGTTGGGGCCGGGCGGGAAAGCGCTTTTTGTGGTGCCGCACCGCTCAGGTATGTGGTCACGCAGCGATGCGACGCCTTTTGGATATGGTCGGCCCTATTCCGCGAGCCAGCTCGAAACACAGTTGCGCACGCACGGGTTCATGCCGGAACGCCACCGTGCCACGCTTTACCAGCCTCCGAGCCACAAAAGGTTCTGGCGCAAGACCGGGCGGATGTTTGAAGGCATTGGCAAAACGGTGTCGCCGGTGATGGCCGGCGGCGTCCTGTTGGTCGAGGCCAGCAAGCGGGTTCAGGCCCCGTCCGGTCCGGGCTTGAAGGATAGCGTAAAGAAGCCGCTGGGCGTGTTTGCTCCCGCACCGGAAGTCACTCCGGTCTAGCTGCCGGACCCCGCCCAACTGGTTGTTGTTGTGATTCTCAGCGATGCGCCGCTATCCGCGAGATTGCCGTCATCGCTTTGTAGGGTCATCACAAGGGTGTCGCCGACATAGACCCGATCCATGTAAGGCAGGCCGCTATCCGGATCGTGGGGCTGTGGTTCCACACGAAGGTCACTCTCAAGCCCATCCGACACAACGATCAGGAAATTGTCGTTGCTTCCGTTCCATTGAACTGTAGCCTGTGGCGAGTTGAGCAAATCTTCGTCCGTGACCACAAGTGTGTACGTGTCGTCGCCAGTGCTGGCGAGCTCATCTACAGATTGCCCCATGCGAAACACGTAGCTGTCGTTGCCGTCCCCGCCGGTCAGAACGAGCCGGTCATCAACGATGGCCTCATGTGCGACCAAAGTGTCGTCGCCATCGCCGCCGTTCAGTGTCACATCTCCGCGGGCATCTTCGACCACGAACGTGTCGTCGCCCTTGCCGCCGTATAACTCGGCTTGGAAAGTGTCGGGATTTCGGTCCGCGTCATGTGCAAGAAAGAAGTTGTCATCGCCTGAACCGCCCATGGCAGTGGTTTGGCCGCGGCTGACCACGAGCGAGTCGTCGCCGTCGCCCAACATGACGAACGCAGATACATCGGAGGAGGCTGTGACTGTGTCGTCGCCGTCCAGCGAAGCAACAATGCCATCCTTGGAAATGGACGTTTCGTCGGCGTCGCCCGTTCCCAGTTCGGCCAACAGTGGTTCTTCGTTGAGAGTTCCGTCATCTTCGCGGCGCGGATTGAACTCTCCGATTTCCAGCGAGCTGACATCCAGTTCCGACAAGCCCTGCAAACGGATCGTTATGTCCACCTGCTCTGCGTTGTCCGACAGGCCCGGCATGGTGATGTGAAGATCGGTGTAGCTGCCGTCGGCAGCCGGTTCTGCGCTCAGGTCAAGGAGATTGTCGTGCCCGTTGCCGACCTGAAGATCGAACAGGTCCAGCCTAAGCGCATCTTCATCCGGATCGAAGTCGGTGATCTCGATGTCGTAGGCGCGATCGGCATCGCGGTGACTCGGATCCTCAATGAAAAATACATCGGAGCCTTCTCCGCCAGTTACGACAATCGGATCGTTTGCGTCGCTGGAGTAATCATGGCGGATGCGGATGTAGTCGTCTCCACCACGGGCATCGATGTTTTCACCTGCGGTGGAATAGATCGAGTCGTTGCCTTCCGTTCCGTAGTACGTGCTTTCGTTTTCAGGTTCGGTGCTGCCCTCAGGAGATGTATCCTCTTCCCCTGGATCACCGTTATCAGTCGGGTCGTCACCGGCCCGCTCATCCTCATTTGGGGAATCATCGTCGTCGTCTTCGATGACGGTATCGTAAATCGCAAACCCAGCGGCCAGCCCAAGCATTGAGAAAAGAAACAGCAGACTCATTTGATGCCCTCGCTGACGCGCGTGTCCTTCCCCGCGCAGATGTTAGGCCTGGCTTTGGCGGGCTTCAATATCGGCAAGGGGTGTGAAGGGCGCGTTTGTTGCATGGCGGCTATGTTCGATTATGCCGCTATGCTTTGCGCCACGATAGAGAACTGCGGACTGTCCAGCGTGATGCGATGCTCTTCGTCGAGGTTGATCAGGCGCATCACCAGTGTGTCGCCAACAAAAACATCGTCACGCTGCACAACTGATCCGAGGTTGGGGTCGTAGTGTGGTGGTTGATTTTCGATGCGCACAGAGTCGGCGTATTCGGGCGGCAGATTGATTTCGAAGCGGTCCTGGAAGTCCCAGACCACGGTAGACGGATCGCGCGTCGCCATTTGGTCGGGGTCGACCGTCATCGAATAGACGTCAGAGCCGCCGTATTGGTCATCAGAAACATTGATGCCCTGCGCAAACAGATAAGTGTCGTCGCCCTCGCTGCCATCGATACGCAGGCGTGCCTCGTCAGTGCGCTCGAAATCACGCGCGTCAATCGTGTCATCACCAGCTCCTCCGTTTACTACGACATTGCCGCTGTCGTGATTAACAACAATTGTGTCATCGCCGCGAGTACCGCGCAGGTGCAGGTCGCCGGCATCGCCTTCAAGTTCGATCACGTTCGCCGGCTTTTCCACTATGGGCAGTACCGCAGGTTCTGCGCTTTTCTTGGTCGGTTCTTCTTCGGCGTCATTCGTGTCGTCTTCATCTGAGTCGGTTTCGGCCAGATAAATACTGTCAGGGTCGATTTCGGAGATACCTTCCAGCCGGACGACGAAATCGCGGGCACTTTCCGGGCCGATGTCAGGATCAAATACGGAGACACGCACGTCGAGATAGCTGCCGTCTTCAGCCGGTTCGAGGGTGAAGTCCTGTGGGACCTCGGCGTTGGGGCCTGCGTTTTCATCCACCACTTCGAGTGTCAGAACGTCCTCGTCGGGGTCGAAGTCGGGAATGATCACGTCATAGGGGCGGTCGTCGTCTGTGCGGTGGGGGTACTCCGCAACAAAAGTGTCCGCTCCGTCGCCGCCGATGGCCATGATCGGGTTGTCTGTGTCCGCATCCAGACGAAGCACATCGTCCTCATCTGTGCCATGGTACACTTCGTAGTCAGCGGGTGCTGCCAGATCTTCTGGTTCAAGCTCGTTGAAATCGTAAGCGTCCTGTGCGTCCTGATCCTCGAACGGCGCGGATGTTTCGTCGCTCATACCCGAGGTGTCGTCGGACGTTTCCTGGTCATCCTGCTGGGGGTCGTCGTCTGGAGTGTCCTCCGAAGACCAGCCGCCGATCAATCCGCCCAAGACGCCAGCGCCGCCGAGGCCAAGAATCGAAAGAATAAGAATGGTGTTCATAGCGCCCCCGGCACGATGTCTACAAAGTTGCCTGTCGGGCCTATCGGAAATTGGTATCCAAACAGATAACAAGGGAGCGGCAAGCTCTTGCTTTTGCGCAAATGTCGCATTGCACCCTGATGTGGTGCGCGTAGGGCGCCTGAAACCGGTGGGGAATCGCGCAAATCAAGGATTTCAGACACATTTTTTTAACCTCGCGTCAAAGGCAAAGGGTCGCACCGTCGCCAAGCCCTTAAAAATAAGGCGTTTTGCCTATCTCGCGTTTATGTCAAACGTAGTTGATAGCTGAGCAAGCCTCTGTTACACCCGCCTCGGATTTGCCGCCCTGTCTTGGGCAGGGCATGAAACGTCCCTACGCGGTGCATACAATTGTATGCGGAGTGTGGGGCCAGAAAGCGGAAGGGTGGACGTGTCCGAACCAGCTTCGATCTCCTCCGGCATCGCAGAACGCTATGCCGCCGCGGTCTTTGAGATCGCATCCGAGAACAACGCGCTGACCAAACTGGAAGGTGGTCTTGACGACCTGAGCGCAGCATTGGGCGAAAGCGCCGAACTGCGTGACCTGATCAATTCGCCGCTCATCAGCCGCGATGAACAGGGCAAGGCCATTGCAGCCGTTGCAAGCTCCATGAAATTGCAGCCCGTTCTGGTGAACGTTCTTGGCCTGATGGCCGAGAAGCGTCGCCTGTTCGTGCTGCCCCAGCTGATTGACCAGCTGCGGGCCATGATTGCGGAACACAAAGGTGAAGTGACTGCCGATGTGACCTCCGCCAAAGCATTGACCAAGACCCAGAGCGACAAGCTGGCCAAAGCGCTGGCGGCCCGTGTGGGTAAAGACGTCAAGATCAACGCGACCGTCGACAAAAGCCTTGTTGGCGGTCTTGTAGTTAAGGTGGGCTCGAAGATGATCGATACCTCGATCCGCTCCAAGCTCGCTTCCCTCCAGAATGCAATGAAAGAGGTCGGATAATGGGTATCCAAGCAGCCGAAATCTCTGCGATCCTTAAGGACCAGATTAAAAACTTTGGCCAGGAGGCCGAAGTGGCCGAGGTCGGCCGTGTGCTTTCCGTCGGTGACGGTATTGCGCGCGTCTACGGCCTGGACAACGTCCAAGCCGGTGAGATGGTGGAATTCCCCGGTGGCATCATGGGCATGGCCCTGAACCTTGAGAACGACAACGTTGGTGTTGTTATCTTCGGTTCGGACCGTGACATCAAAGAAGGTGACACTGTAAAGCGCACCAACTCCATCGTGGACGTTCCGACCGGTGACGGCCTTCTGGGTCGCGTTGTTGACGGTCTGGGCAACCCGCTGGACGGCAAGGGCCCGATCAAGTCGGACACCCGCGGCGTCGCAGACGTCAAAGCGCCTGGCATCATCCCGCGTAAGTCGGTTCACGAACCGATGGCAACCGGCCTCAAGTCCGTTGACGCGATGATCCCAATTGGCCGTGGCCAGCGTGAGCTTATCATTGGTGACCGTCAGACCGGTAAGACTGCCGTTGCTCTTGACGCCATCCTGAACCAGAAATCCTACAACGACGCTGCTGGCGACGATGAGAGCAAAAAGCTGTACTGCGTGTATGTCGCGATCGGCCAGAAGCGCTCTACTGTTGCTCAGTTGGTGAAGAAGCTGGAAGAAACCGGCGCGATTGAATACTCGATCGTTGTCGCTGCGACCGCTTCCGAGCCTGCGCCGATGCAGTACCTCGCGCCATACACTGCGACCGCGATGGCGGAATACTTCCGCGACAACGGCAAGCACGCGCTGATCATCTATGATGACCTCTCCAAGCAGGCTGTTGCGTATCGTCAGATGTCCCTGCTGCTGCGTCGTCCGCCCGGACGTGAAGCGTATCCGGGTGACGTTTTCTACCTGCACTCCCGTCTGCTTGAGCGTTCCGCTAAGCTGAACGAGGACTTCGGTGCTGGCTCGCTGACCGCGCTGCCGATCATCGAAACCCAGGGTGGCGACGTTTCGGCCTTTATTCCGACCAACGTTATCTCGATCACCGACGGTCAGATCTTCCTTGAAACCGAGCTGTTCTATCAGGGTATCCGCCCGGCTGTGAACACCGGTCTGTCAGTTTCCCGTGTGGGTTCTTCGGCACAAACCTCGGCGATGTCCTCTGTGGCTGGCCCGGTTAAGCTGTCGCTCGCTCAGTACCGCGAAATGGCTGCGTTTGCGCAGTTTGGTTCCGACCTCGACGCCGCAACCCAGCAGCTGCTGAACCGTGGTGCACGTCTGACCGAACTGATGAAACAGCCGCAGTACTCGCCGCTGACCAACGCCGAAATCGTCTGCATCATCTTTGCAGGTGTGAACGGTTACCTGGACGGCATCGAAGTGTCTGAAGTTGGCAAGTTCGAGCAGGCTCTGCTGAACCACTTGCGCACCAACGAAGCGGATCTGCTTAAGTGGATCACCGACGAAGATCCGAAGATCAAAGGTGACGCCGCAGATAAAGTCAAAGCCGCGCTGGACGCATTCGCTGCTGACTACGCATAAGGGGTTCGGACCATGCCTAGTCTGAAGGACCTAAAAAACAGGATCGAGAGTGTGAAAAGCACTCGGAAGATCACAAAAGCCATGCAGATGGTTGCCGCGGCGAAACTTCGCCGCGCGCAGGAAGCTGCTGAGCAGTCGCGTCCCTACACAGAACGGTTCAACGCCGTTCTGGGTGGGCTTGCGGCCTCGGTCGGCGGCTCTGACTCTGCGCCGAAACTGCTGTCCGGCACCGGAAGCGATCAGACCCACCTGTTGGTGGTGATGACTGCGGAACGTGGTCTGTGCGGTGGCTTCAACGCAAACATTTCGAAGTTGGCACGTGCGAAAGCTGCGGAGCTGAAGGCTGCGGGCAAAACCGTCAAGGTTCTGACCGTCGGCAAGAAAGGCCGCGACGCAATCAAACGTGACTTGGGTGACGACTTTGTCGGCCACGTTGACCTGTCTGAGGTCAAACGCGTGGGGTATGACAATGCGCAAAGCATCGCGCGCGACGTTCTTGACCGCTTTGACGCGGGCGAGTTCGACGTGGCCACGATCTTCTATGCGAAGTTCGTGAACGTTGTGACGCAGATCCCAACCGCACAGCAGGTCATCCCCGCTGCCTTTGAGGCGGACGAGGACGGTGCAAGCACTCTGTATGACTACGAGCCCAGCGAAGAGGCCATTCTGGCCGATCTGCTGCCGCGCGGTGTCGCTACGCAGATTTTTGCAGCCCTGCTGGAAAACGGAGCGTCCGAACAGGGCGCGCGGATGTCCGCAATGGACAACGCAACCCGTAACGCGGGCGAAATGATCGACAAACTGACCATCCAGTACAACCGCTCGCGTCAGGCTGTGATCACCAACGAGCTTATTGAAATCATCTCGGGCGCGGAAGCGCTCTAAGAACCCGGAGACGAAACATGGCAAACGCAAAAGGCAAGGTGACCCAGATCATCGGCGCCGTTGTGGACGTGCAGTTCGACGATGCTCTGCCAGAGATCTTGAACGCACTGAACACTGAAAACAACGGTAAGAAACTGGTTCTGGAAGTAGCCCAGCACCTTGGTGAAAACACCGTTCGTACCATCGCGATGGACGCGACCGAAGGTCTCGTTCGTGGCGCCGAAGTCGAAGACACCGGCGCTCCGATTGCTGTTCCGGTTGGCAACGCCACCCTGGGCCGCATCCTGAACGTTGTGGGCGAGCCCGTGGACGAAAAAGGTCCGGTTGTCGCAACCGAGACCCGCGCGATCCACCAGCCTGCTCCGGAGTTCTCCGAGCAGTCCACCGAGTCCGAAATCCTCGTGACAGGTATCAAGGTTATCGACCTTCTCGCACCTTACTCCAAAGGTGGTAAGATCGGCCTCTTCGGCGGCGCCGGCGTGGGTAAAACCGTTCTGATCATGGAACTGATCAACAACATCGCAAAAGTGCACTCCGGTTACTCGGTTTTCGCAGGTGTTGGTGAACGGACCCGTGAAGGTAACGACCTGTACTGGGAGATGATCGAATCTTCCGTTATTAAGCCGGACAACCTCGAAGAATCGCAGGTTGCTCTGGTGTACGGTCAGATGAACGAACCTCCCGGAGCGCGTGCACGTGTTGCTCTGACCGGCCTGACGCTGGCAGAACAGTTCCGTGACCAGTCCGGTACCGACGTTCTGTTCTTCGTGGACAACATCTTCCGCTTTACACAGGCAGGTTCCGAGGTGTCCGCACTTCTTGGACGTATCCCTTCTGCTGTGGGTTACCAGCCGACACTGGCAACCGACATGGGTGCGATGCAGGAACGCATTACCTCCACCAAAGCAGGCTCGATCACTTCGATCCAGGCCGTCTACGTTCCCGCGGACGACCTTACCGACCCTGCACCGGCAACCACCTTTGCCCACCTTGACGCGACCACGGTTCTTAACCGTGCGATCTCGGAACTCGGCATCTACCCTGCTGTGGACCCGCTGGACTCCTCCAGCCGTATCCTCGACCCGCAGGTTGTTGGTGAAGAGCACTACAACGTGGCACGTGACGTCCAGAACATCCTTCAGCGCTACAAGTCGCTGCAGGACATCATCGCCATCCTTGGCATGGACGAACTGTCTGAAGAAGATAAGCTGACCGTTGCGCGTGCGCGTAAGATCCAGCGTTTCCTCTCTCAGCCGTTCGACGTTGCGAAAGTGTTCACCGGTTCTGACGGTGTTCAGGTTCCGCTGGAAGACACCATCTCTTCGTTCAAGGCTGTTGTGGCCGGCGAATACGACCACCTGCCCGAGGCAGCCTTCTACATGGTTGGCGGCATCGCGGAAGTGATCGAAAAAGCCGAGAAAATGGCTGCTGAAGCGGCCTAAGGAGGCCCGAAATGGCAACTGAGATGCAATTTGATCTGGTGAGCCCAGAGCGGAGCCTTGCTTCGCTTCAGGCCACCGCCGTGCAAATCCCCGGTGCAGACGGTGACCTTACCGCGATGCCCGGCCACGCGCCTCTGCTGACTTCACTGCGCCCCGGTGTTGTGAAGGTTCAGACCGCGCAAGGCGAGAAGGATTTTGTTGTCACCCGCGGCTTCGCGGAAGTGTCCGCAGAGTCGATCTCGGTGATCGCAGAGCATGCTCACGCGGGCGACACCGTGACCAAGGCTGATCTTGAGGACGTGCTGGTTGGCGCGCGCAAGGCGGCCCAGGAAGCGTCGGCCGATGAAAAGGATGCTGCCGAGAAGTTCCTTTCGGATCTTGAAGCGCTTCTTGAAAGCATGGTCTGATCCACGGATCACAAGATTTACGGAAAGCCCCGCTGGTGACAGCGGGGCTTTTTGTTTGTCATGGCGCGGCGGCTTCCAGTGGCACCCCTTCGACGGTGATGCGGTGCATCAGGCGGCGATATCCGTGATAGTCGTTGATCGCTTTGTGCCACGTGGCGCGGTTGTCCCACATGGTGACATCGCCCGCTTTCCAACGGACACGGCAGTGAAACTCGGGTTGTTGGCAATGCGCATAGAGCATGTTGAGGATGCCGTCGGACTCCGACTTGGATAGCCCTTCTATGTGTGTCGTAAAGCCGGGATTTACATAGAGGCAGCGTTCGCCGGACAACGGGTGCCGGATTACGACCGGGTGCAGCGCGTCCTGAGTTGCGGCTTCGGCATTACCGATGCGGCCGGTTTCGGCAGCTTCACTGTCCTTGGTTGCACTGCCGAAAGCGTGACGCGAGCTATGCCATGCAGAAAGACCCAGCAGAAAATCCTGCATTTGTGGCGACAGGCCTGCGTAGGCTTGGGCCATGCCGACAAAGAGCGTGTCCCCGCCCACTGGCGGAATTTCTATGCCATGCAGAATAGACCCGAGTGCCGGGATTTGGTCATAGGAATGGTCGGTATGCCAGCTTTCACCTACAGCGGATCTTTGATCCTTGTCTTTGAACACGGTGGCGATTTCGGGATGCGTTTCCACCGGTTTGAAAAATCGGTTGATGTTGATCTCACCGAAACTGCGCGCAAAAGCGATGTGATCGTCCGGCGTGATCGATTGATTGCGGATGACAATCACAGCATATCTCGCAAAGGCGTCTTTGAGCCCTTCAAGAGAGGCCCTGTCGCGGATATCGACGTCGGTGATCTCGGCACCCAAGCTGCCAGTAAGGGGCAAAATCTGCATTCCATCCTCCTTAGATAGTGAAGGAAGCCTGTTGAGTGGTTGCCGTCAAGTCTCGCCTGCCTACGACTTGCACAAGGCATCCGCATTTGAGATTGCGTTTTTCGCGGCAGGTACGCACACTCAAACCCGCTTCGGGATGGTTGCAGAATGAAAAGACTTAGAAATCACTACATTGGCGTCGATCAAGGTGATGAGACGCTGTTTTCAGATTTTGAGACGGATGGCGAGATGTGGACCGCGGACGGGCCGCGGGAACGGCGCAAGCTGGTGAAGTTTTCCGGAAAGTATCGCACGCCACCGAACGTACAGGTGTCGTTGTCCTTGTGGGACATGGATGCCGAACACAACATCCGCGCGGAAGTTGTCGCCGAGGAAGTCACGAACCTCGGATTTCATCTGGTGTTCCGTACGTGGGGCGACAGTCGGGTTGCCCGTGTGCGGATGAGTTGGATGGCGATTGGCGAATTGGCCCACGCGGACGACTGGGCCATCGACGACTGACAAGCCTTTGATGAAACGCAAAAAAGCCGCGCTTGAGCGCGGCTTTTGCCGTTTCGAATGAACCGTTACTTGTTGAAGAGGCCTTCGTAGCTGGCTTCAAGCGTTTCGGTTTCAAAAAGCGAGCTCACTGAAGTGCCGTTGGCAATATTCAGGATGGCCTGAGCAAAAAGCGGTGCGGTCGGGATGATCCGGATATTCGGAGTGTCCAGTACAGGCTGCGTGGCTTCGATCGAGTCGGTGATGCAGAGAGATTTCATCACGGAATTGCTGATCCGCTCCACCGCAGGGCCGGACAACACACCGTGGGTGATGTAGCTGTGCACTTCGGTTGCGCCGTGTTCCATCAGAACTTCGGCGGCTTTACAGAGCGTGCCGGCGGTGTCGCAGATATCGTCCACGATGATACACTTCTTGCCTTCGACGTTCCCGATAACGGTCATCTCTGCGACTTCACCTGCTTTTTCACGGCGTTTGTCGACAATTGAAAGCGGCGCGTTGATACGTTTTGCGAGTTCGCGAGCGCGGGCAACACCACCCACGTCGGGCGAGATGACCATGATGTCATCCATGGCACCTGCGAATTGTGTCTGGATGTCGAGCGCGAAAATCGGCGAGGCGTAGAGGTTGTCGACCGGAATGTCGAAGAAACCCTGAATCTGGGCAGCGTGCAGATCCATTGTCAGAACCCGCTCAATACCAGCCTCAACCATCATGTTGGCGACCAGTTTAGCGGATATCGGCGTACGAGCCTTAGCGCGGCGGTCCTGGCGGGCGTAGCCGAAATACGGGATCACTGCGGTGATCCGGCTGGCTGAAGAACGGCGCAGCGCGTCGGACATGATCAGCAGTTCCATCAGGTTGTCGTTGGCCGGATTGGATGTCGACTGGATGATGAACATGTCTTCGCCGCGGACGTTTTCGAACACCTCAACGAAGATCTCCTGATCGTTGAACCGCTCCACGCGCGCGTCCACCAGATCGACCGGCTTTCCGCGGTGCAACGCCATACGGCGGGTGATGGCATTTGCCAGCGGCTTGTTCGAGCTGCCGGTGATCAGTTTGGGTTCAAGGAGTGTGGCCATGATGGGGTCCCCAGAGTGGTGCAGAGTGGCGCAGATGACAGATTCGTGACGTTGCCAACCGCTTAACATGGCCCTAGGGTCTCGCAAAGCATCGACGCGCAGCGGGAGGGCCAAATGGCGCATATCGACTACTATTTCGCGACAATTTCTCCGTACACTTACCTCGCCGGAACCCGGCTCGAGGAAATTGCGGCGAAACATGGCGCGACCATCACCTATAAACCGCTGGATGTGGTGGCTTTGTTTGGCCGCACAGGAGGCGTTCCACCCAAGGATCGTCACATCAGCCGTCAGGAATATCGCGCACAGGAACTGACGCGCCAGTCAAAGAAACTGGACATGCCTTTCAACCTGATGCCGGCGCACTGGCCAACCAATATGGCACCATCGTCCTATGCCTTTATCGCGGCGCAGAATGCGGGCGGTGGCGATCTTGGCACGCTGGCTCATGGCATCACACGCGCCTGTTGGGCCGAAGAAAAAGACGTTGCCGATGACGCTGTCATTCGTTCCTGTCTCGAAGCAGCTGGTTTTGACCCCAACCTTGCGGACAGCGGTTTGCTGGAAGGTGCCGAGACTTATGCGCGGAACCTTGATGAAGCCGTTGAAGCGGGTGCATTCGGAGCGCCATTCTATGTGGTCGACGACGGCGCGCGCTTCTGGGGGCAGGATCGATTGGACGATCTCGATCTGCATCTGGCGGGCAAACTGTAAGGCATCCACTTGGAATTGATCGGAAAGACATTCTGGCGTTCGCTGGGTGGCGGCGCTCGGCCTGCGTTGGGATTGCATTGCAATCTCGGGCATTCGGGAGCATTCAGAGGCCTTGGTGCCGAATTGGGCGATATCCTGACCATTCGGGCGCCGGATATGCCGGGGCACGGGCGATCCGCAGACTACGAGGCGAATGTTATGACTGGTCGGTTCATGCTGGATGCCATCATGGCACAGCTGGACGGTCCGGTGGACGTCATCGGGCATTCTTACGGCGGCTTGTTGGGGTTGCGACTGGCGATCGAGCGCCCTGATCTGGTTCGCTCGCTCTCGTTGTTCGAGCCGGTGGTCATGCTTGCAGCGAAGGACACAGCTGCGGCAGAGTTTGCCAAGAACCGCGCGCATATGGCCCGCGTCTTTGCGTTGAACGACGCCGGCGATCAAGAGGCCTCAGTGCGGTTGTTCGTGGAAGAATGGGGGGACGGGACTCCTTGGGAAAACTTGCCGGCGGAGACGAGAGCGACCTTTGCCCGTCAGGTCCCAGTTGTGGTGGCGTCCCAAGCGGACGTACAAGACGATGTCGGGCGAATTATTCCGCGCCTGGAGCAGATTGAGGTTCCTGTTCTGGTAATGGACGGGGCGACGTCTCCCGCGATCATCAAGCCCGTTTGTGACGGCGTTGCGGCTATGGTGCAGGACGGTCGGCGCGTGACTGTTGAAGGAGCGGGTCACATGGGGATGATCACTCATCCTTTCGAAGTGGCTGCAGAGGTTCGGCGCACGGTTGAAAGCGCTATTTTTGCATAACCCACAGTTCACGGGAACTGACGTCGCCTGATTTTGGGCTCAAGCGCCCGAGACGACGAGGTTTCGCACTTTCACCGCCTTTTCAAAGTGATCCAGCTGATGGGTTTGGATCCACCACGTTGCGGCTTCCATCAGCAGTTCCGGTTCATCATTCCTGTTCGCGAAGAAGGCATAGAACGACAGGCCGACATCTTCGCCTTTCTTGGCGATTTTGGCATCGCAGATGGCCACTGCCTTGGCGCGCAGGCTGTCACGCATCAGAGTCAGCCTTTGGCCAGATCGAGGAAGCGGTTTATGTCGTCGATTGAAATGGACCAGTCACAAACCAGACGTGCTTCGACTGGTTCGTCGGGATCATCACCTTCGAGGCTGCCGGACCAGATGTGATATTCGGCACCGGCAGCAAACAGACGTTTGTGCATGGCGCGCGGCATGGCGACGAACATCATATTGGCTTGGGGCGGATAGACGAAACTGACGCCTTCAATGGCCTGCAATCCGCCGGCGAGATGCGCCGCGTTGGCGTTGGCCTTTGTGGCGGCTTCTTTCCATGCATCATCGGACAAGTAAGCTTGCATCTGTGCCGAGAGATAACGGTGTTTGGAGAAAAGGTGGGCGCCACGTTTGCGGCGAAGTTCGAATTCCCAAGCATGCTTGGGGTCAAAGAAGATGACGGCTTCCACGCCGAGGCAGCCGTTCTTGGTGCCGCCGAAACTGACGGCATCAACGCCTGCTTTCCAAGTCATTTCAGCCGGCGAACACCCAAGGGCCATCATGGCGTTGGTGAAACGGGCGCCATCCAGGTGCACCGGCAGATCGTAGGACTTGGCCACCTCGCAGAGAGACTTTATCTCTGCCAGCGTGTAGATCGTTCCGAATTCGGTCACTTGGGTGATGGACACCGGGCCGCGTTGCGGGCCGTGCACGCCACGGGTCTCCTCGCCCTCGATCGAGGTACGCAGCTCGTCAGCGGTCATCTTGTCTGATTGACCTACGAGGGTCAGTTTGGCGCCACCGGAGTAGAACTCAGGCGCGTTGCATTCATCCATGTGGATGTGCGCTACAGACGAGCAAAAAACGGTTTGCCAGGGCTCTCCCAGGGTTGCGAGGGCAAGCGAGTTTGCCGCGGTGCCTGTTGCAACAAGATAGACAGCGGCCTCTGGGGCTTCGAAGATTTCGCGGATCGTTTGACGCACTTCGTCCATGATCGCGTCGGCTCCGTAAGCCATTGCAAAGCCTTCATTTGCCTTGGCTAGCGCCTCCATGACCTGGGGTAGGGCGGGGCCGGAATTGTCGGAGGCGAAATGCATTAGAGAGGTTCCTCGATGATATGGTCTTCCCAGTCGTCTTCGGGCGTTTCGAATTCGGATACTGTCATCTGATAGACGGAGACGCCAGCCTCGTGGACGCTTTCTGCGCGACCCGAAATCAGAGGGTGCCAATCGTACAGTTCCTTGCCTTCCCAAAGCAGGCGATAGGCGCAGGTCTGCGGCATCCAGTAGGCGTGGCTGTCGAGGTTGTCAGGCTTCAGGACAATACACTCGGGTACGAATTGGTGACGAATGGGGTATTGAGTGCAGCGGCAGGTGTCGTCGTCCAACAACCGGCAGGCAACGCGGGTCAGGAAGACTTTGCCGGTGTCTGCGTCCTCAAGCTTGTTGAGGCAGCATTTGCCGCATCCGTCACAGAGCGCTTCCCATTCCTGCTTCGATAGCTTCGAAAGCGGTTTCTTTTTCCAGAACCGGGGGCTGAGCTTGTCGCGATCTATTGGGTCCCGGCTCATAGCGCAGCCAGGATATCGCGGCATTTGGCGCAGTCGAGATCCATTTGCGAAATCAGCGCTTCGAGGCTGTCGAACTTTTCTTCTGGGCGCAGATAGTCGACCAGTGCCACAGACAGGGTGGCTCCGTAGAGATCACCGGAGAAGTCGAAAAGGAAGGTTTCGATGTTCGCGGTGTTGATGCCGAACATTGGACGCACGCCGATAGAAGAAGCCCCGTGATAGCTTCCGGCGTGCGGGCCGTCGAGCACGTCAACCAGCACTGCATAGACGCCGTGTTTGGGCTGGTGAAGCCCGTCTATCGACATGTTGGCGGTCGGATAGCCCAACTCGCGGCCTCGTTGTTCGCCACCAATGACCGGACCGTCGATGCGGTGCCAGTGACCCAGCATTTTTGCCGCATCGCGCGGCCGCCCGTCGGAGAGGGCTTTGCGGATTGACGTCGACGAGACCTGTCCGTCGTTGGCTTGTACCAGCGGCGCAACGGTGACCCCAAATCCCATTTCCTTGCCGAATTTTTCAAGGTCCTGCGCCGTTCCGGCCCGTCCCTTTCCAAAGCAGAAATCAGCGCCTACGACGACATGTGCAAGACCCAGGCCGTCGGAGATGACGTCGCGAGCGAACTCTTGCGGCGTGAGGCTGGACAATGCGGTGTTGAAGGGCAGTTCGTACAGCCTTTCGACGCCAAGCTTTTCAAGGCGGTGCGCGCGGGTTTCGGCGCCGGTCAGGCGAAATGCCGGAGCATCAGGGGCAAAATATTCGCGCGGATGCGGTTCGAACGTCATGATGCCCAGAGGAGCGTCCGGCGCCGCATCGCGCGCCAGATCGATTACCGATTGATGGCCGATATGTACGCCGTCAAAATTGCCGATGGCAACGGAGGCGCCTTTGTCCTCAGGCGTGACGAATTTATAGTCTCGAACGATCCGCATGGGGTCGGCGTAGCGCCTTGTCCGGCCGCTTGCAAGAGGGGAGACGCGGGGTTAGTCGAGCTTCCGAGAGGGGGCAAGCACAGTTGCCTCGCCGGCGAGCACCTTTTTGCCATCCACGGAGCAGGCACAATCCATACGCACACGGCGTTTGGACATATCGATGTCAGTGACGGTGACCTCTGCGACAACGGTGTCGTTCGGGCGCACAGGGGCCAGGAATTTGAGGCTCTGACCCATGTAGATTGTGCCATGACCGGGCAATTGCTCGCCAATGACAGCGGAGATCAGGCCAGCAGTCAGCATGCCATGGGCAATCCGGCCGCCGAACATGGTTTCCTCGGCGTATTCATCATCCAGATGCACGGGATTGTGGTCAGTGGAGACAGCCGCGAACATCTCGATATCCTGATCGGTCACGGTCTTGCGCACATAGCGGGACATGCCGATTTCCAAGTCTTCGATATAGATCGTTCCGCGTGGCAGATTGTCCAACATGGGGCCTCCGATGGGTCGCGCGAGTGGATTCGCTTGGTAATTTTTGGGCTCCTGTTTGCCCTTTGGTGCAACTTTATTACTTTGCAGTCGCAGAAAATCAAGCATTTTTTTAATCAGCGAAGGTGACCTATGGAATACTGTGGAGAGATATTTTCCGATTTAATATAAGCACTTAACGCATCGGCATCGGGCTGGTGGCTCGTGCGGGTTTCGGCAGCGGCCAGCCCCCCTGTGATAAAGAGGGAATCGATGTCCTCACCCATCGCACCCGAGATGTCCGTTTGCGGGCCGTCACCAATTGCAAGGATCGCATGATCAGGTATCGTTTTTCCTAAGGCAGCGAGCCGACGGCGGGCCAGATCGTAGATCGGCGGGTGGGGTTTGCCAAAATAGAGGCTTTCGCCACCCATGTCCGTGTAAAGCTTGGCGAGGGCGCCGGCGCACCATTCGCGGACCTCACCCCGGTCGACCACAATGTCGGGGTTGGCACAAAGCAGCTTCAGCCCCTTGGTCTTTGCAAACAGGAAGTCGGACCGGTTCACGTCCGGATCTGCCATTGGATCAAACGGACCACAACATACGATGCCTTCGGCCTCGGCCAAAGGCACGCGTTGGATCGTTACAGGATTATCAAGTATTTCCAGAGGCTTGAAAAAGTCCGCGTCGCGTTTTTCCTCACCCATGAAATAGATTTTTTCGCCAACCGCGCCCTGATACATTGCAGAGCGGGCGCTGTCGCCTGAAGTTGCGATGGTGTCATAAGCATCTTTGGGGACACCGAAATCAAGAAGCTGCTCCGCTACGGACAATCGCGGGCGCGGCGAGTTGGTGACGAGCACTACTATACCGCCCTTTGCGCGGTATTCCTTCAGCGCTGCCACAGCTTCGGGATAGGCCGTGATGCCATTGTGAACGCAGCCCCAGAGGTCGACAAAAAGCGCCTCATAGCGATCTGAAATCTCGGAAAGGGCGTTGATGATCTGTGTCATGTGGCTGTCCTGTGCGCGGGGCTTTGGCTTGGGGCGATGTATGGCAGGGGTGCGGCGGCGGTGCCAGTGAAAAGGCGCAAAAACCGGCTGTCTGCAAGACGTCTGCAAAACGTCGGTATAGCGACGGTGCCGCAGTGCGGCGTGAGTTCAGCTGCGACGGCGGCGGTTCATCACCCTACGACAAGCGCTGGCGAAAGATTTGAACGGCTCGATGCGATCGTAAAACCGAAGGGCGTGAATGTCCGTGCGGGAGCTGCGCTGGCCTGCCAGATTTGGCGTCGCCAGACGGAAATGAATGTCAGGGACTTTGGTGCGGACCATGTTGAATGCACCGTCGAAGAACATCGAGCCTCCGTCAGGATGGCCGGAAGGCCGGTTTCGAACGGCGACCAGATAATCGTGGAAGGCCTGAATGGTGGCACGACCCTGTATGGCCCAGAATTGCACGCCCAGGGTGCCTTCGCTCCATTCTATCAGGCCGGTATGGCCGACGGGAGGCACTTCGGGCTCGAGGTAACCGAGAAGCGCGATGTTCCATGGTTGCGATTTTATGTCAGACAGAACGTCGGATACCGCCGAGTCTGGGACATCCAGCAAGTGCAAGTCGTCTTCACAGATGAGCACTCGGTCATAGCCACGCTCCAAGGCTTCTGCGAGCACGCGCGTTTGGGAGATCATGTTGCCAAGGGATCCCAAGGACGGGAACTCACCTTTGTCTTTCGGTCGGGTTGCGGCGAAGAAGGTGACTTGGTCGTTGGGGATCGAAACGCCGGTACGAGCAAATTCTGCTGTTGTTTCCGCGCGGCGATCATCACGGTCAGGCAAGTTCACGATATAGACGTGGTCGAACCAGTCGAAGAGGTCTGAGAAGCTCATTTTGTCCCTGCCGTTGTGCGCTTGGCTGTCGATAGAGGCACCTTGTGGCAGCACAATGTCAAGGACGGGGTGACGATACGTCATGGTAATTAGTGCTTGTGCGACTCGATAGTTCGTGTGCGAACTACATGAGAGTAATTCGGATGCGAACAAAAATGGGTAAGAGACCTCCAAAGATTTTCTATCTGATGAACCGGGCCTATGCGGCGCTGGCGCGGGCTGCGGACCGGCGCACCAAGGCGGAGGCGGATCTTTCTCTTGCACAGCACGGTGTCCTGTTTGCCTTGACGCTAGAGGACGGGCTGACAGTGAGCGCTTTGGCGAAGATGCTGTCGATGGGCAAACCAAGTGTCAGCGGGATGGTTGATCGATTGGCGGCGCGGAATCTGGTGCGACGCCAGAAGAGCGCTGAAGACGGGCGCGTGGTGCGGGTGTTTATGAAAGACAAGGGTGTGGCTGTTGTCGCGCGGACCAATCCGGTGGTGAAGCAGATGAACGCCGAGCTATTGGCGCCGTTCAGCGAGGACGAACAGGAAGTGATCCGGCGGTTTCTGAAGCATGTGGCGGAGAACGCCGAAGAGGTTTTGGCGGTGAAAACACCGCAAAAAGAAGGTGAGGACGCGTGATGCTGGATGGTGTGGATGTCGAGGGCGTGACCTCGGAAGATATCGAGTTTCAGGCCAAAGACGGCTGGAACTTGGCAGGTAGTCTTTTTCGCGGGCAATCACCGAAAATGGCGATTTTGATCTCTGCGGGAACCGGATTTCCAAGGCGGTTTTATCGCCACGCGGCAGCGTGGTTCGCTGCGCAAGGAGCTGTGGTCCTGACCTATGATTTCCGCGGCATCGGAGACAGCGGCGCCGAGGACTTGGCCAACAGTGGCATTGATTACCCGCATTGGGGACAACGTGACATGTCGGCAGCGCTTGATCGCCTTGAAGAGGCAGCACCCGGATTGCCGTTGATGACTTTGGGTCACTCCATAGGCGGGCAATTTGTCGGGTTCATGCCGAACAGCGACAAGATCACGCGCAACGCGTTTGTGTCCGTCGGGAGCGGCCATTGGGGCGTGCATTTCAAACACCGTATACCGCTGGAGCTGTTTTTTTGGTGGGGGTTCGGGGCGATGGAGCTGGCGCGTTTTGGCCATATCCGAGGCGGCGGCCTCTGGGGCGGGGAAGCCTTGCCGCCGGGGGTTTTCAAGACGTGGCGGCGTTGGAGTGGACGGCGAAGCTATCTGTTGCCGGATCTGGCAGCGGGAAAATACACTCACCGATTTGACCAGCGGCAGGCCCCGATTTGTGCGTGGGTTCTTTCAGATGACGGTATTGCCACCAAGACGGCCTGTTCAGACACGCTGAGCCATTATTCCCAAGCCGAGAAACACCTGGTGGTGCGTACGCCTGCTGATCTTGGCGCGAAGAAAGTGGGCCATGAAGGCGCTTTCCGCAAAGGGCGGGAGCCATTGTGGCAAGAGATCTGGAACTGGCTTGACGCGGGTAATTTGCCGGAAGGGGCCGAGGACCGATAGGCGGTTTTGCCACGCGCCGAGCAAAGAAAAAGCCGGCCGCTTGCGGGGCCGGCTTTTCATTTTCGGTAAGAACAGGGTCAGACCTTGAGGTTCGGAATGATCTGCTTTTTGCGGCTCACCACGCCGGGCAGGACAACAGAGTCGCCGTCTGCGCTTGCGTCGAAGGATTTGGCAGCCACGGATTTGACCAGATCGTTAGGAACCAGCAGCGTGCTTTCTTCGTTCAGGATGTCGACAACAAACAGCAGAACCTGATCCACACCATCCTCGGAAGCCACAGAGGTCATGGTTTCCATCAGCGATGCCTTGCGATCCAGAACGGTGGCAGGGGCAGTGGTTTCCAGAACTGAAACGCGGAACTTGGTTCCGTCGACTTCGTATTCTTTGGAGTCCATACGCAGCAGTTCGGCGTCAGAGAAAGCAGAGACGTCCGATTTTGCGGCAAACATCTCGGAGGCATAGGACGGGATGTCGATGCCGAGATCGGCGGCCAGCTTTTCGGCCACGGCTTTGTCGTGGTCGGTGGTGGTCGGGCTGCGGAATTCCAGAGTGTCGGACAGGATGCAGGTCAGCATGGTGCCTTTGATCCAGTCGGGCATGTCGACGTCGCCGATCAGGTCGTACATGATGGTCGCAGTGCAGGCGACCGGGCGGATCTGGATGTCGATCGGGCCTTTGGTTTTCAGGCCGCCGACCAGCGCGTGGTGGTCGATGATGGCGCGGATGTCGGCGTCGTTGATGGAGGCCGGCAGTTCGGCCGGGTTGTTGGTGTCCACAATCACAACCGGCGCGCCTTCAGCCACATCTTCGATGATTGCGGGCTTGGGCAGGTCCCAGCGCTTGAGCAGCCATGCGGCTTCGGTGTTGGGTTCACCCAGCAGCTTGGCTTCGGCAGCGGTGCCTTTGATTTCGTTCAGATACCAAGCCCAGATGATCGGGGAGCCTGTGGAATCGGTGTCGGGAGATTTGTGGCCAAAAACCTGCGTGGTCATGATCGGAATCCTCAAAACGGGTCAGAAACAGCGAATTTGCGCGCCTTATAGGCGGGCGCGTAGGCTTTGTCACGGGGCGTTGACGGCCTGCGGCGACGCAGCGCGTCGGGCAAGACAAGGATCATGGGCGTTGTAAGCGTGTGACCTTGTAACCAGCGTTTTCCAGAAGCCGGAGCAGGCCAGCCTCCCCCGGCAGATGCAACGCGCCAACCGCCACCAGCGAGGGAGTTTCCGCGAGTTCCGGGATCAGCCGTTCGACCCACTGAAGGTTGCGCCTTTCGATGAGTTGGGCCTCGACTTCGGCAAGCAGGGCGGCCAACTCCATAATGGTGGCGTCATCCTTGGCGCGACTCAGGGTTGTGTGCTGGCCCAGTTCCCAGATGAGCTGAATGTCCTCGGCAGCGTACATTGCCATCATTGCGGGCATTTCGTTGCCGGTGTCCGCCATGAGATCGAGTTCAAGCGACCAGCGCAGCTGACGCAATTGTTCTTCCAGTGAATCGGAGGCAAGAACCTCCAGAAGGCCCTGAGTGCTGTCGAGCGAACCCATATCGGCTTTGCCCGTGGTTTCCTGTTCGATCAGATGGTCGAGGCCCTTCTTGCCTGCGGCGATCTCTGCCATGGCGCAGGGAGGCATCGCAAGGGTGAGACCAAGGAACCAGGGTTGATAGCGGGCGGCCAGGAATGGCGGGATGCCGCGCTGTTGCAGTTGGGCTGATACGGTTGCCCAGTGAGTGTCTCCGAGAAGATCGATCAGGCTGTCGCCGCTTTCGATCAGATAGACGCCCGGGTTTTCGATCAGATGGCTCTGGAAAGCTGTTTGAGCCGGGGTGGTCAATTCCAGAAGCACTTGTTCGGGTTCAAATTCGAGGGCGCGAAGCGCGTTAAGCGTCCTGTCGTGTGTCGGGTGCGAGACATGCAGGGTGCCAACAAGAATGGAAGCGACACCGTTCTTTTCCACTTGCCACATAATACCCTGATGGTAAGGCACCTGCGCCGCTTCCGCGCGAAGGGCGGTACGGGTTTCTTCCGGCAAAGACAGAAAGGTATCCGGTCCTTCACAGGAGGCATGCAGAGCGGTGGCTGTGAACAGGAAAGCGAAAGCGGCGAGGAAATTGCGCATGAACGGGGCCTTTGTTGGTTCGGCTGCACCGTAGCAGCCCAAAAGGTGTAGGCAAGGCGGGCGTTTGCAGAGGTCCGTAAAACCGCTAGGTGTTGGGCATGAGTGGACAAAAAGAAACGGCGCTTTATGCCCCTGTAAAAGCTTGGCTTGAAGCGCGCGACTTTGAGGTGAAGGCAGAGGTCGGCGCGGCAGATGTCGTGGCTGTTCGGGCTGGCGATGACCCTGTAATTGTCGAGTTGAAGATGCAGTTCTCATTGACGCTTTTGCAGCAGGCCGTGACACGGCAGGCAATTACGGACGCCGTCTATGTGGCGGTTCCCCGCTGGAAGGGACGTGTGGGTTACAAGGCGTTTAAGGGCAATGTCGGTCTTTGTCGACGGCTTGGGCTTGGTGTCTTGAGTGTGCGTCTCGAAGATGGCGCGGTGGAGGTACATGCCGATCCCGGACCGTTTCAGCCTCGCAAATCGAAGGTTCGCAAGGAACGCCTGCTTAGTGCCTTTGCGAAACTTGAAGGGGATCCCAACACCGGTGGGATGCGCGGTGCACGGGTGACGGTCTATCGCCAAGACGCCATGAAATGCGCGGCTTTTCTTGAAGAAAACGGCGCAAGTCGGGGACGCGACGTAGTTGCTGCAACAGGCGTTTCTCGGGCGACGGCGGTGATGCGGGACAACCACTATGGCTGGTTTGAGAAAGTTTCCGTGGGGGTCTACATGCTGAGCGATGCCGGTGTTTTGGCGTTGTCCGAGGGGCAGGAATAGTCAGGTTTCAAGTCGGGTTGAGGAAGAAACTCACCCGTCACAGAGCTTTAGGAACAAGGAAGATCAGGCAATGGGCACGGTGTTGGTGGTGAGCGCACATCCGTCGCAGGGCAGTTTTACCAATGCATGGGCGGCGGCGACCATCGCCGCGGCGGAGGCGGATGGGCACGACGTGTTGCGGTCTGATCTTTGCGCAATGGGTTTCGATGCTGTCGAAAGGGCGGATCACTATGGGGAGGCCGGAGCGACAGCCTTCGATCCCCTGAAAGCACAAGAAGCAGCGGCCGCCGCGGGTCGGTTGCCAGCCGAGGTGGCGGCCGAAGTCGCCAAGATACAGGCCGCTGAGCGGATCGTCCTACATTTCCCTATCTGGTGGTTTGCGCCGCCCGCCGTGGTCAAAGGCTGGTGTGACCGCGTTCTGGTGCAAGGTTTGCTGCACTCCGTCGAGGAGCGGTTCGATGCCGGCTTGTGCGGCGACAAATCCGTGCTGTTTTGTGTGAGCACCGGTGCGAGTGCATCAGAGTGCGGGCCAGACGGCAAAGAAGGGGACCTGATGCTGCAGCTGTGGCCGCTGGCACAAACATTCCGGTATCTGGGCATGGAGGTGCTTGCGCCGGTTGCCGTGCACTCTGTGCATGGATATTTTGAAGGCGACGATGAAGTCGCTTTGCAGACAAGGCTTTCTGCCGTGCTAAGTGAGCAAACTGATGTGTTCCACAACTGGAATATCCGCGAGCGGGTGCCGTTCAACAGTGACGAACAGTTTGACAGCGATGGGCGTTTGAAGGCCGGCGCGCCAAGCTACTCACCCTTTGTGCGACCGGTTTGAGCGTGTCCGGTTTCCGCCGTGAAATCTAGAGGCCTCGATCCGAGATGAACCCGTCCACGATATCGACGATTTGAGGTGCGAGCTTGGGCGTAATGATATGGCCCATGCCTGCGATCCGGTGGAAGGGACAGTTGGGAATGATGGACGCGATCTCGGCGCCGAGGTCGACGGGGATGAGTGCGTCATCTTCGCCGTGGATTACCTGACACGAGACGGTTGTCCTTGCGAGGGTGGCGCGTTGGTCGGGGGCATTCAGTACCGCGAGCAATTGGCGGTTGATACCGTCTGCGTCCACGCCCCGATCAAAGGCAAGTTCCGCCTCGGCCCGAATTTCTTTTTCTGTCATCGGGAAGCCGGGGCTGCCGTTTGTGGCGTGCTCTGACACCCAGCCGGACACGTAAGTGGCGCGGTCCTGTGGACGTGCCAGCAGCGCTGGGAGGATGGTTGCCGCCTGATCCACGCTCACGAGTGGGCGGGCGGCGGTCATGACAATCGTTGCGGAGCGCAGGCGGTCAGGGTGATGGTTCACAAGAAGCTGGGTGATGCCGCCTCCCATCGAAATGCCGAAGATATGAGCCGTGTCGATATCAAGGGCATCCATAAGCCCGATGACATCCTTGGCCATGTCGGTCAGCTGATAGGCGGGGGTCACGGGCTTGCCCGCCTGTGTCAAAGCGAGAATGTCGTCGGCATCGCCCGGGGCGTCCGGATGCGGGCAACGCTGAGATAGCCCCACGTCGCGGTTGTCAAAGCGGATCACGAAGTACCCCCGTTTGGCGAGACCTTCATAAAGCTCGGCCGGCCAGTGGATCATCTGTGAGCCTAACCCCCGGATCAAAATCAGCGGAACGCCGTCCTTGGGGCCGTGGGTTTCATATTCAAGCGTGATGCCGTTGGCTTTGATCTGCATGGAAGGCTCCCCTTTTGTGGGTGCAGCCTAGCGCTTTGGCGGAGCAAGTAAATCCGGTCGGTTGCAGTTGACGGTTTGACGTGGGGTTGCAAGGGTGCCGCCATGTTATCGCGCCATCACAAAACGATCTTTGTGCATGTCCCCAAGACGGGCGGGCAGAGCGTGGCGCAGGTCTTTCTCGAAGACTTGGGGCTGAGTTGGGCAGAACGGGGCGCATTATTAATGCGGCGCGGCGAAACCGGTCAGCCAGAGCGGTTGGCGCATCTTTATGCGCGGGAATATGTCGGGTTGGGTTTTGTCACGCAGGAAGAGTACGACGCCTTCACCACGTTTGCCGTAATCCGGCATCCCTATGAGCGCATGGTGTCGGAATACATCTATCGCATGGGGGCACTGGACTGGGTTGCGCAGTATGTCCCTCTGCTTCGGTCGAGGCGGTTCGAGGCGTTTCTCGAGCAGACCTTTGATGACCCAAATAGCGATGCGGCCCGGCATTTCGCGCCGCAAGTGAACTACGTCATGGACGGTGCAGGCGCGTTGATGGTGGATCATATTGTGGATCAGGCGGATCTGGCGGCAGGCCTGTCGCCGGTTTTCCACCGGATTTTTGGTCAGGACATCGAGGTGCCTCGTCGCAACATGAAGCGCGAAGCGCACGGGTTCACGGCGGGTGTATTGAGCGCACGCCAGAAAGAGATGATCTGGCGGCGTCACCGCGAGGATTTCGAAGCCTTCGGATTTGAACGCTGAATTTGGCACGATCTGCAATTGTCGGTGAACGATTGCATGGCCACTTCCGATCAAAGGTGTTTTGGAGAGGAAATTGATATGGCGAAATCTGATCAAGTGCCGGTGGAGCACGGGTTTGGCCCGCGCCCCGAGGCGGCAGACGTGGTTGCGGACATCGATCTTGGCGGTAAGACAGCCGTTGTGACCGGCGGTTACAGCGGGCTGGGATTGGAGACCGTGCGCGCTTTGGCTGGCCGAGGTGCGCAGGTGATTGTACCGGTCAGGACACCTGAAAAGGCGGAAGCGGCGCTTGCCGACGTTGCCGGAGATGTTGTGGCCCTGCCGATGGACTTGTCGGAAATCAAGACCATCTCGCGGTTTGCGAACGAATTGGCGAATTCGCTGAACAAGCTGGATCTGCTGATCAACAATGCGGGGATCATGGCTTGTCCGATGGAGCGTGTCGGTCCGGGCTGGGAGAGTCAGTTTGGTGTGAACCACATGGGCCATTTCGCTCTGACGCAGGCAATGATGGGGCTGCTGAGCGCGGCGGAGGCACCGAGGGTGGTGAGCCTGTCATCGACCGGACACAAGCTGTCGCCAGTCCGCTGGGATGACATTCAGTATGAGAGCACGGAGTATGACAAATGGCAGGCCTACGGGCAGGCCAAGACGGCTAATGCGCTGTTTGCCAATGCGCTGTCGCGGCGCCTGAAGGTCACGGACGGGCTGGCGTTTTCGGTACATCCGGGCGGGATTTTCACGCCGTTGCAACGGCATTTGCCGAAAGAAGAGATGATCGCGCTGGGCTGGCTTGGTGAGGATGGCGAGCCGTCTGAGCTCGCTAAGCAGGGCTTCAAAACGCCGGAGCAGGGGGCGGCGACCTCGGTGTGGGCGGCGACCTCGCCGCTGCTGGAAGGCAAGGCAGGCGTCTATTGCGAGGATTGCAATATTGCGTCGCCGACCGATCCGGATAGCCCGACCGCTCGTTATTTCGGGGTGGATGATCACGCCACGGATGATGAGGCAGCAGAGCGGCTTTGGGCTGTGAGTGAGGCGTTGCTGAACGCGGCTTGAGGTGAAATTTTCTTGGTCCGGATCAGGCCGTCAGGCCCCGGGCCGCGCCCTGGGCTCAGCCCGTTCGGACCTGAATTGATCCACAGGATCAATTCCTGGACGGTCCTCACTCCCCACGGGAGGGCGCTTTCGCTTCCTCCCAGGGTCGGGCGCGGCCCCTATTCGTTGATAGCTTCAGGCGCTTGAATTTTAGAGCCCTGCTGCTAGCGTCGCTCCATGACCAAACGCTCTATCGAATACTTCTATTCCACCCATTCCGCATTTGCCTATCTCGGCGCCCAACGGCTGGCCGAGATTTGTGATGCGCATGACTGTCATTTGATCCACCGTCCGTTTGAACTGTCGCCTGTCGTCGAAGCTGCCGGCGGTTTGTCCTTTGCGGGGCGGACGCAGGCGCATGTGGATTATTTCTTTGGCCGCGAGATCGAGCGCTGGGCGGAGTATCGCGGTCTGCCGGTGATTGCACATCGCCCGACCTATCACGACAACGCGCTACATCTGTCCAGCGGGATGTTGATTGCAGCAGAGCAGGCGGGGCTGGATGTGGATGCGCTGTCGTTTGCGCTGTTGCAGGGGCATTGGCGCGACGACATTGATCTGAACTGCCCCGAGGATTTGGCGCGGGTGGCTGCGGCTGTGGGCGTCGATGCGGCGCCCTTGTTGATGGCGGCGATGACGCCGAATGTGCAGGCGGTGTTTCAGGACAACACGCAGGAGGCCTTGAGGCGTGGGGTCTTTGGCTCGCCGACGTATTTTGTCGATGGGGACATGTTTTACGGACAGGACCATCTGGAGCTGGTGGAACGGGCGCTGATGCAGCCGTTTGCGGTGAGCGGGTTTAGGAACCCGCCGGTGGACGGGTAGGCAGAGGCTCTGGATTGAGCCGCCAAGCAACTCGTTAGGGCGAAATTGACACATGCATTGCGCGAGTTTAGCGTTTTGAAATCATTTTAAAGGGTTTTAGGCTACAATTATGCGTTCATTTTTTACCGCTGCCGCCGTTTTGTGTGCGGCCACCTCTGCTCATGCCATCGAAGGGTTCAACATCTGTCTTCATTCGGTCGCGGCGCACTCTGTTCGCTTATGCCAAGCCGCCTGTAATTCAAATTGTGCGGTTCCGATTGGGCGCGGCGATGTCCGTTTTTATCAATGGAATTACCCTCAGATTCCGGTGGTCTGTGCAACGTGGGACAAGGCTGGTGGGCAAACTGGTTGGGCCGAGACGTCGTATCTCGCTTTGCCGCCACAAGCGTTCAAAACCAAGGGCACCCTTCCGGACCCCGCGATGACCAACGTTAACCCGACATATTCCGACATGAACCCTGGGGTGGTGTATTCGATCTACGTCAGCGGCGAGACGACCTTTCGGTCTGATCTGTCGTCGATCCCGGCAAATGTCCATGGCTGCGCCAATGCGTCGACCGGGACGAACAGGGTTATTGTTGTCGGCCCTTGAGGGGAGGAATTTGTTGGACGAGCGCCGGAAGTGTCCCAAAATATCAGGACCGTTATCTTTCTTTAGGGAATTCTAACGTGCGACTTAATTTTCGGGCGATTTGTGGGGCTATTCTTGCGATCTCTCTATCTGGATGCGTTCAGACCAAGACGTCCTCGACCATTGTTTTGGATGCTGAGGCAATGGGTGCGCATGAAAGAGGCGCGCTGGCTTCGGCACTTCTCCAAAAAGCTGATAAGCTCGGCGGCAGGTGTGTACTGGTGAACAAATCGCGAAGCTGGCATAGCTGCAACAGCCTCTCTGGTGGGCAAGATGTGAGACTTTCCTTCGGGTATCGTCCAAACGGGGACTACGGAGTTTCTATTTCTTCTACGGTGGTGCATTGGTTGCCTCCTAAGCCCGACAGCGTCACGGCTGGCGCGTTGCTTCCGGAGCTTCATCGAGGTCTAGAGCTTTGGGCATTGGACACGATTTCCAACGATGTGGTTTTGTCGGCGCACCGGAGCTATCTCGGATATGACTTTAGGATATCCTTACAAGATTAAAAAACTTCGCCCCCGCCGTTGACTCCTCCCGCCGCTGCCCCTACCTCTTTCGCCGTTAGCACTCGACCCGAGTGAGTGCTAATCGCCCAAGCGGTGCCGCAGAATGGCATCGGGGCGTGGGAGAAACTTTGAGTGAAGGAACCTCGAAGATGGCATTTACACCGCTGCACGATCGCGTGCTTGTACGCCGCGTTGAAAGCGATGAGAAAACCGCAGGCGGGCTGATCATCCCCGATAGCGCAAAAGAGAAGCCGGCAGAAGGCGAAATCGTTTCCGTAGGCGCAGGCCTGCGTGACGACGCTGGCAAGCGCGTAGAACTGGACGTCAAAGCTGGCGACAAAGTTCTGTTCGGCAAGTGGTCCGGCACCGAAGTCACCGTTGACGGTGAAGAGCTGCTGATCATGAAAGAATCCGACATCATGGGCATCATTGCCTGATCGTCTGACCGACATTTACGAAATTAGGAGCCTTTAAAATGGCAAAAGACGTCAAGTTTGACACCGATGCCCGCAACGCAATGCTGCGCGGCGTGAACGTTCTGGCAGACGCCGTAAAAGTGACCCTCGGCCCGAAAGGCCGTAACGTGGTTCTGGACAAATCCTTTGGCGCACCGCGCATCACCAAAGACGGTGTATCCGTGGCCAAAGAGATCGAGCTGGAAGACAAGTTCGAGAACATGGGCGCACAGATGGTGAAGGAAGTTGCTTCCCGCACCAACGACGAAGCGGGCGACGGCACCACCACGGCGACCGTTCTGGCACAAGCCATCGTCAAAGAAGGCCTGAAGCAGGTTGCAGCTGGCCTGAACCCGATGGACCTGAAGCGCGGCATCGACCTGGCAACTGCGAAAGTTGTTGAAGGCATCGTTGCTTCCGCACGCGAAGTCAAAGACTCCGACGAAGTTGCACAGGTTGGCACCATCTCCGCCAACGGCGAAGCCGAAATCGGCCAGCAGATCGCAGACGCGATGCAGAAAGTTGGCAACGAGGGCGTGATCACCGTTGAAGAGAACAAAGGTCTGGAAACCGAGACCGATGTTGTTGAAGGCATGCAGTTCGACCGCGGCTACCTGTCGCCGTACTTCGTGACCAACGCAGACAAAATGATCGCTGATCTGGACGACTGCATGGTTCTGCTGCACGAGAAGAAACTGTCTTCGCTGCAGCCGATGGTTCCGCTGCTCGAGCAGGTGATCCAGTCCCAGAAACCACTGCTGATCATTGCAGAAGATGTTGAAGGCGAAGCGCTGGCAACTCTGGTTGTCAACAAACTGCGCGGCGGCCTGAAAATTGCTGCTGTTAAAGCACCTGGCTTCGGCGACCGTCGTAAGGCGATGCTGCAGGACATCGCGATCCTGACCGGTGGTCAGGTTATCTCCGAAGATCTGGGCATGAAGCTCGAGAATGTCACCATGGACATGCTCGGCACCGCCAAGAAAATCGAGATCACCAAAGACGAAACCACCATCGTTGACGGTGCAGGCGAGAAAGCCGAGATCGAAGCACGTGTTGCCCAGATCCGCACCCAGATCGAAGAAACTTCTTCCGACTACGACCGTGAGAAGCTGCAAGAGCGCGTTGCCAAACTGGCAGGCGGTGTTGCTGTGATCCGCGTCGGCGGCATGACCGAAGTGGAAGTGAAAGAGCGCAAAGACCGTGTGGACGATGCTCTGAACGCAACCCGCGCAGCTGTGCAGGAAGGCGTGATCGTCGGTGGCGGTGTTGCTCTGGTTCAGGCCGGTAAAGCACTGGCAGGTCTGGAAGGCGCAAACGCTGACCAGAACGCAGGTATCGCAATCGTGGCAAAAGCCATCGAAGCGCCGCTGCGCCAGATCGCAGAAAACGCCGGTGTTGACGGTGCGGTTGTTGCGGGCAAGATCCGTGAATCCGCAGACAGCGCATACGGCTTCAACGCGCAGACCGAAGAATATGGCGACATGTTCTCCTTCGGCGTGATTGACCCTGCCAAAGTGACCCGCACCGCTCTGGAAGATGCAGCGTCCATCGCAGGCCTGCTGATCACCACCGAAGCGATGGTTGCAGACAAGCCGGCGAAAGACGGCGGCGCAGCCGGCGGCATGCCCGACATGGGCGGCATGGGCGGCATGGGCGGCATGATGTAATCACTGTTCGCTTTGCGAACGGTGATGCGACAGGCGATTGGCCTTTGGGCCATTCTGCCGATAGCCGCAGCCCGAGAGATAGAGGGTCGCCTTCGGGCGGCCCTTTTTTGTCAGTGGTGTTTGAGAGTTGCTTGAAGATCAAACTGCAATGGCCGGTTCGAACCCGAAGCGGCCGATCATTCATATCCATGCATAGAGTTTCAGTTTTTGTGCTAGCGTTGTCCAATTGCGAGCAGAACCGTTCGGACGGACTGACAAAAAGGGGAAGTGATGATGCTGGCTGATCGATACGGACTGACACTGACGACCAGTCTACCCCAAGCGCGGGACGCATATGTTGAAGGACTTGATCACATTCTTGCCGCGACCTTTGGCGCTAGTGACGCTTTCACCGCGTCTGTAGCGGCAGATCCCGATTTTGCCCTCGGCCATGTTGGGCTTGCGCGAGCTCGAATGTACGACGGCGATATGCCCGGCGCCCAGGAGGCAATTGCATCGGCACTCTCCTGCGCGTCGGGGCTGACAGAACGTGAGCAGAGCCATCTCGCGGTTTTCGATCTCTTACTTCAGGGCCGTGTGCCCGAAGCCCGAGGCGCGGTTCTGGAACACACTGCAAATCATCCACGTGATGTCTTGGTCGCACAGATTTGCACCAATATTTTTGGCTTGATTGGAATGTCGGGCGAACCAGGTCGGGAAAGCATACAACTTGCTTACACCACAAAACTGTTTGATGCCTTGGGCGAGGACTGGTGGGTAATGAGCGTTCACGGTCAGGCGCTGTGCGAGGTGGGACGGCTCGACGAAGCAATGTCTATGATGGACGGCTCTCTCGCTTTGAACAATGCCAACGCGAATGCCTCGCATTTCAAAGCGCATACACTCTACGAACAGGGGTTTGGGGAAGCTGGCCGCGCCTACCTTGCCGACTGGATTTCAGACTATGATGCGCGCTCTTTGTTGCACGGCCATTTGAGCTGGCATCGCGCTTTGTGGGCATTGGAACAGGAGGATGAAACGGAGCTATGGTCGATTTACGACGGAGCGATAGCGCCCACTACGTCGTTTTCGCTGCCAATTAATGTTCTGACCGATGCTGCAGCTCTTCTGTATCGTTCTGAGATTGCAGGTTTCAAAGTTGCGCCCGAACGTTGGAGGGACCTGAGCGATTACGCATCACAGTTTTTTCCAAATCCGGGCATGAGTTTTGCCGACATACACAGCGCGCTGGCCCATGCCATGGCTGGAGATGGAGAGCGCCTTTCGCTCCTGACCGAAACGCAGTCGGGTTTTGCGGCAGACCTTGTTCGCCCTGTGGCACAAGCTTGGGGTGCGATCGCACGGCAGGATTGGACGGCCGCACTGCAACACCTAACGCCAGTTATGGCGGATCACGCTCGCCTCGGAGGCAGCCGAGCGCAGCGCGACCTATTGGAGCTGACTTACTTGAACCTGCTGTTGAGATCCGGAAATGCTCTAGAGGCGCATCGAACGGCAATAGCGCGACGCCCGATCTTCAGTCAGAGTGCGCCAATTGCTGGATTTGCCTGAGTTGGCTGCGGCTTTCTTGAACAGTTACTTGAAATGAGCCCGGTTTAGCTAAGATGTGAACGACCATTTGGCCCGCATATCAGCCATCCAATAAGGACGGCTTACAAATGCAATCCCGGGCGGCCCTTTTCTTTTCGATACCACTGTGAATAATGCAGGAATATCAACTTAAAGAGGTATTTCTGTATGCTGGAATTGCCTAAATTGGCCGAAGAAGATCTCGCCAAATTCAACCGCGATCAGTCAGACGGTTTTATTCTAGGCGACCTATATGTGGCGATGTTTCCGCAAGACGTCTCTATCGAACTCGGCCAATTGCGAACACCAAATGTTGTGATCAACGGCTATCAAAGCCTACTCGACACTCGACAAATCTCCGAAAACCAGTGGATCGTTTTCTGCGCTTCACACTTAATTGGCGGAATTGCCAACGGTGGCGTTTGGGAAGGTCTATTGGAAAGCTATCCACAACTGGTCCCGGATTGTATTCCGTTACTCACTAAACTCGGATTGGAAGCAGCCGCTGAAGAATTTGAAGCGGTGTTCGCTCCATTGCTGACCGTCCAGAGCACACACAGACGAAACCTTGCCGTTACTGGTCAATTTGATCTTGCTCAATATGGAGAAGACTACGCTGCCGTGGGAGAAATCCTCGACGAGGAGAGGGTTGACGCATTCGAACGCGCTTTTGAGGACACCTACCAAGCGCAAATTGAAAGTGCTGCAGTGAACTTCGTTTTCGACGTATAGACAGGCGGTCCACCCCCGCTCGAATGGTCGCCTTCGGGCGGCCCTTTTTTGTGAATGAGGGTGAGAGTTGCTTAAAGGGCAAAGCGCAATGGCTGTTTTGGGCCCATAGTAACCGCGTCAAATGTATGCAATGCTTGCGCAATGAAGCGAATTTCTATCGACATATCAAGCTGCGAAACGGTTGATGACTTCTACGGTATTTTGCTTTCATCGCTCGATGCACCAGATTGGCACGGGCGAAATTTAGATGCTCTATGGGACAGTATCACAAGCGATATCAACAACATCATGCCACCCTACTGTATCGATTTGTCGGTAGGCACCAATCTGTCAACAAGTGTCGCCGCCTTGTTGCCTCGTGTCAAAGCCCTCTTCGAGGAAGCACGTGAACAGGAACAAATCGAAGTTGAGTTCAAAGTCCGCTAAGTCCGCGAAACAGCCATCTGATCAGGCGGCTCACATAAACAGCTTCGGGCGTCACCCTCATTCTTCAATTTAGTAGCCCGACATCACCGGTTCGCACCCTGGGCTCCGCCCGTTCGGACCAGAATTGATCCACAGGATCAATTCCTTGACGGCCCACACTCACCACAGGAGGGCGCTTTTGCGGTGTTTGCTCAGAGTGTGATGCGTAAGTTTTGTTTGATCCGCGTGGGAAGACTGCAATGCCATGACGCGCCCACTCTGGGTCGGGCGTGGCCCGCTGGCGAGAGGCGCTTACAAGCATTTTCACGTTGGAAAAGCCTTGGCCAAAACCCGCCACGCCGTTTGACAGATCCGCCCAACATGCCCATGTATCCCGCATAAGCATTGGAGATTTTATGGCCCGGTCATTGGAGCAATGATGAGGGGGAGGCAGAGCGGCTTCCCACCTGCACAATCAAACAGAACAACGCGGCAGCGCATTCGCGTCAGGCGCCTGTTTTTCTGCGATTATTTCTCTGTTACCATGGGCGCAAGCGGTGGCTTGGTGCCCGACCATGAAAGATCATACCAATGACACGGGACTATTCCCAATTCATGCCCTCGATGGGCACACACAACACCCCGAAACCTGCGCGCAGCGCGCTTGAGAACCTTGGTTGGCAAGCGTTTTTTGCATCGCAGGTCGATGTGGAAGCCCTCGCGGCAACGCCTCCGGTCCGTGTGACCGAAGTGCACAAATCCGGTGCCAATGTGAAAGGCGACGGCTTTGACGGGCTGATCCCGCCGGGGCTGGAGCTTGCGGTGGGTGACTGGCTGTTGTTTGACGAGGCATTGCCAACGCACAGCCTTCTTTTGGATCGCAAAAGCCTGTTCAAGCGCCGTGCGGCGGGGCATGCGAAGCACTATCAGCTTATCGCGGCAAACGTAGACACGGTGTTTGTGGTCACGTCCTGCAATCAGGATTTCAACGTCGCGCGGCTTGAGCGCTTTCTGGCTCTGGCTTTTGAGAGCGAGGTGGCGCCGGTCATAGTGCTGACCAAGGCCGATCTCTGTGACGACACGCAGCCCTACGTTGATCAGGCGCAGGCGATTTCGGATCGTGTGCCGGTGATTGCAATTGATGCCAAAGCTGGCGATGTGGCGGGTGCGCTTGCTGACTGGTGCGCGCCGGGGCAGACGATTGCTTTTCTCGGCACCTCGGGCGTGGGTAAATCAACGCTTGTGAACGCCCTTTTCGGAGCTGAAAAGGCTGCGACGAGTGGCATCCGCGAGGACGACGCTCGCGGAAGACACACCACTACGGCGCGGCAGATGCACTTTACCGATTCAGGACTTGCAGTGCTCGACACACCGGGCATGCGGGAGTTGCAGTTGGCGGATGCAGAAGCAGGGATTGCCGACCTGTTTGCGGACGTCGTTGAATTGGCCGCGCAGTGCAAATTCAATGATTGCGCCCATGAAACCGAACCGGGCTGTGCAGTGCGGGCGGCGATAGAGGCCGGCGATCTTGATCCGGCACGGCTTGAGCGTTATCGCAAGTTGGCTGCGGAAGAGCGCCATAACACTGAAACGCTGGCCGAGCGTCGGTCTCGGCAGAAGGACTTCGGCAAGATGATCAAGACCGTGACAAAGGCTCACAAAGGGCGCAAAGGGCGGCGGTAAACCAGATTTTTCTCCCGAATCGCAAAGGCTTGGCTTAGCCTGCTTTCAATTGTTTGACGCTTGCGGAATTCAAGAGTTGGATCAGGGGGACAGATATGACCAGAAACTTCAAAGTTGTTTTGGCCTGCGCCGGTGCGTTGGCTTGGGTATCCGCGCCTGCCAAAGCGGGGGACGGGGATTATATCGCTGAGGTCTTCTTGAATGCAGCGACGTTCTGTCCGCGCGGGACAACAGAAGCGGACGGCAAGCTTCTTGCCATCGCGGAATACAGCGCCGTGTTCAGCTTGGTCGGGATGAACTATGGCGGTGATGGTCGCACGACCTTTGCAGTGCCCGACCTGCGCGAGCTTGCACCGCCGGAGATGCGCTATTGTTTCGTGCTTGAGGGGCTTTATCCCTCGCGTCCCTGATGCGCTGAATTTTTTGCCGGTGTGATCCGGACAAGTGCGCGCTGCGTAACCCTTCCAAACCATCCGATAAAGGACCTGGGAGGGTTTGATATGGCGCGCTCTATTACCTTGCGCAGTAAAGCTTTGATTTTCGCCCTGAGCGCGCTTCTGCCGCTTGGATGGGCCGTGCAAGCAATTGGCGAGACGGCTCCACCGGAGGTGACAGCTGTTGTGCCGCAGCCAGCTGTGGCCGGCGAGGGGCAGTTTCGTTATCTCGGCTTCAAGGTTTACGATCTGGATCTTTTCACGTCCGGCGGAAAACGATTTGATGCGGATGCGCCCTTTGCTCTGGCGATCGAGTACGACAGGAAAATCAGGTCGGCAGTGTTGTTGAAAGCCTCACTGGGTGAACTGGAACGGGTTGAGGGCAAAAAGGCCGACCATGACGCCATCATGGGTAAACTTGCAGCGTGTTACCGCGACATCGCTCCGGGCGATCGCATCGTTGCCGCGCCCAGAGGCGCAAATGCCATGTCTTTCTGGGTCAACGGAACCCGCACCTGCACGCTCAACCATCCGAACTTTCGCGACCGCTACATGGCCATTTGGATGTCCGATCGGGCCCGTGATCCGGCGCAGGCGCGGCGCCTGAGGGGGCAGGGCTGAGTGTTTTCTCGCATAGGGCTTTACGCTGCCATGCTGGCGGCGGCGGGTGTGCCGCTGTACATCCACCTGCCGCGCTACGCGACGGTGGAGATGGGCTTGAGCCTGACCACTCTCGGGGCCGTTCTGCTGGGCATCCGTATCATGGATTTCGCACAGGATCCTTTGCTCGGACGCTTGGTGGATCGGCCGGGTGTGTCGCTGAAGGTCTGGGCCGGAATGGGGGCTGCGGGGTTGGCGCTGGGTTTCTGGGGGCTGTTCGGGATGTCCGCAGTCGGCAATCCGGTGGTCTGGCTGGTCGCGGTGTTGGTGGTAATCTTCACGAGTTACAGTCTTTTGACGATCCTGTTTTATGCACAAGGCGTCAGGCTCATGGCGCGTGGTGGGGCAAGCGGGCACTATCGCCTCGCTGGCGCGCGGGAACTCGGCACTGTGGCGGGCATCCTGCTGGCCACCGTTCTTCCAACGGCGCTGGGATATCGCGGGTTCGCGGGGATTTACGTCGGGCTCGCGGTTTTGGCGAGCTGGGCCATGTGGCGGGTATGGTCGCGCGAGGGAGCACCGGTAGACACCGGCGAGCGCATTGGCGCTGTCCTGAAAGTACGGCGGGTCCGGTTCCTGTTGGTTCTCGCGATGGTCAATGCGTTGCCCGTGGCCATCACGTCGACGCTCTTTCTGTTTTTTGTGGAAGATCGACTGGAATTGACCGGATTGGCGGGCCCGTTCCTGCTGCTGTTTTTCGCCTGCGCAGGGGTGAGCGCGCCAGTGTGGTCGCGCGCGGCGCGCACATGGGGCGCCAAGCCAGTTCTTCTCGTCGGGATGGCCTTGGCGATCGCGAGTTTCGTCGGCGTGGCCGGACTTCAACCCGGGGCCGCAACGGGGTTCGCAGCCGTGTGCATCGGTTCGGGACTGGCGCTGGGTGCGGACATGGTTTTGCTTCCGGCTTTGTTTTCGGTCGCATTGGACGAAGAGAAAATTCAAGGCGGCACAGGGTTTGGCCTGTGGTCGTTGGCAGGAAAACTGTCGCTGGCCGTCGCGGCCGCGCTGGTTCTGCCGTTGCTGGAACGTGCGGGTTTCAGACCCGGAGAGGTCAATGCACCGGAGGCGATATCCGCCCTCGTGCTTGCCTATGCCGTGGCACCCTGCATCTTGAAAACCGTGGCGGGCGCGCTGGTCCTTGCCCTGCCCGGTGAGGCGCGCGGAGGCTGAGGCGGCTTGCCTGCCCGGTCTCCGCGTGCCACCTAGGACTTCATGAGACTACTGCTACTGACTGCCGTTACGATGACCGCCTTTGCGGCCAACTCCGTTCTGAACCGAGCGGGGGTCGCGGTGGCCGGCATGGACCCGCTGGATTTTGGCGTCGTGAGGCTTGTGTCGGGTGCGCTTGCGTTGGCTGCAATCGTGATCTGGCAGCGGCGCGGCTTTGCTCTCGGTGGGTTGGGGCGCGTGACGGCAGTCGCGGGGCTTCTGGCGTATATATTCGGATTTTCAGTGGCTTACCGTGGGTTGGATGCGGGGCTTGGGGCGCTTTTGCTGTTTGGTGTCGTACAGATCACGATGTTTGGCGGTGCCTTGGTTGCGCGTGAACAGGTACCGGCAGCGCGCTGGATCGGTGCCGCTGTGGCGATGGCTGGTCTTGTGTGGCTGTTGTGGCCATCCGATGAGGTGTCTGTGCCTATGGGTGCGGCGCTCGCGATGATGGTCGCCGGCGCAGGCTGGGGTGTCTATTCGCTGCAAGGCCGGTTTGAAGGGGACGCCACGCAAGCCACTGCTATGAACTTCATCTTGGCAGCCCCTGTGGCTTTGGTGGCATGGCTGATTTTGGGGGAAAGTGGACCGATGCCAACCACTGGTATCGCGCTGGCGGTGGTGTCTGGCGTTGTTACCTCCGGACTTGGGTACGCCCTGTGGTATGCCGTTTTGCCGTCGCTCGGTGCGACGCGCGCTGGCGTGGCGCAGTTGAGCGTGCCAGTGATTGCGATGGCGGGCGGAATGGCATTTTTGGCGGAGCCGGTAACATGGCGGTTTGTCGGAGCCGCAGTGTTGGTGATCGTCGGTGTGCTGATCTCTATGCGCCGCGCGTAGGCTTCACCAGAAGTTCGAGCGGGTCATAAAGCGCGGCATTGCTCCATGCCGCCTCTGGCAAAGTGTCGGGTTTGAAGGCAATCCCCGACAGGTCCGCGCGGGAGAAGAAGCGTCTCTGTGTGACCACGCCCTCCGGATCTTTCCAGTCGTCAGTGATTTCTCCGGTGATGATCGTGCAGCGGAAGTAGATATCGACCTGATGGAACTTCAGATCAGGGTCGTGAAACTCGTTGATCAGGCAGGGGGCGCCGACAGAAACGGTCAGGCCGGTTTCCTCGTGGACCTCCCGTATCAGGTTTTCCGTCAGGCTGGCGTGCTTTTCCACGCCGCCTCCGGGTGCACACCAAAGATCGCTTTTCCCATCCGGATAGGCATTTACCAGAAGCAGTTTGTTGTCGCGCAGAATAAGCGCTCGGGCGGCAAGGCGGGGGCTGGGCATGGCGGGTCTTTCCGGCGGGCTTTTGCGTGTCGCAGCGTTTTTCCTTTTGTAATCGCGCGCTATTGCCTATCTCAAGGCCATGACACGGTTTGTTTTGATACTGTCGCTAGTGGCTGGGCTTTGGGCCGCGCCTCAGGCTGCGCGCGCGGAGTGCGTGATCCTGCTACATGGTCTTGCGCGCACCGAGAACAGCTTTTTGCCGATGCAACTCGCACTGGAGCGGTTGGGATATACTGTGGTGCGGCAGGGTTACCCATCGACGAAAGAAGAGATTTCTGTTCTGGCGGAACAGGCCATTCCCGAAGCTGTTGCGCAGTGTGGTGACAAGGGGCTCAATTTTGTGACCCATTCAATGGGTGGTATTCTGACGCGTGTCTGGCTGGAAGAGCACCGCCCTGAAAATCTGAACCGCGTTGTGATGCTCGGGCCACCAAACAAAGGGTCGGAACTTGTCGACGAGATGCGCAAGCTGGAAGCCTTCGAGTTCTTGAATGGTCCGGCAGGGCTGCAACTTGCCACGGACGGGTTGCCTGCGACGTTGCCCCCAGTGGATTTTGAATTGGGCGTTATTGCCGGTGACCGTTCGATCAACCCGCTGTTTTCCGCACTTATCGAAGGTCCAGATGACGGGAAGGTTTCGGTCGAGAGCACCCGCGTGGATGGCATGAAAGACCATATCGTGATGCCGGTCACGCATACGTTCATGATGAACAACCCCATGGTCGTAGTTCAGGTGAAGAATTTTCTGGTCGATGGGGCATTTGACCATGAACTGAATTGGGGTGACGCCGAGAAAACCCTGCGCGAACTGGAGCTGTTTATCGAGGGAGACTGCGACAACGGCGTCTGCCAGGACGTGCCAGGCGGCGAGGATTGGAGCGACCTGTGGAAAGGGATCTGGCGCGGAGACGAGGCTGGCGATGAGTGATTTTCGGCTTGTGGGTGCCGAAGTGCTTCGGGCGGACGGGTTTTCGGACGCGCCACTGTCGATTGCGGATGGTTTGATCGTCGCTGAAGGCGGGCGCGAAGTGGATTTGAACGGCTTTCTCGTTTTGCCCGGTATTGTCGATTTGCATGGCGACGGTTTTGAGCGACATCTCGCGCCACGACGCGGTGCGATTAAGGATCTGGCACCAGGATTGGTGGCGACAGACGCGGAACTTGCCGCGAACGGGATCACCACGGCTGTTTTGGCGCAGTTCTGGAGTTGGGAAGGCGGCATGCGTGGACCTGCGTTCGCCCGACGGTTCCTGTCTGCACTTGATGCGGCTGAAGCGATAGGCACCGACATGTTGGTTCAGTTGCGCCTAGAGACGCATATGCTTGAGGACTACGGAGCTTTTGAGGAGGCCGTGACCGAGCACGATGTGCCTTATGTTGTGTTCAATGACCACCTTCCTCATGCGGCCTTGGCCAAAGGAAAAAGACCTCCACGATTGACGGGGCAGGCGTTGAAGGCCGGGCGCAATCCGGAGGCGCATGAGGCGTTGTTGAAGGCGATGCACGCGCGACGTGACGAGGTGCCGGAAGCCATTACGCGCCTGGCCGGGCGCCTGGCTGCTCGTGGTGTGCGGCTTGGCAGCCATGATGATGCGACACAGTCGGACCGCTTGGATTGGCGCAAGCGTGGCGCGACGATCTCCGAGTTTCCCGAAACGCGCGAAGCCGCGGAAACGGCCCGCTCCGGCGGTGACGCGATTGTTCTTGGAGCTCCGAACGTGGTGCGGGGAAACTCTCACAAAGGCAATGTGAGCGCGGGTGAACTTGTCGAGGAGGGGCTATGTGATGCGCTGGCTTCGGACTATCATTATCCGGCTATGAAGCAGGCAGTACTGCGTCTGGTGTCGGATGGCGTGGTGTCGCTCCAGGATGGCTGGGCACTTGTGTCATCGAAACCGGCGCAGGTACTGGGACTGGTGGATCGTGGCGACCTTGCCATCGGCAAGCGCGCGGACATTGTTGTGATAGAGCCCTCGACCGGGCGCGTTGGGGCGACAATTTCAAGTGGCCGATTCAGTTTTCTGACAGGAGAAGTGGCGACGCGTTTCATTGGGTGATCGACAGGTCGAAGACAGTTTCATGTATGGATTTCACGCTTTGGCCGATGTGCCGCCGCAGCTTTTGCTGAGCCAGATGAACGATCCGCGGGTGGCAGAGCATCTACCACTTTTGCGCGGCGCTTTTGATCATGCGGCACTGGAGAGATTTCTCGACGGTAAAGCCGCGCGATGGAAAGGGGACGGTCTTGGCCACTGGGCAATTTGGCACGAGGGGAAGTTTCTCGGCTGGGGTGGCTTTGAGAAAGACGGGGATGTTTGGGATTTTGGTCTGGTGCTTGTACCGGAAGCCTTTGGTCATGGGGGCGCTATCGCGCGCCAGATGGTGGCTTTTGCGCAGAAGGACAAACGGATCGATACAATTCAATTTTTGCTCGCGCCAACACGTCGCAGTGTGAAGGCTCTGGAGCGCATGGGGGCGGTAGAAACGGAAAAGGCCCGCCACGATGGGCAGACCTTTCGTCGGTTTCTTCTAAATGTTTCCTAGGACGTTTTGGGGGTAACGCGGTTCACGTGCCCCATTTTGCGGCCCGCTTTGGTTTCCGATTTTCCGTATAGGTGCAGCGCCGCAGCAGGTTCGGCCAGCAGATCGGGGAGGCGCTCCATATCATCGCCGATCAGGTTCTCCATGATCACGTCGTTCACCCGTTGGCCGTCGCCCAGAGGCAGCCCGACCACAGCACGGATATGCTGTTCGAACTGGTCGATGGTGCAACCGTTTTGGGTCCAGTGGCCGGAGTTGTGTACGCGAGGCGCGATCTCGTTGACGATGAGGCCTTGCGAAGTCACGAAAAGTTCGACCCCCATCACTCCGACATAGTCGAGTGCATTCAGGATTTTTCCAGCCAGCAGAACGGCATCCATCCGCTGGCTGCCAGACAGGCGTGCAGGGACAGTTGTCGTGCGCAGAATGCCGCCTTCGTGTACGTTTTCGCCGGGATCGAAGCAGGATACCTGACCGTCGATGGATCGCGCGGCGATGACGCTGACTTCGTGGGAGAATTCCACAAATCCTTCCAGAACAGCAGGGGCGCCGGCCATGTCCGCAAGCGCTGCGCTGGCGTCGGCCTCTGTTTTCAGGCGCGCCTGGCCTTTTCCATCATAGCCGAAGCGGCGTGTTTTCAGGATCGCAGGAGTGCCTACTTCTGCGACAGCCGCGGTCATGCTGTCCGCGTCGTCGACCGTGGCAAAGGGTGCCGTTGTCAGACCGAGGTCTCGCAAGAAAGTTTTTTCGGTCAGCCGGTCCTGAGAGACCCGCAGCGCTTCGCGATTGGGATGGATCGGGCAGTGCTCTTCGAGAATGTCCAGCGCGGAAGTCGGGATGTTTTCGAATTCATAGGTGATGACGTCGACAGATTTGGCGAATTCGCGCAACGCGTCAGCGTCGTCATAACCTTTTTGGAAGTGATAGTTCGCTACGTGGCTGGCGGGGCAGTCGCCGCCAGGTTCAAAAATGCAGGTCTTGTAGCCTAGTCTGGAGGCTGCGACAGACAGCATGCGGCCCAGTTGGCCACCGCCAAGGATGCCAATGGTGGCGCCGGGAGCGAGGGGCTTAGTCATCTTGAGGTTCATCCGGAATGGACGCGGAAAGCGCGTCGCGCCAAGCATCCAGTCGCTCGGCTAGGTCGGCGTCCTGCAGGGCCAGAATGCCGGCTGCCATGAGGCCGGCATTGGCCGCGCCTGCCGCGCCGATGGCCATGGTGGCGACAGGAAAGCCCTTGGGCATCTGCACGATAGAATAGAGACTGTCGACGCCCGACAGGGCGCGGGTTTGAACAGGCACGCCGACCACGGGGATGCGGGTCTTGGATGCCATCATGCCGGGAAGATGGGCGGCGCCGCCTGCTCCGGCGATGATCACCTGCAGGCCGCGACCTGCGGCTTCCTTTCCGTAGGCCCAGAGACGGTCGGGCGTGCGGTGTGCCGAGACGATCTTTTTCTCATAGGAGATGCCGAGTTCTTCAAGGAGAATGGCCGCCTCTTTCATGGTGGGCCAGTCTGACTGGCTGCCCATGATGATGCCGACCTTTGGTGTGTCCGTCATGTCCGCTTCCTGCGTATAAAGTCCCTAGGAATTAAGGCGGGTTATAGCGGGATTCGCGGTTTCTGCAATGCAGAGCAAATCAGGCGATGATATCGGGTGTCAGCCGGTCCTCGATACGCGCGATGATGTCTTTAAGGCGCAGTTTCTGCTTCTTGAGGCGTTGGATTGTCAGCTGATCGTTTTTGCCTCGCTCCACGAGCGCGTGAATCGCATCGTCGAGGTCGCGGTGCTCCTGTTTGAAGACCTCAAGCTCCACCCTCAGCACATCATCGTTCTTCATCGACAGATCGCCGGTGTCGCTCATTTCGGGCATCCTTTTTCTTGGTTTGCCGTAAATATAGTCGCTTGAGGCCTCTGTGCAAAGCGTATGACGCAGACGTTGCTTAATGTGCCATGAACCGCCGATCCCCCTTGCCTCTACTCCGGATGGCCCCCATATTCATCTGAGCGTCGGTTGCCAGAACGGGACGGACGCATGGCTGTCGCTTTGATAAGGACGTGTCGATGAGCAAGCATACTTTGGGGGCCTATCCCCACATGCTCGGGTTTGAACAGCTTGAGCGCCTTCTGGAACGGACCGCAAAGACGGGTAACGAAGGCTATCCGCCATTCAATATCGAACAGACTTCTGATTTTTCGTATCGCATAACTCTGGCTGTAGCCGGTTTTGCGGAAGAAGATCTGAACATCACCGTGGAAGATCGCCAACTGGTGATCCGGGGACGGCAGCATGACGACAGCGAGGGGCGTGTGTTTTTGCATCGCGGAATCGCAGCCCGTCAGTTCCAGCGCAGTTTTGTGTTGGCGGACGGTGTCGAGGTAGGCGAAGCGGCCATGGAGAATGGCCTTTTGCATGTCGACCTGACGCGGGCCAAGCCGGAAACGGTGGTGCAAACAATCCAGATCAAGAAGGGGTAGAGCCATGTACGACGCATATGAATTTGAAGCAGACGAGTTTGCCGGTCACGTGGCAGACCGCATTGTTTATGTGAAGCCGGTAGAAGTGGCTGATCTGCCGGAAGATGTGCAAGAACAGGTCGAAGACACCAAGACGCTTTATGCTGTCCATGATGCGGACGGCGAACGTCTGGCTTTGGTCAAGGAACGCAAGCTGGCTTTCATGCTGGCGCGCGACAATGACTACTCGCCGGTGGCCGTGCACTAGGCGTTGGCCAAAAGAGTGAGTTCAGCCCATCGCGAGGGATTGCGGTGGGCTTTCTTTTTGGAAGGGGGGTGTGTTGTGCGGACAAAGCGCCGTTCCGCGGCGGTTGCACCAGTGGTTGCTTCAGTCGAGGCGCATCAGTGACAAATGACGCAGTCATGATATCGTTGATTGGCGTTTAGAGTAAACGGCCAGAAAATTTGACAGATAATCGTGTTTCATTTCTTCCCGACAAGCCTGAATTGTACCTGACGTACACGGGCATGGAAACTGACTTGATATTCAATCAGGGCCTGGATTTGCCGGGTTTTGCCTCGTTTCCACTGTTGAAAACCACAAAAGGTCGAGACCTCCTCAAAGGGTATATGGAAGACCTGATCGCTTTAGGCCAAGAAACGGATACAGGTGTCATTCTCGAAAGCCCGACATGGGTCGCAAGCCGAGACCGAGGGGCCGCGATTGGATATTCTTTCAGCGAACTCACAAAACTCAATCATGACGCCATCGCTATGATGTCAGCGGTTCGGTCGGACTCTGGTCGTGCCGGGACAGTCATCAGTGCAAATATTGGGCCGCGCGAAGACGCCTATGCCCCTGCCACGCAAATGAATCCGGATCAAGCAGAACGCTATCACGCGGAGCAAATTGCGGTGTTATCAGAAACTGATTTGGATGTGATCAGCGGGTACACTCTTGCCTATTCAAGCGAAGCAATTGGCATGGTCAGGGCGGCCCGTCAGTTCAGCCTTCCAGTGGTCATCTCTTTCACAGTGGGAACTGATGGGCAGTTGCCGACTGGCGAGACGCTGGAGCAAGCCATATCGAAAGTCGATGCCGCAACAGACAGCTATGCAGCCTACTACATGATTAACTGTGCGCATCCTGACCATTTTTCGACGCGTCTGGAAGGTGCTGCCTGGATGTTGCGCGTAAAAGGCATCGTTGCGAATGCCTCGCGTTGTAGTCATGCCGAACTGGACGAAGCCGAGAAGCTCGACGATGGCAATCCGACCGAGTTAGGTGCCCAATTGTCCGATATCAGGCGAAGGTTTCCACATATTCAGGTTTTGGGAGGTTGTTGTGGCACAGATATGCGCCACATGAAGGAGATCGCGACGGCCGCTCGCACATCCTAGGCAGACCTCCGCCGCACTAAAGAACCGGGAAAGTGTAGGCGCAATCCTGACACTTTAGGCAGGGCCAAAATTACGTTTGGGTGTCGTTACGGTGCGGTTTGGTGGGCAAGCCTTGGGGTCAGGGTTTGGCCGCCTACTCCAACTCCAGCGCAAACACACCGTCTGACCAGCCATCCACGATGCAGCGGGAGCGGATGTAGACGGTTTGGGTCCCCTCGGGAATTTTCACGCCGGACTGCGAGCGGGTGAAAGGTTGTTCGTTCACATGCGGGTGGGTGAGGACGCGCGTTGTCAGAACGGTGCCGTCGTTCAGTTCGACCCGCCAACCGTCGGCATAGTGATCCCATCCTGTGTCCGGATGCAGGAGGGTGACGTCAAAGCGCCATGTATCACCTGATTTGCTGGCACGCGCATCCGTGACCTCCGGAGCTTCGGCAAAGACAGGAGCCGCGGATGTCAAAAAGGTCAACAGGGCAAGAACACGGTTCATCAGGTGTCTCCGTTTTCGGATGCGGGAGTGCGTGCGTAGGCGGGCAAGGCATAATGAACAATGCGCGCCAGGATCAATGTGCCAATTGTCGTGACGATGATCCAGCCGAAGTTCAGGCGCATGAAATCCGGCAGGTGCAGGTTCACGCCATGCGAGTTTCCAAGCACGTCACCCAAGTCAAAGTTGGACCACGTCGGTTCTGTGAATGCCAGGACCGCCGCGCAGAGCCAGAGTAGCGCGCCCGTCAACCAGATCAACCGGTGTGCAATGATTTTGCGGCTGGGGCCGAAAACGATAATCAGAGCGCCGGATATTCCGCCAAAATAGGCGGCTTCCCGAAGCGCGGGGACAGGGGAAACCCAGTAGAAGTTGTTGAACAAAGGAGTCGTCAATTGCGCGCCCTGACGGATCGCGTATTCGATCGCAAACGCCGCAAGCGCCAGACGCACCAGGACCGGAACGTGCCGAGCAAAGCGGTCTGTCTGTTTCGCAAGCGGTCGCGCGTCGCTAAGCGAGAGAAAAGCAATGTATCCGCCGAGAACAAAACCCAGTGAATGCCTTGCTGCCACCACCGCGCTGATGCCCCAAGAAGGTATGGATATGCCTCTGGGGATAGCGCCGATTCCCAGATTGATCAGGAAGTAGACGGCCGTAAACAAAAGCGTTGCGGTCAGTCTGCTCCGCAGGTTCGGGGAACTTTCGGTGCCAAAGGTTGGCGCAAAGACCGCGAGATAAACAAACAGCGTGGCTGCCATGACAGCGGCCCAGTAGAGTTTGCCTATGATGTAGTGCGCGGTGTTGTCTGAAAGCACCCTGAATGAGTCGGGCAATGTCGGCAGAAGATGGTAGAATTCGCGCTCGCCCACGGGAATGTCCGCGAGGTTCCATCTCAACCATTCGATCGGCAGCGCGACAAGAAATGCGAGCCAAAAGGCGCGGGATACGAATTTTGTTGCTTTGCTTTTACGGCGTTTCACATACATCAGGCGCGATGCGATGTGGCCCTGAGGTTTGATGCCGTTTGCGTTGGCTGCTGTCTGAACGAGGTTGATCGAGGCGTTCTTGCGAAACGAGAGCAACGCGTAGGACATCAGCATGATGACCGGCAGGAATGCGGCCACAACAAACGGAGTCCAGAGTGTCGGAAAGGAAGATACCTCTTCCACGATGATGACGGGTTCTTCGATTAAGACCGGATCCTCGATGACGATCTCACCTGAGTTTTCCAGGATCACGGGCGGGGACTCGTTTTCCTCCGGGAGGACAATGATCGGTTCGTCTTCAGATTCCGGAACAACTTCGACCACCGAACCTTCGGACTCAGCGCCAGCCGGATCTTCGGACTCGGAAGACTCATTGCTTTCCTTGGGCGGCTCGAAAATCGGAACTTCGTTGAAATTGGACGTGTAGAGCGAAACGCTGAAATAGACCAAGAAGCCGATGAGTGATGCCGAAAAGACAGCTGCGACATCGCTTTGCCGGTTCATGAGGGCTTCCATCGCCGGACGGCGGTCACCGCACCGGCTTAGTATGTCCTCGTTGGCGTGGTCTGAGTGAACGCTGACAGGGTGCGTCAGGCCATATTGGACCGCTGGACTGAGGGAAGCGAAGAGCGTTTTCCCAGCGCCGTCAAGGTGCGGCTCCAGCCGGTGCTGATAACTGTTTCCACCTGCAAATCTTCTGAGGAAAATGATTGGAACCATGATCCAGCTTGCCAGAATCCACCAGTAAACGATTGCAATTATGCGGAAAAACAGGGGGAGCCAGCGGAACTTTCTCACCGGATATGTGAATGCATAGGCAAAGATACTGGCCACATAAAGAAGAGAGTTGTTGCCGGCGTTTTCGGTTACTGAGCCAAGCAGATATGCGCTGAACAGGAAAACGACTCCGACCAGGATGTTGTTGGCGTTTTCGGTCGTCCAGTGGGAGGCAAGGTCGACACCCGGCAGTCTTTCTACTGCGAAAGCCAAAAAGGCGAAGACGATGAAGCCGGAGACAAGTCTGCGAATGATGTGCAGGTTTCCGGTTATGGAGGAAATCAGTTTGTCCATGCGCGTGCTAAAATAGGGATTAAAAAATGTCTGCGTGCAAAGTCCCACTTTAGGACAAAACGGACAAATCACAAAACCGCATGAAAAAAGGCGAGGCAATTGCCCCGCCTTTCCGTACTTGTTTGCGTCGGCTTTAGCCGGAGATCAGGCCCATGCTTTCCAGCTTCAGGATTACCTGATGTGCGCAGTTGTCGACGTCGACGTTTTCAGTCTCGACCGACAGTTCCGGGTTCACGGGCACGTCATAGGGGTCGGAGATACCGGTGAATTCCTTGATCTTGCCTTCGCGTGCGAGCTTGTAGAGGCCTTTGCGGTCGCGACGCTCACATTCCTCGATCGAGGTTGCGACGTGCACTTCAACGAAGGCACCAAAGGCTTCGACGTCCTCGCGCACGGCGCGGCGGGTGGTTGCATAGGGTGCGATCGGGGCACAGATGGCGATACCGCCGTTCTTGGTGATCTCGGACGCAACGTAGCCGATGCGGCGGATGTTGAGGTCACGGTGCTCTTTGGAGAAGCCCAGTTCGCTGGACAGGTTCTTACGCACAATATCGCCATCCAGCAGGGTCACGGGACGACCGCCCATTTCCATCAGCTTTACCATCAGCGCATTGGCGATGGTGGATTTGCCCGAACCGGAGAAACCTGTGAAGAAAACTGTAAAGCCTTGCTTGGAGCGTGGCGGCTTGGTCTTGCGCAGCTCTTTCACCACCTCGGGGAAAGAGAACCATTCTGGAATTTCCAGACCTTCGGCCAGACGGCGGCGCAGTTCAGTGCCGGAGATGTTCAGGATCGTGACATCATCTTTGTCCTTGATCTCGTCCATCGGCTCATACTGGGCGCGTTCCTGAACCCAAACCATATGTTTGAAGTCGACCATTTCGATGCCGATTTCATCCTCATGGGCGCGGAACAGGTCCTGTGCGTCGTAGGGGCCGTAGAAATCTTCGCCGGCGGAGTTTTTGCCGGGGCCGGCGTGGTCGCGGCCTACGATGAAGTGCGTGCAGCCGTGGTTGGCGCGGATCAGGCCGTGCCAGACCGCTTCGCGCGGACCTGCCATGCGCATGGCAAGGTTCAACAGCGACATGGAGGTCGTGGAGGCCGGGTATTTGTCCAGAACCGCTTCGTAGCAGCGCACGCGAGTGAAGTGATCAACGTCGCCAGGCTTGGTCATGCCGACAACAGGGTGAATCAGCAGGTTGGCCTGTGCTTCTTTTGCGGCGCGGAAAGTCAGTTCCTGGTGCGCGCGGTGCAGGGGGTTGCGGGTCTGGAAGGCCACGACCTTGCGCCAGCCCATTTTGCGGAAGTAGGAACGCAGTTCGTTCGGCGTGTCGCGACGACCGCGGAAGTCATAGTGGACCGGTTGCTGGATGCCCGTTACCGGACCGCCGAGATAGACTTTGCCCGCCTGGTTGTGCAGGTAGTTCACAGCAGGGTGCGCGTCATCGTCTGCACCGAAGACTTTTTCCGCTTCGCGCGCTTTGTTCGGAACCCAGTTGTCGGTCACGGTCATGGTGGCGAGAATAACGCCTTCCTGATCGCGCAGAGCGATGTCCTGGCCGTCTTTGATGCTGGCGGCGAACTCTTCGGACACATCAAGGTTGATCGGCATCGGCCACAGCGCGCCGTCAGCAAGGCGCATGTTTTCGACAACGCCGTTGTAGTCTTCTTCAGTCAGGAAGCCTTTGAGCGGGTTGAACCCGCCGTTCATTAGCAGTTCCAGGTCGCAGATCTGCCGCGGGGTCAGGTCCCAGCTTACGAGATCTGCTGCTTCGACTTTGAGCTTCTGTGCGCTTTCATAAGACACGTAGAGCTCGGGGATAGGAGCGAGGTTGTTTTGCATAGGGTGGGTCCTGTGTTTGATTGGAGCAAGGCCACTTGCGGTGCCGGTGAGTTCCGCATGCAGCGCGTTGTATTCTGCGAGTTTCCGGGTAAGGAATTGATCGGTGAGCCGCACTTTCTCGGCTGCGCCGCGACGGGTGAGCGTGTAAGCGAACCGTTGGCGTTTATCGGGTCCGTCACGGTCGCTAATAGAAATCAGGCCCGAGTCGGCAGCGGCCCGAAGTTGTGCGTTCAGACCGCCGAGAGAAATACCAAGCGCCAAGGCCGTCGCTCGCTGGCTGGCACCGGGAGCGGTGTCCAGTTGGCGCAGGAGTCGGAAGAGCAGGTCTTCGTCTTCAGGCGAGGGTTTGGCAACAGTGGCGGTCATCAACAAAACTCAAAGTGTGTTCACGCGTGAACGCAATACACGAAAAATCTCCTTTTGGAAGCTTTTTATGCGTATGCATAGCCACATTGCGCTGGGCGCAAGGCGGTTAATCGCCGATTAAGTTGTTGTTTCTGGTGCCGGGTTGAGCTGTTGACGCAATCTTGCGGCCTGTTTCACGGGCAAGGCGGGCATGGGGTGCGCCACGCCACGCAGTTCCAATTCTACGAACTCAAGGTGAGATGTCTTGTAACCTGCACCTTTGAGCAACTCTTCGGATATCAGTGCTTCAACACCGAGTTCCTTGGTTTTGCCCTCCAGCCGAGACGTTGCGTTCACCGTATCGCCAATAATGGTGCGCGGCGCATTGTCAGCTGCGCCGATCTCGCCCATCACAAGCGTGCCCAGATGCAGCCCCATACCAATGGCAACGGGGGGTGCCTTCTCCGCCTTGAGAGTCTGATTGAACGTGATGAGGGCGGCGCTGATACCCGCAGCGGCATCCAGCGCGGCCTTCGCTGAAGCGGTTTCGTCTTCATGTTCGAAAACAGCGAGCAATCCGTCGCCCAGATACTTGTCTACCGTGCCGCCCGCCCCAGTGATCGATGGCACGATAGCGTCGAAGAAGCGGTTGAGCAGAAAGACTACGTCATAGGGAAGTTGGCCCGTTGTTCGGGCGGTAAAGCTGCGCATATCGAGGAACAGGATCGCCATGCGACGCTCCTGACCGAGGCTCTGATGGGCGCGGGCCTGCCGTCCGTCGCTGCGGAAAACCTGCAGGACGGTGGCAGGGTTCGTGGGTCTGAGTTGACAGGCGAGGCGCGCGTTGGGCGGCGCATTGACGGCAGCAAGGCTTGCGGCCTCTTCCGGGGAAGGCGGATGGAGAAGATCTGCACCCTCTTCAATTATCACGCGGCAGGTGGTGCAGCGTCCGCGTCCACCACATAGCGCCATATGAGGCACGCCGTTGGTGCGCGACATTTCCAGCAGTGTCATGCCGCGCTGACCGCGGATTTCCGGGCCGGACACATATTGAATTGGCACCGCGCCGCGGTTGATGACGTATCGGCGGGTCAGGTGGACAGCGATGGCCAGTACCACCAGGGCGGCAAATCCCATGAGGGTCTGCCCTGTGCGTTCTATCAATAAGGCAAAGGCGTCGGGTGACAGCCAGTTATAGGTCTCGGCGAGGTCCGGAAACACCTCGGGGTCGCTGAGGAGCGCTTTTTGAGCGCGCCCCTGAATCATGAAGCCAGTAAGCGCCCAGGCCGGGATCAAGGTGGCAAGGCTGATCAACAATGGCAGGGAGCTGCGCCACCACGCCTGCGTACGCAGCCAGAAGTGCAGCCCCATGCAGCCGTGGGTCCATGTGATAAGCAGAAGAGCGGCCTGATTCCATCCGCTGGTGGTGTTCCAGATCAGGCCGACAAGATACCCCATACGATCGTTCAGCCCGAACAGTTCGTGGGCCATGCGTGTATGCCAGATGTGTGCGGCGAGCAGGAGCGGAATCAGCACGCCCAAGATGATTTGCAGAGCCTCCCAAGCGGGCATTTTCAAAGTGCGCCGGCGTGCAAGACGATAAAGGGCAAGACCCATGTGGGTGAGCAGTGCGCCGTAGAGCAAGGTGGACCCAAGAGCCGAGCGATGCACGGATTGGCGAACGTCCTGAAAAGACTCCATGATCTCTAAAGAAAAGATGCCCAATCCGATATTGATGAAGTGAAACAGGACGTAAGCAAAAAGAACGAGCCCGGATATCACCCGTGCGCGGGTGCGCCAATTGCCTTTCCAGAGGGAAGAACCAGTAGAAGTTGCCACGATGATGTCCTGTCGCTTTTGCTCAGACAGTGGATGCGACGATCGTGTGGGTCAAGGTGAGGATGGCTGTGCACGTTTGCGCAGAACAACTGGCAGTCCGCCCTTGGGCTGCGGGATCGGTACCCGTGCCCAGTCCACAGGCGTGTCATCGGCCAGCTCTATCCGGTGGGATTTGAGCAGTGCCGCCAGAAAAAGCTTCACTTGCATCGTTGCGAAGTGCAGCCCAATGCATTTGTGCGCGCCACCGCCAAACGGAGCCCATGCATATTTGTGGCTGCGGTCTTCTTCACGTTCGGGGCCAAATCGATCGGGATCGAATTCTTGCGGATTCGTCCAGTGTTCAGGTGACATCATGACAGTACCGGGGGTGGCCGAGACCCATGTGCCAGCGGGGATGATATGATTGCCCCACTGGAAATCGCGCACCGCACGTCGCGGGATCAGAGGGACCGGGGGCAAGAGCCGCAAGCATTCCTTGAACACTAGATCGGCGGCTTGCATCGACGCGAGACGCGCGTCGTCCATCGGGCCTACAGGCAAAGCGTCGACCTCGGCGATGATCTTGTCTTGCCACTCTGGATAGGTTGCCAGCGCCCATGCGACTTTGGTGAGGGCGGACGCTGTTGTGTCATGGGCCGCCATCATCAGGAAATTGAAGTGGTCGACCAATTCCTCCGCGGTCCAAGAATTGCCGTCTTCGTCTGCTGCCAGAACCATCTGCGAAAAGAAGTCGTCGCCCGGGTTGTCCCGGCGTTCGGGTATCATCATTGAGAACTGCTGGGTCAGCATCACCCGCGCAGCCATGCCACGCGCCATTTTGGTGAAGGGGACAGGTTTCCGGATCACCGCTGTTGCCGCAGCGACTTCGGCACGAAAGGCGCTGGAAAGCTGTTCCGCGCGGGGATCGTCAAGGTCCAAGCCCATAAAAACAGCGGCCCCCATGCGGAGGGTCATATCTTTGATCGCGGGAAAAAACTTGAAGGGTGAGTCTGTCTCCCAGTCCTCGAGTAGTATCTCCGTCGCCTCTTCCAGCCGGGCGCGATAGGCATCCAGCACGGGCTTGCGAAAAGCAGCCTGCATGATGCGGCGGTGGGCGCGGTGGTCGTCGAAGTCCCGCAACATCAGTCCGCCAGGAAACAGCGTGTGCAGCATGTCCCAGCCGTCATGCGAGGAGAACAGTTTCTGTGTGTCCCCAAGTATGAATTCAAGCGCGTCTGCACCGCCCAGAGACACCCGCCATTGTCCGAGCACTTTGACCTTGTAGACCGGACCATAAGTGGCCGCAGCGCCCATGTGCAATCCAAGCGGGTCCCGCAGAAGGTCAAGCGTGTGGCCAACCAACGGTGTGAGCGGTGGGTGGGGAATATCGTCGAGATTGAGGGCTGTGGCTTGGGTCAAGGCGTTGCTCCGGTTCGCTCGAACGCAGGCTACGGCCTTGTGGGGTAGAGTGGCAACCGGCAGTTGTGCCGATCGCCTGAGTTTGCCGCGATTGGACGGTTATTCCTGTTCCGCGATAAACTTTTCCGCGTCCAGTGCCGCCATGCAGCCCATGCCAGCAGATGTCACGGCCTGACGATAAACATGATCCGTCAGGTCACCGGCGGCGAAAACGCCGGGAATAGACGTGCGCGTTGTGCCGGCTTCTACCTGGACATAACCGCCGTTGTGCAGTTCCAGCTGGTCTGCCACCAGTTCGGACGCAGGGGCGTGCCCAATAGCAATGAAAACGCCTGCGGCGGGAATTTCGGTGATCTCGCCGGTTTTGGTGTGTTTGACTTTCACGCCTGTCACGCCTTTGGGCATGTCGGTACCGACGACTTCTTCCAGTTCATGGAACCAGAGGGTTTCGATTTTTTCGTGTTTGAACAGGCGGTCCTGCAGGATTTTCTCCGCGCGCAGCTCGTCGCGGCGGTGGATCAGGGTCACTTTGGAGGCGAAGTTGGTGAGGAACAACGCCTCTTCGACCGCGGTGTTGCCGCCGCCGACGACCACGATCTCCTGACCGCGGTAGAAGAAGCCATCACAGGTTGCGCAGGCCGACACGCCGAAGCCTTTGAACGCTTCTTCGCTGTCCAGACCCAGCCATTTGGCGCGGGCTCCGGTGCAGAGGATCACGGCATCAGCCGTGTAAAGAGTGCCGCTGTCGCCTTTGGCTTTGAACGGGCGCTCAGACAGGTCGAGATCGGTGATGATGTCGCCGATGACCTCACAGCCCATGGCGCGGGCGTGTTCTTCCATTTTCATCATCAACTCGGGGCCCTGTACCTCAACGAAGGAGGGGTAGTTCTCAACTTCGGTTGTGGTGGTCAGTTGGCCGCCCGGCTCAAGGCCCTGCACAAGGATCGGCTCCAACATGGCGCGGCTGGCGTAAACGCCGGCGGTGTAGCCAGCAGGGCCGGAGCCGATGATCAGAACCTTGGTGTGTTTCGTGTCGGCCATGAGGCACCTTTTCATGTGATATCTTTGCGAGTCCGATAGCGGATATAGCCGTCTCATGCAGTCAGGAAAAGGGCAAGCCGCATTTCAGGAACGTGCGGTCTCGTGATGATACAATAGGCAGGACAGCGCAAAAGGATATTGCGCAAACGCGAAACATTATTGCGCGTTTGCGCGGCGGTGGTATAAGAACCGCAAATCCAACGGAGAGAATGACCCACATGGCTGGACACCGGCTTGATCCAATCGATCGCAAAATTCTGGCAGAATTACAGGCTGACGGCCGGATGACCAACGTGGAACTCGCCAAGCGAGTCGGGATTTCGGCTCCGCCTTGCTTGCGCCGTGTGCGAACATTGGAAGAGGCCGGATATATTCGTGGTTACCACGCAGATGTGGACAGCCGTGAATTGGGGTTCGAGGTTCAGGTATTTGCAATGGTCGGGCTGGTGAGCCAGGCAGAGGCGGACCTGAGTGCATTTGAGGAACGCTGCCGTGAATGGCCTCTGGTGCGTGAGTGCCATATGCTGAACGGAGAGGTGGATTTCATCCTGAAATGCGTGGCGCCGGATCTCAGCACGTTTCAGACGTTTCTGACCGAAGACCTGACCAGTGCCGACAACGTGGCAAGCGTGAAAACCTCGTTGGTGATCCGTGGAGCAAAAGACGCGCCCGGAGTGCCGTTTGAAGTGCTTGAAGAACGGCTGAGCCGCGACGCTTAAAGCGCTAAGACGCAAAATCAGCTTTCAAAACAAAAGAAACCGCCCCAGCGGGACGGCTTCTTTACGAGGGGTCCGGGTGATCCGGGTGAATTAGGCGGCTTTTGCCAAGCCTTCGCCTTTGCGCTTGGCGATGAAGGCGGCGCGACGGGCTCCGCGTGCCCAAGGCATGGCCGGTGTCTCGGCTTTGGATGCTGCGACGACCGATTTGATAAAGCGTTGGTTTTTCATGTCTGCTCTCCGTGGCTGTCGGCCCTTCTTTTGTGGCCGGTCTGTTTCCGTGTTGAGAACAATTTCACCCTCAATTGGGGCGCAGATGGGGCGGGATTGGTCAGATTTGAGGAAATTACCTAACCAATTTTTAGGCAATCTGGCGCAAATGTGGCGGAGCAGAGGGACAATAGGCCTGTTTACAGGCGGATCACCGAAATCAGCCGGCCATAATCGGCCTCATTTGCATGTGTGGCACGTCGGTAAGAATAGAACCGGTCTGGATCGGAGTAGGTGCAATGCCGCGTCCACTCGGCGGCGCCGATTCCTGCAGCCCGTAAACGGTGCAGACCATAGGACGGTAGATCAAAAAGCATACGGTCGCCTTCTCCTTTCTCAAAGAAGCGATCGTTTTCAGGTGCAGCGGACATAAATGTGTCCAAAAATTCGGGGCCGACCTCATAGGCGCTTTGGGAAATGGAGGGGCCAATTACGGCTTTGGTACCAGCGCGATTTGCACCGAGTGCTTCCATTGCATCCAATGTGGCCTCAAGTACTCCGTCGACGGCTCCACGCCATCCGGCATGGGCGGCAGCGACAACACCTGCGTTTTCATCGGCAAACAGTACGGGTTGGCAGTCTGCAGTAAGGATCGCAAGAGCGAGACCCGGTGTGGCGGTAACAATGGCATCGGCCTTTGGCCTGTCACCGGATTGGGGCTCGCTGATTGTCAGAACGTCTGCGGAATGCACCTGATAAGGTTGTGCGAGGTGGCTCAGCGGCACGCCCATGGCGTCCGCCACGCGGCTGCGGTTGATCGAAACGATTTCGGATTGGTCAGAACTGCCAAGGCCGCAGTTCAATCCTTGGAAAACACCGGACGAGGCACCGCCACGGCGGGTGAAAAACCCGTGACGCACAGGGCCGAGAAGGTCGGACGTGAGAATTTCCAAAGTCATGTGGTGCATCCGGGTGGAGATGGGGCGTCTGTCGGAAACAGCGCGAGTACCTTGAACAGGTTTCCCATTTCATGCGGGTGCGTCAAGCGGCGATGCGCGGCGATGTGGCTCTCTAACTCTGCGTTTTCGAGTTGCGTCGCCAAAGCTTGCGCTCTTTGCGTGATTCCCAGACGCTCGAGAAAAACACCTTGCGGCGTTAGCCGGCTATGTGCGCAGGGCGCGGCTTTGGCGATGGCTTCGAAGTCTACATGGGCTGTCAGGTCGGCATCGCCCGGTGTTGTGAGCGGGTCGACGTGCCGGTGATTTTGAAGAGCCTGAAGGGTGTCACCAAGTGAGGTCCAGTCTCCGTAATCTATCAGGAGCGCTGCACCCCCGTGAGCCTCTATTCGCGCACCAATGGTCTGCGCAACTGATTGGGCGGGCGCGCAGGTTTCGACCACTTGATCGATTGATGTGTCGATTAGGCGGTGTTCGAGTTGTGGCTGCGGCAGTTCCGGGCCAATGGCAAAACCAAGTGTGCTGTCGCGAGTTGCAATGAGGCGTTCGTGCCACCCTTCGGTGCCGCGTTGGAACTGGCGGATCGGAAGAGCATCGAAGAATTCATTCGCCACCAGAAACAGCGGTTGTTCCGGCAATTCGTCAGCCGTCGAGACCCAGGTGGCCGTACCGATCACGTCCTGTTGCTTTGCCCGCAATGCGGGAGAAGCCTCTACGAGATGTACCTGCGCGGCTTTGTGAAATCCGGGTATCTTCCGGGTTGCACGAAGGATGTCGGCCATGAGTGTGCCCCGACCCGGGCCGAGTTCGGCCAATGTAAACGCCGCTGGTGCGCCTTGGTCCATCCAAGATTGCGCCAAAGCTAAACCGATGAGTTCTCCAAACATTTGCGAGATCTCGGGGGCAGTGATGAAATCACCGTCGGATCCTAAAGGATCGCGGGTTGTGTAATAACCGTGTTCCGGGTGCAATAAGGCTTCGGTCATGAAATCGGCGACAGTCATGGGACCATGGGCCTCGATGCGGGCCAGAAGGTGCGTGGTCAGGGCGGTCACGCCGGTTTGGCCCTTACAATAAGATACACGCCTAGCAGGATCATCGGCAGGGACAAAAGCTGACCCATGGTGAGGCCGTAGCCACCCAAGTGCAAAGCAAGGCCCAGAGGGTTGGTATCGGTTACGAAATGGGCATCGGGTTGGCGGAAGAACTCAACAATGAAACGCGCAACACCATAACCAGCGAAAAACGTCCCAGTTAGGAGCCCGGGTGTTTTGAAGCCGCCACGCCTCCATGCGAGCCAGAGCATCAACGCACCCAGAATAAGGCCTTCCATCGCAGCTTCGTACAATTGCGACGGGTGGCGCGCGCACAGAGCAGCAAGTTGACCGCAATCCTGTGCTGCGTGCCCCGGGAAAATAACGCCCCACGGCACATCGGTCGGACGCCCCCAGAGTTCGGCATTGATGAAGTTCGCAATGCGCCCGAGCAGGAGGCCGGGCCACATGCCTAGAACCATGGCGTCAGCCACCTGCAGTTTGTTGAGCTTGTGTGCACTGGTGTAAACCCAAGCCGCTATGACAACGCCCAGCATCCCGCCGTGAAAGGCCATGCCTCCTTGCCAGATTTGCAATGTCTCACTCGGATTGGCCGCGTAATAGGACGGCTTGTAGAACAGCACGTAACCCAAGCGCCCGCCGAGGATCACACCGAGGATCACCCAGGTCAGCAGGTCTTCCACTTGTCTCGCGGAGATCGGAGCAGTGTCATTGGGCCAAAGACGCTGGGCCCGCACTGCGGCGACTACGATGCGCCAGCCAATCAGGATGCCGACGATGTAAGCCAGCGCATACCAACGCAGAGCGAACTCCATACCAAAGGCAGAGATCGAGAAAATCTCAGGCGAAATTTCGGGAAAGGGAATGGATGCGCGCATGGTTCCTCACCGTTTGGCGCCTAAGTGGCCGCGCAGAGCAGGCAAAGTCAAGGCAGGCAAACGTTCTTGTGTCTGGCGACGGCGCGCCCCATATAGAGGACAGCCAATACCGGAGAACATGATGCAGACCCGAAACAAGTTCATGGACGACATGTCCCAGCTGATGACCAATGCAATGGGTGTTGCCCAAGGAGCAAAGGACGAAGCCGAAAACGCCATGAAGTCGTTGATGGACCGCTGGCTTGCTGATCGCGACTTCGTCACGCGCGAAGAATTCGACGCTGTGCGTGCCATGGCGCAAAAAGCGCGGGAAGAAAACGAAGCTTTGAAAGCGCGTATCGAGGCGCTCGAAGGCAAGTAAGCGCTTGTTGAACAGGCGGTTCTTGGCCGCCTGATACCTTGCGACACATGGACAGGGTCGTTGGCGCGGCCTAGTCTCCTTGCCGAAAAGGAGACGTCATGGCGGACCGCAAGACGCAATCCGAAACCACCACGTTCAGGACACGCGGCCTAACCAAGATTTATGGTGAGGGCGCTGCGGCGGTGCATGCGCTGCGCGGTGTAGATCTCGAAATTCCGGAGGGCGAGATTGTCGTATTGCTTGGACCGTCGGGTTCAGGCAAGTCGACTTTGCTGAACATTGTAGGTGGGCTGGACCGAGCGACCGACGGTGAAGCGTGGTTCCAAGAACAGAACCTGAGCGAAATGAGTGACAGAGCGTTGACGCTCTATCGGCGAGACCACGTCGGGTTCGTGTTTCAGTTCTACAATCTTATGCCGTCCCTGACCGCCTATGAAAATGTCGAGTTGGTCACGGAGATCGCGGAAAACCCCATGGCCGTTGAGCGGGCGCTTGAGCTTGTTGGATTGGGCGAACGCATGAACCACTTTCCCGCGCAGATGTCAGGTGGTGAGCAGCAGCGCGTGGCGATTGCACGGGCGATTGCCAAAAATCCTACGGTCTTGTTCTGCGATGAGCCAACGGGTGCGCTGGATAGCGCCACCGGGCGGGCCGTTTTGCATGTGATTAACGACGTGAATCGCGAGTTGGGTGCAACCGTGATGATCGTGACACATGCTGCCGCGACAGCGCAGATGGCGCACCGCGTGATCCATTTCGCGGATGGGCAGATCAAGTCGGTTACCCAAAACGAATCCCGCCTCAGCCCGGACGAAATCGCGTGGTGATGTGATGAGGGCGCTCGATAGAAAACTATTGCGCGATTTGTGGCGCATAAAGGGGCAGGCAGGCGCAATTGCGATGGTGGTTGCGGTGGGCGTTCTCTTGCAGGTGATGATGTCGGGCATGATTTCCTCGCTCGAGGAAACCCGCGCGGCCTACTATGAGCGTTACAGGCTTGCCGAAGTTTTTGCGCCGGTCACCCGCGCGCCCCAGAAACTGCTAGACCGGCTGGCTGAGATCCCCGGCGTTGCGGCTGTGGAAGGGCGCGTTCAGGGCAGCGCGCTGGTCGACATCGCTGGTCAGGATTTGCCTGTTAGGGCACAGGTGTTGAGCCTGCCGGAGTGGCGCGATCCTTGGCTGAATGATGTCTATTTATCAAAGGGGCAGCGTCCAAGGGCGGGGCGTACCGACGAAATCCTGTTATTGCGTGCGTTCGCAGATGCGCATGACCTTGGGCTTGGAGATGTGTTGTCTGCCACCATGTACGGGAGCAATCGCGAATTCCGCATTGTTGGCATCGCTCAATCGCCTGAATTTCTTTTCACAACCGCACCCGGAGAGTTTGTTCCTGATGACTCGCGCTTCGCCGTGCTTTGGCTGAATGCGGAAGCCCTTGAAGCGGCCTACGATATGAAGGGTGCGTTTAACGAGGCGCTTTTGTCGTTAGAACGCGGCGCCGAAGTGAAGCCTGTACTCGCGGCCGTTGATACCCTGCTGGACCGCTATGGCGGCCTGGGCGCCTATGGGCTGGAAGATCAGATTTCAAACCGGTTCCTCAGCGAGGAGATCAAGGGTTTGACGGCGACGTCTTCGGTCGTGCCTCCCATATTCATGGCCGTGGCCGCGTTCCTTCTTTACATCGTGATCAGCCGCATGGTCAGCGCCGAACGTGAGCAGATCGGGCTGATCAAAGCCTTCGGGTACACGGACACCGAGGTCGCGATGCATTACTTCAAATTGGTGGTGACAATCGCCTTGGCCGGTGCCGTTATGGGGTGTCTTGGCGGGGTGTGGGCCGGTCGGGCGCTCGCGGGGCTGTACCAAGCGATCTATCATTTGCCCTTTCTTGTTTTTCGCGTGGAGCCGTCAAGTTTCGCGACCGGCATCCTGATCTCAGTGCTTGCTGCAGTGGTCGGCGGAATTTCTGTGCTGCGTCAGGTTTTCGCCCTGACGCCTGCCGTGGCCATGCGCCCGCCTGCTCCTGCGGATTACTCCACTTCCGGCGCGATCACGGCGTCGCTGAAAAACTGGCTGGATCAACCCAGCCGCATGGTCCTGCGTCGGGTGATGCGCAACCCTGGTCGAATTTTTGGCGCGGTTTTAGGAATTGCGGCGGGTATGGGGCTGAGTTCGGCGCAGATGTCTGTGATGTCCGGTTTTGACGAAGCGCTTGATACGACATTCGGTGTTATCGATCGCTCCGACGTGACAGTCACATTCTTTGAACAGATGCCAGACAAAGCAGCCTTTGATTTGTTGCATCTCCCCGGCGTGATTGACGTCGAACCGACGCGTGGCGTGAGCGCGGTTTTGCGTTATGGCACCGAAAGCTATCGCGGATCAGTGACGGGCATGGTGGATGGGGCTCATTTGAGCCGCGCTGTGGATGCTGACCATCGGGATATTCCTATGCCGGAGAGCGGCATTGTGCTAGCGAAGTCGCTGGCCGACACGCTTGGGGTCGGAGCCGGTGACACCGTCGTGGTTGAAGTCCTGCAGGGGCGGAGGCCGGTGCTTGAGCTGCGTGTGGCGCGGATTGCAGATACGCTGATGGGCGCGCCCGCATATATGCACATAGACGCCCTGAACCGCGCGATGGGCGAGCCGGGCCGCATTTCGGGCGCTTACCTACGCGTTGATGCAGAGAGCTATCCTGCATTGTTTGCCGAACTCAAGGATGTGCCGAGTGTGGCGGGCGTTACCCGCAAGAATGACGCACGATTGGCGATGAAAAAGCTGATGGACGAAGGCGCGGGCACCATGCGCTATGTCATGGCATTGATCGCGGGGATCATTACATTTGGCATTGTCTATAACAGCGCAAGGATCAGCTTTGGCGAGCAATCAAGGGATTTGGCAAGCTTGCGGGTCATGGGTTTTTCCCAAAGCGAGGCCGCCTTCATTCTGCTTGGAGAGCTGGCATTGGTGGTACTGATTGCTTTGCCTTTGGGTGTGCTGATCGGTTTTGGCCTGTCCTACTTGGTGGCCGCCGGTTTCAGCACGGACCTATATCAGATCCCTACCGGTTTCCGACCTGATGCCTTTGGCGTTGCGGGGATGGCAGTGGTGGGAGCCGCCCTTATCAGCGGCTGGCTTGTGAAACGCGAGATCGAGAAAGTCGACCTTGTGGCAACCCTGAAGACGAGAGAGTGAGCGAGATGGCGAGGAAACGGCAATCGCGGCGGGTTTTGACGGTGGTGGCGGCTGTGATTATCGGCGGAGCCCTGGCGGCGGCTTTTTGGCCCAAGCCCATGTTGGTGGACATTGGACAGGTCGCGCGTGGCCCGATGGTTGTAACCGTGGATGAGGAAGCGCGAACGCAGGTACGCGATCCTTATGTGGTGTCCACGCCGATCGCCGGTCGGCTTCTGCGGGTCTCTCTGGAGCCGGGAGACTATGTGGAAGAGGGCAAAACGATAGTAGCGCAGATGCTGCCCACCAATCCTGCGGCATTGGATATTCGGACAAGAGAGCAGGCCAACGCTGCAATAGCGGCGGCGGAGGCGGCGCTGCGAGTGGCGGAAGCAGACGTAAACAAGGCTCTGGCGGATCGGGATCTGGCCGAAGAAGATGTGAAACGTGCACGCGCACTTTTTAAACAGGACACCATCTCTCGGGCCGCGCTTGATCGGGCAGAAGGTACCTGGAAAACCGTTCAGGCCACGGTGGACACTGCAAGAGCCGCGATATCGATGCGGGTCGCCGATCTTAACAACGCAAAAGCGCGGTTGATTAGTTTTGACGACCAAAGCCTTTATGGCGTTGCGCAGGCAGCGGAAGTGAACCCGATCTCCCTGCCGTCGCCGATCACCGGTCGCGTACTTCAGGTGATCCAGAAAAGCGAAACCACGCTCGGGGCAGGCACTCCAATACTTGAAGTGGGCGACACCGCCAGCGACCTGGAGGTTGTGGTCGAACTTTTGTCCACGGATGCAGTGCGTGTGACTGTTGGCGACCGCGTGGCGATTACCAACTGGGGCGGAGAAGGCGACTTGGCGGGCGTTGTGGATCGGATTGATCCGTGGGGTTTTACCAAGCACTCGGCGCTGGGTGTCGAAGAGCAGCGGGTCAATGCGGTGATCCAATTCACCGGTGATCCGGAGAGCTGGGGCACACTGGGGCATGGCTTTCGCGTCGAAACCCGGATCATCGTCTGGGAAGTCGAAGACACGCTCATTGCGCCTTCGAGCGCGCTTTTCCGGCAGGATGGCAAGTGGAAGGTGTTTGTTGCGGGAGCCGATGGCTCCGCGCAGTTGCGGGACGTCCGTATCGGACGCAACAACGGTATCGAAGCGCAGGTTCTAGACGGTGTTGATGTGGGCGAAGCGGTGGTTTTGTACCCGTCTGCAGGCCTGAGTGACGGGACCAAGATCGCTCAGAGATCAATGAACTGATCTTTCTGAAGGCAATTCGGATTTCTCAGAAAATCCTGGTCAAGTTGTTGTTATTCAGCGAAAAAAACAGGTCTCGGCCGAATATTGCGGGCGAGTACGCAGGAAACGCCTGCGTCTTGTGCTGAAATGAGTTTAATCCACAACTTATTGCGTTATCCACAGATATTTTGCTTTACAGGTCAGCTTGAGCGCAGCACGATATGTTGTAAGGCCAGTGGGAACGACCACAGGTTCTAGAGCAGACACCAAGCGTTAGGGATGCTGCCACGTCCATAGCGCAACAGCAAAAAGAGGTGGCGCTATGGCATTGTCCGAACATCTTCTGGAAGAAGACCTGCATCCTATCGACATCGTTGAGCACATCGCGACGTATTATGACTGGAACTTTGACCGTATCGCCGACGACCAGATTGCAATGGCGGTTGAAGGCCAATGGAAGACTTATTCCATAACCCTGGCATGGTCGGGTTTTGACGAAACGCTTCGACTTGTGTGTTCATTCGAAAACGAGCCTCCCGAAGAAAAACTGCCGCAGCTCTATGAAGCGCTGAACGCGGTTAACGATGAGTGTTGGACCGGTGCGTTCACGTTCTGGGCAAAGCAACAATTGATGATTTATCGCTATGGATTGGCGTTGACCGGCGGCCAAGTGGCGGGTCCGGAACAGATCGATGCCCTGATCCGTTCGGCTGTTGAGGCATGTGAGCGTTTCTACCCTGCGTTCCAGCTTGTTGTCTGGGGAGACCGCAAGGTTGAAGACGCGATGCAGGTTGCCATTGCAGAGGCCTACGGGCGAGCGTAACACTTTCCCCCAAAGACGAAGGGGGGACTTATGGACATGAAAGATGTGGCCGAAAAAGGGCTGGTTTTGCTGGGTTGCGGCAAAATGGGTTCTGCCATGTTGCAGGGATGGCTGGCCGATGGGCTGCCAGCGACGTCGGTGTGGGTGAAAGACCCTTATCCAAACGATTTTGTGCAACGTGCCGGTGTGCACGTGAATGCCGATCTTCCGGCCTCTCCGGCAATTGTGATTATTGCCGTTAAGCCCCAAATGATGGCGGACGCCCTGCCGGTTTTGGCTGCCATGGGCAACGGTACGACGCTGTTTGTGTCGGTGGCTGCGGGTATTTCCATCGCAACTTACGAAGGCATGCTCGGGAGCGAGACACCTATTGTGCGGGCGATGCCCAACACCCCGGCCGCGGTCGGCAAGGGTATCACTGCGATAGTTGCCAATGCGCATGCTGGCGATGATGGTCTGGGTGCCGCCGAAGGGCTGTTGCAGGCTGTCGGCCAAGTGGTGCGTCTTGAGCGCGAAGAGCAGATGGATGCGGTTACCGGTGTAAGCGGTTCCGGTCCGGCTTATGTGTTTCATCTGATTGAAACTTTGGCGGCGGCAGGCGAGGCCCAAGGGCTTTCCGCCGACTTGTCGATGGCATTGGCAAAGGCGACGGTTGCTGGGGCGGGCGTGTTGGCGGAGCTTGCAGAGGAAACACCCGAGCAACTCCGTATCAATGTGACCAGCCCGAATGGTACAACGCAAGCGGGACTTGAGGAGTTGATGGACCCTGCGAACGGCCTGCCGCCTTTGATGCTACGTACAGTCGGGGCCGCCACATTGCGCAGTCGGGAGTTGGCAAATGGGTGACATCGACTTTGACGACTTTCTCAAGGTCGATATCCGCGTCGGTACCGTGACCCGCGCAGAGCCTTATCCTGAGGCCCGCAAGCCAGCAATCAAGCTTTGGGTCGACTTCGGTGATGAAATTGGTGAGCGAAAGAGTTCGGCCCAGATCACAAAGCATTACGATCCAGAGCAGTTGATCGGCAAACAGGTGATGGCGGTTGTGAATTTTCCACCACGCCAGATTGGCAAGTTTATGAGCGAAATACTCGTTCTTGGGCTGCCGGACGAACATGGTGACATTGTTCTGATCGGCCCCGATAAGGGCGTCCCCGTGGGAGGGCGAATGCATTGAAAAAGCTCTATATTACAAGGCCGCTGCCTGAACCCGTTGTGGCCGCCGCCCGAGAAGAATTCGACGTGGTTTTGAGGCGCAACACGAGCCCTTTGAGCCAGAGTGACATGCGCACAGCTTTGCGTGACTATGATGCCGTGTTGCCCACGTTGGGGGATATGTTTGATGCCAAAGTCTTCGCGGATGTGCCGGAGCCGCGGTGCAAGCTGTTGGCCAATTTCGGAGTTGGCTACAACCACATAGACGTGGCAGCGGCAAAGACGGCCGGCGTCGAAGTCACCAACACGCCAGGAGCTGTTACAGACGCAACCGCTGACATTGCGATGACACTGATGCTCATGAGCGCGCGCCGCGCCGCAGAAGGCGAGCGGTTGGTGCGATCAGGTAAGTGGACCGGCTGGCATCCAACCCAGATGCTTGGCATGCATCTTTCGCGAAAAACCGTGGCGATTGCCGGAATGGGGCGTATTGGGCAGGCCATTGCACAGCGTTGCTATTTCGGATTTGGCATGAAGGTAATGTACTGGAATCGTTCTGAAAAAACGATGGAGTTTGATGCCGAACGTGTGGAAGACCTTACGGAGATGGCTGCCGTCGCAGACGTCGTGGTTGCCGCCGTCCCAGGCGGCTCGGAAACGCAGCATCTGTTTGATGCGGATGTGTTCAACGCCATGCAGCCGCACGCCCATTTCATAAATATCTCGCGTGGCGAGGTGGTCGACGAACAGGCGCTGATTTCTGCGTTGCAGGACAATGTCATCGGCGGTGCAGGCCTGGATGTTTACGAATTCGAACCTGATGTACCAGAGGCGTTGCGCCAGCTTGAGAACGTCACATTGCTTCCGCATCTGGGGACTGCCGCGCTAGAGGTCCGGACGCAAATGGGAATGATGGCCGTTGAAAATTTGAAGGCCTTTGCGCAAGGCAAGGCGCTTCCGAACAAGGTTTAGAAACCGGTCTCTGCAAAGCATCTGCAGAACGTAGGTATTGTGTCGGTGTCATTCAGGGGGGAGGTCGTTCATGGCCTCGCGCCAATGACGCCTGCACAGGGACACATAGGTCTCGTTGCCGCCAATCTGGACCTGAGCCCCCTCTCGCAACGCGTTGCCGTTTTCGTCCTGTCGAACGACCATTGTCGCCTTCTTGCCGCAGTGGCAGATCGTACGGACCTCACGCATTTCGTCAGAGAGCGCCAGAAGTGCCGCCGAACCGGGGAACAGATGGCCCTGAAAATCGACGCGCAGGCCATAACACATGACCGGTACTTTGAGGTCGTCTACCACCCTTGCCAGTTGCCAGACCTGATCCTGTGTCAGGAACTGCGCCTCATCAATGAAGACACAGTTGAAGGGATCTTTGGCCAGTTGGTCTCGTATCTTTGCAAAAAGATCCGTGCTGCCGTCGAACGTGTCCGCTGCGGCCGAGATACCGATGCGGGAGGCAATCTTTCCCTCGCCGGCGCGATCATCAAGGCGCGCGGTCAACAGATACGTGTGCATACCGCGTTCACGGTAGTTGTGGGAGGCTTGCAGAAGCACCGTCGATTTGCCGGCGTTCATGGTCGAGTAGTTGAAATAGAGCTTGGCCATGGGCGTGGTGATAAATCCAAGGCGTGGTTGCTCGCAAGATCAAAGCAAAACGGGGCGGAAATTTTTCAATTTCCGCCCCGCCCCGACGCTGAGGGTGCACTTCCCGCTCCGAAAGGCCTTGACCTTTGGGGATGGAATGAAGCGGTCCGTGCGGCCGAGGAGGTTGAGGGGCACCGATGGACAGTTCGGTATTTGCCTAACCAACCCCTTTGCGAAAAACGTCAAACTCGTCACGCCGAACAAATGCATCCGGTCTTTTTCAAATGACAAATTCGGGTTAAGTCTTTAATGGGAAAAGACTTGGCATATTCCCCCAAAACAGGGGCGCCGGAAAACGGAGCACATGTAATGAGTGTTGTAGGCAGCTATCTCAAGAAACACACCGAGGCTCTGGTCAAGGATGTTGGCATTGAGGCGGCGTGTGAATTGACCGGGAAGTCCAAGGCGACTTTGGGTAGGTATTATTCCTCACATGACGAGCATCTTGATCGGTTTATGCCGATTGATGCGGTTGCGGCTTTGGAGGAAGCGTCCTCTTACCCGCATGTGACTTCTGCGCTTGCAGAGCTGAAGGGCAGCACTTTGAATCACGACGACCGTCGGCGCAATTCCAATGACAAAGGCGGTGTAAATGCCGACGTGATTGCTCTGAGCCAACGGTTTGCGGTGCTGATGGCGGAATACAGTCAGTCCATCGAGGACGGGATTATCACGGTGAGTGAAGCCAAGCGGCTTTTGCGTGAGACAGTTGCGTTGCAACAGGTGTTGGTGGACATGAAATTGCACCTTGAGGAGGAAACCGTCTGAGCTCTGACCGAACCGGGCGCAGGCCGATATTTGAGGCCGAGCGCCACACACCGGAACTGTTACAAAATTTCCTCGTGGATCTGGAAACCACCCAGAGTTCTGCCGAGGTGTGGGCCTTGATCGTTGATATCGGGCGCACGTTGAACCTGCCTTACATCGATTTCGTCACGGCCAATAACTACGCGGACTGGCAAAAAATGCTGTTCGTGCGAACGTCGTATGACTCAAGTTGGCTCAATGCGTTCAACACGGACCCAGAGATCATTAAATGGTCCTATTTCAGGACACATGCGATGGAACGCCTGACCCCGATTGCGATTGGTCTTGAGTTCATCGACGAGTACATGCACATCCCCGAGCAACGATACAAAGTTCTGGAAGAAGCTGCCCGTCGCGGTTTGCGTGCGGGGTTTTCAGTGCCTTTGCGTTCGCATGCTCCACCGCAGTCCTCGATGATCACCTTTTCGGGTGATCACTCCAAGCGCGAGATGAAGCGTATCATTCAGACGCATGGCTGGGTTCTCAACACTGTCGCGGTGATGGGGTTCCAGCGATACATGACTCATTTTTCTGCGGAGTTTATCGATCGCAACCGGATTTCCGAAAAGCAGCGCGAGTTGCTTGAGATGATTGGCGGGGGTCTTCAGGACAAGGTGATTGCCGAACAGTTGGGCGTCACGGTTTCAGCCGTACGTCAGCGCATGAACAATCTGCTGTCCAAGACAGGTTTGAACAACAGGGCCGATCTTGCGGCGCTCGCCATGAGTGTGGGGCTGGTGCCTGATCCGCTGAGCCGGGGCGCAGATCCTGATCCCGTGATTCTTGTCGAGATGGGAGTCGCGCCGCAGGGAAAAGGGCGGTTCCGCAAAGTTTCGCCAAAGGTAGAGAAAAGCGACGACTGAAACTCCGTCGTGCTGCCTACCAAAAAGGGTGCCCCGGAAAACCGAAGCACCCTAGCGTCATAAAAAGACATACAGGAACAAGTGCACGGGTGTGCAACAACCTCTGCACGGGACAGCACAGAGCAGAAGGGGGCTTTGGAGTAATTCCTCTACCGGGCCTGATGATGCGGGTCGCCTGGGGAAGCAACACTGTGCAACATCAGCACCTTCCACCAACTATGCTAGCGCACGAATGTAACCGATTCTGTTAACAACTTTGCCTTAGTTTCGCAAAATTGGCTGTGAATTGTGGTAGGTATCGAGTTTGTGACTGGCAATAATATCAGTTTTTGCCATTCCCTTATGCGGTGAAAAGCGACTCAGGAGTTCACGGAGTCGGGCAGTGTCAGTGGCGGCGTACCAGCACTGAACCAACGGAATAGCCGGCTCCGAAAGAGCAGATCATCCCGTAGTCGCCCGCTTGCATGTCATCCGAATACTTTGAGAAAGCGATGATCGAACCTGCCGAAGAGGTGTTGGCATAGTCCTGCAGGATGTTGGGCTGTTCTCCGGCTTCCGGCGTACGGCCCATTACTTTTTTGCCGATGAAATCGTTCATGGATTTGTTCGCCTGATGCAGCCAAAGACGACGGACGTCGCTGACGCCTTCATCGCCCAAATGGTTCAGCATGTGCGTCGAGACCATCGGAACCACTTCCTTGAACACTTTGCGGCCGTTTTGCATGAACTGCATGTCGCGCCGGTCCACAACACCGTCAGGACGTGAGCGGCGCAGGAAGCCGTTGTTATTTCGGATGTTGTTTGAGAACTGGGTGGCGCACCGCGTTGAAATGATCTCGAAGTAGTCACCCTTGGCGTCTTCGGAGCGTTCGATCACTGTGGCGGTCGCCACGTCGCCGAAAATGAAATGGCAGTCCCGATCGCGCCATTCCAGGTGGCCGGAGCAGATTTCCGGGTTCACCACAATGGCGCGGCGGACTGACCCGGAACGAACCATGTCTGCAGCGGCCTGAATGCCAAAGGTCGCCGAAGAACAGGCTACGTTCATGTCAAACGCAAACCCGTTTGCGCCAAGCTCTTTCTGAATTTCGATGGCGACCGCGGGATAAGCGCGTTCCATGTTGGACGCGGCGCAGATCACCAAATCGATGTCGGAGCCCTCCAGACCGGCTTGCGTGAGGGCCTTGCCACAAGCGTCAATTGCCATTTCGGTCATCACGCCGGGTTCGTCGTCCGAACGCTGGCGCAGAAGAGGGTGCATGATATCCGGGTTCAGGACACCAGTCTTGTCGAGCACGTGGCGTTGTTCGATGCCGGAGGCTTTGAAAATGAACTCGCTGGAGGAGTGCGGTATGGGTTCAAGCTCGCCAGCGGCAATGGCCTCAGCGTTCTGCGCATTCATTTTGTCGGCATACGCGTTGAAGCTTTCGACCAACTCATCGTTGGTGATGACTTCGCTGGGCGTAAAGACACCGGTGCCGGTGATTGCTGGCTTGAACATAACGCTTCCCCTCGCAGTTCTGGTGGCAGGCAGCTAGCACCCAAACCGCCGGAAACGTCAAGGGTTTCCTCTGGGTCAACCGGGCGCCGGCAAGCCTGTGGGCGTTGGGTTCAGCTGCGCAACCAGCCACCAAAAATACGGGCCAAAAGTCCGGGGCGCGCAGCGGTTCCGTCGAGAGCGGGGTCAGTCACCGGAGAAAGCGCCCGCTCCTCGGCAGTTGCCCCTTCTGTGTTGAACTGGAGCCGGTGGAGCTCTGCGTAAACGCCGCCCCGTTTCAGAAGCTCATCATGAGTGCCTTCGTCCACGACCCGACCCTTGTCCATTACGACGATCTTGTCCGCGCCGCGAACGGTCGAGAGGCGGTGCGCGATCACCAGAGTGGTCCTACCCTCGGACAGGCCGTCGAGTGCTTTCTGAACGACGGCTTCGGACTTGGTGTCCAGCGCAGACGTTGCCTCATCGAGAAGCAGGACTGGCGTGTCGCGCAACAAGGCACGGGCAATCACAACACGTTGGCGCTGACCGCCGGAAAGATTGGAGCCGCGCGGGCCGACTTCGCTGTCGAGGCCATTTGCAAGCTTGGGTAGGAAGTCTGACACGTGGGCCGCGTCGAGAACTTTGTTGAGCTCCTCGTCGGAGACGTTTTCACGCCCGAGTAGGATATTTTCGCGAATTGTATCGTCGAACAGCAAGGCTTCTTGACTGACGACCGAAAACAGGTTGCGGAGATCATCCAGTGTCAGGTCGCGGTTGTTCACATCCTGCAGAAGGATTTCGCCCGACTGCGGATCGACAAGGCGGGTCAGCACGTTGAAGATCGTGGACTTGCCTGCGCCGGACGCGCCCACAATCGCCGTTGTTTTTCCGGCTTCAGCGGTGAATGTGGTCCCGCTCAGAACAGGTGTGTCGCCATAGGACAGGTTAACTTTGGACAGAGAAATTCGCGGAACACCTGCGGGCACCGGTTTTGGTTTCGCCGGATCCTTGATCGATGGAATGAGTTCCATCAGTTCTTTCAGGCGTTCGATCGCCGCCGCGGCCACCTGCCATCTGCCAGTGAGTCCTGCGAGACTGCGAAGCGGTTCGAACATCATGCCCATGGCCGTGAAAAAGGCCATGAATTCACCAACCGTTTTTTCGCCAGACACAATTTCGGACCCGCCAAACAGCAAGACGCAGAATACGCCCAGTCCGGCAGTCACATCAACAAGGCCACCGATGGAGGCCGACCCACCGGCCGCCTTGATTTGGGCGGTGACCAGAGACTTTGTGTCACGACGGAAGCGGTCCGACTGATATTGCTCAAGCCTGTTGAGCTTGGTGGGCACGATACCGTGGAAAATTTCGTCCAGCCGCGTGGCTAGATCCGCGCCCAGATCGCGTGCTTCACGCGCTCGACGCCGCACAAATCGTTGTGCGACCAGGGCTGGCAGGACCAGAAGAGGAGTGCCAACGAACGCAACCAACGTCCAGCGCCAGTCTATGCTGAGTGCCACGCCAACCAGCGATACCAATGCAATGGCATCGCGGCCGGCGCCGAGAATAAACGCCGACCATACGTTGTTGATCGCACCAACATCAGCCTGAATGCGCTGGATCAGATGCCCTGGAGGGTGGGTTTGGTGAAAGGCGTTATCCTGCACCATAAGTTGCGAAACCAAGGCCATGCGCAGGTCGGCCGTCGATTTTTGGGAAACGAAGGATACGATCAACTTGTGTGAGACGCTGGTGACACCTCGCAGCATGAAGATGGCGCCGAAAACCATCGAAACGGTAAAGAGCGCGCCAGTGCTGCCGCTGCCAAAGGCAGAGTCAAACATGGGCTTCATCATGTAGCTGAAAGCGCCCAAAGAAGCGCCTTCGAGCGCCATCATGATACCGGCTGCTATCAGGAACCATTTGTATTTCTTGAGATAACCAACCCAGACCCAACGCAATAGGGGCCAGGCTCTGGTTTCGGGCAGGGTCTTTTGCGTGTCCACAAGCGACGCCTTCTGTTGTGACCGTTCCGCACGGTTTACTCCGCTGTTAACGGTGAGGCCAGCGTAATTTGGCCACCGGCGGATTGACGCCGCCGCAGTTGGGCGTAGTGTCGGCCTGCCTAAACTCAGGAGAGCCCGTAATGACCTTGGCACATGGCCAAACCTATTTGGCAATTCCAGGACCGTCGGTGATGCCGGAAGCGGTGTTGCGCGAAATGCATCGCGGAGCGCCGAACATCTATGAAGGCGAGCTGATCGACCTGACCTATGGCCTGTTGCCCGACCTGAAAATGGTCGCGGGCACGGCTCATGATGTCGCCATCTACATCGGCAATGGTCACGCAGCCTGGGAAGCGTCATTGGCCAATGTACTTGCTCCGGATGACAAAGTGCTGGTGCCTGTGGCGGGTTCTTTTGGTCTTGGTTGGGGGGATGTCGCGCAATGCCGCGGAATCGAGACCGACGTGATCGATTTCGGTCGACGTGCTCCGATTGATCCTGCCCGGGTGGCGGAGGCGTTGGCGGCGGATACTGACCACAAAATCAAAGCTGTGCTTGCGGTCCATGTGGATACCTCGACCTCGGCCAAGAGCGACATTCCCGCTATCCGCGCTGCAATAGATTCGGTGGGGCATCCGGCCTTGTTGATGGTGGACTGTATCGCGTCTCTGGGATGCGACAGGTTCGAGATGGACGCCTGGGGCGCGGACGTCATGGTTGCTGCGAGCCAAAAAGGTCTGATGGTGCCGCCGGGTGCAGCCTTTGTGTTCTTCAATGACAAGGCCCAAGCTGCGCGTGCCGGACTTGATCGGGTCAGCAAGTATTGGGACTGGCAGCCGCGTGCCAATCCGGAACTTTATTACCAGCTGTTTTGCGGAACGGCGCCGACCCATCATCTTTACGGTCTGCGGGTTGCTCTGGACATGATCAAAGACGAAGGACTCGAGGCTGTATGGGCACGACATGAAGTCCTGGCCAAAGCAATCTGGGCAGCCGGCGAAGCATGGGGTCGTGGCGGTCCGTTTGAGCTTAATATCGCAGATGCGGCCGCGCGGAGTCATGCGGTAACCTCATTGCGGATCGGAAAGGAACATGGCACGCGGTTGAGACGCTGGTGTCAGGATCAGGCCGGGCTCACGCTTGGGATCGGGTTGGGAATGAGCACTGAAGACGATCCCAAGGGAGACGGATTTTTCCGGTTCGGGCACATGGGGCATGTCAACGCGCAGATGATCCTTGGCATGCTGGCAACGGTACAGACAGGGCTGCGTGTTCTGGATATTCCGCACGGGGCCGGTGCGCTTGAGGCGGCGGCAGATGTAATCGGCCAGGCTTAGCGGTTTGCGAGCCGGGTGATACCCTTGTTGAGCAGCCAGCCGGTGAGCAGTACCCAGCCGAACCCGAAGAACGCCCAGATCGCGGCGAATATCCAAAGCAGGTTCACAAACCCCAGCACAAGGCAGGCGGTGGTGTAGTTTTCGACGCGCTTAACCGGACTGGACATGGTACACTCCCTGTCTGGAAGTGTAGCGCAGTTTCCACCGTTGGCTTGCCACAAAATCGTGAGGGCCTGCCTGCCTGTCTTTTATCCGAGTTCGGCCAGCACGTCTTCAAGGGCCTCATCAAACAGCGCGAGCGCTTCTGATGGGCCGCAGCTCAGCCGAATGCAACGGTTTTGGGGTTCAACAAATGGCATTCGCACAAAAACACCGCGCGCTACGAGACCATCGAGAATAGATTTGGCATAGGTTGCGTCGCGCCCGCAGTCGATGGCGACGAAATTGGTCGCGGACGGCAGGGCTTTCAAACCGAATTTGGCGGCAATTCCGGTTATTGTGTCTCGGGCTTCGGCGACCTTTACCTGCGTCTCGGCCAGCCAGTCGGCATCCTTCAAAGCCGCAAGAGCCCCAGCTTGCGCCGCGCGGTTCATACCGAAGTGGTTGCGAATTTTTTCGAACGACCGGATGAAATCCGCTTCGCCCATTGCGTACCCCACACGGGCACCAGCCATGCCATAACCCTTGGAAAACGTTCGCATGCGGATCACACGCGGGTCATTGATGTCAACAGGCGCTGCGGTGCCTTCGGGTGCCAGTTCGATATAGGCCTCATCGATCAGCAAGACGCATCCGTCGGGGATATTGTCCAGCTGCGCGACGATGTCGGCACCCGAGCGCCAGCTGCCCATTGGGTTGTCCGGATTGGCAAAATAAACCAGTTTCGCGTCGACTTCGGCCGCTTTTGTCAGAAGCGCGGGAAGGTCTTCCGCGTCATCGTGGTATGGTACTTTGTGCAGGACGCCGCCAAATCCTGCGACGTGGTAGTTGAACGTAGGGTAGGCGCCGTCCGAAGTCACCACCGAGTCGCCCTGTTCCACAAGCAGCCGAACGAGGTAGCCAAGCAGACCATCGATTCCTTCGCCAACGACGATGTTTTGTGGCGTGACGCCGTGGTGGTCAGCCAAAGCGTGGCGCAGGTCGTGGCTTTCGGGGTCGCCGTACATCCAGATGCCGGACGCGGCCTGTTCCATTGCCGCAATCGCTTTGGGCGAAGGGCCAAAGATATTTTCGTTGGCGCCAAGGCGGGCCGCGAACGGGCGCGACATCGCGCGTTCCTGTGCCTCGGGGCCGACAAAGGGCACAGTGGCGGGAAGGGATTGGGCGAGTTTGGTATAGCGTGGTCCGGTCATGAAGGTTAACTGCCGCAAGGACGTCTGTGCGGCAAGAGAAAATGCCCTCACGTCAGGGTGGATTTCTTTGGGAGCCTTGGAAGAGTAGGCTGCGAGAAACCGAATTTTTGAGGAGGCTGGCCATGGCCCGCGTATCTGTAGAGGTCGAAAACCATATTGCCCGCGTCACCCTGACGCGCGGTGATAAGATGAATGCACTTGATCCGGCAATGCTGGAGGCGATTGCCGAAGCCGGAGAAAGTCTGATGGATCGGGACGACGTGCGTGTCGTGGTGCTGTCGGGCGAAGGCGCGTCTTTCTGTGCCGGTCTTGACGTGATGAGCTTTGGCGCGATGGCAGGCAAAGATCCGGTCGAACTGCTTGAACCGCGCACCCACGGCAACGCAAATCTGTTCCAGCAGGTTCCGCTGGTTTGGCGCAAGCTGCCGATGCCGGTGATCTGTGCGGTGCAGGGCGTGGCATACGGTGGTGGTCTCCAGATTGCGCTGGGTGCGGATGTGCGTTTCGCGGCGCCGGGCACCAAGTTTTCGATCATGGAAATGAAATGGGGCATCGTGCCAGACATGGGCGGCATGGCATTGCTGCCGCATCTGACCCGTTCGGATGTGATCCGTCGACTGACCTACACAGCGGCGCCATTTGAGGCTGCACAAGCTCTGGAATGGGGATTGGTGAGCGAGATTGCCGAGGATCCGCTGGCTGCAGCGTTGGCTCTGGCGGAAGAGATCGCGGGTAAGAGCCCCTCTGCGATCCGCGCGGCGAAGGCGCTCATCGGTTTTGCCGAAGACAACATGCACGATCCGGACGCGGTTTTGCTGGAAGAAAGCAAAGTACAGGCGCAACTGATGGGAAAGCCTCACCAGATGGAAGTTATCGCCGCGAACCTGCAAAAGCGCCCCGCAAAGTTTAGCTGATCCTATTCAGGAGAGGCGGGATCGATCCCGCTCAGCAACCATTTTGTGAGCAAGATTAAGGGCGCCTTCGGGCGCCTTTATTTCATGAATTTAGCGTAAGCTTCGCGTTCTACGTTATAGGACAGTTCGAGCTTGGCCATTTTCGCCATTAGCTCTTTTTTCTTGTCGGGATTGGTGGCTTGCCGCAATTCCTCGCGGGCAGCGTCCAACTGTTCCTTCAGAACGAACTGGCGGGGCCGTACGCCTGCTCCTGCCATGATCGAATGGCCAACGGCGGTGCCGGCGTCTTCGATTACAGGGCGGTCCGGCAAAGGCTTTCCTTCTCCGGACAGGTTGCGGAGTTGACCCTCGGCCTGTGCCTTGAGGATCTGGCGTTCGATAAGGGCGTCAAGTGAGCGTGTCATCCCCAAGAGGTAGGTATGACACGCCCAGTTTCAAAGGTCTCAGTCCAGTTCGGCAAGTTTTTGCAGAGCGGCCTTGATTTTGGCCTCTTCTTCCTCGCGAGCAGCCAGATTGGCACGGGCTTCCTCGACGACCTCATCCGGCGCGGAGGCGACGAACTTGGGGTTGTTCAGACGCCCACGCAATCCGCCGAGTTCTTTGGCAAGTTTGCCCAAGCCTTTCTCAAGGCGTGCTTTTTCAGCATCGATGTCGATGATGTCCGCCAACGGCAGGCCGAAAGTTGCGCCGTCAACAGCCACCGTGGCCGTGCCTTTGGGGAAGGTCGCGACCTCCTCCATGGACACAACGCGCGCGATCTTGAAGATGAGCGCCTTGTTGCGTGCAAAGGCCTCGCGGTTCTGGTCGGTGATCTCGCTGACGACAACGTCGATCTTGGCACCGGCGTTTACACCCATCTGGGCGCGCACAGAGCGGATGTTGTCGATCACGGAAATCACCCAGTTCATCTCGCGGTCGGCATCGGCATCCACGAAATCCGCCGCCGTGTAGGTCGGCCAATCTGCGTGTACGAGCATTTTGGACCGCTCAGCCAGCTGGCCCCAGAGTTCTTCGGTGATGAAGGGCATGATCGGGTGCAGCAGGATCAGGCATTGGTCAATGACCCAGCGCATGGTGGCCTTGGTCTCGGCCACTGCAGCGGCGTCCTCGGAGCCAAAGAGCGGCTTGGAGAATTCCAGATACCAGTCGCAGACCTTGCCCCAGACGAAGGCATAGAGCGCGGAGGCGGCGTCGTTGAAGCGGAAGCTTTCCAGCGCTGCGTCGACCTCTTCGCGGACTTTGGCGGTTTCACCGACGATCCAGAGGTTGGCGGTTTGCGTGAGTTTTTCGCCGGACCATGCGGCCACGTCGTCTGCGAAGACGTCGTTCATCTCGGCAAAACGCGCGGCGTTCCAGAGTTTGGTGCCAAAGTTGCGGTAGCCCGCGATACGCTGCATGTCGAGTTTCAGCACGCCTCCAAGCGCGGCCATAGCAGCGGAGGAGAAGCGCAGCGCGTCGGCGCCGTATTCGTCGATGATTTCCAGCGGGTCCATGACGTTGCCGGTGGATTTGGACATCTTCTTGCCCTTGGCGTCGCGCACGAGGCCGTGCAGGTAGACCGTGTCAAACGGCACCTGATCCACAACGGCCAGCTGCATCATCATCATGCGGGCAACCCAGAAGAACAGGATGTCCTGGCCGGTGACCAGCGTGGAGGTCGGGAAGTATTTTTCCAACTCCGGCGTGTTATCGGGCCAGCCAAGGGTGCCGATCGGCCAGAGGCCGGAGGAGAACCACGTGTCAAGGACGTCGGGGTCGCGGAAAATCGGAACTGCCATCAGTTCTTTAGGTTCCAGCGATGCCGTGAAAGCTTGTTCTTTCTCGGCAAATGCTTGGGCGATAACACCGTAGTGATCGGTGGCAAGAGCAAGGGCCTCTTGTTCGGTTGCGGCGCAAAAGCTCGTTAGTTCGCTGAAATCAATGGAAAAATCTAGCTCTCCGTTCGCGTGCTCCTGATAGTGGACCTTGGGCCCATACCAAACCGGGATCTGATGCCCCCACCAGAGCTGGCGGGAGATACACCAGGGCTCGATGTTTTCCAGCCAGTGGAAATACACTTTCTCGCCGCTTTCCGGCATGATTTTCACGGTGCCGTCGCGCACTGCATCCAGCGCGGGGCCGACAACTTTCTCGGCGTCCACGAACCATTGGTCGGTCAGCATCGGTTCGATAACCACTTTGGAGCGGTCGCCAAACGGCTGCTGGATCGGCTTGTTTTCAACGTAAGGCACGGAGACTTCGATCTCGTTGCCGTCCTCGTCTTTTTGCGTCTCGGTGGTCATCACCGCGAGGCCTTCGGAGGTGATCTGTTCAACAACCAGCTTGCGGGCCTCAAAGCGGTCCAGACCACGGATGTCGTCAGGCACGAGGTTCACCGCGTCAGCTTCGTTCTCGGTCAGAGTGCGATCCCCCTTGGCAACGGCCATGGCGACAGTTGCAGCGGCGGCGTAATTCTCGCCGTCTGCACGCATCGCGCCTTTGGTGTCCATCAGGCGATACATCGGAATGCCGCCACGCTTGGCGACTTGATAGTCGTTGAAGTCATGCGCGCCGGTGATTTTCACCGCGCCAGAGCCGAAATCCTTGTCCGGATAGTCGTCGGTGATGATGGGGATCAGGCGGCGGTGCTCTTTGGGGCCAACGGGGATTTCGCAGAGTGTGCCAACGATAGGCGCATAGCGTTCGTCAGAAGGGTGCACGGCCACCGCGCCGTCGCCGAGCATTGTCTCGGGACGTGTCGTGGCGATGGAGATGTAGTCGCGCTCTTCTTCGAGCACGACATTACCGTCTTCGTCTTTCTCGACGTAGGTGTAGGTCGCGCCGCCTGCGAGCGGGTATTTGAAGTGCCACATGTGACCGGCGACTTCGATGTTTTCCACTTCGAGGTCGGAGATCGCGGTTTCAAAATGCGGGTCCCAGTTCACGAGGCGTTTGCCGCGATAGATGAGGCCTTTGTTGTACATGTCGACGAAGACCTTGAGCACGGCATCGTGGAAGTTGCCGCCGGCCACATCTTCGGGCGCGCCGGGTGCGCCGGACATGGTGAAGGCTTCGCGCGAGTAGTCACAAGACGCGCCAAGGCGCTTGAGCTGGTTGATGATGGTGCCGCCGCTTTCGGCTTTCCAGTCCCAGACTTTTTCAAGGAATTTTTCGCGTCCCAGTTCGGCACGGGAGGGTTGCTGTGTTTCGGCCAGCTTGCGCTCCACAACCATTTGGGTGGCGATGCCCGCGTGGTCGGTGCCCGGCTGCCAGAGGGTGTCAAAGCCCTGCATGCGCTTCCAGCGGATCAGGATGTCCTGCAGCGTGTTGTTGAACGCGTGGCCAATATGCAAAACGCCTGTGACGTTCGGCGGCGGAATCATGATGCAATAGGTCGAGGCGCCGGGCTTCGCGTTTGCGCCCGCGGTGAAGCAGCCCGCCTTTTCCCAAGCGTCAAAAAGTCGGCTTTCGGCTTCGGCTGCGTTGAAGGTCTTTTCCATCGCCATCAGTCTTGATCCCTTTTCGTGGTCGGGCATGTCTCTAACGTGCGCAGGACCAAAGGGGAAGCGCCAAGGGGCGAGTTTGAACGCAACTTTGATGAAGCGTCGGTTAAGTTGCTGCGACCGGTCCGGCGCCAATAGGGTTTTGTTAACCACGTTGTGGCACAAAGAGCGCGCGGAACAGGCTGGGGAGCCGATGGCCGCACCAGTGAGAAGCCGCCCGGTCCCATGGTCCCTTTTGGGATCGGGCGCATCCTTGCAGAAGGGTGGCTGCATACGGTGCTTCGTGGTAAGCCTATGGCAGGCAACCATTTTGTGACTGTGACGTGGCACAGACTTATATCATTTCCCTCTCTTCCATCCCGCCTCGGTTCGGGCAGCTGGGTGCAACGCTCGAAAGCCTTTTGGCGCAGTCGGTGCCTGCAGAACGCGTGATCCTTTACTTGTCGCGGCAGTATCAGAGGTTCCCGCAGTGGGATGGCGAATTGCCCGAAGTGCCGGACGGCGTGGAGATCCGGCTGGTGGACGAGGATTACGGGCCCGCCACCAAAATTTTGCCGGCTGTCAGAGATTTTGCCGGCGGGGATGTTGAAATCCTGTTCTGCGACGACGATCAGGTCTATCCGAAACACTTGGCGCGGCAGTTGCTTAAGGAACGTGCCCGGCGGCCGAACGACGTGGTGTCCGTCAGCGGTATGAGTACCTATCCGGCAATGGATGGAGAAAGGCGGAGTATACCGCGCCCGCAACGTTTGCGCCTGTGGCGGACGACCAATTTGCGTTGGCAGTTTGTGCGGCTGTGGCGTCGGGCAAAGTCGCGGTACTTCGGCGTGGAGTATGTGCAGCCAACCTGCCGCCTGACATTGCGAAAAGGATATGCCGACGGTCTGGAAGGCTTCATGGGCGTGATGGTGCGGCCTGAGTTTTTTCCGCCGGAAGTCTTTGAAATTCCAGAATTCGCATGGTCAGTAGACGACGTGTGGTTGTCGGGACATCTGGCACGCAGCGGGCACAAGATCTGGATCACAGGTGGCCTGTTCGATCCGGTTCTGACCCCCTTGCGGAAACCATCTCACCTTGATGAGACGGCGCTGAACCAGAATGTGGTTGGTGGGTGGGAGCGCGATGCCGCGAACCTTGAAACCGTGCGGTTTTTTCAGCGCACGTACGGGATTTGGGATTGAGCGCGATGTATGTGATCACCCTGTCAGCCATTCCATCGCGGTTTGACTCAATGATCCCGACGCTGGAGTTGTTGGTGAACCAGCGGCCAAAACCAGAGGCGGTTATCCTCTATGTACCTCGACGTTTTCGGCGATTTCCTGACTGGGAGGGGAATTTGCCCGAAGTTCCACGAGGCGTGGAAATTCGTCGAGTTGAAGAAGACCTCGGGCCTGCGACTAAGATTTTGCCCGCCCTGCATGAGTTCGCAGGGCACGATATGAGTATCCTGTTTTGCGATGATGACATCCATTATCGACAGGGTTGGGCGCGAGGCTTTCTGCGGGCAGCGAAACGCAAGCCGGGATGTGCAATTGCCCTTGCTGGTCAACAGGTTGGCAAGTTCCATGATAAAGCTGTTTCCAGTGAATGGTTGCCTCGGGCGGTGCGGCAATGGGTGATCACTGACCTGGAATACCACCTGCGCAACCGGATCGAGCGGGCTCGAATTGCACGAGGCAAGGCGCGGTTTCATCGCGTGGGCCGCCGGATTTATCTACGGGGCGGTTATTCGGATATTTTGCAAGGTTATGCCGGCGCTCTCGTGCGGCCGGAGCAGTTTGCGCCTGAGGTTTTTGATGTGCCCGACGAGGCGCGTCATGTGGATGATATTTGGCTGTCTGGCATGCTGGCTAAGGCGGGAACACCCATCTGGACACCAGGTTTGATGCGGGAGCCGGATGTGCGGCTCTCAGGGCATGCGGCGGATGCGTTGCATCAGACCGATGTGGATGGGCTGGGACGCAACGCTCAGAATGCGCGAGCGATTGACTATTTGCGCGAACACCATGGAGTTTGGTGTTAACATCCTGAAATCGTAAGAAAATGATCGTCTGCAACGCGTCGGCAAACCGTCGGTATTGCGTCGGTGCAGTTTTTCGTCGCACCGTTTGTGATAGCAACGTTCGTTGCGTGAGACACAAAAAAGGGCGGGGAGACCCCGCCCTTTGCCGTTTTCATATCCGGGGACTTATTCGAGCTCGATGAGCAGGTCTTTGGCGTCGATCTGACCGCCCGGCGTGATGTGCACGGCCTTGACCTTGGCGTCCTGTTCCGCGTGGATGCCGGTCTCCATTTTCATGGCTTCGATGGTCAGAAGCATGTCACCTTCTTTGACCTCCTGTCCCACTGACACGGCCACCGAGGCGACGACACCCGGCATCGGAGCGCCAATGTGGTTCTTGTTGCCAAGCTCAGCTTTCGGACGGGCCGCCGTCGACGCCTTGACCAGACGGTTCGGAACGCGGATCACACGAGGTTGACCGTTGAGTTCGAAGAAGACTTTCACCTCCCCGTTCTCGTCTGTTTCGCCAATTGCCTGCAGTCGGATCTCCAGCGTCTTGCCGGGATCGATTTCTGCGGTGATCTCTTCTCCGGGTTCCATGCCATAGAAGAAAGTGCGTGTTGGGAGGGCGCGGACCGGGCCGTATTGGCGGTGGCGCCCCATATAATCCAAGAAGACTTTCGGATACATCAGGTACCCGTTCAGATCCTCGTCATCGACGTCAAAGCCTTCAAGTTCCTTGGACACTTCGGCGCGAGTCTCTTCAAGGTCCACTGGCTTGAGGTGTTTGCCGGGGCGCTCGAGGTTGGGTTTCTCGCCCTTCAGGACCTTGTCGATGATTGCGGACGGGAAACCGCCGTGCGGTTGGCCAAGGTTGCCGCGCATCATGTCCACCACCGAGTCGGGGAAAGCCAGTTCGGTTTTCGGATCTTCTACTTCTTCGCGGGTTAGGCCTTGGGAGACCATCATCAGTGCCATGTCGCCAACCACTTTGGACGACGGGGTCACTTTGACGATGTCGCCAAACATCTGGTTGACGTCGGCATATGTCTGGGCCACTTCGCTCCACTTTTCTTCCAGCCCGAGGCTACGCGCCTGGGCCTTGAGGTTCGTGAACTGACCCCCCGGCATTTCGTGCAGGTAGACCTCTGAAGCCGGCGCAGCCAGCCCGCTTTCGAAGGCGGCATACTGGGCGCGCACGCCTTCCCAGTAATCGGACACTTCGCGCACGGCTTTGATATCCAGACCGGTGTCGCGGTCGGTATTGCGCGTGGCCTCCACAATGGAGCCGAGGCAAGGCTGAGAGGTGCCGCCAGAGAATGCGTCCATTGCAGCGTCCACGGCATCCACGCCGGCCTCGGCAGCCGCCAGAATGGTCGCGCCGGCGATGCCGGATGTGTCGTGGGTGTGGAAGTGGATCGGCAAGCCGACTTCTTCCTTGAGCGCCTTGACCAGTACCCTTGCAGAGGCCGGTTTCAGCAAGCCAGCCATATCCTTGAGGCCAAGAATGTGTGCGCCTGCCGCCTCGAGCTCCTTGGCCATGGAGACATAGTAGTTGATGTCGTATTTAGCGCGGTTCGGATCGAGCAGATCGCCCGTGTAGCAGATTGTGCCTTCGCAGACCTTGCCGCTTTCGACCACCGCATCCATCGCAACACGCATGTTTTCGACCCAGTTGAGCGAGTCAAACACGCGGAAGACATCGACGCCTGTCTCGGCCGCCTGACGGACGAACTCCTGCACCACGTTGTCGGGATAGTTGGTGTAGCCCACGCCGTTGGACGCACGAAGAAGCATCTGCGTCATCAGGTTGGGCATGGCCGCACGCAGATCGCGCAGGCGCTGCCACGGGCATTCCTGAAGGAAGCGATACGCGACGTCGAAGGTCGCGCCCCCCCAACATTCAACCGAGAACAGCTGTGGAAGGTTGGAGGCGTAGGTTGGCGCTACTTTGATCATGTCGATCGAGCGCATACGGGTCGCCAAAAGAGATTGGTGCCCGTCACGCATTGTCGTGTCGGTCAGAAGCAGTTGTTTCTGTGCCTTCATCCAGTCTGCGACTGCTTGCGCGCCTTTTTCTTCAAGAAGGTTGCGCGTGCCATAGGCGGGCTCTGCTTTTTTGGCGGGTGCAACCGGTTCTTTGAGATCGGCGGCAGGTGCTGGACGGTCGGTGGTTTCCGGGTGCCCGTTCACCGAGATGTCGGCAATGTAGGTCAGGACCTTGGTGCCGCGGTCGCGACGCTTCTTGAAGTTGAAGAGATCGTCCGTCTCGTCAATGAACTTGGTGGTGTACTGGTTGTTCAGGAAGGTCGGGTGCTTGAGCAGGTTTTCGACAAACGCGATGTTGGTAGAGACGCCGCGGATGCGGAATTCGCGCAGGGCGCGATCCATGCGCGCGATGGCCTTTTCAGGTGTCGGCGCGTGCGCGGTGACTTTCACCAGAAGTGAGTCATAGTAGCGGGTGATCACACCCCCGGAGTAGGCGGTGCCCCCGTCCAGGCGGATGCCCATGCCAGTTGCCGAACGATACGCGGTGATACGGCCATAGTCCGGAATAAAGTTGTTCTGCGGATCTTCGGTGGTGATCCTTGTCTGAAGCGCGTGTCCATTCAGACGAATGTCATACTGGGAGGCCTTGCCGGTGGCTTCGGCAATGGATTTGCCTTCGGCGATCAGGATTTGCGCCTGAACAATGTCGATGCCGGTGACTTCCTCGGTAACAGTGTGTTCCACCTGTACGCGCGGGTTTACCTCGATGAAGTAGAATTTGCCGGTTTCCATATCCATCAGGAACTCGACGGTGCCGGCGCATTCGTAGTTCACATGGGCGCAGATTTTGCGACCAAGTTCGCAGATCTCTTCCCGCTGCGCTTCTGAGAGGTACGGTGCGGGCGCGCGCTCGACGACCTTTTGGTTGCGACGCTGCACGGAACAGTCGCGCTCATACAGGTGGTAGATGTTGCCCTGCTGATCACCGAGAATCTGGACCTCAACGTGGCGGGCACGGGTGATCATCTTTTCCAGATAACCCTCGCCATTGCCGAAAGCGGCTTCGGCTTCGCGGCGGCCTTCCAGCACTTTTTCTTCGACTTCATCTTCGGAGAAGATCGGACGCATGCCGCGTCCACCGCCGCCCCAAGACGCTTTGAGCATCAGGGGATAGCCGATTTCGGCGGCTTCCTTCTTGATGGCGTCCATATCGTCGCCCAGCACTTCGGTCGCTGGAATGACGGGTACGCCTGCCTCAATCGCAACTTTGCGGGCCGAGGCTTTGTCGCCGAGTGCACGCATGGTGGCGGCTTTGGGGCCGATGAACGTGATGCCGTTGGCTTCGCAGGCATCCACGAAGTCGGGGTTTTCCGACAGTAGGCCGTAACCGGGGTGAATAGCGTCGGCGCCGGATTCCTTTGCGACGCGAATGATTTCGTCGATGCTCAGATAAGCCGCTACCGGACCAAGTCCCTCGCCGATACGGTACGCTTCGTCTGCCTTGAAACGGTGCAGGCCAAGCTTGTCTTCCTCGGCAAAGACCGCAACGGTCTTTTTGCCCATTTCGTTTGCGGCGCGCATCACGCGGATGGCAATTTCACCGCGGTTGGCGATCAGGATTTTCTGAAAATCGGTCATCGGCAGGCTTCCCCTTTGTGGCTCTGTCGGTGTGTCGGGCGAATTGCTAGCGTTTCGCCGCAGCGCAGCGCAATACCCAGAGACCCTGATTTGTAAGATTTGTGTTACATTTATGTGCAACCCGCCCAGTGTTTGCGAAAACATGAATTTGCGTTGTTTGAATCGTGCGCATGGCGGGGTTTTCGCGCAGTTTTGTAACTCCGTTAAGTTGGAGGTGGGCGTTTGTTGCTTGGAAACGGGCCGCGTGACAGTATTCGGGCCGGATTTGAGGAGTGTTTTGACATGATGGATCGTCGTGGATTCTTGCTGGCGGGTTGGGCGCTGATCGTGCCGAATGCCGGTTGGGCCGAAAACACCCTAAGCGCGTCGGAGGCGCATGTACGGCTGCGGTCCGGTGAGTTGATCCTGATTGATCTGCGCACTCCGGAAGAATGGCAGGAAACCGGCGTCGCTGAGGGCGCTTGGCCGCTCGATATGCGCGAGCCGGAGTTTGGAAGCTGGCTGTTGGCGGCAATCGAACGCAACCCGGACAAGCAGGTCGCGATTATCTGTCGTTCGGGCAACAGGTCGGGCCGGATGATGTCGCTTCTTCGGGACAATGGTGTCGAGGGCGTTATGGACGTAAGCGAAGGCATGTTGGGGGGCAGGCGTGGACCGGGATGGGTGCCATCCGGATTGCCGGTCGTTTCCGCTCAAACAGCGTTTGACGCCATGCCGAAGGATTTGGTGGCAAAGTAGATCGGTCCGATCTTTCTAGTCCACGAGACTCGATTTCAGGTCATCGAAGGTTTCCGCGCCCAGTTGCCCCATATTGGCCGCCAGGTCCTGTCGCAGGATGTCCAGCAAATGAGCCGGGCCCGCGTCGCCGAGCGCGCAGAGCGCATAGTGAAAGCCGCGCCCCATGAAGACGAAACTTGCTCCCAAGGCCAACGCCCGCAGGATATCCAGACCGGTTTCAAATCCGCTGTCGACAATCAAGGGCAGGTTTGTCGCTGCACGGATGGCGGGCAGGGCTTCGATCGTGGCCGGGGATGCATCAAACTGGCGGCCAGCGTGGTTGGAGAGCCAAAGCGCGTCTACGCCAGCCGCATCAAGCCGCTGGGCATCGCCCGGACGCATCACACCTTTGACCACAAACGGACCGTCCCAATGGTCGCGCAGCCATTTGAGGTAATCCCAGTCCGGCGAGGTTCGCAACAGATAGCCGGCGTGGGCTGTTGAGCTGAGGCCGCTGACTTCTTCTGCATAGTCGTCAATCAGTTTCATGCGCGGCATGCCCGCGCGGGCAGTGGCCAAGGCCCAAGCCGGGCGCATGGCCACCTGTGCCAGAAGGCGGGGCGTCAGTCGCGGAGGTGTCGTGAGGCCGGAGCGGATCTGCCGTTCGCGGCGGGAAGCCGTGGGCACATCCACCGTAAGAACCAGTGTGGAGAACCCAGCCGCTTTTGCCCGGCCCAGCAGGTCTTTGCGAATACCCTCGTCGCGTGGAGGATAGAGCTGGAACCACGCGTTTTCACCCAGATACGGTGTCATCTCTTCGGGCGTTTTGGTGGCCACTGTCGAAATGCAGTAAGGGACGCCCTCCGCCGCGGCCGCGCGGGCCAGAGAGAACTCTGCGTTGGGCCACATCAAGCCGGACATGCCGATCGGGGCCATTCCAACAGGCAAGGGGTAGCGTTGGCCAAGCAGGTCTACTGAGGTGTCCGGTGTGATGTCGCCATGAAGGATGGAGGGGTGGAACAGGATTTCGTCGAGCTTTGCCCGGTTGCGGGCCTTGGTGCGCTCGTCGCCTGTGGCGCTGTCCAGATATTCCCAAACGAATTTGGGGATTCGGCTTTGCGCCTTGCTGCGCAGATCGCTCAGAGCGGGGTATTTTGCGTGCAAATCCATGCGCCGAGTTTCGCCGGATTGCGTGATTTGTCCAGTATTTAACGTGTTTGCCACTGTGGGCGAACATAAAGAGAACTTCCAATCGCTGATTTGGCGCTGTAGATTGCCCGCCATGAGCAGTTTTGACGACGAACTTGACGCCTTCGAAGGCGCTTCGCTGTCGGCACGCGCCATGATGGCGCGCCCGACGCCGTATCTTGACGAACTGAACCCCGCGCAGCGCGAGGCGGTCGAGAATCTCGACGGGCCTGTGTTGATGCTGGCCGGTGCCGGAACCGGCAAGACCAAGGCGCTCACGGCACGGATTGTGCATCTGCTGAATATGAACAAGGCGCGCCCGAACGAAATTCTGGCAGTGACTTTTACCAACAAGGCCGCCAAGGAGATGAAAACCCGCGTCGGCAATATGTTGGGGCATCAGATCGAGGGCATGCCTTGGCTGGGCACATTCCATGCGATCTGTGTGAAGCTGTTGCGCCGCCATGCGGAGTTGGTTGGCCTCAAGAGCAACTTTGCCATTCTGGACACAGATGATCAGCTACGATTGCTCAAGCAACTGGTGACTGCGGCAGGCATTGATGACAAGCGCTGGCCTGCGCGGCAGTTGGCATCCCTGATCGATGGCTGGAAAAACCGGGCTTTGACGCCTGAAAAGCTGCCCGCTGCGGATGCTGGCGCTTACAACCATCGCGGCGGCGAGCTTTATGCGCAGTATCAAGCGCGTTTGAAACAGTTGAATGCCTGCGACTTTGGCGACCTGCTTTTGCATATGGTCACGATTTTTCAGGATCATCCGGATGTATTGGCGCAATACCAGCGTTGGTTCCGCTACATTCTGGTCGACGAGTATCAGGATACCAACGTCGCACAGTATCTGTGGCTGCGCCTGTTGGCGCAGGGGCACAAGAATATCTGTTGTGTGGGCGACGACGACCAGTCGATCTATGGTTGGCGTGGCGCTGAAGTGGGCAACATCCTGCGGTTTGAGAAAGACTTTCCGGGCGCACATGTTGTGCGGCTTGAACAGAATTACCGCTCGACCGGCAACATTCTGGCGGCGGCTTCCAACGTCATTCGCGGCAATGAAAACCGGTTGGGCAAGGAGCTTTGGACCGAAGCTGACATGGGCGAGAAGGTACGCCTGATCGGGCATTGGGACGGCGAGGAAGAAGCGCGCTGGGTCGGGGAAGAGGTTGAAGCGATGCAGCGCGGCACGCGTGGCATGGGCCGCAAATCTCTTGACGACATGGCGATACTGGTACGGGCATCCCATCAGATGCGCGCCTTTGAAGACCGGTTCCTGACCATCGGTTTGCCATATCGTGTGATCGGCGGGCCGCGGTTTTACGAGCGCATGGAGATTCGCGATGCGATGGCCTATTTCCGCGTGGTTGTCTCTCCCGAGGATGATCTGGCGTTTGAGCGGATTGTGAACACGCCAAAGCGCGGACTTGGCAATGTGGCGCAGCAGAAAATCCAGACGTGCGCGCGCAACAATGGTGTGAGCCTTTTGGAAGGCGCGCGAATTTTGCTTGAGGAAAAAGGCATTGGCGGAAAAGGCGCCAAAGAACTTGGAGTTTTGCTGGATGACATAGACCGTTGGCGGCGCCAAAGCGTGGTCCCGACTGTCGAGGTGGCGTTGGATGACGACGCGGTGATTGACGACGGTTTGACTGTGGAAGCGACCCGTGTGCAAGACGGTCAACCGGAATTGAGCCACATCGAGCTGGCACAGGTGATCCTTGATGAATCCGGCTATACTGCGATGTGGCAGAACGACAAAACACCGGAAGCACCCGGACGGCTGGAGAACCTGAAGGAGCTGGTCAAAGCCCTGGAAACATTTGACAATCTCCAGGGGTTTCTTGAGCACGTGAGCCTTGTTCTGGACAATGCGAGCGAAGACGCCGAAGAAAAAGTCACCATCATGACCCTGCATGCGGCCAAGGGACTCGAGTTCCCTGCGGTGTTCCTTCCGGGCTGGGAGGACGGGTTGTTCCCGTCGCAAAGGTCGATGGATGAAAACGGGCTCAAGGGGCTCGAGGAAGAGCGGCGGCTGGCCTATGTGGGCATTACGCGTGCCGAAGAAATCTGTACGATCTCCTTTGCAGGGAACCGGCGGGTTTTCGGGCAATGGCAGAGCCAGATGCCAAGCCGGTTCATTGACGAATTGAGCGAGGAAAATGTCGAGGTGCTGACTCCGCCGGGGCTGTATGGCCATCAGGGTGGTGGAAGTGGCGGCTTTTCGTCTGGACTGGAAGCCAAGGCGGCTGAGGCGAATGTCTACAACTCGCCCGGTTGGAAACGGATGCAAGCACGGTCTGGGACCTATGGCATGAGCCAACCCAAGGAAAGCAAGGCGGCGGCAATCGATATGACGGCGGTCAGCAGCTTCACCATTGGGGATCGGGTGTTCCATCAAAAGTTTGGCTATGGCGCCGTGACAGAGATTGAGGGCGACAAGCTGACTGTGGACTTTGAGAAGGCGGGAGAGAAGAAGGTCGTGGCCCGCTTTGTGACCGCGCCTGACGACGTGCCGTTTTAGGCATCACGTTGTCGGCGTGAGCCCCGCCGTCCTGTGGACTCGGCCAAGGGTTTGTCCGACCCGAAAGAAGCTTGGCGACATGTTTGGTGACCCCGCGTTGCCCCAACTTTGGAGGCGTTGACTTTGGTTTGGGCTCTGGGTTGGGTGTGGGCAACCAGAGGAGGTCCGGATGATTTTTTACGACTGCGCCACAGCGCCGAGCCCGCGCCGGGCGCGTATGTTGATTGCCGAGAAGGGAATTGAAGTTGAAACGCGTCAGGTGGACTTGCGCAACGACGCCCATCGCCAACCCGAGTTTCTTGCGATCAATCCGAATGGGACTGTTCCCGTTCTGGTGACCGAAGAGGGAACGGTTCTGTCCGAGAACATTGCCATTGCGGGCTACCTTGAAGCCGCATTCCCAGAGCCGCCGATGATGGGAATGACGCCCGACGAGAAAGGTAAGATCCTGATGTGGAATGCGATTTGCGAATTCCACGCCGGCATGGCAATTGCCGAAGCTCTGCGCAATTCGACGCCTGCGCTCAAGGGGCGCGCTTTGCCCGGGGCAGTGGACTACGAGCAAATTCCGGCCCTTGCTGAGCGCGGAATACTACGGCTCAGCCGGTTCTTTGAGACGCTGGAGACCCGTTTGAATGAAAGCGCCTATCTGGCGGGAGATGCGTTCTCGATGGCGGATATCACCGGCTTCGTATTCTGTGATTTCGCCCGGATAGTGAAGCAAGGCATTCCCGAAGAAAACACGGCCTCCCGTGCCTGGTTCGACACGATCAAGGCGCGCCCAAGTGCGGGTTTGTAGCGCCACTTAGGGCACAAGCATTACGGCGCCTCCGCCTGAGCGGTTTTCCAGCAGCGCATGCGCGTCTGGAGCTGCTTGGAGAGGGATGGAGGTGGCCGTGTCCGCTGTCAGGAAACCTTTGGAAAAGGCATCGAACGCGGCTTTTGCCATTTCCTGGTAGGCGGACGGATTTGCCGTGTAGTGAAATAGAATCGGGCGGCTCACCGTTAAGGATTTTGCCGCGAGTTGTGGCATCTCCAGAGGAGCGACCGGGCCCGAGGACTGGCCGAAATTTACCAGATGCCCCGTCGGTTTGAGCGCTTCGAGAGAGCCGTAGAACGTGTCTTTGCCCACCGAATCGAAAACGACGTCGACGCCCTGGCCGCGTGTCAGGTTCCCTACGGCTTCCACGAAATCGGTTTCACGGTAAAGAATTGTGTGGGCGCAACCCGAAGCTTTGGCTTGTTTTGCTTTTTCGGCGGTCCCCACTGTGCCGATCACGGTTGCTCCGAGGTGGGATGCCCATTGCGACAGCAGGCGTCCGACGCCGCCAGCCGCGGCCTGCACCAGAATCGTGTCCCCCTGCTTCACACGGCATACCTGTGCGATGAGCATGTCCACGGTCATTGCACGTAGAAGATTCGTCGCAACGAGGCCGTCCGGAAGACCCGCAGGTACTTTTATTGCCAGAGATGCGTCCAGTAGCCGATGAGATGCATAAGCGCCGTAGGCACTGCTGACATAGGCCACACGGTCGCCAATGGCGAAGCCTTCAACGCCGGTGCCGATATCTTCGACAATGCCCACCGCCTCGCAGCCGGGGGTGCCGGGTAGAGGGAGGGTTTTGTAAAGGCCGGAGCGCACATAGACGTCGTGGAAATTGACGCCTATCGCCGTTTGGCGAAGGCGCAGTTGACCGGCAGCGGGGGCGGCAAGGGTGATGTCTTCGTACCGCAGAACGTCCGATGCGCCGTGTTCGCGGATTACAATTGCCTTCGCCATGCCGAAATCCTGTTTGTGAAATAAGCCAGTGACAGCCTTGTGCAACGGGAGCGCATTTCTTGTCGAGGTGAGATCACAAAAAAACCCGCCTTTTCCGAGGATTAGATGTCTAGACGAGGAGCTTTCGACAGCGGGCTCGAAACAAACGGACGATGAGTGGGGTGCTGAAAAGAAAAACGGCGGCGCCAGGGAGGAGGAGAGGCGCCGCCGTTCTTTCGTCAAGGTCTCCCAGGGAGGAGGAGAGGGAGCCTTGATACCGGTGGGCCATGTGGCCCGAATTTGGAGTGCGGCGACACCAGGGAGGAGGAGAGGTGTCGCCGCTCTAGTCTCAAAGGTCCCAGGGAGGAGGAGAGGAACCTTTGATCCCGTTTGGGCCATTTGGCCCGGTATTTGAGTGCGACGACACCAGGGAGGAGGAGAGGTGCCGTCGCTCTAGTCTCAAGATCCCCAGGGAGGAGGAGAGGAGATCTTGATCCCGTGCGGGCCGTGGGCCCTATGTTCTTGCGGTGACGTCAGGGAGGAGGAGAGACATCACCGCTGAATTGGAAAGCCGAGGGAGGAGATGGCTTCCCGGAATTTCTTAGTGCTCGCGTGCTGCCTCGATGGCGACGCGGCGGATCATCGAACGACTCATGCCCAGATCTGCAAGTTCGCGATCAGACAGAGACATCAGTTCGTTGAAAGTGGTGCGGTACACACGATACTGGCGCCATTTCTCTGCGAGGTTCGAAAAAAGAACCGAGAGACCACGGGCCTCAGTGGTGGTTGCCACGGAATTGGTGTTTGCTACATATGCCATCTTGATACCTCGAGCATCTGGCGGTGTTCGTTTCGTTTCGTCTTGATGAGGGTGATATAGGTTCGTGCTGCAATTGCACAATACCAAGTGACGCAACGCCGCTATGCGCTGAGCGAATAGGGACGCGACGTCACCCTGAAAATGCAGGGAGATTGGGCAAGTTATGGAAAACAAAGGCCTAATTGTGAAGGAAATGTAAAAGTGCAGCGTGCTTATATATTATGCTGCAATGCAGAAAGTGAGGAAAATGGTGGCGATAACGAAAGAGTCAGTACTTGCGACGTTGCGTCGGATATCCCTTCCGGACGGCGGCGATCTGGTCTCACATGATTTCGTTCGTGCTCTCTCTGTCGAGTCGGGAGTGGTGCGATTTGTGATCGAAGCACCAACGGCAGAGATTGCGCAAAAGATGGGTCCCTTTCGGCAGGCTGCAGAGGATCTGATTAAGACGCTGGAAGGCGTTAAAGAGGTGTCGGTGGTGCTTACAGCGCATTCCGGTGGTCAATCTGCGCCCGCGGCGGCTGCGAAGGCTCCTCCGACGTTGAAAGTCGGGGGGCATCCCAAGCCGCAGGCGGGGCCGATGAAGGTGGCTGGCGTGGATCGAATTCTGGCGGTTGGATCCGGCAAAGGCGGTGTGGGCAAATCTACGGTGTCTTCCAACCTGGCAGTAGCGCTGGCCAAGCAGGGCCGAAAGGTCGGTTTGTTGGACGCAGATATCTATGGGCCAAGCCAGCCGCGCATGATGGGCGTGAACAAGCGCCCCGCAAGCCCCGATGGCAAAACAATCCTGCCGCTGCATGCACATGGCGTCACGATCATGTCGCTGGGGTTTATGCTGGAGGAGGACAAGCCTGTTGTCTGGCGTGGTCCCATGCTGATGGGCGCGTTGCAGCAGATGCTGACACAGGTGCAGTGGGGCGACCTTGATGTACTGATCGTGGATCTGCCGCCCGGCACGGGTGATGTTCAGTTGACGCTCTGTCAGAAGACAGAACTGACGGGCGCGATTGTGGTCAGCACGCCGCAGGACGTGGCGCTTCTGGATGCGCGCAAAGCGTTGGGTATGTTTGATCAGTTAAAAACGCCTGTACTTGGTCTGATCGAAAACATGAGCATGTTCCATTGCCCGAAATGCGGGCATGAAGCGCATATTTTCGGGCACGGTGGCGTGGCCAAAGAAGCCGAGAAAATCGGGGTGCCTTTGCTGGGTGCTCTGCCTATCGACCTTGATACACGTCTCGCGGGGGACGGTGGCACGCCGATCGCGGCAGGCGAAAGCGATATGGCGCAGGCATATGCGCGGATTGCCGAAGGTCTGGTGCGGGGCGGAATGGCCTGACGTCTAGTCGAACGGACTTTGGAAGGGCGCCGATTGGCGCCCTTTTTCTTGGGATCAGACGACTTCCCCAACCATCACCTGAGGCTGTACATCCGTGAAATTGGGGATGTCCTGCATCACAGGCCCGGCGGCATCCATAGCGGCGCCCATGGCTTCTTGTGATGGAAAGATGATCGTCGCGATGGCATGAAACGGGGCAGGGGCATCTGGGCCACCACCGCCAAGACCCTTTGTTACCACCGTGGAAGCCACATGCGGGCCCATGTGTTGCTCAACCAGATCCATGTGGGTGCTGGTGTAGTAATCGTGATCGAATTTGGTGCCGTCTGTAGCCGGGTACAGAACCTGAAGTGCGATGGACATGTGGGCCTCCCTTTGCCAGTTCCTGACCGAGAATAGCCTGTGTCTCGTCGATTGGCGGGAAAAACTATGGATGGCGACGTTGGGAAGACCCGTCTGCAAAGCGTCGGCAAACCGTCGGTATTGCGTCGGTCCCACAGTTGGCGGTTTCAGCGGCGCGTTCTGAGGAAGTCGTCGAGCTCGTTAAATAGCGCCTTGCGCTCATCCTCGGAGAGAAAGCTGCCGATTTCGACGGTTCGGCCATTGCCTGAGAGTGTCACGTAGTTTGACACCGGCCCTCCCGCGACGTGGAGCTCGGCGCGGGCCCAGAATACGTTGCACTCCCATGACTTGTTTTCGCCTTTGGAGGGACTGTGAACGAGATGGAGGTTCTCGCCAGAAAAATGCAACTCCTCGACCACATCGCCGTCTTTGTAAGAGCGCTCCAGCCCCCACCAGAGTGCGGCAACCATCGCGAGGATAAATGGTAGGATCGTCCAGAAAAAGACTGTGCCCAAAAGCCCGTAAAGCGGGATCGTCCCCATGGTGAAGGCAAAGAGGATCATCGCTGCAAATCCGCGTCTAGGGAGCGAGCGGTGTGGCCAGAGAACCAGGACAGGCGCGTTGGGCGCATCATTCCAGCGGTAGGGCATCAGGTCAGCCTAGTGCGAGACTGCGGCGAGGCGGATGAAGGGGCCTTGCCAATTGCGTTGAGTCGTTTCGGAGCGGGTCATACAGCGGTCTTGTTTGTTGCGAGAATAATGTGATGGCCGTGCGTGTCTGGATCGTTGGCTGTGCAGGTTACGGTTTCAAATCCGAGGTGGGTCAGGGTTTGAATGTATTCATCGGGATCAAGCGAGGCGTGGTAGACAGTCTGCCCTGCGACTGTGCCCGTGGTTTCGCTCTCGCCATAGCCGATTGTCAGCAACAGGTTGCCGCAGGGAGCGGTAAGGGCAGCCAGTTTCGGCAGCAGGGTGCGTTGTTCGGCAACGGAGAGGTGGAAGGTGCCGTCCCAGCTCAGAACTGCATCGAATGTGTCGCGCAGGTCGAGGGCGGTGAGGTCCATTTCGTGGAACATAGCGGCGGGGACGCGTTGGCGGGCGAGCGCAAGCATGGCGGGGCTGGCGTCGACGCCGGTGAGGGTGTGGCCGAGGCTGGCGATGTATTGCCCAATGGGACGGGCGGAGCCACAGCCAAGATCGAGCACGCTGGCGGGCGCAGGCAAGCCAGCCAGCAGGCGGTCAATCCATGGGCGTTCGTGCAGGTCCGTGTTGCGGCCTGCGTCCCAATGACTGGCAACGCGGTCATAGGTTGCGTTTGTGCGCGATTTGATATCGGAGAAGTCAGGCATGATGCGGCAACGAAAGAAAAGAAAAAGGCCCCGGTGCAGTGATGCTCCGGGGCCTCTTTTTGATGTTTATGAGGCTCGCCTTAGTGGCTGTGGCCTTTGTCCCAGTCTTCCTGCTTGGGCAGGATTTCAAAGGTGTGCTCCGGCGGCGGGCTCGGCAGAGTCCATTCCAGAGTATCGGCGTATTCGTTCCAGTAGTTGTTCTCGGTCACTTTCGCGCCACGGAACAGCGAGTACAGGATCACGCCGAAGAAGAACACGAAGGATGCGAATGACAGGAACGCGCCATAGGAGCTGATCTTGTTCCAGTAGGCAAAGGCTTCCGGATAGTCGATGTAACGACGCGGCATGCCCTGACGACCCAGGAAGTGCTGAGGGAAGAAGGTCAGGTTTGCACCGATGAAGAAGGTCCAGAAGTGCAGCTTGCCCGCCCACTCAGGGTACTGACGACCAGTCATCTTGCCAAAGTAGAAGTAGATACCGGCGAAGATGGCGAAGACTGCGCCCAAGCTCATCACATAGTGGAAGTGCGCAACCACGTAATAGGTGTCGTGGTAGTAGCGGTCCACAGAGGCTTGCGACAGAACGATACCGGTCACGCCGCCCATGGTGAAGAGGAACAGGAAGCCAAATGCCCAGAGCATCGGGGTTTTGAACTCGATAGAGCCGCCCCACATCGTCGCGATCCAAGAGAAGATCTTAACCCCGGTCGGCACCGCGATGACCATGGTTGCCAGCATGAAGTAAGACTGCTGCGTCAGGGACATGCCCACAGTGTACATGTGGTGTGCCCAAACGACGAAGCCCAGAGCACCAATCGCGATGATCGCCCATACCATCGGCAGGTAGCCGAAGACCGGCTTGCGCGAGAAAGTCGCGATCACGTGGGAGATGATGCCGAAACCCGGCAAAATCACGATGTATACTTCGGGGTGACCGAAGAACCACAGGATGTGCTGGTAAAGGATCGGGTCACCGCCACCGGCAGGATCGAAGAAGGTCGTGCCGAAGTTACGGTCGGTCAGCAGCATGGTGATGGCGCCAGCCAGAACCGGCAGAGCCAGCAGGATGAGCCATGCGGTCACGAAGATCGACCAGCTGAACAGCGGAACCTTGAACAGGGTCATGCCCGGCGCGCGCATGTTCAGGAAGGTGGTGATCATGTTGATCGCGCCCAGAATGGACGATGCACCCGACACGTGAACAGCAAAGATGGCGAGGTCCATGGACATGCCGCCTTCGGTGGTCGAGAGCGGCGGATACAGAACCCAACCCACACCGGAACCAAGCTGACCGTTGCCGCCCGGAGCCAGCATGGACGCTACGCCGAGGGACGTACCGGCCACATAGAGCCAGAACGAGAGGTTGTTCATCCGGGGGAAGGCCATATCCGGAGCACCGATCTGCAGCGGCATGAAGTAGTTGCCGAAACCGCCGAAGAGTGCGGGAATCACCACGAAGAACATCATCAGGACACCGTGATAGGTGATCAGGACGTTCCAGAGGTGGCCGTTTGGTGTACAGGGGCCGTCACCTGCGCCGAAGCTCAGGAAGCGTGCGCCTTCCAGACACATGTACTGAACGCCGGGCTCCATGAGCTCCATGCGCATCAGAACAGTGAAAAATACTGCGATAAAACCGGCAAGGGCGGATACGATCAGGTAAAGAAGACCGATGTCCTTGTGGTTGGTGGACAAGAACCAACGGGTAAAGAACCCGCGCTCGTCATGATGTTCGTGGCCTTGAATGGCTGCGTCTGCCATGCGTCGCCTCCTGTTGATGCATTTCGAGGGCGCGCGGATTCTTGCCGACGCCCGTTCCGGGCCGTTTTTAGGGACTACGGGGCGTAGTCGCAATCTCCGTATTTGACGCAGATCAAAAAAAAGTGTCGCACCCCGGTCGGGATCGGTCAAAGTCCAAGGTGTCGCAGAGGGGTTGTGTTCCTGATTTGTTCTTGATTTGGTGTGTTTTAGGCGCTTTGAGAGGGTATTGGCATGTCAGATTTCGAGAAACAGGCGGTGCGGGTGGCACAATTTCGTGAAATGCACCGAAAGGGGGCGGGATTCGTGATGCCGAACCCCTGGGATGCAGGATCGGCGCGGATTCTCGCACAGGCGGGATTCGGAGCCTTGGCCACGACAAGTGCGGGCTGTGCTGTAGGCGCCGGGTTTCGTGACGGGGTTGCCGCGGTCAGCCGCGCGATGATTCTGGAAAACGCCGCTGCCATCGTCAGCGCTGTAGATGTGCCAGTCTCGGCCGACCTCGAGGACGGATTCGGGGCGTCTCCCGAGGTGTGTGCCGAAACGGTGCGTTTGGCGGCGGGCGTCGGATTGGCTGGTGGCTCTATCGAGGATGTGACTGGTGGGCCTGATGGAGGCATCTACGACCTGACGCAAGCGGTAGAGCGTGTCTCGGCGGCGGCGGAGGCCGCGAGGGACGCTGGATTTGTTCTTACGGCGCGGTGTGAGAATTATCTTAACGGCCGACCGGATCTGGCCGACACAATCTCACGGCTGCAGGCTTATGGAGAGGCCGGAGCGGAGGTTCTCTATGCGCCGGCGCTTCCGGATATGGAGGCGATCCAAACGCTCTGCTCGGAAGTGGAGCAGCCGGTCAATGTTGTGATGGGATTGCGCGGGCCGTTTTACTCGGTCGCGCAGTTGCAGGACGCAGGTGTTGCGCGGATCAGTGTGGGCGGGTCAATGGCGCGGGCGGCATACGGAGCGTTGCAAAGGGCAGCGCAGGAAATTCTGGTTTCGGGCACGTTTGGCTACGCCGAAGAAGCCATGCCTGGTGCTGAACTTATGGCGGCCATGCGCGGAGATGCGCTGGATAAGCGGGATTAACGAAGCGGATTAGCCTCAGTCGGGACGCTCCAGCCGGAGATACACGCTGTCACACCACTCGTCGCCAACCTTGATCGTGTTGCTTTCGCGGCCTGTTTCGACAAAGCCGAGCCGGTTCAGGAGCGTGAGCGATCCGGTGTTTCGCGGATCGGCCTCGGCAGTGAGGTGGTCAATCGGCAAGGTTTCAAACGCGTGGGGAATGGCCGCGGAGAGAGCTTCGAATCCGATGCCCTGCCGCCAGTGATCGGGGTGCAAGATGAAGCCAACCTCGGCGATGCGCCAGCAGCCGCCTTTCCCGATCGCCCGTCCGTCACGTTCGATGATAAAATCGTCTGAGGCGTCCTCGGGGGCGGCGATCATGCGCTGCAGGAAGTCTTCCGTCTGGGAAACGTCGGTGTGCGGCAGGGTATCCCAATAGCGCATCGCGTCTGGGTTTGAGAAAACCCGGTACATGTCTTCCAGATCATCGGCGCGGGCGCGACGCAGAGTGAGGCGGGCTGTGGTGATCACTTCTGAATTCCTCAGTGGCCAGCCGACGTCGGTTGGCAAGGGTTCTGACAAAAACACCCGCCGCAACGGAGTGCGACGGGTGCCCGAATTTCACCGCGAGAGATGTCTTATTCGGACTTCTCTTCTTCGCCACCTTCCATTTCAGGCGCCGGCGCGACTGACATCAGGTAGGCGACAACATCTTCGCCACCTTTCTTCAGCTTGTAGCTCATCTTGGATTTGTTGGAAAAACCCTTGTCGCTCAGCCACGCTTTCGGATCAGCGGAGTATGCGACCAGTTCTTCGGCGGTCCAGACAAAGCCGGCTTCGCCTGCTTCTTTCAGGCCGTCGCCGTATTTAAAGTCGGTCGAGCCGGCAACGCGGCCGACAACGCCATAAAGGTTGGGGCCGGTCTTGCCGCCTTTGTAGATCTCTTCACCTTCCGGGGAGACGATCATGTGACAGGCTTTACATTTCTTGAAGTTCTTTTCGCCTTCGGCGACGTCACCTTCGGCGAAGGCGGGCGCTGCGAGGGCAAGGGTGGCTGCTGCCAGTGCAAATACGGTTTTCATCTCTCTGACCTTATCAAGCTAGAATCGTGTTCGTCGCGGTCCTGTGGGACGTAGTCTATCAGTTAGGTTCCTGAAAGCAGGGCAAATATCGCGAAGGCGACAATCTGTCCGTCTTCGGGGGCAATGGCGGCAGCTTAACACATCTCATGTGAACAGGAAGAGGGGCGCGTCAGGGCCCGAGCAAAGAAAAACCCCCTCGGGGTGTCGCTGACGACACGCCGAAGGGGTACGCGCTTTGACAGGTTGGAATGTCAGAAGCGGTAGTTCACACGCACCGATGCGGAGGTGTCGTAGAAGCTGCTGCCGGAGCTCGCGAAGTTGCTGTATTCGCTTTGCAGAACTTCGGCACCGACCGTCCAGTTGCCGGACAGCGGACGCTCGACGCCGATGCCGTAGACCAAGCCGTTGCTGGAAACGTCCACGCCACCGAGGCCCATGTTGCCGCGCACGCCGCCAATCGTACCGTAGACCAGCGTGCCGTTGAGGTCGTAGCCGACGCGTGCTTTGAGTGCGATGGAGTCATTGAATTTCGCGCCGCCGAGGTCGGAGCCCGGGAATTTCATTTCGGCTTCACCACCGACGACCCAGCCGCCGAAATCGTGATTGTAGCCAGCTTGGACGCCACCGTTCCAGCTGGTTGCTGATGATCCGGCGATGCTGTCATCGCTGTAGTTGAGTTGGCCACCAGCGTAGAAACCTGTCCAGTCATGGGCGAAAGCAGGGGCTGCGAGAAGGCTGGCTGCCACGGCTGCTGCGGTCATGGTTGTTGCTTTTTTCATTATGTCGTCCTTTGCAGGTCCAGGGTTATTGTGCGCACCGGGTTGGTGCGGTGCCATGGACTTATGCCTCTGAGACGACTGTGCAAATCGCGTTGGCGGAGCCTTGCCGCAAGGTGTGTGGAGCGCCGCCGAGCGCGGGTTAAGGCTTTGTTAACTATGGGGTTTGCCGTTAACGCATTCGGCGGATTTTCGATCAGCCTTCCGGGGCTTCGCCAAAGGTTGTCTCAAAGCGGCGCCGGAGTGCCAGATCGAGATCATCCATGGTGACCGGAAGGCCCATATCCACGAGGGAGGTTACCCCGAATTCAGTGATTCCGCAGGGCACAATGCCGTCAAAATGCGCCAGATCCGGTTCGACGTTGATCGAAATGCCGTGAAAGCTCACCCATTTTCGCAGGCGAATGCCAATGGCGGCGATCTTGTCTTCGGCTTTCTGGCCGGAGATCGTCAGCGGCTTGTCATCGCGTTCGATCCAGACGCCGACGCGACCTTCGCGGATTTCGCCCCGCAGATTGAACTCATCCAGCGTCGCGATCACCCATTCCTCGAGCTTTTCGACAAAACGTCGGACGTCCTTGCCGCGTTTGTTGAGATCGAGCATGACGTAGGCCACGCGTTGTCCGGGGCCGTGATAGGTATACTGCCCGCCTCGTTTTGACGTGTAGACAGGAAAGCGATCCGGATCCTTAAGATCTTCTATGCGTGCCGACGTTCCCGCCGTGTACAGCGGCGGATGCTCCACCAGCCAGATACACTCTTCGGCGTCGCCTTTGTGAATCGCTTCGGCACGCGCCTCCATGAAGGCGACGGCCTCGTCATAATCCGTCAGACCGTTGCTGATGATCCATTCCACCATGTGCGGTTCCCGAAATGATACGTTTGCAGGACATTTAGGGCAGGTGGCCGGGTATGTCACCTGCGCGTCCAGGGTGCGGATTGCGCAACGGTTCGCCGGTGACAAATTGCCAAACGGGCGGAATGGCGCGCAAAACACAGACTCTGGCAAGTTTTAAGGAGTTTGGTAGCTCCAAGTTAACGTTTGCTCCCTATATCTTAGGCATGCCGGAGAATTCCGGTTCGGATGTCGGGATTTCCTTTCGGGAACAGCTCGACGTGGATAGCCTGCTCAAGGAGCACCCAGATATGCCAGACGGTTCAAACCTGTTTCCGCGTGACGAAGAAATCCGTGACGGTTTTGCGCCGTCGTTGCCGCAAGAGGTATTGGACTACTTCGACGACATCACGGCTACGGGCGACGTCGAGCGGATGGCTCCGGGCTGGTGGTTGCTGCCGGCAATGTGCGTCGTGCCGGTCGGCGTTCTCGGACTTGTGCTGTTCTCCTGATCAACACTCCGAAGGTTTGAATTTCTCATATTAGCGGAAGAGAAATCTCGGGCTGACCCGCGTCCGGCCAGCGGAGAAATGCCCGTGCTGTCCTGTTGGCGGGCTTGTGCCAACAAAATACAAATTCCCTGTATTTTTCGCTTCACATCCCTGCAAAGGGTGGGTATTAGCCCCTCACCCACCAGGGCAAGTGCGGTCGTGGCGGAATTGGTAGACGCGCAGCGTTGAGGTCGCTGTTCCTTAACCGGAGTGGAAGTTCGAGTCTTCTCGACCGCACCAAATCTTCAAACAGATTTGAAAATGAAAAACCGCCCTTTGGGGCGGTTTCGTTTTTTAGGTAGTTGTCAGGCGCCCCGAAGTCGCGGCGCAGACGTATGTTGTTTTTCAGATTAGTCCGCCAACGCATCAATCAGTGACGGTATCAACTGGTGGAACTGCATCATCGCGAAGCGGGGAGTTTCCGCCATAGGGTAAGCGCCGTTCAATGCGATCACCGAATTTGTTTCTTTGTGCATTGCGCAGACCTGGCCGTTTACGCCAATCATCGCGAGGATGCGTTTGTCGCCTATTTCCAGAACGCGGAATTGGTCTTTGTAGTGACCGCCTGCCAGAGCGGATTCCTTGCCTTTGAGCCAGGCGCTGCGGACGATGTCATTGCCTTCCCAAAGGTTCGCGACGAAGTCTTCTGGGATGACTTGCTCGCCCTTCTCGTTTCGACCTTCATTCAGGAAGAGAAGGCCGACCCGGGCGAGATCCTTGGTGGCCATGTTCAAGCCGGTGGAGCCCATCGCGAGCCCCTTTTTGTCGGACATGAAATGCGCGTCGGCGGCGACACCGGCCTTTTGCAGCAAGTCGCGCTCCAGAATATTTGTGAAGCTTTCCCCGCTTGCGCGATCAACAATCAGGCCGAGCAATTCTGAATTGACGTCCTGATAGTCGTATTTCTCGCCCATAGCGTAGTTCTGCCGCTCAGTGATCAGGGGGAAGAAATCGAGTGTCCCGTTGGGGTATGGGGCGGATTTTTCCTGACCATAGTAGCCTTGGGCGTCAGAGAGGCGGGTATCCCAGTATTTCTCGACGGTGCCAGCAGCCAGGACCACTGCGGTGCGCATGTCGGAGATTTCCTGCACGGTTGCGGCCTTGAAGGCTGTGCCCAGTAGCTCGGGTACGTAGTCGATTGCGAGATCGTTCCAGCCCATAAGGCCTTTGTCGACAGCGATGGCCGCGGCCATGGCGGTGAAAGACTTGGACACGGACATATCCAGATGCGGTGCGTGTTCCGTCAGGCCATTGCCATAGTGCTCGTGCATGACCTCGCCATTCTTCAGGATCACGGCGTTATGGTTCTGCATCCGGTTGAGAAGAAAGTCCTGCGCCGACAGTGTGCCGTCAAAATCACGTACCAGAATTTTGGCAAGGTCCATCGGCGCGGAGCTTTGTTTTAGATGACGGACATAGTCTCCCTTATGGAGCGTATAGCTGTGGGAGAATTTGTAGACATGCGGCATCGCGGCGGCGATGAGTTCGGGCGTTTCCCAAGTTTCACCGGTCATACCGATGCTTTCGGCAGCTGCGAGGAAGTTGGCGTCAGGGCCTTTGAAAGTGACCGCTGAGACGGGAGTGGCCATTGCGCATGCAAGTGTGATGCCAAGGATGGCAAACGGGCGGGGGGCCGTGATGTTGGTGAAGCGCATTTTTTGGGGTCCAATTAGTTGCAGGTTGAAGCGCGGGGAGGTTTTGGGGTCGTCAGTCCGGGTGATTTGACTAAATTCCGCTTTGTGAGTGGTAAGTGGGCTCCGCGTGGGGAAATTCAACCGATAAATCGAAAAAATTCGTAAAATGTATTGGGCGAAAAAAGGGCCGCGAGAAGCGGCCCCTTGAAATGTGTTCGAGTGTAAGGCTCAGAAGAGCTGTACTTCGCCCGAATTGTCGTCGTGCTTGACGGCCCTTCGGCGTTCGGAAGCGCGGCTGGTCTCTTCCATCACAGAACTGGATTCGTTCATGAACCGGCGTTGGATGCGGCCGCCAACGGGCCAGAAACGGATGTTGCGCCCGCGTTGCCCGCCGAGGCAGCAATCCACAAGCTCAAAGCCTTCGTTGCGCACGAACCACATGGCGAATTCGGCATTCTTGGCGCCGATGTCGATGCGGCTGTTGAACATCTTGGAACCGCCCAGCAGTTTTACTTTCATCCGGTCGCGGCTGGCGCCCGCCTGAATGAGGCCGTTCACCAGAAGCTCCATCGCGTGAACACCTTCTTTCACGGCGCCCTGCGAATTCGGGTCGTTGCCGGGCAGCAGAAAGTGGTTCATGCCACCGATGCCGGCCACTTCATCCCACATGCAGGCAGCGACACAGCTGCCCAGCATCGTGGTGATGACCAGTTCGGGGTCGGTGGAGACTTGTACGTCTCCCTGCAGAAGGGCCTGCGTACGGAACCCGATAATGGCGTGTGAGTGGTTGTGGCTCATGGCGACTTTCGAAGTGCTGGTCCGGGCAGCGGAGGCCGTGGCCTCCGCTCGCCGCGGAGTATTGCGTTGGAGTGACAGAGACACGATCAGAAATCAGCCCATGCGTCGGGTTCGTTGACCGCTTGAGCGCGGTGATTGCGCGACGAGAATTCGATCACCGGCTGCTCTTCTTTCGGTGCTTCTTCTTCCACGATGCCTTCCTCGGCCTCAAAAGCGGCTTCGGTGTCGTGCGCGTCTTCGAAAGAGCCTTCCGCAGGTGCAGAGTCCTGCTCGAGGTCTTCGTCCCAGGATTGGATCGTTTCCTGCTGTTCTGCCGGCTGAGCGACATGTGCGCGCTCCTGGTGTCCGTCCTCCGACAGGGTGAAAGCACCCAGTGTTTCGGTCAGGCGTCCGGCTTCTTCGCTCAGGTTGCGGCTTGCGGCAGAGCTTTCCTCGATCATTGCGGCGTTGCGTTGTGTTACGCGGTCCAGCTCGGTCACACCGTCACGGATTTCGGACAAGTTGTTGGCTTGTTCACGAGAGACCGATGCGATCTGGGACACCAGTTCCGATGCCTGGCTGATGCCGCCGATAATTTCGTTCAGGGCGGTGCCTGCTTCGTTTACAAGGCGGCTGCCGTTGGTGACCTGTTCGCCGGAGCGGGTGATCAGTTCCTTGATTTCGTTCGCGCTGGAGGAGGCACGTTGTGCCAGGGCACGGACTTCGGAGGCAACCACCGCGAAGCCACGGCCAGCTTCGCCTGCCCGGGCGGCTTCGACGCCGGCGTTCAAGGCAAGCAAGTTGGTCTGGAACGCGATGTCGTCAATCACACCGATGATCGCGGTGATCTGCTCGGAGGATGCTTCGATGTTTTTCATCGCTTCGACAGTCTGTTCGACAACCTTGCCGCCGGAAGTCGCCTGAACCCGGTTTTCGAGAATGCGGGTGTTGGCTTCAGCCGCGCTCTTGGCGGTTTGTTCAACAGAGCCGGAGAGGCTTTCGATGGCGGCGGCAGATTCCTCGAGGGTCACGGCCTGCGCTTCAGAGCGCTTGGATTGGTCGATAACCACTTCCGCGATCTCTTCGGAACTGTTGCGAACGTTCTCGGCAGTGGTGGTGACAGTCATCAAGATGTCGCGCAGGTTGGTGACTACCTGGTTGTAGTCGTTGATGATTTCGATGCCGTCCTGGCCATGTTCAAACTGGCCCATGTCGATGGAGCGGTCCACACGGCCGTCGGCGAGGTCTGCCAGACCTTCGGCGAGGCGGGACACGAGTTCCTGACGTTTGTTGTCTTCTTTGGCGCGCATGGCGCGCAGCTGGGATTCCTCGGACAAAGTGTCCCGGAAGAAAGTCAGGCGTTGCGACATCTGGCCGATTTCGTCACCGCGGTCACCAAAGGGAACGTCGTGATCGTAGTCATGTGCGGCAATGCGTTCCATGGAATCACCAATTGCGAGCATCGGACGGATCGCCATGCGGCCAACCAGCCAAAGGATCAATCCCATAGCCACCAGCGCGGCAATCATGCTTGCGACAGACGCCATCAACTGAGCCTGCATCGCGGCGCTGTAGATAGGTGCCATGTCCCAGACAATGACCATGTTGCCCGCAACGCTTTTGCCGTCGCTGCCGACGATGGAAATCCCGTTGATAGCGTACTCTTGGGTGCGGAGCAATTCCGCCTTGCCGTCGCGGGACAACTTGGCTGCGAAGTCGTCGATCAGCGGTTTGGCCGGGGCGGCGTCAAATCCGTCTTTGGTAACAGTTGTGAGCTCGCCTTCCGGCGTGTTCAGATAGACCGTCAGAATTTGCGGATAGTTTTTCAAACCCGGTTTCAGCTGGTCATGGATGACCTCACCTTGACCGTTTTCAACCAGATCCCTAATTTGACCGGAAACCGCGCGGGTCATCAGTTCAGCGACCTGCGTCTGCGTCTCCTGCAGCGCTGCAAGGCGTTGATTGTATTGCGCAACAAAGCCAGCACCGACTGCTAGAATGCAAGCGGCACCGATCACAAGGGCGATCTTGGCCTGAATGCCAAGTTTAGAGAATCTCGTGCGAATTTTGGTCATGGCGGACATCGTTTTTCCGTTCGTTTACAGAGCCCTGAGAAGGGGTATGGGTCAGGGACTTTGATACTGATTTACTTGTTAAGCGTTATTGGCGCGTTAAACGGGCAGGAGCCTTTTCAGATTAAAAGGCACTCATTTTCTGCTGAATTTGAGAGGCCTTCGAAGAAAGCTCTGCAAGTCCACGATCTGTGTTGTCGTGGAAGGCTTGCAGGCGTTCGATGATACCGTCCAGACCGCTGTCAACATCACGCATACGCCCGCTTTCGACTTTGCAAAGCAGTTTCACAACATCGAGGCCGTTGATTCGACGGCGCAGGCTTCGGCAGATATCAGGGATAGGTTTACCTGCATTGGCAATTTCCCGGATGCGCTGAGCGCAAATGTTGTCCAGACGCGCTTGCTGGGCAGTCAACAAGCCCGCAGGGTTGCCTTCGACCAGATGGTCTTGCTCACGGGTAACGGCCTCTTTGAGAAGCTGGGAAAATTGCTGTGCCGCGCGACCGTGGGACACGGCAACGTGCATATCCTGCAAGGCGCCGGAGTTGTTGCCATAAAGACGACCCAGGAGTTCGTACATTTCCTGCGCCATGGCATCGTAGTTTTGCGAGATCGTTCCAAGTGCCGCGCCGGCGCCTTCGAGACGACCCGCGAGAATGCGCAGGTTTACCGGTTCGCCGCGAACACGTTTGAAGCCGGTTTCGATGTCCTGCGCCAGTTGGCGCATGTCGGTGACCAGTTCGAGAATTTCGTCCATCAGAGAGAAGGCTGTTTCGCTGCTGGGCAAAACGATGCCGCGCTTTTTGAACTCGGCGTCCAGCGCAAGCACGCTAAAGGTCTCGATGTCGGGAATTCCTTTGGCCGCCAACTGTTCCAGAAGCCAGTTTGCGCTTTCTTCCGGTGTTTTTCCGGCGGCCTCGAGCTTCAGCATTTCGGCGTAGAGTTCCTTGGCGATCTCAAAGTACTCGGTCTCCGGGTGGATGCGGGCAGACATGTACCCGTCTTCGGTCAGGGTTACGTTGGCAAGAACCCAATAGTATTGACCGGAGGAGGTGCGGTTCTTGACGTATGCACAGATCGGCTTGCCGGTTTTGATTGTGTCCCAAAGCAAGTGGAACACCCCTTTGGGCATGTCGGCGTGGCGCACGATTTTGTGCGGTGCGTTGAGCAGCTGCTCGGCCGTGTATTCCGCGACTTCGCGGAAATCTGTGCCAGCAAAAGTGATTACACCACGGGGGTCGGTTGCGGACGTCAGTACCGCTTCGCGCGGGACAGCCCGTTCATCGGCGCCGCGGGCCGGAGTGATTTTCGAGATCGCGTTCATGTCTGCCTCCAGAGGCTCGTCGGTCAAAACAGGTTCACGTCGCCAGAGACGGCCGGGGCCATTGCGACGGTGGTATTTTCGGTCAGGCGGGACTTCAGGTAGTCCAGCCGAATGGCGTTGCTAAGAGCGCCGGTGTCCAGGTCGGGGCCGCTTCCGATCATGGCTGACATCTTGCGCAGGAGCACAGAAACGTCGTCCAGGTGCTGGAACAGCGCATCCACCCTTTGCAGGTCGCGGATCTTGTTCTGATCCGCGTGTGTCAGGTCCAGTTCGCTGGTGAGAGCGTCGAGTGAGTGTGCGACGCTTGCCATTTCAGAAACATCTTCTGCGATGGTGGCCAGCAAATCTGCGGTGGATCTTGTGGTCATAGTCGTCCCCCGAAGGCGCGCTTAGAGCGCGCCAACTACTTTCTCGATGCAGGCTTTGAGTTGGGCGGTCTGGAACGGCTTCTTGATGAAGTTGTTCATGCCCAGCTTGACGCCGTGGTTGATGGTTTCGGGGTCGGCACGACCGGTGATCAGGATGAAACCGGTGCGGGCAATCGGCTTGTGCGAACGGATGGCATGCAGCAGCTGCAGACCGTCCATCTCGGGCATGTTGTAGTCCGACAGCACGAGGTGAACCGGACGTTGTGCCAGGCTGCGCCACGCGGATTGACCGTTGTTTTCGGTGCGGTAGTTGACGATGCCGATTTCATCCAGCGCCTGTGTGATAAGGCCGCGGCTTGTGGACATGTCATCAACAACCATGACGTGGAGTTTGTCTTTCAGGCTCATACTGCTTTCCCCATTTCTAAGGATTTGCCGTTTCCAGCGGATTTTTGGTGCGCGCGGGTCGTTTTGAAGACGCCTCTGCCCACAGTTTCAAAACGGTCGGCGTTATCCGCATCGATGCCTTCGGAGTGGCCGATGAAGAGCGAACCGTCGTCAGTCAGCGCTTCGCCAAAACGGCGCCAGAGCTTGCTTTGGGTCGGAACATCAAAGTAGATGGCCACGTTCCGGCAGATGATTACGTCGAACTTGCCGCTGAAGGGCCAGTCGCCGTGGAGGTTCAACTGGCGGAAGGCGATCAGGTTGCGCGCAGCACCGACAACCGACATCTGGTCGGTTTTGCCCTGAACCGGCTCGAAATACGCGGAGGCCTGTTTCGCATCCAGAGTTTCTGTCGACATGCGGGGGTAGTGGCCGGTTGCGGCGCGATCCAGAATTTCCAGATCGATGTCAGTGGCCAGAATCTTGATGTCGTACTTGTGTGCGTCCGGACACAGGTCCAAAACGTGGAATGCCAGGCCATATGGCTCTTCGCCGCTCGAACAACCAGCGGACCAGATGCGGACGCGACCGCCGCGACGGGCTTTGTCGATCAGCGCCGGCAGCGTGTGTTCTGCCAGATGCTCGAAGTGGTGCTCTTCGCGGTTAAAGCGCGTCATATTGGTCGTATAGGCGTTGACGAAATGATCTTTTTCGGCGCCGGCAGTACCGTTTTCGAGACGGCTGCAATACTCGGAGACCGACGAAATGCCGGTCGCCCGCAGGCGTTTCGCGAGACGGGCCGCAACCATCGCACGCTTGTGCGGTTGCAGGTCGATACCCGTCATGGCGCGAACGAGACCAGCAATACGGGCGAAATCGCCGTCGCTGATGGTTCCGTCCTCAAGCATATGGCCTAGATTCTGCGTCATGCTGCGACCAGTTTTTCCTGAGGCATGATTTGATGCACGTCGATGGCGCGGACGATGGTTTCATCCAGCGTGTAAACGCCCTTGATGAAGGCCGCGGTTTTTGCCGAAGACACTTCAGGAGTGGGCTGCATGTCGGTCGGGTTAACGGTCAGGATGTTGGAGACCGCGTCTACCAGGAAGCCGACGCTTTTCTGATCGATGTGCGCGATGATGATCACCGAACGTGATTCCGGTACGGTTTTGCCCAGGCCGAGGCGCATGGACAGATCCATTACCGGCAGCACTGCGCCGCGCAGGTTCATCATGCCAACCACGTATTCCGGCGCGTGCGGCAGGGTTGTTGTGCTGGTCCAACCGCGGATTTCCAGGACATGGCCAATGTCGAGGCAGAATGCCTGCTCGCCGATGGTGAAGGAAACGATCTCGATACGATCTGCGGTTTGTTCTTCGGTAATTTGCTCAGTCATATCAGGCTACCTCTGCATGTTCTTGACCCTTGAGCAGGCTCAGCTGGCTTTTGCCTGCGGCGGGGATCATTTGGTCTGTGTCGACAATCAGGGCAATTTTGCCGTTGCCGAGAATGGTGGCGGCTGCGATGCCGGGGATGGATTGATAGTTCTGCTCCAAACCTTTGATCACGACTTCGCGCTGTTCGATGATGGTGTCGACGGCCAGTGCCGAGCGCCGGCCGCTTTCGCCTTCGATCAGCAGGAGCGCCTGGTTTTCCAGGTTTTCCAGCGGTCTGCGGAAGCCGAGTGCCTCGCCAAGATCGACGATGGGGAGGATTTCGCCATTCATCGACAGGCCGCGGTCGCCTTCGCAGAAGTCATGCACATTTGCCTGACCCGGCTGCAGCGTTTCGCGCAGAGCCACCGTTGGTACCACGAGAGACTCGCCTTCGATGGTGACAAGCATGCCTTCCATCACAGCCAGCGTCAGTGGCAGCGAGATGGTCATCAAGGTGCCTTTGCCCGGCTCGGATTGCAGGTTGATCCGGCCACCAAGTGCCTGGATTTCGCTGCGAACCACATCCAGACCGACGCCGCGTCCCGACAGTTCGGAAACCGCATCCGCAGTGGAGAAACCGGGGCGGAACAACAGGTTGTCCACGTCGGAGTCGGTCAGGTCGTCTTCGGGACGGACCAGCCCGCGCTCTTCTGCGATGCGACGAACTTTCTCGCGGTTGATACCTGCGCCGTCGTCGGACAGAGAAATCACAACGCGACCGGAACGGTGCGCGGCTTCGAGTTTGATCGTCCCTTGCGCCGGTTTGCCCGCCTTAACACGGTCTTCCGCAGTTTCCAGACCATGGTCCACCGAGTTGCGGATCATGTGGGTAAGCGGTTCGACCAAGCGTTCAGTGACCGTTTTGTCGACTTCCGTGCTGTCGCCGATCACCAACATACGGGCGTCCTTGCCAGCAGTACGGGAAGATTCACGCACAATCCGGGACATCCGCTGGAACAGGCCACGCACGGGCTGTGCGCGGATCGCCATAACGCTTTCCTGTAGAACGCCGGACAGGGTCTTGAGCTGGCCAATGGCCTCACTCACCGAACTGTTGGCAGAAACAGGCAATTCGTTCATCGACTGGCGCAACATGGCTTCGCTGATGACCAGCTCCCCCACGAGGTTGATGAGACGGTCGACACGGTCCAGATCAACACGGATCGTGCTGTTGCGCGGTTCAGACTTTTTTGCGGCCGCCGGTTTTGCCTCCGCCGGTTTTGTGGACGGCTTGGCGACAGGCGCGGGTGCTTCTGCGATCGGGGCCGGTGCGGCCTCGGGCGCTGCAATGTCTTCCAGCGGCGGAAGCTCGGCAGGCGCGTCCAGATCTGGAAGATCGGGGAGGCCTGCAGGGGCTTCGCCCTCGACGAAAGTGGTGGAGACGTCCAGCACGCACTGGCTTTCCACGAATTCGAACACTTCGCGCACGTCGTCTTCGGTGGTGCTTTCGGCCGGGATCAGTTCAAGCGTCCATTTCAGGCCCGCGAAGGATTCCCCAACTTCGTTGAGAGGCAGAACTTCGGAGGTGTCCGCATTCACGGTCAACTCGCCAAGATCGGCCAGTGCCCGGAATAGAAGCGCGGGGTCGTGTCCGCGGGCATAGAGACCCGGATCCGCAGAGAATTCAATGACATAGGCCAAGGTGCCGTTGCTGTCTTCGGCAGCGCCGCCCAGATCAAAGTCGAGATCGGGCAGGGGGGCGAGTGTGTCGTCGTCGCCGCCGATGTCCAGTGTCAGAGGCACAAAGTCGGCCGAGTCAACTTCTGCAGCTTCTTCACCGCCAGCACCACCTTCAGGTGCGGAGACTTGATGCAGGTCAGCCAGAATGGAGGCACCAGCGTCTTCCGGAATGTCGACTTCGTCGCGTGCGGCATCCACCAGATCGCTCAGGTGGTCAAAGGACGAGAACATCAAGGCGATGAGGCCTGGGTCCGCTTCGATCTTTTCCGACCGCAGGTCTTCGAGCACATTCTCGAAGGCGTGGGCGAAGTTGATCAGACGGTCCAAGCCGAATGCGCCGCCACCACCTTTGATGGAGTGTACGGAGCGGAACATGGCGTTGATGGTTTCTGCATCGCCATTGCCGTTCTGGAGGTCATCGAGACCGGTGGAGAGAACCTCCATCAGGTCGTCGCATTCCTCAAAGAACATGTCACGAAGATCGGACATAACGGTTCTCCTTTCAGACAACCAAGCGGTTGATAACCGCCACTAGTTTTTCTGCGTCAAATGGTTTCACGATCCAGCCGGTGGCTCCGGCGTCACGGGCACGCTGTTTGAGGGCGTCACCGTTTTCGGTGGTCAGCACGAGGATCGGCAGCGAGGCGTTTTCCGGCTTTGCGCGGACGCCTTCGATCAGGCCGAAGCCGTCGAGGCGCGGCATGTTGATGTCCGTGATCACCAGGTCAGGCGCGGAGCCGGGCAGGACTTCGAGTCCTTCGACACCGTCTTCTGCCAGATCAACATCCATCCCTGCTTCGGTCAGGGCGGATTCCAGCATCGCCCGCATCGTGCGGGAATCATCGATGGCCAAAATTTTTGTCATTCTTGGGATACCTCTTGGAAGAGTGCTGTCTGTTGCAGGCCCAGGTTGGACACCCCTGCAACAAATTTTTCGGACATGTTCTGAACGGTGAAATCGACGCTTGCGTCGGACCATTCAGCGTGGGCAGCCAGGAGCAATTCTGCACCAGCACCGCCGATGAACTGGCAAGCCTGTGCGTCGAGCGTGACCGATTGGCCTCGCAGAGCCTCGAGTTGCGCGCGGAGCGCCGTGGCATGGGAATGGTCCAGGGTCTTGGGCAGGTCGATTTGGCCTGCGGTACTAATTTGATCAGTTGGGCACATTTCGGGTAACTATCGCTTACAGAGTTCAGGCTTGTTTTGCGGAACGTAGGCATACTCCATTAACACCGCGTTACTGACGGTCCGGCCCCAGGGAAATTGGTGCTTAGTCACTGAAAAGAAGCCGAAAAATCACATCTTAAATTTTTGGAGAATGGTAGATCTGCCGGTTTGAAACGGTCGATGCAGAGCTTGCTTAAGGCCCTGTTAAGGCTTTGGTCCGGCGCGCAAGGAATCAGAGGTTTGGAGCCGTTGTTTCAGCGTGCAACCGTTGGATGAATTGTGATCATCCGGCCGATCCGAAAGGTTTGTGAATTTCAAAAGCCATGCTAGCGTCGATGAGACGATGCCGGCTCCGTCCATAGACCAGCCAATATTTTTGGTGGAGTGGCCCGTATCTGACGATTTGGGAATTACAGATTATGAGGAATAGACGATGACTCTGTCCAGACGCCAGCTATTGAAATCAGGTACAGCGGCCGCTGCTTTTGCCCCGCTGACAAGTTCACCCCTTTTTGCCGCCGCGGATGGCGCTGCGCGTAACGTGAGTTTTATTCCCCACGCGGAGCAATACGGTGCGTTTTGGGCAATGGTTGAGGACGGCGAGTTTGTTAAGGCAATCCCACGTACGGAGTATGATCCACGGCCGACTCATATGGTGTCGCGTGGTGCCGTCAGCCGGACGTATTCGCCGACACGCATCGAGTATCCCTACGTTCGTAAGTCCTATCTTGAGGGGCTGGATGGCGACCGGCGGACCGATTTGCGCGCCAAGGACGAGTGGGTGCGGGTAGATTGGGACACCGCGCTGGGCCTGACAGCCAAGGCCATTCTCGACACGCTGGAGACACATGACAACGACGCCATCTTCTCATCGTCTTACGGCGCCTGGGCCCATGGCGGTGTATTGACGCCGAACGTGCTTCAGGGCCGTTTCTTCAATCTGATCGGCGGCTGTTCTGTCACAGTGGGTGATTACTCGGGCGGCGCGGCCCAAATTTTGATGCCGCACGTCGTGGGTGACATGGAAGTCTATTCACGCCAGACGTCGTGGTGGCAGCTTTTGCAAAACACGGAGCAGTTCATTCTGGTGGGCGTAGACCCGCACAAGAACGGCCGTGCTGAAGGTGGGGTGACTGACCACTCCATGTTCCCGAAGTGGGAAGCGATCCGCGAGGCGGGCGTCAAGTTCATCTCGATTGATCCGCAGCAGACGACCACGGCGGACTGGTTGGACGCGGAATGGGTGAAAATCATTCCGAACACAGACACAGCCTTGTTCATGGCGATGACCTATCACCTCGTGGACCGTAAAAAGCACGACGAGGAATTCCTCAAGAAATACACCGTCGGCTGGGAGAAGTACGTCGATTACCTTCAGGGCAAGGACGACGGTATTCGCAAGACACCGGAGTGGGCGGCAGAGATCACCGGCATTCCCGCGCAGAAGATCCGCGCGCTTGCCAACAACGCGAACAACAAACGCACACAGATCGGTGGAAGCTGGTCGATTCAGCGCGCGCACCACGGCGAAATGCCGTATTGGGCAATCACGGCATTCAGCTGCTTCACCGGCCAGTTCGGTCTTCCGGGCGGCGGCGTTGGTTTCAGCTGGCACTGGGGGCAGGGCGGTGCGCTTTTCGCACAAGCAATTGCACCGGGTGGACTGCCACAAGGCCGCAACCGTGCGCCGGGAATTTGTCCCGCAAGCCGCATTAACGAGATGCTGCTGAACCCTGGTAAGGAGTTCACACGCAACGGCACGACATATAACTATCCGGACGTGCAGATGGTCTATAACGCGGGCAACAACTTTGCTTCGCACCAGCAGGACGTGAACGAACTGCTCCGGGCCTTGCAGAAAGTGCACACGGTTGTTGTTCAGGATTGTTGGTGGACGGCTTCTGCGCAGTTTGCCGACATTGTTCTACCGGCCTGTACGACGCTGGAAACCAACGAGATTGGTTCTGGTGGTACATATTCCAAAGACAAGGTTTATGCCTTCCGCAAGGTGATCGAACCGATTGGTGAAAGTCTTCCCGACTTTGAAATCTTCAGACGTCTCGCGGCACTCTTTGGTGTGGAGGAAGGTTTCACTGACAATATGGAAGTCATGGACATCATCGAACAGTCCTATGACAAATCCACGGCCTCGGAGTACATGGACTTTGACGAATTCTGGGAAGTGGGTGTGGCCCGCGTACCCACTCCGACTGAGGAGCGTACCTGGACGCGACATGGAGCGTTCCGCGAAGATCCGGACGCCAACCCGCTCGCGACCGCATCGGGCAAGGTCGAGATTTTCTGCCAGAATATTGCGGATATGAATATCGACGACTGCCCTGGTATGCCGACCTGGATGGAGCCAGCGGAGTATCTCGGCAACGCGCCGGAGCCGGACATGGTGCATGTTGTCAGTCCGCACCCCTACAACCGCATCCACAGTCAGTTCGCGCAGGCGGACCTGCGCGACGAGATGAACATCGAAGATCGTGAATGGGTCAAGGTCAGCAAAGCCGATGCCGCCAAACATGGCATTGAGGATGGTGATTTGGTGGAGCTTTACAACGATCGCGGCACGATCATTGTCGGCGCTCGCGTTGGCGAGGACATCATGGAAGGCGTTGTGTCTCTCTATGAAGGCGCGTGGTTGAGCTATGACAGCAAGGGACGTTGTAACTCGGGGGCGATCAACATTTTGACGTCCAGCCGGCCTTCAAGCGGACTGTCGCAGGCGACCACTGCGAACACCTGTCTGGCCAAGCTACGTAAAGCGACCGACGTGGAAGGGCCGAACAAGGCGTATCTGGCGAACGATCGATTGATTGACGAGCAGATGACGCTCGAAGCTTCTGTGTTCGGCTTGGAGCGTGCGGAAACCGCGGTCGCAAGCCTCTTGGAGGACATGGAGCCGGGCGAAAAGCTGTTTTATGAGAAATGCACGCTTTGCCACGTTCCGCGTGATCCGAAAGGACACACGAAGAAAGAGTGGGATTCCATCACTCAGTCGATGTTCCCGAATGCCGGCCTTGAAGGCGAAGAAGCGCAAGAGGTGCTTGATTGGCTTTACGCCAACGCCAAAGACGCTTGAGCCGGATCAGATAGAGACTGAAAGGGCGCCCTCAGAGGCGCCCTTTTCTATGCGCCCGCCGGAACCTTACGGGGCTGTTGCGCCATGTGTTCCAGTACTTTGGAGAAAATTTCGACGCCTTGAGCGCCGGATGTGGCCTGCTGCGCATCAAAAATCATAGTCGGCACGCCGGAAACCCCGCGGGATGTCCAGAAAGTTTCTTTTTCGCGCACGGTGTCGGCATAGCGGTTGTCCGAAAGAACAGCGCGTGCTTCATCAGTATCGAGGCCAACTGACCCTGCCACGTCGATCAGAATATCATTGTCGCTCACGTCCCGGCCTTCTGTGAAATAGGCGTCAAACAGAGCAAGTTTAAGGTCTTGGGCTTTGCCGGTGTCGCTGGCCCAGTGGATCAATTGGTGGGCTGCGAAGGTGTTGTAGATGCGGCTGTCATCGGACCACGCAAAGGTGAAGTCGAGCTCCTCGCCCAGATCTGACAAACGTGTGCGGGCCTGTGCGGATTGCTCGGCTGTGGAGCCGTATTTGCGCATGATATGCTCGCGGATGTTTTCGCCTTCGGGCACCATGTCTGGGTTCAATTCGAACGGATGCCAGTAGGTTTCAACGGCGATGCCAGTGGCCTCGGAAGCTTTCAGAAGCTGTCGGTAGCCGATGATGCACCAAGGACAGACAACGTCGGAGACGATATCGACACGGATCGGGTCTTGTTGGGACTCTTGGGACATGGGGCTGGCTCCTGAGGTTAAGGCCTAAAAATGGGGTGGTCGCAGCGCGGGCGCAAGTCACCGTTCCGCGAGGTCACGGACCACTGCCTAGGGGAGAACGCCTAGCCACATCCAGACGGTGATCACCGAAAGCGCTGTGCCGATAAGAACGGTAGAGGCCGCAACACGCATCGCTCGGCCATACATATTGGCAAAGAGATAGGCGTTGATGCCCGGCGCCATTGAAGCAGTCACAATGGCGGAGCGCATGTTGTCGATGGAAATCGCGGACCAAGTGCCGAAGGCAAAGGTCAATGCGGGATGTAGTCCGAGCGATACAAAGCAGCAGAACAGAATGGTGCGCGTGTCACCTTCTGGGCGATACCGATACAGAACGCCGCCCATCCCGAAGAGGGCGGCAGGCAATGCCGAGGATGCAAGCAGGTTGACGGCGTGACTGACCGCTCCGGGCACGGGGATGTTGCCAAGGTTCACGACGAAGCCAAGCCCGATCCCCAGGATCAGCGCGTTGGAGAACATGGCTTTGAGTACCGTGGGTACAATTCGGGCCTTTGACGTGTGCCGCGCGCGCATGACTTCCATGACAGCAATGCCAAGACCATAACAAAATGGCGCATGGATCGAGATGATCGCGTAGTTGCCGGTGAGGCTGTCCGCTCCGTAGGCCCGTTCCATAATTGCGAGACCAAGCAGGAGGGAGTTGGAAAACAGACAGACAAACCCGATGGCGGTGGCGTCTTCCCAGTCTCGCCCGAAGAAAAACTTGGCGCCAAGCATCCCCGTCAGAAAGCAAAGAAATGCCGCTGCATAAAAACTGCCGAGCAGGGCTGTGTTGAATTCTGCGGCGAGATCGAGATTGCTGATCGCACGAAAGAGCAGGACCGGTACCGCAAAATTGGTGGCGTAACGCATCAACCCATCGACGTTGGATTGCGTGAACCAACCGCGCCAGGCGGCGAGATAGCCAAAGCCGATCAGGATAAAGACCGGCAGGATCACCGAGATCAGTGTCTGCATGTTTTGCGCTTTCGCGCCTCTGACCGCGGATTGGCGGAAATCAGAGGTCGTAGGTGATTTTCATGCCGTCAAAGGCGGGCGTGATGTGGTCAGGCGTTTCGGCCTCGAGTGTGGCGTAATCCAGATCGATGTGCATGTTGGTCAGAACCGCCCGCTCCGGTTTGGTGCGTTCGATCCATTCCAGCGACTTTTCCAGATGTGCGTGGGTGGGATGCGGTGTGCGACGCAGAGCATCGACAATGAAACACTTCATCCCTTCAAGTTTGGGCCATGCCTCGTCATAGATGTCGACAACGTCTGGCATGTAGACAACATCATTCACCCGGAATGCCAGTGCATCGATGCTTCCGTGATCGACCTGAATCGGCGTGAAGCAGATATCGCCTCCCGGTCCGGAAATCACAAAATCGCGGGTCTCGTCGATTGTGAGCATTTCCAGGATTGGCGGGTAGGGACTGTCCTTGGGTTGCACAAACGCATAACCAAAGCGGCTCATAAGATCGTTTTGAGTGGCGCCGTCGGCCCATACCGGAATGCGCGCGCGCATGTTGAAGACAATCATGCGCAGATCATCAATGCCGTGGATGTGGTCAGCATGGTTGTGCGTATAGACAACTGCATCCAGCCGCCCCGTTTCCTCGCCGAGGAGCTGATCGCGCATGTCCGGGGAGGTATCCACCAAAACGGTGGTTGTGCCTTCATCGGTCGTGCGCTCGATCAGCATTGAGCAGCGGCGGCGACGGTTTTTCGGGTTGTCAGGATCACAGTCCCCCCAATGGCCGCCAAGCCGTGGAACGCCGCCCGAACTGCCGCAGCCGAGGATCGTGAAGGTCAGTTTTGCGCTCATGCGGCGGCCGCTTTCAGCTTGGCCTTTGAGAACAGGCGGTCGAAGTTGGCCTGTGTCTGGACGGCGAAGTCGGCATACTCCATACCGAAGACTTCCGCGCCGACACGCGCGGTTTTTTCAACGTATGAAGGTTCGTTGCGTTTGCCGCGGTACGGCGGTGGTGCCAAGTAGGGCGCATCGGTTTCGACCAGGACGCGGTCGACCGGTGCGCTTGCAAAGATGTCGCGGACCTCCTGCGAGCGGGGGAAGGCGGCAATACCAGACATTGACAGGTAAAAGCCGAGATCCAGCATATTGCGGGCCAGTTCCGGACCGGAGCTGTAGCAGTGCATTACGCAAGAGTAGGCGCCCTTGTTGAATTCGTCTGTGAGTATCGCAGTCATGTCGTCGTCTGCATCGCGGCTATGGATGATCAGCGGAAGCCCGGTTTCGCGGGCGGCCTCACAATGTACGCGCAACGAGGTCTGCTGGATTTCCTTGCTGTCGGCCGTGTAGTGGTAGTCCAGCCCTGTTTCGCCAATGCCAACAAACTTGGGGTGCTGCGCAAGTGCTACCAATTCGTCCACCGTGGCGAGCGGTTCATCAGCGGCACTCATCGGATGGGTGCCAGCAGCATAAAAAACCGGGTCGTAGGTTTCCGCGATAGCACGCACACTCGGTTCGTTTTTTAGCCGTGTGCAGATCGTGACCATACGGGTGACGCCGAAGTCTGCGGCGCGTGCGATGAATTCGTCCAGTTTGCCGTCAAAATCGGGGAAGTCGAGATGGCAGTGGCTGTCAGTGATCTGCGGGTAGTCTGTCATGGTGCCCTCAGGCAGCGCCTAGGCGCTGGCGGTTTTCTGAATCTTGAAAACCGTATCAAGCACCAAGGCGGCAGGGTCAAGGTTGACCGCTTTACCATGACGTGTGCGGTCCGTGATTTCCTGCGCCAGATTGGCCCAGGCGCGCGCTTTGTGTGCATCCGGCGACAGGCGCATCAAGAGTTCGGCTTCGCCTTGAACTATTTCGGTAACAGGAGGCGTGCCCAACGCACCGGTGCGGGCAATTCGGGATACAAAGACGTCCAGCAACGTCAGGAGCAGGTCAAAATGCGCGTCAGCACCGCGGGCAGCAGCGCCTTCGGCGAGCTTTAGGGCACGTTGCCGGTCAAACTGGGGCATAGAAGCAAAGAGCGCGGCCAGTTCCTGATAAATTGACAGACCACCCAGTTGGGTGATGCGCAACGCTTCTCCGACTGACCCTGCGGACAATTCTGCAAGCGCAGGGGTTTCATCGGCGGCGTGGCCTGCTTGTTCCATCGCAGCATGCATGTCTTCCGGCGACAACGGATGGAACCGCAACTCGCGACAACGAGACCGAATGGTTGGCAGGAGCCGGGAGGGTTGATGTGAAATCAGCAACATCGTTGTGCGGTCTGGTGGCTCCTCCAACATTTTGAGGAGCGCGTTTGCGGCGTTGACGTTCATCTCATCAGCGCTGTCGACAATCACCACACGGCGCCCACCGTCGGTCGCTGACATGTGCAGAAAGGATGCCATTTCCCGGACTTCGTTGACTCGGATGTCCGCCGCAAACTTGCCCTCTTGCCGCGATTTCTCCCGAGCGCTGTCTGTGCTGCCAGCGAAGCCGCGACGCAAAAGGAACAGCCCCGGTTCGGAGAGAGCTATAATACGGTGCGCAACAGGGTGATCCGGGTCGATTGACAGGCTGTCATGGGGTTGAGGCTCACCGAACAGTCCGCCGCCATCCTCAACTGGCTGGGTTAGGAGGAAACGGGCAATCCGCCACGCCATTGTAGCCTTGCCGACACCCTGTGGTCCCGTAAGCAACCACCCATGATGCAAACGGCCTGAATTAACCGCTGTCAGAAAATTCATCTCGGCTTGGGATTGTCCGAAAAGCTGATCAGTTTCGCGTGGGTGCGGGGCTCCGGGAACCCGATCGGGTTCTGGCGTGGTTTCATCACTCACGACAAGTGCTCCGCCAGGGCTTCCATGACACGAGTTGCCACTTCCTCCGGGGTGCCGGCGCCATTCAGCACACGAAAGCGGTCAGCGTACTCGCGAGACAAGGCAAGGAAGCCAGAACGCATCTGGTCTTGAAGCGCCTGACCGAAATCCTCGAAACGCTCCTCTGCGGTTTGACGGGATTTGGCACGGGACAGCCCCTCGGCAGGGTCCATGTCGATCAAAATGGTGAGGTCAGGTTCGCGGCCGATCATCAGATCGTGCAATTGGTCTACGACGTTGCGGAGATCGCCGCGCGACAATCCCTGATACATGCGTGTGCTGTCGGCGAAACGGTCGCAGATGACAATTTTTCCCGCAGCGAGAGCCGGCAGGATGGTGCGTTCAAGGTGGTCCCGCCGCGCGGCAGTAAATAAAAGGATCTCTGTCTCGGCGGACCAACGGTCGGGATCGCCCTCAAGCACCAGAGCACGGATTTCCTCGGCCCCTTTGGAGCCGCCAGGTTCGCGGGTCAACACAACCTCATGCCCCTCGGCGATCAGGTGATCTGCAAGCATGCGCGCCTGGGTGGACTTACCCGATCCGTCGATGCCCTCAAAGGTGATGAAGTGTCCGCCGGTTACGGTGTTTGTCGTCACTGGCTGGCCTCTGTGCCGGTCTCAGACGCGGTAAATTGGGTAAAAAGAGTGCTCATGGCGGTGCTGACGCGCACACCAAAGCCGCCTTCGGCTACATCAGCTTCTGCCACCAGGGGAATGCGCATCTGCGGTAGATCCTCTGGCATCAGGACAAGCTCCGCCAGTTGATCGCCCTTGGCGATAGGGGCCTCAAGCGGACCGTTGTAAATGACTTCGCCTTTGACTTTGCCTTGCGCCAGAACAGGGAGAAGCACATCGATGTCCTTAGCCGGTACGAGACCCACCCGCTGGTCTTTGCCCATCCAGACATTGGCTTCGGCAATCCGCTGGCCTTCCCGCGCTAACGTGGTTTCGGAGAACTGGCGGAAAGCCCAGCTCACAATTTGTTCTGAAACTTCGGCGCGTTCCTTTTCGCTGGACAGGCCCGAAATGGCGAAGATGACACGACGGTTGCCTTGTTTTGCGGACCCGACAAGTCCGTAGCCTGCTTCCTGTGTGTGGCCGGTTTTCAAGCCATCTGCCCCGATATCGAGCTTCAGCAACGGGTTGCGGTTGCGGGTGTTTGATGGCGCGCGGCCGTCAAACGCAAACTCGGTTTCCGCGAACATGGGGTAAAATTCCGGAAACTCGGTGATCAGATGGTTCGCGAGCAGCGCAAGGTCGCGCATCGACATGACGTGGCCCGGTGCAGGCCAGCCGTTGGAGTTGGCGAAGGTCGAATTGGTCATGCCAAGTTGGCGGGCCCGGCGGGTCATCAGGCGAGCAAAGCCAGCCTCGGTGCCGTCGGGGCTAAGCGTTTCGGCTATCACGGCACACGCGTCGTTGCCTGACAAAACGATGATACCGCGCAGAAGGTCGGAGACCGTCACGCGGTCGGTGGTGTCCAGAAACATGGTTGAGCCGCCGTAGCTCATGGCGTGCTGGCTGACGGGTAAGGTTTCCTGCATTGACAGACGACCGTCGCGGACCGCTTCGAACGCCATGTACAACGTCATCAATTTGGACATGGACGCGGGCGGGATGGCATCGTCAGCGTTTTTCGCCAGAAGAACAGTGCCGGTTGTTTGATCTACGACATAGGCGGCTCGGGCCTTTGTTTCAAAGGCTTGCGCCTGCACCGCAGTCAACAGAAGGGCCAAGCCGAGAGACAGAAATCGGGGCAGGGACAAACGCATTAGCGGTCTCCGTTAGTTGGTGACGGCATAGGCGTCGGTAAAGCCTGTGCCGTGGACTTTCTTGATCATCGCTTTCAGGTCGGATCTGCTCGTGGCTGGCCCGACAATCACCCGCCAGAAGGTTTTGGAACCCGATGTGGTTTTCTTGATCAGCGGCGTCAGGCCGGCGGCTTCCATTTGCTTTGCAGCGTTTTGGGCGTTGGATTCCACCGAGAAAATGCCGATCTGTACATAGGGTTTGCTGAGCGACGTAGATGTCGGTTTGGGCGCCACTTCAGATTGGGCCGCCGGTGTTGCCGTGGGTGCCGCGGCAGGGGCGGCAGCGGTTTCACTGGCTTCCGCCGCCGCGATGGCAGCACTCGCTGCTGCGATGGGTTCCAATGGTGCCTCTTCAACGTCGGCGACTTCGGCCACAGTTTCGGCCTCGGTGACTTCCGGTTCCGGTGCGACTTCTTCGCGGCGGAGGGCCGTCACGTTTAGCTCGACCGGCTGACCAGCCAGCATGCCGAGAGCTTCGGCTGCGTCCGATGAAATCTGAATCCGCGGGCCGGGAATTTCACGTTCTCGGCGGAACAGCGCACCAATGACGAACTTGCCGTTGGATTGGTTGCGGATGATAACGCGTTCGGGGTCGCCAACGTCAGGGTGTGCGGCCCAGACACCACCGAGTGACGGGCGGCCGTCCCAAAGACCGGCTTCTGACACAGAAAACACTTCTGGTGCTTCGACGTCTCGTTCGACAAGTTTTGTTGTGCCGGAAGCGCTGGTGGCACTTGAAGATGCTTCGCTATCTGGGCCTTTTCCGAAAGTGAAACCCTCGCCCTCGGTACAGGCAGACAGGATCAGGCTGAGCGCGAGAAACGCTGTACCGGCTCTCAGCGCCGTTTTCGCGCCGATTTTCTGTGGTTGGTCCGCCATGAATTGCCTCTCGCCTGCGTCCATTTTTATTGCCCCATGTCGCTGTTTGAGATGGCTGTGAATTGCCGTCAGCGAACGTTTGGGCGGAGTGTAGCCGGATGCGGGCTTTATGGAAAGTGGCCGTGAAGCTGTAAGCGGATTTTTGAAGAAAAACGGGTTGCGTCGGTTTTACGTCGGCTTTAGGGAGAGGGCGTCGGAGGAGTGGCAGAGTGGTTGAATGCACCGGTCTTGAAAACCGACGAGGGTTAACGCCCTCCGTGGGTTCGAATCCCACCTCCTCCGCCACCGACCCCTGTCTCAGTTGTCCCTGCAGAATTAGCCGTGATTAGTGGCGTGATTTCCGTCGGTTGCGAGGTTGTGTTTTGAACTGAGACGCACCGTGTCGCTGGTTTTCCGTGAACATTCTCAAAAGTCTCAGAGCGGTCATTTGGCCGGTGAGGTTTGGTGGGGCATTTCCCTGTTAAGGGTCGATTAACAGGGAATTTGACTGAAATTGCCCTGATCTACCTAAAAGCAGTGGGATTTTCAGGAGCTATTACAGTGGGTTGGAACGTAAATTCCCTGCTCGATGGAACAGGGAATTCAAATCATGGAATAGGGAATTTTCAGGCAGGTATCAGGGAAACGGATTTTCCGATCAGGGATCAGGGGATTTATGCGAATCCAAAGAGGTGCTCCTGGGCCGACCAGTCCATCGGTATCTTGCTACGGGCGATGGTTTCGAGCGTCAGCTCAGCTGGGTGTGATCCGGACAGGATGGCCTGTTGGATGCGGGGCGACAGAAACGCCATCGGGATGATGCGGGTGATGTAGCTTTCCGAGATGGAGGTTGCGGCGGCGATGTGTTTGACCGATGTGCCGGCCTTCATCTGTGTGACCCAGTCATGGGCATTCTTCAGCGCCCGGATCAGGGTGGCGTCGGGCGTGGTCTGCATCTCGCCCGCGACGATCTTCATCTCGACACCCCGCCGTCGGATGGTGAAGGGCACATCGATGGTGCAAAGAGTCTCATGCAGGTCGACCCCGGGAAGGCCCTGCTGTTTTGCGAGTGCGTCGGGCGCGAGATGAAGTTGCAAGCGGCCATCGGTGATGGCGCCGGATTTGAGGAAAGCGGTGGCTACCTTCATGCCGCCATTTTCAATATCGTGGGCCAGACTATGTACCCTGTCAGAGGCGGCCGAAGATTGAAGGGCGTTTGCGCGGGTTAAAACCTGATGGTATCGGGCCGCCAATTGCAGGTGATTTGCGATGGCGGAGGCCACTGCCTTCTCCAGTGCCTTTGCCGGAAGACGCCAGCCGGTGGGGTCGGGCTTGCCCGAGATCAGGCGGTTCGAGACGTAGTAGTGGTGACGCTGGCGACCCTTCTGTGTGTGAGACGGGGTCAGGATGTCGCCGGTCTCGTCGCGCAACTTGCCAAGCAAGGGTGCGGTTGGGGTGGCCGATGTTGCCCGCTCTGATCCAGCTCCACCACGGCGGCGCATGGCGGCAGCCTCAAGTTTATCCTGCACACGATCCCATTGCCTTTGCTCGATGATCGCCGCGTGTTGCCCGGGGAAAGACTTGTCCTTGTGACGGATGCGCCCAAGATATGTGGGGTTGCGCAGGATGTGATAGATCTGGCCGCGACTAAAGGGGCGGCCTCCCTGCACCCGGCCCGTGGAGAACACGTGGCGCTTGGAGATCAGACCTTCGGCCTCGCTCTGTCGCATGACGGCGTTGAGGCATTCCAGTTCGTCGTAAGAGTCAAACACCCGCCGAACTGTTTCTGCCTCTGCATCATTCACAACCAGTTCCCGGCGATTGGGATCCGGGTGGGCATCATAGCCCAGTGGTGGCACGCCCCCCATCCAGAGGCCCTTCTTTTTGGAGGCGGCGATCTTGTCACGGATGCGTTCAGCGGTGACTTCCCGCTCGAACTGGGCGAAGGACAACAGCACGTTGAGGGTAAGACGCCCCATGGAGGACGAGGTGTTGAAGGCCTGGGTCACAGAAACAAAGGAACAGTCGGCTTCTTCGAACTGATCGACCAGCCTGGCGAAGTCGGCCAATGAGCGGGTCAGACGGTCAATCTTGTAGACGACCACCATGTCAATGAGGCCAGCTTTGATGTCGGCCAGCAGCTGCTGCAACGCGGGGCGCTCCAATGTGCCGCCGGATTTACCACCATCGTCATATCGAGTGGGTAAGAGCTTCCAGCCCTCGTGCTTCTGGCTGGCGATACATGCGGCACAGGCTTCATGCTGGGCATCCAGCGAGTTGAAGTCCTGATCCAGCCCTTCCTCGGAAGATTTGCGGGTGTAGATGGCGCAACGGATCTTACGTGTCAGGCTCATTTGGAAACTCCTTTCCGTGTCAGGCCAAAGAAGCGTGGGCCGGACCAGTGGCTGCCGGTGATGGTGCGGGCAATGATCGAGAGGGAGCGGTATGTGTCTCCATTCCAGAGAAACCCGCCTTCGGTGACATCGACCACATGGGTGACCCCGTTCCATTCCCGAAGCAGCCGCCCACCGAGTTTGAGGGTGGTCTGGGGTGTTTTTGTCGCGCGTGCTTTGCCGGCCTCTTTGCGCAATGCCTTCTGCACAGCTTTGGGCAATCCCCCTTGCTGTTGCGCTTGTGCCTCGAAACTCAACACCCGGCGCATGAAAGTTTGGCTCATGCGCGGCGGCGGGACACTTCCAAGTGCCTCGCGCCAGGCGTCGGACAGTGCGTCGCGATCCAGGCTGGCGATCTCTCCCGGAGGTGGCAGGGTCATAAGCGTCTCCTCAATCAGGTGGCAGGATACTGGTTGCCGGTACCGAGGAGAGCCCGAATGGCTCGGGCTTGAGACCAGTACTTGCGTGGTCTGGCAGCATAGTCCAGTCCGTTCCAAGCAGGCGTGAGATCCGTCTCCCATTTGAGACAAACAAAAGATACCACACCTATAATTCTTCGCACATTCAGAGGCTTAACAAGAATCTTTGAGGATTTTGGGGCTTGGCAATCCCGGACGCAGGTTCTAATCTGGCGCGGACCTCAGGGCAGAGAGGGCCAATTCATCTGGGGTCAGTTCGCGTCGGGGTTTCCCGGCATACCAAAACTATCCGGGGGGAATTCGTTGGATCGGTGTGATCCGGTGAGTTCCTTTACTTAAGGCCTCTCCAGACACAGCGATCCATTGTTTCCAACTGACGCCATGTGGCGTCAAGAATAATGGAGCCGCACATGTGTGCCACCCCTTACTCCGGTGATACCAAACCGCCGCAGAAACCAATCTGGATGGCCGACAAGGTCGTTCAGTCCCCTCTCTCTAATCTCAAACCCTACGCCAACAACAACCGCATTCATGGCGCAAAGAACATCGCAAAACTGAAGGCCTCGGTGGCGCAGTTCGGCTTTGTCACGCCGATCCTGGTGGATGGCGATAACGTCATTATTGCCGGGCATGGCCGTTATGAGGCGGCCAAGGCGCTTGGCCTGGAAACCGTGCCGATGGTTGTGGCGAACCATTTGTCCGATGCGGAAGTGCGTGCCCTTCGTATCGCCGATAACAAGCTTGCGGAATTGTCGGACTGGAATGAGGAGTCGCTGCAGATCGAGTTCGCAGGGCTGATGGACATGAGCCTGGAGGGTGAGCTGGACTTTGGTCTTGATCTGACCGGGTTTGAGGTGCCGGAGATCGACATCATCATTGGTGGTGCGGATAGCGCCGGGGCTACGACGACAGAAACCGTTGAGGTGCCGGACCCGGATCAACCCGCTGTCACGCGTCCGGGGGATCTCTGGACCCTGGGCGATCACCGTGTCCTCTGCGGCAATTCCCTTGAGCAAGAAAGCTATGAGCGTGTGCTTGAGGGCGAGACGGTTGGTATGGTTTTTACCGACCCGCCTTACAATGTTCCGGTTCAGGGTCATGTGCGCTCGGGCAATGGTGGTGATCACCGCGAGTTCGCGATGGCATCGGGCGAGATGTCGGATACAGAGTTCTGCGGCTTTCTGGATAAGGTGGCAACGCATCTTGCCGCGCGTCTTCCCAAGGGCGGTATTGCGGATATCTGCATGGACTGGCGCCATATCGAAGACCTCGTTGCAGCCGGTAAGGGAGCAGGACTGGACCTCATCAACCTGTGTGTCTGGAACAAGACAAATGGCGGCATGGGCAGCCTGTATCGCTCCAAGCATGAGCTGGTCTGCATCTTCAAGAAGCCAGGCGCGTCTCACATCAACAATGTCGAACTGGGCAAACACGGGCGCAACCGCACCAATGTCTGGGACTATGCGGGTGTGAACAGCTTCGGCAAGGGGCGGGACGCGGATCTTGCGGACCACCCCACAGTGAAACCCACGGATCTTGTGGCGGATGCCATCATGGATGTGACCCATCGCGGGGATGTGGTGTTGGATGTGTTCGGTGGCTCGGGCGCGACTTTGCTCGCGGCTGAGAAGACGCAGCGCAGGGCCCGCCTGATTGAGCTGGACCCGGTTTACGTCGATGTCGCGGTCCGTCGCTGGCAGGAGATGACCGGTCAGAAGGCGGTGCTTTCCGGGTCTGGTGAGCGTTTTGAAGATCGTGCCAGCGCCCTCAACGCAACGGAAGAACAGGAGGTCAGCCATGCCTGAGCAAAAGGATTACGACGTGGGTTATGGCAAACCGCCCAAGCGTACACAGTTCAAGAAGGGCCAGTCGGGCAACCCGAAGGGGCGGCCCAAGGGCGCCAAAGGTTTTAACGCCAGCTTGAAGCGAGAATTGGAAAGCAAGGTGATCATCCAGGAGGGTGGTCGCCGGTTGAAGGTTTCCAAGGCGGAAGCTGGCGCAAAGAGGCTGATTGCCAAAGCACTGGCCGGAGACATGGCGGCTCTGAAAATGCTGGCCATGTTGGACGCGGAATTGCATGCGCAGGTCGAACAGGAGGCAAATCAGGCCATGCGCGATACTGGGCCGGATCAAACGGATGAGAATGTGCTGAGCCACTTCAAAGAACAATGGCTGGCTCAAGCAGCTGATTGCACTGAGGCGGTGGAGCCTGCTGAAGAGGCTGAACCGGACGAGGGGCCAGAATCTGAGAGGCAGGACGATCCCGGGGAGACGGTGGAACCCATTTACGCCGAGGATGTGGAAGATCCGGTGTACGCGGAAGATGCCGAAGAACCTGTCTATGCAGAGGATGTGGAGGAGTACGAGACATGACCCGGCACGATCCTCTGCTCGTCTTACGGGCATCCACCGCGCTATACCGTACGGACCTCTTTGCATTTACATGGAAAGTGTTTGAGACGCTTCATTCTGGCAAAACCCAGGGGTTTGTTCCGGCCTGGCATGTGCAAGCCATGTGCCATGAGTTGGACAGCATCCGCACAGCAGAAAACAAACGCCTTGTCATCAACGTGCCTCCCCGCCACCTGAAGTCGATCACGGTTGCCGTTGCCTTCGTGGCCTTCATTCTTGGTCATCAACCGCACGCCAAGATCATCGTGGCCAGCTACGGATTAGACCTTGCGCGGTTGCATTCCGAGGCCACGCGGAAGGTGATGTCGTCGCCCTGGTACCAGAGGCTGTTTCCGGACACGCGGCTTGCGAGGCGTGGCAACACTCAGGATGAGATCAAGACCACGAAAGGCGGCGGTCGAAAGGCCGTCTCTATCGGCGGGGCCGTGACGGGCCATGGGGCGGATTACATCATCATTGATGATCTCATGAAAGCCGGGGATGCAACCTCAGAGGCCGAGTTGGTTCGCGCGCAGGAGTACATTGAAGGTTCGCTGTTGTCGCGGTTTGACAACCCCGCCGAGGGGCGCGTGGTGATGATTGCGCAACGGCTTCACGAAAGAGACCCTGCCGGGTATCTGCTGGAAAAAGCCACCTATCGCCATTTGAACCTGCCGGCGATTGCAGAGGAGGACTGTGAGGTGCCTGTGGGCCATGGCAAGCTCTACAGCCGTCGCAAGGGCGATGCGCTCTTCCCCGAGCACATGGATCGCCAGACATTGGATCGCATGCGCAAGGAGATGGGCTCCGTGATCTTCAACTGTCAGTACCAGCAGAACCCGATTGCGCCTGACGGTTCCGTTCTGCGTTGGGAGTGGTTTGGCACCTACAAGAAAGCCCTGCCCCGCAGTGGATATCAGTTGGTTGTTCAGAGTTGGGACACAGGCATGTCCGCCAGCCCGAAATCGGATTGCTCGGTTTGTACCACCTGGGGGTTCATGGACAAAAAGTGGCACCTTCTCGATGTCATGCGCGATCGTCTGGACTTTCCGGATCTTGAAGCCCGCGTCCGGTCGTTGACGGGCCGATGGCGCCCTGATCTCGTGTTGATTGAGAATGCCGCAAGCGGAACACCCCTGTTGCAGCGACTGCGCATGGATGATTCCGCCCTCTATCAGGCGATCCGCCCGGACAAAGACAAGGAGATCCGGTTCAACGCTGCCTGTGCGTCTGTTGAAGCCGGCAACGTGCTGCTTCCTGAAGACGCGCCCTGGCTGGCCTCCTTCAAGCGCGAGCTGCAGAGCTTTCCACGGGGATCCCATGACGATCAGGTGGACAGCTTCAGTCAATTCCTGAACTGGTCGGCCGGCAACGGGTTTTATCGTAGCCTTGGACGCGAGCATCCGATCAATCTTGAGCGCCGCGAGCGTAGCCGGTCGCGCCTTCGGCGGCGGTAACTGCAAAGGAGAGAGGCCAGCAGGCCCCAGGACATGCAAAGACAAAGGCCGGGTTCGCTAGGCCTTTGTGCCATCGATGACCCTCTACAAATCCCACCCATCCCCGATGGCGCCAGAGGCCGTCACAGTGATTTTGACACGGTGGGTGGGATAAGGTTGCCACTTGTACATGAAGATCTTGCCGAACCCACTGCGGTTACTGTTCTCGCGTGTCAATTCGATCTTGTAGCCCTGCTTGACCTTCTCGCGAACGGCAATGACCATTTTGTGTTTGTGGAGACCAAGGTGACGAACCGCGTCGTCGTGGATCAGCCTGGAGCCGTGAAGCCCATCAAAGCTGGTGGGGCGCGAATATGGGCGGCTGATCTGCTTGAGGATGCCTTTGGCGCGGTCTTGCAGGTGTGAGGGCAATTCCCCGGTAATGTAGAGGTAGGCGGCCCTGTCGCGGATGTCGGCCTTCAGCTTCGGGCAGCGCGCGAGATCAGCGGCGTGTTCGCCAAAGAGCTTATCTGTGTCGACGGGGGGTGGACGGTCACGTACTTGAAAGGTCATGGGCTCTCCTATTTTGCTCGCCTATCCCGATTTGGGATATATCCCGTATCGGAATAGCGACGCTCCTGCAGGCAGTCAAATGGAAAGCGGGCGTGTCAAAAAGCATCTACAACGAGGCCTACCGGGATCTGGTTGACGCCTTCAAACGGGCACGTATCGACGCAGGTATGACCCAGTGGGATGTCGCCAACGTGCTGCAAAAGCCACAATCCTACGTTGCCAAGGTCGAAGGCTATGAACGTCGGCTGGATATCATCGAGCTGTTTGATCTGGCCCGCACGATATCCTGGGATCCCTTCCCGGCGCTGCAGCGCCTCTTTGGCGATGGTGGAGACCCTCAACAGGACAGCTGACGCGGTTGGCTCAAGTCGGAATGAGGCCTCAGCATTTTGCGCCAGAGCAGGCTTGGGTATGTGGCGGGCGGAATGAATGGGCGGAAAACAGACGTTCGCTGCTCCCGTATTGTTGCATGACCCGCTGGAGAGAAAGCGGACTTTCAGAAGTGAAATGAACCTGCTTAAACGCTGCGCCGGCCATCAAGACCGGCTACGCGCAGTCAGTGACGACGGCCAATTCTTTTGGATGCCGGAAGAGGCCCCACTTCTGTTCGCAAAGGTGCGACATGTTCGTTCGGAAACTGATCGGGCCAAAACACGCCTAGATGCCTTCGCCCCCCAAAGCACTCTAAAAAGCAGCACATCCTCACATACTTGGCTGATCGCCGACGATTTCCACGTTGGATCAGTCACGCGCTTGAGAGGGGTCGGCAGTCTTTTCGTCTCGGAATGCCGCCTCCAAGGCATCAATAAAGTCCATAACTTGCGGGGGCAAAATCGAAAGTTCAGGATGTGAAATCACAATTGGCCACTGCGCTATTGGTAGCTTAACCGGCAACTCCATGACCTTTCCCTCCGCGACAGCGCGCCGCATTGGCGGTTCCGGCATGATCGCAAGGTGATCTCCGACTTGTAGGACATCAACCGCGCTTTCAATGCTCGAAATTTCAATGTTGAAATTGACCCGAGGCATGCCCAAAGCAATGTGATTGGCTCGCACCTGACGGCGCATTACGGAGTCTGGCGGAGTGCCTAACCAACGGGACGAGGACAGGTCTTCAGCGGTTATTTTCTTTTTTCGTGCAATCGCGTGTGTTGGCGCAGCAAACAGCGCAAGCCGCCCCGAAAACAGTTTCCGCGCAGTGATTCCGGTAGCCGAGGATTCTAGTCCCGTCGGCCCAACCACCAAATCCAACTCGCCGTTTTGCAGCTTTTTGCTCAAGGCCAGCACACCCCCCACTTCCAGCGACGCGAAAACGCCTGGCCGGTGCTCTAGAAAGTCTGACAAAATCTTTGGCAAAATTGACGCCGGAAACGGTCCAGCGCCAATCCTGAGTTTGCCAACCTGCCCCTTATCCCAAGTTTCAGCCTCACTGCTCAGTCGACCAAGCGTGGTGTGGATAGACTGGGCGTAGGGAAACGCACGCATACCTAGTTCCGTCAAAGTCACACCGGTTTTGCCCCGTAAAAGAAGGGGAATCCCCATTTGAGCTTCCAACTCTTTCATGTTTCTGGACAGCGCCGGTTGCGTCAATCCGAGTTTCGTTGCGGCCTCCGTCAACGAACCGCATTCAACGACTTCCACAAATTGCACCAAATGCTTCGGATTTATGAACATAAAATTTCTCTATGTCAGGCAAAGGATATCTAATTTGACGTTATGTCTGCATCTCTGTCAACACATCACCGAACCGAGAGCGCAAAAGACGACCTCCGGTTTGTATCACCGTGACCAAATTGGCGCGGCTCTCGCGCCACTGGAGAGACAGATGAAGAATTTCACAAAGTCCACCCTTGCGGCTCTGGTCGGCGCATCCGCGATTTCCAGCACCGCCCAAGCCGACGACGGCTTCCGTTTTTACGGGTGGCTCAACCCCATGTATCTGAGCGTTGACGACGGCGAGGCCTCCTATGGCAACGCGGGCGACAACACCAACGCGCCCAGCCGGATCGGCTTCTGGTATGAAAATGCACTCGGCGCTGGCACGCTCAAATTCCACTTCGAAACGGCGTTGGGTTTCAACGGCTCGGTGATGTTTGGTCAGGACAAAGACGTGGACGTCTGGGAGTGGGATCAGACCGACCTGCGCCACGTACAGGCGATTTACGAGACCAACGGTTTTGGTACTTTCAGCGTCGGCCAAGGCTCCACCGCCTCTGACATGGTCGCCGCAGGCACCGACATGTCGGGCACCACTTTGGTCAGCAAAGCGGCTGTGCACCTGAATGCCGGTGGCTTCAACTTCAAGGATAGCACCGGCGGCAACGGCCCAGCCGTAAAAGCGGTATTCAAGAACTTTGACGGACCGCGCGCCGGTCGCGTGCGCTATGACAGCGAAAAATTCGGTGGCGGCTTTGTGGTCTCGGCGTCTGCCGGTACAGAAATCCTGAAAGAAGGCGACGACACGAATTTCTACGATGTGGCCCTGCGCTACACCACGGAAACCGACCAGATGAAGGTGCGGGCCTATACGTCCTTCATGCGCACCGAGCCGACCAGCGGCGACAGCTATGACTCGATCCTTGGAGCCGTCGGTGTTCTACACAAAGACAGCGGCCTAAGCGGCACCGTCACCATCGGCAATCAAAGCAACTCGGGCGACTACATCTTTGCCAAAGTTGGCTGGCAGCAGAGCTGGTTCTCGTTTGGCAAGACCTACCTGTCGGTGGATGCCTTCAAAAGCCAGGACATGGTGAGCGACGGTGACGACGGGTTGGCGATTGGTCTGGCGGCGGTCCAGAAGATCGACGACGCCAACATGGAAGTTTACGTCGGCTATCACACCCACAGCTACGACGACACGACGGGCAAGGTCTACAACGATCTGGACGCCTATATGTTCGGCGCCCGCTGGAAGTTCTGATCCCGACCATTGCAAGAACGCGGTCGGACTAAGGCCCGGCCGCGACAGAAACAGAACGTCTTCTTTCGTTAGGGCCACACCATGCAGAGGCAAGACACACTAACCCCGACCAACAGCGCACAGGCTACGCAGGCGTCCAAGTTTGGACCACTGGCTTTGCCACTGAGCATCCTTGCGGTGATCGCGCTCGTGTTTTCCTGGCTGGTCTTGCCCTATGCGGTGAACGGCACGTCGATGCTGTCCCGTACTGGCGAAGTGGTTAAAGAAGAGCGTCGTGCTCATGCGACTTCGCTGTCGGAATTCTTGACCCGAGGCGCAGCGTTTCCCGGCGGCATCACGGTCAAGGCGCTTTATGCCAATGAAGACTATTTCGAGAAGGCCGACCGCGGCCGGATGGTGGATTTCTATCAGCCTGACGCAAATTTTGTCTTTTTCATCACTGAAGATGTCCACACAGGTTTGTTGCCGGTTGGCCTGCCAAAGGCGGCGCTGCGGATCGGAGGCAAGGTTGTCGAGCCGTCGTCCATTGAAGGTCCGGAAGAGGTGTCGCATCACCGCATGACCATCGTCACCTTCCCGAAGTTTGACGAGACCGGCGCGCTTTATCTAACGGGTTTTGACCCTGATATGCGTCTGATCCTCAGCCACAGTTGGGACCGTGAGAATACTCTTGGCGACACGTTGCAGCCTGTGATGGCGCAGCTTGGCTGGGAGAACCCGTTGACCATTCCGCCGGAGCTTCTTGAGCAGCCTGGCATGAGCAGCGCCATCATCGCCTCGCTGTCGATCGGCCTTTTGGCGGCGGTTCTGACACCCTGTCTGTTGCAGCTGTCGGTGATTTTCATGGCCACCATGAGCGCGTCGGGGGCAGAAGCGATGAGCACGCAGGGCAAGGTTGACCACGTTGTCAAACGGCGTGTGTTGGTCTCGGCAGCGGCCTTTGTTCTTGGCTATGTCATTCTCTTCACAATTGCCGGCGCGCTGATTGGCGGGCTGGGCAAGCAGGCGCAGATCGCCTTTTCCACCTATTACCGCCCAATCGGCATTGTCTCGGGCACCCTCGTGATCCTCTTTGGCATATGGCTTGGCATCCGCTCCAACGCGCCGGTGCTGTGCAACCTGCCCGGAGCCAAGATGATGCAGCGCATGAAGGGCGGCTCCACCATTGGCAATGTGACCATTGCCATTGTCTATAACCTTGGCTGCATGAGTTGTTTCGGTGGCGCCATCATAGCGACGTTGTTCATCTATGTTGGCGCGCTCGGGTCGGCTTGGGTTGGCGCGGTAACCATGGGGGCGTTTGCGCTTGGTTTGGGTATCCCCTTTATGGCTGCCGCGCTGTTTTTCACGCGTATGGAACCGCTGATCATGCTGGTCAGCAAGCACAGCCGCGCCTTTGGCCTTGTTGGGGCGCTGGTCGTGATCGGCTTTGGCGTGCTGCTTCTGACCGACAATTTCCACACGCTCTCTGATGCAATTTATCCTTATCTGGGACTGAACTGATGGTTGAGGGAACTTCGAAGCTTACGCGACGCAGCTTTTTGGCAGGGGCCGGCGCCATGGCGCTTGCAAGCGGCGGGCTTGGTGCGCGATCTGCCATGGCCAAGACCTCGCTCACACACGGCGAACGCATCGTCTTTGCGGCAGGTGACAAAGGCCGTGTGGCGGCGGTGGACTTGAAAAAGCGGCGGCTGGAGACGGTGCTCGAGGTTGGCTACGAAATTGGCCAGATCGTGCCCTCCAACAAATACAATGCACTTTTTGTCACTGATCCTGCCGGCAAGGCTGCCACGGTGATGGATTTGGCATCGCGCGAAGTTGTGGCGCGGAACGAGCTGGGTCATTCCGCAGAAATCGCGATTGCCAACACCGATGACAGTGGCATCGCCTATGGTGGGTCCGACGGGGTCGTCTCCGTCTGGGCGCATCGCACCAACAGCGAAATCGCCCGCGTGCCGGGGTTCGCTCCGATCACTTCGATGACTTTTGGTCAAAGGGGGCGCAGTCTTTATGTCGTACAAGATGGCCGACGCGAGATTGCGGTGGTCGATCTCGCAGCAAATATGGCGCTTGCCCCGATCACGCTTGAAGGCGACGCCTCGGTAGCGCTGGATGGGGTCTCTCGCAGTCTGGACGGAGGCACGGGGTTCGTTTCGTTGCCCGATCTGGGCAAGGTAGCCATCCTCGATCTGACGCAAAACAGCCTTTATGCCACGCTGAACGTACCCGCCGATCCGCGCCGCGTGTATGCCTCCGGCGATGGTCTGCACTTTCTGGTGCCTCATGGTACGGCGCAAAGTGTTACCGTGATCAGCAGCGAAAGCCTGTCTGTGATGCGCAGCATTGACGTAGGCTATCCGGTGGCAGAGATCATAACCGGCTGGCTGGATCTGTTCGCCTTCGCCATTCCCGAAAACGGCAACGAGATCGCCGTGATCGACTTGCAGCAATACCGCGAGGTCGGGCGGCTTCGCCTGTCGGGTCGCGCGGGTCACGGTGTTGTCACCTCCGACACGCGGCAGATCGCCTTGACCCTGCCCGAGCAGGGCAGGCTCGCGGTAATTGAAACCGGCACGCAGAGCCTTGCCAAGTCCATAAGAACAAAGGTTGCCCAAGCGCAGCCCCCACAAATGGCGGTCAGCGGCAACATCTGCCACTGAGCGCTGCACAAACGCTTTGAAAGACAGTCATGAAACCTTCCTATCCACATCCAACCAGTCAAAGGCATACCGTCCCTTTGCCTTTGATTGTGCGGATGCCGACCGTTTTTCAAACCGGTTCAGCCGCACCGACATGCGGTCTGAACACTTAGGGTCCGGCCAGTCTTCGGCTGGTCGGACCACCCTCGCGCCAGACAGGCGCAGCAAGCCGGTAGCAAACCGGCAAGAACGGAGAAACGGCAATGAAGTTTAAAACGGTAGCCGCAGTCGCCGCCCTGTTCGCGGGCGCAGTGACTGCATACGCTCAGGAAGCGGAGATCGACCTGCGGGCCGATGAGCCCCGCCTGAGCTATGAAGACGCCAAGGTTTTGGGCAAGGAGTTGTTTGACGACACGGCCATGTGTTCGGCCTGTCACGGCGAAGATGCAACCGGTGGCGAAGGCCCTGCAATGAACATCGACCGCATCCTGCCCGGTCAGATCCTCTACAATCTGCATGCCAACGCCAAGATGATCGGTGTTGACGAGAGCTTTGCCCCGATCACGCCAAACAAACTCTATGCGATTTCCGTATATCTGGGCGAGTTGGCGGGGCTGGAAACATCCGAGGAAGACCTCGATCAGCTGTTTGCGGGTTCCAAAAAGGCTGTGCAATCCTCGCAAGAGATGTCCACCTATATGCTGTCGCGCATGTACAACTTCTCTTCGACCACAAAAAACATGTGGTCCGAAGTGCGCGAAAACTGGGAGCGCAAATCCGAAGAAGGTCCGCTCAAGCAGACCTATGAGGTCGAAGTTGCTGGCGAATGGGAAGCAGGCGAGCCGGTCTTCACTCCGGAGCCGGGCAAAACATACTTCTATGAAGCCGCCGGTGTGGCCAACTTCGTCGCGGGTCCTGGCCTCAAGAACAACCAGAAGGCAGAATCCTCGCAGATGCTGGTGGGGGATGCGCAAACGTTTGAAACCATCGCCAATAAGTTCACGGATCGCGCCATGCGGGGCGACATTCATACCACATTCGCAAGCCCTGATGGCAAATACATCTATATGAATGGTGCCAAAGTGGGCGAATACGCCGATGTGATGTCTCCGGCGGCGCTGCTGAAAGTGGACGCACTGACGCTGGATGTGGTCAAGGCGCTCGACATCCGTGGCCGTCTGCACCACGGTCAGCTGTTTCAGGACAAATACCTGTTGGTGGACATGTTCATGTCCGATCACGACGGTCTTGATGTGTTCCTGATGGATCCGGAAACTGATCAGGTTGTCGGCGGCATCTCCAAAGATCAACTGGGTGGCGATACCTACACAGCATGGACCGATAACAAGCACATCTATGTGTTGATGGCGCCCGCCGGTGAGCACGCTGCGGGCTTCCGCCTTGGCATCGAGTTCGCACGTGGTGACTTTACCAACGACCCGACCTTCTGGATTGCCAAACTTGACCCGGAAACTTGGGAAGTTGTGGCCGAGTTCCCCTTCCCGGGCATTCGCGGCGACTGGGTGACTTTTGATGCCTCTGGCGAGCATATGTATGTGACCGCTGGTGCCTCTGCTCTGGTCAGCAAAATGCGCACTGACACTGGCGAGGTCGTCTGGTCCGGCGTAACCGGCCCTGGCCCATATGGTGCGGAGCTGAACGCAGACGAGAGCGAGCTCTGGGTGGCTGACAAAGGCGAAATGACCGGCTTCTATGGCCGTACCATCACCGTTTTTGACGCCAATACCGGCAAGCAGAAAGCGACCCTCCTGTCGGCCTATATGGTCGACCACGTCCTGCTGTCTCCGAACGGTAAGGAAATGTGGCTGACGTCCAACGGCGAGGGCAAAATTCTGATCTATTCCACCGAGACCTATGAGAAAATCGCAGAAGTGCCGATGCCTGGTTCCGGCGATCCGCATGGTCTGGTTTGGGTGCACTATGACGAAAACGGCGAAAGCCGCGTGGTGCGCGATCAGGGTAACTTCCACGGCGGCATCCATCCCGCCAAGGGCCAAACTCTGAACTACTAACGACAACGCACTGCGCCGGAGAGTTTCCTCTTCGGCGCAGTTCCTACCTGGAAAACCATTCTGGCCCAACGACTGAGTTTGCGGCTACGGTGGGCTTCGGACGTCAGGTCTTATGGTTGGCCTGGCCAGTTTATCGGCCATCGTTCCGTGGCACTTGCAAGACCATTTTTCCTCAATTTGTTTTGGTTGTTTTAGGTAAGCCGCATATGTTGGCAAACCGATGAAAGCAAATTCCGAATTCCGCTTTTTGTTGGTGTGACAAACCGGGCTGGATTGTCACAAACGGTCGATGAATTTTGTGACTGCCGACGAAAAGCTAAAACGTGCAGCATCGCAGCATTTGCAGGTTTGGCAAAGGCAGCTTTGGGCCGGTAGCTGACCTAGTCACTGTGGGCCTATAACTGACCTAATTATTTTGGGCGGAAAGCGGACTTTCGCTGCGGGTTTCCAAACGACCACCTTTCGGTGTCCCAAATTTCATAGAACGGCATCACAACAACAAGAACCTTTTAAGGAAGTGACGCATACCCGTTACAAAAGCAGGAAATCATTCGAATGAATTTTATTCTTGGAGACTGCACCAATGAAACTTCGTTCGATTATAGCTGGCGTGGCACTTGCTGCAGTGTCGGCAGTAGCCACTCAGGCGGAAACATGGAAACTGGCCGTGACCGACGTGGAAGGCATGGAACGCCTTCAACTGGAATGGGGCCCTTTCAAAGACGCACTGGAAACTGCCACCGGCGACACTTTTGAGTTTTTCGCTGTGAACAGCCGCACCGCCGCCGCCGAAGCGCTGCGCGGTGAAACTGTAGACTTTGTCGTATCCGGTCCTGCGGAATACGTCGTGATCCACAAGCTGACCAACGCAACGCCTCTGATTGGTTTGGGTCGCCCAGACTACCACTGTGCGATTGTTGTGCGCGCGGACAGCGGCATCAATGTGCCAGCGGACCTGAAAGGCAAAAAGGTTGCCTTTGGTGACATCGGGTCCACCTCCAACATGCTGTGTCCCATGCAGGTGCTGGCCGATCACGGCGTTGATCCTGTGAATGACATCGAAAAAACCCACACCTCGCGCAACATTGCCCATGAGGCGCTCAAGGCGGGTGACGTAGACGCGCTTGGCTCCAACGCGGGCAGCTGGCTGAACGTGCGCGCCAAAGAAACCGAGTTGCCTTATGGCTTCTTCAAAATGATCGCGCGTTCCGGTGATTTGCCAAACGACATGATCATGGTGGGCTCCCATGTGCCGACAGACGCTGCTGAACACGTGAAAAATGCCATTCTGGAAAACAAGGCCGCCATCATCGCGGGCATCACCGCCCATGAGGAGAACGACAAATACGTCGGCATGGACCTCGTTGCCATCGAAGATAGTGCCTACGACTACGTGCGCTCGATGTATTCCAACGCGGGCTTCCCGCAGTTCGACAACTTCATCGGTGACTGATCTCGTCGAAGCAAAACGGGATGCCGTCGTGCAACTCGTGCGGACCGGGGCAGAATTTGCCCCGGTTTTGCCCGTTGATATCCGTGCGGAATCCGTCGCCAAGTCCTTTGCCGGGTCGCAGATTTTCTCGGATGTATCTTTTGGCCTGTCGCGAGGCGAAGCCGTCGCCATCGTGGGCGCAAACGGCGCCGGAAAATCGACCCTGCTGCGCTGCCTTATGGGGTTGATCCCTGCAGAAAGCGGCCGGTTGACGATGCTGGATACAGACGTAACCGCGGCGCGTCCGGCGCAGATGCGCAAACTACGCGCGCAGATTGGTCTTGTGTCGCAGAAACATAACCTCGTCACACGCCTGTCGGTCATGTCCAACGTTGTGCAGGGCCTCTTGGGCCAACACCCCGGTGTGCGCCATTGGAGCCAAACGCTGGCACCACAAAGCTCCCGCGAAGCGGCAATGACCGCGTTGGAGAAAGTTGGCCTTGCCGATCTGGCTCAACGCCGCGCCGATCGGTTGTCTGGCGGCCAGTCCCAGCGAGTCGCCATTGCACGCGCGCTCGTGGGCAGACCAAAGGTCCTCTTTGCCGATGAACCGACGGCCTCGCTAGATCCCGCCGCAGGAGAAGACGTGATGGAACTCTTCTTTTCCTTGGCGCGTGAAGAAGGCGTCACGGTTGTCTTCATCTCCCACGATTTGAGCCACGCTTTGACATATGGCGACCGCGTTCTCGGCCTTGGCGGCGGACGCCTGCAACTGGATCGCCGGGCTGACAGCCTAAGCGAAGCGGAATTGAGAGAGCTTTATGACTGACATGCAGATGCCAGACCGGTTTGACCGGCCGTCGGCAATATCCTTTCTTGGCTATGCCGCCGCTGTTGTGATCATCCTGTGGTCCTTTGCGGGGGCCGGGTTTTCGATCGACAAAGTGGTGTCAGCGCCACCGCGTTTTGCAGATTTTATGGACCGTGCCTTTCCCCCCAACATGGCGCCAGATGTTCTGGCCCGTTTGGGCGGCAAGATGGTTGAGACGTTGCAGATTGCGCTGGCTGGGGCAGTCATCGGTGTGATCCTGTCGCTGCCCATAGCGCTCCTTGCTGCGCGCGGACTGATTGCTGGGCCGGTGGTGAATCAGATCCTTCGCAATGTGCTGGGGTTCATCCGCGCTGTACCCGATATCGCCTGGGCGTTGGTGTTTGTTGTGGCCGTGGGACTGGGGCCATTTGCGGGCATGCTAGCCATTGCTGTGGACACCATTGGTTTTTGCGGGCGTTTTTTTGCAGATGACATGGAGGCGGTGGAGAAAGGCCCCTCGGAAAGCCTTACGGCAACCGGCGCGCGTCGCTTGGACGTTGTTGCGTGTGCCACCATCCCGGCGGCCGCACCGGCCTTTGTATCTACATCCTTATTTGCGCTTGAAAAGGCTGTGCGGTCCTCAACCATCCTTGGTCTGGTCGGCGCGGGTGGCATCGGCATCGAACTCAAGGTTGGCTTTGACCTTTTTGACTATCCCACCGCGATGACCGTGATCCTGATGATCGCAGTGGTGGTGATTGGCATCGAACAACTCAGCGGCTGGGTCCGCACGAAAATCATTGGAGAACAACGATGACCGCTGACACCGCGGACGTTCATTGGAACGAGGAATGGGCCAATATCTCAGAGGGCAGTAAGTGGCTGAGCCCTGAGCCTGACGTGATCCGTTGGTCCGAAAGTTTGACACCGGGCGCACGCATTCTTGATCTGGGCGCGGGCGTGGGACGACACGCGCTTTGGCTGGCACAGCAGGGATTTGACGTTGTGGCGTTGGATGCGTCGTCAGAAGGTGTCGACGCCATCCGAAACGCCGGAAACGTCGAAGCGCTTGTCGGCCGCATGGATGCTTTGCCATTTGAGGACAACAGCTTTGATCACGTGCTCAGCTGGAACGTGATCTATCACGGGGATGAGGCAGTTTTGGCGCGCACCATCTCTGAGATCCACCGCATTCTGCGCAAGGGCGGTAGCTATTTGGGTACGATGTTGTCCGACCGCCGCCTGCCAAGCGAGCGTGCTAAATTTGAAGGCCGGGAGATCAGCCGAAACACATGGGTGTTTGACGCGCCCGGCACGGACAAAATTCACCCACATTACTTCTGCGATGCGCGCGACCTTTTGGATCTGTTTGAAGGCTTTGAAATCCAATGGTTGGAAGATCGGGAGCATGAAAAACCTGGTTCCTGGCATTGGCATCTGATCATGGAGCGTCTCTGAATGACCGTCACTTATGAAGGCGCGCAGGTGTACCTGCGCAACGAGGTCGTAGAGACAACCGTCACGGTTTCAGATGGCAAGATTGTCGAGATTGGCGGTGGCGTTCGGGGCACGCGCATCGACGCCCGCGGCCTGATTTTGGCACCTGCTTTGATCGACGTGCACGGAGATGCTTTTGAGCGCCAACTGATGCCGCGTCCCGGTGTGTTCTTCCCAACGGAGACCGCCGTAATCGACACAGATCGCCAACTTGCAGCAAATGGTATCGCCACGGCGTATCACGCCATCACGCTCGGGTGGGAGCCGGGTTTGCGCGATGTTGCCCGAGGACGTGAACTGATGCAGGCGATGTTGGACCTTGCCCCACGTCTGACCGTGGAAAACCGCGTGCAGCTGCGCTGGGAAACCTTTGCATCCGAAGCTCTGGAGGTGATCGATTGGGCGCTGCAGGCACCTTTGACGCCTTCGGTGGCGTTCAACGATCACACGTCCATGACCATGCGCGCCTATGACGTGCCGATCCAGGAGCGTGGCTTTGAGTTGAGCCCGGATTTTTCCATTGCCTCGCTGGATGACGAGCGCATGAAAAAACGCACAGCCTCCAAGGCACATCGTGCGGGTTTAACTGAAGGCACCTATATCGCCTTGCTGGCGCAGGTCTGGGAACGCCGATCCGATGTGCCCGCGATGATCGCTCAGGTGGCGGCCAAAGCACGCACGGTTGGGGCTCCGATGTTGAGTCACGATGACACGCGTGCCGAAACTCGAAGTTTCTTTCGCGATCTGGGGGCGACAGTGGCAGAGTTCCCGATGGTGCTCGAGGCGGCGGAAGCTGCGCGCGCCAATGGCGACACCATCATCTTTGGCGCGCCAAATGCAACCCGGGGCGGCAGCCATATTGGCTCGCTTGGCGCAGGCGACATGGTGGAGGCCGGCCTCTGTGATGCTCTGGCTTCGGATTACTTCTATCCGGCCATGTTGGCGGCTGTGCATAAGCTAGATCAGGAAAAACGCGCGGACCGTCTGACCCTGTGGTCACTGGTGTCCGCAGGTCCAGCCAAGGCCATGGGCCTTTCAGACCGTGGTGAGATCGCCGTGGGCAAACGGGCAGACTTGGTGTTGGTCGATTGGCCGGACGGGCATGCCCCAGCCATTCAGGGCACGTGGGTTGGCGGACGGGCTGCGTATCGCGGTGTGCCGTCGCTTCAAACCGCCAAAACGGCACAGAAAATTCTGGAGACCCAGATATGACACCGTTGAAAATTGGCGCCTGCCTGAAAGCCAATGAAATCGCGGATCATCGCGGCTGGCTGTTTGACGCAGACCGCGACATCGAGTTGCAGGACTTTGGCAGCTACGTCGGATTGACCACAGAGCTTGAAGACCGCATTTCCGCCGCGAAAGCCGCGTTGGACGGTCACAACGGGCGCGTTGGAATCCATGGACCCTATGAAGGCCTGGACATGGACAACAAAGACCCGGAACTGCGCCCTCTGATCTCTGCGCGGTTTCTGAAAGCATTAGAGGCAGCAGACCGAATTGGTGCGCGCCAGATGGTACTGCACTCGCCATATTCACGCTGGTACAAATGGAACCTATTCAACAAGCCAAACTATGAGCAGACGGTGTTGGGCCGCGTGCATGACATCATGCAGCCGGTGGTAAAACAGGCCGAGGCCTTGGGGATCACCTTGGTGATCGAGAACATTCTGGATGTGGATCCTGCTACGCGTCGTGACATGGTGGACAGCTTCGCCTCAGACGCCATTGCGCTTTCAATCGACACAGGTCACGCCCATTTGGCGCGACGTATGTCAGGTGCACCTCCGGTGGACTATTTTGTGCGTGATGCTGCCGATCAGCTCCAGCACGTGCATCTGCAAGACCTAGACGGCCACGCGGACCGTCACTGGGCGCCCGGCGAAGGCGAGATCCATTGGGTCGAAGTGTTCCGGGCCTTGAGTGATTGTCAAAGTGCGCCGCATCTGGTGCTGGAATTGCGCGACAAAGCCGATATTCCAAAAGGCTTTGCCTACCTGCAAAGCCTTGGTTTGGTGCAATAGATCTAGCGATACTTTTCGATAAAGGCGTCGATGTCGAGCGCCCGAATATCTGGCAGCGCGGCTTTGTATGTGTCGCGCGGCCAATCCCAGACGGCAATCTCTTGCAGGGCTACAGCTTGCGTCTCTGAGAACCGTCGCTTGATTTCCCGTGCAGGCACGCCACCAACCACCGTGTAGGGGGCGACATCGCGCGTCACCACAGCGCCCGCGCCAATGACGGCCCCGGTGCCAATGGTGACGCCTGCAGTTACGGTCACGCCATGACCGATCCAGACGTCGTGTCCGATTGTGACCCAGTTGTCTTTGCGCCACGCGAAGAAATCATGGTCATCCTCGCCCAGCCCATAAGCCTCCGCCCGGTAGACGCTGTGGTGCTGCACAGCGCGCCACGTCGGGTGATTGCCGGGATTGATCCGCGTTGCATTCGCGATGGAGCAGAACTTCCCGATGGTGGTCCAGACCACATTGCAGTTTTGCGTGATGTAGGAATAGTCTCCCATCTGGGACGACTTCATCACCGTGCCTTTGCCTACCTCCGTCCAAATGCCCAACTCACAATCGCTGACCGAGGCGCTTTCGTGAATGGTTGGCGCTTCGGACAGGTGGTTTTTGGATCCCGCGCCGCTCATTTCGCCATCTCCGCGTGACCAATCAAGCGCGCACGAATGAGGCCAGAGAGATAGTCGATCAAATACACCATGGCGACAATCATGATGATGATTGTCCAAACCTGATCCCAGAAATAGCCGCTGATCCGATCGCTAAGCATGAAGCCAATGCCTCCCGCGCCAACAATGCCCAAAATGGTACTGGAGCGCACATTGGATTCAAAATTGTAGAGTACGATCGACAGGTGCACAGGCAACACTTGCGGCATGATTCCAAAGAGTATGGATTGGAAGCGGGACCCGCCTGACGCAACCACGCCTTCCACCGGGCGACGGGAAGTGTTTTCCAGAGCTTCGGAGAACAGTTTTGAGAAAGTTCCGACCTCAGAAACCGCAATAGCCAAGACGCCAGCCAATGGCCCAAGCCCAAAGGCCCGAATGAAAATCAACGCCAGGATCAAAATCTCAAACGCGCGGATAATGTCGTAGCCACGTCGCGTTGTCTGTCGCAGCCAAAAGATGCGGTTGATGTTCTTGGCGCCCAGAAATGATAGCGGGAAGGCGACGATCAGGCCCAGAACGGTGCCCAGAAAGGCCATCGCTACCGTCTCCCCCAAGGCTGTGAAGACCTCCAACCATTCCGCCCATGTTTCCCAAATATGTGGCGGGAACATGAACGAGAGGATACGTCCCATGCGCTGCATGCCGTGCAGGATGCGCTCGGGGGCAAAATTGAAGTCGTAGAGGCACCAACAGAAGAGACCAATGAAGCCAATCCATAGCGCGATTTTGCGAAACTGCACGGCTGGCGTGTCGCGAAAGGCGCGCGGGTGCACAGCCATTGCCGCCTGAATGTCCTGAGGGGTCGGTGTCATGTGCTTGGCCCTTTCTCAAGCCCGATCACGCGGTGGCGCAATTTCTCGGAGGCAAAGTCGATGACCATGACGGTCACAAAAATGATGAGGAACAGCGCGGAGAGGTCTGTGTATTCCTGCAACGACAGGGCTTCGCGGATTTCCTGCCCCAGCCCGCCGGCGCCGACATAACCAATGATCGACGAGGACCGCACGTTGATCTCAAAGCGCAGCAGCGTGTAGCTTATGATGTTGGGCAACACCTGCGGGACCGCGCCATAGCGGATCTGGTCAAACCAAGTGCCGCCTGCGGCCTTCACGCCTTCCAGCGGGCGCATGTCGATGTTTTCGTTTACTTCGGAATAGAGTTTGCCCAAGGCACCGGTTGCGTGCAGGCCGATGGCAAGCACTCCGGCCATGGGGCCAACCGAGAAACAGAAGACAAAGATCAAAGCCCAGACCAAATCTGGTACCGTACGGGCGATTTCTAGATAGCGACGACAGATCCACATAACCCATTTGTTGGGCGCCAGATTGCGGGCTGCTGGGAAGGACAGAAGAAACCCTCCGATGACGCCAAAAACAGTGGCCATGAAGGCAATCAGAATGGTTTCGACGAGCAGCTTGGCCCAGACTTTCCAGCGCCAGAACCATTCAGCAAAATCCGCGCCAAACGTTGCCCAATGTAAGTCCGGAATGGTTTTTGCAATAAACTCGCCAAGACGGGGAATACCCGCGGGAATGATCCAGCGCCAATCGCGAGAACCGTCCGGCAATGTGATCTGGGTGACTTTGAAGAAGTCCCCGAGCCACGCTGAAAAGGTGAAGAGTGCAAGGAACACAGCGCTCCCCACAAGCCAGGTGATCCGCGTGCGGCGACGCAGGTCGGCGTAATCCTGTTCGAACTGTAAAATGGGCGTTGATATCGGGCTATCGGCGAGTGCTGTCATGTCGGCATGTCCGGGCATGTGAAAACCCCCGGCATGGTTCGCCGAGGGCTGTGTTTAGAAGAAATCAGGAAGAGCGGCGCTGTTTCTTCAGCCATGCGCGCATGTCCACGATCCACTGGTAGCGCTCGTGGTTCACTTCGATCCAACCGGTTTGTGGGTTTGGATCTTCGGCTTTCCAACCGGTCATCGCTTTGAAGGCCGCCTCGTCTTTGTCCTGAACGGTCATGACCGCTTCTTTTACCGCATCTTTCAATTCCTGAGGAATATTCGCGCGCGCGGTGAATGGACCGGAGGTGATTTCGGGGCTTTCCCAAATTGGGCAGATCACGCCTTGCTCGATCATGCCTTTGTCGATCATGCGCTGCCAGCGACCGTCCACTTCGTTGTTCTGCCATGTGGCGGCAGCATCAAATGTGCCCTGAGCTACGCCAGCAACGCCCGCTTCGTGAGACCCGGAGAACGGAACAGCAGAGAAGAAGGATTTCGGATCAACCTCCTGAGCGATGTTGAAGTAAGGCACAGCATAGCCGGAGGTGGAGTCTGGGTCAGCAAAAGCCAGAACCTTGCCTTCCAGGTCGCGGATGCTTTTGTAGCCGGAGTCGCAACGGGTCACGACCACGGAGTAGTAGCCTGTGGAGCCATCTTGACGCAGGCGGGACACCAGCGGCTCAACCTTACCGTCGGTGCCCGTATAGGCCGCGGCGTAGGAAGAGGAGCCAAAGAAGGCGAATTCGATCTGATCCGCGCCGATCGCCTGAATCACGCCGTCATAGTTGCCAGCGGTGAAGATCTCGACTTCCACACCCAGTTCTTTTTCGAGGTATTCCTCAAACGGGGTGTAGCGTGCGATGCGATCTTTTTCGTTTTCGCCGGACAGGATGCCGAATTTGATGACGGCATAGTCTTTTTTCCAATCGTCGGCCGCAGCAACGGTTGCGGTCAGAGCGACAAGTGCGGTGGTAGCCAAAAGTTTCATGGTCATATCCCCTGTTGGTTGGCTTGGTGGAGCAGTTAGGCGGGGACCGCGAGCCCTTGGGTCGAGGTCACAGCTTCGTTGAATTCGCGCAGGCCTTGCGTGCCATAGATGTCGCGCACAACATCGTCGGTGAGCTGGGCGGCGGTGCCGTCAAAAAAGATCCGGCCGTTGCGCATGGCAATGATGCGGTCGCAATAGGCGCGCGCAGTGTCCAGCGTGTGCAGGTTCACCAGCACGGTCAGGCCGTCTTCTTTGTTGATCTGCTTCAGGCCATCCATCACCAAAGTGGCGTTCGCAGGATCGAGCGAAGCAATCGGTTCATCTGCCAGCATGATTTTTGGCTGTTGTACCAGCGCCTTGGCAATCGCCACGCGTTGCTGCTGTCCGCCGGAAAGTGTGCCCGCGCGCTGTAAGGCCTGCGGCACCAGATCAAGACGATCCAGCGCCTGCAGCGCCAAGGTACGTTCTGCATCAGTGAACTGCATCGCCATGGAGCTGAAAAAGCCATGTTCGGCGAGGCACCCGATCAGGACGTTGGTCAGCACGTCGAGCCGATCCACCAGATTGAACTGCTGGAAAATCATCGCGCAGTCACGGCGCCAGTCGCGCAGGGCTTTGCCCCGCAGCGAGGTGATTTCGACCCCGTCAAATGAAATCGACCCCGAAGTGGGGTCGATCAAACGGTTAACAAGGCGCAACATGGTTGATTTACCGGCACCGGAGCGACCGATGACCCCGACAAACTGACCAGGTGCGATGTCGAGTGAAACTGTATCGACGGCTTTTGTCTCGCCGAAGATCTTAGATACGTTTGAAAGCGTTAGCGTAGCAGGCATGATGATTCATCCGAATGAATTTCATGTCTGAGAATTCGCCCCTCGTGTAACTCTCCATTAACCGATATGTAACGGTTTCAATAAATCAGGCCGCCGCAATCGCATTATTCGGCGCGGTTGTTACACTCCCGTTGGAAAAGACGACATTGCCCGCGCACAGGGTTTTCACCACTCGCAGGTGCGGATCAACCAAGGCCAGGTCTGCCCGCTTGCCCACAGCGATCTCACCCCGATCATTGAGCCCCAATGCCTCTGCAGGGTTGCTGGCAGCAAGGCACACCGCGCCGGGCAAGCCTTTTGGGTCGGTTTTTACCAAAGCGTGAATCGCCGGAAGAATGGCCGCAGGATGGTAATCCGCCGCCAGAATGTGCAGAAGGCTCGCCGCATGAGCGTCGCGCGCGGACAGGTTGCCGGAATAGCTTTGCCCGCGCATAGCATTGGGCGCGCCCATGGCCGTCATCATGCCGCGGGCCACGGCCACCTCAGCAGCTTCCATTGTGACAGGGAATTCGCTGATCACGGCGCCAATGTCGGCCATGATATTTGCTTTCTCCTCGGTGTCGTCGTCATGGCTGGCCACGGCAACGCCGTAAGACTTACAGAGGCGCGACACCGTTTGAAGGTTCGCATAGATCTCCTCAGGCGACACCGCGCCATCGATGCGGGCCTGAATTTGCGCGCGCGCCTCCTCTTCGGAGACTTTGCCGTCACGCACCCGGTAGGCAATGAGCTTTTCAAGGTTGCGATACTGGCCTTGGCCCGGGGTGTGATCCATCACAGAGACCAAATCCACCGAGCCGGACGCAAGCAGACTTTCCAGCGCTTCGATGGCCGCTGTAAAAGTGATGTCAAAACGCGCATGAACGCGGTGATCGACCCGAAGACCCGCCTGCTGAGATTTCAGCGCCTGAATGATCTCGGTGGTGTGTTGATAGGAGCGACGGTCGCCGTCTTTCGCGGTGCGAGAGAAGGACACACCTGCATAGGCCGTGGTCACCCCGGCGGCTGCGAGACGCGCATCAAGGTGAGTGACCGCGACATGCATGGGAAAATCGACACCGGGGCGCGGTTCCAGTTCATGCTTGATCATGTCGCCATGCATGTCCACGAAACCGGGATAAACCGTATGCGTCGCCGTGCCTGCGGTCTCGACAATCTCCGCGATCAGGCCGTTCTCAATCCGCAGGGCACCGCAGGGGATCACTCGGTCCCGCAGGACGAGGGAAACGTCAGAGAGCCACATCGGCACGCTCCTTTTCTTCGGAATAATACTCCGGCGTTAGGTCCACCACACGATCAATCAGATGGGCAACATCATCAGGATGGTGGAATACGCCAATCATCGCAGTCCCGCCCGCCTTGAGCTCTGAGAGCCGCGATACCAACGCTGCGCGCGCGCGGGCATCCAGCGACGCGGTGGGCTCATCCAGCAACAACAGTTTTTGCGGCAGGATCAGCGCGCGGGCGAGGTTGACCTTCTGCTGTTCACCGCCAGAGAACGTGGTTGGATAGGCGGCCCAAAGGTCGGGTTTCACGCCGAAGATGGCAAGCGCTTCACGCGCTTCCTTCAGGGCGTCTTCTTGCGGCACGCCGGCCATGCGCAAGGGTTCCGCTACAATGGCTTCCGCGCTCACCCGGGGGCGGGCAGTGAGAAATTGTGTCACAAACCCCATCTCTGTACGGCGTAAATGCGCAATGTCCACTTCCGCCGCGCGGGCAAGGTCAATTTCCCCGTGGCTGGATTGAAACCGGATCTGCCCGGCTTGGGGCAGATAAGAACGATACAGCGTGCGCAACAGCGTGGATTTTCCGGCGCCATTGGCCCCCTTGAGCAGCACAAATTCACCGGCATCAACGGAGAAGGAGATGTCGGAAAACGCACCAATCTGATTGCCCAGATGGTGCAGCGTGAAGGCCTTGGTCAGCCCTTGGATGTTCAAAACGGCGGTCATAGCTTTGCGTGCACCAGTTGTTGCGTATAGGCGTGTTGCGGATCTTGGAAAATTTGGTCGGCCAGTCCGGTCTCCACCACTTCGCCGCGGCGCATGACCATGACCCGGTCGGCCAAGGTGCGGATGACACCAAGGTCATGGCTCACGACCACCATTGTGATCTGACGATCCTGTTGAAGGCGTTTGAGCGTGTCCAGGACCAGCGCCTGAACCGACACGTCAAGGCCAGTTGTCGGTTCGTCCAGTAGTAACAGAGCAGGCTCCAAAGCGATGGCTTTCGCCAGTTGCACCCGCTGTTGCATGCCACCAGAAAGCTCAATGGGCGGCGCATCCAAACGGTCCAATGGAAATTCCGATGCATCAAGCGCGGTGGTGGCTTTTTCCCGCAGGATTGCAAAGCTGCGTTCGCCTGACACCAGCAAACGCTCCGCGACATTGCCAGACGACGAATGTTTCATAAGAAGACCGAGATGCGGGTTCTGATAGACGATCCCAATCTTCGTGGCACAGAGCATGCGCCGCGCAAACCGATCCAGCTCAAAGAGATTGCCGGGCGTGTCAGGCAGATCGAGCGTGTAGGTGCCCGTGTCCGGGGTTTCCTCGAGGTTCATCATGCGGAGCAGCGTTGATTTGCCAGAGCCGCTCTCGCCAACAATCCCAAGAACTTCGCCGGGATAGGCGATGGCGGACACATTGCGCACCGCCTGAACATTGCCGTAGGTTTTGGAGACGTTTTCCACAGACAACAGCGGCTTTGTCGTGACAATCCTTGGGGCGTCCAGTGTCAGGGTCATTGCGGCATCTCCCCGTTTTTGTACCAAGTTTCGCCGAGCTGCACCGTATCTCCGTCCCGCTGGCGGATGGTTTTTACACCCCATTCACTGTCAGAAACCTCATAGGTTGAAGTGCCGTCATCCTGCGGTATTTCGTTCATGAAGAAGCCCTGCGCGCCGGAGCGGTTGCATGTAAGAGCCGCGTGATCCTCTACTTTGTAGGGCACATCAGAGAACACCAATGGTTCCACGCGTGTAAAAGGTGGCACTGCAAAAATGCGTTTCTCGCGGCCCGCAGACAGAATGGTCAGATGCTTGGCCATATTGAGCTTGGGCACATCCCAACGCGGAATGGGCGACGGTGTCATCACGTGCCGTCCGTGCACGAGAGACGGATAGCTCGCCCCCTGCATGACACGACCGGACCGCACGATCTGTTCGTATAGTTGCAGCCACATACGTCCATAATCCGCGTCCGCGTGCATCTGACGCGCAATCGACATGTTTGGCTGTACCGGGCGCAAAGGTTCCGGGTTGGGCACCTGCAGCACCAACACCTGATCCTCGCGCATGATTTCTTCGGGAATGCGGTGACGTGATTGGATCAGGTCGGCTTCCAACGTGTCCATCGTTATTGGAGTGCCCGCAACGCGATTGATGAAGCGACGGATCGAGGCGGCGTTCACGCTGTCATCTGCCCCTTGGTCGATCACCTTCACGGTCGTGTCAGGGTTCACCAGAGTGAGCGACACCTGCAATCCACCTGTGCCCCAGCCACGTGCCATCGGCACTTCGCGGCTGGCATAGGGCATTTGACACCCCGGTACCGCGATGGCTTTCACCATCTTGCGGCGTAATTCGCGTTTTGCAGATCCGTCCAGAAAGCCATAGCTCATGGCCTCCCAGGGTTTTGTGAGATCAGAGAGGCTCATTCCGCTGGCTCGCTTGTTTTGGTGGTGGCGGCCTTTTTGGCCTTGGCGTCGCGCATGGCGTCCAAAGACGACTGGAAGGTCACGTAGTGCGGCAGCTTGAAGTGGATGCAGAACCCGGAACTCTCAACGCCCTCCGTGTGATAGAGGAAGAACTCCTCTTCGGTGGCAGAGCCTTTTTCAGCACCTTCGCTGTTAAGATCCAAGGTGGCGGCAGAGATGCATTTGACCTCGTTCCAGCCCAGCGTAGCAGCGAAGCCAAGGTCAAGCTTGTCGCCCTTTTTGTCGACCACCTCCGCCTGGCTGACTTTCACCCGGCCCGCCGAAAACGCGCGCCCATCGGGATGTTTCACCACAACGTCCGCCTCTGCGAGACGCAATTCATTGACGGTGGGGTGGGCTTGGCCGTAGCCGCGCATGGCGGCATAGCCAAGCGCCAGCGCGCCTCCGGTCTCGGCGCGCGCCAGCGACTGCAACGTATGGGCCCGCTTGGCTGGGAACAGGAGCGGCTCCCGAGTCAAATCGGGAATGTCATTGCCACTGGTCTGGTCCGCCGCAGGCAAGTCTACCAATTCGTTGTCGGCCTGCCACGCGCTGACCGATGGCTGGTGCGCCGGGGCTGGGTTTTCCGCAGGTTCCACGGGATCCGGGAAATAGTCGGCGCCACGCAGGACGTCCGTTGCGAGAATGCGATGGGCGTAGTCCAATGTTGGACCAAGCACCTGCCCGCCCGGGATGTCTTTGAACGCGGCGGAAATGCGACGATGGGTGAACAGTTCAGTTTGTTCAATGGGTTCCGCCACGGTCAAACGGGGCTGTGAGGTGCGCCAGGCACGCAGCAGCAGAACCGCCTCATAAAGCTCGCCACCTGTCTGGGCGATCGCCAATGCGGCGAGATCCTCATCGTAAAGCGATGCTTCGCCCATGACCCGGTCAATTAGGTAGGGCATGCTTTCTTTGACAGTCTCCACGCGAGACTGATCAAACGCGCCGATCTCTTCGCGAAACAGCCTCTCTGATTGTTCAATCGCACTTTCGCCGCCACGGGTCGCCACATAGGCCATCAGAGCACCTCCACATCTGTCGATCGGGGAATGGCCATCAATTGGTCGCCATCCACCAAAAGCAATTCAAAGCCCGTAGGGTAGCGCATCACTTGTTTGCGCATCTCCCAAAACCCCTCCGGCAAGCCACCGATTGAAACATCGCAGGAGCCGTCCACACCAGGGCCGCGCAAACGCAGGTTTGTGCTCTCCCCAAGGGTTGCTTGTGCGATCAGGGTTGCGCCATCGTCCGGGTAGAGGTCGCTGCCGATCGGGAGTTCCTTCAGGATGGACACATCCTTAAGCGTGCCTGCAAACACATGGTCTGCGTTGTCCAGCATCGCGATCTCAGCGCCCGTTTTTAGGATCTGCGGCATCAACAATGGATCAGCGCAGAAGACTCGACACTCACGGTCGATCAACGCGTTGATCAACGATGGTTCCCCGGGACGGGGCAGCGCCTTGATGTGTCCTGGTCGGCTCAGCGCCCACATGAGCGCCTCAAAGCTGGCATTGCCGCGCGCCTCGTCGGCGGACCGAATTGGGACAGTCACACTCATCAAAATGTCTCCATGTTCACGCGCGTGGCTTCCACCCGACGCAGCGTTGCATCATCCTGCGCGCTCTGAGTGTGACGCGCCGCTTCGCAAAATTTGGTACAGATGTCTGCTTGGATGCCGCGTTTTATCGCCAGATCGATCAGTGCCATGGCCATGCTGGCCTCAAGATCATGCCCGCGGCGCAGGCCATACCCCTCTTGCGCGTCAGCGCGGATATGCGCTTCGCTGACCAAGACTTCCCCCAAATGAAACACGGTGCCTTGCGCTGTGTCTCGCATGGGCAGCATCACAAGTCCGGTGCGGCTGTGTAGGACTTCGATGTCCCCCAAATCCCCTATCAACGTCTCGGCGAACTGCTTTAGCTTTGTCGGATCGGCTTTTGCCAAGGCATCTAAATGGGGATCTGTGTCAGCCATCATCTTGTCCTGATATTGTGAATTTTACGCGCCCTGACGCCCAGATAACCTTGCTATGAGATATCGGTATGCCGTCAGTGTCCGTGTCGACTTTGCGCACCACGATCACCGGCAGATCTGGGTGTTGCTTGAGCGTTTTGGCTTCTTCGGGTTTTGCCGGGCGCGCATACATCTCGGTGTCACGTCGCAAGTAGTCTTCAATGCCATAGGACTTGTATGTTTCTGTGGCTGACCCGATTTCTTCGCGGCGCTCTGCAAAGTCCGGAAAGCGATCCGCTGGATACCAAGATGTGCCAAAGGCAATTGGCTTTCCGTTAGCCAAAGTGATCCGGTGGCTTTCCACCACGTCTGTGCCGTTGGCAACTTCGAGCGCATTCGCAACACCGTGGGCCGCTTTCACGACACCAGAACCAAGGGTTTCGCCGCTAACCTCGCAGCCCTGCGGCAAAAGGTTTGTGCGCAACCGTGTGCGCTTACCAATGGAATAGGTCAGCAGAGGCGCTTCTTCCACAAAAGTGCCGCGTCCCTGTTCAATGCTAACCTTGCCGGACTTGGCCAATGCCTCCACAGCCCGACGCACAGAGTGCCGCCCCGCTTTGAAGCGTTCCGCAAGCTCCGGCTCTGTCGGGAGCTTGTCTCCGGGTCGCAATGTGCGATTGGAGATTTCAGTGGCAAGGGTATCTCGGATCATAGTCCAGCTGGTGCGTGTCATATGCAAAATTCATTCGGATGATTGTGGATTACAGGTCTCAAATGACAGCGCTGTGACAGAGACGAATGCAAGCTGAATTTTTAGGCTGGCTTCAAAAGGTAGGGACCTATCGGAAACCGAAACCGCGTGTGTGTGCTTGTTTTCTTTAACGCTTGGACTGTTAACGGAGCTTGAAACAGTCTCCGAGGCGGCAATTCCAGGAGTGGCGGAACAGCTTGAAGAGGTGCTGCCAAAGCTAAGAAGGGTGGAACAGGAAAAGCACGACCGCGAGGCAAAAGGAGACAGAGTTGACAAGCAGAGGTTCAAGTGATGTTCGGAGACCCAGGCTTTCTCGACGCGTCCAATAGCGACAGGGCGGAAACCTGTGTGTCGCAGGTATTCAACCTGCCGTATTCAGCGCTTGTTCGCCCGGAGTTCTCTACTTCAAAGTGCTAGCGGATGTCGGCCTCGCAGCGAATGGCGGCTATGACGGACCGCGCCGCAGCATCTTGACCCAAAAGCCAACGGCGGCTCTGGGCCGATCTCGAAGTTTTGCAGATTTGGGCGGGAACCGGACTTTCGCTCCGCCTGCCAAGGCACCGTGTCAAAACATGAAAGCGGCCGTTCAGGGCTTAGGTTCTACGCCAAGCCATGCAGCACCAACCACCAAGGTCAGCAATGCGTAGGAAGCATACTTTGCAAAGTTGCGCGAAGGGCCCTTTGCGGTCGTTCACTACAACGACGGGCGCTGCGACGCAGTTTCCCAAAGCAGACATTCGTGCGTCCTGTGGTATTTCTGTATGCCGAATGACTTCAAAGCGAACGAAGCATACGTTGACCTTAGCCCATTTTTCACGGCGCATTCTAAGTGATGTTGCCAGCTTCGGTAACCCTTCATGTTTCACGACGATGGACTTCTGGGCTTGCCCGCAAACCTCATAGAGGTTGGCGATCTGTCCCGAGACCTTTCCATCGCTGGCGTACTTGCAGTGTATTAAGGTCAGGCGGATTTCGACTTCGCTCACCTCCTTTAGGCCAACAAGGTCTGCAGCTTCACCAGCGCCGTCATTGTTGAAAACCACGTCGTGTTCGGCTTCCAACAGCTCAAAGCTACGAAATTGCACCGTATCTTGCTTGTTGCTTTTCCCCATATGCCCGCAACAATAGCAGTGCTATGGAGGGAAGGCTGTTCATCCCGTTAAGTCAAGTTCAGGATTAAAATACCCACGCGCAAGGATTAGATTGACGCTGGGCCGTAAACGACGAGCTCCGACGAATGTACTTTGATTTGTGGTTGATGGTTTGCATTTGACACGTAAAGCGCTCCAAAAAAGCCACGCGGACCGTCTAAATCCCAATATTGGGTTAGGTGCGGCTGCCAATTTGATGTGTCCACATCCGTTATTGGGTAGATGAGGCCCGTTCCGATCGCTTTGAAATAAGCTTCCTTGCGGGTCCAGAAGCGCATGAATATATCCAAACGATTCGCTAGTGTAGCGTTTTCAAGCACATCTTTTTCCCCCTCTGAAAGAACAAGGTTAACCAAGTTTAGGCGTCTTGGATCCGCCCACTCCAAGTCAATGCCGATATCTCCTATCTGAGAAAATGCAAGCACGCCCAGGTTTCTACAATGAGAATAGCTTATCGAGAGGTTCGGTCGTCCCTCAATACAAGGCCGGCCTTTCGGTTCATAAGAAATGGTGACGTGCTTTGCGCTTGTTCCAAGCATTTCTGCGAGCACCATACGTATCAGAACACGCATCCGACAATACCGCAATCGTTCGATATCTTGAGTAAATTGCGTCATTCGAGCGCGCTCTTTGTCCGATAACCAATGCGCAGAAAAGCCTTTGTACAGCCTTTGGGTAGCGTCCAAGTCAAATAGCCATAAATGTACCGTTGAAGCATTTGTAGCATCGGAGAATTTTGATGTTGTTCCACCCATGGCCGTCACGTCACTGGTCGTAAGCGGCGTGTTTGAGGGTCCGTATCATCTCCAGAAAACTACGCCCGATTGGCACTTCCTTCCCGTCAGTTAAAGTGATGGTCGGCGTCCTCCCATACTTCACGCTGACGATCGAGTTTTTTGACACCCACCAAGATCGATGAACCTGCAAACCTTCTGACGAAAACTCGTGCACAAAATCCGAAAGTTTGCCCAAGAAAAGAATGTGTTCTCCCATTTGGTTCGATACACGCAAATAATGATCTTCGGATTTCACCCAGATAACGCTTCCTGCCAACTCGGCGGCAATTTTTTTTCTCAAAGCCGAAGTGTGCCTTGGTGCTGCCGAATGGTTGAGGACTTCTCGTTCTACAAAACCTGTCTTAGGAACGTTTCTCGTGTGAAACTGCCTCATGTTGAATAGCAACAAAGACAGTGCTGCCGAGACGCTCGTGACACGTAAGCTGAGCGACAGTGGCTCAAGTTCGTAGGCGCCTTTTGAAAACAGCTCGAGACAGAACAAGACCATGCTAGTTTGCGGTATCGCAACAAAGACGCTGCCAATCAAAGGGACGGCAAACATCTTGATGGAGTGGTCAAACGTCAGGTGTTTGTCCAGCCAACGGATCATCAGATCACACAACATCCAGTTGGCGGTAATTATTGTCGCCCAAAACAAAAAGTTGATTGCAAAGGGAACAGGCGCATCGAGCCCTTGCACTCCCAACAAACAAAGGCTGAGTGCCAGGATAATTGGTGAAAACAGATATTTGGCCGTCCTAGACGAATAAATTGAATAACTTCCGTGTGCCATTGCGCTAAAATTTCTCTACATCAACTAATTTCTGTGTGCGTGGCTTAAGTGAGACTTCACATTTGAGCTTAGGGTCAAAATATTCGCCAATCAACCTATTGGTGTTTTTGGAGCGATCTCTCAACTTAAGCCACCTGCCGGGAGAAGAATGAGCCCGTGGCATTTCTGTCGACACTATTGAGCGGATCACATCTCGCAACAGTACACTTCACCGGCTCACGTACTTCGCGAATGGCGTTTGCGAACTACTTGTCGCGCTCGCGCAATAGTGTTTCCCAGACCAAGCAAGTCTGCCTAACCAAAATGCCAGCATCACGAACTAGTTTTTTCATCTAGCCCTCTCTCGAGGGAAGTCTTGTTAGGAGAATTTGAGAATGAGTCTTCAGAAAATAAAGTCCATAACCGCAGACATCCTCTTTCTGGATGATCCATCCGAAATCGAAGGTTCAAAGCCCTTTGAGGACATTGGGTTCACATCTATCGATTTCATTGATCTGTGCTATGAACTGCAACAGCAGATCGACTCCCGAATTAAGCCAGAAGAGCTTTGGCCGATAAATCAATTCGCCACGGACCCGGCCCTGTTTGCCGACGGGAAATGGACCGATGCCGGGTGGGCCCGTGTTCAAGAAGCGCTGGAGTTCAAAGACAGCTCACAAAAGTTGCCAAGCGAACTTACGCGGTTTTGGACTCCCGCGTTTTGCGCCAAACGGGTTGAGGCAGTGATTAATGCCTAATGTGTTCATTACCGGCGCCGGGGTCGATGACACTTGGGGAGGGGCGCACGCGAAGCTGTGTAGCAACGCACCAGCTGTGCCGTCTGCTGACGGACGTAGAAAACCGGAAAAAGCAAAGCTCTCTAAAGCATTGGCGGCGCGAATTGCCCGGGAAGACAGAGCCATACTCACGGACATAACAATCAGGAGCCTCATGGCCGCCTGCAAAGCTATGGAAATGGCCGAAGGGGACGCGCCGTTTTCGGACGAGATACGGAAATTTTTTACTGTGTTCACGAACACAGAAACAGTACGCGATTTTCATCTAATTCTCGATGCATTCCGAAAAACCAGAGCGCCGGATATCGACGCAGCCACATTGTTTGGAAGACTTGGCGAAGTCGCCGAAACAACGCATCCGCTGCGTCTTTTCCGAAAGCTGCCTACAAACACCCTCTATCATCTGTCTAAAATATTCGGGCTAACTGGGGGGGGGTACCCCTTAAGGCGAATGTCTTTGGGAGGGTTGTTGCTGATAGAGGAAGCGCTGTTTCGGTTGCAATCCAGCGATGCGAGCGCGGCACTTCTTTGTGCTTCGGGGGACATGTTGAGTGCGGAAAACTACGGTGCGTTTCGAAAAATGGGGCTGTTGGCGGACGCCGAGCAAGGCAAAGGCGGAGTCTACCCGGTAAATGGTACAGCCAGCCTTGTGTTGGAAACCGCCGAAACCTTGGCCACCACAGGACATGCGCCGATCGCGGAAGTGAATTTTGCGCTCACAAGGTTCAGCACGGATATGTTTACCGGGGTCGAGGATTGGTCCTATCTTCACCAGTCACTAAAAGAGGTGAGCGGTGTTACTGCCCCCCCCCCTATCGTGGTGATGTATGACAATGGCGCGGATCAATTGCGCGAGGCTGAACTTGCGGCACTTGCGCACGCAATGCCGGATGCCGAAACCCGAAGCTACAAGCGTTGGATTGGATATTCTGCAGGAGCTAGCGTGTTGGGGGATGTGGTCGCGGCCTTGCATGACTCTTCAATCGAAACCGGACGAACCGTCATTTTCCATGGAACCGGCGCAGGAGCAGGCTGCGGATTGGTCGCTATGCGGAAAATGAACTGTTTGGCAGGTCAAAAGCAGGTGGCGGCATGAGAAACCGAGTTTTCGTAACCGCGTTTGGCGCTTCAACACCGCTTGGGTCAACTGGCGACGAGATTACCGCGGCGTTGCGAGAGGGGACCTCAGGAATACGAGCGATCGAAAAGTACGACACAGGTTCGTTTCGTAGCAAATTTGCGGGTGTTCCTGAAGAAGGAAACAAGGCCATTCGTTGGCCTTCGGACTCGCGAAAATGCGGGGATCTATTCTACCTTGACAGGGCAATAAAACGGCTGATTAGCGACTTCCCGGACATAGGTCACCACTGGGATTTGTCCCGGCTCGGAGTGTTTTTGGGTGTTGATGAACCGGTCTTGGACATCGGCCAGACAATTGATTTTGTGACGTCGCTTCGGAGCGATCCTAACAGCAATGACTACGTGAATTTTGAAGAAGCTATTGAAGCGCACTTCCGCTTGAACGACTTCATCACTTTTGACCCAGCCAATGTTCTGCGTCGAGTCTATAAGGATCTTCCGTTTCGTGGTCCAGGGGTTGTGCATACCGGACTTTGTTCCGCGTCGCTGCAAACACTTGGCATGGCCTTTCACAGTATTCGCAGCGGTCGCATTGATCGGGCAATTGTTGGCGGCGTATCGGCGAAAATCACTCCGGAGCACTATATCGGCCTTGAAGCGGTCGACGTAATTGCCACAGATGATCGGCTGGCGCCGGAACAATTGTCGCGCCCCTTTGACAGTCGACGTTCCGGCTATGTGCCGGCAGAGGGGGCCATTCTCTTTTTGATAGAAAGTGAGTCTGCGGCAAATGACCGACAGGCAGATCCTTTGATGGAGATCAAGGGGTACGGCTCGTCGCTTAATGCCAACCACGTCGTCAAGCCCCACCCCACGTCCCGAGAAATGGTTTCGGCCATGACCCGCGCTCTTTGCGATGCAAAATTGTCAGCTGAGGACATTGGTCTCGTGAATGCACATGGGACTTCTACGCAGCTGAATGACAAACACGAGGCTGCGGCAATTAACCGTGTCCTGTCGCGCGAAGTGCCCGTCACAGCAAACAAGTCGCTGCACGGTCATTTGATAGCTGCAGCCGGCGCCATGGAGACACTAAACACCTTGTTGTCGTTTCAGGCAGATATCATTCCCGGGACACGTAATCTCGCCGACCTTGATGCCACGTGCGACGTCAATGTGGTTCCAGAGACGCGAAATGCTCGTATCGACCATTGCATTAAGAATTCATTCGGAATGGGGGGGCTTGCAGCGTCTGCTGTGCTCAGCCGCTGCTCGTAAAGTAGGTGTTGGATGAAACATTCAGGCTTTGACGTCAAAAAGTTTAACGACATGATCAGGTATTATGGCGAGGCGAACTATCCATTCGACCTCCCTTCGGTCGATTGCTATGAGACATTTGTTTCACAGTATCAGCCGACGTCTAAAGATGATCTGCGCGCAATGAGCCAAGCGCTTATTTCCGCCGGGCATCTGACTGGCTGCTATGTGGTTGCGACATCAGGATCGACGGAAGCTCCGGTAATCATGGGCAGCAAAATTCTGCATGGCGCAACAGAAGACAGCTACCCTTATCAAGCGCGGATGCTGCTTGAGGAACACATCTTTTCCGCCACCGACGTGGCTGCCAATCTTCTTACGCCGGGTTGCTTTGGACAGAACTACGAGGGCATGTGCCGGGTGCTGGAGGCTATCGGCGCGACAATTCTGCCGGTTGGGAAGATGGAAACAATGGACGATCCCAAGACGCTCCTCAGCCTGCTTTCCACTTTTGAGTGCAATACCATCGTTGGCTCACCCACCGTGCTCATCCAGTTGGCTCATCTTTGTCTGTCCGAAGGGGTCAACCTGCCGATCCGAAAAGCGGTGTTTATGGGCGAGGCCCTTCCTGTATCCAAACGGCGTTTTCTCGGTTCAATATGGCCCGGACTTAGAATTCTGAGTGTTTATGGCGCGTCGGAACTGGGTTTTATCGGAGTAAATACGCCTGAACTTCCAGAGCGGGAGCACATTGTGCTTTCGAAGTGGTTCTTCTTCGAAATTGACGCTGACGGATCGCTGCTTGTGACTGATCTAAAATGCCCAATGCTTCCGATCATTCGGTATAGAATTGGGGATAGGGCTAGGCTGGTCACACATGAGGTCGGCCCGCGACTGGTCTTGGATGGAAGATGTGATCGCAATTTCAGCCTGGGGGGAAAACGCGTAAACATCGCCGAAATTCTAGAGGTTATGAAGTCTCAAGATCAAGCCGTGGACGACCTTCAGATCACTCTGTCAACCGATACGGATGGCCGCGACATAATCAAAGTGGCTTGTTCCAGTATTGCCGCAGTCGACGAGACGCGATGCAGAGAAGCTGTCTCTGAAATTCCAGCCATCAAAGTTGCGGTTAGCCGTAGAATTTGCGCTGTTGAAGTCACAGGTGAGCACGCGCGATTTCAAAATGCGAGAGGGAAAATCCCGATCTTACGAGACATACGAGAGTCATATCGGGAAACACATATGGATCGCGTGGGGGGCGCCCAGAATGACTGCAATCCTTGATCAAATTCCGGCTCTCCAGGCGCTAATGGGAATTCCCATTGAGAGAGCAAAAGCATCGCAGCTCTTCGAAAATTATCGGGCGGTATTTCGGCAAATCGTGCGGGCTGACCGCGTAAACCAACCGGTGCACTTCGAAGACGCCGATGCTCGGAAATATCGAGATCAAGCACAGGCTTTGATGATTGATCTGGAATGGATGTTTGAAGGTCTGATGAGGGACTTCGCAACGAAGCCAGAAGAATTTTCGGCTATCGAACGGAAGCAGTTGAAAGAGATGACCGGGTTTTTCCGTGGTATTTATCGAAATGTTGCGCGCGCAGAACTGAGCCAGTTGAATTTAGGCCCTGATTGCCGAGTGCTTCAAGTTGGCATGGGGCCAATGCCATTGAGCCTTGTTCAATTCCAGCGGGTCACAGGCGCGCAAATTGCCGGCATTGATGTAGAGCAGGAGGCCGTTTCGCAGGCCAAAGAGTTTTTCTCCCAGCTGCACTTACAAGACGTCGGAGCGGAGTTCCATTTGGCCAACGGTGTTGATTTTGACTACGCGGTGTTTGACGTGATCCTCATTGCGGCGACTGCGCGGCCTAAGGACGAGATCGTTCTGAGAATTCTCGAAACCAACAAGGCTTCAAATCTCCACATTGTGAATAGAGACACAAGCGGATGGAGTTCTCTGGTTTATCGTCCCAACCCATTGCCGGACATGAGCGACTTGGTCGTGGATTGGCAAGTTTCATCTACACCCGTAACGAGCACTGGGTACATCCGCGCCTCGGTCGAGGATGCTTACGATGCTTGAGGCGCTTAGAAACACGCCTAGCTGGGTTTATTTGGCCTTTTTCCTGGTCCTCTACTACGGCGTAATGTACTGTTTTTCTTCGCGTTCCGAGCCGCGTAGATTGCTGGTATTGCCTTTGCTTTTTTTGGTGTGGTCCGCCTACTCGGCATTTTCCGATGAACAGCAAAGTTGGATGAGTCTGGGGGGCTGGGTCTGTGCCGTCGGCTTGGGTGGCCTTTTTGGCAGCATGATCGGACGCAAGTCTGGTGCACGATTTAATGACGCGGAGGGAATCATAGAAATCCCAGGGTCCAAGATTCCGTTGATTATTTCTCTGTTCTTTTTTGGATGCAGCTATTGGTTTGGCTACACGACCGCCGTTTCCCCTGAATTGTCCGCCACCTTGAGTTTCCAGTTGGCCAAAACGGGATCAATGGCGGGGTGCGTGGGGCTGTTTTTGGGCCGCGCTATCACAATCTATTCCACTTCGCTGAAGCCGTTGAGGTCTGGCGAAGGGGCTGATGTTTCAAAATCGGTTTAGTTATGTCCTTTGCGAATTCATCCCTAGTCATTTTGCCGCCAGAAGACGTGCGGCCTGAATTTCTGGCACTATGCGGTCACGTAGCTCCTTTAAAAAACGGGCGCGGGCAGGCCGAGGTAACGCGCGACGCAATTCGGGCTCTTGGCGAATTCTATTCGAACGAAGTGTTGTTCATCGAACTCATGCATCAATTTGCCGTTCGATCGGCGCGGCACGTTTTACCGGATGGTGCGGGGCGCATCTTGCCTGTGTCGTTGACTCGCCTGCGGCTCAGCAATTTGGTTGGGCCCATCAAATTGAAATCTCGTGTTTACCGGGTGGATGGTTTAGCCGTGGTGGTCATTGGCGGGGTCGAAGGTGGGGTTGCATGGCGACCCTTAGCCGTGGTTCGAGTTGCTTCAGTGCCGGTTGGGGAGATGTGACATGCCGGGAATTGTAAACTCAATGCTCCCGTGGTTGATGTTCCCCGTTTTTTTGGATTGGACGGATCGCAATTACTCTTTTGCTGCATTGATTGCCTTGGGCATCAGCCTTTGCCTTTCCGCGTTGCGGCTTAAGGATGGCTACGTAGTTGACTGGACGGTGGTCACAAGCATTTCTTTGACAGCCGTTGTTGGCCTGGTCATGAGCGAGGCGGGTCTACTTGCCTATTGGCCGCTGTTTATGCCTGCAGCGCTCATGTGCATGTGTTGGGCGTCTTTGGCACTTGGGCGCCCGTTCACGATTCAATATGCCAAGAAAGAAACTCCGAAAGAGTTTTGGGGGAGTGCCATCTTCAAGCAGGTCAATGTGCAGATTAGCACGGTCTGGGGAATTTGCTTCACGCTGACGTTTATCCTGAGCCTTCTGGCGATCCCGTATCAGCCGTATTGGCCACTGTTTGTGATTGCAAAATATCTATTGATCTTGTCAGCGATGGTGTTCTCGCGAGTGCTTCCAGAGTTTCTTGTTGCGCGCTTAGAGGCTCAAGTTGATGCATAGGGAAGTTTTTATACTTCGTGCCGAAGAAGCGACGGATCGCGAAACCAAAATGGTGTTGGATGCGAGCCATCCAATTTTCCGAGAGCATTTTCCCGATTTCCCGGTGGTGCCAGGATCGATGACGGTCGAGATGATCTTGCGTTGTTTCAGAAGCTCAACACAGCGCGACGTTCACCTTGTTTACGCCAGTTTCTTACACCCGGTGCGACCAGTTGAAGAGCCAATCGTATTGAAAAGCAGCTGTCGCAGTCACGAAATCCGTTTTGCCCTTACACAAGGTCAAAAGCCGGTTTGCCGTGGCGCGTTAATTATTGAGGACTAGCGAACAAATGACGGAGATAGCCATTGTCACAGGGGGTACACGGGGAATTGGTCGGCGTACTTCGATCATGCTAGCCCAAAAGGGGTATGCCGTTATTGCGACCTACCGAAGCGGCACTGAAACCGCTCAATCGTTAGAAGTGGAGAGCGACGGAGCGATATCGACCCAAATAGTCGATGGTTCGGATTCTGACGCAGTACTGGAATTCGCCGAAACAGTGCTGAAATCGGCGACTCCAAAAATTTTGGTCAATAACGCTGGTGTCACGGGAGATGACTTATTTCTGAATTCAAATGCTGAAAAGATCGGCCGCATTATGCAGGTCAACTTTGGTGGGGTGCTCAACTACTGTTCTGCATTTGTGCCTGCAATGACGGCAGCCCGGCAGGGCGACATCGTAAATACGAGCTCCGTTGCCGCGACGAAGGTCAAGGAAGGAAATGCAGCCTACGGTTGTGCTAAGGCTGCCATAGACCGATTGACACTAGGAATTGCGCAAGAGACTGCACGGTTTGGGGTGCGCGTAAACGCTGTCGCGCCAGGTTTCGTCGAGACGGATATGTTTGACAGTTTCGCCGGAGTAAATGCCAAAGCAATTATGCGCGCAATCCCGGGAAGGCGAATTACGCAACCAGATGAGGTTGCCCACATGATTGTGGCGTTAGCCACCCGGCAGATTAGCACCACAGGTACAATACTTCGTGTCGGAAACGGCGAAAACATCTAGTAAGGTTGAGGCCACAAATGTCATCTGTTTTTGCTCCGCAAAGTCTTCACGAATCGCCATCCACGGCCGCGTCGTGGACGGAACCGTATTTGCACAAGATTCAGGTTGATCCGCGCAAGCCTGATCTTTTGACGCGCATGCATTTTGGCCACGTCAGCCAAATTCCGTTTGAAATGATCGATGCGTTTTGCGGGCTTTCGCCTGTTTTTGATCTGGATGTCGTGTGCAAGCGACTCATTTTTGATCAACGAGGTGGAGGTTGCACTCAGATGAATGGTCTGTTTGCCTCAGTTGCAGAGTATCTCGGGTTTTCAGTCCGACGGTGTCTGGCCAGAGTCATGGGTAGTTGGTCAACTGGCGCTGCAACACATATGGTCTTGGTTGTCCAGGAAGGCGATATTCCTTACCTATGTGACGTAGGCTACGGGTTAAATGGACCACGCTTTCCAATTCCTCTGATCTCTGGAGCAGTATCGCCGCAAGGGCATGTTGTTTTTCGTGCGCGCCAAATCGAAGCAGGTGTATGGGAAATTGACCGCCAAGAACCATCAGGGACCTGGAACGTCATTTATAGCTTTGCCACGCAGAGTTTTCCCTACATCGACTTTATGGCTCCTCATTATTTTAATGGGACGTCCGAAAAATCCATCTACACCTCAAACTTTGTGTGCGCACGACTCATAGAAGGAGGTGGGTTCCTGTTGCATGAAAAAGTGCTTCACGAGCGGACCTTAACCACCGCAAAGCGCACGAAGATCAGCAACTGCGTGGACCTAAAAAAGGTGCTGACAGAAACCTTTGGCATTTTTTTGGATCAAGCCACTTTGGATCGGCTGGGACGTCGTTTAGACCTCGAACTGGATCCAGAAATAAGTGCGCCGGAGGTTCTTGCAACATGAGATGTTTGTTGGTGAACCCGGTTTCCAATGGCAGCCTGCTTGCTCGTTACCTAATCTCTCGGGGCGTTACATGTGACGCAGTGATCGAACTGGACAAAGTCGCCAAGATGGGAGCTGTTTCGGAAGCACGTCAGAGCGATTTTGACGGCTCGCTTTATGAGCGCATTTACAGATCTGAGGACGACGCTTCTAGCGCAGAAGATGTCAGTTACGATGCCGTTATTGCCGGCAGTGAAAACGGTGTTGCAACGGCTGAGCGGCTTGCCCAGCATTTTGGGCTGCCCGGAAACGACCCAGACACCACTTTGTACCGGACAGACAAGGCGGTGATGCAAGAGGTGCTGCGCGCGGCTGGCCTGCAATCAGCGACCACACGGCGTGTCTTTAAAGGCGATGATGTCGTGGCGATTGCGGCGGCCCTTGGCGGGTACCCAATTATCCTTAAACCCGCAGCATCCGCTGGATCGGAAGGAGTCGTACTCTGCACGACGCCGAAAGAGCTGTTAACGGCTTGGGCAGCTATTGATTGGGGGGCATTTTCGCCAACGTGGCACGATAATGACTCTTTCGTCCTCCAAAGCTATTTGGAGGGGCCTGAATTCTGCGTAGATCTGGTGGCAAAAGATGGTTTGTTCGCAGTGTCCGCCATTTCACGGTATATCCGGTGCGGGGAATTGGCTGCATGTGAATTTCCCTTTGTCAAAGCTTTCAAAATTCCTTGCCCAATAGAAACGCCGACGTCCCAAAAGCTCGCAGCCTATGCTAAGTCATGTGCGGAAGTTTTGGCTGTGCGAGAAGGGCCTTTGCACCTTGAGGCTATTTTCACTTCAAACGGGCCTGTTTTGGTGGAGGTTGGAGCTCGACTCCACGGAACGCAGCTTCCTAGCTTTCTTCGGCATAGTTACCAACACGACCTGTTGGAGCAAGTGTTTGAAGCGTATTTTAAGCGAGATCTGCCTTTGTCAGACGCTGTGTTTACCACACCTATTGTGCAGCGATATGTCGTGGCAACGAAGGAAGGGCACTTTAAAGGTTTGACGCCTTCTATTGAGCAGGAGCTCAAGAAACTAGACACGTGCTTGGCGAATGTAATTTCCATTCCAAACGGGTCCATTTTCCCTCGGACTGAGAGTTTGTTTGACGTGCCTGTTCAGGGCTTCTTTGGGGGCGGTGAAATTGGACAAATTTGGCGAGACGTGTTGGCCCACCAAGACTTGATCGGAGATCTCTTTCACGAAGCGCTCGCCTTGGAGGACCAAACAGAAAAACTTGGGGCGATACACCAGAAGCTAATCTGCCCTACTGCTCTCGCCCCGATCTCGGAAAAGCCCAATGACCATGCAGCTCTCTAAGTTTCCCGTCATCCCGTTCAATGCCATGGCGCAGCATTACCAGCGACTTGGGCTCTTGGAGGCGACGTCGCAGGTTTCGACCTATCAGGCATTTGTCGACACCTTTCCGGTGACGACAAAATCGGATTTGTCACAGAGCGTTGAGAGGCTTCGGCGCTCCAAAACTGCGCGGCCTGCCAGCTACGTTGTTGCCACATCTGGTTCAAGTGCCGCTCCATCCATTTCCTTTTGGGGAACTTGGCAGAATGAAAATCAGGACGCCCATATGCTGGATGTCCGACGATTCATCGGGAAGCACTTGTTTCATCGAACAGACGTTGTGGCCAACCTGCTTGCCGCGGGCGGATTTGGGTCATTGTACGAAGGCATGAACCGCGTGTTGGCCCCTCTGGGTGTTTCAATCGTACCCTTGGGGAGGTTTGATCAGCAAGAAAATCGGGCGTACGCTCTTCAGGCGCTGCAGCTGGTTCGTACAAACTGTGTCGTTGCAACGCCCGCCGGAATCGCGGAACTGGCTCAGGCATGTCTGGATTACGGCGTTCATTTGGATATTGAGAAAGTCGTCTTTATTGGCGAGCGGATGTCTTCCGCCAGACGAAGATTTCTTGGAGAAACATGGCCGAATTGTAAGATTTCCGGGCTGTATGGGACAACAGAGGTTGGGCTCGTCGGAATTAATCCAGTTGGCTTGGAAGAGGATGAGTACCTTGTTTTGTCAAGGTGGGCCTTTATCGAGCGCGACGCGGACGGTGCGCTTTTGATGACGGATCTAAGCTGCCCTTTGGTTCCGCTTATTCGGTATCGTGTTGGCGACTTTGTTTCCTCCACTTCAGATAAACTTGGCGCTGCGACCACGCGGATCAGGTTGGGGGAGCGAGTGGACCGGTGTTTCAGTTTGGTCGGCAACCTGCTTAATCCCCAAACCCTTCAAAAAGCCATCGAGAGCCGGGTTCAGGGGATCCTGCATCTGCAATTCCAACTCGCCAGTGCTGCTGCCGGACAGGAGCGTCTGCACGTTGTAGTTGACTTGGGGCTAAATCGGCTCACGCCTGAACGCAAGAAGGACATAGAGGTCGCGCTGTGCGCGCTACCACAAATCGGGGAAGGCATCAGCCGAGGTGTACTACGTGTCTCGGTTGGTGGGGCTGAGCAACAACGCGTAAATGCCCGTGGCAAAATTGTAGACTTTGTTGATGAGCGTAACGGTCAAGATACGCAATTGGAGGCCTTGAGAGTCAGATGATCTATTCTCGAGCGGCACAGAGCAGCCTGATGCGGCAAATCTTGCGGATGGCCGCGGGTGATCCATCGTTTCAATGGCAATCTCCTGAATTCGCTGGGCAAAACCAATCAGAAACTTGCGATGTCGCAGTTATTGGCGCGGGTATCGGAGGCCTCACAGCGGCGGTGCTTTGCGCGAAGAAAGGATTGTCGGTGCGCGTTTTTGAACAGCATTCAGTGGTTGGAGGTTTTGCGCATAACTGGAGTCGGCGCGCACGTGACAAAGAGACCGGAGAGCGACTCTTGTTCCGCTTTGACTCCGGTATTCACGACGTATCCGGCACGTTCGAAGGCGGACCAGTTGATGCGATACTGAAAGACATTGGAGTCGACGGGAACATCAGGTGGGTCCCAACATATCGTCGCTGCACGATATTGGGAAAAACCATCAATATGCCGCGTAGCTGGCCGGAATACGTCGCCATGCTTTCCAATTTGTTTGCAGATGAAACTGATGAAATTGAGGCTTTTTGCGCTGCGGTGAAGGCCATTCATGCGGCAATGTATGAGACCGGCAATCAAAACGGCATTCCGGGAAGACCTGAAAACGCCCAAGAGATTGCGAGGTTCGCGTCCAGCTTTCCGCTTGCGGCTCGATGGATGCGTCGCCCGTGGCCTGCATTTCTGAACCACTTCGGATTGTCGGCAACGGTCACAAAGTGGATCAATGAACTGGCGTCCTACACTAGCGATCAACCTGAAAATCAAAGCGTTGGACGTATGATCCCGCTATTTGGATACTACATGCATGGCGGCGCATATCCTGTGGGTGGATCCGGAAAATTATCTGAAACTCTCCTAGATGCTTTGAGGACAGCCGGAGGCCGGGTTGAAGTGAATACCTCTGTCACAAAGATCAATATAAGGGACAATAGCTGCTCTTCCATCGAAATCAGAACACGAAGCGGAGCGGTCGAAACTATCAAAACCCGCTCCGTCATAGCAAACTCAGACATTTTGTCATTGTTTTCGAGCCTGATTGACGACCCTATGCAAAACTGGAAGAGGCTTGAAGAGAGCGGGAGGATTCAGCCAAGCTGCTCCGCGTTTGGCCTTTATTTAGGCCTTCGTGGCAATTTGCAACTTCCACCCATTGTAACGCACGAAAGCGAGAAGGGCAGTCTACATCTGGTTTCACCCTCAGTCATGGACGCATCTTGCGCGCCGCCCGGGTACGCAACACTGGAGTGCACGTCCCTCATCTCTTTCGAAGAAGCGTCGCGTTGGTTCCCGGAATTGCCGACCCAAAAATCGCTAATAGCATATAGGCGCTCTGAGAAATACAAAACCGCTAAGGCGATGCAGGTAGAACGAATTCTGAAAATTGCAGAAGACTTGGTTCCCGATCTGAGAAAACGAGTTGTTTTTCAGTGCGCCTCATCGCCCATCACTTACCACCGATATGCAATGACAGAGAAGGGGGCTATCTACGGCAATACTATCGAAGGTAAAGCGCTGCCTAACAAGTTGCCTATTCGAGGGCTGGTTTTGGCCGGATCATCGACGCATGGTCCAGGCGTGGAAGCAGTTATGATTTCAGGCGCACAAGCAGCATCTGCTCTTGTTTCGAACATTCGATTCCAAAGTTAGGGTTAGGGCCCACTAAATTGGTTGCCGCGATCTCGCCTACGTGATTCAAGCTCCTGAATTTCAGGGGGGGGTAATGAGCAATCTATTCTGGCTGACTGACAAACAAATGGAGCGTCTTCAACCTTAATTTTCGAAGAGCCATGGCAATCCGAGGTTGATGACCGGCGTGTTCTGAGCGGGATTATCTTTATAAACTGCAATGGGTTGCGGTGGTCTGATGCGCCTTGAAAATTTGTGCCGCCAAAGACGCTGTACAACCGGTGGAAACGGTGGAGAGACATGGGGCCTTCGCTCGGATCATGGAAGGATTGCCTACTGAAGGCACAGATCACAAGACGATCATGATCGACGCAACATACCTCAAAGCTCATCTCACAGCCTCCAGCCTGCGGTTGTAAAAGGGGGGGCGTGGCAGGCTGATCGCTAGGACCAAAGGTGGCATTTACACAAAGCTGCACGCCGTCACAGACAGTGTTGGACGACCTATTCCGCTCTTCATCTCTGCTGGCCAGGTTGGCGCATAAGCTCTTATGTGCTTTTTGTGCTTCGCCGATGGCACAAATGGTATTAGTTGAATGTCTGCTTCGTAAGCCTCGTTGTAGTCGGTGTGCGACTGCGGCAGAACTTCTACTGCCAACGAGAGTGGTGATAGCGGCACCAGCGAAGTGCGCAAAGCAGTCACTCAGAAACAGAAATTTGACGGCAGCTTCGTCCCGCGCTGCCGCCAGTCGAGTTCTGGAAATGCTGCGCAAAGAACGAATGACTGGTTTGGTGGGCCGCAGTACAGCATGTTTAGGTGGGCATCAATGTCCGCAAAGGGCCGGAAGTTGAAGTTAGAAGCTGCTCGGAGCGCGATTACACACGGCAACACAATGTCGTTCGGCAACGGCGGTTGCATGCTCCCACAACCAACAAGAATTCGCCAATAACTCTGACGATGGACAGTCTCGGCAACTTTGAAGCGCCAGCCTATAGGGTTGTTCTGTTGGATGCCGACAACGTAGCAGTGCACATGCACAAATTTGCGGATCGGTCTCCGCGTTTTTCATTGCGTGCGCCCAAAGAAAAAGATGCGGTGTGCTATCAACTTGAGATGATACATATCGATCTTCAAGAGTTATGTATTTTGAGGTCTGGTTTATGCCATCCCAAGTTGCGCCATGTTGGTTGGGTGACTCCTCGTGTGAAAGAGGCATTGTTTTTGGACGCGAAACCCGGCGGGCCTTGGCGGGAGAGCACTCTCTTTGCAAACGGCCTTAATTGGACCCAAAGGTGCTGACGTCAGACAGAAAGCTTAGTGCCAGCCGACTCGTGGAGACACAGGAATCATGTCATTCGGGCGGGATCGTATCATGTCGTGATGTTCGCGGCGAATAGCTGCAAAATCGGGATCGTCAAATCGGTTGACCATCTCGTCGGGATCATCCTGCATGTCATAGAGTTCGCCTGTGTCTGTCTTGAGATCCATCGACATACGATAGCGCCCGCTGCGCACTGTCATCAGATCCATGTCGACGGCCGAGCGCAGTGCGTCGACCTCGTATTCCGCAAGCGCGAAATCGCGGTTTTCTGTGCCATCCCACAGGGGGCGCCAGGATTTTCCGTGCGTGTCCGGTGATGCGATGCCCGCCAAGTCGGTGGCAGTGGCCAAAACATCGATTGTGCCAACCGGATCGTTGATCACGCGGTCCTTTGGGATGTCCGGCCCCTGTATCAAACAGGGCACACGAAGCAGGCCATCATAGAGCATCGGACCTTTGAGCAGCAGACCATGATCGCCAAGCCATTCGCCGTGGTCGCTGATGAAAATGACATAGGTGTGCTCAAGCTCGCCTGTCTCCTCCAGCGCCTGTAGGATGCGCCCAATCTCGTAATCCACCGAAGAAATCATGCCAAAATAAATGCGTGTTAGATCGCGCAATGCGACTTCGTTGAGGTCGCCTTTTTGGCCCCAGTCAACACCGCCTGCGTTGTGTTCTGCACCCTGCTTGATCGGTTTGGCCCTATCCTCGACGAAGACGCGATGCCACCAAGGGCGGGCCTCGAGATCAAGCGTCGGATGCCGAGCGATTGTGACCTCGTCTCGATCATACATGTCGCACCAAGGCTCTGGTGAGAGAAACGGTGGATGCGGATCGGGGAAGGACACCCATGCCATCAGGGGCTTGTCGCCTTTGTTGCGGATCATGTCGACGGTGCGGTCGCCGATCCAGGGCGATGAATGCCACGGGGCTTCCAATCCAGAGCGCCACGTCTGAAAGTGCGCCGTGTCAGGCTGTAGCCGGTCCTTGGCGCGTGTCCAGCGGTCTTCGCCTTTGCCGCCTTGATCCAGCCAATATTCATAGTGCAACGCTTCGGGCGCCGGATACCATTGTGTGTGATGATGAGGCCGCAACATCAGTTGCACATCGTCAAAGCCCATATAGCTGCCGCGCCACTCCGGCCCGAAATCCCCGGCGCTTTTGTAGCATTCTGGCCGCCCCGTCGGTTCAAAGGTCTGTTGCGAGGACAGGTGGGCTTTGCCGATAAAATATGTGTCATAGCCCGCATTCGAAAACAGGCCACCCAGCCCCTGATCGGCCAGCGACAGGTCCATGTCACGACCATTGTCGCGCACACCGTGACTGTAGGGGAGCTTGCCGGTCAGGATCGATGCGCGCGCGGCCTGACACATTGGATGAGGGGTGATGCATTTTGAAAACCGAACCCCATTGCGCCCAATTTTGTCGAGGTTCGGGGTGCGGACGCCACGTCCTTCGGGTCCAATGCAATCTCCGCGCTGTTGATCTGTTGAAATGAGGAGGACATTGGGGGCTTTGCTCATAACGGGTCGCCTTTGTTCATTGGTGGGATTCGATGGCTTGGACTGCTCACCATCTACGAAAGCAATTTCTCAATGTACAATAAAAAATAAATAATGTACGATTTTGGCAGGAAGAGAGGAGCATCCTAAAATGATTCGAGTTTTATCTGCGGTCACGGCGACCGCCATTCTTCTGACGTCAGCCGCGCATGCGCAGACCGTTCTTGACGTTGTCGCGTGGAAGGGGAATGAGGCGGAGCCTGCGGGGTTGCCGGAGCTGATTGAGAAGTTTGAAGCCGCGAACCCCGACATCGACGTCGAGCTGACATATGTTGCGCGTAAGGATGTGGACAAGGTTATTCCGCCACGCCTGCAAGGAGGCAACCCGCCGGATGTGACTATGGTGGACAGCTCCTTGGTTGATCTGTGGGGCGGGGCTGGTTTCCTTTCGGATCTTGGCACCGACAGTGCTTGGTACGAGACAATGGTTCCGGCTGTGCGCGATGTGATGACCAAAGACGGTCAGATCCTTGTGTACCCGTTGGAAGTCATTGGGATGGGCAACTTCGTCAATATGGACCTGCTGGCCAAAGTCGGCATCGACAAAGCGCCGGTGACATTGGATGAGCTCAAGTCGGCCTGTCAGGCCTTAGCCGCCGAAGGCATCGCACCGATGATTTTCGCGGGTGGTTTCCCGGCAATGCTCTATGTTGGGGCAAACGGGATCGACCCCAATGGTGTGTCCCCTGCGGAATATGGCAGCGGCGAACGTCAGTTTGTGGGCGATGCCAACTTTAGCGCCTCACTGGACAGCGTTCGGGATCTTGTTGCAGCCGAGTGTTTTGATCCGGAATTGCAGGCCGGTCTCGACCCTTGGGCAACTGCGCCTCAGGAATTCCGCGCGGGCAACGTGGCGATCTTGCCCCAGGGGGCTTGGAATATCGGTAATTTCTCCTCCGTAGACGGGCTGAATTACCAGTTCGCTCCGATGCCGTCGGCGTTCACTGAACATGGCTTGGCGCTTGATCTTGTGGGGCCGGGCTGGGCCATTCCGCGCGATGCAGAGCACAAGGACGCCGCGCGCAAGTGGGTAGACTTCTTTGCTGTGGAAGAAAACCTCAACGTCTTTCTGGAAGCCGAGGGCGCCTATAGCCCCTATGTGGGCGGCGTGTCGACCATGCCCGACCTTGCGACACCCTATACAGAGGCGCGCGCAGAAGGCAGTTTGATCCTGTGGCCTTTCTCGACACTTGAGTTCCCGAAAGTCCTGCAATCTGAGTGGGAAGACAGCATCACGGGCTTCTTGCTCAAGATCGACGGCGACAACGACGACACGTTGCAACGCTGGGACGATGTCGTCGAAGACAACATGTAAAAAAACCGGCCCGGCGCTTTTTGTACCGGGCCAGCACAAACCATTGTGCGAGGGAAAAGAAAATGCGCGCCAGAAGATCCCTGTATCTGTTTACGATCCCAGCTTTGCTGGTGATCGGTTTGTTCTTTATCCATCCGATCATCCTGACGTTCGAGATGAGCCTGACCAACTACAAAGGGATCGGCGAAGCAAAGGACGTGGGCTGGCGCAACTACGAGCGGATTTTTACGCGCGACCGGTATCTGACAGAAATTTGGCTCACGCTTTGGTACACGGTGATCGTGGTGTCCGCTCTGACCGTTTCAGGTCTGTTTTTCGCGGCCATGCTGCACCGGCTGCCTTTGATCCGCAACTTTAGCCGGGCGGCTTTGTACACGCCTGCGATGATGTCTTTTGTTGTGATCGGCTATGTCTGGCAATTCCTGTATTCGCCTCTGAATGGCGGCATCAACGTGGCGCTTCGGGACTTGGGCCTTGGTGCGTGGGAGCAGAATTGGCTGGGCGATCCATCCATCGCGCTCTACTCTGTGGCATTTACGCAAATCTGGATGTTCACAGGCTTTACCTGCGCGATCTTCTTAGCTGGCTTCGCCGGTATTCCCGAAGAAATCAACGAGGCGGGCCGTCTAGAGGGGGCCTCAAGCTGGCAGCGGTTTCGATACCTTGAATTGCCGCTTTTGGGACCATCAATCACGGTGTCGGTCATGCTGACCACGATTGGCACGCTCAAGACATTCGAGTTGCCCTTTATCCTGACCAAAGGCGGGCCGGACGGGGCCACGCGGCTGTTGTCCATCGACATCATCGACAACCTCTTTGGCCAATACAAATTCGGCTTCGCGAGTGCGCTCTCGGTTGTGATGCTGGTGATCGTGCTGGCCGTTGCCTTTGTTCAAAACAAGGTCTTGAGGGACCGGGAGCATACGTCATGAGCCTGACTGAAACGCAATCCGCGCCGCAAGAACGTGCAGGCCCCGACTGGGATTTGATCCGGCGCCGCGCCAAGTCGATCTTGGTACATGGCGTTGTGCTGACGCTGGTGGCGATCATGCTGCTGCCGCTTGTTTATATGGTGATGATGTCCTTTAAGACCTCGACCGAGATCGCGCAGGATCCGCTGGGACTGCCTAACAGCCTGTATTGGGGCAACTACATGGCGGCGTTGTCGTCGATGGGATACGTGCGCTCTGTGATCAACTCGCTTGGCATCACGCTTTCGGTGATCGTGGTCGTGGTCTTTGCTGGCGCGATGGCGGCTTACCCCTTGGCCCGTATGCAAAACCGCATCAGTCGGGTGATCGTGATGGTCATGGCCTTGGGCCTTGCGACGCCGAATTTTGTGACGATCACGCCGATTTACGTGATCTTCCGCGACCTTGGTTTGTTGGACAGTTATCTTGGGATTGTTCTGGCGTTTGCGGCGCTGAAACTGCCCTTGGCCGTGTTTTTCTACACAAGTTTCATTGCTGCCATTCCGATGGAGTTGGAAGAAGCGGCGCGGTTGGACAATTGCAACAACTGGCAGGTGTTCTGGCACGTAATCCGCCCGCTGCTTGCACCGGTCACGGCGACGCTGTCGCTGTTTGTAATGATCATGGTGTGGAATGATTTCATCTATCCGCTGCTGCTTTTGACGGACAAAGACAAGCTGACAGTGATGATCGCGGTTTATAAATTTGTGGGCAACACAGGGATTGACCCCACCAAGTTGTTCCCTGCGGCGGTGCTCGGTTCTTTGCCTTTGCTGCTGATGTTTGCAGTGTTCCAACGCAAGATCATGGCGGGTGCCACGGCAGGAGCGGTCAAATGAACCTTGAAGGCAGACATATCATTGTGACGGGTGCCGCCGCTGGCATCGGGCTTGGGATTGCCAAGGCCTGTGTCGCGGCGGGCGCGCAAGTGACCGGATTTGACAAAAGCCTCGAGGCAGAGGGTTTGGCAGAAACCGGCGCGCAGTTTGTGCAGTTGGATGTCACAGACCTCGATGCGTTTGAGGCTGCGATTGCGGCGGCGCACGCACGTGCCGGGCGGCTGGACGGCATGGTCAACAATGCGGGCGTCACGATCAAAGTGCCGTTCCTCGAGATGACGCGGGCGCAAATGGAAACGCTCTGGACGGTCAATCAGCGCTCTGTGCTGGTCGGCTGTCAGGCCGCGGGGCGTATCATGGCGGAGGCTGGCAAAGGCGCAATCGTCAACATCGCGTCCGTACATGCCCGCGCCACAAACCCCGGACACGAAGGATATGCGGCGACCAAAGCAGCGATTGTCGCAATGACCCGCGCAATGGCTTGGTCTCTTGGCACAAAAGGCGTGCGCGTCAACGCAATCAGCCCGGCCATGACCCGCACAGAAATTGTTGATGAGGCCATGCAAACCCCAGATCTGGCGGATCGTTTTCGGTCTTGGACTGCAGAGGGCGAGGTGACAACGGTGGACGAAATCGGCGCTTTGGCGGCGTTTCTTCTCTCGGATGCGGGGGCTGCGCTGAATGGGTCTGATGTTCTGGCAGATCGCGGAATGTCGGCGCTCTTGGACATTTTTGACTTGGAAGGAAAGCGCAATGGCTGACTTGGCGCTGAGACAGGCGGTGAAACGCTATGGCAATGTAGAAGTGATCCACGGCGTAGACCTTGAGATCGAAGATGGCGATTTTTGCGTGTTTGTTGGCCCGTCGGGATGTGGCAAGTCCACTCTGCTGCGGATGATTGCGGGGCTTGAGGAGACAACAGGCGGACGCATGACGATTGGCGGGCGCGACGTGACCCACATCGACCCCGCAAAGCGTGGCGTTTCTATGGTGTTTCAAACCTATGCGCTCTATCCGCACATGACGGTGCGGGAGAATATGAGCTTTGGGCTTAAAATCGGTGGCACCCCCAAAGAGGAAATTGCCCGCAAGGTTGATGAGGCCGCCCGCATTCTGAAACTGACGGATTATATGGATCGCAAGCCCAAAGCCCTTTCTGGCGGGCAAAGACAGCGTGTCGCCATTGGCCGCGCCATCGTGCGTCAGCCCGACGTTTTTCTGTTCGATGAACCGCTGTCCAACCTTGACGCAGAACTTAGGGTTGAGATGCGGGTTGAGATTGCCAAGCTGCACAAACAGCTGGCCGCAACCATGATCTACGTGACGCATGATCAGGTCGAAGCGATGACAATGGCAGACAAGATCGTTGTCTTACGGGATGGGCGGATCGAACAAGCGGGCACGCCTGCGAAACTCTATGACGACCCGGACAACCTTTTTGTCGCCGGCTTTATCGGCTCACCGCGTATGAACTTTTTTGAGGCAGCCGTCGTGTCCTCTGACAGTGGACGGAGCATGGTTTCTGTGCCGCGCCTTGGGGATATTGCTGTGCCGGTCCACGTTTCGCAGTCATTGCAGGTTGGCCAAAAGGTGAAGGTTGGTCTGCGGCCTGAACACTTTATGTCGGACGGTCCGGTGCAGGTTGCCCTGGACGTCGATGTGATCGAGAACTTGGGCGGCGTGTCCTATGCCTATTCTTCGGTTGATGGAGAGCCGCATCCGGTGATCATAGAGTTGCGCGGTGCCGCTCGTCCTACCGAGGGCGGCCGCCTGACGACAGCCTTTGATCCAAGTTTTGCATTGGTTTTCGACGCAAAGACGGGCACCCGAATACGCTGAGAGTTGCTCCTGCCGTGGACGCCTCCCCAATGGCAAGAACGATGCGCTAAGCCTGCGGCCACGTCGCACGATAAGGTGGCAAGCCCGGTGTATCCATCTTTACAGCGAATAGGCCGCCAGCCTTCGGGTTGGCGGCTTTTTCTTCCTCAGTCATGCTGAATGTGCCGGTTGTCACAAAGAGCGTTTTCAGATCAGCACCGCCGAAAGCGCAATTCGTCACGATGTTGCAAGGCAATTCGATAGCGACGATTGTCTCGCCCTTCGGGGTCATGCCGATAACGCGGCCGCGATCACAGATTGCAATCCAAAGCGTGCCTTCGGCATCCACGGTCAGACCGTCCGGCTTGCCGGTACTGTCGTCAAATGTGCAAAGGGTTCGCCATGTCTCGTTTTCCCTGACGTGCAAAACGCCGGGAACGCTGTCGATAAAGTACATGCGGGTGCCATCTGGGCTAAAGGCCAAGCCGTTTGAAATTGTGCAATTGGCCATCTTGGCCTCTGGCTGTCCTCCACCATATCGGTAAAGCGCACCCGTGGGGCCTTTGGCACCCTCAGACATGGTGCCCACCCATAATGCACCGTCCGGCCCTGCAACCATGTCGTTGAGCCGGTTGCCCGGCGTGTCAGGCTCTGGGTCGTGCAAAGTGGTGATCTGCCCGTTTTGGGGATCAACGCGACCCAGTCCCTTTTGGGTCGCGATCAGCAGGTCGCCGTTTTGGTCAAGCGCCAGCGCGCTGATGAGATAGGGCAGAGCCACGCGTGTGGCGCGTTTCGTTTTGGGATCAAAGGAGTGCAGGGCTTCCTTTGAGATATCGACCCACCACAGCACGCCGCGGTCCGCGTCCCAAAGCAATCCCTCGCCACAACCGGCCTTGGCGGCATCTGCGCAAATCGGTAAGTTCATCTTGGCACTTTCGCTAAAATAATGTACGAAAAAACATAAATCATGCGTAATGGGGTGGCCAGCCCTTAACCGCAAGAACTTCTGGGTGACACATACATGAGCACTGCCGGCCCTATTGCCCTCGCGTCTGACGCAGGAAACCCACCGCAGACCTCCATTTATGAGGCGATCCGCCATGACATCTTGTCTGGGGCGCTTGAGGCCAATGCGCGGCTCAAGATTTCGGAGTTGGCCAAGCAGCACAACACGTCAACCAACCCCGTGCGCGAGGCATTGCAACAATTGCGCGGCGAAGGGTTGGTGTTGTTCATTCCCAACCAAGGCGCCCGCGTGCGGCCCATTGATATGGAATTTGTGCGTGATGTGGCGGAAGTGGGCTATCAGCTGGAACCTTACCTTCTGAAACTCTTTGTCGAGACTGCGAGCTCCGAGGACATTGCCGAATTGGACCGAATTCAGGCGGAAATTGAGGGGCTGAACTTTTCGGACAAGGCGCATCACACGGAGCTGAACCATCAGTTCCACGAGTATATGTATGAACGTCACTACAATCGTGTGGCCTTTGGGGTGTGGAAACAACACCGCGAAATTCTCGGGTCAATCAGCACGCGGGTTCCGATCGCCATCGGACGTCAGGAAGCGATCATTCAGGAACACCGCGATTTGATCGATGCAATCAAGTCGCAAGATGTGGAACGTGCTGTTGCCGTGCTCAACCAGCATATTCAGGACGCGGGGCGGCACGTGGTCGACCAATTGCGCATCAACCAAGCACGGACCCGCGGGCGGAATGGCTGACAAAGCCTGTTGCGCGCCGCCGCGAGGCGCACAAAGCGGCCTTGCCGCGCCACGTATCGCCCCTGATCCGGCAGCACATCTGCGCAATTGCCGCCCCTGTCCGGGCGGCGTGGCGTTGGTTGGGACAAGCGATCCGCAGATTCCGTCTGATTGTGAGGGTCCACTCATACAAAAGCGGGTGCGCGATCTTTGGGTCGAAGCGGGCACGATCACCGTCGCGCAGTTTCGTCGGTTTGTCATGGCCACGGGCTATCGCACCATCGCAGAGCAGCTTGGCTGGTCTTTTGTCTTTTTTGACCATCTGCCCAATCGCGGCGAAGGCACGCTGGGTGTGGACGGGCTGGAATGGTGGCGCAAGATTGAGAGGGCAACCTGGCACGATCCAACTGGGCCGCAGGGCGCGCCGGCCTCAGACGAGATGCCCGTCACGCATGTGGCATGGGACGATGCCCGTGCCTTTGCAACCTGGGCCGGAGGGCGCTTGCCGAAAGAAGCCGAGTGGGAGCATGCGGCTCGTGGAGGGCTTGGCGACGTGCGTTATCCTTGGGGGGATGACGAGCCATCAGACACAAACGCAAAGCATCTGAACATCTGGCAAGGTGAGTTCCCCGTGCATGACACCGGCGGTGACGGTTTCACGGGTCCAGCACCGGCGCTGGCGTACCAACCAAACGGCTACGGCCTTTATCAAATGGTGGGCAATGTTTGGGAGTGGAGCGCGGAACCGTTTCGCGTGCGTGGCGCGTCACGGGAGGCGCGACAAATAAATGCTGCGGCACGGGGGCAAAAGCTGCTTAAGGGCGGATCATTCCTGTGCCACCGCAGCTATTGCTATCGGTATCGCATTGCTGCGCGCACTGGTAACACGCCAGACAGCACAAGCGCGCACACGGGGTTTCGGGTGGTTTATGACCATGCGCCCTGATCACATGCGCCTTTATCACATGGGGCCATGATCGTGCTGCTCTGAGGCTGCGCGCCCATCGATGTAGCTGCCAACGGGCGCGTGATGGCCGGGACCGGCGAGCCAGTCACCTTCTGCACGCATCCAGTCAAATAGCGTTTTGTGCAGGTCTTGCCGAACCTCGGCGAGGGTCGGATCATCTGCGCGATTGTGGCGCTCCTGCGGATCAGCTTCCAAATCGTAGAGCTCTGCGATGTCATGCGGGCTCCAAACGTATTTGTATCTCGCGCTTCTGATGCCACGAAACCGGAACTGGCGCCCCTGATAGGCGTCGTATCCCAGAAAGGCGTGATCCGCGTCGCTACGCCAAAACGAACGTTGTCGCTCAGCATCGGTCAGCACCTCTCCCGCAAGTGCGCGGTCGATCAGTGTCGGGAAGAGATCGTGAAAGCTGACAAAATTGTCGTGCGTTGTGCCATCGGTCACGGACGGGTCTTTGACCATCATCGGAATGCGAACAACTTCTTCGTAAAAGAACGGTCCCTTGTCGAACCATCCATGCGCGCCCAACATCTCGCCGTGGTCAGCGGTAAACGCGATGAGCGTGTCATCATCCAATCCGTTGTCGCTGACCGCGGCGCACAACCGCCCGAACAAAGCATCGATCCAAGAGCAAAATCCCCAGTAGTGCTGAGCTGTGCGCCGCCAGTCTTGCTGGGTCATGTGCGATGTGTCCTGACAGGGCCAATAATATGCTCCCTGCGCGGCTGGCTTGCCTTGCTCAGAAAACTGTTCGCACCAATTGTCGGGCACGTAATCTTTAGGCAGGTCTTTATAGAGATCGACGAATTCTTTGGGCACATGATGCGGGAAATGTGGCCCATGCAGACACACGACAAGGCAGAAAGGTTGATCCGACGCGGCCAATTCCGGCAGCTTGTCGATGGCCAGATTGACCCGTTGCTCATCGAGCGCAACGCCGTCTGTAATTGTCGCGTAGTAAGGGGAATTGCGCGGCCCGCCAAAGGTGATCTCGGCGGTTTTCATCAAATCCATGTCGCCGCCATCACTTAGTGCGGTATCATGAATACCGCGGTCCAGAAGCGTACGATCGCCAAGATGCCATTTGCCGATAAAGGACAGCCGATAGCCATCGTCCTGCAAACGCTCGAGGTATGTCACTTGTTCAGGATGCAATTTGCCATGCGGGTAGAATGAGCGTCCTTGCACGTTGTCCATAGCGCCATGTTGATGCGGTAGCTTCCCGGTAAAGAGACTTCCGCGCGCAGGCGTGCAAAGTGGCACTGGAGTAAAGGCGTTGGAAAAGGTTGCGGCTTCTTTGGCAAATGCCCGCAGATTGGGAAGCTTGGCAGGGTGATCAGGCAGGTGCAACGTGTCCCAGCGCCACTGATCCGTCACGAACAGCAGCATGTTTTTTCTCTTTTGCATCCTCGCGCCTCCGGTTTTTCGGGGTCATTCCTGAAGGCAATCATGTGAAAAATCAATATCAAACACAAAATGTAAAAAATAATGTACGATTTGTTGATCGTGTGTCATGATGTTGAAGAGAGATTCTAATGGAGGTGCCTCCTGTGGCCCTGAAGACGCATCACGCGCAGGCAGCGCCTGCGATTTGCTCCACCAGTTCCGCGGCATCGATTGCCGCAATTGACCCAATCATCGCCCGCGTCGGCGGGCGCAACCAATTGTTGGTGCGCGTTGAAACGGAGGATGGGCTGATTGGCTGGGGAGAAAGCGGCCTGTCGTCACGCGAAACAGCAGTGGCAGCGGTGATCCACGATTTTGCCCGCTTTCTTGTTGGGCAGGATTCCCGCAAGATTGGCCGTGTTTGGCAAGAGTGCTATCGCAGTCAGTATTTTGAGGGTGGACGGGTTTTGACCGCAGCGATCTCTGCCATCGACATTGCCTTGCATGATCTTTTGGGAAAGCGTCTTGAAGTGCCCGTGCACCAACTGCTGGGAGGCAAGCAGCGCGACGTTGTGCCAACTTTCGCCAGTTTTTTGGCAACATCAGATGATCAGGCGGTCGAGGCCACGCGGGTTTTGGTCGACGCGGGCTGGGATTGTGTGCGCATCTATCCCGCTGGGTTTGACAGCGAAACCTTTGATCCGCGCGCATCGCTTGGCGACACCGCTCGCACGCTGACCCTTTTGCGAGAAACCTTTGGCCTGAGCCTTTGTTTGGGGATTGATTTGCACCACCGCTATACGCCGGTTGAGATTGCAAATTTCTGCGCCAAGTTGCCGGCGGGGGTTCTGGATTTTCTGGAAGAGCCCATTCGATGTGAATCTACCGAGGCCTATGCGGCCTTGCGTAGTTTGACCGACATTCCCTTTGCCATCGGGGAAGAGTTCGCCAGCAAATGGCAGGCGGCGCCCTATCTGGAACAAGGGCTGACCCAATTCATGCGGTTTGACATCTGCAACATCGGCGGCTTCACAGAAGCGATGAAAATTGCAGGTATGGCGGAACGGTATTACGTCGATCTGATGCCGCACAACCCGCTCGGCCCGATCTGTACCGCCGCAAGCGTTCATCTCTCCGCAGCGGTGCCGAATTTCTCCTGGCTCGAAACGCGGCAGTCGCCAGTAGAGAACCTCGGTTTCCATGACCCCGCGTTGTTTCCGGTGCAGGTCGATCTGGATGGACCTGTTTATCCGGTTCCAGACAGGCCCGGGCTTGGAGTTGAGGTGGATGAAGCCGCCCTTCGCGCCAGCGGCACCGAGCATGTTGAGTGCCCGCATCTGTCACGCCCTGATGGGTCCGTCACCAATTGGTAGCGCCGCCAAGTTACCCAAAACGCTTTAAAAATGAAGGAAAACCATGACCTTCCCTGAACAGATGTATATCGACGGGGCTCTTATTGATGGCGCCGGAAAGATGGATGTCATCAACCCTGCAACCAGCGAAGAAGTGGCCTCCGTGGCAGTTGCCGGACTTGCTGAGGCGGATCGAGCCTTAGCGGCGGCAAAGACTGCGGCACCGCTTTGGGCGGCCACGCCTATCGCGGAGCGACAAGCTTGGATGCACAAGCTGCGCGAGGCTGTGTTGGCGCATGAGGATCACCTGAGAGGCTGCATTCATTATGAAATGGGTAAATCCTGGGCAGATACGCAGGAGGATTTCGACATACTGGAGCGGGCCTTGGCGTATTATGCCGAGGAGATCGCACGCGTGCACGACAGAGCCCTCACGGACCGTGCGGGGACACATGCGCATCAATTGGTGCATGAACCGGTTGGTGTCGCGCTGGCGTTTCTGGCGTGGAACTTTCCGCTGCTCAACCTTGCCTATAAACTGGCGCCAGCGCTGGCCGCCGGCTGTCCGATCATCATCCGTCCTTCGGAAAAGACGCCGATTTCGGCCTATGCCGTCGGTGCGCTGTGCCATGAGATCGGGCTTCCTGCGGGTGTTGTGCAGATTTTGACGACGGAAAGCTATGCAGTTGCCGACTATCTTACGGCCTCCCCAATCCCGGATATGGTGACACTGATTGGGTCCACAGCAACCGGTCGGCACATCATGCAAACCGGTGCCACAACGATCAAACGGTATTCGATGGAGCTTGGCGGTAACGCGCCGGTATTGGTGTTCCCCGATGCCGATCTGGACAAGGCGGCGGATGTTGTCTGTGGGATCAAATACAGCAATGCGGGTCAGATCTGTGTCGCGCCCAACCGTGTGTTTGTGCACCGCGACGTTCTGGCGGCGTTTTCAGAGAAAGTCACCAAACGGGCCGAAGCTGTTGCGGTTGGATGGGACAAAGACAGCGATATTGCGATGGGGCCTGTCATTGATGGCCGCGCTTGGACCCGATTGAAATGCATGATCGACGAGGCCGCTCTCAACGGGGCCAGAGTGCTCGCCGGTGGGGCACGGCCAGATGGGTTACGCAAAGGTCACTTTCTCGCGCCAACGGTCCTGACAGATGTGGGAGAGGACATGCAGGTGTATCGCGAAGAAACCTTCGGGCCGATTGTGAGTATCATCCCGTTTGATGACGACACCGATCTTGCGCGCATGGCCAATGATGGGGACGCAGGCGGCTTGGTTGCTTACGTCTTTACCCGCGATCTTGCGCGGGCTGCGCATTGGTCGCGGGTTTTGCGCTTCGGCGAAATACAGATCAACGGCGTCAAATATGACATCGACCTTCCACACGGCGGCATCGGGCAGTCCGGCATCGGGCATGATTGTTCGCCGCTGGCCTTGCAAGATTACCTCGTCGTCAAACGCATCACCCGAGCCTTGGAAACCGCATGAAGATCATCGACATCAAATCTCACGTTCTCCAATGTGATATGCCCGAAGAACTGGGGTATTCGCAGCAATACTACGCCAAACGCACGGCGCATCTGATTGAGGTGACAACAGATCAAGGCATCACCGGTTGGGGCGAGTGTTTTGGCCCCGGCAATGTGGCCATCGCCAACAAGACCATTGTGGAGCGTGTGATCGCCCCGATGGTTGTCGGGATGGATGCGCTTGATCGTGATGTAACCTGGCACAAGGTATATAACCTGTTGCGCGATCACGGGCAGAAAGGCATGCCGATACAGGCGCTCTCGGGCGTTGATATTGCGCTTTGGGACATTGCGGGCAAAGTCGCAGGACTGCCCATTCACAAGCTGATTGGCGGTGCGCATCGCAGCGATGTTCCGGCGTATGGCTATGGGATGATGCTGAAACGCGAAAGCGTTGAAGATCACGTCGCACGTTTCACGGATGAAGCCGCCGCGATCATTGGCATGGGATTTGGCGCAGCAAAGATGAAAACCGGTCTCGGGCCGAAAGACGATGTCCGTCTGTGCGAGGCCGTGGCCAAGGGCGTGGGCGAGGCGCGTTTCATGGTGGATGCCAACCATTGTTACACCACGTCTGACGCGTTCTATGTGGGTCGTGCACTGGATGAACTGGGGGCTTATTGGTTTGAAGAACCGGTGGCGCCGGAAGATTTGGACGGATACCGCGAACTGCGGGTCGGTCTAAAAGTCAATATTTCCGGGGGCGAGGCGGAATTCGCCCGTTGGGGATGGCGTTCAATCCTTGAGAATCGCGGGTTGGATATTGCGCAGCCCGAAGTCTGCGCGTTGGGCGGCATCACAGAATACCTGCGCGTTCTGGGCCTGTGTCACGCGCATTTCACACCGGTCATAAACCATGTCTGGGGCAGCGCCATCGCCGTGGCGACCAACTTGCAACTGCTGGCCGCGATGCCGCCTTTGCCGGGTGGATTACACCCTTGGGAGCCGATGCTGGAATTTGACACAACCGAAAACCGCTTTCGGGACGATCTGCTGAGTGAGCCGCTGGACATTCAGGGACAAGTGGCCCGCAACGGAGGCCGCGTTACAATACCAATAAAGCCGGGGCTTGGTGTGGAGCCGGACCGTGATTTCATTTCTCACTATGAGGTCACGTAGGACCATGTCTTCAGTCGCGTTTGTTGCAGTGGATTGGGGCACATCCAGTTTTAGGGCTTGGGCAGTTGGGTTTGATGGGGCCGTGTGTGCGCATCATTCGGACGCGCAAGGCATGGGCAGCCTTACGCCACCGGAGTTTTCACCCGTGCTGGAAACGGCTTTGGATCAGATCGGGGTGGGAGCCTCAGTGCCCGTTGTTGCCTGCGGCATGGTCGGCGCGGCACAGGGCTGGATCGACGTGCCTTACATGGCGATCGACGAAGGGCTTGAGAAATTGGCGGATCGGGCCCAAGAAGCGCCTGGCACGGCGCGAAAAGTTTTTATTCTTCCTGGCGTCAAGCAGTCTGTGCCTTTTAATGTGATGAGAGGCGAAGAAACGCAGATTGCGGGGTTTCTACAATCCCAGCCTGATTTCTCCGGGGTCATTTGCTTGCCCGGTACCCATTCTAAATGGGTTGTTGTTGCCGATGGCCAAATTCAATATTTCTGGACGGCCATGACTGGCGAGATGTTTGGCCTGCTGTCATCGCGTTCGGTGTTGCGTCATTCTATGGCTGGGAGCGGATGGGATCAGGCCAATTTCGAGGCCGCCTGCAGTTGCGCACTCGCTGAGCCAGAAGTCGTCGCTATGAAAATTTTCGAGATTCGTGCGGAAGCTCTGTTGACCGGTCCGGCTCCGGAAGCGGCAAGAGCGCGGTTGTCCGGGCTGTTGGTAGGCTTTGAACTGGCCGCAACTCGAAAGCTTTGGGACAAGCAACCTGTGCACCTAATTGGCGCGCCCGAATTGATGAGGAACTATACCGAAGCACTGTCCCATGTGAACGTTGTAGCAACGTGCAACGATGCAACAGCTTTGACGCTTGGGGGATTGTCTACGGCTGCTAAACGCCTGCTCGAGTTGACGCCAGCAACCCTTGGAGGTGGGGTCTGATCGCCGGGAAAGTCTCTTGGCTTCAGTATCTTCTACCATCCGGCGGCCAACTGTCTGGAGCGCTTGCAGAGGCTTTGTCAGAAGAAACCGGCTTGAGAGGGGCAGGGCGGTCACATTGCCTCTTGGGATGACCAAGCGCCCACTATTTCGCTATTTCAAAACCAGCCCCGAGATCATCCGTCTGGCGGTGATGTTGTACGTCCGGTTTCCTCTTTCGCTGCGCAACGTGGAAGATTTGCATCACGAACGCGGCATTGATGTGAGCTACGAGTCTGTCCGCTTTTGGTGGCAAAGGTTTGGGCCTCAGTTTGCCTCTGAAATCCGAAGGAGACGATCTCAATCGATGCGTTGTCACTCGAACTGGAAACGGAACCTAGACGAGATGTTCGTGAAGATCAACGGCGAGCGGTACTACCTTTGGCGGGCCGTTGATCATGAGGGTGAAGTGCTGGAAAGCTATGTGACTAAGACGCGAGATAGGAAGGCAGCATTGAAATTTCTCAAGAAATCAATGCGGCGCTACGGTCGGCCAGGCACACTCGTAACTGACAAACTCCGCTCTTACGGTGCTGCGATGAAGGAAATTGGCAGCGCGAACAGGCAGGAAACTGGCCGCTGGGTGAACAATCGCGCAGAGAATTCTCACCTTCCATTTCGACGAAGAGAGAGGGCGATGCTGCGCTTCCGACGATTGCGAAGCCTGCAAAAATTCGCGTCCGTCCACGCCTCAGTTCTCAACCTCTTCAATTTGGAGCGCAGTCTCTATTCTAGACAAAATTTCAAAGTGAACCGTGGCGCCGCTCTGGCCGAGTGGCGCCAACTTTGTGCCGAATAAAAGGCAGAAATTCTGTCCTAGCTGAGACTAGTTCGAATTAGTCTGACAGCACCGCCACCTAGGACTAGGACCGGTTCAGGCTTTGGCCAGCACCAAATCAAAGTCTACTCGCGCATAGGTGCCATCAACTTTGCCTGATATCTCAAAGCCATCCGGGAAAGAACCCGACGGTTGCTGGACGTAGGTCATGACCAAATCGTCGCGAACACCAAACACCGTGTCTTGATCCAGATAGGGATCATCATCCGGGAAGACTTCAGTCACCAAAGACCGGAATCCCTCGGCGGACACGATGTAGTGCAAATGGCTCGGGCGCCAAGGATGGCGACCAGCGGCTCTTAGGATGTCCCCGACCGGGCCATCTGCTGGCACCGTGTATTCGACGGGGCGCACGGTGGTGAAGGCGTACCGGCCGTTCTCGTCCGCCGTCATCAGTCCATGGAAAGAATGAATGTCTTGATCGGGGTCCTGACTGGAATACATGCCATTGGGCGCCGTCTGCCAGATGTCGATCGTCGCATGGGGGATCGGCTTGCCGTCGGTGTCCCGCACGGTGCCCTCCACCAATATGACTTCGCCTTCGAAGTCACGTTTCATATCGCCGCCGATCGCAAGAGGCGGCGGATTGGACACATGGAACGGGCCCAGTACCGAAGAGCTGGTGGCCTCTGGCGTCGAATGCAGCATGTCCACAAGCGAAGACAGTCCAAGCACGTCTGAGAGCAGCACGAATTCCTGTCGTTCCGGAGTGGTGATCTCTCCGGCACGGGTCAGGAAATCAATGCCAACCCGCCATTCGTCGTGCGTCAGGTTCACTTCACGCGCAAAGTCATGCATGTGGCGCGCCAGCGCCGTCAGCACCTCTTTTACCCGAGGATCGGTATCTTCGCCGAAGTATGACGTGAAAACATCGGTGATATTGTCTTTGGTGACAGAGCGCATAGGCGCCTCCTAGTTCAGAATAGCAAGGCTGAGCGCGGGGTAGCGGATCAGCAGGATAAGTACGATGAGCATCACGCCGGCAAAAGGCAGGGCGCCAAGGAAAACATCTTTGAGCGAGATGCGGTCGTCGTTCAGCGTGGCCTTGATCACGAAGCAGGAGATGCCAAGTGGCGGGGTGAGCAGGCCGATCTCAGCACCTACAACCGTGATGATGCCGAACCATACGAGGCTGAGGCCCATGGGCTCCACCAGCGGTAGGAACAACGGCACGACGATCAGTATGATTGAGGCGGTGTCCAACAGAGTGCCCAAGAACAGCATCAACAGCACGTAGAGCACCATGATTGTAAAGAAGCTGGCTTGGGACGACGACAGCATGTCGCCCAACTCATTGGGCAGGCCTGCAAGGCCCAGCATGCGGGAATAGATCGAGGCAGCCGTGATCAGGAAGAGGATAGACGCGGTGATATGTCCGGTCTCCAACAGCGCTTCCCAGAAGGCTTTTGCGGTCATGCGCCGACGGACAAGGGCGATCACAAGGGCGACCAAAGAGCCGGTGGCGCCCGCCTCAACCGGCGTGAGCCACCCTGTATAGATGCCGCCCAAGACCACAACGATCAGACCCACAGTGGGCAGTGTTTTTGATGCAATCTCGCCCCAGGGCATCGGTTCGAAACCCTCGGCGGGCCGGCCGCCGACAAACTTAGGGAAAAACCGCCCCATGATGAAAATGGCACCAACATAGGCGACAGCGAGCATCAGGCCGGGCACGATACCGGCGAGGAACATTTCGCCCACCGATTGCTCTGCCACAAAGGAGTAAATGATCAGCATCGCCGACGGCGGGATGATCATGCCGAGCACAGAGGAACCCGCGACAACCCCCACGGCAAAGCGCGGGTTGTAGTCGTATTTGAGCATCTGCGGAACGGAGACTTTGGAAAACACCGAGGCGGAGGCGATCGATGATCCGGTCACGGCTGCAAACACGGCATTCGCTCCGACGGTCGCCATGCCAATACCGCCTTTCACGCGGCGGAAGCCTGTGCTCATGACATCATAAACATCCGCGCCCAGCCCGGCCTTGGAGACCACAAGCCCCATGAAGGTGAACAGCGGAACGGTGGCAAAGGTGTATTCCATCACGCTGTCGCCTACGGCGATTTTTAGCAGGTTCATGGCCAAGTCGAAGTTGTCGCGCATCAACCAGATCGAGACAAAAGACACCACGCCGAGGGCAATCGGGATGTACATCCCGAGGTAAATCAGGACGACAATGGCAACGACAGAGGCCATGCCAATTTCAAGGGGACTCATTCTTTGTCCTCATGTTCGGGAGCGCGGATCAGCTCGGGTTTTTCTGCTGGGGATAGTACTTTGAATAGAAAGAGCACCGCACAAAGGGCCGCGCTGGCAAAGATGGTGAGCTTGATCGGCCACCACGGCGCGGTGAAGATGCCTGGCACGCCGAAGTAGTCGCGTGTGTCCAGCATATCCAGAAACTCGGGCCAGATTGTCACAGCAATCAGGGCCATAAAGACGGCGGAAACCGTGTCAATCGCCTTGCGCAAACCATTGGCAAACCGAGGAAAGCGGTGGCCGATCACCACCAGAAATCCGTCAGAGCGTGTCAGGCGGCTCACGCGCACAACATCGGGTAACTGAAGAAATACAATCAGCACCATGGCAAATTGCACAACTTCGTATGCGCCGCGGAAGGGCGCGTTGAAGATGCCCCGCGCCACCACATCAAAATTTACGATCAGGACAAGGCCCAGCACCACCAAGGTGCCAATTGCATTGGCGCCGGTTGCGATGGTGCTGGCTATTCCGGAAAGGGCCCGGAGTGTCTTGCCAAAAAGAGAGGTCGTCACAGTCAGGCCCTTTTTGCTTTGTTTGCTTAGCTGCCCGCGCCGGCGGACCAGTCACGCACGCCAGTGTAACCGGCGGCTTCCAGTTTGCCGAGGTAGGCTTTGAGCATGTCGGAGCCCGGCTCACCCTTGTCGTTCAGCGTTGCGGCCCATTCCGCGGCAATGTCAGGCATGGCAGCGGCCCAGGCAGCGCGGTCTTCCTCGCTGGCTTCGGAGATGGTACCGCCCGCAGCAACATAGGCCTCACGGCTCTCAGCCGCCCGGTCCATGGCAATGCCGGCGACGTGGTCTCTGTACATCACAGCGACTTCCTGGAGTGCGGTCTTCACCTCATCAGGCAGACTGTCCCAGTAGTCTTTGTTCACGGTGATGGTCTTAGAGTTCACCGCGCCAAGGTCCGCCTTCAGCATGTAAGGCGCCACTTCGGCGATCTTGAAGGTCTTGGCGGCTTCCGGCCAGAGCATGGCTTTGTCCACCAGACCGGTGTCCAGCATGTTGTAGAAATCGGTCAGGCCGCCGCGCACACCCGCGGCGCCCTCGATACCTTCCAGATAGCGCAGGTTCATACCTGCACCCGCAACCTTGGAGCCTTCCATGTCAGACACAGAGTTCACCGGTTCTTTGGAGAAAACCTGATAGGTGTCCAGCACCACGCCTGTGGCCAGATATACTTGATTTTGCTTGGCAAATTCGTTCTGCATGGTCGGGTATTCTTTGGCGATCTCATCCACCGCCTTGGCCACCGCGCGCGCGTCAGCAGCGACAAATGGGGTGACCGCGGAAATTGCTTGAGATGGCAATTTGGAGCTGTGGAAAATCGTAGTGACGATTCCAATGTCGCCAAGACCCAGCTTTACGCCTTCCAGCACGCCCTTTGGCTTCACGATGGAGCCGCCGTAGCTTTCCTGCCAGTCCATTTCATAGTTGCCGGTTTTCGCCAGCTTCTTGTCCACTTCCGGGATAAAGAAATTGGTGAATTCTTTCACCCACAGTGCGCGTGCCGGATAACCGTCGATCACGACCGCTTTGATTGTCTCTGTGGCAAAAGCCGGAGCCGCAGCCAATCCGGCCATCAGCGCTCCAAGCGCCAGTCCTTTGTTCATCATTCCCATCGTCTCCTCCCTGGATGGTTCAAATTTTACGAGGTCATTTCTTGGTCCAGTTGACCTCCACTTCTGTGCCAGCATTTTTGTACATCTTTGAAACGGCACAGTATTTCTCAGTCTCGGCCGCGACTTGGGCGAGTTCGGCGTCGTTGGCGGCCCCAGAGGCCGTAACGTCGAGCCGGATCGCTTTGAACGGCACTTCTATTTCTTCCTGCAACAGGACACCGCGACGGTCGAAGTCGATTTCCATTTCGAAGTCGAGATTACCTATATCGATGCCCAGTTTATCGGCACATTTGTGGCCGATAGTATTTGTGCACCCGACCAGGGCGGCATAGGCGGTTTCCGTGGGCGAAAAGCCTAAATTTGTTCCGCCACGCTCGATCGGCTCGTCAATTGTGAGAGACAGGTCGCGGGTGTGCACCACGCAGTGGCTGTGGCTGCTGGCAAAGCCGGACATTTTTATTGTCACAACAGTTTTTTGGCGAATGGCCATGGTCGTCCTCAGGCGTAGTTGCAGGCTTGATCAAACTCAAAGCGCGGCAGTTTTTGGAACAATGCGCTTTCATCAGCATAGCCGAGATTGCACAGGAAGTTTGAGCGCAGGGTGGTGCCGGCAAAAAATTCTTCGTCTACGACTGCGTTGGAAAAGCCGCTCATCGCGCCAACATCCAATCCCAGCGCGCGGGCTGCGATCATAAAGTAAGCCCCTTGCAGCGTGCCGTTTCGGAATGCGGTGGTTTCACTGTGCTCCGGTTTGCCTTCAAAATGCGGACGGCGGTCTTCGTGGGGGAACAGGAACGGCAAGTCGCGCCAAAATTCCAGATCATGCGCGATGATTGCCGTGACCGGCGCCGCCATCATCTTGTCGATATTCTTGTCCTTTAGAGATTTTGCGAGCCGCTCTTTGCCTTCTTTACTGGTGACAAAGACAAATCGTGCCGGGCAAGTGTTCATGCTCGTCGGGCCTGCGGCTGTGATCTCGTAGAGGCGATGCAGCAACTCGTCAGACACAGGCTTGTCCTGCCAAGCGTAGTGCGAACGGGCGTCCGCCAGGATGACATCAATGGAATCGTTGTCCAAAACCGTCTTTCGATTGCGAAGCTCCCGCACAGCCTCTTGAGCTGTTGATCGTGCAAGCTCTAGGGCCTCACCAGTTATTGCAGCCATGTTATTTCCAGTCTCTTTCAGCGTCCGCGACTTCCGTGGCAAGGAAGTGAAAGGCGGCAACCGCCAATCTTCCACGTCGTCACATCGCTTGTTTCGAAGTCATTTTGACGATGATGTTTTGCCTTGTCAAATAAAATCGATTTTTTAATAATGAAGCCGAAAATGGAGGTAATACGATGGTTGCTTGGAATGACTACAAGGAAATGGCCCGTGATCGGGGCGCCTTGGCGTTGGAACTTTTTGTCGTGGAATCAACGCCTGCCGGTGCAGCGGAAGAGGTCAAAGCCAATCTGCCCGCGCATCTCGACTACCAGCGGCAGATGGAACTGGAAGGCGTCCTTGTGATGGCTGGTCCTCTTTCAGATGCAAGCGGCAGCGAGATGAACGGGGCAGGGATGATCCTGTATCGCGCTGATTCTATGGAAGGGGCCCGCACCATTGCCGAAAACGATCCCATGCATGCCTCCGGCGCACGTTCGTTTACCCTGCGCAAATGGCTGGTGAATGAAGGCAGCCTGTCCATTCACGTGGGGCTTTCAACTGGCAAAGCCATCCTCAGCTGATTGGAGAGTCCAAAATGGCAAGCACCGGCACCCTCGGCGAAATGCTGTCCACACTGTTGGAGCGTCAGCCGTTTCAACGCAAAAGCGCTGCGGATGGATCTGTAGCTGCCTCTTGCCGTGCTTTGCTGGAGGCCCCGTCTGAGGCCTCGGGTCGGCAATTGGCTGAGGAAATTCTTCAGGCGATCAAAACCCTGACAGATGAAGACAGAGATCGCTTCTATCAATTCCTGAACGACGATTTGGACATAGATCCGGATCGCATTGCCGAGCTGGCGACCGCCTACAAGGTCACTCCGACGCCCAAAGTCTACAAGGCCTTGGCCCATGCAGCCGAACCGCCACGACAGGATTTGTTTCGGCAGTTGAACCAAGCCCCTGATGCCACTGCTGATTTGGTGCAGCTGCGGGCCGATCTATTGACCCGGCTAAAGGTGAAACCCGACTTGGGGCGCACTGACCACGATCTGTTCCACCTGTTCCAAAGTTGGTTCAATCGCGGATTTCTGGTGCTGCGTCACATCACTTGGGAATCACCCGCATCGATACTGGAAAAAATCATCGCCTACGAAGCTGTGCATGAGATTCACAATTGGGGCGATCTGCGTCGACGCTTGCTTCCCGCTGACCGCAAGTGTTTTGCCTTTTTCCACCCGGCCATGCCGGATGATCCGCTTATCTTTGTCGAAGTGGCGCTGACCAAAGGTGTGCCGGAATCGATCCAGGAGTTGCTGTCGGAAGGCCGTGAGGAACTGCGTGCTGAAGAGGCCAACACCGCCGTCTTTTATTCCATTTCCAATTGTCAGGCCGGGCTAGCGGGAATTTCCTTTGGAAACTCGCTGATCAAACAGGTGGTGAGGGACTTGTCTGCTGAGGCACCCAACCTCAAACGTTTTGTGACCCTGTCGCCGATCCCCGGTCTAAGCCGTTGGGCCGAGCGCGAGGGCATCACCCTCCAGACAGATGACCCCCAGCAGATAAGGCAACTGACAGCACACTATCTTTTGGCCGCCAAGAAAAGCGACGGGCGACCACTGGACCCAGTGGCCCGATTCCACCTTGCGAACGGCGCCTTGGTTCACAAAGTGCACGCTGGGGCTGACACATCTAAAAAAGGGCTTACCCAGTCAGCGGGCGCAATGGTGAATTATCTCTACGACTTGTCGCGTATTTCCCAAAACATCGAACAGTTTGATCGCAAAAAGGAAGTTTCTGCGTCAGGCGCGGTGCGAACCTTAGCAAAACAGGCCGCCCGCGGAGCGCGTCCCCAACCGGAATAAAAATGTAGACTTCTCCCATTTTGAATATAATATCGATTTTTAGTTCGTTTCAGCAAAAATACATATTTAGTGAAGCGAAAGATGGGAGGACCAAATGAATCTACGTAACTTGCTTGTGAAACCTGTTTTGCTGGCGGCCACATTCTTGGCGGGCGCTGCTGGCGCCGCCGAGGTGGACGGCCCCAAGGTGTTCTGGAAAATTTCAATGTGGGGCAACCCGCGCGCGTTGTCGGCTGGCATGGAAGAAATGGCCGCCAAAGTCTCGGAAGCAACAGACGGCAATTTCCAGATCAAGATTTTCTATGGCGGACAATTGTCCGGCGCACGCGAGAATCTTGATGGGCTGAAGCTAAATGCGTTTGAAGGCGCGGCCATCTGTAACTTCTACCATCCCGGAAAAAACCCGGCTTGGATGGTATTCTCGCTGCCTTTCCTTCCGCTGGGAGATCCTGCGGTAGATCGCTACGTGCGCTCAAAGATGTTTGAACATCCTGCGATTGTCGCGGATATGGAGCGTTGGAATGCCATGCCATATGTGTCTGGTCTGTTGCCGCAGTATGAAATCCTCGGCAAGGGGACCCCGCCTGCCAATTTGGAGGACTGGTCCGGTATGCGGGTGCGCGCAGGCGGTGGTCTGGGCTCTGCAATGGAGAAACTCGGCGCGGTCAAACAGACCCTGCCAGCGGGCGAAACCTCAACCGCTTTCCAGCGTGGCGCGGTGGATGCGGCAGCATTCCCATTCACCTACGCGCATGTGTCGTTCAAAATCAGCGACGAAGCGGAGTGGTTCACCTCGAATCTGGCACCTGGCACATCTGAATGTGGCTGGGTGTTCAACAAGACCGCGTATGAATCCCTGCCAGCTCAGTATCAGGACTTGTTGATGGGCCAGCGCGACATGATCATGCAGGTGACCCAGGAAGCCTACGCTGCGCAGGACGAGAAGAACCTGCCGATGTTTGAAGAGACGCTGACCAAGGTCACCTATTCAGACGAGCAGCTGGCGACATTCCGCGAGGTGGCGGGTCAACCTGTCTGGGACGAATGGATCGCTGCCAACAGCGACAAATTCGACGCTCAGGGCGTGTTTGACGCGGTCTGGAGCTACGCCAAAGAAGCCGAAGCCGGTAACTGATCTGAATTTGCATCATGGGGGCGGCCCTTCGGGGCCGTCCCCCAACGTCTCTGGAGGCGCGTTTGGCCATCACAACTTCCCCCCCAACCCGTTTGGAAAAAGCTGACAAAGCGCTGTCGCCCTTCGAAGATATGGCGAACATGCTGGCGGCATTGGCTATTTTCCTGCTCATGGTTCTGGGCGTTTTGCAGATCGTGATGCGCACAGTCTTCAATAAGCCGATCACCGGCTATATCGATTTGGTTGAACTTTCGATGGCCAGCATGGCGTTCCTTGGCGCGGCTTATTGCCAGCGCGTCGGTGCGCATATCCGCATGGAGCTGATTGTGGCCAATCTGAGGGGCCGCGCTCTTTGGGCCGTGGAAATCTTTGGCACGCTCGTCGCGCTCTTTATCATCGGTGTTCTGATCTACTACAGCGCGGGCCATTTTTGGCGATCTTTCACGCTGGGGGACACGACCATTGACGCCGAGTTCCCGGTCTGGCCGTCCAAACTGTTGGTTCCAATCGCCTTTTCCCTGTGGTTTTTGCGATTGCTCGTGCAGTTATGGGGGGCGATCCGGTTGTTCGTGAACCCCGATTTGGACACGACGGGCGTCGTATTGATCAAAGAAGTCGCCGAACAGGCGCAGGATGAAATTCACGAAGTCATGGGCGACAGCGCCGACGAAGGAGGTCGCTCATGATATTCGGCATTGGCTTTAACGATCCTTTCCTTGTTGGGATCATTGCGCTGGGTCTTTTGTTGCTGCTCACATTTGCCGGTGTGCGGGTGGTGTTTGCCGCCGCCATTGTCGGTCTGGTCGGCCTGGTGGAGCTTCTGGGGTGGGCCCCAGCCGCAGGGATTGTCGGCACTGTGCCGCATGCAAAATCCTCTACCTACGCGCTGAGCGTCCTGCCGATGTTTATTTTTATTGGCTTCATGGCCTTTCACGCCGGCATGACGCAGCAGTTGTTTGATGCTGCGCGCAAATGGTTGGGCTGGATGCCCGGCGGGTTGGCTGTCGCCACGGTCTTTGCGACTGCGGGCTTTGCCGCCGTAAGCGGCGCGTCAACCGCGACTTCGGCCGTGTTTGCGCGTGTCGCGATCCCGGAAATGCTGCGCTACGGATATGACAAGAAACTGGCAGCAGGCGTGGTTGCGGCAGGCGGCACACTTGCGACATTGATACCGCCTTCGGCAATCATCGTGATCTACGCCATTATCGTCGAGGAATCGGTGGGAAAACTGTTGCTGGCCGGGTTCCTTCCCGGGCTTGTGTCGGCGCTGATCTATGCCGGGATCATCATCGTCTGGGCCATGGTACGCCCAACCGACGCGCCCTCGGTGTCCGGCTATAGCTGGAAAGAGCGCTTCGAATCCCTGCCCGGGGTGTCACCGATCTTCATTGTGATTTTCATCATCATTTCCGCAATCTACGGCGGTTGGGCGACTCCAACCGAGGCTGGTGCTTTGGGCGCTGCGGTGGTGTTTTTGGTCGCTTTGTTGCGTGGCACATCGCTCAAGGACATCAAGGGATCGCTGATGGAATCCGCGCGGCTTACGGTGATGATCTTCTCGTTGATTTGGGGGGTGCTGATCTTTGTGCGATTCCTCGGGTTTTCAGGTGTTCCGGAGGCATTTACCGCATGGATTGTGCAACTGGACACACATCCCATGGTGATCATGATCTGTATCCTTTTGGCCTATGCAGTGCTGGGCATGTTTATGGACGCGATTGGCATGCTGCTGTTGACCCTGCCGGTGGTCTATCCGGCGGTCATCGCGCTGGGCTTTGACTCGATCTGGTTCGGCATCATCGTCGTGAAAATGGCTGAGGTCTGCCTGATAACGCCACCCATTGGGCTCAACTGCTTTGTGGTCAACGGTGTGCGCCCGGACATTTCGCTCGGTCAGGTCTTTCGCGGGATCGCGTTGTTTTTTGTGGCTGATGTGATCACTATCGCGGTGTTGCTGGCCTTTCCGGAAATCGTCACCTGGCTGCCGGATCTGATGAGCTAAAGGAAGATATCCCATGAAGTTGCAAACAAGCCTGCCTTTGGCAAAAGCCGAGACAATCATCGATGAGGCCCTGCGCCTTGGGCGCGTCGAAAACCTCTTGCCCCTCACCGTTGTTGTGCTGGACGCGGGCGGCAAGCTGGTGGCGGTAAAATCCGAAGATGGGTCCGGCATCATGCGGTTTGACGTTGCCTTCGGCAAAGCATGGGGCGCGCTGGGCATGGGGATTTCCAGCCGTCTGATCCGTGACCGCCTGGCGAACCGGCCGACTTTTCAGGCCAGCCTTGCCACGGCATCCGATGGGCGGTTGATCCCCGTTCCTGGTGGTGTGTTGGTGCGCGATGCAGACGCCGTCACCATTGGCGCCGTCGGCATCAGTGGCGACACCTCGGACAAAGACGAATACTGCGCGATCGAGGCAATTCGCGCGGCAGGTCTGTCTTCGGAGCCCGACAGCCCCGCTGACGGCTGGCGCGAGTCATCCCTGTCGGACAGCTATCCGGATTAGAAGTAGGCGAGAGAGTCCACATGCCGCTTGGTGACTTGAACCCGTGGCATTGCTTGTTCTTTCGGATCCAAGACCTGAATGGTCGGCTTGCCAAGGTAAATCGCCGGCAGCACCATGAACCGCACAAAGCTGGTGACGCGTTGTGTCGGGTCGGCCTCCGCCCGCACTGGAGAATTGGCATTCTCAAACCACGCGTGGCCGGGGGTCGCGGTTTCCTGATGGGCGTCGCCAATGATGCGCAGTTTCCCATTCACCAGAAAACGTATGCCTGCCCCCGGATGCACATGTCGATAGGCGACGCCATCGGCCGGGAACGTTACCTGATCCAATCGCAGCAAAACCGCGCTGTCCGTTGGTTGATCAGGTAATACAATTGGTGCGTCCAACTTTGCGTCCGCGGGTGCCGCCCCGTGAAACAGGTCAAACCTCACCCAGTCCGTTTTAGTTGAACCGGTGAAACTGATCGTTTCGCCGGACTTTAGAAGCGCACCGGCCCCGCGTTCGATCGTGTTGCCAGAAGCCTCAGCGCGCCCCTTTGCTATCCAATATGCGCTAAACAGATACGTGCACTTTTGGTCCTCCTGAGGTTGCGAAGTACCGGTGGACGCGGACATGTAGAGTTTAGGCATGGGGACTCCAGAATCTATTTACCCTGAAGTATCGCAATAAAATCGATAAAACAATTAATTGAGGTAAAAAATCTCGATCGACATCAGGGCTCTCAGCCTGAGGCAGCGGCCCATTTGGGGGCAAGCAACGTCCAGTTCTCTGCCGCCGTCGCGGCCTTGCGATCCCCTTCGGCCGAACCAGCAAAATCCTCAATCGCGAGGGAATAACTGGCGCGCTGCCGGGATTGACCAAGCCACCTTTGAACCAAAGGTGTGCGCTTGTCCCAAAGTCCGCTCAAGCCAAGTCGGTCCAGACGATCCACGTAAGACAGGAGCGCTGTGTCTGCCAGGGAATAATGAGCACCCAGCAGCCACTCACCCTGCGCCAGTGCGGAGTGCATTTTGTCAAACATCAGTCTGAGGGTGAAGCATGCGGCAGCGACGTGTTCTGAGTCGACGCCATGCTCCAAAATGTCGCGCCGCTTTGACGCATTGGCGGGATTTGCCATTCTTGCGAGCGACGCAGCAATCTCGTCCGCGCTTTTTGTCGACAGGATTTTTCTACGTTTGCCGATGGCATAGGTCAGACTGTTGATGGCTGCATGGATATCGCGGCATTCCGCCAGCCACATCTTGGCAGTGACCCAAGCATGGGGATCAGTTGGACGTAGGTTTCCCGCGTCGAATTTTTTTACCAAGTATTCCAAGATTACGGCGGACTCGGTCACAACGAGATCGTCGTCCACCAAAGTCGGCACAACCGCTTTGGGATTAAAGCTCAGATACCAAGTCGCGTTTTGCTCGCCTTTGGCTAAATCCACAATCTTGCCTGACCAGTCACAGCCGATCTCGGCCAGGCATAGCCTCACTTTCGCGGAGCAAACACTGGTTTTTCCGTGATACAGAGTCAGCAACTGCTCGGCCTCGCTTGCGATCGCCGAAGCACGATTCAGTCAATCAGGTCAGAGAGGAATGCACCGGTGCTCCGATAGTGATCCATCAGCAAACGGGACGAGAGTTCGACATCTCGTGCCACGGCAGCATCCAGAATCGCCTGATGCTCATCTTCTACATTCCTGCTGCTATACGATTTGGAACGTCCCGCGAGAAAACGATAGCGCACGTTCAAATCGTACAGCTGTCCGCAGAACCGCATGAGGATTGGCGACTCGCATGCAGAGATCAAAGCCATATGGAAATTCTTGTGACGTTCCTCAAACAGCTCTTGTTCGGCGCGGTCGGTTTTGCCCATGTAGTGATGCACCAGAACCAGTTGTTCTTCCCACTCCTGCCCTCCGTTGGCCACGCTTTGACGCAAGGCCATGTCTTCCAACGTGCAGCGCAGATTCAGAATTTCCTGAAATTGATGCCGGCTGGTTTCGGCAACACGAAACCCGCGTTGATCCAACCGTTCGACCAATTGATCCGACGTCAAAAGGCTGAGCGCTTCGCGAATAGGCGACGCGCCGGTGCCGTAGTTTTCTTTGAGAGTGTCCACTTTGAGCCGTTCACCAGGGGTCAGGCGACCCGTGATGATTTCATTGCGCAGCGTCAGGTAAGTGCGTTGCGTAGAGGACTGATTTCCCTGAGAGGTATCGACTGAAATATTCATGACATGACTAAAGCAAAATTTTTCCCCTAGATCAATTTATATCGATTTTTCTTCCTCACCTTCCGATCCGTCGTTTGGATTTTCGCTGTGCGAAACGTGAGGCGGGATAACGAATTCAGTCGGACAAATCCTGTTTTTTCTTTGTTTTTCATGATTTTGAGGGGCGGGTGGATGCAGCTTTATAACTTCGGAGCAAAGGTGGCTGATCAGTTTGCCATCTCGGCGAGGGTGCGGAAATTTAAGATACTTGTGGCTTTTATCCAGAAAAATCGTTTTTTGTTGTCATCGAGGTAAATAGGCGATAAAAATGCTCCCGACGCGAACAACGCCACGTGAAAGGAACCCCCATGCGTGAGAATCATTTTGAAGACGGAAAATGGTGGGTCAGCCCCTACAATTTTCAGCCGGAAGTGCGCGAGTCCCTGCTGTTGCCGCCCAGCGTTCAAATTCACGACGCAACGCTGCGTGACGGCGAACAGACACCTGGTGTGGTTTTCTCCATCGACGACAAAATTCGGATTGCGTCAAAGCTAAGCGAAGTGGGTGTTGAGCGGATCGAAGCCGGTATGCCAGCGGTGTCGCCTCAGGACGCCGAGGCGATCAAGGAGATTTCCAAGCTGGGGCTGAAATCGAAGATTTTCACCTTTGCTCGTGCCCTGAAGCAGGACATTGACATGGCTTTGGAGTGCGGCGCAGACGGCGTGATCATCGAAGTGCCGATTGGCTACCCGAAATTGGTTACACAGTTCGGCTGGAGCTGGGAAGATGTGTTCAAGAAAAGCCGAGACGTGATCAACTATGCACGTGAGCAGGGTCTCTATGCCGTTTTCTTCCCTTATGACACAACGCGTGCGCGCCGGGACGACCTCGAGAATCTTTGCAAAGGCATCATGAACGAAAGCCCGCCCGATTCCATCGGTATCGTCGACACGATGGGATGCGCCACCCCCGAAGCGATCAAATATATGGTGGGTTGGGTAAAAGGCATGACCGGTCTCCCCATCGAAATCCACACGCACAATGATTTCGGCATGGGTGTTGCGACTGAACTGGCCGCGGTTGCCGCAGGGGCCGAAGTGGTCCACAGCTGTGCCAACGGTCTCGGCGAACGTACCGGCAACGCCGCAATGGAAGAACTGATGCTCGGTCTGCACCTCCTGTATGGCTATGACACGCAATATCAGATGGACAAGTTGCCAGAGCTGGGGGCCCTGATCTCTGAACTGTCAAACATTCCGATTGCCCGCAATAAACCCGTTCTGGGCCATGGCAACTTCATTCGTGAATCGGGTATCGGCATTCAATATGTGATGCACGATCCGTTGGTGATGTTCGGGACCCATCCCGCCCTGACCGGACGCTCCGGCGAAGTCGTTCTTGGCAAGAAAAGCGGTAAGGCCTCTATCACGTACAAGGTTCAGGAACTGGGTCTGGCCGAAGTGACCGATGAACAGAACGCCGCTTTGCTCCAAAAAGTAAAAGACGCGGGCATCGCGAAGCGGGATTTCCTGACCGATGAGGAGTTCGTGTCTCTCTACAATGTGGTGTGCCCATAACGGCAGCACACATTGCTCGGAGTTCATGTCGCTGACAAACCTGTCGGGCACAACCTCCATTGTTTGACCTGTGATGCGAAGGGCGGGCGGCTGCGGTGCAGCCGCCTCCTTTCTTTTTAACCGATAAAGTCATCATCTTAGCAAAAAAATCGATTATAATATTGATTGGGGAATATTACCTACTGTAAGCTCGCGATATCGCCTGCGGCACCAACGCCATTCTGTGAGCATCACCTGACTGTCGCAGCCGAATGGGAGGAAGACATGAAACATTTCTGGAAATGCCTGCGCGGCGCTGCGATCGGTGCCGCCACATTGGCGGCTACAACCGCTGTCGCCGAAGAGCTGAGAATTGGCACCGCCAGTCAGGGCGGCGCTTTCTACCCCGTGGGGCAGGCAATCTCGACCTTGGTCGGGGCGCACGCGGACGGGCTGACAATGGTTCCGGTGGTCACACAGGGGTCGGTTCAGAACCCACGTCTGGTCAACAATGGCGAAGTTGACATCGCCATCACCAACAACAACCTTTCTGTTTTGGCCAACAAAGGTGTCGGTCCGTACAAGAAAGCCGGAGCCATGAACCTGCGTGCCATCGGGTCGCTGCATTTCAGTGTACTACACATGATGACTCTGGATGGATCCGACATCAATTCGGTGGCGGACCTGAAGGGCAAACGGGTCGCGGTTGGGCCCGCTGGCGGCGGCACGATCCCCTTCATGACCCAGGTGCTGGGGCTGGCGGGACTCACGGTGGACGACATCACACCCAGCTTCCTCAGTTACTCCGACGGGTTCAGCCAACTGGCTGACGGCAACGTTGATGCGGCATTCGCGCTCAGCGGCTACCCGGCGGGTGCAGTGATGCAGGCCCAGGCCAACAAGAAGCTGAAGTACATTGCCCTGTCCGAAGCGGACATTGAGGCAGCCCTGGCGAAATACCCCAACTACAACAAGGTGGTGATCCCGGCCGACGTCTATAATACCGATACTGACGGCGCCCTGCTTGGGGTCAACAACATGCTGATTGTAGATGCCAGCATGAGTGACGCGGTCGCTATGGCCATCACTGCGGCCATCTATGATCACATGGACGAGTTTCGCGCCGAAAACGCCCATGCACGTCAGATCGATCCGGCCCGCTCGCTGGACTTGAAGATCCCATTGCACCCTGGTGCTGCTGCCTATTTCAACAAGTGAAAATCCTCTGATTTTCGAACGGACCGGGGCGCGCCCATTCGGCGGCGCCCCGGGAAGGCCTAAACATGACAAATGCCATCGACAAAGTGTTTGAACGCGCCATCCTCGTTGTTGCCTTCGTGGTCGGATTTTTCCATCTGCTGAACGTTTCCGGGATTTTCGTTCTGTCCACACGCGACATTCGAATCTTTCACCTGATGATGATGCTGGTGCTGTTGTTTCTGTCGCACCCTGCCGCCAAACGCTTCAAGGATACAAACGCGGATCGCTTTTTGCGGATCAGTCTGATCGCAATCAGTGTGGCTTCGTGCGTTTATTTGATGACCCGCTGGAAGGACATCGCCTTCAGCGGCGGTGAAACAGTGCCAATGGATGCCTGGGTCGGTATCGTTGTGATCGCGCTGGTTCTGGAGGCCGCGCGGCGTGGTGTCGGGCTCGTGCTGGCGATCATCTGTTTCGTGTTTTTTGCGTATCCATTTTATTCACCTTATCTTCCGGGGGTGCTGAATGGGCGCGGCTACAGCCTGACGCGCATGTCCGAATTTCTAACCACCACCAGCCAAGGCATTTTCGGCATTCCGCTGGGGGTCTCCTCGACCTACATCATCCTGTTTTCGATCTACGGTGCCTTCCTTTCCAATTTTGGTGCCGGTGACTTTTTCTTCAAACTGGCAAGCCGCCTGACCCGAGGTATGCGTGCAGCAGGGGCCAAAACGGCGGTCCTGTTCAGCACATTGCTTGGCATGATATCTGGATCGGCTGCGGGCAATGTCGCAGTGACTGGTACGCTGACCATCCCAATGATGAAAAAAGAAGGTTATCAGCCGCATCAGGCTGGCGCGATTGAGGCCGTGGTTTCCACTGGTGGACAGATTATGCCGCCGGTGATGGGCGCCGCTGCCTTCATCATGGCTGAAGTCGTCGGCACGCCTTATTCCAATGTGATGCAGGCGGCTCTGATCCCTGCCTTGCTGTTCTTCACGTCCCTTCTGTTCGTCGTGCACTTGCAGGCCGGCAAAAACGGGCTGACGCCCACTGCAATCACCGACGAAGACGACGAGCCGATCTGGAAAATCCTGTTGAAAGGCGGGCAATACATCGTTCCTTTTGTCACCCTGATCACCATGATGCTCAATGGCTATTCCCCGTTCAAAGCCTCCTTCTATTCGATCCTCGTACTGCTTGGATGCCATGTCTTGTGGACGCGTCGGATCAATGCGGAGCTTCTAACAAAGTCCGCTAAGGCTGTGACCGAAGGTGCCAAGGCCGTGGTGCCGATTGCCATTGCTTGCGCGGCCGCAGGTATCATCGCGGGCACGCTGGGCATCACCGGTCTTGGTTCCAAGATTTCCGGTTTGATTGTCTCCGCATCCGGTGGCGTTATTCTGATTGCACTGCTGCTGACAATGTTGACGGCCATCATTCTGGGCATGGGCCTTCCAACCACCGCAGCCTATCTCGTGTTGGCCACTGTTGTGGCGCCGGCGTTGGCAAAAATGGGCGTGCCTCTGCTGACGGCACATCTGTTTGTTTTCTTTTACGGTTGCGTCTCCACCATCACACCGCCTGTCGCGCTGGCTTCGTATGTGGCTGCCGGGATCGCCGGTGCGGATATCAACCGCGTGGGCTGGACCGCTTTTGCCTTTGGTATCACCTGCTACATCCTGCCGTTCATGTTTGTCTTTGGCCAGGCCCTGATGATGCAGGGCAGTTGGGCCGAGATTCTTCTGGCGGTGCTGTCGGGCGGCGTCGGTGTGCTTGGCATTGCCATGGCAGTTGTGGGCTTTGCCCATGTCCCACTGGCCTTGCACTGGCGGGTTCTGGCAGCGGTAGCGGGAATCGCCTTGCTGTCACAAGGCTGGATCAGCGATCTGGTCGGCTTGGCCGCAATGGCGGCGGTATGGTTTACATCAAAATCTCAAGAAAAAGGGGCCGCAGCCGCCCCGACCAAGAAGGAGGCCTGAGATGGCTCAAAAATACCGGCGGGTTGTCACCGGCCACGACAAAAACGGCGTCGCCAAGGTCATCATGGATGAAGAGGCATCTTGCATTCTTCAGCGGCCCAACCGGCCCGGCGTCACCCTGACCAACCTGTGGCAACACTCCGAAACGCCCGCCCCGATGGAGATACACGAGGACCCGGTCACCGGCCCATTGATCCTGCATCCGCCCGAAAACGGTGCGGTGTTCCGGATCGTACAATTTGATCCCGAAGACCCAGAGGTTTTGGCAAAACTGGATGGCGCAACCGCCTTTGCCGAAATGGGCGCGGGCGCGAATGTCGTGCAAGGCGCGCGCCACCCTTTCATGCACCGCACAGACAGTCTGGACTATTCCATTATCCTGTCAGGTGAAATCTATATGCTGATGGATGAGGAGGACGTGTTGCTCAAGGCGGGAGACGTTGTGATCCAACAGGGCACAAATCACGCGTGGTCGAACCGTGGCACTGAACCCTGCATGATCATGTTCGTGCTCAATCACGCCACCAAATAGGCGTATCGTGAGCCCGGAAACCTTCCTTCTGATTTTTCTGGCCTTTGGACTTGGTGGCATCCTGAAAGGCGCTACCGGCACCGGCGCGCCTTTTCTCGCGGTGCCGATCATGTCGCTGCTGGTGAATGTGCCGTTTGCGGTGGCCGTCTTTCTGCTGCCGAACATCGCATCCAACACATTGCAGGTGATCCGTTACCGGCATGATTTTCCGCCTGGCAGGTTCGCATTGAAGTTTGCTGGCGCTGCCATGCTTGGCGCAGGAATCGGCACAGTGTTGTTGTCGAAAGTCGATGGTGCGATCCTTAGCAAAATCTTGGCTGTCATCGTGTTTGCCTACATCTGGTTTCGCCTGAAAAACCCGGAATGGCATCTACCCATGGCACTGGCGCACAAACTCGCTGTGCCTATCGGCACTGTGGGCGGCATCTTTCAGGGCGCGGTGGGGCTGTCGGCGCCGGTTTCTGTCACCTTCATGAACGCGGTCCCGCTGAAGCGGCGACAGTTCATTTCTGCAATGTCGCTCTATTTCCTTGCGATGGCATTGGCCCAGTTTCCTGCACAAATCGCCCTGGGCATTATGACGATGGAACGTTTTGGTTACAGTCTCGTCGCTATTGCACCGCTGGTTCTTAGCATGCCGATCGGCGACGCACTGGGACGGCGAATATCCAAACGCACATTTGATCGCGTCATTCTGACGATACTTACTTTATTGGCCTGCCGTTTGATTCTGTGACAATGGCGAGCATGCGGGCTTAAAGACTGCCAAAAACTGCGGGTGGCGGTCTTGTCAAAGGGATGACGCTTGAGACGGAAAGGGCAGTTTCGAAGATTTGCTACATGAACGCGCCATCGACAGGAGTTGAGAATCTGTTCGGTTTTTTGTGGCAGCAGTATCGGTCCGATACACGCATCGAAAATCCGCAAGAGACGATCGCATTCGATGCCTTGCACTCGAACTGAACTTGGCACCTGTGCGAGATGCTCGAGAAGATCAGCGGAGAGTGGTGCCACATTTGGCGCTCGGTTGATCGCGAGGGTGAAGTGTTGGAAAGCCATGTGACAGAGACGTGAGTTAGGAAGGCAAGGTACAATCATAACCGACAGCCTCCGCCCTTACGGTTCGCTACGAAGGAAATTGGCAACGCCGACTAGCAAAAACTGGCCGCTGGTTGAACAACAGAGCAGAGAATTCTCATCTTCCAAGTTAACGAAGAGGTAGGGCGAAGTTGTGCTTCTGGCGAAGGAGAAATCTGCAGAAATTCGCGTCCGCCAACGCCTCTGTTCTCAACCTCTTCAATTCGGAGCGCAGTCTCCATTCCAGAAAGATTCCCAACTGAACCGTGGCGCTGCTCCGGTTGGGGGGCGTTTACTCTGTACCGACGGAATTCCGTCCTAGCTCAGACGATTTTGAATCTGTCTGTGGAGACGCTGCAGCACGCACGCGGATGAACTTTCGCTCTTGAATGCAATTCCAAGTGGGACGTAGGCTGCGGCCAGTCGGTCGCGGTAAAAGCGTGCTTGTCGAAAACCTGTCGTATCACTGTCTGGTCGGCGCAATAGACATCGGAATGGTTGCCGTGTGTTGGCGTGATCCGAGATTGCGGTGACGGGCCGGTATTGGAGCTTTGATTGGACAACCCTGAAACGTTTTTAAGAGACTTGTTTGCGCGCGCTGTGGCCGTCGCCGATCCAATGGCATCGTTGGCAGAGGCTTTGCCTCCGAAACCGGAAGGGCGTGTCGTCGTTGTCGGTGCAGGCAAGGCAAGCGCCCGGATGGCGGAAGCTTTGGAAGCGGCTTGGGGGGCATGCGAAGGTCTTGTGATCACCCGATATGGGTATGAACGGCCTTGCGAAGGGATCACAATCAGGTCAGCCGCACATCCGGTTCCGGACGCAGCAGGAGAGGCCGCAACGCTCGAAATGTTGGAGCTGCTGTCGTCGCTGGGAGAGACAGACACGGTTATCGGACTGATCTCGGGCGGGGCTTCTTCCTTGCTGACTGCGCCTTTGCCCGGTTTGACGCTTGACGATTTGCAGTCGGTCAATTCGCAACTGCTGGCGTCCGGCGCACCGATTTCTGTGATGAACGCTTTGCGAAAGCATCTGGACCGCGCCAAGGGTGGGCAACTTGCTGCCGCGGCCTTTCCGGCAAGGATGATCAACTTGTTGATCTCTGATGTGCCGGGTGACGATCCGGGCATGATTGGATCTGGTCCGACTGTCGGCGAGACTGGTGTTTGGCAGGACGCAATTACAAAGGCCGCTGAATTTGGTGTCGAATTACCGCCGCACGTTCTGGCGGCGATGGAAGCTCATTCGAGCGTTGTTTCGCCCGATGATACGCGATTGTCGACAACGGAAAACCGGCTCTATGCATCACCAGCCCGTAGTCTCGAGGCCGCTGCCGAGCTCGCGCGGTCGGTGGGTGTCGATGTGGAAATCATCGATGATGCGCTTGAAGGAGAGGCACGCGAAGTCGCCCATGATCAGGCCCGCAGGGTGCTTGCGATCGAAGCTCCTGTAGGGGCGGTGGTGTATCTTTCCGGCGGCGAATTGACTGTCACGCGGCGGGGAAATGGTGTCGGCGGTCCAAACGCCGAGTTTGCATTGGCTCTTGCGGTGGCGCTCGGTGCTGCCCCTGGCATTCATGCAATCGCCTGCGACACCGATGGTGTTGACGGCGCCGCCGAAGTTGCCGGTGCGGTTATCGGTCCAAGAACTTTGGCCAAGGCACAAGCTGCAGACGTGGATCCTGAAGTCGCATTGGCCAGAAATGACGCTCACAGTTTCTTTGAGAAAATCGGTGATCAGGTTGTGACGGGGCCGACGCTGACCAACGTTAACGACTTCCGTGCAGTTTTGCGTTTGCCTGCCAATAGCTGATGGCTGGACGCTCTTTCGCGTGCAGGAGTAACAGCCATGGAGCCGGATGCACGAATTGAGCGTTTTAGACGGCTGTGTGTTACGCGTCTTATGTTGTGGCGGAGACTTCGAAGGCTGCACAAAGCATTGCTGCTGCTGCAACTTGACTCTGCGGCAAAGGGTGGCTTTTGCGAAGTTGGTGGATTTCACTAAAAATCAAGAGCATTGCCGAGGAAAGCTCTAAACTGCCCGGCTGAGATGGGTGATTTTGGGGAAATGTCGCCGCTCCCTGCATATATGGTAGTGATACTGACCTATTTGGTCAGGCCGTGGTGGAGGCGTGCACCAATGTCGCTATCTCGCGGACGTAATCCACGCGTGTTGTTGGGAGCATCACGTCGTTTCAGAACACACAGACCGTTTTGGCCCGCCATTTCCGGCCGAACGTACTTGGAGGAGACTCATGACAGAGGCTGTCAAACCGCTTTCGCTGAATGTGCCGGAGCCGGGATGCCGTCCCGGCGATACCCCCGACTTCTCCGATTTTGAAATTCCGCGGGCAGGTGCGGTTGCGCAGCCTGATGTCGATGTGGACCCCGACGATATTCGCGATCTGGCATTTTCGATTGTACGGGTGCTGAACAAAGAGGGCGATGCAGTCGGTGACTGGGCAGGATCGTTGAGCGTGGACGAATTGCGTGCAGGTCTCCGTCATATGCTGACTTTGCGGACGTTCGATGCACGGATGCAGAATGCACAACGGCAGGGCAAAACGAGCTTTTACATGCAGCATCTGGGCGAAGAGGCGGTGTCTTGTGCTTTTGCGCGGGCGTTGCAGCCAGGCGACATGAACTTCCCAACTTACCGTCAGGCGGGTCTGTTGATTGCCTCGGAGTATCCGATGCTGACGATGATGAACCAAATATATTCAAACGCGGAAGATCCGCTGGCCGGACGTCAGTTGCCAATCATGTACTCGTCGAAGGAACACGGGTTCTTTTCGATTTCCGGCAATCTAGGAACCCAGTTCGTGCAGTCGGTGGGCTGGGCAATGGCGTCGGCGATATCGGGCGACACGAAGATTGCAACAGGCTGGATCGGGGATGGCTCCACAGCGGAAAGCGACTTTCACGCGGCAATGGTTTTTGCCTCGACCTATAAGGCACCGGTGGTTCTCAATATCGTCAACAACCAGTGGGCCATTTCCACATTTCAGGGGATTGCCCGAGGTGGTGTTGGCACGTTTGCTGCGCGTGGCCACGGGTTTGGCATTGCCTCGCTACGGGTGGATGGAAACGACTATCTGGCGGTGCATGCGGTCGCAAAATGGGCTGCAAAGCGTGCGCGTGAGGGGCATGGCCCGACGTTGATCGAGCATGTGACCTACCGTGCGGGTGGTCACTCAACTTCAGATGACCCCTCGGCCTATCGCTCAAAAAGCGAGGCTGCTGCCTGGCCTCTGGGAGACCCGATTGAGCGTTTGAAACAGCACCTGATCAAGATTGGAGAGTGGAGCGAGGACCGTCACGCGCAAGCGGAGGTAGAAATTCTTGATGGGGTGATTTCGGTGCAGAAAGAGGCTGAAGCCATTGGGACACTTGCGGGAGGCAAAGCCCCAAGCCCACGCGACATGTTCGAGGGTGTTTATGAAACCATGCCGCCGCATTTGATCCGGCAGCGACAGGAAGCGGGGTTTTAAAACATGGCACAGATGACAATGATCGAAGCCATCCGGGAAGCCCACGATGTGGCAATGGAGGCTGATGAACGCGTCGTGGTCTTTGGAGAGGATGTCGGTTTTTTCGGCGGCGTGTTTCGTTGTACCGCAGGATTGCAGGAGAAATACGGCAAGTCGCGGTGCTTTGATGCCCCGATCAACGAAAGCGGGATTGTGGGCACAGCCATTGGCATGGCAGCCTTTGGATTGAAGCCCGTTATTGAAATCCAGTTTGCGGACTACGTCTATCCAGCCTACGACCAGATTGTATCCGAAGCTGCGCGTTTGCGGCATCGGTCCAATGGGGATTTCACTTGCCCGATTGTAATCCGAATGCCAACCGGCGGCGGTATCTTTGGTGGCCAGACGCATAGTCAGAGTCCCGAAGCAATTTTCACGCATGTGTCGGGCTTGAAGGTGGTGATCCCATCCAATCCGCGCGACGCCAAGGGTTTGTTGCTGGCAGCGATTGAAGATCCCGATCCTGTTATCTTCCTTGAGCCCAAAAGGCTCTACAATGGCCCGTTTGATGGCCACCACAACAAACCCATCGAAAGCTGGAAGAAGCATCCTCAGGGTGAAGTACCGGAAGGCAAACAGATTGTGCCGTTGGGCAAGGCGCATATCCAGAAAGAAGGATCGGATGTGACCGTGCTGGCGTATGGCACGATGGTTTATGTTGCCGAAGCTGCGGCTGCGGAGACCGGCGTGGATGCAGAAGTGATCGACTTGCGAACTCTTATGCCGCTGGATCTTGATACCATCGTCGACAGCGTCAAGAAAACCGGTCGCTGCGTTGTCGTGCATGAAGCCACCCGTACGTCAGGTTTCGGTGCCGAGCTAATGAGCCTCGTTCAGGAGGCTTGTTTTTACCACCTGGAGGCGCCGATGGTCCGTGTCACAGGTTGGGACACACCGTATCCGCACGCACAGGAATGGGAGTATTTCCCCGGACCAGTCCGTGTCGGTGAAGCATTGCGCAAAGTCATGGAGGACTGAGGAGACCATGGGAGTTTTTGCAATCCGTTTGCCTGATGTCGGTGAAGGCATCGCAGAGGCAGAATTGATCGAATGGCACGTTAAGGTCGGTGACGTTGTGCGCGAGGATGATGTGCTTGCAGCAGTGATGACCGACAAGGCCGCGGTTGAAGTGCCGTCCTCGGTTGAGGGGCAGGTTCTGGAACTGGGTGCAGACATTGGGGATATGGTTGCTGTCGGCGCGGTTCTGATCCGCATCGAAGTCGACGGTGAAGGCAATGAAAGTGAAAGCGAGGACCGTGACACAGCGAACCCGGAACCTGCCGCCAAGGCGCCAACTGCATCCGAGTCTGAGCCAGTTGATGCCTCACCCAAATCAGAAACGAACCCGAAGAAAAAAAGCGTTTCCAAGACCGCACCCATGCCGGTGGCCCGTGCCAACGGAACCAAGCCGCTGGCTGCGCCTTCGGTTCGGGCACGTGCGCGCCGGGAAGGTGTCGATTTGCGTCAGGTGCCGGGGAGCGGCAAGGCGGGCCGGATCAGTCACGAAGATTTGGACAACTGGATCGCTTCCGGCGGAATTCAGCAAGGTTCCGTAACACGCGGTCAGAATACAGGGGTTGAAGAGGTTCGCGTTGTTGGCATGCGTCGCAAGATTGCGGAGAAAATGTCGATTTCCAAACGCCAAATCCCGCATATTACCATTGTGGAAGAAGTCGAAATGAGCGCTTTGGAAGACCTACGGTCTGCGCTCAACGCCAAACACAAGGGAGATCGGCCAAAGCTGACGCTTTTGCCATTCCTGATGCGGGCAATTGTGGAAGCCGTGCGGGAACAGCCTGAGTTGAACGCGCGCTATGATGACGAAGCGGGCGTTGTGCAACGCTTTGGAGGCGTGCACGTGGGAATCGCGACGCAGACTCCAAACGGTCTAAATGTACCGGTTGTTCACCATGCGGAAGCGGGCAATCTTTGGGACAACGCGGCCACGGTCGCCCGTTTGGCCGAGCAGGCCAGAGAGGGGTCGATAAAGCGTGACGAGCTAAATGGAGGCACCATTACGATCACTTCGTTGGGACCCCTTGGCGCGATCGCAACGACACCGATCATCAATCACCCCGAAGTGGCGATCGTCGGGGTCAACAAAATGCAAGTGCGCCCAGTTTGGGACGGGCAGCAGTTCCAGCCCAGGAAGATGATGAACATTTCCTGCAGCTTTGATCACCGTGTGATCGACGGCTGGGATGCTGCTGTGTTTGTGCAAAAACTAAAAACCCTGCTGGAAACGCCAGCGATGTTGTTTGTGGAGGGCTAGATGACCGACCTGAATTGTAAACTCCTTATCATCGGTGCTGGTCCTGGCGGTTATGTTTGCGCCATTCGTGCCGGGCAACTCGGCATCGACACGATTGTTGTCGACGCAGGTAAGCCGGGCGGCACGTGCCTCAATGTAGGCTGCATCCCGTCCAAGGCTTTGATCCATGCCGCTGACGAATTCCACAAAATCGCGCACGTGGGAGAAAGTCCCATAGGCATCTCAGCCGGTAAGCCAAAAATCGACATGGAGAAAACAATTGCCTGGAAAGATGGCATTGTTGACCGTCTGAACTCGGGTGTCGCGGGATTGATGAAGAAAGCTAAAGTGCGTTTTGTCACCGGACACGCCCGCTTTCTGGATGGCAAGACCGTCGAAGTGAAAAATGGAGACGAAACTCAGAGCATCCGAGCCGAGTACATTGTGATTGCTTCGGGCTCCGCGCCAGTCGAGTTGCCCTTTTTGCCTTTTGGAGGGCCAATTCTATCTTCAACCGACGCCTTGGCTTTGACCGATGTGCCTGAAAGCGTTGCGGTTGTTGGCGGGGGGTACATCGGGCTTGAATTGGGTACGGTCTACGCCAAACTTGGCGCCAAAGTTACGGTGGTTGAAGCCGAGGAGCGCATACTACCGCTGTATGACGAAGCCTTAACAAAACCAGTGGTATCGCGTCTGGGGGCGTTGGGCGTCACACTGAAGACGGGCACAAAGGCGCAAGGGTTTTCGGAAGGCGTTCTAGCCACCGACCAAGGGGAAGTTATTGCCGAAAAAGTGCTTGTGACGGTGGGGCGGCGGCCTCGCACAAGCGGCATCGGTATTGAGGAACTTGCCCTGACACAGGACGGCCCTTTCGTGAAGATCGACAAGTTTTGCCAAACCTCCATGCGTGGAATCTATGCCATCGGTGACGTGACTGGTGAGCCCATGCTGGCGCACCGTGCCATGGCACAGGGTGAAATGGTTGCAGAACATGTCGCCGGGCATTCAGTGGAATGGGACAAAGTCGCTATGCCTGCGGTTTGTTTTACTGACCCGGAGGTCGTGAGTTGCGGGGCCCTGCCAGGCGAGATCGAAGGCACCAAAGCAAGCGAGTTTCCGTTCATGGCTAACGGGCGCGCGATGACCACTGAACGCGAGGACGGGTTCATCCGCGTAGTGTATCGCGAAGCTGACAATGCTGTGGTTGGTATCCAAGCTGTGGGTGCAGGAATCTCGGAGATGTCGGCAGTTTTCTCACTGGCGATCGAGATGGGGGCCTGTCTGGAAGACATCAGCGCCACCATTCATGCTCACCCGACGCAATCGGAAGGTCTGCAAGAAGCCTGCCTGCGGGCATTGGGCCAGGCGCTTCATATTTGAGGAACGACAGTCGGGGCCGATGCTCTGCGACCCCGGCTTTTGTTCTGTTGGAGGAGAAAAGGGCTTATTCGGCGGCGTCTTCGGAGGCCGACTTTTGTTTGTTCGTCCTGGAGAACTGCTGGTCATAGAGGGCGCGGAACGCGCCGTCTTTTTCGAGCAGCTCTGTAGCAACGCCTTGCTCCACCACAGCACCGTCTTTGACCACCACGATTTTGTCGGCGCCAAGGACAGTGGAAAGACGGTGTGCGATAACGATCACGGTGACATCCCGGGTCAAAGTATCCAACGCGTCTTTCACCAGATTTTCGGACTCTGAATCGAGTGCGCTTGTGGCTTCGTCCAAGAGAAGAATGTCAGCTTTACGCAGCAAGGCACGCGCGATGGCAATACGCTGTTTTTGCCCGCCCGATAGAAAGGCGCCATTTTCGCCGACCTGCGTATCGTAGCCTTCGGGCAAGTCCGAGATAAACTCATGCGCGTGAGCGGCCTTTGCAGCCGCAACGATTTCTTCCTTCGTGGCGTCGGGAGCCGCGAAGCGAATGTTTTCTATGACAGAAGTCGCGAAAAGGAAGGTTTCCTGGCCAACAAAGGAAATTCGGCTGCGCAAAGAGGCAAAGCTCGCGTGCTGGATGTTCTGTCCATCAATTTCGATTGTGCCGGTGTCTGGGTCATAAAACCTCATTATCAGGCCAAAAATGGTCGATTTACCGCCGCCGGATTGACCAACGAGCGCGGTAGTTTTTTTAGCCTCGAAAGCGAGATTGATATTGTCGATTACCGGGACGCCGCCGTTGTAACTAAACGTGACATCATTCATATTTATGTCGCCGTCGCCCTTTACCAGATCACGTGCGTTCGGGCTCTCTTTGAGTGTGATGTCCTGATCTAAAAGACTGAAGAGCAGGCCAACGCCGACCATAAGAGCTTCAATTTGAACTCTCATTCTGGAAACCCTTTTTGCAGGCTCGTACGCCATCAAAAGAGCGGTAATAAAGGACATAAGCTGGCCGGCGGTGGGTGGCTCGGAGCCGCCAATACCTAAGGTGCTGACAACAAGTACGCCGGCGATCGCCGCACCTGCCAAAAGTTCCATAATCGGACCCGCAATGGACTGAAGGCGCACAATATCATTCGCGCGTTTCTCAACCTTTTTTACTGCGTCATCCATGCGCGCCATCATCCGGTCCTCTAGTGAGAACACCTTGATCACGCTAATGCCTGCCGATGTTTCTTGCAGAACTCGGATGATCTCGATCATCGACTTGAATTCTGCCTGCATTATGTTGCGGACACCTTTGAGCAGGTAGCGCACCCCATATATGGCAATTGGCCCAACGATAAACACGACACCGGACAACAGTGGTTGCTGATAGAACATAACGGCTATCAAGCCGACCAACGTCAACGTGTCGCGCACAAAACCAGTTGCCAGTACATCGATCAAACCGCGCGCGGCTTGAGCACCATTTGTGGTACGCATCAAAATATTGGAAGATTCATTTCCTGAGAAGTACGACACGCCTTGGCGGAGTAATTTGCGATAGACCTTGGCTTGTTGGGTTGCGACAATGCGATTACCTGCGCGGGCTAGAAAAACCGATTGGGTGTATGACGCTATGGCTTTCACCAGAAATAGGCCGATGATCCCCAAGGCAATTACACGCGCCCACCTCCGGCTCTCGGGGCTGGTCATTGCGTCAACGGTGTACTCCATCATAAACGCAGCGCCAGCAGTAGCCGCCGCCACTGCGACCATGGCCAGAATCGCGACGGCGTAGTACTTACCTTGGGCTTTGAAGCTCTCGACCACGAGGCGGCCCATGTATCCGCTGCGCCATTTTCTCCAGGCTGCGATCATTAAGTGCGTCTCCGGTCGATCAGTATTTTCGCTCGGTTCGTATCTTAGACTTACACGGCCCGAAAGGCAGATCCTGCATTTTTTTTGCGACAAGAAATCGGTTTTCAAAGAACGTGTTTTTTGTGCCGTACTAATTAATCAAGGAAGTAATCGAAGAGAATTGGAAATCCAACACAAGAAGCAACTTTAAAATCCGGATTTCCGTAAGGGCATCCAGAAAACAGAAAAACTGCGAAAAGCGCTTTCCTAGCGGCGAGTAAGACATTGTGAAATTTCTGTTATGTTTTTCTCAACCCTTCCAGGTAGGAACGCGCAAGTTTTGCCAAAAGGGGATAGAATGCCGAACGGGTAGGGACCCTCTTGAAAGCAATTTCCCACCGCGGAAGCCAGTTCAGGAGTTCTGCGTCAATGAAGTCTTTCCAAGCAGGTTCCGGTTTTCCGGTGTCTGCTGACTGGAGCAACGCCGCAAGATACTCCAACTGGTAGGCTATATGGTCGGCCGGTTCATTGGATTGCTGAGCGCGAGCCATTCCGCGTTCACGTAACAACACAAGCATTCTGTCATGTGTACGCCCAAACACCGTTCCGCCGTTTTCGGTGTACAGCCCAGCATAGGGCTGGGCGTTGTTCTGTTCCCCGAGCAAAAACAAAGCAGCAAAATCAGATGCCAAGACGCGTTGCGTGTTTGGCATTTCGGCCAGTGTAGCCAACTCATTTTCAAAGTCACTTCGCAGAGAATCGATATCAGATATCTCTGAAATACGGTTGAGAAACGGATCCGCAGCGCCGGCGATGTAGGCCGCCAACTGTTCTTCAGTAACTTCCACGAAAAAAACTCCAGCCAGCCATCTACACAGGCTGGAGTCATCCAAATGTTCGGTGTCTTTCATTCAGAGCGAGACCTCGGTCGGTCCGCCGAAGGAAGTGACCGGAGGGGCGTCTCCCTCGAATTTCTCGATTTCAACCAGACAAGTGTTCGCCGAGGTCGCTTGCGAGAGTTTTGACGCTCCCACGTCAATCGTCAGAGTGTTGGGGTCCCCATATGTATCTAGAGCACCAATGCTTGCGTCGACGGGTCCATACCACGCGCCTTCATGAATACGGACGACGCCGGGTGCGTAGTCATCTGTTACCCGTGCACCTGCAAGGAGTTGGCCGCGATCATTGAAGACGCGGACGATATCGCCGTCCTCGATCCCACGCGCGGCAGCGTCTTCGGGGCTCATGTAGATAGGCTCTCGGCCTTGAACGGCGTAGGTCGCACGATATTCGTCAGATTCACACATCTGCGAGTGGAGACGCTGGTCCGGATGGCACGATTGTAGCCAGATCGGGTATTTGTCCGACATCGGTCCGCCATGTGATCGTTCGACCTTTTCCATCCACTTCGGGTGCGCCCCGCAGTCGTCGTATCCGAATTTTTCAATCGTGCGGCTCGAGATCTCGATAAAGCCCGAGGGCGTGCCAAGAGCATTGATTTCAGGGTCTTCTCGGAAGTCCGCGTGACGGGTCCAGTTTTCACCGCGATCAAATTTGACGATGCCTTGTTCCCAGAACTCTTCGAAAGAAGGCATGTCAAAACGACCCTCATTAGCCGAACGTGTGGTTTCGTAGGTCTGTTTGACCCACTCCATTTCGGTCATGCCCCGCGTGTATTCTTCGCTGCGCCCGAAGCGTTTGGTCAGGCCAGCAAAGATTTCGAAGTCCGTTTTCGAGTGATAAAGCGGATCGATCAGCTTGTGCATCGCGATGACGCCTGTGTTGGAATATCCTCCAAAGGTATCGAGGTCATTTCGCTCGAACTGGGTGCAGGCCGGGAGCACAAGATCGGCGTGACGACAAGTTGCGGTCCACGCGTAGTCGATAGCGATAACCGTTTCCAGTTGCTGGAACGCCTTGCGCATTTTGTTGCGGTCCTGATGGTGATGCCACGGATTACAGCCCGTGTAGACCGCCATACGCACGTCGGGGAAGGTGATTTCATGCCCGTTGTGCTGAATTTTGCCACCCGGGTTCAGCAACATATCAACCCAGCGCGCCACCGGGATGACGGCGCTTGCCCCGTTGAAATTTGTGTTGTCGTGCTCTGGTACTTTACCCAGATCGAGGTTGAGCGGGAATGCGCCCGGCATGCTGGCGCCGGTTTGAGGAACGCCAATTCCACTGTAGTGGTGAGAGTAACTCACTCCGCCGCCAGGCAAGCCGATCTGGCCGAGCATGGCAGCAATAATTGTGCCCATCCAGTATGGTTGTTCACCGTGTTGCTGACGTTGAACCGACCAGCCGAACAGAAGTTGAGTACGACCGCCGGCCATGATACGGGCAAAGTCGCGAATTTTGTCTGCATCAACACCACAGATAGGTGCAGCCCATTCAGGCGTTTTCTCGACACCGTCCTCTGCCTCACCCTGCACGTATGCAAGGAAACGTTCGAAGCCCAGAGTATAGATGTTCAGGAACTCTTCGTCATGCAAACCCTCGTTATAAAGGGTGTGTGCGATGGCGAGCATGAAAGCCACGTCGGTTTGCGGGTTCACATAGAATTGCTCCGCGCCAACATGTTTGTTGGTTTTGGTGCGGACCGGATCCACGCTGATGACACGCAGTTCGCCAGCGGCGATTTTGTCACGCATCTCGTCGAAATACTCCAGCGACTCGTGCGTCTCGCAAGTCCAGCCAACCTGAAGGTTTTTCATCGGGTCTGTCGCCCACATGACGATGGTATCCGCGTTCTCGAGGATCACGGGCCAGCTTGTGCCTTGCGAATACACTTCTGTGTTGCCGATGACGTAGGGCAGGATGGTTTGACCGGCACCTGTCGAATAGTCGCCCACTTTGCGGACATAGTTGCCATGCATGCCGACACCGCGGTTCATGTGGTTGATGCATGTGTGGAACATGCCCGTTTGGCGCCATCCGGTAGCGCCGGCAAAGAGGCCGGAAGGACCATAGGTGTTCTGGATGCGCTCCAGCTCTTCATAGAACAGGTCGAGCGCTTCGTCCCATGTGATGCGCACGTATCGGTTGTCGCCGCGTGTTGTGCGGTCTGCGTTCTCGCGATTATCGAGCCAGTCCGCTCGCGCCATCGGGTATTTAATGCGAGACGGGTTGTAGATAACGCCCTTGATCCCCTTGACCATGTCGGTGGGGTTTGGATCGTTTTCGTATGGCTTGATCTCGGCAACTTTGCCGCCTTTGACCAGCGCTTCGATTGCTCCCCAATGAGAACCGGTCAGACGCCAGGTGCCTGCGCTGCTTGTGGCGGCTTCAGCTGATTTTGTAAGCAGGCTCGGTCCCAGCAACGACGACGCCGCGCTGGCTGCCAAACCTTTCAGAACTGTACGACGAGTTGTCATAGCAATCTCCTAGTGCGAGTCGTTGAAGTCGGACGAGTGGTTCTGCAGATAACTCAAAACAAGCTCCTGCTCGACGGCGTCCATATTGGTGAAGCCGACCATTCCGTTGAATTGGGCTGGCCATGCATTGGCAGTGAAGTGCTCGGGGTCGGGTTGCGCGTGGCAGGTGCTGCACGAGGATTGGTAGCTTTCACTTGCCACATTCCAGAGTTGCTCGACATCCGCCACAAACCCACTTGCCGGCGCCCAGAGCGAAGTTTTTACCTCAACCCAGTCCAGACCAGTGTTGTCGTCGTTTTGAGGTTCGCCCGCAGAGATCAGCTCCGCATTCTGAGCGGTGTCGCGTTCCAGAACCGCGATGCGCATATTGCGACCAAAGTCAGCATATAGAACCCGCCCATAACCTTTGTCCTTGCGCCAGGCGGAAATATCGAGCCGCACCTTGTCGCCCTGAACTTCAGCTACTTCGACGCGGGCGGCCATGCCAAGGTTTCCGGCGGGGGTGGTAAACTCAGAATCCTCGTATAGCTCGACAGGTTTGTAGGAGAAGTAGTCCTCTCCGGCGCTGAGGGAGCTTGCCGCGCGGCCGTCGAGGGTTGCTACCACAGGGCTGGTACCCTCGCCGCGTTCCGGCAATTCGTGCGCAATACCTTTATGGCATTGGATACAGCCGGTGTTCAGCTCTGCAGCGGGTTTCATATAAAACTGCGCCTCGGCTGACATCTCATCCCAATTCATGCTGTCGTAGTCGTGGCAGTTGCGGCACTCCAGCGAGTTGTTCGCTTCGAGGCGAGCCCATTCATGGCGTGCGAGTTCCTCGCGCTTTGCCAAAAACTTCTCACGGGTGTTGATGGTGCCGAAAATGGCGCCCCAGACTTCTTTTGAGGCCTGCATTTTCCGAGCGATCTTGTTGGTCCATTCATGTGGAACGTGGCAGTCCGGGCAAGTGGCCCTTACGCCGGTCCGGTTTTCCCAATGGACGGTCTGTTGCAACTCGACATACACGTTGTCGCGCATTTCGTGGCAGCTGATGCAAAACTCTTCGGTGTTGGTGGCTTCGAGCGCGGTGTTGAAACCACCCCAGAACAGAATGCCGGTGATAAAGCCGCCGATCGACAGAACCCCAAGACTAATTGTGGCTGGCGGACGCTTTAGAACCGTCCAGAAATTCTTGATTGCTTTCCAAATGCCCATAGCGTGGCTCCTGTGCGAAGAGGTCTCGCGTATTCAATGCTGCGCCCCGTCCGCGTGGGCGGACAGAAGGTGACAAAGTTGTCAGAATTTTACGGTTGGTGGCCCGTTGATTATGTGGCTGATCCAAACGACCAACCCCCACGTACCCACAAAAGCAATCGCAAGCGCGGGAAGGATTACCAGCGTCAAAATTAGAAAAGTCGTCCACTCCCGCCGTCGAGAAGGGGCGGGCGTTTCGTCAGAACTTACATTCATTGCAAAGCCTCTGAGGATAAATCGGTTTCAATGAATGTAGTGTGCAAGGCGGTTTGCCTTTGCGTCAAGGGTTTGTTCCAACAGGCCCCTTCAACTTTTTTGTCTTTTTATCCCAAAGATTTGCCGGACGAATACGGAAAAGAGATCGCTTTTCTCGCAGCAAAAGTTGGCGCTTCGAGTTATATGAGGGCGAGCCCCTGCGCGTCGAACATGTGCAACATCTCTTGTGGTGCCGACAGACCGAATGCATCGCCCGGGCGACAATCCGCGGTGCCGTTGACGCGCACTGTGATTTGGCCAGCTTTTCCACAATTCAGTATCACGAACGTATCGGCGCCGAGGTATTCCAAAACATCAACAGTGCCTTGGACCAACCCTTCACCTGAAGGGACCAATTCGAGGTGTTCCGGTCTGATGCCGACCGAATCTGCACCTTCTGGCGCGGTTTTCAGGGCCACGGTTTCTGCGGGCATAACATTCATGCGCGGTGAACCGATGAATTGTGCCACGAACAAGTTTGCAGGCTTTTCGTAGAGCTCGCGGGGCGTGCCGACCTGTGCGATCTTGCCAAACTCGAGAACGACGATGCGATCTGCAAGCGTCATGGCTTCGACTTGATCGTGTGTCACATAGATCATGGTCGCTTTGAGCGTTTGGTGCAGTTTCGCGATCTCATAACGCATTTCGACGCGCAGTGCCGCGTCCAGATTGGACAACGGTTCGTCAAACAGGAAGGCCGTGGGATCGCGTACAATAGAGCGCCCTATAGCGACCCGTTGGCGTTGACCGCCGGAAAGGTCTTTGGGGCGGCGATCCAGATAGTCATCGAGCTTCAGAACGCGTGCTGCTTCGGCTACTTTTTCAGCAACTTCTTCTTTTGGAAGGCCGGCTGATTTCAAAGGAAAGCCAACATTGTCGCGCACGGACATATGTGGATATAGCGCGTAGGATTGAAACACCATGGCCAGTCCACGTTTGTTTGGAGGCTCTGCGGTTGCGTCCCGGTCACCGACCAAAATCTGGCCGCGTGAAGTTTCTTCAAGCCCTGCAATCATCCGCAGTAAAGTTGATTTTCCGCAACCCGATGGCCCAACGAAGATCACGAATTCACCTTCCTCGATTTCGAGGTCGACACCTTTGATTACCTGGGCCTGCCCGAACCACTTTTCCACGTTCTTGAGTGTGATGGATGCCATTAGGCTGCTCCCTTGTCGTCTTGTCCGGCCCACGTCAACCAGATGGCGGCGGTCCAACTGAAGTCGTTTCCACCGCAAGGGGTCGCATCAAGTGGATCGAAATACTCATAAAAACCGTGCTTGCGGATCAAAGCGGCGGTCTCGTCTCGGAGCCGCTTTTCAAGATCCGCGCGACCTGCATCTTTCAGGCCAATTGCCATGAGCGCATTCATCACTGGCCAACTTGGTCCACGCCAATATTTACGCGGGTTAAAGGATGGTGTCTCGGGATCGGCTGAGGGAATCCCGTAGGTCACGGCATTCCAAGCGCGCATGAGTTGCGTGTCGAGTTCGGGTCGCCCAGCGTTGGCCAAATACGCCAAAAACGCGCCGGACCCCAAAATGCCCGCGAATTCACCTGTACGGAGATTGCGGGCATCGTAGGCCTGCAAATTCGGATTCCAGATGCCGGACACAGACGAGCGGAGATTGTTGGCCCACGTTTGGACTTCGGAGGTGTCTTCTCCGAGCGCTTCGCCGAGCACGATCAGATCCTCGTGGGCTCTAAGGAGAATGAAAGTAATACCTGGGTCAGCCATCAGGAAAGGCCCTTCCGAGACTATTTGCTCCTGATCCCAATCCACCGAAACCCCGAACTGCACCATGGCGATGTATTTGTCATAGTCTGCCTTGGTCGGACGCATTGAGGTATCCACATGCCCGGTGTCGCGGCGCGTGTAGTCGCCAACGTTGCTTCCGTCCACGTCAGCCATCCCGATATCCCAGTCAGGGCAATTGTCGCGACCGCTTTCCCAAGGGTGGATGATTGCGGCGGGGCCGTGCGTGCATCGAACCTCCTGCCACCAACGATGCCAAGAGAGGAGTTTTGAGTAGAGCGCCTTGAGGCGGTCATGGCCCTTCTCCTTATCCTGTTCCCAGACCAACCGAGCCATGGTGGCCGCAACAGGAGGTTGAGAAATTCCGGATGTTTCCGGGGACTGTCCGGTTGCCCAAACATCGGGGCCAGGAAAATACCCAGGATCGGATTGGTGAAAAATGATGTGCGGGACCATGCCGCTGTTCCACTGGCTGGCAAACAGCGTATCTAGTTCGTCCCACGCCCGTGGGATGTCAAAAGTGGCCAGTCCCCAGGCGACGAAAGCGCTGTCCCAATTCCACTGGTATGGATAGAGGCCGTGCGTTGGGAGCGTGTAACCGCCCTTGTCATTCATGCGCAGTATCCGGCGCGCTTGATCATCGAGAGTCATGGTCATCCTTTGACTGACCCTGCGGTCAGTCCCTTTGTCATGAAGCGTTCCAGACCGAGGAACAGGGCCATGATCGGCACTGTCGCGATCACGGAGCCGGCCATAAGATGCTGGCGGGGGATTTCAGAGGAGTTCAGCGAGGCGATGCCGCGCGTGAGTGTAAATTTGGAAGGGTCGTCCAGAAGCATGAACGCCAGAAGGAATTCATTCCAGGCGATCATGAAGACGTAAAGCGAGACAGAGGCCAGGGCAGGTAAGGAAAGCGGTAAAGTGATTTTCCAGATCACGGCAAGGCGGGAGAGGCCATCCATCAAACCTGCCTCTTCGATTTCGGACGGCAGGCCGCGGAAGTAGCCTTGCAGCATATAAAGCGCGACAGGGATGGTGGTGACGGGATAGATCATCACGATGCCCCAAAAGGAATTGCGCAAGCCCGTCATCGAAAAGGCGATGTAGATTGGAAGAGCAAGAACGATCATCGGCACCATGTAAATCAGCAGGATCGAGCGCGAGAAGGCGGCTTGGCCCCTAAACCGCAGGCGCGCGACAGCGTAAGCACCAGGGATCGCAAAGGCCAGCGTGATAAAGACCGTGAGCACCGAGATGAAGAAGGAATTCATAAGGTAGGTGTCAAAGTTGAATTGCGTGAAAAGTTCCTCATAGGAGCGCAGCAGGTCGGTGCCTTTGGAGAGGTCGACAGAAAAATCCAGCGGGTTCTGCATCAACTCGGCCTGATTTTTCAGGCTGGTCATGAGCATGACGTAGAAGGGGATCAGCACGATGGCGGTAAAGAAGATGTATCCAAAACCGGTCAGGAAGCGGATCACGGCATGTTCGAATTCGTGGCGGGTGAGTTGGCCGGGGGCGATTTCTTCGAGGATTTTGGTGAGAGAAACAACAAAGATAGCTGCAAGCGTCAGAGTGCCAATTGTGCTGGCGGCGGGCGTCGTGTCTTCTCCGAACTGCAGTGCCCCCCAACCATAAAGACCGCTGGTTAAGAGCCAGCTTGCCATGAGGATCTGCATGGTGCGGACACGGTTTTTGTGGATCAATGCCATGCCAACCAAGCCCCCCCAAAGCAAGCTGAAGGAAAGGCTCGGCCGGAAGGCATCGCCGGTGGCAAAGGACATGGTCACGGCAACCGTCACCGACAGAACCACCATCCAGAGCGCGCCGAGAACAGCGGCGGTGAGATATCCACGGCGCATCACAGGCCCTCCTCGCGGCTGATATATTTCAGGAAGAAGATCGAGAAGGTTAGCAGGCAGGCAAAGATCACCACGGCGACCGCCGCGCCTGCGCCGATGTTGGAAATGGCAAAGGCCTGCTCATAGACGTTCACCGTCAATGTGCGCGTGCCCGCGTTGCCGCCGGTCAGCAGGAAGATGTCGTCGAATTTGTTGAAGGTCCAAATGAAGCGCAGCAGGAAGAGCACGCTTAGAATGCCCAAAAGTTGCGGCACGCTGAGATACCAGAATTGCTGAAAGGGGGATGCGCCGTCGATATCGGCGGCCTCATACATATCGCTATCGATGCTCTGCATGCGTGCGAGGATGAAGAGGAACGACAGCGGGAAATAGCGCCAGATTTCAAAGACGGTGACCATGATCAGAGCCAGCGGTCGTTCGCCGAAGAAGTTGATGGATTCCTGCGTCACGCCCATTTGCACCAAAAGCGCGTTGGCGGAACCGGAGAAGGGATCAAACAGGATCAGCCAGGCAAAGGCCACGGCGATCACGGGCGCAACATAAGGGAAGAGATAAAGCCCGCGCAGGATGCCTTGGCCTCTGAAGGATTTGTTCAGTAGAAGCGCTGCGAACAGGCCCACAACCAGCGCGCCGATGGTGCCGAAGACGGTATAAAACAGTGTGATCCACAGGACCTCAAAGAACTCTTCACCACTGAAGATGCGGGCGAAGTTGTCGAGCGTAAATGTGCTATTGGTCAGAATATTCGATGCTTGGCCAGTTGTTATCGCTGCGCTGTCCTGTGGTCGGATTGCGTTGTCTATAAAAACTTGATCGACTGTTACGGGAATTTTGATTTGTTCTCGCGCACCGGGTTCCCAATCGCCGAGATCACAGGTCAGGGCACGTCCTGAAAGGGTGCAGCGCTCATCCAGTTCAATTACCTTCAGACCATCTGGCATTACGTCCGCGAAGGTTACCCCGTTTATGGGCTGTTCCTGCGATGAATTTCTGAGCCGGTAGCGCAGGGTGGCTTCGCCTCCAGCGACGTCCTTGTCACCACGAATGTCCTCGCGCAGAACCACCTCTGGTGGTCGCAAATCGGCAAGTTTTACCGGTTTGAAAGAAATCCAGAAGATCGCCAAAAGCGGCAGGAGCACCACCAAAGCCACAGCCGTGATGGTGGGCAACAACAAGCCCCAGGCCAACCGGGCTTCACGCCGGGCCAGAGGGCCGGTGCCAACAGGGGGATGGGACTGTGCCATTAAAGGTGTCCTAATGCAGCGGAGAATTGACCGGGGCGCCCACTCACGAACGCCCCAGTCCGGGGAGTGACCTTACTCGATCGCCGCGATCGCCGCGTTGAGTTCAGCTACGGTGGCCGCAGCCTCCCGTTCGCCATCAATATATTCGCGTACCAAGCGATTGATGACTTGGCTGTTGATGATCTTGGAGGCAGCAGAAAGTTGACCGTCTGCAACGCCCCAGCGCTGGGCGACGTCCAGGCCGCCAACGATTTCGGCAATCATCTCTGCTTCATAAAGATCACCAAGCGGCGCCTTGCGGTCGACTCCAACGTCCAGCGTTGCCCAAAGGTCCGCGAATTGCGTTGGATTATCGGATGTACCTCGGCGCACAGGGAATTTGCCTTCCGGCGCGATCGCTAGCGTGGAGCCGTAACCTTCGCCCATAGAATACTGTACGAATTCCATCGCAGCATCTGTGGAGGCATCAGAAGTGATGCCGAAATAGCGGATGTCACCCCATGCTGCCCCATCCGGGTTGGACGGTCCCGCGAAGTTGGTCACAATGCCGGTCGCTTTGGCCAGATCTTTGGTCATTGGGTCGTCGTTGATGGTGGGTGGAGCGCTGTCGCGCAAGCCCGCCAGTTCATCAAGGATAAACGGGGACCAAATAATCATTGCAGCGTTGCCGCTGAAATAAAGCGTGCGTGACTGATCCCAGTACAGATCACCCGGAGGGGACGCTTCGGCAATCGCCTTGTAGAAATCCAGAACTTCAATCGTCGCGGCTTCGTCCAGTGCTTGCACTCCGTCTGGGCCGACAGGAGACACGCCGTTAGCAAGGAACACATGTTCCAGAACCTGGCTCATGAAGTTTTCGTCGATCTTGGTTGCGGCCACAAAGCCATACATCTCCGGCGGGCTGTGAAGCGCTTCGACCGCGGCCAATACGTTTGCGTAGCTGTTTGGTGGCTCTAGACCTTTTTCTGCAAACAGGTCAGCACGATAAACAAGCATTTGCGTCCAGCCATCCACGGGCACAGAGGCAAAGCCGCCGTCGACCGCAGCCATGTTCAGAGCACCTGGTGCAAATGTTGCCTGACCCAGCGCTTCGACGACATCGGAAGCGGCGTCAATATCGAGAATACCCGCTTCTGCCCAAGGAGCCGCGTATTGAAGAGTGTGGTAAATCACATCTGGCAGATCTCCAGCCGCAAAGGCAGCAGTGGCACGGGTGCCCAGATCATTTTCGGATACAGGAATAACCTCAACACTGTGCCCGGTCTTCGCGGCAAAGTCTGCTGCCATGGCTTCCTGACGCGCAAGGCGCTCTGGTTGTTCTTCGGTTGTCCAGAACCGAAGTTCCTCGGCCGCCAAAGCGGACGCGGACAGCGTGAGGGCCAAAGCCGCCCCGCTGCGCATTAACGCTTTCATTGATAGTTTCATTGTCTTCCTCCCGTTTTGAACGTTTTGTTCTTCAATTGTGATTTGGGACCGGTCCGGTTGAGCCTCGGTCAAGAAATGTCGCGCCGGCGGTTTTTCGCAGTGTTTCGGGCGCCTCGCCGGACAAACGCCTGATAAGAAGAGTGGCCAGTTCGACACCGGCTTGACGGCTGTCGACCGCGAACGTGGTCAGAGGAGGTTGGGCATGGCTGCCGTCTTCGATGCCGTCATATCCTGTGACTGAAAGGTCGTGACCAATGACCAAGCCGCGATCTGTGGCCGCGCGGTAGACACCTAGCGCCACATGGTCGACAGCGCAGACAATGGCGGTAGGCGGGTTTGCTGCGTCGAGTAGACGGGCAGCCGCTGCGTCGCCGTCCCGGCGGGTCACGGAGTCGCCCGCGACCAATTTGGGGTCAATTTCCAACCCGGCGGCAGCCATGCCGGCAAGGAAGCCTTCACGGCGTAGTTGGGCGTACGTGTAGATTTCACCGCCGTTTATGAAGCCAATTCGGCGATGCCCAAGTTCTGCCAAATGAAGTACGGCATCACGCATCGCATCCTCGCCGCGGATGTCAAACCAGCAACATCCGGTAGGATCAGCCTGACGCCCGAAAAGTACAAATGGCACCTCGGTGTCCCGTAGAAGGCGAACACGAGGGTCTTTCACCATCGCACGAGGGAGGATAAAGCCGTCCGCCTTGCCGTCGCGCCAAAGGTTTTGAAACACTTCACTCAGATGTGTGTCGTTGTCGGCCGCCGCAACCGTTAGCGTGTATCCTTTGGTGCTGGCTCCAGCTGAAAGCCCAGCAAGAAACTCCGCAAGGAACGGGCGTTGTGCGTCATGGTCTGACAGCTGAAGCACTAGGCCCAAGGAACGGGTTTGACCTGTTTTGATGGCCTGCGCATGGCTCAGAGGCTGGTAGTTCATTTGCTCTGCGGCGCGTTGAACCCGCAGACGAGTGGACTCTGAAATGTCGGGATACCCGTTCATGGCACGGGAAACGGTTGACTTGGTCATGCCAAGCGCATCCGCGACGTCGCTGATCGTGACGCGCGAAGCCCGGCCTTTCTTTGGCAGCAGCGTAGTGTGACTGGCCATTGTTCCTCCCTAGTAGAATCAAGGCTGGCTACCGAAACCGGTTTCGGCAAGGGTTTTTCCGAATTTCCGCTTAAGTTGGAGAGGGCCTTGATTAAAAGACGAGTTTCGGTTGCGGGCAAACCAGCGACCCCCATCGAGGATACGACACTGAAGACATGGTACGCCGAAATGAACGCTTCTCGGTACGAAACGCATTCAAATCTTGCGATTTGCTTTCGTTTGAGAGAAAAAAGGAAAGCTTTAGGAGGGGGATATGAAATCACGTGTGACAACGCGGGCTCGGCAGGCGGAAATTCTGAAGCTGCTCAAGCGTGATGGCCGTGCCATTGTCGATGATTTGGCGGAACTGTTGGAAACCACGCCGCAAACGATCCGAAAAGATCTGAATAGTCTTGCGAAGGACAACCAGATAATCCGCTTTCATGGCGGGGCGACTCTTGCCGCCGGGACGGAGTATGCCGGCTTTGATGTCCGTAGAGAAATCATGCGCGAGGAGAAGGATATCGTGGGGGCTGCAGTCGCCGCGGAGATTCCTAACCACTCCAACGTGATACTCAATGGGGGAACCACGACGTTGGCGGTTGCGCGGCATCTGGCACATCACGTTGGTCTAAAAGTTGTCGTGGATTCTGTGAATGTTGCCAATGAGTTGAGGAACTGTGTCGGAGTCCAGGTCATCGTACCTAGCGGTATTGTCCGGCACGCAGATGGCGCGATTCTCGGAGCGTCCACGGTTGACTTTATTCGTAAGTTTCGCGCTGACGTGGCCGTTGTTGGCGCGGCGGGCGTCGGTACAGATGGTGCGTTGGTGGACTACGATCTAGAAGAAAGCGCCGTGAGCGAAGCAATTATCTCCAGCGGTCGGAACGTGGTGCTGGCGGTAGACAGCAGCAAGTTCGGCAAGCTCGCGCCTGTGTCATTTGGGACTGTTGCCGACATTGGTACTATGGTCACTGATAGCCACTTTGATCCTGAGATGAAGGTTTTGGCCGAGCAGCATGACGTTCGGTTTGTGGTCGGAAGTTAACTTTCGAGTCTTGACGAATATGTTCGTTTTGTAGACTAATCGAAAAAAACGAACTTGAAATCACGCGACGACGTGATTCCGACGCGACTTTTGGGAGGATGTTTCGTCGATGCTCTTCATTCTGCGCCCACTTGCTTGGGTAAATACTGTCATTTTGCGCTTAGGGCGCCACATCTCGGTGGTGGCCTTGGCCTTGATGGTGGTGGTGATCCTGACGCAGGTGTTCTTCCGCTATGTACTCAACAATGCTTTGGCATGGCCTGATGAGGCGGCGCGGTTTCTGATGTTGTGGATGGTCGGCCTGATGGCTCCCTCTGCAATGCGCTGGAGCGGCTTTGTCGCAATCGACACTCTACCGAGCGCTTTACCGCGGGCTCCAGCTCTGGTGTTGACGCTCGTGCTGCTTTGCATGTCTCTCGGCGTGCTGGTTTTGGCTGTTCAGCACGGCTATGCCCACACCTTCGGCTTCGGCGGTAAGTTCGATAGTTCTTCTCTGCGCGTGCCATTGGAGTGGGTCGGTATGGAAGGCTTCAAAGTGAAGCTCAAGTACATGTACGGCTCGCTTTTGACCTGTGTGGTTTTGCTGATTTCCGTCACCGTCGAGTTGGTTTTGCGCACTCTGCTCGAACTGTTTGACCCTGATGCGGAGCAACCCAGCAAAGACGAACTTGAAGCCATCATGGGGGCGGATTGATGCTGTCTTTCTTTTTACCGCTTTTCCTGGTTTTCCTGATCATCGGTCTGCCTGTCTTTTTTGCCCTGCTCTTGTCACCGGGCCTATTGCTTTGGATGAACGGGCAAGAGCGGGATATCGCGCTGTTGTACCGGAATGTCTACAATGGCATGGACAGCTTTCCGCTGATGGCTCTGCCCTTCTTTGTGCTGGCGGGCGAATTGATGAACCGCGGCGGAATCACAACCCGGCTCGTAGAGTTTTCGCAAGCCTTGATGGGGCATCTGCGCGGCGGGCTTGCCCACGTGAATATTCTTTCATCAATTCTCTTCGCGGGGCTTTCCGGGTCTGCGGTCGCCGACACCTCGGCTTTGGGCTCCACGCTCATTCCGGCGATGGAAAAGAATGGGTACACGCGAAAATTTGCGGCAGCGATCACAGCTGCGAGTTCTGTCATTGGGCCGATCATTCCGCCGTCGGGCATCATGATTATCTACGCCTACGTCATGGGCGAAAGCGTGGCCGCATTATTTCTGGCTGGCATTGTGCCGGGCGTTTTGGTCGGGGTCGGGCTAATGGTAATGGTGCGGTTGCTCGCGGACAAATATGACCTGCCAAAGGCGGAGCGTATCGTCACGGCTGGACAAACAATCTCTCCAATTGAGGCGGGGGTAAGTTTTGTTCTGCTACGCATCAACTTCGCAGGGCTGCTCATGGGGTTGTTCGCCGGAATCGCGGTAATCCTTAGGTCGAGTGGCGTCGAGATATCTGTACATAACGGTTTGGTCTTCCTGATCTTCCTGCCTGTGGCCCATCTTATTCTTCTGCGCGTGCGAAAAACGGTCAGCGCGGATTTCCGTATTATCTGCAAGAAAGCGGTTGTACCTCTCCAGACGCCCATCATCATTCTTGGCGGCATTCTAGTTGGTGTGTTTACGCCAACCGAGGCCTCGGCTGTCGCCGTAGCCTATGCATTGCTTGTGGGTTTCTTCATTCTGCGACTTTTGAAGGTTAAGGACCTGCCTGGCATTCTGATGCGAGCCGCGCTGTCTTCCTCGACCGTACTTCTTCTCGTGGGCGCGGCTGTGGCATTTAAAACCGTTGTCAGCCTCAGTCATGCTCCGGAAACGATGGCGGGCTTTATCCTGAGCCTTTCCGAAAACCCGTTGATCCTGCTCTTCCTGATCAATGTTCTCCTGTTTGCGGTGGGCATGTTCCTGGATGCAGGGCCCGCCATCATTATTTTGGGCCCAATTTTGGGCCCGATCTTTGTCGATCTGGGTGTGCACCCCGTGCACTTCGCCATTATCATGAGCGTTAACCTGACCGTGGGCTTGGCAACGCCCCCCATGGGATTGGTGCTTTTCGTGGCGAGTTCGGTTTCCGGCGAGAAAGTCGAGACCATTGCAAAGGCAATATTGCCATTCTTGTTGGTGGAAGTCCTCGTGATCTTCCTCATCACTTATGTGCCTGCCATATCCATGACCATACCAAGACTAACTGGATTTGTGCAGTAACATCAAACGCTTGAACTAATCAGGGAGGAAAATATGTTCAGCAAAACCTTTAAGGCAGTGGCGACTGCGGCGCTTATGGCGACCACGGCTGTTGCAGCGCAGGCGGCGGATTTCACCATCCGTGCAACTGCCAATTCTAATGAAAACGACGAGGACTATGACGGCCTTGTCGTATTCAAGAACTTCGTCGAAAGCGCGTCGAACGGCGCAATTGCAGTCGAACTGTTCATTGGCACGCAGCTGTGTGCGAAAGGCGCGGAGTGTCTACAGGGCGTGGCTGACGGCACCATCGATGTCTACATCTCCACTTCCGGCGGTGCGTCGGGTATTTTCCCATATGTTCAGGTGCTTGATCTGCCATATCTGATGGCGAATGACCGCATCGCGGAGCAAGTTCTGGCAGGCGACTTCACACGCAAGATGCGTGAAATGGCACTCGCGGATTCCGGCGATGCCATCCGTCTGATGACTATCGGCAATACCGGTGGCTGGCGCAACTTTGCCAACACGAAGCGTCGTGTTGCGTCTCCGTCCGATATGGAAGGCCTAAAGATCCGCACAGTGGTAGCCGACCTGCCGCAAGAGCTGGTGCGCGCCCTAGGTGCGTCTCCGACCCCGATCCCGTGGCCGGAATTGTTCACTTCCTTCCAGACCGGTGTTGTTGAGGGCTCCAAGAACGGCATCACCGACATCATGGGCATGAAGTTCCCTGATGCCGGTCTGCAATATGTCACGCTGGATGGCCACGCCTACATGGGTGCGCTGTGGTGGATGAACAATGCAAAGTTCATGTCCATGCCAGAAGACATGCGTCGTGTGGTTGTTGACGGCTTCTCGGCTCTGCAGCAGGCAACCTTTGCCTCGCCGAAGCGCAAGTCTATCAAGGCCTATGAAGATTTCGTTGCAGGCGGCGGTGATCTCTATGTTCCCACACCGGACGAAAAGGCTGCTTTCAAGGAAGCCGCGGCACCTGTCTATGACTGGTTCAAAACCAATGTGAAGGGTGGCGAAGAAATCTTTGACGCGCTGACTTCAGCCGTTGCTGAAGCTGAAGCCGACATTGAAGCCGGTATGGCAAAAGACTTGAACTAAGTCTTTTTTCCTAGCGTTGAAATTGGTGGTGGGCCGTAGCGGCCCACCCCGCGAAAATCACCGGAATGGATAAAGCCAAGTCCGGTAGTCATCCACAAGAATATGGGCTTTTTCGATTTGCTCGTCCGTCATCTTTTTCACCACTTCCTCAAGGGAAATGGCCGCATCAGGATCGCCTCCGATCGCGGAAAGCGTGTACCACATGTAGGCACGTATGAGATCGGGTGCGGGCATGCCACGGCCGACTTCATAGTACCACCCGATGCCGCTTTGAGCGCCGGCATGGCCTTTGAGAGAGGCTCTCAGGTACCACTCAAAAGCGCGGATGTCGTCGCGTTCAACGCCCAACCCGAGGGCGTACATCACGCCAATCAGTTCTTCGGCCTCTGCGTTGCCACTATTTGCGGCCGGAAGGAGCTCGGCCATCGCTTCTTCAAAACGCTTGGCATCCATCAGATCACGTCCGGTTTCGATCTCTGCAAAAACCGGACTGGCAGACGCCAAAAATGCAACAAAAACAAAGCGTTTCATATTTCTTCCCTTGTGGTAGTTCTGAGCGCACTCGCGTGGGCGCCCGCGTATGGGAACCCGCTTCCGAAGCCGTTGCAAGAGGCAGATTTTCCCGCAGTCGATCCGGCGAAAGCGAAGTTGGGGCAGTTGTTGTTTTTTGATCCGATCTTGTCGGGAAACCAAAACATCGCGTGCGCGACTTGCCATCATCCGCAACTGGGCTCCGGTGATGGACTGAGCCTTGGCATCGGAGAGGGCGGCGAAGGCCTCGGCAAAGAACGAACCCCCGGAGAGGGAGATTCAAAGATCGCAAAGCGCATTCCCCGCAACGCGCCCGCGCTTTGGAACCTTGGCGCTAAAGAGATCAATATTTTGTTCCACGACGGGCGGCTCTCACTGTCGGACATTTATGAAAATGGGTTCGACAGTCCCGCGCAAGAGTGGTTGCCTGAGGGACTTGATTCAATTCTTGCCGCGCAGGCGCTGTTTCCGATGACAGCCGAATTTGAGATGGCAGGGAACCCAAAAGAAAATCAGATTGCGGGTGCTGTGTATGACCGTATCGACAACGTGTGGCCAATTGTGGCCAAGCGGGTGCGTGTGATCCCAGAGTATTCTGAAATGTTCATCGCCGCATTCGACGATGTCGATCAAGCCCTGGATATCAACATCACTCACGTTGTGAACGCGATAGCTGCGTTTGAAACGCATGAGTTTACGAGTTTTGACAGCCCATATGACGCCTTTCTGAACGGAGATTCGGCGGCATTGGATGCGGACCAGCAGGCCGGTCTTGACTTGTTTTTTGGAAAGGCGAAGTGCGGTTCTTGCCATTCCGGAAAGCTGTTGAGTGATCAGAAATTTCATGCGTTGATGTTGCCGCATTTCGGACCCGGAAAAACTCGGCAATGGGACCCAGTTGTACGGGATGTCGGACGCATGGGTGCGAGCGACCGACTTGAGGACGCCTACCGGTTCCGGACCCCAATGTTGCGTAACGTGGCCATGACTGCGCCCTATGGGCATAATGGTGCTTACGCCGATCTGGAAAGTATGGTGCGCCATCACCTGAATCCGCGCGAGGCCTTCGAGGCGTGGGAGACCAGCAACGCGGTTCTTCCAGCGGTTCCCTGGTTGGCGAAAGCAGATTTCCTCGCATTTCAGGACAGCCGCGAGCGATCACGTCTGGCATCCCGTGCCGACATTGATCCCGTAGAACTGTCGGATGCGGAGGTTGCGCAGTTGATAGCGTTTTTGAATGCGCTGACGGGAACGGAGTCGATCAAAGGGCGTCTTGGTATCCCAGATCGAGTGCCTAGCGGGCTGGAGGTGCCGAAATGAGCAAGGTTTTGTGCGTCGGCGCGGCCGTCGTGGATTTTGTATTTCATTTGGAAACGCTGCCCAGATTGCCGGAAAAGTATGGCACCGACGAAGCCGACATAGTCGGTGGTGGATGTGCGGCAAATGCAGCCGTTGCCATAGCACGTTTGGGCGGAGAAGCGTTTCTTGGTGCACGTCTCGGCGATGATAGCATTGGTGATCTGATCCTTGCCGATTTGGAGCGGGAAGGCGTTGACGTGACTAATGTGACACGTACTAAAGGCGCGAAGAGCTCTTATTCATCCGTGCTTCTGGATGCCCAAGGCGAACGTCAAATTGTAAACTTCCGTGGTGCCGGTTTGGTTTTGGCAACAGACTGGTTCCAGAATCTCGAGGAAATTGGCGCGGTGTTAACGGACACCCGACGGGTGGATGCTGCTATGGACGCGCTGCAACTGGCGGCAGGCCGAGGCATTCCCGGCGTGCTCGATGGAGAGGCGCCGATAGACCCTGTTTTGATGAGCGCGGCGAGCCACGTTGCTTTGTCGATGCAGGGGCTGCGTGATCTCAATCCAAATGCGGATATCGAAGATGCCCTCTTGGCCATATCCAAGGTCCATGATTGCTGGGCATGTGTTACCGACGGCGCAGACGGCGTTTGGTTTACGGATGGTGACGCGGTTCGTCATGTTCCCGCGTTCAATATTTCCCCGGTAGACACACTGGGAGCCGGAGATGTCTGGCACGGAATTTTCGCACTGATGCTTGCCGAAGGCATGGGTGAGGAAGAGGCAATTCGCTACGCCAACGGCGCGGCTGCACTGAAATGTATGACAAAAGGCGGGCGGGCCGGAGCACCGAGCCGCGCTGCGCTTGAGGACTTCCTGAAGGAGAAGACGCAATGATCACTCTCACCCCCGGTAAGCTGAGCGGCATGCGCCGCATGGCGGATGAGAACGGCATTTACAAGATGACTGCCGTGGACCAGCGCCCACCGATCAAAGGCCCGATTGCAAAGCACCTAGGCGTTGAACAGGCGCCTTGGGAACAGGTGGCAAAGTTCAAAGGTATGTTGGTTGAAACGCTTCAGGGGCACTCCACGGCAATGCTTTTGGATCCCCATTATGCAATCCCGTACTCTTTCGACACCTTGATCCCGCATAAGGGGCTCGTTGTCACGCTGGAAGACAGTCTGTTTACCGAGACCCCTAGTGGTCGCCTCTCGTCGAGCATCGACAACTGGTCGGTGGGCAAGATCAAGCGAATGGGCGGCGATGCCGTCAAGGTGTTGGCATGGTATCGTCCGGACGCTTCCGATGAAGTCAACCAGGCGCAGAAAGACTATGTGAAGCAGATTGGTGACGATTGCGCGAAATACGACATTCCTTTTCTTTTTGAATTGCTGGTGTACCCGCTGGCTGCGGATGCTCATCAAACCAAAGAATACGTGGAAATGAAGGGCAAGAAGGCGGATGACGTGCTGGCCTCTGTGGAGGAGTTTGCCAAGCCGGAATACGGCGTTGACGTATTCAAGCTGGAAAGCCCGGTAAATGCAGCGGATGCAGACGGGAGCGCCGATGTGCAGGCTGTTTTTGACGAAATGGGCCGACTTGCAGGTCGCCCTTGGGTGATGTTGTCGGCCGGCGCGGGTAAAGCGGAGTTCCGTAATGTTCTAGATCACGCGTTCAAAGCGGGTGCATCGGGTTTTCTGGCCGGCCGTGCAATCTGGCTCGATGCGTTCAACGCCTATCCTGATTGGGATGCCATCCGTGCTGGCCTTGAAGGTGATGCGGTAGATTATATGAAGGACATCTCAGCTCTGGCCGACGCCAAAGCCGCCAACTGGGCAAAACACGCCTGCTATGGCGAAGGTGGTGCGCGGTTGCGGGCTGAAGATGCGTCCTTCCGTGCGGAATACGCAGACATCTAAGGACAAAATCGATGAAATTAGGCATTCTGCCCTTGGGCCGCCCAACCTTTGATGTTCCATTTGCCGAGGAAAACCTGTCTGGGATGCTGCTGGCACTAGATGCAACAGGGCATGAAATCGTGGGCCCTCGCGAATTGCTCTTTGACGAAGAAGCAACCCGCGACGGCATTGAAACGCTGAAAGCTGCGGATGTGGATCATGTTATGATCCTTCAGGTCACCTTTACTGACGCCTCCATGACTGTGACTATCGGGGCAGCCTTCGATGTTCCGTTGTCAATCTGGTCGATTCCGGAGCCGCGCCTTGGTGATCGTCTCCGACTAAATTCGTTTTGCGGGCTGAACCTTGCAAGCCACGCGCTTGGTTTGAATTATCGAGAGTTTGGTTGGCTCTACGCTGATCCAACGGGCGATGTTGCCGGCGATTTGGCTGCGATGCTTGCAGGAGAGCGTATGGCGGGCAAGTTGGCGTTGAGCGATGTTCCGGAAACGACCGACGCAGGGCGCGCAATCGCGCAGGCAGTCCATGGTCAACGGATCGCTCGGATTGGCGAGCACCCAGTTGGTTTTGATACTTGTGCCTACGACAAGGCTGCAATGCGTGACCTGTCTGGTGTCGAAGTCGATGAGCTTGCTCTTGAGGATTTGTTCAACTTGGCAAAAGCAGCACCTGCGGAGGAGGCAGCTGCTTTGCGGGCGCAAGCCGACGAGGAACTGACTGGGCTGGATGAAGTAGATCCAGAAGAACTGGATCGCTCGTTGAGACTAAAGGTTGGCCTGGACGCGCTTAAGCACAAGGGCGGGTATTCTGCCTTCGCTATTCGTTGCTGGCCGGAGACTTTTACCGAGTATGGCGGAGCAGTATGTGGTCCAGCGGCCATGATGGGTGAGGCGCGGGTTCCTTGCGCTTGTGAGGCGGACGTCTATGGAGCGTTAACCCAAATGGTACTTGCCGCAGCCGCAGATGCGCCGGTGTTTTTGACAGATCTGGTCGATATGGATGGACAGGACAACACGGGAGTTGTGTGGCATTGTGGTCAGGCGCCTTTGTCTATGATCGATCCGGACGCAAAGGCCGAGGCGACCATTCACACAAATCGCAAGCAACCGCTTTTGTACCAATTTCCGCTCAAGGCTGGCGAAGTCACGCTTATGCGGATCAGCCAAGCACACGGGCGCCCTCATATGGTGCTAAGCAAAGCCGAGATGCTCAAGCGTCCGATGAGCTTTACTGGCACGTCCGGTGTTTTGCGCTTCGAACGAGGGGCGGAACAGGTGCTTGCCGATATCATCGCTAGCGGTCTTGAGCACCACATGGCTCTGGCCTACGGAGATCATCGCGCGGCGTTGCGCGGCGCGGCTGGGGCCATGGGCCTGCCGCTTCTGGAGATATGAAATGACAATTCGATATGGCCTGATCGGTTCAGGCATGATGGGGCAGGAGCACATCCGCAACCTCAATTTGCTTGAGGGGTGTGAAGTGACGGCAGTAACCGATCCTGACGAAGGTATGCGCCAACTGTCTGTAGAGACATCGGGTGGTTCCGCACGTGCATTCGCGGACTATAAAGACATGGTCGGGTCTGGATTGGTTGACGCGCTTCTGATTGCTGCGCCAAACGATACGCACCACGAAATTCTATTGGACGTTCTGGAAACGCCGCTGCCGATTTTGGTGGAAAAACCGCTTTGCACCACCTCGGCACATTGTTCCGAAGTGCTGGTCAAAGCTGAAAAAAGGACTGCGCCAGTTTGGGTGGCGATGGAATATCGCTACATGCCGCCGGTGCAGCGACTTCTTAAAGAACTCAGAGATGGCACTGCTGGCATTCCTCGGATGATGGCAATCCGCGAGCATCGCTTTCCGTTTCTGGACAAAGTTGGGGATTGGAATCGATTCAATGCCCGCACCGGTGGCACTCTTGTAGAAAAATGTTGCCACTTCTGGGACCTGATGCGCTTGACGCTTGAAAGTAATCCGGTGCGGGTTTTTGCTTCGGCTGGCGTTGACGTGAACCATCTGGATGAGACTTATGACGGTCAGATCCCGGATATTTTGGACAACGCGTTCGTCACAGTCGATTTCGAAAATGGCGCGCGCGGCATGCTTGATCTGTGCATGTTTGCGGAGGGGTCCTATTGGCAGGAGACCATTGCCGTGACAGGTGCCAAGGCCCGTATCGAGGCGAAGGTACCAGGGCCAGCGAGGTTCACTGTCGACAAGAAAGAGCGACATTCAGAAATCGAAATCTCGCATCGCGCCAGCAAGGAAGTAGTCGTGGAGACAGTGGATGTTGACGAGAAAGTGCTTGCCGCGGGCGATCACCACGGATCGACGTTCTTCCAACACGAACGGTTCCGTGATCTTGTGCGCGCCGGAAACGGCACGCCCGAGGTAAGTCTGGAAGACGGGCTCTGGTCGGTGCGTGTCGGTGAAGCAGCCGAGGAAAGTGCCCGTACGGGCCAAGCGATAAGCCTATGATTGAAGAATGGGGACAAATGCCGGACGGCAATACAGTCAAGCGCGTTCGGCTTGAAGGCGGTGGACTGACTGCAAATGTGCTCACATACGGCGCAGTGTTGCAGGACCTCCGCCTTTCGGGTCACGACGCACCCTTGGTTCTGGGTTTTCCGGAATTTGCCCCATACTTAACGCGGTCGCCGTACTTTGGTGCAACGGCCGGTCGGTTTGCGAACCGCATTCGTGACGGTCATCTTGAACTGGATGGAGAGACCTATCAGCTAGATACCAATTTTATCGGGAAGCATACGCTACACGGCGGTGCGGATAGCATGGGTAAGCGGCTATGGGTGATCGAAGCTCACTCTCCAAGCAGCGTGACAATGAAGATCGTTCTGGAGGACGGACATATGGGGTTTCCCGGTGCGCTGACTGCCAGAGTGGAAATTACGCTACTTGATGCCGGTGTATTGGATTTAAAGATGACGGCGGAGGCCGATAAGGCCACCATCTGCTCGCTTGCCCACCACAGTTATTTCACGCTCGATGAATGCGGGCGGATTTCGGACCATCTTTTGTCGATTGACGCGGACCGTTTCACGCCAGTTGACGATGAACTTATCCCGACGGGTGAGTTACCTGTCGTTGCCGGCTCTCAATTTGATTTCCGCCGAGCGGCGCCTGTGAAGCAAGCCCACGATGTTGATCACAATTTCTGTCTGTCGGATACGCGCGAAGCAATACGGAGTGTGGCAACACTGAGCAGCACGATTTCGGGTGTTACCATGCTGTGCCGTACAACCGAGCCGGGATTGCAGGTCTATGACGGATCCAACATCGATATCGACATACCCGGTTTGCATGGGCAGCCAATGGGGGCTTATGCGGGCCTTGCCATGGAACCTCAAATCTGGCCTGACGCACACCACCATTCTCATTTCCCGCAAGCCGTACTTCGGCCCGGAGAAACTTACACTCAACACACGCAATTCGTCTTTTCAAAGGGGGAGACATGAGCAACTTCAACGGTTTGATGATGGAGGCCAACCTGATCGGTGGCCAGTGGGTCGGCGCCGATAGCGGCACGGCGATTGATGTAACCAACCCGGCGACAGGCGATGTTCTGGGTACTGTGCCAAATGCGGGTGGAGATGAGACCCAGCGGGCGATTGCAGCGGCAAGCGCCGCGTTCAAGACGTTTAGCCGCACGCCTCTGTCGGAGCGGGTGGGACTTTTGCAAAAGCTGCATGACGCCTTGATGGACAATCAGGAAGATCTCGCGCAGATGCTAACAGCAGAACAGGGCAAGCCCATCTTTGAGGCGCGTGGCGAAATTGCTATTGGAGCGGCCTACGTGAAGTGGTTCGCCGAGGAAATCCGCCGTGCGAAGGGGGAGATTATTCCTGCCCCGGGCAATGATCGCCGCCTGATGACGACAAGACATCCTGTGGGTGTTGTGGGCGCAATCACTCCGTGGAACTTCCCATCATCCATGTTGGCGCGCAAGCTCGCTCCGGCTCTGGCCGCAGGCTGTACCGTTGTTGCAAAGCCGGCAACGTCTACACCTTACAGTGGACTTGTCTGGGGCAAACTGTGCCAGGACGTCGGGTATCCCGATGGTGTGGTCAACATCCTAACTGGTTCGGCCCGCGGCATTGGCGGTGCCATCATGGAAAGCCCGGACGTTCGAAAAGTGACCTTCACAGGCTCTACCGAAGTGGGCAAGACTCTGATCCGCCAGTCCGCGGACACCGTGAAGAAGGTATCGATGGAACTGGGCGGTAACGCACCTTTCCTCGTTTTTGATGATGCGGATGTGGACGCCGCCATCGAGGGCGCGATGATTGCGAAATTCCGCAACATGGGACAGACCTGTGTCTGCACCAACCGTTTCTACGTTCAGGCCGGCATTCACGACACATTTGTGGCAAAGCTGAAAGAGGCTGTAGCGGCTCTGAAGCTTGGTAATGGTGCCGAAGATGGTGTGCAGCAGGGGCCGCTTATCGACGATGGCGCGGTGGCGAAAGTTGAGGAGTTCATCGACGACGCAACTTCCAAAGGCGGCGACGTGGTGCAGGGCGGCAAGCGCCATGCCAATGGCGGCAGCTTCTTTGAGCCGACAGTGATCACAGGTGCGACGCAGGACATGATGTTCGCCAAGGAAGAGATCTTTGGCCCACTCGCGGCAGTCTTCAAGTTTGAAGACGAAGACGCCGTAATTGAGATGGCAAATGACACGGACTTCGGTTTGGCGGCCTATGCATATACCCGCGATATCGCGCGCGCGTTCCGCCTGAACGAGGGGCTGGAGTACGGCATGGTTGGAATCAATACCGGCCTCATCACCACCGTTGAAGCACCCTTTGGTGGGGTGAAGGAAAGCGGCATGGGCAAAGAAGGCGGCAGCCAAGGTCTCGACGACTACATGGAGACAAAATACTTCTGCGTGGCCGGTCTCTGAGACGATCAGATCAAGGGAGGAGGAACCCGATGATTTTGATCACCGAGTTCATGGATGAAGACGCGGTTGGGCGGTTGAAGGCCGCCCACGCTACAACCTACGCACCGGAATTGGCGGACACGCAAGATAACATTCCGGCACGGATGGCTGGGATTAAGGCACTTATCGTCCGTAACAGAACGCAGGTTACCGCTGCGCTCTTGGATGCTTCACCAGACCTGAAGTGTGTCGGTCGACTTGGCGTGGGCTTAGACAACATTGATCTCGAGGCTTGCAAAGCCCGGAAAGTTGAAGTCATGCCTGCGCTCGGGGCCAACACCCTGTCAGTTGCCGAATATGTGGTCACCAATGCAGCCATCCTTTTGCGGGACGCCTATCATTCCAAGCACGCAATGATGGCGGGTAAATGGCCGCGCGCCCAATCTTCGGGCCGCGAAATCGGCGGCCGGAAGCTTGGTCTTTTGGGCTTCGGAGCAAACGCTCAGGAAACCGGCAGGCTTGCGCGGGCGATGGGGATGTCTCTGATTGCGTATGACCCATTCTTGCCCGCAGACCACCCAGCATGGGCAGAAGCAGAGCGTGGCGAAATTTCACAGGTGCTCTCTAGGTCGGATGTTGTGAGTTTGCATGTACCACTCACAGATGAGACGCGGCACATTATCAACACCGAAAGCCTAGCCCAGATGAAAAATGGGGCTGTTTTGATCAACGCCGCTCGGGGCGGCGTAGTAGATGAAAAGGCGCTGGTGGCGGCTATGGCGTCCGGCCATATCGCCGGTGCGGCATTGGATGTTTTTGAAACCGAACCTCTTACACAAGAGGCGGCCGCAATTTTCAAAGGCATTAAGAATCTGATCCTGACACCACACATTGCCGGTGTGACGCAGGACAGCAACGTGCGGGTAAGCACCATGATCGCGGATCTGGTGTTGGACCGGCTGGCATAGTGGAGGAAATGGGAGGAAACATGGTAACTGAAATGGACAAGCAGATCGTGAACGATCTGAAGGCGGCGGGGATTGACTATGTTACCTCGGTGCCGTGCAAACAGCTGGCAGGGGTGATCGAGGTGCTGGAGGAAACGCCTGAGATCATGCACATGCCATCGAACAAAGAAGACGAGGGTATGGGGCTTTGCGCCGGTGCTTATATGGGCGGAATGAAGCCCTGCATCGTGATGCAAAACACTGCACTTGGCGTGGTCGTGAATACTTTGGCAACGTTGATTCAGTTCTATCAGATACCACTACCGATGCTGATCTCGTATCGTGGAGAAGTGGGTGAACCGGTGGCGTGTCAGGTAGAAATGGCACTGCACACAAAGGCGATACTCAACCAGATGCACATTCCGACATATCACTTCCATAAACCGGAAGACGCCGCGGAGCTGCCTGGCATTCTTGAGTATTGCCAGATGGCAAGCAAACCGGTCGCGATCCTTTGCGATGCAACCTTCTGGAGGGCTTCGGCATGATCCGAAATGATGTTTTCCAAACCCTGAAATCCGTGATTAGCGAACACCTAGTGGTGTGCAACATCGGCGCGCCGAGCCAAGAGTTGCATGCGATGGACGATCAGCCGTCCAATTTCTACATGCTGGGTACGATGGGGCTGGCAAGTTCGATTGGCCTTGGTCTGGCGGCGGCGCAGGACAAGCCGGTGATTGCGATTGATGGCGATGGGTCGGTACTGACCAACCTCGGAACGTTGGCGACAATCGGCAACAACCCGCAAGGCAACTACACTCTTCTGATCATCGACAACGGGTCTTATGGCTCGACAGGAGACCAGCCGACCTATGCCGGCATGAACACAGATTTGGCGGCCGTCGCAAAGGCGTGCGGTGCGCAAAATGTGCAAACGGTGAGCGCAGAACAGACCGCGGATGCCGTTAAGGCAGCCATCGAGTCGGACGAGATGACAATCATTGTGTCAAAATGTGAAAGCGGCAACGTGAAGGTACCGGTTATCAAGACCAACCCGATCGTGATCCGTGAGCGTTTCATGGAAGAAGTCCGTTCCTGACGGCAAAAAACACTCAAATTGTGGGGCATGCGCAGCGGTGCATGCCCCTTTTTTATTATTTTTTTCAATTGTTTATGGTGATTATGCGAGGAAGACCTGAACAATTGTTCACAATGGGCTTGTCAAAGGGGGACGAGGGGGAGATCATCCCGCCACAATCACAAAAAGTAGGGGAGTACTTAACGTGAAATTCAAGTCCACACTTCTGGCAACTGCCGCCTTGGTAGCAATGCCGCTGATGGCCGAAGCCGAGACGCTGCGTTGGGCGCGCGCCGGTGACGCGCTGACACTTGACCCGCACGCGCAGAATGAAGGCCCGACATCCGCTCTGGCCCACCAGATCATGGAGCCGCTGGTAATGCGCGACATGACAGGCGCAATGGTACCGGCACTGGCGACCGAATGGGGTCCGTCCGCCGACAATCCGAACATTTGGGTGTTCAAGCTGCGTGAAGGCGTGACCTTCCACGACGGTGCAGAGTTCGATAGCGAAGACGTAAAGTTCTCGCTCGACCGCGCTATGACTGACGATTCCGATTACAAGGAACTTCTGGCCTCGGTGAAAGAGGTCCGGGCGACCGACAAATACACAATCGAGATCGAGACCAACGGTCCGAACCCGATCATGCCCAACAACCTGACCAACATGTTCATGATGGACAAGGACTGGGCAGAGGCAAACAATGCGGTGAAAGTTCAGGACTATGAGGGTGGCGAAGACACCTTTGCAGCCAAGAACGCGAACGGCACCGGTCCATATAAATTGGTGAGCCGTGAGCCCGACGTAAAAACTGTCATGACGATCAACGACAACTATTGGGGTAAAGACGAATTCCCGATGGAAGTGACCGAGATCATCTACACGCCGATTCAGAACGCAGCGACCCGTGTCGCAGCGATGCTGTCCGGCGAAGTTGACTTCATTCAGGATGTCCCGGTGCAAGACCTTGGTCGTGTAGCTGGCACCGACGGTCTGGACGTGCGCACTGCACCGCAAAACCGCGTGATCTTCTTTGGTATGAACCAAGCCGCCGAAGACATCGCCGGTGACGACGTTGATGGCATGAACCCGATGTCGGACGTACGTGTTCGCAAGGCGATGTCCATGGCAATCGACCGCGAAGCGATCAAGAAAGTCGTGATGCGTGGTCAGTCCGCGCCGGCGGGCATGATTGCTCCTCCGTTTGTGAATGGCTGGAACGAAGAAATGGACGGTTCGTCAAAAACCGACATTGACGCAGCAAAAGCCCTTATGGCCGAAGCAGGCTACGCAGACGGCTTTGGCATCACGCTGAACTGCCCGAACGATCGTTACATCAACGATGAAAAGATCTGTCAGGCGGCTGTGGGTATGTTGGCGAAAATCGGCGTTAAGGTGAACCTCGATGCCAAGCCGAAAGCACAGCACTTCCCGCTGATCAACAACCTCGAAACCGACTTCTACATGCTGGGTTGGGGCGTTCCGACTTATGACTCCGAGTATGTGTTCAACTTCCTCGCGCATACCAAGGGCGAGAAATACGGTTCCTGGAACGGCACGCGCTTTAGCGATGCGGATCTTGACGTCAAGATCGAAGCACTGGCGAGTGAAACAGACTTGGACAAGCGCAACATGATGATCAACGAGATCTGGACTGTTGTGCAGGATGAACAGTTGTACATCCCGATTCACCACCAAGTTCTGAACTGGGGCATGAAGTCCAACATCGACACAATTGTCGCGCCGGACGACACTGCGAAGTTCAAATACTTCAAGATGAAGTAAGCAATGCTTACGATTTGACATTGAACCCCGTGCCACCCCTGTGGTGCGGGGTTTTCTTTTGCCTTGGAGCCTTCCTTTGTGGAATGGTTAACGCCATGGGTTGACGTGACGCCTGACTGAACCGCGCCGCAACCGAATTTGAGGGGAAACACAATGAAAAACGCTTTGAGTATTCTGGCGGTTGCGGCTGCATTGGCCGGCCCAGTCGCAGCTAAAGACTTCAAGTGGGCAGGCACGACCGACCCGCAGACAATGGACCCGCATGCCGTGAACACAGCTGCCGTTTTGGGTTTTTTGAACAATGTCTATGAAGGGCTTGTTCGTCGCGGCAAGGACATGTCCATTGAACCGGCGCTGGCGACCAGCTGGGAGCCGATCGGCGACGGCGATGGGTGGCGCTTCTTCTTACGCGAAGGTGTGACCTTTCATGACGGTAGCGCCTTTGATGCTGAAGATGTGCTCTTCTCTTACGAGCGCGCCTCCAACGAAGTCAGCGACACTCGCAGTTGGTTTGCGCCTGTGTCGGAAGTGAAAGTTGTTGACGCATTTACAGTGGACATCATGACGTCCGCGCCAAACCCAATTTTTCCCGACAGCATCGCGAACTGGATGATTGTGGACAAAGATTGGGCAGAAGCCAATGATGCGGCGTTGCCTGACAAAGAAAACGGAAACTACGCTACCCTTAACGCTAACGGAACGGGCGCCTTTATGGTTTCGGAGCGCGAGCCGGGCCTGCGCACAGAGTTGGTGCCGCATGGCGGATGGTGGGGCGAGGCCGAGCATAATATCACGCGCGCCGAGTTTACTCCGGTTCAGAATCCGGCAACTGCCGTTGCGGCCCTCCTGAGTGGCAATGTCGACATGATCAATCCCGTGCCCATTCAGGACGCTGAACGACTAGCGGAATCTGGCGACGTAAACGTTATTCGCGGGATCGAAGCCCGTGTGATCATGCTCGGAATGGCGCAGGAATCTGACGTGCTGAAATATGGCGATGATGCCGGAAAGCCGAACCCATTCCTGGATCCGCGCGTACGGGCTGCCGTGGCGCACGCCGTTAATGTTCCCGCGATTCTGAAAGTGACAATGCGGGGCAACGCCGAACCTGCAAGCCAGTTGGTGAGCCCCGCAATGCGTGGGTATTCGGAAGCGAATGCGGACCGCCCCGCGTTTGATCCAGACAAGGCCAAGGCGCTTTTGGCAGAGGCTGGCTATGCAGATGGTTTCAGCTTTGGTTTGAAATGTCCGAACAACCGTTATCTGAACGACGAGGCGGTTTGTCAGGCTGTGACCTCTATGCTGTCACAGGTTGGTATGACGGCCCAGCTTGAGGCCATGCCGGTCCAAAACTACTGGCCGGAGTTGCGTGCAGACAACTATGATATGTACCTTCTTGGTTGGTCCCCGGGAACCTTTGATGCGGAACATCCGCTTCGGTTCCTTGCTTCGACGCCAAACTCCGAAAAGAAGTTGGGAAGTTGGAACTTTGCCGGGTATTCCAACGCTCGAATCGACGAGCTTTTGCCTATGATCCAGTCGGAAATTGACGACACCAAGCGTCAGGCAATGCTGGATGAGTCCGCAAAGATCTTGCAGGACGAAACAGCCTACGTTCCGATGTATGTTCAGCCGCTCGTTTGGGGGACTGGCAAAAATATTGAGCTGACTCAAAGGCCTGACAACTTCTTTATCCTGCGTTGGGTAACCGTTCAGTAAAGTGTTACAGAAAAATTGCTGAAAAAACGGGCATGTTATGCGTCGGGGCGGTTGACCTTTGTCTGCAAAGGGACCATGGGAGACCGCCTATAAAAGAGGGGCAAATAAATGCTGACTTTTGTCATTCGCAGAGTCTTCCAATCTGCGTTGGTTCTGCTGGTTGTTGGCCTGGTGGCCTTCAGCATGTTCCGCTTCGTTGGAGATCCGATCGACAACATGTTGGGCCAGGAACGTACCGACGCGGACATCGCACGACTGCGCACCGAACTGGGTTTGGACCAACCGTTTCCCGTACAATACGCTAAGTTTCTGCAAGGTGCCGTCGAGGGCAACTTTGGTGTGAGCTACCGTCAAGGCCGCCCTGTAGGCGAAATCCTTGTCGAGCGCGCACCGGCAACGCTTGAGTTGGCCGCAGTGAGCGGTTTCTTCGCAATTACGATCGGTATCGGTCTCGGTGTCTTTACGGCGATCCGTAAAGACGGGTTCTTAGCGAATTTCATCATGTCAGTCTCGCTCATAGGGGTGAGTTTGCCCACATTCCTCATTGGTATCCTGCTGATCTACTTGTTTGCCGTCGTGTTGGGTTGGCTTCCCTCGTTTGGGAGGGGCGACGTCGTTCATTTGGGCTGGTGGAGTACCGGTCTGTTGACCAGTTCAGGTCTGAAGGCGTTGATTTTGCCATCGATTACACTTGGGCTTTACCAAATGACGCTGATTATGCGTCTCGTGCGTTCCGAGATGCTCGAAGTACTGCGTCAGGACTATATCCGATTTGCCCGCGCCCGCGGCCTCAAGGAAAAGTCCGTGAACTTCCATCACGCGCTGAAAAACACTTTGGTGCCGGTTATCACGGTGACCGGCCTCCAGCTTGGATCGATCATCGCGTTTGCGATTATCACCGAGACAGTTTTCCAGTGGCCGGGTGTTGGCTTGCTGTTCATCAACGCAATCCAGTTCGTGGATATCCCGGTCATGGCGGCCTACCTGATGCTGATTTCGGTGATGTTTGTCGGCATCAATTTGATTGTGGATCTATTGTATTTTGCCATCGACCCGCGCCTGCGCGCTGAACAGAAAGGAGCGAAGTGATGTCTGATCAAACCGCTCAATCTGCGACCCAGTCGCGTTTCGCCAAGGCATGGGACAGCGACTTCATGTACAACTTCCGCCATACGCCGGTGGCAGTTGTGTCCTTCTTTGTCGTTCTGTTGCTGATCCTTGGCGCAATCTTTGCTCCGCTGATCGCGCCCTATGATCCGTTTGATCCTTCCTCTCTGGATTTGATGAACGGCTACACGGCTCCGATGGCTCCCAACGACTTTACGGGCGACGTATTCTGGCTCGGAACTGATGATCAGGGGCGTGACGTGTTTTCGACCATTTTGTTCGGCATGCGCATCTCGCTTTTTGTCGGTTTTGCTGCGGTAGCATTTGCAATGGTTCTGGGCATAACCCTTGGCCTGATCGCAGGCTACGTAGGCGGTTGGACCGAGACCATCATCATGCGCGCGGCTGATGTCCAACTGACTTTCCCCGCCATTCTCGTCGCGATGCTGATATTTGGTATCGCCAAAGGGATCACGCCGATCGAGCATCAGGATACAATGGCGATCTGGGTTCTTATTGTGGCGATCGGGCTTTCTGACTGGGTGCAGTTCGCGCGCGTCGTACGCGGTGCGACCCTCGTGGAAAAAGACAAAGAGTATGTGCAAGCAGCCCGCATGATTGGTCGCGGAAAAGGCATCATCATGCTGCGTCACATTCTGCCGAACGTGCTCTCTCCGGTATTGGTTATTGCAACGATCTCTCTTGCGCTTGCCATCATCGCCGAAGCAACACTTTCGTTCCTCGGCGTAGGTGCACCGCCGACCCAGCCGTCATTGGGTACGCTGATCCGGATCGGGCAGGACTTCCTGTTCTCCGGTGAATGGTGGATCATCCTGTTCCCGTCGATCACCCTGCTGGCGCTGGCTTTGTCGGTGAACCTGCTGGGCGACTGGCTGCGTGACGCATTGAATCCGAGGTTGCAGAAATGACCCTTCTTACGATTGAAGACCTGTCCGTCCATTTCCCGACCCGTCACAAGGTTTTTGTGGCCGTCAACGATGCGGACCTGACAGTTGAGCCGGGTGAGATCCATGGTCTCGTGGGAGAATCCGGTGCCGGTAAGTCGACCATTGGCGCGGCGGTGATGGGGTTGCTTGAGCGGCCCGGTCATATCGCGGGCGGCACGGTGTCGTTCAAAGGTGAAAAAATCAGCGGGCGCGATGCCAATGGCATGCGTGCGCTTCGCGGGGCGAAGATTTCTATGATCTTCCAAGACCCGCTGACGTCGTTGAACCCCTTGCTGACCGTTGGCCAGCAGTTGATCGAGACCATCCAGTTCCACCTGAAACTGTCTGACGGCGACAGCCGCAAGCGGGCGATTGAGTTGCTGGATCGTGTCGGCATTCCGCATCCTGAGGAGCGTGTGGACATGTATCCGCATCAGTTCTCCGGCGGTATGCGGCAGCGGGTGGTGATTGCTCTTGCACTTTGTTCTGAGCCAGACGTGATCATTGCGGATGAGCCGACAACGGCACTCGACGTGTCAATTCAGGCGCAGATTCTGGACCTGATCAAGGAGCTAGCGCGCGAGCGGCAGACCGGTGTGATCCTTATCACGCACGATATGGGTGTGATTGCCGACACCACCGACAAGGTGACGGTGATGTATCAAGGTGAGGTTGTGGAAAGCGGCACGACCGAACAGGTCATGGGCGATCCGCAGCACGAATACACCAAGTCGCTGATTGCGGCGGTGCCGCGTCCGACGCTGAAGGTGCATCGTTTCCCGCAGCTGAGCTATGGCGGACGTCAGATCGAGTTCCACATCGACGATCTCGCGCGCAACTGGCACAAGCCGGAGCCGTCGAAATCGGGCACGCTGCTGAAGGTCGACAAGCTGTCGAAGACGTTCTTGCAGAGGGGGCATGTGTTGCCCTCGCGGCGCAAATACTTCACGGCCGTCAACGAAGTCAGCTTTGATATCAAGGACGGAGAAGTCTTTGGCATCGTTGGGGAAAGTGGCTCGGGTAAGTCCACTGTGGCGCGGATGATCGCGACGCTTTACGAGACCAACGGCGGCAAGATCACCTTTGACGAAACCGATGTGACAGCGTTGCACTCGCACAAAGATCTGGAAGGCTACCGCCGCCAGATCCAGATGATCTTTCAGGATCCCTATTCGAGCCTGAACCCACGTATGCGGGTGGACGAGATCATTGCGGAGCCGGTGAAACATCACAAGCTTCTTGAAGGCGCCTCGATTCAGCATCGCGTCGACGAACTGCTTGAACGCGTGGGGCTTGGCTCCGAAGCTGGTCGCAAGTACCCGCACGAGTTTTCCGGTGGGCAACGTCAACGTATCTCGATTGCAAGGGCCCTCGCGACCCAGCCACGCTTCCTGATATGTGATGAACCCACCTCGGCGCTGGATGTGTCTATCCAGGCGCAGATCCTCAATATCCTAAAGGACTTGCAGGAGCACCTCGGCTTGACGATGTTGTTTATCAGTCATGACCTGCCGGTAGTGCGCCAAATGTGTGATCGCGTCGGTGTAATGCGTCAGGGGCAAATGGTGGAAGTGGCAGAAACGGAAGAGCTTTTTGCCAATCCGCAGACTGACTACACTCGTGAATTGCTGAGTTTGATGCCCAAGCTTGAAGGACTTTCGACGGACGGTCTCAAAGACGAAATCGTGTAAAAGCGAACGCCGCCCCAAGGGCGGCGTTTTTTTCTAAAAAGGTTTGTCTGGACCTGTGTCCAAGCGCCAAACAAACCCTGATTGCCCTATACTCGGGTAGTGTTTCGTCACTAATGGATCATGCCCCGGAATGATCCTGCCTTGCGTTCCGCCTAAGCGAAAAAGGGTGTCATAGCCCTTGATCATACTTTCCACGTTCTCGACGATTGGAAACGGCTTTCTGAGTAGGTAATTCTCGTAATAGTGTGCGGCGTCGGAGGCTAGACAGAGGGGACCATACTCTGTGTCGACGTCTACTACTTGGAGACCACGTGAGTGACCGCCCACACAGTGCACACGAACACCTGGCGCAACCTGACCGGGACCATTGTGAAAGACCACGCGACCAGAGTAGACGTGTTTGACCATGTCGCAGACATGATCTGCGGTAAATGGCATGCGAAGCGTGTCGTGGCACATACATGGACCGGTCGCGAACGACATCTCCGCCTCCTGAATGTGAAAAATTGCATTAGGATAGCGGTCCAATCCGCCAGCGTGGTCATAATGTAGATGAGTGATGATAACTGTGTCGATCTTGGCCGCGTCTACATCCATGACTTCCAGTGCCTTGGATGGATCTCTTAGAATCGGACGGTCGCGGCGGTTGGCTTCGGTGCTGTCGTAGCCAGTATCAACAAGTATGTGCCGGTCACCGTTTGTCAGGAGCCAGACAAAGTAGTCCATGCCATGTTGGGCTGCTGGGTGGTCATCAAAGATAAAACTGTCCGCGCGTGTTCGGGTGTTACGATCCGCATACTTAATCGCGTAAACCTTCCAAGAATCCGACATTTTCCCTCCTGAAACCATTCTGGCGCTGGTCTTCCCATCCATATCGGATAGGTTTTTTCGACGTTGTCAAATACTGCAATGCGCACATTGTCAGGTCCGGTCTTTACTTAAAGAATTTGATAATGTATACATTAAAGTATGCGCTGGCGGTGCGTCGCTGCGGAAGCCTTTGGGGTACGTCTAAAAAGATGTCTGAGAAAACAACACGTGTTGGTGACGCATATACGCGGCTGAAGGAGGATATTCGCTCAAACCTGATGCCGCCAGGATACCAGGCGCCAGAACCAGAGATTGCGGAACGTCTTGGAATGAGCCGGACGCCAGTACGTGAGGCGTTAATCCGGCTGGAGGCTGAAGGTCTGGTGGAATTGATCCCACGCCGAGGCGCAAGGGTTTTGCCGATCAAAGCTGAAGACATGAAGGAAATTTATCAGATATTGACCGCTCTTGAGCCGGACGCCGCTGCGAATCTCGCCGCTCGAAATCCGAGTGAGGAGGAGCTTGCGCCACTACGCCAAGCGACGGATGAAATGGCAGAAGCGCTGGAAGCGGGTGACCTTGATAGTTGGGCTGCCGCTGACGACCGTTTCCACATCACGTTGCTAGAGCTTCATGGCAACAAACGCATGCAAGCTTTTGTAAGCGCGTTGTTTGACCAAGCACACCGGGCACGGATCGTGACTCTTCGGTTACGTGAGGCGCCCGTCAGGTCAACGAAAGAACATCGGGAAATCTTAGATCGTTTGGCCGCTGGCGACGTCGAAGGCACACGTAGCGTGTTCCGGCAACACCGGGAGCGGGCTGCGGGAGAACTTTTGAAACTATTGGAAAACTACCGGCTGCCACAACTGTAGCCGCGAAAACGGAAGAGACTGGAAAAGAATGACTCACCCCCTGCGAGTCGCCCTTATCAGAGGCGATGGAATCGGAATTGATGTGGCAAATGCAGCGATTGCGGTTGTGGACGCGTCACTGGCGCGTGTAGGTGCGCCGGCTTTGGAATATGACGACATCGATGCTGGTGCCGGCTATTTCGCAGAGACAGGTCTCGACATCGAGCCAGGTGGTGAGGAGCGTGCAGGCGAAGCTGATGCGATTTTTCTTGGGGCCATAGGCCTCCCAGCCATACGGCACGAAGATGGCACTGAGATTTCACCCCATCTCCGGCTTCGGGACCGTTTTCAGCTATACGCAGGCGTACGCCCGGTTAAAGCCTATCCAAATGCGCCGCAAAGGCTCGCGGACCCACGTGCCGCAAATCTAGATATGGTCATTTTGCGGGAAAGTACCGAAGGGCTCTTTTATTCCGCTGCCGTTCACGGCCGGTTTGTGGCCAGTGGAGATGAGGAGGTGCGGGAGACCCTGCGGATTTCGCGAGCCACCACGGAAAAGCTGCATAGATTTGCATTCAAGCTGGCGGAGCGCCGAAAGGCGAGGGGTAAATCAGCGCGGTTGACTTGCGTTGACAAAGCTAACGTTTTTGCCTCGATGGCGTTCTTTCGCAAAATTTTCGATGAGACCAAGGCCGAGTACCCGGAGATCGCGGTTGGTTACAATTACGTGGACGCCATGGCGCTCGATCTGGTTCGGAAACCGTGGGAGTTCGACGTCATGGTCATGGAAAATATGTTTGGTGACATCCTAAGTGACCTGGCCGGCGGGCTGGTCGGCGGAATGGGTATGGCAGCCTGTGGTGAAATCGGCGACCACACCGGCCTGTTCCAACCAGCACACGGGTCTGCGCCGGACATCATGGGACAGGATAAAGCCAATCCGCTAGCCGCAATTCTTAGCGGAGCAATGATGTTGGACTACCTTTCAGATAAGAGCGGCGACAAAAAGCTGGAGGCAGCGGCAGAACTTATTGAACGCGCGGTGGATGCGGGGTTTGGGGAAAACGCTCTGCGTCCGATGGAGTTCGGCGGTGATATGGGCACGGAGGCAGTGACCGCCGAACTCTTGCGCCGCGTGGAGGCAGGCTGAGATGGGGATTCTGCTCGGCGCCATTGCTGATGATTTTACTGGTGCGACCGATCTTGCGAACACGCTAGTTAAAGAAGGGATGAAGGTGGTGCAAACCATCGGCGTGCCAAAAGACGATGCCTACACTGAAGGTGTGGATGCAGTTGTTGTAGCGTTGAAAACCCGAACTGCGCCAGTTAATGAAGCTGTCGAGCTGTCGCTCGCCGCGCTTCGCTGGCTACAGGCACACGGCGCACAGCAAGTTGTGTTCAAGTATTGCTCAACCTTTGACAGCACCAAACAAGGTAACATCGGTCCGGTCGCGGATGCTTTGCGGGCGGCTATGGGGGCGGGATGCTCCATCGTCTGCCCTGCCTTCCCTGAAAACGAGCGAACAATCTATCAAGGGCACCTGTTTGTGGGTGGGGTGCCGCTTCATGAGAGTTCCATGAAGGACCATCCGTTGACGCCAATGCGAGACAGCAGCTTGATCCGGCTGATGTCGCAACAATCAAGGGCCGAGGTCGGGTTGGTACCGCATAAGACCGTCGCAAAAGGCGCAGATGCCGTGTCGCACGCGATCAAAGCGTTAGAAACGGCAGGAAATGGATACGCTGTGGTGGATGCTTTGTCGGATGACGACCTCAGGATCATTGGGGATGCCGCGCGCGATCATAAATTGGTGACGGGTGGGTCCGGCGTGGCGACCGGCCTGCCAGAAAATTTTCGTAAAAAGGGCCTCCTCGGCTCGACAACCGAGACAGATACACCACGGGTAAAGGGGCGAGAACTGGTGCTGGCGGGGAGTTGCTCGACGGCCACCCGTCAACAAATCGCGCTTGCCAAAGAGAAGTGGCCAACGCGCAAAATTGTCGTAGATCGTATTGCCAAAGGCGAGGACGTCGCTGGGGACCTCGCAGAGTGGGCGCTTGCGCAACACGACGAAGCACCAGTGCTGATATATGCATCCGCTGATCCGGAGGAAGTCCGCGAAATTCAGTCGGTTTATGGCGTTGAGCGTGCTGGAGCAATGGTGGAACAGGTGATGGGGGCATTGGCTGTGCGCTTGAATGCTTCCGGTTTTAGCCGCCTGGTTGTTGCCGGTGGAGAAACTTCCGGCGCCGTAGTTTCTGCCTTGGGTGTCGGATCCCTCCGCATTGGACCGGAGATCGCGCCAGGTGTTCCGTGGTCGCAGAGTATTGGAACTCGGCCTCTGGCGCTGGCACTTAAATCCGGCAACTTTGGCGGACCTGATTTTTTTGAAGAAGCTTTCGCGGTGATAAGATGAACGAGAGCAAAAAAAGAGAAGAGTTTTGCCAAATGGCGGCGTCGCTCTACGCGCGCGGGCTTACAGCCGGATCTTCTGGTAATATCTCCGTACGTATTGAGGATGGCTGGTTGATGACACCGACGGGCTCGACCATGGGAACGCTGGATCCTGCGCGGCTGTCCAAACTGGACAACAAAGGAGAGTACGTTTCTGGCGACAAGCCAACCAAGGAAACTTTCCTTCATATGGCGATGTACCGCCAGCGCCCCAAGGCGGGAGCCGTCGTCCACCTGCACTCGACCTACGCAGTCGCGGTCAGCTGTATGGCCGGGTTAGACCCGGAAAACGTTCTGCCGCCTCTTACCGCTTACCACGCGATGCGAATAGGTGAGTTGCCGTTGGTGCCTTACATCCCGCCTGGAGACCCGGCATTGGGTGAGGCCGTAGAGGCGGCTGCCAAAGATCATCATGCGGTTCTTCTCGCGAACCACGGTCCTGTGGTCGCAGGAAAATCCCTCCCGGACGCAATATTCGCGAGCGAAGAACTGGAGGAGACAGCAAAACTCTTTTTGATCCTGCAAGGTGTACCGACGGCGCCACTCTCTGAAGAGCAGGCTGCGGAAATTGCAAAACGCTATCCGGTTGGGTGCTGAGACATGCCCGGATTAACCGTCGCCGTACTTGGGTTGGGATACTTCAGCCAGTTTCACCTCAAAGCTTGGAGTGAGGACCCTCGGGTTTCAAGGATTGTTGCTACGGACCTGTCCGAAGATCGGCGGCGGTGGGCGGCCCATGTGTTTGACATAGAGGTTTATCAGACTCTAACTGAAACGCTTGAGTCGGCAGATGTCGACATAGTCGACATCGTTGCGCCGCCTCCCGCGCACGCGGCGCTTGTAGAGGCTTGCTTGTCGTCAGGCCGGATCATTGTGTGCCAAAAGCCATTCTGCACGTCGATTGAAGAGGCCGAGTCGGTCGTTTCCAAGGCTGCAGACATTGGAGCATCCGTTGTTATTCACGAGAATTTCCGGTTCCAGCCGTGGCACAGGACAATCAAGCTTTTCCTCGACGAAGGCCGTATGGGCACAGTTTTTCAATGCCGTTTCAACCTTCGACCGGGAGACGGTCGCGGAAAGGATGCATATCTGTCTCGCCAGCCGGCATTTCGCGAAATGCCGCGCCTTTTGATACATGAGACCGGTGTGCACTTCATCGACCTATTCCGTTGGTTGTTCGGAGAGATTTCGGAAGTCTACGCTGACCTCCTGCAAATAAACTCGGTTCTAAAGGGAGAGGACGCTGGCGAGATGCGGCTGACCCATGAAAACGGGGTGCGGAGTGTGTTCGACGGGAACCGGTTGATGGACCACGTTACGGATAACGCTCGCCGCACGATGGGCGAGATGTGGATCGAAGGAGAAAAAGGCACACTCAGGCTTGATGGCAGCGGGCAGGTACATTTCCGACCCTTTGGCGCGAAAAGTGAAACTCTAGTGCCGTTGGTTGAAGATATCGACGAAGAGTCTTTCGGCGGTGGTTGTGTTGCTTGTCTGTGCAATCACGTTTCTGCGGCGGCAACAGGGGAGGGCGTGCTCGAAAACGAAGCGCGAGACTACCTCGAAGTGATCAGGGTCACAGAGGCCGCATATCAAAGCGATGCCACTGGGCAGAGAGTTAAACTTTAAGGGGCAGACCATGTTTGTTGTTTGTGTGACATTCGGCGTAAAACAGGGGGCGATGGACCAGTTCATGCCCTTGATGCTGGCTCAGGCAAAAAACTCTCTGACGAGGGAGCCGGAGTGTTTCCGGTTTGATGTCTGTTCAGGCGGATCGTCAGACAACGAGGTCTTTCTCTACGAGATATATGCAAGCAAAGCCGCTTTTCAGGCGCATCTTGCGAGCGAACACTTTATTGAATTCGACGCAGCTGTGAGCGACTTGATCGCGGAAAAGTCTGTGTCGACCTATGGCGAAATCTCCGTAGGTACATAACCCCGGGCACATTCCGCCTGTTCGTAACCCCGTTTGGTATTTTGCCTTTCGGGGCCAAAAAGGCTTTCTGAAACTGAGGCGTGATCGCGCTGTTTTCCCTTGTTTTTCAGGAAAAAACTCACATTCAAGCGATTGACTCATTTAAAAAATTCAATAACGTATACATTGTTGTCGCCGTTAAATGGCGAGAAGCACTATGGGAGGAGCAAAATGAAAAAGCTTATTGCAGCGGCCGCGCTATCGGTCGTCGCCACGTCGGCGCTTGCCGACAAGGTCACACTCAATATGCCGTCGACGTTTCCGGGGTCTCTGATCCAGTTGGGTCAGGCCGGCGTTAAACTGCAGGATACATTGAACCTGATTTCGGGTGGGGACATCGAGGTTGAGTTCTTCGAACCCAACGCGCTCGTGCCGCCGCTGGAAATCTATGACAACGTTTCCAACGGTTCGATCGATGCCGGTTGGTCGGTTCCTGGCTACTGGGGATCGAAGAACTCTGCGTATAATTTGTTTGCAGCGGTTCCGTTTGGCCCGTCGGCGGGGGAATACCTTGCTTGGCACTGGTATGGCGGCGGTGAAGAGATGATGAATGAAATCTACAACCGCGACGGAATTCAGTCGCTGGTGTGTGGTATCATCGCACCGGAAGCTTCGGGGTGGTTCCGCAAGGAAATAAAAACAGCTGAAGATCTGAAAGGGCTGAAGATGCGCTTCTTTGGTCTTGGCGCTAAGGTCATGCAGAAGCTAGGCGTTGACACGCAGTTGCTTGCAGGTGGCGATATCTATCCTGCACTGGAGCGAGGCACAATTGATGCGACAGAGTTCTCGATGCCTGCGATCGACCAAAACCTCGGGTTCTACAATATCGCAAAGCACTACTATTTCCCAGGCTGGCATCAGCAGTCTACCGTTCAGGAACTGCTGATTTCCAAGGCCAAGTGGGACAGCATGGATGACCGTCAGCGCGGTCTTATCCAGACTGCGTGTAAAGCCAATGTTGCCAATCAGTTGGCAGAGGGTGAAGCCATTCAAGGCAAAGCACTGGCTGACATGAAAGAGCAGGGCGTGACCATCCACAAGTGGAATGACGAAATGCTCGGAACTTTCAAAGCGGCTTGGGAAGAGGTCGTGGCCGAGGAAGCCGCAGCAAACCCTGACTTCCAGAAAGTTTGGGACAGCATGCAGGAATTCCGCGCGGAATACGCTGTCTGGAGCGATCTCGGCTACCTGAAATAAGGGGCCCTGCCGGCTCGGTGCTACTCATCGGGCCGGCACAACAAAACGCTGCGCTGAAAGCAATCACTCACATCTGTACAGCGCGCTGAATAGAAGGAATTGAACCGTGCAAAGCCTATTGGGTCTCAGCCGGCGGATTGATCGCTTGCTGGGCTTTTTTGCGTCAATCGGGGGGTGGCTTGGCTTCGCCTTGGTGGTCGTGGTCTGTTATGACGTGATCACGCGATATTTCGGAGTGCCAAAGCCTGCGGGCCTTAACTCCACCATGATCCAGGAATTCGAGTACTGGCTCCACTCAGGCCTCATTGTCTTTGCGCTGGGATACGCGTTTGTTCGCAACGCCCACGTGCGTATCGACCTAGTGCGGGACAATTTCTCCAACAAAACCAAGCATCTGGTGGACGCAATCGGAATATGCGTCGCCTTGCTGCCTTATTCAGTGATCGGGTTTTGGCTCAGCTGGCCTTTTGTGAAGCAGTCCTTTGTATCCGGCGAAATATCGAAATCACAAACCGGTCTAAGCAACCTTTGGGTCGTTAAGGCCGGCTTGTTGTCATTGTTCCTACTTTTGTTCCTGGCAGGAGTTTCACAACTGATCAAAGCCATTGCCGGATACCGTGGAAAACTCACCCTGGCTGAAGAAGAAAAACTACTAAGTGGGGGACATTGAACATGGCTGAATATCTCCCATTGTTTATGTTCGCGGCACTTGGCGTTTTGCTGTTCTCCGGTTTCCCTGTGGCTTTCATTCTTGGGGGCGTCGGGCTTGGGTTCGCTTTCATTGGCATGATTTTAGGCGAGTTTCAGTTTATCTTTCTAAAGCTTCTGCCGAGCCGAATTTTTGGCGGTATCATGGAAAACTTGATCCTGACGGCGATCCCGATGTTCATCTTTATGGGAACGATGTTGGAACGCTCCGGTATTGCGCGCGATCTGCTCAATTGCTTGCAGGTTTTGTTGCGTAAGGTTCCTGGTGGGCTGGCTCTGGCTGTGACGTTAATGGGCACCATTCTGGCAGCAACGACGGGCATTATTGGCGCGTCTGTCATCATGATGAGCTTGTTGGCCTTGCCGGTTATGATCGAACGCAATTACAACCACGAACTTGCGACCGGAACCATTGCTGCATCGGGTACACTGGGTATCCTGATCCCGCCGTCTATCATGTTGGTAATCATGGCGGACTTGCTTTCTAGATCGGTCGGGAACTTGTTTGTCGCAGCGGTGTTTCCCGGATTGATCCTTGCAGGTCTTTACGTCGCTTACATCGTCATTCGTTGCACCATCAATCCCAGTCTCGCTCCACGATTGGAGGCCAACATTGGTCCGCAAAGTTGGGGGGGAACCATCGTTATGGTTCTGCGCAGTTTCGTACCGCCTGTGGTGCTCATCGCGATGGTGCTGGGCTCAATTCTAGGAGGTTTGGCAACTCCGACAGAGGCTGCCGGGGTCGGCGCAATGGGTGCTTTGCTGCTTGGATTCATCAACCTCGTACTGTTGCCGTCCTTGGGCGTGAAGGAGTTCGTGCTGGACACACCGGATGCCGTGGATCTGGATGATCACTCTGTTGGCGGCGGTTTCAGAAGTGAGCTTTCTCACTATTGGAATGTGGTCAAGGGTGTTGTGGATGCGACCACCATGACCAACGCAATGATCTTTGGAATCTTTGTTGGGGCGACGCTTTTTAGCTATGTTTTCCGGCGCTTAGGTGGTGATGACCTCGTGATCGAGTTCGTGAACCACATGGGGTTCGGGCCTTGGGGGCTTTTGTTCCTGATCCTAGGCATCGTATTTATCCTCGGATTCTTTTTTGATTGGATCGAAATCACATTGATCGTGCTGCCTGTGTTCGCGCCGATCATTTCGCAGTTGGATTTCGGCGACCACGTTGGCAAGTTCGAGGTAACATACTGGTTTGCGATCCTTCTGGCGGTGAACCTCCAGACTTCGTTCTTAACTCCACCTTTCGGGTTTGCCCTATTCTATATGAAAGCGGTGGCGCCGAAGGAGGTGAAGATACAGGAAATCTATCGTGGGATCATTCCATTCGTATTGCTTCAGCTTATCGGGCTGGCTCTGGTGATCACCTTCCCGGATATCGCTTTGTGGCTCCCGAGGGTGTTGCTTAACTAAAAAACAATCAGCAGAGGGCCGCATTGAGCGGCCCTCTCATTTTTCGCCGGACTGGTCCGGAAAGTCGGAGACGGAAATGATCCAATCCCGTACCTGAATTGCATGTGGGGCCAGCTTTTTGTTCGCCGACCAGACAAGGTAGAATGCGTTTCCGGTCCGCCATGCCCACTCCTGCTTTGCCACCAACAACTTGCGTTCCATCAGATCACGCACGACGTGTTCCCAGCCAAACGCAAAGCCCTCTCCGGAAATGGCTGCTTGCAGCACAAGAGCGTAGTCATTGAGCCGAAGACCGGCCACGATGTTGCGGTCCCTGATGTCATGATGGGCAAACCAGTCGGCCCAAGTGGGCCGTTCGCGGATCGGCTCTTCGAGATGAATCAGGCGTTCGTTCATCAAGTTTGGAATTGAACGCAGGTTGCGGGCGGCTGCCATGACCTGTGGGGAAGCGACGGGGAAGATGACTTCGTCGGCGATTTTCGAGGCATGACAGCCTGGCCAGTTGCCATTGCCTAGGCGTATGCCAAGGCTGATGTTTTCCATGTCCAGATCCGGCTCACGATCGCTGATTTGCAGGCGTAGATCGATTGTCGGGTGTAGATCGTGCAGTTTTTGTAGGCGGGGCACCATCCAGTAGTAGGAAAAGGCGGACGAGCTATTCAGTGTGACGTGATCTTCACGTCCCATTTGGCGAACCGAGTGAACGGAGCGCTCTATATCGTCGAGTGCACGTGAAACATCTGAAAACAAACGATTTCCTGCTGTGGTAAGCTCTACCTTGCGATGCCCGCGGACGAATAGTGTGACGCCAAGCGCCTCCTCAAGCTGTTTTATCGCAGCGCTGACAGAGGGTTGCTGCATGTTCAGCTCAGTAGCCGCGCGTGTGAAGCTGCCGTGCTTGGCGGCGGCGGTGAAGATCACCAGATTTCGGGGCGAATTGATTTGTGTCCAGATGCTTGCCATAGGCTGTGTCTACTCAAAGCATAGAATTTTTCAAGGATCACCTGCGTTTGGACTGTGACTATCAATGGATAGACCTAAGAAAAGGTGTTTCCATGGCCCGACGCTCGCGCCGATCAACCGAAGCCCGTATGACCTTGCCAGCGGCCCCATTCGTCAAGAGGGCATTGCCGTTTTTCGATCCTATGGATGATGAGCAAATCGCCGCTATGGAAACCCAGGTAGACTGGATTCTGGAGAATGTCGGGATCGCGTTTCGGGATGATCCTGAGGCATTGGAGATATTCAAGTCGGCCGGCATCACACCGGAAGGAGAGTTCGGAGATCTGGTCAAGGCGGATGCGCAGTGGGTGCGCGCCCAATGCGCAAAGGCGCCAAGCGAGTTTGTGCAACACGCACGCAATCCGGCGCGTTCGGTCACAATTGGCGGAAACAATCAGGTGTTTGCTCCGATTTATGGAGCGCCGTTTGTGCGTGATCTGGAAAGTGGGCGGAGGTATGCGAAATTCGAGGATTTCGAGCAGCTCGTGAAGCTGGCCTACATGCATCCGAACCTGCATCACACGGGTTTGGTGATTGCAGAACCGACCGATATTCCGGTTTCGAAACGCCACCTGGACATGGTGCTGGCGCATATGACGCTGTCGGATAAACCGCACCTCGGGGCGATCACGGAAATGGAGCGCGCCCAGGACAGTGTCGATATGGCGGAGATTCTGCATGGCGCTGACTTCATGGAGAAAAACTGCGTCATCATGGGGAACGTCAACACCAATTCACCGCTATTGGTGGACAAAGTCGTGACGCAGGCCGTGCGGGTTTATTGCGGACGCGGGCAGGGCATCGTTGTCGTGCCTTTCATCCTTTCGGGGGCAATGGGACCGGTCAGCACAGCAGCGAGTGTGGCGCAGGCAATGGCCGAAGCAATGATGGTTTGTGCCTTTGCGCAGCTTGTCAGGCCCGGCGCGCCATTCGTGCTTGGAAATTTCCTGTCGTCGATGTCGCTGAAATCCGGAGCGCCGACTTTCGGGATGCCGGAGCCGGTGATGTCGAACTATGCAGTGGCACAGCTTTCGCGCCGGCTGGGTTTACCGTTGCGTTGTGGCGGGTCTCTGACGGCCAGCAAAATCGAAGATGCGCAGGCGGCATATGAAAGCGCGGATAGCATGCACTCCACCATGCTGGCAGGCGCGAATTTTGTATTGCATTCAGCAGGATGGCTCGAGGGCGGTCTTTGTACCGGATTTGAAAAGCTGATCATGGATGCGGACAGGCTCGGCAGCTATCAGAAGGTGCTGTCACAAGGGCTTGATGTGTCCAACGAGGCGATGGCTAGGGACGCTTACGGTGAGGTCGGACCGGGGGGGCATTTCCTCGGGTGCGGACACACGATGCGCAACTATCAAACTGCGTTTTATGAACCGGCGCTGAGTGACAGTGAGAATGTCGAAAGTTGGGAGGAAGGCGGATCGCTCGATATGCGGGCGCGGGCCTTTGCCAAGTGGCGTTCAATGTTGGAGCAATACGAGGCGCCAGCGATGGACGTGGCCAAGAGGGAAGCGCTGGAGGCCTACGTTGCGCGGCGCAAGGAAGAGCTTCCGGATGCCTGGTATTGAGGAGTGTTGCATTGGCTGTGCCTATGCAAATCGGATGCTGATCGCGGATTGTGCCGTGTCGGCAAAGCGTCTGCAAAACGTCGGTATAGCGTCGGTATCAGTGTCGGTTCCGGGGCAACAAACATGAACAGGTCTTAAAGAACGGGGAGGGCTGAGATGCCTGAAGTCATCAAAGAGGGCGCGCAAGGCAAACAGCTGCCAAGTCACGCCAAAGTGGTCATCATTGGCGGCGGAGTCGTGGGCTGCTCGATCCTGTTTCATCTGGCAAAGTTCGGTTGGAAGGATGCGGTCTTGCTCGAACGTGACGAATTGACGTCAGGGTCGAGTTGGCACGCGGCCGGGCAAATTCACACAATCAGTTCCGATCCAAATATCTCGCGCCTTCAGAGCTACACCATCGGTCTTTACAAAGAGATCGAAGAATTGTCGGGGCATTCGGTTGGGCTGCACATGACAGGCGGCTTCTATCTTGCGTCAAACAAGACTTGGCACGACTACCTCAAACGAGAACGTTCCAAGGCGCGTTATATGGGGCTTCAGCAAGAATGGATCAGCCCCAAGGAATTGGCGGAACGCCATCCCTTGATCGATCCAAAGCACTACTATGCGGCGTTGTGGGATGATCAGGACGGTGATCTAGATCCAAGCGGAACGACTTATGCCTTTGCCAAGGCAGCGCGCACTTTTGGGGCGCAGTATTTCACTCATACACCCGCAACCAAAACCGAGCAGCGCGCGGACGGCTCATGGGATGTGACAACGCCCAAGGGAGTGATTATCGCCGAGCACGTGGTGAACTGTGGCGGGCTTTGGGCGCGCGAGGTGGGGCACATGGGCGGGCTGAACCTGCCGGTGCAACCAATGGAGCACCACTATCTGATCACCGAGAAGATCGATGAAATTGCCAATTTCGGCTCCCGGCTTCCATGCGGGATAGACTACGAGGCCAACATCTATTTCCGGCAGGAGCGCGAGGGGATGTTGTTGGGAACCTACGAACCAGTAGGCGTGCCGTGGAAAGTCGACGGAACGCCGTGGACGTTTGGCCATGAGCTTTTGCCGCCAAATCTCGAGCATATCGCGGATCGGCTCGAACTGGGTTTTGAGCGTATTCCGGCGTTGGCGAACGCGGGGATCAAGGACGCAATCAACGGGCCGTTCACATTCGGGCCTGACGGCAACCCGATGATCGGGCCCGTACCGGGTATGACCAATTATTGGTGTGCTGTCGGCGTTATGGCTGGTTTCTGTCAGGGCGGAGGCGTTGGTCTCACCATGGCGGAGTGGATGATCGACGGGGAGCCGTCGATTGATGTCTGGGCCATGGACGTTGCACGCTTTGGAAAATGGGCAACGCCGGATTGGGGTACCGTGAAATCGACGGAGAATTATGAACGCCGGTTTGTGATGACCTTCCCGAACGAAACCCTGCCGAAGGGTCGCAGGCAGCAGACCACCGCGCTGTATGACCGATTGGTCGCCAAAGGTGGCAGAATGGGGCAGTCCTTTGGGTTGGAGCATGTGCTTTGGTTCGCGGACGGTCCCGAAGACGCGCATGAGGACCCGACGTTCGAGCGCAACCGGAGCCACGACTATGTGGCCCGAGAATGCGCAGCCGTGCGTTCAGGGGTTGGTGGCATTGAGGTGGCGAACTTTGCCAAGCATGTCATCAAGGGGCCTGGTGCCCGCGATTGGCTGAACACGACGATGGCAGGGTTTATTCCCAAGCCGGGACGGATGACGTTGACGCCGATGTTGACGGAAAAAGGGCGGCTATATGGGGATTTGACTGTGGCCTGTCTGGGAGAGGAGCATTTCATGCTGTTCGGATCAGGGGCCATGCAGGACGCCCATTCGCGCTTTTTCGCCAAGACATTGCCCGAGGATGTGGAACACACCAACGAGACCGAAAGCTGGCACGGGATCGCTTTGTCCGGCCCGAAGTCGCGCGAGTTGCTCAGCCGGATTACGCGGGAGGATGTGTCTGCTGACGGGATGAAGTTCCGGGATTGTCGTCAAACCTATGTCGGCGGAGTTCCGGTTGTGCTGAACAGGATTAGCTTTTCAGGGGAACTTGGCTTTGAAATCTACTGCCGCCCGCAATACCTGATCCGCCTTGCCGAAGCGATTGAAGAGGCCGGGGCCGATCTGGGGTATTGCTGGTATGGCAACCGCGCGTTGATGAGTTTGCGGCTCGAAAAGGGATGGGGCGCATGGGGGCTCGAATTCCGGCCGGACTTCAACGCCGTTGAGGCGGGAATGGACGTCTTCATAAACTGGAAAAAGGACTTTGTAGGCAAAGCAGCGACGGAAGCGGCGCGGGACGAGGGCGTGGGCCGCAAGCTGGTGACGCTGGTGATCGATACCGAGATCGACGTGACGCTGGATGAGGCCGTTTTGGTAGACGGTGCGGCCATCGGGTATATCACGTCAGGCGGTTACGCGCACCACGTGGGCAAATCCATGGCGATGGCGTATGTGGCCAGCGAACATGCAGCCGCAGGCACGGTTCTTGATGTCGAAATCCTTGGTGAAATGAAACGCGCGGAAGTCCAGGGCGCGCCGGTCTATGATGCCAACGGTGCAAACATGCGCGCCTAAACCGTCGTTTTACCTTTTATATCTGGCAGAGCTATTTGGCTCTGCCATTTTTTGACTTATTTTGAACTCAATTTTTAATAGGGTATTGGTTAATATTTTTTCTACTTTTGAGGGAGCCGCCTGAGCGCAGGCGGATGTATTGGGTGACAAGATGATTTTGGCGGCTTTGATCGGATTGGGATTATTATCCGGTGCAGCGGTGTGGAGTTTGGTCGATGACGACGACGATTCTCCTGACGGAAGGGAAGAAGCTGATGAGCCTGAAGTCTCGGATGCGCCGGACATCTTAGATGAACCGGAAGAACCTGAAATTCCAAAAGAGCCTGAAACACCAGAGGAGCCCGACCTTGGTGCATCGGTCATCGAAAACGAAGATGGGTCAGTAACTGTCGAGTTGGGCGAAGACGAAACCGGATCGCTCGTAGCATTGAAATTGGCGTCTGAGTATTACGTAGGGAGCGGTTCCGGACACGGGACGGCCAATAGTTTTAGCCTTACGTTGTATCTGGTTCCGGAAGGCGTCGAGTTTCCTGACAGCCGTGATGGCCTGCCCGAAGATGGCAGCGGGTCTCGCTTCTATACAATCGATGACCTTGAAGAGATTTACGATATGCAGGAATTGGCGAGTTGGGATTTGGGACAGGAAGGTCACAATCCCGAGCCTTGGGCGGATGGCGTCGGTCCGGTTTCAATGTGGGACAGCCGTGCGGAAGCGGTGGACATAGTCACGGATGCGCCGATTTCGATTTTCGAACTTGAAGAGGAAGGCGATTTTATTGGCGCGATCGCTGTTTCCGACGATCTTGACTATCTGGATGATGAGACCGTTCGGGTACACTCTTTTGACTGGTCCAGTGATAACGTGACAGATGTGCCCGTGGGGGGCACATTCGTGGGCACCGCGGCGGATGACGTCATCTTGGTGAATGCAGCGCAGGTTGGAGAAATCACGATAGATGCTGGTGAAGGTGATGACACGATCACTGTCGGGGCCGCACAGAACGTCAGCGGTGGCGTGGACGCACTTGGGGCGCTTCAAGAAGATGGAGCGGATGTTATTCAGTTGAACCTTACAGCATATCAAGCTCCAGAGAGTCCGTCCGAATTTCAGGAGAACGCCGGTGTGATCGACTTTCAGGATGTGGATGACAGTCTGACCATCGTGGTTCCGGACCGTTCAGACGGGCCGGTATTCCTGATCCGCGTTGAAGAAGATCAAGAGGACGCCGGAAATGTGTATCGCTCGACGACATATTTCGTCGTGCAGGGGCCAGCCGGCAGCGAAGACGACGTTTCGGCGGATGATTTGGAGGATTGGTACGAGAATTCGGCCGTCAATCCGCATGGCTTGCGCGTGATGAGTGTGCTTGACCTTGGCGAGGCCACTGGAATCCTTGATGCGGGTGGATCCGTAACATGGGCGCAGAACACGCTGAATGATGCACCAGACATCACATTCACGGCCGCGCTTGCCGGCGAGGTCACCATCGCGGCGTAAGGGCCGGTGTTTTTTGAAACTCTAAATGCAAGAAGGCCCGCCGTTCTGGCGGGCCTTTCCTTTCGACTTCTGCCGATCGGAGTCCGTCTTTGATCTGGAAGATCATGGGGTGATCGTGAACCAGGATCCTTTGGAGGGACGGGCGCCGGGAAGTCCCGTGTCACCGAAGGCGCAGGCCTGTGTCGCTGTCAAACAGGAACAGTCGTTCGGTTGCAACCTGAAGTCCTACTTTTTCACCTTCAGGGCTCCGCGAGTCGCCACGTTCTTCTACAATCAGTTGCTCTCCGCCTCCTGTCGTGAGGTAGCAATAGCTTACGCCACCGAGGGCCTCGGTCAGGTTGATGGTCAGTTCGTCCGCATCGTGGTTGAGTTCGATGTGCTCCGGACGCATGCCAACGGTGACTTTGGACATGCCTTCGGGCAATTTGACGGGTGATGTTTGCGGTGCGCCGAAAGCGGGGTGCACCAATTTCCCATCGACCACGTCGCACTCAAGGAAATTCATGGACGGCGAGCCGATGAAGCCGGCTACGAATTTGTTGTCCGGGTTGCGGTACAGATCGAGTGGTGCCCCGACTTGTTCGATGCGCCCATCCCGCAGCACGACGATCTTGTCGGCCATGGTCATGGCTTCGACCTGATCGTGGGTCACGTAGATCATCGTGGCGCCGATCTCTTGGTGGAGGCGGGAGATTTCCACGCGCATTTCGACACGCAGTTCGGCGTCCAAGTTGGACAGAGGTTCGTCAAAAAGGAAGACTTCGGGGCCGCGCACAATGGCACGTCCGATGGCGACGCGTTGACGTTGCCCCCCGGAAAGCGCCTTGGGTTTGCGGGCGAGGTATTGATCCAGTTTCAGGATCGAGCTGGCCTTGGCGACCTTTTCCTCGATCTCTTCCTTCGGGTGGCCGTTCATACGCAGGCCGAAACCCATGTTTTCGGCCACTGTCATGTGCGGATAGAGCGCGTAAGTCTGGAACACCATTGCCACTCCGCGTTTGGCGGGGTCGACGTGGGTCACATCACGTTGGCCAATATTGATGCTGCCTTCGGTTGTTTCTTCGAGGCCCGCAATCATGCGCAAAAGCGTGGACTTGCCGCAGCCCGACGGGCCGACAAAAACGCAAAACTCGCCGTCTTCGATTTCAAGGTCGATGCCGTGGATAACCTGGGTTTCGCCATAGCGTTTGATGGCCCCTTGCAGCGTTACACCTGTCATGTCGTTACCTTTTCCGTTCGTGTTTCCGGGAACCGCCAAGCTTGCGCTTCGCGCCCAATGCGGGTCGCGGTGTCGATCACGCGCGGGGCCCAGTCTTCGAGTTGTTCAAGTGAGGTCCGGCTGGTGGGGCCGGTGACCGAAAGCGCGCCAAGCATACGGCCGTTTTCGGTCAGGATCGGCACAGCCACGCAGACGATGCCGGGTTCGTGTTCTTCGCGGTCAAAACCGTAGCCGCGCGCGCGGATATTGGCGAGTTCGTCGCGCAGGTCCGATTCAGAGGCCAATGTGGTTGGTGTAAACCGGTGGAAGCTTTGCTGCTGAATTGTTCGATCTAATTCAGCCTCGTCTAGAAAGGCCATCATCGCCTTGCCAACACCAGTGCAATAGGCGGGGCCAACCTTGCCGGCCTGTGAATACATCTCGACGGGTTGGCGCGCGTTTCGCTTGTCCACATAGAGGACCTGCGACGAATCGAGCTGTGCGAGGTGCACGGTTTCGCCTGTTTCCGCGCTCAACGCATCCAGATGTGGACGCGCGATCGGGGCCAGAGACGACGTTGTCCATGCCGCATGCGCCAACCGCACGAGGCGCATTCCAAGGGAATACGTTTGGCGGTCGGAATCGTAGGACAGCATGCCCTGATTGGTCAGGGTTTGCAGGAATCGGTAGAGCGTCGCCTTGGGGTAGGCGCTGTGGTCCTGCAATTCGCCAAAGCGCACCGGCCGCTCGAATGCAGCGACCTGGTCAAGCACATCAAGTGCTTTGCCGACTGTTCCGTCCCCTGACATGGGTGAGTTTTCTCCTCCGTCTCCCAAGCTTCCGCTCAGGAATCTGTTGACAAGCTAACCGAGTCGATGTGTAGTTTTCAATATGTAAAACGCGGTTTCAAATAATGGAACCAAAACTTGCATAATTTTGGAGCACAGGGAGGACACAATGCTTTCCAAAATGAAAACCACCGCAGCCGCAGCAGCGGTTGCATCGGCGTTTGCCGTTCCGGCATCTGCTGAGCTGACCGGCGACCTGACCATTTTCCTGGACACGTCGAACCCGGCGCCGCGCGCCACCATGGAAGCGATGATCGGTCGTTTCCAAGAGAAGCACCCAGATCTGAACATCGAAACCACGGTGATCGATCGCGAGGCTTACAAAACCCAGATCCGTAACTTCCTGACTGCTGATGCACCGGACGTTGCTACTTGGTATGCGGCAAACCGTATGCGTCCCTATGTGGAAGCAGGTCTGTTTGAAGACGTCTCCGACCTCTATGCAGAGCCGGCGATCGCGGAAGGTCTGGCATCCACAAAAGGTGCGTTGACCATTGATGACAAGCAGTGGGGCGTTGCCTACACCTACTATCAGTGGGGCGTTTACTACCGCAAAGACATCTTCGCCGAACTGGGTCTTTCCGAGCCGATGACCTGGGACGAAGAAAAAGCAAACTGCGCCAAGATCGTTGAATCTGGCCGCGCCTGCTACACCATTGGTACCAAGTACCTGTGGACTGCCGGCGGCTGGTTCGACTACCTGAACATGCGCACCAACGGCTTTGACTTCCACATGGATCTGGCGGCAGGCAAAGTTGCTTGGACTGACGACCGCGTGAAGCAGACTTTCATGAACTGGAAAGAGCTGATCGACATGGGCGGCTTTATTGCTGACCACCAGACTTACAGCTGGCAGGAAGCTCTGCCGTTCATGGTCAAAGGCGAAGCCGCAGCTTACCTGATGGGCAACTTCGCAGTGGCACCGCTGCGCGAAGCAGGCCTGACCGACGACCAGCTGGACTTCTACCAGTTCGTGAAGATCAACCCGGACGTAGAACTGTCGGAAGATGCACCGACCGATACCTTCCACATCCCGGCCAACGCGAAGAACAAAGAAGCCGCACGTGAATTCCTGCGCTTTGCAACTTCGCCGGAAGAGCAGACCATCATCAACAATGGCAAGAACCTGGGCCAGCTGCCTGTGAACGCGGGTTCCTCGGTTGATGACGACAAGTTCCTTCAGCAGGGCTTCCAGATGCTGTCCACCAATTCCACCGGCGGCGTGGCCCAGTTCTGGGACCGTGATGCACCGGCGGAAATGGCGAAGGTATCCATGGAAGGCTTCCAGGAGTTCATGGTCAAGCCGGACAACCTCGACAAGATCCTGTCCAAGCTGGAGCGCGCTCGCGAGCGCATCTACAAGTAAGGCTTTTGCCGGCGGCCATTGCGTCGCCGGCCATCCCTTAATTCGACAGGGCGGGGACTTCCCCGCCTTGTCCCCCTCAAATCCCGGGCAGATTTAATGACCGTTGCTTCCGATATTCCTGAAACCGAAAGCTGGTTCCACAAAAACCAGCAGAAAATAGCGCCTTGGATTTTCCTGGCGCCGGGTATTCTTTTCTTTGCCGTCTACGTGATTATTCCGATTTTCCAGTCGTTTAACCTCTCTTTGTATGAGTGGGACGGGCTGGGGCAGGCGGAATACGTGGGCCTGAGCAACTATGAGCAGCTGTACTGGGAGTATGTCGATCGCGACGCGTTCTTCATCTCGCTCAAGAACAACGTGATCTGGCTGTTTATGTATTTGCTGGCGATCCCTGCCGGCCTCTTCATAGCGCTCTTCCTGAACCAGACTGTGCGGGGCATCCGAATCTACAAGTCGCTGTTTTTCTTCCCCTTTGTGATTTCGCAAGTGGTGGTCGGCCTTGTGTTCAGCTGGTTCTACAACCCGTCGTTTGGCCTTTTGAACACGATGCTGGCCTGGGTGAACCTTGGCCCCGTGAACGTGCTGGGTGACGAAAACCTTGTGACCTATGGCATCATCGTTGCCGGTCTTTGGCCGCAGACGGCCTATTGCATGATCCTGTATCTCACCGGTCTGAATGCCGTGGATCCCGAACAAATCGAAGCCGGGCGTCTTGATGGCGCGAAGGGGCTGCGGATGTTGTGGCATATTATTCTGCCGCAACTGCGCCCCGCGACCTTTATTGCCTTTGTTGTGACCATCATCGGCGCGCTGCGTTCGTTTGACCTTGTGTCGATCATGACCGAAGGCGGGCCGTTCGGCAGCTCGCGCGTGCTGGCCTACTACATGTTCGAGGTGGCTCTTTCAGAATACGGCTTCCGCATGGGCTATGGCGCGGCCATCGCCGTGGTGCTGTTCATGATCATGATGTGCTTCATCGCCTACTTCCTGTGGTCGATGTATCGCGAAGAGAAGGGGCACTGAGATGTTTCCCAAACCGATAGAAAAACAATCCGCGGGCGCACAGTTTGCCTACAAGTCCTTGCTGCCTGTGGCTCTGCTCTTCTGGCTGGCGCCTTTGCTGGCAGTCGCGCTCTTCTCGATCAAGCCGGATGCGGATTTCACGGCCGGTAACTACTGGGGCGTTCCGTCAAGTTTCGAAGGATTCAACAACTACGGTCAGGTGTTTTTCAACTCCGACATGCCGCAGTATCTGCTGAACTCATTCATGATCACCATTCCCACGGTGATTGGCGCGGTTGCGCTGAGTTCGATGACCGGCTTTGCGCTGGGCGTGTACAAGTTCCGGGCAAACCTGTGGATTTTCTTCCTGTTTGTGGCGGGTAACTTTGTTCCGTTCCAGATCCTGATGGTGCCGGTGCGCGACCTGACACTGAGCCTTGGTCTTTATGACACCAAGGCCGGTTTGGTGCTGTTCCATATCGCTTTCCAGACAGGGTTCTGCACGCTGTTTATGCGCAACTTTATCCGGGCGCTGCCTTATGAGCTGATCGAAGCGGCGCGTGTGGAAGGTGTGAGCGAAATCAAGATCTTTTGGTATGTGGTTCTGCCACTTATGAAGCCCGCTCTCGCGGCCTTGTCGGTGCTGATCTTTACCTTTATCTGGAACGACTATTTCTGGGCGATTGTTCTGACGCAGGGCCCTGACAGTCAGCCAGTCACAGCGGGTATCACCAGTTTTAACGCGCAGTTCCGTGCGGCCTATCACATGATGAGCGCGGGCTCGATCGTGGCAGCGCTGCCGCCTGTGGCGATGTTCTTTTTGATGCAGAAGCATTTCATTGCAGGTCTCACCTTGGGAGCCGTGAAGTGACAACCACACCGAATGCCTGGCGCATTGATGCGCCAGGCCAGACGCTTGTTCTTGCCTCAAGCGGGCGCATTCCTGTTGCCGTTTACTGGGGCCCGTCCTTGCCTTTGGAGCAGGATTTGGACGCTGTTGTTTCGGCGGCCAAGCGCGATGTGACAGGCGGCATGATCGATGCTTTGCCGGAGCTGTCGTTGTGCCCCGAAGAGGGAGACAGCTATCAGGGGCAGCCGGGCATCAAAGCGTATCGCGCGGGGCGCGTGCTTTTTCCGCGGTTCGCACTGGTGTCGGCAGAGGGCGGCACATTTGTCTGCCGCGACGAAGATCTGGGCCTGACGGTCACGTTCCGGTTTGCAGTCGAGGGTTCGGTGATTGCGGCATCGACCTCACTTGTTTCGGAGCAAACAATCACGTTGCACCACCTTGCAGCGCCGGCGATGCCGGGGCCTCAGTTCGCCGAAGAGATTCTGGATTTCTCAGGGCGCTGGATTGGTGAGTTCCAGATGGAGCGTGCCTTGTGGCGGTCCGGTGTCCACATGCGCGAGGCGCGGGGCGGGCGATCAGGACACGAAACGCCACCTATTGCCTATTTCCCGGAGACCGGGGCGACAAACACGCGCGGGACGGTGTTTGCCATGCATTACGGATGGTCCGGCGGGCACGTTATGTATGCCGAAGAACAGCCTGATGGCCGCCGTTTGGTGCAATTCGGGCACGCAACCGGCACACGTGCGGCGGGGACCGAGTTTGAAACGGGCAAAGTGTATCTGGCGGTTTCCGAAGTCGGACTGAACGGTTGCGCAGTAGCGTTTCAGCGGCATCTGCGTGATGAGCTGGTCACGTGGCCACATCCGGAACGGTCGCGACCCGTGCATTACAATTGCTGGGAAGCGATCTACTTTGACCATGATTTCGAGGCTTTGACTGCGATCGCGGATCGGGCCGTCGAGCTGGGTGCCGAGCGGTTTGTGCTGGATGACGGTTGGTTTGGCAAACGGGATGATGACACGTCCTCGCTTGGTGACTGGGAGATTGATCCGCGCAAATGGCCGGACGGACTAACGCCGCTGATTGATCATGTGAAGTCGCTGGGCATGGTGTTTGGCCTGTGGTTTGAACCGGAGATGGTCAACCTTGACAGCGATCTGGCGCGGGCGCACCCAGAATGGATTTTGGGACGTGCGGATCAGGTCGAAGGGCGGCAGCAACGGGTGCTTGATGTCGGTAACCCAGAGGTGCGCGACTATCTTTACGAGAAGATCGCGGCGGTGCTGGCGACACATGACATCGACTACATCAAATGGGATCACAATCGTCTATTGCCGGTGGCCGACGCGGCGCAAGGCGACGGGATTTACGCGCTTTTGGCGCAGCTTCGGGAAGATTTCCCACAAGTGGAAATCGAGAGTTGTGCCTCTGGCGGCGGGCGCATCGATGCAGGAATTTTGCAGCACACACAGCGGGTCTGGTTGAGCGATAGCAACGACGCACTTGAGCGGTTGCGGATTCAGCATGATGCGGCGCTGTTTTTACCGGCGGCGATTACCGGATCGCACGTGGGCCCCCGCCATTGTCACACATCAGGGCGGGTGCACGACATCCGGTTCCGTGCATGGGTCGCCGCGCAACGGCATATGGGGTTCGAAATGGACCCTCGGGAGCTCACCGAGGAAGAAGCCGGGGTTCTGAGCCGGGTAACTGCATGGTGGAAGAGCAACCGAGACTGGCGGATGCAGGCCGATATTCTGCGGCTCGACAGCGCGGATCCGAGCGTGATTGCGGAGATGCAATTGGCAGCCGATGGCGCGCAGTTCGTTGTTTTTGCGGGCAAGGCGGCGAGCGGTGTGCAGAACATGCCGCGCCCACTGCGCCTGACCGGGCTGGACCCGGATGCACTTTATGAAGTGGCTCTGATCAACCGTGACGAAGCCAACCATCTGAGCCGGACTTCGATGCCTCTGAAAGAGGGACCAATGGTCCTTTCGGGGCAACAGCTGATGCAACAAGGTCTGATCCTGCCATGGTCCTTCCCGGATCGCATGTGGGTCGTTGAAGGAACGAAGAAATGACGAAGAAACGCCGGTCTGAAGACTGGTATGGCATGATGGACAAGGATGGCTTTATCCGGCGCAGCTGGATGAAAAATCAGGGCTATCCGGATCATGCTTTTGATGGACGGCCGATCATCGGCATCTGCAATACGTGGTCGGAGCTGACACCGTGCAACTCTGGCCTGCGAGAGTTGGCAGAAGGCGTGAAACGTGGCGTTTGGGATGCGGGTGGATTTCCCGTGGAGTTCCCGGTGATGTCGTTGGGCGAGACCCAGATGAAACCGACGGCAATGCTGTTTCGCAACCTGTTGTCGATGGACGTGGAAGAAAGCATCCGCGCCTATGGCATGGACGGTGTCGTCTTGTTGGGGGGATGCGATAAGACCACGCCCGGTCAGCTGATGGGAGCTGCGTCGGTAGACCTGCCGACAATCGTTGTGTCCTCCGGTCCGATGCTGTCGGGCAAGTGGAAAGGACGCGACCTGGGTTCCGGTACCGATGTGCGCAAATTCGCGATGGACGTGAAGGCGGGCGATATGACGCTCAAGGACTTCATGGCCACGGAATCGGGAATGAGCCGGTCCAAAGGCGTCTGCATGACCATGGGCACGGCGTCGACGATGTCGTCTCTGGTTGAAGCTATGGGGATGAGTTTGCCGATGAACGGGTCTTTGCCTGCCGTCGACGCGCGTCGCATGGCCTTGGCGCATATGACCGGCAAACGAATTGTCGAAATGGTCGATGAAGACTTGAAGCTGTCCGACGTTCTGAAGCGCGAGAATTTCGAAAACGCAATTGTCGCAAACGCGGCGCTGGGTGGGTCCACAAATTCGGTGATGCATCTGCTGGCGTTGGCGGGGCGGGTTGGCGTTGAGCTGGACCTTAGTGATTTCGAGATCGGGTCAGAAATTCCGCTCTTGGTGAATTGCATGCCGTCGGGAAAGTACCTGATGGAAGACTTCTGCTATGCGGGCGGAGTGCCTGCGGTGCTGAAGGAAGTTAGCCATTTGTTGCGCGACGCGCCGACGGTGATGGGCAAAGACATTTCGCATTATTATGAGGATGCGGAGACTTATAACCGTGACGTGATCTTCGCTTTTGATGCGCCGCGTAAACCCGCGGCGGGGCTGCGTGTTTTGAAAGGCAATCTCGCCCCCAGAGGCGCGATTGTGAAACCCTCGGCAGCCTCTGATCATTTGCTGGAACATGAGGGCGAGGCCTATGTGTTCGAGAGCATCGAAGAGCTTAAAGCGAACATTGACCGCGACGACCTGCCCGTTGATGAAAGCAGTATTCTGGTTTTGAAGAACTGCGGCCCGAAGGGATATCCCGGAATGCCCGAAGTGGGCGATATGCCTGTACCGGCCAAACTGGTGAAGCAAGGTGTGCGGGATATCGTGCGTATTTCCGACGCGCGGATGAGCGGCACGGCTTTCGGAACCGTGATCCTGCACGTGGCGCCGGAAGCCACCGCAGGTGGACCGATTGCCTTGGTGCAAACCGGTGACCGGATCAAGGTGTCTGCCAAAGGCGGCGTCCTTGAGTTGCTTGTTAGCGAAGATGAGCTTGCGGCGCGCCTTGCGGAGTGGGTAGAGCCTGCGAAGCACTACACGCGCGGTTACGCGAGCATGTATATCGATCACGTCCTTCAAGCCGATCGGGGCGCGGATCTCGATTTCCTAGTCGGCAAGGATACACGGCCTGTTACAAGGGAGAGCCACTGATGACCGGAACGATTTTTCCCGACCTCAAAGGCAAGTCTGTCTATATCACCGGCGGTGCAAGCGGCATAGGCGCGGCGCTGACCGACGGGTTCATGGCGCAGGGCGCGAAAGTTGCGATTATCGGCCGGTCTGCTGCTGACGAATTCATCGCGGAGATGGAGGGCAAACACGGGGCAACGCCTTTGTTCATGCAGGGAGACATCTCTGATGTGGCGCGTCTGCGGGAGACGATCCAACAGGCTGTTGGAGAACACGGTGGGTTGGATGTGCTGGTGAACAACGCCGCCAATGACAAGCGCCACAGCCTCGATGAGGTGGACGAGGAGTTCTATGATTGGATGCAGGCAGTGAACCTGAAGGCCTATTTCTTTGCCTGTCAGGAAGCCGCACGTCATATGGACGCCGGTGGCGCGATGATTAACTTCAGCTCGATCAGCTATATGATGGGCAACGCTGGCTATCCGATTTACACGACTGCAAACGCGGGCATCACAGGCATGACCCGCTCTCTCGCGCGGGAGCTTGGCCCCCGCGGCATTCGCGTGAATGCACTGGCGCCCGGTTGGGTGCTGACGCAGAAGCAACTGGACCTCTGGGCCGATCCGGAAGGACTTGAAGAGCACATGAACAAGATGTGCCTCAAAGAACATCTCAAGCCCGAGGACATGATTGATCCGACCCTGTATCTGGCGTCGAACGCAAGCCGGATGATGACGGGGCAGACTATGGCCGTTGACGGCGGCGTCGTGGTTTCGGGGTAAGTCATGGCGGTCACGGCGGAATGGATTGCAGTTGATTGGGGGACGTCGAACCTGCGTGCGTTTGCCATGCATGGTGAGACTGTGCTGGCAGAGGCACAATCGGATAAAGGTATGTCCCAGCTTGAAAAAGCGGAGTTCGGACCGGCGTTGATGACCCTGATTGACGGTTGGCTGGGGGCTGGCGTCACGGACGTCGTGGCATGTGGCATGGTCGGAGCCCGACAGGGGTGGGTTGAGGCGCCATATGGCACCGTCCCGAGCGCGCCGTTGACAGGCAATGCCGCGCAGGTGCCAGGTACGGATGCGCGTGTACGCGTCTTTGTCGTGCCGGGGCTGAAACAAGCCAAGCCGGCGGACGTCATGCGCGGAGAGGAAACGCAGGTAGCGGGCTTTCTGGCGAAAAACAAAAACTGGGACGGGGTGATCTGCCTTCCTGGTACCCACACCAAATGGGTGCATGTGAGCGCGGACGAAGTGATTAGTTTCCGCACGTTCATGACGGGTGAGATGTTTGCCCTGTTGTCCGGGTCTTCGGTTTTGCAGCATTCGGTAGGTGAAGGCTGGGACGAGGCAGCTTTTGAAGACGGACTTGGCACGACGTTGTCGCGGCCAGAAGCTATCGCGGCCGAACTTTTCGGCATCCGCGCCAGTGATCTCTTGAACGCGACGCCAGCAGCTGCTGGGCGCGCGCGTTTGTCGGGATTGCTGTTGGGAGCAGAGTTGGCTGCTGCACGACCGTATTGGCTTGGGCAGAACATCGCCGTTATCGGTGATGTCGGGTTGTCCGAAGTTTACGCCAAAGCGCTCAAGACGCAGGGTGGTTTTGCCACGATTGCGGATTGTCAGGAAATGACCATTGCGGGGCTGACTGCCGCGCGCAACCTTTTGGGGTGACACCATGGATCGGGCTATTATTGCCATATTGCGGGGGGTGACCCCCGAAGAAGTTGTGCCGATTGCGCATGAAATCATTAAAGCGGGCATCACCAAGATCGAGGTGCCCCTGAATTCGCCGGATGCTGTTGAGAGCATTCGCCGTCTGGCGGCGGACAACGCCGGGCGCGCTTTGATCGGGGCCGGTACTGTTTTGACCGTTGGCGATGTGGAAGCGGTTCATGCGGCGGGCGGTAAGTTGATCGTGTCTCCAAATTACGACCCTGAAGTCATCGCGCGGACAGCGGATTTGGGCATGGAAAGCTGGCCAGGGGTGTTTACGCCCACCGAGGCTTTTGCCGCGTTGAAAGCCGGTGCGACGGGTCTGAAGTTGTTCCCGGGAAACATGGCCGGACCGGGAGGGATGAAGGCGATGCGCGCGGTTCTTCCCAAGGGCACGCAGGTGTACGCCGTGGGAGGCGCAGGGCCCGAGAATTTCGATCAATGGGTCGATGCAAGCGCCGATGGGTTCGGTATCGGATCCGCAATCTACAAACCGGGCATGAGCGTGTCGGATGTGCGCGCCAAGGCTGATGCTATTGTTGCGGCCTATGACAAGGTGCTTCCATGAGTACGGTTTATGACAACCGCGTTTGCGAACTGGGAGAAGGTCCGCTCTGGCATCCGGAGCGGCAGCAGCTGTTCTGGTTTGATATCATTGGGAAAAAGTTGAAAACCCGTGAGAATGGAGAGCCGCTCGAGTGGGATTTTGACGAACATGTGTCTGCTGCCGGCTGGATTGATCGCGACACGCTGTTGATCGCAAGCGAGACGGCGCTCTGGACATTTGACCTAGCGAGCGGTGAACAGGAATACCTTGTTGCGCTTGAGGCGGACAATCCGGTGACACGATCCAATGATGGCCGCGCAGACCCTTACGGAGGCTTTTGGATCGGGACGATGGGCAAAAGCGCCGAGGCCGGTGCAGGCGCTATCTATCGGTACTTTCGTGGTGCGCTTCGCAAACTGGTGTCGGACGTCACAATTACCAACGCCATCTGCTTTTCGCCGGACGGCAAGTGGGCACACTACACGGACACCCTGACAGGTCAGGTAATGCGCTGGGCTCTTGGTGAGGATGGCTGGCCGGAAGGCGACGCCGCTGTGCATGTTGATACCAAGGCAGAAGGATTGAACCCTGATGGGGCGGTGATCGACGCGGAAGGCAATATCTGGATCGCACAATGGGGTGCCAGCCGTGTAGCGGCTTATGACGAGAGCGGACAGTTTGTGCGTGCAGTGGAGTTCGGCGGACGACACACCTCCTGTCCGGCCTTCGGTGGCGCCGACCTAACGACGTTATTTTGCACTACGGCGGCTGAAGGGGTGTCGGCGGAAGTGCTTGAGAAAGAACCGGAAAACGGAATGGTTTTCATGGAAGAAGCGGTCGCCAAAGGGCAGGCCGAGCATAAGGTGATCCTATGAGTAAGGACCTTGGGGTGTGTTATTACCCCGAACACTGGCCCGAGGACATGTGGGCCAAAGATGCTGCGGATATGGTGGCGGCCGGCATCAAATGGGTGCGTATTGGCGAGTTCGCCTGGAGCCGCATGGAGGCAGTGCCGGGCAAGTTGACCTTGGAGTGGCTGGATCGTGCCATCGACGTGCTTGGCGGGGCTGGCTTGAAGGTTATTCTAGGCACCCCGACAGCCACACCGCCCCGTTGGATGATCGACAAACATCCCGACATGCTGGCCGTTGATGAAAGCGGCAATCCGCGCAAGTTCGGTTCACGTCGGCATTATTGCTTCAGCCACGACGGGTATCGCGAGGAAAGCGCCAGAATCACACGCATCGTCGCGGAGCGCTATGGTCGAAACCGGCACATTGCTGCGTGGCAGACGGACAATGAATACGGCTGTCACGACACCATTATCAGCTATTCCGAGCCGGCGAAAATCGCCTTTCAGAAATGGTGTCGGGACAAATACGGGACCATCCACACACTCAACGAGGCGTGGGGTAATATCTTTTGGTCGATGGAGTATTTTTCCTTTGAAGACATCGACTTGCCGAACCTGACAGTCACAGAACCCAACCCGAGCCATGTTCTGGCCTTCCGACGGTTCTCCTCGGATCAGGTTGTGCGTTTCAACAAGGTTCAGGCTGACATCCTGCGCGAAAACACGGACATGCCGCTGATACACAACTACATGGGGCGCATTCTGGAGTTCGACCATTTTGATGTTGGTGCGGATCTCGATATCGCCAGCTGGGACAGTTATCCGATCGGGTTCCTTTCGGACCGCTTGGAGGCGTCAGACGACCACAAGGCACGGTTCCTTCGACAGGGGGATCCGGATATGCAGGCGTTTCATCACGACCTTTATCGGGCCGTGGGGAAAGGCCGCTGGTGGGTTATGGAGCAACAGCCGGGTCCTGTGAACTGGGCGCCATTCAATCCGGCCCCACTTCCGGGGATGGTGGCGCTTTGGTCACTTGAGGCATTTGCGCATGGCGCGGAAGTTGTCAGCTATTTCCGTTGGCGACAGGCGCCGATGGCGCAAGAGATGATGCATGCGGGTCTACAGACTCCTGACGGACGAGAGGCACCCGGCATGGCCGAGGCGCGTCAGGTGGCTGATATTGTTAAGGCTTTTGATGATGTTGAGAGTTCACAGTCGCCTGTGGCGATCGTGTTTGACTACGCGTCTGACTGGGCTTGGCACACCCAGCCGCAGGGGGCGGGATTTGACTATTTCCGTCTGACATTTGCAACATACCGCGCGTTGCGCCGCGCGGGATTGTCGGTGGATATCGTGAACAGCGATTGCCGTGATTTTGCGGGCTACAGGGCTGTGTTTGCACCGGGATTGGCGACACTGGAGCCTTCGTTGGTCGAGGCGATTGATGACGCAGGGGCGATCGGCGTTCTGGGGCCGCGAACAGGGGCGATTACAACCGAGTTCCGCATTCCCGAAGGTGGACGCCCCGGCGTACCTGGACTTGATGCGCGTGTGGAATTGATTGAAAGTCTACCGCCGCATGCGGGGATGGCCGTTGTTGGGGGCGGCACTGTGGATCACTGGTGTGAACGGCTTTCCGGTTCCGCCAAGCCATTGCTTTCATTGGAAAACGGCGCGCTGGTTTTGATGGCGGAGCGTAATCGCTGGTATCTCGGCGGGTTCCCGGATGAAACGTTGTTTGACCGGATCGTGGGACTGGTGTCAGAGGCCGGGGAGTTTGAGACGCATCCGATGCCGGAAGGATTGCGCCGGCGAATGCTGGGTGATCTGGAGTTCTTGATCAACTATGACGCAGGGGATGTCACGCACGACGGGCAGCGTATTCCTGCCTGCGGGGTAGTGGTGCGAAAGGATGGTCAGGTGCTTGCCGAAAGCAACATGAACTGATCACCGGGCGTTGGCGCTGGGTTTTTGGAAAGGCGGTTCCCCGGGAACCGCCTTTTTTGTTGTCTGCGGAACGTCTGCAAAGCGTCGGTATCGCGTCGGTATTGATAATTGGTACCAAGGTACCTAAATATGACGCATGACAGATCGAATCGAACGCGTACAAACTGGCGTCCGGATTGAGAAACGCCTTCTGAAGGTTCTCAAAGGACTTGCTGAACATCTGGACATGTCGCTGGGTGACCTGATCGAAGGAATGGCGCTGCATGCGTTCGAGGGCAAAGCGCCTTTCTCGGAAAGTACGCAGGCCAAGATTGCGCAGCTCAAGGAGGTCTATGATCTTGAATGGACGGCGTCAGACAGCCACAAATCGGAGACCGGAGATGACGACAGACGATTCAAGTGTTGCTGAGATCCTCCTGGGTTTTGAAACGCTGACAATTGACGCGTCTTGTTTTCATCACCGGGAGCACGTCTTGGCTGCGTTTGCGTTGCTGAGAGAATATGAGTTCATCGATGCGGCAGCGAAGTATGCCAAAGGCATTCGGGCAATCGCAGAACGCGCGGGCGCACACGACAAGTTCAATCTGACAATCACTTACGCTTTCATGAGTCTGATTGCAGAACGCATGGCGGGATTTGACGGCGACTTCCCTGCTTTCGTGCAGGCTTTTCCCGAGGTGCTGGACAAGAATGTTCTGAGCGGGCTTTACGACGGGGACCGGCTTGGCAGTGAGCTGGCGAAACGCGTGTTTTTGATGCCGTCTGCCGCTTAAGGCTCGCGTGCTGACGTTGGCTGTCCTAGGTTCTCAGTATGGATGCTTTGACCTCAGCTTTGTTGTTGGCGCTGTTCGCGGGATTGGCGATGCCTTTGGGAGGCGTGCTGGCGCGGATTGAACACATCCGCAATGCAAGAGTTGAGGCGCGGGTCGTCAAGAGTGTGACGGCATTTGGCGGTGGCGCCCTGTTGTCCGCGGTTGCTTTGGTGTTGGTGCCAAAAGGGGCCGAAGCCCTACCGGTGGTTCTGGCGGTGCCATTGTTGGTCGGTGGCGGTCTGACCTTCTATCTCGTCGACAAGCTGCTGGCGCAGGCCGGAGGAAGTGGCGCGTTGCTATTGGCGATGCTGCTGGACTTTCTGCCGGAAGCCATGGCGCTTGGTGCTTTGTTGGTGACCGAAGCGGCGACGGCCAAGTTGCTGGCCGCGATGATGTTTTTGCAAAACCTGCCGGAAGGGTTTGGCGCGTTCCGGGACATCTGGGCGCATGGCAAGGTGCCGGGCTGGGTGGTGCTTGCGATCTTTGTCGGACTTGCGGGGCTTGGCCCGCTGTGTGCGGCGCTTGGGTTCCATTTCCTGTCCAGCGATCCGGAAACGCTGGGGGCGATCATGATCTTTGCCGCAGGCGGCATTCTCTATCTGATCTTTCAGGACATCGCGCCGGAGGCCTATGAGAAAGGCACATGGTCGCCTGCGCTTGGGGCTGTGGCGGGCTTCGCGCTTGGTTTGGCGGGCGATATGGTGATCGGCTGAGGCTTATTTTGCGGTGCGTTCGGCGTAGTCGATGCGCGCTGCATAAACGTCTTCGCGTCGCGTGAGGGCCCAGTTCACCAAAGGTTTGTAGCGGGCCACAAACTCCGCGCCGATATCGGTCAACTCGTAGTGAACTTCGATCGGCGGGCCGGGTTCCACGCGGCGGGTGATATACCCGTCAGCCTCCAGAGAGCGCAGGTTTTCCGTCAGTACGCGCTGGGTGATGTCACCCAGAATGCGTTTGATTGCAGAGAAACGCTGTGGACCGTGTTCCAGAACCAGCAGGATCAGCGAGCTCCATTTGCCCATGACGTTGGCCAGCACCGAGCGGATCGGGCAGGTGGCTTTGTCGTTGTCGGTCTTGGCGGTCAGCGCGGTCATGGTGGTTCCTTTCAGGATACCTGGTTGTGTGTGGCGTCGTTGGTGTCAAATTAGTGCGTAATTGACACTAGGTGCGAAAACAATACCTAGTTCGGCAGAGTTTGCAAAAAGAGAGGGAAAACTCATGTCCGCGAAGGAAATTGTCATCCAGTTGGCCACTGCCTTGTTCTCAAGCTTTGACCCCGAGGCGGCGACAGCATTGCTCGATCCGGGTTATATCCAGCACAATCCGGCGGTGCCTACGGGGGCGGCGGCGATTGTCGGTTTTGTGCCGGCGCTGGAACAGAGCGGGTTTCAGGCGGAAACGCATCGGGTGATTGCAGAGGGTGATCTGGTTGTGCTGCATTCCACGTTCAGCAATGCACAAATCATCGGCGCCGACACGGTGATTGCGTTTGACGTGTTTCGCGTGAAGGACGGCAAGGTCGTGGAACACTGGGACAACCTGCAACCGGCGGTGCCTGCAGCTCAGACAGCCAACGGCAATTCGATGGTGGATGGCGCTGTCGAGATTATGGATCTGGAGAAGACGGCGCAGAACAAGGCGTTGGTGCAGGGCATGCTGAGCGACGTGTTCATGGGCGGCAAAGTCGACAAGATTGCGGACTACATCTCTGCCGAGACTTATGTGCAGCACAATCCGCAAATTGGAAACGGACTTGAGGGGCTGGGCGCCGCGATTGCGCAGTTGAGCGCGGCGGGGCAGATGTTCACTTATGACACGGTGCATATGGTCGTGGCCGAAGGCAACTTTGTCTTTGCAGCCTCGGAAGGATCGATGGGGGGCGTGCCGATGGCGTTCTTCGACCTGTTCCGCGTTGAAGACGGCAAGATTGTCGAACACTGGGATGTGGTTTCAGACATCCCTGCGGAAATGGCGCACGAGAACGGCAAATTCTGAGCCTGCGTCGGTCAGGTTGAAAGCGGGTTGAAAGGCCGCCCAGTGATTGGGCGGCCTTTTGCATTCAGCCGCAGCACCCGCCGCCGGAGGCTTTCGCCGGTTGGCAGGGAGATTGATTGCGGTTCGCACCGCGTCCGAGCCATGTTGCGTCGCTCAGGTAGAAATTGCTGAACCTGTCCAGGAATTCAGCCGCGACAGATTTTTGGGGAATGCCGGTTTCCATCAAGGCCTGTTGCCAGCGCTTCACTTTGGGAAACTCTGCCAGCATGTCGTGGCCGGAATGCTGTTCCACGATGTGCGCGCGGTGCAGGAGCACCAACCATGCGATATCCACGTTGCCGAGGGTGTCTCCTCCGAAAAACGGTCCATCACCCAACTGGGCCTCGGCTCTGGCGAAGGCGGCGGTGAGTTTGCGACTGCGCTCTCCAAAGGTCGCGGGGTCTTTGGAAGACATTGTCCCGCACTGTACGAGATAGTGTTTGGAGGCTTGGTAAGACCATGCGCGGTTCAGGGCACGATCCTCCGGGGTGAGGGCCGCTTGCAACGGAGCGGAGATTTCGTCGATGTATTCCACGATGGCATCACTTTCGAAGAGCGCGGTGCCGCTGTCGGTGACGAGCATGGGCACCTGCCCGGTGGGGGACAGGTCGAGAAACCACTGTGGCTTGTCTGCAAGCGAGATGAATTCGATTTCATAGGGCATCTGTTTGGCTTCGAGCAGCGCGGTGACGCGTTGCACGAAGGGGCAGATGGTAAAGCTGACGATCTTGATCATTTGAGGCGTCCTTTTGATGTCTTTCACAGGGTAAGACGGGGGACGCGGGAAAAAGACGACAGGAATTTCAAACTTTTTTCAGCATTTGCGGCAACCGTTTGATTTCAATTCCATTTCGGAAAGGTTGCCACGGGTGTCCATCGTGAATTTGCAGCAGGCATCGAACAGCGTTCGCAAGTCCGCGCGGGCCCTGGTGACGCGGGATTTCAGGGTGGAATAGGGGATGTCCTGCGCAGACGCGTAGTCGCGTTGTGACACGCCGTTAAGGTCAATTGCGGTCAGGAGCGCAGCAGCGTCGTCAGGCAGAGCCTTGATGAACGGTGCAACGCAGGCCTCCAGATCGTGGCGCAGGACAGGGTCGTCCTGTGCGTACCAGAGTTCGTCGGCCTGTGGGGCTGCGCGGCCGGCGCGGCGATAATGATCGATGATCGCGCGATTTGCGGTCTGGAAAAGCCACGGTTTGAGTTTTGTCTCGTCGTGCAGGTTTGGCAGCCCTGTGAACACCTTGATTGAGATATCCTGCAACAGATCGTCGACGTCGTCCGGATTTGACACGCGGGCGCGCAGAAAGGCCTTGAGCCGGTCGCGGTAGGCAGACCAGACGGCAGTGAGATCAGGCGTGGTGCTCATGGGCAATAGGAATGGGGAGTGTTTGGCGCGGAATCAAGGGCGAAGCCCACCGGGTCGCGTGTGACCTGCCTCAACGGGCGCGCATCTCGACGATATTCTCTGTGAAAAAAACGCGCACCCAGGGTTGGGCGTGCCCTTTAACGGGGCAAAAGAAAAGGCCGCCCGGAGGCGGCCTTTTGTCGATTCAGGCGAGATCCTTGTAGGAAATCTCTTTGGCGTCAGCCCCTTCGCCGACCTTGCCGCGACGCACGATCAGGCGGTTGAGCGCATGGATGTAGGCTTTGGCAGATGCCACAACCGTGTCGGTGTTGGCCGATTGGCCGGTGGCGATGATGCCATCCTCTTCGAGACGTACAGACACTGTGGCCTGCGCATCGGTGCCTTCGGTCACGGCGCTCACCTGATAGAGTTCCAGATGCGCGGCATTCGGATAATTCATCCGGATTGCCTTGAAGGTGGCGTCCACGGGGCCGTCGCCTTCGCTGACCGCAGTAACGTCTTTGCCATCGATCTCCATTTCGACTGTGGCTTCGGCAGGGCCGCCGGTGCCGCAGGTTACTTTCATGCTGACAAGTTGGAGATGGTCGTCCTCATCCTCGCCGTCTCCGACGCGCACAAGGGCGACGATGTCGTCGTCAAAGACCTCTTTCTTACGGTCGGCCAGCTCCTTGAAACGCACAAAGATGTCCTTGAGCTGGTTGTCGCCCACTTCAAAGCCGAGCTGCTCGAGCTTGTCGCGCAGCGCGGCGCGGCCTGAGTGTTTGCCGAGCGGCAGGGATGTGCCGGCAAGTCCTACATCTTCGGGACGCATGATCTCGAAGGTTTCCTTGTTCTTGAGCATACCGTCCTGATGGATGCCGCTTTCATGCGCAAAGGCGTTCTTGCCGACGATGGCTTTGTTGAACTGGACGGGGAAGCCCGACACCGTTGCCACGCGACGGGAGATGTTCATCAGCTTTTTGGTGTCGATGCCGGTGGTCCACGGCATGATGTCGTTGCGCACCTTGAGCGCCATGACGACTTCTTCGAGTGCGGTGTTGCCGGCGCGCTCGCCAAGGCCGTTGATCGTGCATTCGATCTGACGTGCGCCACCTGCCACCGCGGCCAGAGAGTTGGCTGTCGCCATGCCGAGGTCGTTGTGGCAATGGGTGGCGAAGATCACCTCATCTGCGCCCGGAACGGTTTCGATCAGCTTTTTGATCAGATCGGCGCTTTCCATCGGGGCGGTGTAGCCAACCGTGTCGGGGATGTTGATCGTGCTGGCACCGGCCTTGATGGCGATTTCAATCACGCGGCAGAGATAGTCCCATTCGGTGCGGGTGGCGTCCATCGGAGACCACTGCACGTTGTCACAGAGGTTACGGGCATGTGTCACCGTCTCGTGAATTTTGTCTGCCATCTCGTCCATAGTCAGGTTTGGAATGGCGCGGTGCAGCGGTGAGGTGCCGATGAACGTGTGAATGCGGTTCTGTTCCGCATGCTTGACGGCTTCCCAGCAGCGGTCGATGTCAGCGAAATTGGCGCGTGCCAGACCACAGATACGGGAATTCTTGGAGCGCTGTGCGATTTCGGAAACGGCAGCAAAGTCGCCTTCCGACGCGATCGGGAAGCCAGCTTCGATGATGTCGACACCCATATCGTCGAGCATCTCGGCGATTTCGAGTTTCTCGTCGTGAGTCATGGTCGCGCCGGGACTTTGCTCGCCGTCACGGAGGGTGGTGTCAAAAATAACTACGCGGTCTTGTGTCATTGTTTTTTCCTGTCAGATATGCGGTTTCGGGGCGGGCGCATGGCCGCTATCCCCTGTGTTTGCTTCGCCCTTTGGCTCAATCAGAAGCACCTTGGCTTCGGTCTCCGCGCGGGGGCGGTGGATTTGGCCTTGAGGCACGATCAATAGTTCGCCCGGCCCAAAGGTGACGGACGGGGCGTTGTCGTATTCCATGGTCACAGAGCCGTCGATCACCAGAAAAAAGTCATCTGTGTTGTCGTGCTTGTGAAACGGAAATTCACCCTGAAATTTTACAACCATCACGTCGTTGTCGTTGTAGCTGGCAACGACATGGGGGTCCCAATGCGAGGAAAACTGCGAAAGTTTCTCCGATAGATTTATTTTGTGCATGATGTGGTTCCTAATCTCGGTTCGCGGAAGTGCGGCGCGTAATCATGTCCTCTGAGCACGCGCGCCGGAGAGGCCGCGCTCAGAGGCGGATTAGGAGTAGGTCAATGCCACGCGCAAACGGCGCCGGTAGGCGCTCGGTCAGTGCGATATGTGTGGTTTTGATCATGGGCGGGATTTATACATGCCGTTTGGTAAATGGGAAGGGGAATTTTGCGCAGGCTGGTTTGGGCCGCGAAAGTTGGCCGGTCCCGCGTGGTTGTCGTACCTAACGGACGATCCGATGGGACCGCCCATGCGTATCTGACAGACAGCGGGGAGGTCGGAATGCGGGCATTGGTGATTGGAGACAGTGGCGGGATTGGCGGTGCGGTGGCAGAGGTTTTGCACGCGCGCGGCGCCGATGTTGTCGGCCTTTCGCGGGCGCGAACCGGCTTCGACCTGTTAAGTCCGGACGCAGCTGAGGAACAAATTGCGGCGCTTGATGATGTCTTCGACCTCATATTCGTGGCGACAGGTGCATTGGTCAGCACGCGGGAACGGCCGGAAAAGTCGCTGAAAGAGGTTTCCGCGGCGGAACTCGCGGAACAGTTTGCGATCAATGCCATCGGACCGGCGCTTGTATTGCGCCACGCGCCGAGGTTGCTGGCACGCGCCCAGCGTGGCGTTTTCGCAGTGCTGTCGGCACGGGTTGGGTCGATTGGCGATAATCGCGCGGGGGGGTGGTATTCCTATCGGGCCAGTAAGGCGGCGCTAAATCAGATCGTGCACACAGGGGCGATAGAATTGGCGCGGACGCACAAGCAGGCGGTCTGTGTCGCGCTGCATCCGGGCACGGTGGAAACATCCTTTACCGCTGGTTTTTCGGGTCGGGAGAAGCTCTCGGCGGAGGAAAGTGCGACGCGATTGCTTGATGTGCTGAACGGGTTGGACGCGGGCGATACCGGCGGGTTCTTTGATTATTCAGGCGCACCCGTCGTTTGGTGAGGCCAGCGTAAACCCGATTTTGTAGCTTTGCTCCAGCAGCGCGGCACGGCGGGCATCCGACCCTGTGGCGCCGTACAACACTTCCAATTTGCGGGGAGACAATCCGAAATAGCCGAATGTTCCCTTGATCCACGCGGTTTCGAGTGCTTCGAGGTAGCCTTCGTTTTTGATTTCGTCAGACCGCCCGCCCGCAGGGACCAGCAAAACGCCGCTTCGGGCGCGTTGCAGGGAGGTCTCGGGATCGTCGAGTTGGTCGTAGGCCCAACCCCACCGGAACACCCGGTCGACCCAACCTTTGGTCATTGCCGGCATGCCCCACCAGAACAACGGGAACACCAGACAGATTGCGTCGGCCCGCGCGATGCGCGCCTGTTCTGCAAGAACATCCGGCGGGGTCGTGTTTTTGATGTCTGCCAGTGACCACAGCGGGTTGAACCCCTCCGCGTTCAGGTCGGCGAGTTCGGTTGAGTGGCCTGCTGCCTGGGCACCGCGCATGAAAGCTTGTGCGGCCGCGGCGCTGAAGGCGTTGGGGTTAGGATGGTCGAGGACAGTCAGGACGTGCATGTGGGCTCCGGAGTTCGTTGCTCACATGTCTAAGGCCTCAGGTTAGGTTGAGGGCAAGGGTAAGTAATCTTTTTATTTCAGGGTTTTAAGGCGGTCTCCGCTTCCTTTGCCGTGGGTCCGCCAATAGGCAGGCGGCTTAACCGCGTGCCTTTCTTCACCTCTGATCTGGAGAATCGCCTCAGCCGTCGGTCTGAAGGGTTCCGTTTTCCCATGTGCCGGTTGCGGTTTCCCCGCCAGCGTAGTTGATCGTGCCGGAACCCTGACGTTTGCCGGCTTTGAACATGCCTTCATACACGTCGCCGTTCGCGTAGGTGGCTACGCCCATACCGTCGATTTCACCGGCTTTCCATTCGCCGGAATATTTGAAGCCGTCAGGCATGACCAGTTCGCCGATGCCTTCGCGTTGGCCTTTGACAAAGGCACCTGTGTAAACGGAGCCGTCCGGAAAGGTGACAGTGCCCAGACCGTGGCGCAGACCTTCCACAAAGTCGCCTTCGTAGCGGTAACCGTCAGGGTAGGTGGTCACGCCTTTGCCGTGGCTGCGGGCGGCTTTGAATTCGCCTTCGTAGACCAGCCCGTTCACATAAGCAGCCTTGCCGTTGCCTTCGATCACGCCGTCGACCCATTCGCCTTCGTAGATGCTGCCGTCGGCATAGGTGATTTTGCCGAAGCCGTGGCTTTGGTTGTTGCGGATGGCCCCCTGATAGACGGAGCCGTCCGTGTAGGTGAGCGTGCCTTCGCCTTCTTGTCGGCCGTTGAGCCAGCTGCCCTTGTAGCTGTAGCCGTCTGGCGCGGTGAGCGTGCCTTGGCCGTGGCGCTGACCATCCTGAAAATTGCCTACGTAGCGGTCGCCGTTCGCATAGGCCATCTCGCCATTTCCTTGACGGCGACCGTTGCTGATCTGGCCGACGTACGTATCGCCGTTGGCATATGTGATGGTGCCTTCGCCAGACATCTGGTTATCCGCCCAGCTGCCGGTGTAGACCAACCCGTCCGGCACCGTGAGTGTGCCGGTGCCTGAGCGTTGCCCGTTGACCATGCCGCCGTCATAAATCGTGCCGTCTGCAAAGGTGATTTTGCCTTGGCCATCGCGAATGCCGTTGACCCAGCTGCCTTCGTACTGGTCGCCGTTCGGGAAGATGGACGTTCCGTGGCCGTGCTGGACCGCATTCACGAAGTCGCCTTCGTAGCGCACACCATCTGCGCCGATGGACACACCGCGACCGGTGATCTGGCCTTCTTTCCATTCGCCTTCATAGGTGCCGCCATCTGCGAAAACGATTTTGCCGACGCCGTGTGGACGGCCCTTGGCGAAGTCGCCTTCGTAAACGGATCCATTTGCGAAACGGGCCACACCTTTGCCGAGAATCTCGCCGTCGACCCACGCACCCGTGTATTCGTATCCGTTGGGCAGGCGGTAGGTGCCGGTACCGTGCTGCAGGCCGCCTTTGAAGGTGCCTTCGTACACGCCGCCATCGTCATACTGTTTGGTCAGAACCTGGCTGTCCTGCGCAATGGCCGGAGCGGCCGCCAGCAGGATGGCTAAAGTAAGTGCCTGAGTTCTGCTCATTCATTCAGTCCCATGTTGCCCACAAAGGGGGATCCCCAGCCGTTTTCCGGCATTGGATCGAATTTTAGATCAATGGGTTGCGCTGGGCAACGGGTTTTGACGGGCTGTGCAATGGCGCAGGGGAATCTGTGACTGGTCACAGTCCGGTTGGCGTGGCAGCGTGCACAAAAATCGAACAAGGAGAAAACGATGCGGGACTATGTGGGGACCAGTGATGGCATGGCTGCGGACGGGCTGCGGGTGACAATTGTCCGTGGGGTGCCGAGCCCATGGGGGGAAGTTGTAAAGGGCGTGCTGCATGTCAAAAACATCGACTGGCAACCCGTGAGTTTTGACGGGCAGGACAAGGCCCAGATCGAATGGACCGGTCAAGTGAGTGCGCCGACAGCCGTTTACGGCGACGAAGCGCCGCTTTCGTCGGTACGCGAGATCGTCGCGCTCGCTGAACGGCTTGCGCCGACACCAGCGCTTTTGCCCGAGGACAAAAACCAGAGGGCGCTTGTTTTGCAGATGGGCGAAGACCTGATGGGCGAAGGCGGCCTGGCGTGGTCCCGCCGCTTACAGCTCGTGCACTACGGCATGACATCGTCGGGCGGGTTTTCTGGTGGCGTCGCGGCCTATCTGGCAGCAAAGTATGGCTATGTCGCAAGCATGGGCGAGACCTACGGGCCACGGGTTGTCGCACTTTTGCGGGAATTTTCTGAATTTCTTGCGAACTCGGAAGGGCCTTATCTGTTTGGCGACACCATGACAGCGGCGGATATTCAGTTGGCCTGTGTCATGGCGTTGTTTGCACCGTTGCCGGACAACGTCTGTCCGATGCATGAAAAGGCGCGGGCGTCTTTTGAAACGCTGGACGGGCCAACAAAGGCAGCGCTTGCGCCCAACTTGCTCGCACACCGCGATCATATGTATGCCAACCATCTGGAGTTGCCTTTGCAGCTGTAAAGTGAACGCGATTGCGCTTTCCCTTGTCGCTGGGTCTGCTACATCTTTGGCCGAAGGAATTTAGCAGGAGGCAGGGGCGATGTCCGACACGTTCCGCTTGACCATGGCGCAAGCCAATCCGGTGATGGGCGATCTGCGCGGCAATGCAAACAAGGTGCGCGCGATCTGGGCCGAAGCAAAGGCTGCGGGCTCGGACATGGTTGCCTTTCCCGAGATGTTCATCGTCGGCTACAACGCGCAGGACCTAATCCTGAAACCTGCGTTGCAGGCTGCGGCGTTGGCGGAAATCGAGCGTTTGGCGGTGGATTGCGCTGACGGGCCGGTTGTGACTGTCGGTGGACCCTGGGCGGATGACGGAAAGCTGTACAACGCGTATTTCGTGCTGAAGGGCGGAAGGATCGTGCATCGCCAGCTCAAGCATCACCTTCCGAACTATACGGTGTTCGATGAGGAACGCCTGTTTGAACATGGCCCTATGGGCGGGCCGTATGACGTGAACGGTGTTCGGGTTGGCAGCCCGATTTGCGAAGATGCTTGGTTCGAGGACGTGCCGGAAACTCTGGAGGAAACCGGAGCGGAGATTCTCGTGGTGCCCAACGGATCGCCGTACTATCGCGACAAGTTTGACCGGCGCATGAACCACATGGTCGCGCGTGTCATAGAGACCGAGCTGCCTCTGGTCTATTTGAACATGGTGGGAGGTCAGGACGATCAGGTCTTTGACGGCGGGTCTTTTGTTTTGAACCCTGGTGGCGAACTTGCGATGCAGCTGCCGGTTTTCGACGAAGCGATCGCACATGTCGAGTTCGAGCGCACACCTGCCGGATGGCGGTGCAAGGAGGGGCCGAAGGCGGTTCTGCCCGCTGGTGAGGAGCAGGATTATCGCGTTTGTGTCGAAGCGCTTCGGGATTACATGGGCAAGACCGGTTTCAAGAAGGTTCTGCTCGGGCTGTCCGGGGGGATCGACAGTGCGCTGGTTGCGACCATTGCCGTGGATGCGCTGGGGCCGGACAATGTGCGGTGTGTGATGTTGCCGTCCGAGTACACATCACAGGAGTCACTGGATGACGCCAAAGACATCGCAGAGCGTTTGGGTGTCCGGTATGATTTTGTGCCAATCAAGGAAGGGCGGCAAGCGATCACCAACACGCTTGCACCTTTGTTTGAGGGCACCGAGGCCGGTCTGACCGAGGAAAACATACAAAGTCGTCTGCGCGGATTGTTGTTGATGGCGCTGAGCAACAAGTTTGGCGAGATGCTTTTGACCACGGGCAACAAGTCGGAGGTCGCGGTGGGCTATGCCACGATCTATGGCGATATGGCGGGCGGGTATAATCCCATCAAGGACATGTACAAAACCCGCGTGTTCGAGACGTCGCGGTGGCGCAATGCTGTGCATCGGGACTGGATGTCGGGACCGGAAGGTGAGGTCATTCCTGTCAACATCATCGATAAGCCGCCCTCGGCCGAGCTGCGACCTGATCAGAAGGATGAGGACAGCCTGCCTCCGTATGACGTTCTGGACGCAATCCTTCTGATGCTGGTGGATCAGGAAAAATCGGTGGCTGATTGTGTTACAGCAGGATTTGACCGGGAAACGGTCAAACGGGTCGAGCATCTGGTTTACATTAGTGAATACAAGCGGTTCCAGTCTGCACCCGGTGCCCGGTTGAGCAAGAAAGCATTCTGGATGGATCGCCGTTATCCGATCGTGAACCGCTTTCGCGACGAGAGCTGATTGCGGTTCAGCGGCCTTTTCAGAGGTGAATCTCTGAAAGGGAGCAGTCTGGCAAATAGCGCGTGAAGTCCGACTTGCGACAGAGTTCGGTGGCTGGTGTGGTCACGGCGGCTGTGGCAGCTGTCGTGCCGTGTTGCAGGGCTGTTGCGAGGGGTTCGCCAGCGGCGCGGGCAAGCGTGAAGGCGCCGACAAAGCTGTCTCCCGCGCCAACCTTGCTGTCGATCGGGACATCCAGTGCGGAGGCGTGCAAACATCCGTCTTCGCTTGCCAGGATGGAACCATCGGGGCCGCGCGCCACAATCACTGTTTCGGCCACACCGCGTTTCACGAGGTTTTCTGCGAAACGGGCGCTGTCTTCGCGGGTTGGTAGGGGAGCGCCGTGAATGTCCTCGCTTTCGTCCAGATCCATACGCAGCACCGCGAGCCCGGGGTTGGGGCCGGAGCAAAGATCATGCAGCGGCTCGCCGGAGATATCACAGATGATACTGGGGCCGGTGTCTTGGAGTGAGGCGATGATGGTGCGGGCAAAGTCGCGCGGCATCCCTGGAGCGAGGCTTCCGGACAGGACCAGAAGGCCTGCCCGATTGGTCATGGCGTTGAGACGGGTCAGAAGCTGTTTGCAGTCAGCCGAGGACCACGTTGGGCCAGGCATGACGAAGCGGAACTGCTTGCCGGTTTCGTCACTGATGACAGCGACATTGGTGCGGGTTTCGCCTGGCGCGGGGTGCGCGATTTCGGCGATGCCTTCGTCTGCGAGCAGGGTTTGGAGGCGTTGGCCGGCGTTGCCTCCGGCGACGACAAAGGCGCGGGAATGGCCACCGAGGATCCGGATAGCACGGGACACATTGATGCCGCCGCCGCCAGCGCTGAATTCGGGTGTGGCGCAGCGCAGCTTGTGGCCCGCGACCACACTCGGAGCCGTGGTCGAGAGATCCACTGCGGGATTCAGCGTGACTGTTAGGATGTCTTGCATGGGGCACCGGTTCGGCTGACGATAGGCATGATGTGACATGTTTGCGCTAACTTTCCAAGTGAACAAATGGTACTTGGGATCAGCGAAAGAGCGCCGCAAAAGTCGTGCAATTGCCTGCGCATCTTGGCAAGCTGCGTGCAATGGCGCATGTGGCAGGCATGTAAAAAAGACATTTTTTGACGGGGTGCGTTATGGGCACATTAACCTGGCAGGATGAGCGCACCGAGGGAGGGCGCGAGGCGAACAAAACCACCCTGCGCAAGATCAGCGACATGATCGCGGCGGGAGATCGCGAGGGCGTGCTGGCCGCGACGGGCGACTGGCACCCGGCAGACGCGCTGGCCTGTTTGCTTCGGTTGCGTCCCGCGAAAGCGCGTTTGGCGTTTGACTGGTTGCCTGATGTGCTTGGACTCAAGGTGCTCGCGGAGTTGGACAATGACCTGTACACGGTGCTCTACAGCCCCGAGTCCGAACGCACCTTCGCCAACATCATCGAGATGATGGATGTGGATGAAGCGGTTGACACGCTTCAGGAGTTGCCTCGAGATTTTGCCTCAAATGTCATTGCGACGCGGCCGGATGCCGACCGTATCGCTGAGGTTCTGCGCGCACGTGATGACAGTGCCGCGTCGGTGATGCGACTGGGTGTGCTTATGGCGCCCGAGCATTGGACAGTGGGTCAGTTGACCGAGGACATCCGGCTGCGCACCGAGGAAATCGGCAAGATCGACATGATGTTTGTGGTGGATGAGGCCCGCAGGCCGGTCGGGTTTCTGCGGTTTCGGGAGGTGCTTCAGGCGAGGGCGGATGTGGCCCTGACCTCGATCGTCCACCCTGAACTTGTGGTCGTAGACGGGGAAACCGACCGCGAGGATGTGCTGAAGCTGGCGCGCAGCAAGGGGCTAAACGCGCTGGGTGTTGTCGACGCGAGCGGCAAACTGGTGGGTGGGATATCGGCCAGGGAACTTCAGGAGATCGTTCAGGAGGAAGCCGAGGAAGATATGCTGCGCATGGGCTCGGTGTCTCCGGCGACGACCCAGTTTGACGGACCTTTCACAATTTTGAAGCGGCGTCTTCCGTGGTTGTTGGGTGGGCTTTGCGGGGCGAGTTTTGCGGCCGCTGTGATTGGGTCATACGAGGAAGCACTGGCGCAGGCTGCTGTGTTGGCGAGCTTCATTCCAGTGGTTATGGCGACAGCAGGCAACGCAGGTATTCAGGCCAGTACTGTTTCGGTGCAAACGCTGACAACGGGTGCGAATTGGCGTGGCGATTTCGGGACGCGGATGTTGCGCGAGTTTTTTGGAGCGTTGTTCAATGGCCTGAGCATCGGAGCAATCACCGCTCTGGTCGTTTTGGTTGTCAGTCTGGTTCTGCCAATAGCCGCGCCGCAGATGCTTGCGCTTTCGGCCTTTTTGGCCTTGACGCTCGTGACGACGATTGCAGGAACGATGGGCGCAATGATCCCGTTTTTGTTGCGGTCGCTCGGTCTTGATCCTGCGGTGGCAACGGGGATTTTTATCACCACGACGAACGATGTCTTTGGTGTTTTGATCTTTTTTGTGGTGGCCAGCGCGCTGTATTTATAGCGCGCCAGACGGAGCAAGCGCGCTGACCAGGTGGCGAGGGTATCAGCCCATCATGAACTGATAGCTTGCCGGCGCGTAGTGGAAGCCGTCGCCGTGGGTTTCGACGTACCCAACAGCTGGGAATGGCATGTGGTAGCCCACGAAAGGCACATTGTCCGCGGCCAGCATACCAAGCACCTTGCGACGTGTGGCGGCAGCGGCAGATTTGTCCATGTCGAATTTTACTTCCCAATCAGGGTAGGCCAGCGACCATACATAGTGATTGGTGAAGTCCGCGCCGAGCAGCATTTGCTGCCCCTCGCTTTCGAGCATGTATGTCATATGGCCCGGCGTGTGTCCGAATGCGCCCATGGCCGTCACACCGGACGCCACGGAGGCGCCGTCGTCGATCATGTCGAACCGATCCATGTTGGGGCGGATCTTGCCTTCGAAGGCTTTGTTTTGGTCGGTGCCAGCCCAGAAGTTCATCTCGGCGGCGCCAGTGACGTGCTTGGCGTTTGCAAAGGTTACGCCGTTTTCGCCGGCAGTTCCGCCGACGTGGTCACCGTGCATGTGGGTGATGACAACGGTGTCGACCTGATCGGTGGAATATCCCGCGGCTTGCAACGCGGAGGAGATCGCCTCGGGGCTAAGGCCTGTATCAAACAGGATCAGCTCGGAGCCGGTGTTGACGATCGTGGGCGTGAAGAAAAACTGTGCCGCGTCGGTGGGAATGCGGTTGGCGGCGGATGCGGTTGCAAACTCGTCAGCAGAAACGTTCATGCCGAAGATGTTTTGCGGGCCTTCTACGGTGCGGGTGCCAACCAGAAGTGTGGTGACTTCAAAGTTGCCCAGCTTCATGCGGTTGAAGCGAGTCTGGGCAACGCCCATCATGTCAGCAGCGGCGGTGGCTTGGGTGCCTGTGGCCGCCGCGACGGGCAACGCAGCGGCGCCGGCGATCAAATGGCGGCGGGAAATCGTTGGGGTCTTCAGCATGGGTCCTCTCCTGTGTGCTGATAAAATCGATATTTGTTATATCCTACACTATACGACGATTTTTTGAGAGTGGATTGAAAATCGCGGGAAATTGATCTGGAATGAGAGAATGAGCGGCAACAAGACAGTACCTACCGGACAGGATGTCCCTGCATTTCTGGCCACGATCGAACCGGCGCGTCGGCGTGACGACGGGCTGGCATTGCTCGACCTGTTCGGGCGCGTCACAGGATTTGAAGCAAAGATGTGGGGGCCGTCGATCGTCGGTTTCGGTCGGTATCACTATCGGTACGAAAGCGGGCGCACGGGGGATTTCCTGGCAACCGGATTCAGCCCGCGCAAAGCAAACCTGTCGATATACATAATGCCAGGCTATCAGGACTATAGCGACATCCTGGACCGGCTTGGAAAACACAAGATGGGAAAAAGCTGCCTGTACATCAATAAGTTAGCTGATGTGAATATGGAGGTGCTGGAAGAGCTTATCCGGACCGGGCTTCGCGACCTTAATGCGAAGTGGCCGGTTTTGGCTGACTGAATTGAACCGGATGGTTTCCTGTACTTCCGAAGGGGACAGACCAGAAAACGCGACTTTTGGCGCGCGCTTCAGGAGGGCTGCACGCGTGTTGCCTCAAGAGCGGCCAGATGATGATCCACCAAAGATGTTTCTTCATCGGAAAGCCTTTGGTGGCGCGGATAGATAGGCGCGGCGCGATCATCAAGAACTTCTGCGGACCAACCGTCAGTCGTTGCAAAGAAGTCCGCAACACCTTGTCGCCCGAAGACGCGAAGGTACCCCTGAACGACCACGTCCAGATAGCTGAGCAAGATGCGAGGCGGAGTTTCGGCGCGAACGCGTCTTTCATTTGAAACAGAATACACGGCAATGCGTATGGGGTCGGATTTGGCGTGTGTCACGTCGGCGCTGGCGTCCATACGATCGTAAGCAAATTCCCGTTGATCCAGAGCAGCCCAGTCATTGCCTGGAACATGCGCGATCAGGCCGTCAATGACGGAGTTCAGTTCCGGCTCTGCGCTGAGAAAGGCAAACGGCCGCAAATCGGTGGCGACCCACGCCCGTTTCCAGCCCAAAAGCTGCGCCGGTTGCGCGTCGGCGTAGTCATGCGTGCGGGTGTTCACAAGGCTGCCATAGCCAAAGAAATAGGGCGTGCTCATGGGCGCATGTCGCGCAAGCCGTTGATCCATGTCAATGAGTTATCCGCAATTTGGCGGCAAAACAGTTGCGAATTAGCCGGAGGGGCAACTGTCGTGCGCATCACAAAACGGACCAATATCGCGATCAGGGTGCTGATGTTCTGTGCCGTGAATACGGGCCGATTGGTGACAAAGCACGAGATTGCCCAACGCTGCAACGCGTCGGAAAACCATTTGGCACAGGTTATCAATCAGCTGGCCCAGATGGGGGTAATTCACACCCAGCGCGGGCGGAACGGTGGTTTGGCTTTGGCGCGCGAACCGGCTGAAATCGAGATCGGAGACATATTCCGTGCTATGGAAGCACCGGTGCCGCTTGCAGAGTGTTTTGCCGACGTGGACAACTCTTGTCCGCTGGTTGAAGTCTGCCGTCTGAAGTTGGCCCTTCAGGAGGCGCTGGAAGTGTTTTATGCGCGGCTCGATCGTGTGACGCTGGATGGGCTTGTGTGTGGCAACGACGCCCTGTCGGCACTGCTGGCGCCAAAATGCCGGTCGGCATAACCATCCGTGAAGGCGCGATAATTTCAGCTTGTCAGGAGCGCAGGGGAACACTAGGTTCTTGCGCATAGGTGAATCGGGAGAACCGGAGCAATCCGGTGCCGAAGGAGCAACCGCCCCGGAAACTCTCAGGCCTCAGGGACCGATTTACCACTGAAACACACTCTGGAGAGAGGCGTCAAAAATGGGCGTCCGCCGAAGGGATAACGATCTCAGGCTGAAGGACAGAGGGGGCATCGCGCGCATGGGGAGGAGCCTCGTGCGGACTGAGGATGCCGGATGTGTTCTGTGGGCCACCATGGAAGCCACCGGAAAGCTAGGGAGGCGCTGTCCATGGGTGAGCTGAACCGCACACCACTTTACGATTTGCACGTCGCGCTGGGCGCGAAGATGGTGCCGTTTGCAGGCTACGAAATGCCGGTGCAATACGCGCTGGGCGTGATGAAAGAGCATCTGCATTGCCGAGCGCAGGCGGGCTTGTTCGATGTGAGCCATATGGGGCAGGTTGTCCTGCGTGGCGAAAGTTACGAGGCCGTGGCGCGGGCGTTTGAAACACTTGTGCCGATGGATGTTCTTGGGCTCGGCGAAGGTCGCCAGCGTTATGGGCTTTTCACGAATGATGGCGGTGGCATCGAGGATGACCTGATGTTTGCCAATCGGGGCGATCATCTGTTTGTGGTCGTCAATGCCGCCTGCAAGGAGGCAGATATTGCCCGCATGAAGGCCGCGCTTGAGCCTGAGGTGTCCGTTGAGGAAATCACGGACCGTGCGCTGATTGCCTTGCAGGGCCCAGCGGCGGAGGCAGCGTTGGCAGGGCTCAATCCAGCGGTTGCAGGAATGAGCTTTATGGATGTCGTCACCGTCGAGTTGGCCGGTGCGGAGTGCTGGGTCAGCCGATCCGGGTACACCGGCGAAGACGGCTACGAGATTTCCGTTCCGGAAGCACAGGCGGAAGCATTGGCCAAGGCTTTGCTGGAAATGGATGCGGTTGAGCCAATCGGCCTTGGGGCGCGGGACAGTTTGCGACTTGAAGCAGGGCTGTGTCTTTATGGCAATGACATTGATACGAGCACGTCGCCCGTCATGGCTGGTTTGACATGGGCCATCCAGAAGGTGCGTCGCGCAGGTGGAGATCGCGCAGGCGGCTTCCCGGGTGTGGACCGGATTTTTGGCGACCTTGCGGAAGGCGTGGCCCGCAAGCGCGTGGGCCTAGTGCCACAGGGTCGCGCCCCGATGCGGGCGGGGACGCCCATCTTCGCGGAAGCTGAAGGTGGCGACCCGATTGGCGAAGTGACCTCTGGTGGATTTGGCCCGACATACGAAGGGCCGGTCGCAATGGGATACGTCGGCGCGGCGCAAGCCGCAGTCGGCACGGAACTTTTTGGCGAGGTGCGGGGCAAACGCATGCCCGTGACAGTGGCGAAGATGCCGCTGGTACCAGCCAATTTCAAACGTTGAGCAACAGGAGAGCAAGCAATGAAATATACCGAAGAGCACGAATGGTTGCGTGTCGAAGGTGACCTTGTGGTGGTTGGCATCACGGAACACGCCAGCGAACAGTTGGGCGACGTGGTGTTCGTGGAACTACCGGAAGCCGGCACCGAGGTGACCAAGGACGAAGAGGTCTGTGTGATCGAGTCCGTGAAGGCCGCGTCCGACATTCTGGCGCCGCTGGATGGTGAAATCGTAGAGGTCAACGAACCGCTGGTGGATGAACCGGGCAAGGTCAATGAGGACCCGCTGGAAGGCGCATGGTTCTTCAAGATGAAGGCGTCTGATCTGAGCCAGATGGACGACTACATGGATGAGAACGAATACAAGGATTTCATTGGGTAAACGCCGGTTCCGGCGCGACCGGGCCCGTGCCCGACCAATGAATCCTGATTGATTTCGAGATGGGTGCGGGACGGTTGAAATGCCTGCCTGTGCCCGCCCTCCCAACTGGAGGGTGCTTACGCCCCCTCCAAGGCTCGGGCGCAGTTATCTGCATCCAAACGAGCCTCAAACCGACATTTTCTGTGCCTGTTGCCGCAGACCGCTGAGGAGACCTTCTATGCCCTTCACGCCTACTGACTACCTGCCATATGACTTTGCCAATCGCCGTCACATCGGCCCGTCGCCGGACGAAATGGCGGAGATGCTCGACGCGCTTGGCGTGGACAGCCTTGATGCGCTGATCGATGACACTGTTCCGGATAGCATCCGGCAGAAAGAGTCGCTGGATTTCGGCCGCCCGTTTTCTGAACGTGAATTGATGCGCCACATGCGTGAAACCGCTGCGAAAAACAAAGTGCTGACCAGCCTGATTGGCCAAGGGTACTATGGAACCGTTACGCCCCCGGCCATCCAGCGCAACATTCTGGAAAATCCGGCGTGGTATACGGCCTATACGCCTTATCAACCGGAAATCTCGCAAGGCCGCCTTGAGGCGTTGTTGAATTTCCAGACCATGGTGAGCGACCTGACTGGTCTTGAGATCGCCAATGCCTCTCTGCTGGATGAGGCCACGGCCTGCGCAGAAGCGATGACGATGGCGCAGCGTGTCAGTAAATCCAAAGCCAAGGCGTTCTTCGTGGACGAAAATTGCCACCCGCAGAACATTGCAGTGATGCAGACCCGTGCCGCCCCGCTGGACATTGAGGTCATTGTCGGAAATCCGGACGACCTTGAAGCGGACAAGGTGTTTGGAGCGGTGTTCCAGTATCCCGGCACTTACGGTGATGTGCGTGATTTCACCAAGGAAATCGCCGCCCTTCACGAAACCAAGGCTATTGGTGTCGTAGCTGCCGATATTCTGGCACTGACCCTTCTGAAAGAACCTGGCGCGATGGGGGCCGACATTGCGGTCGGCAGCACGCAACGGTTCGGTGTCCCTGTGGGTTATGGCGGTCCGCACGCGGCCTATATGGCCACCAAGGATTCCTATAAGCGCGCGATGCCGGGCCGGATCATCGGGGTGTCTATCGACAGCCATGGTGACCGTGCCTATCGCCTGTCCCTGCAAACTCGCGAGCAGCACATTCGCCGAGAGAAAGCCAACTCAAACGTTTGCACGGCGCAGGCTCTGCTGGCGGTCATGGCGTCGATGTACGGGGTTTTCCACGGTCCCAAAGGCCTCAAAGCGATTGCGCAGCGCATTCACCGCAAGACGGTCCGTCTGGCCAAAGGCCTGCAAGACGCGGGTTTTACCGTGGAACCGGAGGTGTATTTCGACACGATCACCGTGGACGTGGGGCTGTTGCAGCGTGGCGTTTTGCAGGCCGCGGTTCAGGAGGGGATCAACCTGCGCCGCGTGGGCAAAACCAAGGTTGGGATATCATTGGACGAAGCCAGCCGGCCACAAACCGTGGAAGCTGTTTGGCGGGCCTTTGGAATTGATCGCAAGGACGACGAATTCGAACCCGAGTACAATATTCCGGACGCGATTGGGCGTGAGAGCAGCTATCTGGATCACCCGATTTTCCACATGAACCGCGCGGAAACAGAGATGATGCGCTATATGCGTCGTCTGGCGGATCGTGATCTGGCACTCGATCGCGCCATGATTCCACTTGGATCTTGCACGATGAAGCTCAATGCGGCGGTCGAGATGATGCCCGTGAGCTGGCGTGAATTCTCGCTGATGCACCCGTTTGCGCCGAAAGATCAGGCGCAAGGGTATGAGGAACTCATCACGGACCTGAACGACAAGCTGTGCCAGATCACCGGTTATGACGCGATTTCCATGCAGCCCAATTCCGGCGCACAGGGCGAGTATGCAGGGCTATTGACCATCGCTGCGTACCACCGCGGTCGCGGGGAAGGGCACCGCAACATCTGTCTGATCCCGATGAGCGCTCATGGCACGAATCCGGCATCGGCACAGATGGTGGGATGGAAAGTGGTTCCGGTGAAATCGGCAGAAAATGGCGATATCGATCTGGAAGACTTCCGCGCCAAGGCGGAAAAGCACAGCGAGAACCTTGCGGGTTGTATGATCACCTATCCGTCCACCCACGGGGTATTCGAAGACACTGTGCACGACGTCTGTGCGATCACCCATGAACATGGTGGACAGGTTTATATCGACGGGGCGAACCTCAATGCGATGGTCGGTCTGGCGCGTCCGGGCGATGTCGGGGGCGATGTCAGCCACCTGAATCTGCACAAGACCTTTTGTATTCCGCATGGCGGCGGCGGTCCCGGCATGGGTCCGATCGGCGTGAAGGCACACCTTGTTCCGCATCTTCCGGGCCATCCGGAAACTGGCGGGCAAGAAGGGCCGGTATCAGCCGCGCCGTTTGGTTCTCCAAGCCTGTTGCCGATCAGCTGGGCCTATGTGCTTTTGATGGGCGGAGAGGGTCTGACGCAAGCGACGCGGGTTGCGATCCTGAACGCCAACTACATCGCGAAGCGCCTCGAAGGCGCGTTTGACGTGCTGTACAAAGGTCCGTCCGGACGGGTGGCGCACGAGTGCATCATCGATACGCGCCCCTTTGCTGAAAGCGCGGGTATCACGGTAGACGATATTGCCAAGCGCCTCATGGACTGTGGGTTCCACGCACCGACGATGAGCTGGCCGGTTGCGGGCACACTCATGATCGAGCCGACGGAAAGTGAAACCAAGGCGGAGCTGGACCGGTTCTGCGAGGCGATGCTGGCGATCCGCGAAGAAATCCGTGCGGTGGAAGAAGGCGAAATAGATGCGGAAAACAACCCGCTGAAGAACGCGCCCCATACCATGCAGGATTTGGTCAAGGATTGGGACCGGCCTTATTCCCGCGAGCAAGGATGCTTCCCTCCGGGTTCGTTCAAAGTCGACAAGTATTGGCCGCCAGTGGGACGCGTCGATAACGCCTATGGCGACCGCAATCTTGTTTGCATCTGCCCGCCGATGGAGGACTATGCCGAAGCGGCAGAGTGATCGCAGCTCACATAACCGATCAGGAAAAGCCGGGCCCAGTGCCCGGCTTTTCTTTAGTCCCGCGCCCGGAGAATACGGGCGGGGCGGGTGGCCAGTGACGGGAGCGAAAAGATCAGTCCCGCAATCAGGTTTGCCGCCAGACCGGTCGTGACCACCAGAAGCGCGTTTGGCCAGATCACCTCGAATTCGCTTTCCATCACGAAGGTCATCACTGCCCAGCCGCCAGCGACGCCAACCGCAAGCGCAACAACACCTGCCGCCGCTCCGAGCAGGGCGGCGCGAAGGGCGAAGCTGCGCAGGATTTGCGCCCGCGTAGCGCCGAGGGTTTTCAGAACCGCCGCTTCATAGGTGCGTCCCTGTTGTCCTGCCGCGGCAGCGCCGATGATCACCAAAAGGCCGGTCAGAAGGATCGCGGCCGCGCCATAGGTGGTGGCGTTCGCAAGTTGGGCTACCAAATCGGAAACGCGTCCGACCGCTTCACGGATGTGGATCGCGGTTATGTTAGGGAAGGCTGCTGACAGTTCGCGCAGAATTCCGGCTTCGGATTGGGCAGATGAATAGACGGTTGCGATGAAGCTGTGCGGTGCTCCGGCGAGTGCGGAGGGGTTCATGGCGATGATGAAGCCCATACCTGCAGTGGAAAAGTCGACTTCACGAAAGCTGGTCACTGTGGCGGTGATGTCCCGTCCCAGAACGTTGACCGTCATTGTGTCTCCCAGAGACACGCCCATTTCTTCGGCTTCTTCGTCAGCAAAGCTGATCTGTGGTTCACCGGAGTAGTCTGCGGGCCACCACGTGCCTGCCGTGAGTTTGGTGTTCTCCGGGATTTCGGCAGAGTAGGTCACGCCGCGATCGCCCTCGATCACCCAGTGGTCGCCTGCAACATCGCGCGCCGGTTGACCGTTAATGCGGGTGATTACACCGCGTAACATCGGGGCGCTTTCCACTTTGGAGACTTCGCTGTTGGCCGAGAGGCGGGCGGAGAAGTCAGGCATCTGATCGCGTTGAATATCGACAAAGAAGAAGGACGGCGCCACGTCCGGCAGGTCCCGTGCGATGGCGTTGCGAAGATTGCCGTCAACCTGTCCGACCGTGGCAAGGACCGACAGACCGAGGCCAAGGGACAGGACAACGGGCGTTGCGGCTTCCCGCGCACGCCCGATTGCGGCCAGCGCCCAAGCCAGTGCCGGTTGGGTCCGCAGACGCGGGGCAAGGCTGCGGACAAGGCCGCGAAGACCCAAGGCTGCAAGGCTCAGGAATACCATGGCGGCGACCACGCCCGCAGCGAACCACAGTGTAAGACGTGTTGAGCCCGACAACAGTGAGGCAGCAAACAGCAAAGCGACAAAGAGTGTGGCAACGGCGATCAGGTAACGGGGGGCGGGCAGGGGCGCACGGGCTTCCATCGCGTCTCGAAACAGGGACGTGGGCCGGACATCTTCAAGGCGGGCGAGGGGCCACAGTGTAAAGATTGCCGCGGTGAGCGCGCCATAAAGTGCCGCCTCCAGAAGCGGCAAGGGGTAGACGGTGAAAACCGCCGGAAACGGGAGTACCGCAAGAATGAGTGGCGCGAGGAGGATCGGGGCGAGAGCGCCGATCAGCAGGCCAATGCCGATGCCCACCAGTGCGACCATGCCGATTTGCAGGAAGTAGGTCGCGAAGATTGTGTTGCGGGTTGCGCCGAGGCTGCGCAGCGTCGCAATTGTTTCAGTCTTGCGGGCAAGGAAGGCGCGAATGGCTGTGGAGACACCAACGCCACCCACCGCCAGACCGGCAAGGCCTACGAGGATAAGAAATGCTCCAAAACGGTCTACAAACTGGCTTAGGCCGGGGGCTCCATTGCGGCTGTCACGCCAGCGCAAGCCGGTACTTTCGAATTTTGCGTTGGCGTCGGAGGAGATCAGGGCGAGGTTCGTGGCGGCAGGCAGCGCCAATCTGTATCGGCTTTCAAACAGTGTGCCAGGTGCAATCAGGCCCGATTCAGACAGCCCGTCGATGGTGACGATTGTTCGCGGGGCGAGGCCGAAGCCGCCCGAACTGTCAGGTTCACGGATTAGGCGCGCGGACAGCACGAATTCCTGTGCGCCCAGTTTGAAGGTGTCGCCAATGGCCAGACCGAGGCGATCCACAAGCAAACCCTGCATGACGGCTCCAGGCAGACCGTCCTTTCCCGCAAGAGCATCTGTCAGCGGCATGTCAGGCTCAAGCGCGACGGATCCGATCAAAGGGTAGGCGCTGTCCACGGCCTTGACCTGTGTGAGAGCACGTTCTGCGTCGTCGGCGCGTGGAACAACGGCCATGGACCTGAAGTCGATGATTTCGGAAGCCTTGTCGGCATTTGCGGTCATCCACGCCAATTCAGTGTCGGTGGCGCGGCGGTAAGTGAAACTCATTTCCGCGTCGCCACCAAGCAGGGCTGCACCCTCATTCGCCAGACCGGTTTCGATGGCCGCGCGGACAGAGCCGATGGCGGCTATGGTGGCGACGCCGAGAGCGAGGCACGCCAGAAACACGGTAAATCCGCGCAAGCCGCCGCGGATTTCGCGTCGTGCAAGGCGGGCGGCCGTAGAAAGGCTCATTCTGCGGCCTCGGCTTGCTGCGCGATCAGACCATCGCGCAGGCGCACGATCCGGCCGCAGCGGTTTGCCAGCTCGTTGGAGTGAGTCACAAGAACGAGCGTTGTTCCGCGTTTGGCATGAAGATCAAACAGCAGATCCATGATGGTTTCGCCGGTGGTCTGGTCGAGGTTGCCGGTGGGTTCATCCGCGAGGAGGACCTTGGGAGACGGTGCGCAGGCGCGGGCGAGGGCCACCCGCTGTTGTTCGCCTCCGGACATCTGGCTCGGGTAGTGATCGGCCCGATGTGACAAACCGACGGCATCAAGTTCTGCGCGCGCGCGGTCCATTGCGTCCTTGCGACCCGCAAGTTCAAGCGGTGTTGCCACGTTTTCCAGAGCGGTCATCGTCGGGATCAGGTGAAAGTTCTGAAACACAACGCCCATGTTTTCGCGCCGGAACTTTGCCAAGGCATCTTCCGACATTTGCGAAAGGTTCTGATCCAACGCCATGATCGTACCCGATGTTGCGCGCTCCAAGCCGCCCATGAGCATCAGAAGGCTCGATTTGCCCGATCCGGACGGACCGACAAGCGCCAAAGTCTCGCCTTTGTGAACGTCAAGCGTGATCCCGTGCAGGATTTCGACACGGCCGGCATTGCTATCAAGCGCCAAAGTGGCATCTTTGAGGGAAAGAACGGATGTCATTGCGAGGGTCGCCTGTTGGAAAATCGTTCATCTCTATATGGGCTTGCTACCGGTTGGGGCAAGGCTTTGGCATTCAGCGTTTTTGCCGGATTTGGTGCCGGATCGGTTGTGGCCGAGCCAGTGGTTGTTGCCGCGCTAGGAGATAGCCTGACACATGGGTACGGCTTGCCGCAGGGAGACGGTTTTGTGCCGCAACTATCGGCCTGGCTCAGCGGTGAGGGCGTGGATGTCGTTGTGCAGAATGCGGGCGTGTCGGGTGACACCACCCAGGGCGGGCTGGCGCGGGTTGGCTGGACGCTTGGGCCGGATGTGGATGCAATGATTGTAGCGCTTGGCGGCAACGATGTTTTGCGGGGTATCGATCCAGGCGTAAGTATGGACAACCTCGCCGGAATTCTGGATGCGGCCCAAGCGGCGGATGTGGCGGTGTTACTGGTCGGCATGACGGCTCCGATGAATTACGGGGCGGAGTACAAGGCTGCGTTCGACAGCATGTACGGGACGCTCTCGGAAGAGTACGGAGTGATGCTTGCTCCAGACTTTTTTGAGGGGTTGCGGGATGTTGCACCGGAGGATCTTGGCACGGTGATGCAACCCGACGGCATACATCCAAACAAAGAAGGTGTGGCGCGGATCGTGGCTCTGCTTGGACCCTATGTGGCGGCGCTGGTCGCAAGCGCGCAGTAGGCGCGACTAGGCACAAACGGGAAACGGCGGTAGATTTGGCTGATGCCGGGACGTTTTTTTCTTACGACTCCGATGTCTGATGTGGCCGCGTGGATGGGCGCGGACGCTGGTGGTGTCGCGGACGAGCCGCCGCGCAGAAACATTGCGCCGGCTCAGGAGATCGTCTGTTTCAACGGTACTGGATTTTCCAGAATGCGCTGGGGTATCATTCCGGTCGGGCGCAAAAACGCGCGTGGCCGTCCGGTGATGGAAACCATCGTCAACGCACGATCAGAAACGGTTTTTGACAAGTCCGCCTTCGACGGCGTGGGGCGGGCAGCGGTCATTGTGGATGGATGGTATGAATGGACCGGGGAGAAACGGCGCAAGACGGCGTGGCGGATATTTGGTTCCGAACCATTGATATTTGCGGCAATAACCGACGTCTGGACTGCGCCCGGTGGTCGGGAAATTGCGCAAGTGGCAACGGTGACTTGTGCGCCCAATGCGGATGTGGAGCCGATTCACCATAGAATGGGCGTTCTGCTACGTCGCGAAGACGTGCCATTGTGGCTTGAGGGAAGCGCGGATGATGTTGCGCCCCTTATGGTTCCGTGGCCGGAAGGGCGCCTCTCCGTTGAGGAAGCCGTAGATGTCGATTGGGATGCCCCATAGCAAAAGGCGACCCGTGGGCCGCCTTCAATACGCGTTTTCTGACGCGATCAGAGCAGCGAAAGATCGCTTGCGTTCATGCGGCCGTCACGACCTTCTTGCAGCTCGTAGCTGACTTTCTGGTTGTCGGCGAGGCCAGTCAGACCGGAACGCTCGACCGCTGAAATGTGTACAAAAACATCTTTTCCACCTTCGTCAGGCGCAATAAAGCCGTAGCCTTTGGTGGTGTTGAACCATTTGACGGTGCCAGTAGCCATCGTCGTTCTCCTTAATTGTGGCTGTCCGCAACATGCGACGCCCCGGCGGGTATTCTGATCGATAGACTGTGCCGGATAGGAGCAGATGGTCGATTTTAGAAACTTCGCGCGTTTATCAGAGCAAAGGTCGTGGAGAAAGCAAGGGACAATGTGACCTTGGGGCATGTAAACTGCTAAAAAGGCGAAGATTTCACGGATTTGTCACGGTGGAGGCAATGTCCGGCAGAAGAAGGTTTTGATTTAGCTGTCAAAATTAACAGCCTCAGGCCTTTAGAACAGCTTTGGTGCGCCTTTTGCCTATTTCTACAGCATGGCTGATCTTATGTGCCGGAATTCTCCGCGGGGGCAATCTTTTGACCCTTCGGTAAAAATTTTTATTGATTGGTCAAAAGAGCTGTGTCAGCCTGACCCCAATAGCCAAACAAGGTGTATGGGGAGGTTTTATGTCCAACACACCGTTCAGCGAAGGCATCCAGTCGGGACGTTTGAAGCCCGCGGAGCTTGCCGAGAACTTTGGGGATCTTCATCCCCGCTTTGACGAACACGAGGCGCTGGTGGCAGCGGATCGTTGTTATTTCTGCCATGATGCGCCCTGTATGACGGCCTGTCCGACGGACATCGATATTCCGTTGTTCATTCGTCAGATCGCCACAGGAACGCCCGAAGCGGCGGCCAAAACGATCTTTAGCCAGAACATTCTGGGCGGCATGTGCGCGCGGGTTTGCCCGACCGAGACACTTTGCGAAGAAGTCTGTGTACGGGAAGTGGCAGAAGGCAAGCCGGTAGAAATCGGCCGGCTTCAGCGTTTTGCGACGGACACGCTTGTTGATACCGGCGAGCACCCGTTCGAACGGGCACCGGCCACCGGTAAGAAAGTCGCAGTTGTGGGTGCAGGACCGGCCGGTTTGTCGGCGGCGCACCGCCTGGCGGGATACGGTCACGACGTGACTGTATATGACGCGCGGGCAAAAGCGGGCGGCCTGAACGAGTTCGGCATCGCGGCTTATAAATCGGTCGACAGCTTTGCCGAGCGCGAAGTGGACTGGCTTCTGAAGATAGGCGGTATTTCCATCGAAACGGGCAGGAAACTGGGTGACGGCCTTTCGCTGGACACGTTGCAGTCCGAATTCGACGCGGTATTCCTGGGCATCGGTCTGGGCGGAGTAAATGCGCTTGGGGTGGATGGCGAAGACAAAGATGGCGTTGATGATGCGGTCGATTTCATCGCTGATCTGCGTCAGTCCACGGATCTCGGTGCCCTGCCCATCGGACGCGATGTTGTCGTGATTGGCGGCGGTATGACAGCGGTTGATGCGGCTGTTCAGGCAAAGCTTCTTGGCGCGTTGAACGTTTCGCTGGTGTATCGCCGAGGCAAAGACCGCATGAACGCTTCGGAGTTCGAACAGGATCTGGCCGCATCCAAGGGCGTTCGGATTATCACCAATGCTTCGCCCAAAGCAGTGATTGGCAATGGCTCTGTGCGTGAGATCGAATTCGAATACACCGACGATGATCTGAACCCGACTGGCCAGACAGTGCGTCTTCCGGCGGATCAGGTGTTCAAGGCGATCGGCCAGACACTTGCGGGCGAAGGCCTGCCGGAGCTGGAGCGTGGTAAGATCAAGGTGGATGGCACTGGCCGTACCTCGGTTGATGGCATCTGGGCAGGTGGTGACTGTGCGACAGGCGGGGACGATCTGACCGTGACAGCCGTAGCCGAAGGGCGCGACGCCGCCGAAGACATCAACGCCGCGTTGTCGGCGTAAGAGGAGATAAGCAAATGGCCAATCTCGAAAGTGAATTTGTCGGGATCAAATCCCCCAATCCGTTCTGGCTGGCGTCTGCGCCGCCCACGGACAAGGAATACAACGTGCGCCGGGCCTTTGAAGCAGGCTGGGGCGGTGTTGTCTGGAAAACGTTGGGCAGCGAAGGGCCGCCCGTGGTCAACGTGAATGGTCCCCGTTACGGTGCCATTCATGGCGCGGACCGCCGGTTGCTCGGCTTGAACAACATCGAGTTGATCACGGATCGTCCGCTTGAGGTAAACCTTGAGGAAATGACACGTGTGAAGCGGGATTACCCGGATCATGCGCTGATTGCCTCGGTGATGGTGCCTTGCGAGGAAGCAGAGTGGAAACGCATCCTACCGATGATCGCGGAAACCGGTTGTGACGGGTTCGAACTGAACTTTGGGTGTCCGCACGGCATGGCGGAGCGCGGCATGGGCTCTGCTGTTGGTCAGGTTCCGGACTACATTGAAATGGTTGCTCGCTGGTGCAAGGAAGCGACAGACCTTCCGGTTATCGTGAAGCTGACGCCGAACATCACCAACATTCTCTATCCTGCCGAAGCTGCTTTGCGCGGTGGGGCCGACGCGGTTTCGTTGATCAACACAATCAACTCGATCACCTCTGTGAATCTGGATGCAATGAGCCCCGAGCCGATGATTGATGGCAAAGGCACCCATGGCGGGTATTGCGGTCCGGCAGTCAAGCCGATTGCGATGAACATGGTGGCAGAAATCGCGCGCAATCCCGAAACCGCGCGCCTGCCGATCTCGGGCATTGGCGGCATCACAACCTGGCGCGATGCAGCAGAGTTCATGGCGCTTGGCGCCGGGAACGTGCAGGTTTGCACCGCGGCGATGACCTATGGTTTCAAGATTGTTCAGGAAATGATTTCCGGCTTGTCCCAGTGGATGGACGAGAAGGGCTATGAAAGCACCTCCGACTTCGTTGGGCTGGCGACGCCGAACGTGACCGACTGGCAATACCTGAACCTCAATCACGTGACCAAAGCCGAAATCAATCAGGACGATTGTATCAAATGTGGGCGGTGTTATGCCGCGTGCGAAGACACTTCGCATCAGGCCATCGCAATGTCCGAGGATCGCGTTTTCACAGTCAAGGACGACGAATGCGTCGCCTGTAATCTCTGTGTGAATGTCTGCCCGGTCGAAGGTTGTATCACCATGCGTACGCTGGACGCCGGTGAGATGGACGAACGCACCGATACGCCTGTGGCAGCGGAGTATGGCAACTGGACTACGCATCCGAACAATCCGATGGCCAAGGCTGCGGAATAGGTTTGGCTCAAAACACTTGGCAGGTGGCTTGTTCCCCTCCTGCCTCAGGGGGCTCTCCCGCTCCTGAAGAAACCCCGCTACATATGCTTCCTGTAGCGGGGTTTTCTGTTTCGCTATGGGTTTTGGAGGTCAGGCTGCGATTTTTAAAGGCGTGGACGCGCCCACATCATCCCAGCCTTTCTTTTCAACAACCTGATCCGTCTGCCGAACCCTGCCCCAGCGTTTACGACGCAGTGTGAAGTCCGGACTGACCGCGGAGATCACTTTGCCGATGTCGTCGTGATCTGTGTTGAACACGATCAGTCGGTCAGGGTCATTCTCAAAGTAAGACTGTACGTTTGCGATGTGTCTGTCGAAGAACGCGGCCCATTTTTCGGTGGTCTGTTTCTCTGTCAGGCCGAGCCGGTCCATCTCGCTTTGAAGGTAGAACCCGTCAGAATGGCGGATACGGCTGCGTAGCCATTTGTCCTTGTCCCGGATATTGAGAAGGAACTTTGCGTGAGGGTAGTGTTCGGCAAACACTTTGTAGTGCAGGAAGTTTTCAATGTTCAAACCGCGTTTTTTGAACTCCATGTCAAAGAATGCGTGGAACCGCTCCAGGCCTTCGAGAGGCGCACGACCTGCCGTGATGTTGTCGTTTATCATGCGTTGCGGGTTGATGTTTTTCAGCAATCCGCCGTTCTTGCGCTTGTAGAATTTCCCGCCGCTGTGGAGCGCATTGTAGCCTGACTTAAGAAAGAGGAAAAACAGTGCGCTTGTCGCACATTTGTTGAATCCGATTTGAAAAAGAAGTGGTTCGCTTCCCATTATGCCTGCCCTGAATGTGTTTTGTTTTATGTATTTTCAAATTGGGTACGGCGACAAAGTGCACAAAGCTTGACGCAATTGTGGCAAGAATGAGGCAGAAATGGTCGTGGAGCGTTTGCAGCGCTAGGGGGTCAGAAGCTTGGTGAACAGCGTTTCCAAATAGGTCTCTGCGCCGTCTACAACGTCTTCTCCCGCGGGTATCAAAACCTGCACCTGCGCGTCAAAATCGGCGTAGTGTTGGGTTGTGGCCCAGATCGAGAAAACGAGATGTCGCGGATCGACTTTGGCTAGCTTTCCCTGAGTCATCCAGTCCCGGATAACGGTTGTCTTGCGCTCGAAGAGCGGTTTCAGACCGCTCTCCAGATGAGGGCCCATCCGCGGAGCGCCTTGCAGGATTTCGTTGGCAAACAGACGGCTTTCACGCGGAAACTCTCGGGTCATTTCCAGTTTGCGCCGCACATAGGCAAGTATTTCCGTGAGTGGTTCACCGTCGGGATCCATGTGTTCCAGCGGATCAAGCCAGCTCTCCATCAACTGGTTGAGGAGTTGGACATGGATGTCTTCCTTACCGTCGAAATAATAAAGGATGTTCGGTTTGGAGAGGCCGGCCTGTTCGGCGATCTGGTCCAGCGTCGCGCCGCGGTAGCCGTAGCGCGAGAACACTTCCAGAGCGGCGTCCATGATAATTTTGCGGTTGCGCTGCTGGATGCGGCTCGGTTTGCGTGCGGAGGCCTCGGTCATATTTCACCTTCTTTGGGCGGTCTTGGGCAGGCTAGTGGATGCGTGTGCAGTCTGTCTAGCCGGACGCAGGGGGAATTCGGATCAGATATCGTCATTCGCCCCTATGCCATTGAGAATAATGCGTTTCACACTTGCCTTGGCGGCATCCCACTGGGCGTCGCTCAGGGGAGTGTCGTTATTGAGGGTTTCGATCTGGTGGCCGAAGTCTGCATAGTGCTGTGTCGTTGCCCAGAGCATGTAGAGCAGGTGGCGTGGGTCGATGGGATCCATGCGACCTTCGGTGATCCAGCGCTCGATGACGGCGATTCTGCCGTTGGTCCAGTCCGTTAGGGTGGTTTCCAGATAGTCCTGTATGACCGGCGCCCCGTGCATGACCTCTGCGGCCCAGACTTTTGAGCCCTCCGGATGACGGCGGGAGATTTCCATTTTCGCGTCTATGTAGGCCCCGATGCCTTCCGCTGGTCCGTCGGCCTGATCGAAGATGTCAGCGGCCTGAAGCCAGATTTGAAAGATGTTTTGCACCACCTGACGGTAGAGCTGTTCCTTGGTCGGGAAATAATAGTGCAGGTTCGCTTTGGGCAGCCCGGCAACGTCGGCAATCAGCTGCATTGTTGCTCCGCCAAACCCCGCTTCGGCAAAGACTTTTTCTGCTGCTGACAAAATAAGCGCCTCTGCCTCCTGGCGGCGCATTTTCTTGCTGCTGGCTTTTGCGGGCGAAGATTGTTGATCAGGCATCAAATTCGCTTTGTGAAAAAATCTTGACCGGTTGGTCAGGCTGTGGTCGTCTGAACTTGACCATACGGTCAGGATGGCCGTGAGATCAAGAGCCCCCCAGCAAGGGCAGCCCATCAGGGCGCAAGCCCGGGCCAGACATAGGGAGTGAAAACATGGGTGCACCCGGTGAAAACCTGAAGGTGAACGCGGACCGGCTGTGGGACAGCCTGATGGAGATGGCCAAGATCGGCCCCGGCGTGGCGGGTGGCAACAACCGCCAGACCGTGACGGATGAGGACGGCGAAGGTCGTGCGCTGTTCCAGTCTTGGTGTGAGGCCGTGGGCTGCACCATGGGGCTGGATCAGATGGGCAATATGTTTGCCGAATATCCAGGCACCGATCCTGATGCATTGCCGGTCTATGTGGGCAGTCACCTTGATACGCAGCCTACGGGCGGCAAGTATGACGGGGTGCTGGGCGTGCTTGGCGGTCTGGAAGTGCTGCGCACGATGAAAGACCTTGGCATCAAGACCAAACACCCGATTGTTGTGACCAACTGGACCAACGAGGAAGGCACGCGCTATGCGCCGGCGATGCTGTCTTCCGGTGTGTTTGCCGGCATTCATACGCAGGAATGGGCCTATGATCGTGAAGATGCCGACGGGCTGAAGTTCGGCGATGAGCTGGCCCGCATTGGTTGGCGCGGCGAGGAAGAAGTCGGTGCGCGCAAAATGCACGCGATGTTTGAGCTGCACATCGAACAGGGGCCAATTCTGGAAGCGGAAGGCAAGGACATTGGCGTGGTCACCCACGGGCAGGGTCTGAGCTGGACGCAGGTCACGATTGAGGGCAAGGACGCGCATACCGGATCTACGCCGATGAAAATGCGTAAGAACGCGGGGCTGGGGATGGCCCGCGTGCTTGAAAAAGTTGATGATATCGCCTGGAGCCATGCGCCGGATGCGGTGGGCGCGGCGGGGCATATCGATGTCTATCCGAACTCGCGTAACGTGATCCCCGGCAAAGTGGTGTTTACCGTGGACTTCCGCTCGCCGGAGTTGTCGGTGATCGAAGACATGGAAGCGCGCCTGCGCATGGAAGGTCAGAAGATCGCGGACCAGATGGGGCTGTCTATCACCTTTGAGAAGGTGGGCGGCTTTGACCCCGTGAAGTTTGACGAAGGCTGTGTGACCGCGGTGCGCAATGCGGCGGAGCGGTTGGGGTATAGCCACACCAACATCATTTCCGGCGCAGGCCATGACGCCTGCTGGATCAATCAGGTGGCGCCGACGGCAATGGTGATGTGTCCCTGTGTGGATGGCTTGAGCCACAATGAGGCGGAAGAGATTTCCAAGGATTGGGCTGCGGCGGGGACAGACGTTCTGATGCACGCGGTGTTGGAGACGGCGGAGATTGTTGAATAATTGAAACCCCGGGGCGCCGCCCACGGACCCTCGGAGTATTTTCAGCCAAAAGAAGCTGGACGGGGAGGTGCACGGGCACCGAAGGATAGGGAGAAAAACCATGACCACCAAGGTTATCAAGAACGGCACCGTCGTCACCGCGGATCTGACCTATGAGGCGGATGTGCTGGTTGAGAACGGTGTGATCATCGAGATTGGCAAGGGCCTGAAAGGCGATGAGGAGCTGGACGCGACCGGTTGTTATGTGATGCCGGGCGGGATTGATCCGCACGTGCATTTGGAAATGCCGTTCATGGGCACCTATTCCAGCGATGATTTTGAGAGCGGCACGCGGGCTGGGCTTGCGGGCGGTACCACGATGGTCGTGGATTTCTGTCTGCCCAACCAAGGCGAAAGCCTGATGGACGCGATCAAGCGCTGGGACAACAAATCGACCCGCGCGAACTGTGACTACTCCTTCCACATGGCGGTGACATGGTGGGGCGAGCAGGTTTTCAACGACATGAAAACCGTGATCGAGCAGCGCGGCATCAACACGTTCAAACACTTCCTCGCCTACAAAGGCGCGTTGATGGTGAATGACGATGAGCTCTTTGCCTCGTTCAACCGTTTGAGCGAGCTGGGCGGGATTGCCATGGTGCACGCCGAGAACGGTGATGTGGTTGCGGAAATGACCGCGAAGTTGCTGGCCGAGGGCAACACAGGGCCAGAGGCGCATGCTTATTCGCGGCCGTCGCAGGTGGAAGGTGAGGCCACCAACCGCGCGATCATGATTGCCGATATGGCGGGCGTGCCGCTCTATGTGGTGCACACGTCCTGCGAAGAGGCGCATGAGGCCATCCGCCGTGCCCGTATGCAGGGCAAGCGCGTGTGGGGCGAGCCGCTGATCCAGCACCTGACGCTGGACGAGAGCGAGTACTTCAACGCCGATTGGGACCACGCCGCGCGGCGTGTGATGAGCCCGCCGTTCCGCAACAAGAAACATCAGGACAGCCTGTGGGCGGGTCTGCAGTCGGGGTCATTGAGCGTTGTGGCAACGGATCATTGTGCCTTCACGACCGAGCAGAAACGATTTGGTCTGAAAGACTTCAGCCAGATTCCGAATGGGACAGGTGGTCTTGAAGACCGGATGCCGATGCTTTGGACGCAGGGTGTTGCTACAGGACGTTTGACGCCGAATGAATTTGTCGCCGTGACCTCGACCAACATCGCGAAAATCCTGAACTGCTACCCCAAGAAGGGTGCTGTGCTGGTGGGCGCGGATGCGGACCTTGTGGTTTGGGATCCGGAGAAGTCCAAGACCATTTCGGCGAGCAGCCAGCAGTCGGCAATTGATTACAATGTGTTTGAAGGCCATGAGGTCAAAGGCCTGCCGCGCTTTACCCTGACACGCGGTCAGGTGGCGGTGCATGACGGCGAGATCCGCACGCAGGAAGGCCACGGCCAGTTTGTGGCGCGTGAGGCCAACACCACGGTCAATAAAGCGCTGTCGACGTGGAAAGAGCTGACCGCGCCGCAGCCTGTGCAGCGGTCCGGTATTCCGGCGACGGGCGTGTAAGTTGATGCGGTTATTGCGGCACCAGATCCTCAAGCTCGGGCAGGAGGCGCACGCTTTCCTGTTCGTGCGGGTCGGTGCGCGCGATGACTGCAACGGCCTCAACCGACCCTGTGTTGATCGGCAGGTGGGGCACCCCGGCGGGGATGTAGACCAGATCGCCGGCGTTGGTTTCCATCCGGTGTTCCAGCTGTTCGCCCCAGTACATTATCGCCTCGCCTTCAAGCACATAAATCGCTGTTTCATGGCTTTCGTGCAGATGGGCTTTGGCACGGCCACCGGGCGGGATGCGCAGGATGTGCATGCAGATACCTTGCGATCCGGTGGTTTCGCGAGCGATGCCCTGAAAATAGCTAAACCCCTGCTTGCCTTGGTAAGTCTCTCCAAGGCGCAGTTTTTGGCAAGTGGTGGGCATAGATGTCGACATGAGAGCTCCTTGGGGCCGTGGGCAATGACTACAAGACTATCAGAGAAGTGGAGAGCGGTGTGTCAAGCGTGATCAGCGCCAAGAACCTGAGCCTGACGTTCCAAACAAACGACGGGCCTGTGCATGCGCTCAAGGATGTGAACCTTGAAATCAACAAGGGGGACTTCGTCTCCTTTATCGGGCCCTCGGGATGCGGCAAAACCACGTTCCTGCGTTGTATGGCCGATTTGGAGCAGCCGACGGCGGGGGGGATCACCGTCAATGGCGTTAGCCCGAAAGAGGCGCGCGAGGCGCGGGCCTATGGCTATGTGTTCCAGCATGCGGGCCTTTATCCGTGGCGCACGATTGGTGGAAATATCCGTCTGCCGCTCGAAATAATGGGCGTGGACAAGGCGGAACAGGACAAATCCGTGCAGGAAGTGCTGGAGCTCGTGCATCTGGAGGGGTTTGAGAAGAAATACCCCTGGCAACTGTCTGGCGGGATGCAGCAGCGGGCGTCGATTGCGCGGGCGCTGGCGTTTCACGCGGACATTTTGCTGATGGACGAGCCGTTCGGGGCGCTTGATGAGATCGTGCGCGATCACCTGAATGAGCAATTGCTGGATTTGTGGGCGCGGACCAACAAGACGATCGGTTTCGTAACGCACTCGATCCCCGAAGCGGTTTACTTGTCGACGAAGATCGTGGTGATGAGCCCGCGTCCCGGCCGGATCACCGATGTGATTGAAAGCACGCTGCCCAAAGAGCGTCCGTTGGACATTCGTGACAGCGCCGAGTTTATCGAAATTGCCCATCGCGTGCGTGACGGCTTGCGGGCGGGGCATGCGGATGACTGATTTGACGATCAGAGAAGCCACTGAGGCAGACATTCCAATGTTGGCGAAGATTGTCTGCGATTGGGAGGCGGAAACCGAGTGGATGGTATCACCCTACGGGCCAAAAGAGATTGCGGGCTTCATCACTGAGGCAATGCCTGCTCGCGACATTTGGGTCGTTGGGGAGCCCGTTGAAGGCTATTTGTCATTTGATCCCAAGGTGTCCCGTGTCGGTGGGCTCTACTGTCGCCGGACGGGACTGGGATTGGGCAAAGCCCTGATGGACAAGGCCAAGGAAGGTCGTGACTTTGTCTGGCTGACGACGCATGAGCCCAATGAAGCCGCGCAACGGTTTTATAAACGTGAAGGCTTTTCCGAAGTGGGCCGCCATGAGGCGGAGCCGCCCAACACCGTACGCGAAGTGCGGATGGAGTGGCGGGCATGAGAAACCTCTTTCCCATCCTCACAGTCGTCGCGGCGATCTTTGCGCTTTGGTATGCGGGGTCTGTCGTGCTGAACGCGCCTTGGGCTTATGACAAGGCCGAGCGCGCGGGTGTGGAGTTGACCACCAAAGACCTCTTTGCAGACACGATGAGTCAGAAGAAACCCAAGCTGCCGCCGCCGCATCAGGTGGGGCAGGAGATTTGGAAAACAACGGGCGCAATGGTTGCCAAGGGCCGCGCGTTTTCCAAGCGCAGCCTGATCTATCACAGCTGGATCACGCTGAGCGCCACGTTGTTGGGGTTCGCGCTGGGCACGGGGTTTGGCATCCTGCTTTCGGTCGGTATCGTGTATAATCGCACGATGGACATGAGCGTGATGCCCTGGGTGATTGCGTCCCAGACAATTCCGATCCTCGCGATTGCGCCGATGATCATTGTTGTGCTGAACGCGGTTGGCATTTCGGGCCTGCTGCCCAAGGCGGTGATCTCGATGTATCTGAGTTTCTTCCCAGTGGTTGTTGGCATGGTCAAAGGCCTGCGCAGCCCCGATCACATGCAGGTGGATCAGATGAAAACCTGGAATGCCACCAAAGGGCAGGAGTTCTGGAAGCTGCGTTTGCCGTCCTCGATGCCGTTCCTGTTTCCGTCGTTGAAGGTGGCGATGGCAGCCTCTTTGGTGGGGGCAATTGTTGGTGAACTGCCAACCGGTGCCGTGGCAGGGCTTGGCGCGCGCTTGTTGGGCGGAAGCTACTACGGGCAGACCATTCAGATCTGGAGCGCGTTGATCACGGCGGCCGTGTTGGCTGCGGCGCTGGTGGGGATCATCGGGTTGATACAAAAAGTGGTTCTCAAGCGGATGGGGATGGCGTGATGGGCTGGTTGTTGGCAGGATTTGTTTTCTGGCTGGTTGCCTGGCGTGCCAATGTTTGGCTTGCAGCGAAACCGCGGACACGTGCCACGGGGCTGTTGGTTCCGACAATTTTTGGCGTCAGCATCATCGTGATCTGGGAATGCGTGGTGCGCGGCTTCGATATCAATCCGGTGCTGTTGCCTGCGCCTTCGGTGATTGCCGTGACCTTTGCGACCTCCATTCCGACACTTTGGGCGGACTTTGTGCAGACCGCCATCAAAGGCGCCTTGTCAGGTTACGTGATCGGGTGCGGCGCGGCTTTCCTGACAGCGATTGCCATCGACCGTTTTCCTTTCCTGCAACGCGGGTTGCTGCCCGTGGGCAATTTTGTTGCCGCGTTGCCGATCATTGGCATGGCACCAATCATGGTGATGTGGTTCGGGTTTGACTGGCAGTCCAAAGCGGCAGTGGTCGTGATCATGGTGTTCTTTCCGATGCTTGTGAATACAGTCGAGGGCCTGCAGGCCACGGACCACATGCAGCGCGATTTGATGCGCACCTACGCGGCAAGCTATCCGCAGACACTTATGAAGCTGCGCCTGCCTGCGGCGATGCCGTTTGTCTTCAACGGTTTGAAAATTTCGACCACCCTTGCGTTGATCGGTGCGATTGTGGCGGAGTTTTTTGGCAGCCCGATCAAAGGCATGGGTTTCCGTATTTCGACCGAAGTCGGACGCCTAGCGCTGGACATGGTGTGGGCCGAAATCGTCGTGGCCGCGCTTGCTGGCTCGTTGTTTTATGGTGGCGTCGCCTTGCTGGAGAAGGCTGTTACCTTCTGGCACCCAAGTCAAAGGAAGTCGCGATGACGGATGCCGTACTCTTTGCCTATGTACCGGTATTCCGGCACTATCTCGGTCGAATTGCCGGCCTGTCAGAGCGGGCAAATACAGACCAGTTGGAGTCGCGGCTTTCACCAGACGGTTTTGACGCGCTGACCCACTTTGCGATCGCGCAAGGGTATGTGCTTCGCGCTTTGTTGCCTGTTTTGGGGCGCGATGTGCCAAAGATGCCGGATGTGGCTGACGCGGATGGGTTGAAGGCCAGGGGCGCGTTGGTCGGGGAGACACTGGACGCAATGACGGCAGTGGAGTTTGATGGAGCGGTGAAACGTTCAGTGACCCATGTGGCGGGCGAAGCGGAGCTGACTCAGAGTGCTTTCGATTTTCTGACACTTTATGCGGCCCCGAATTTCTTTTTTCACATGGGACAGGGATACGCGATCCTGCGCGCGCAGGGTGCGGATGTTGGTAAAGGTGATTTTGACGGATTTCATAGCTACCCGAAGGGGTTCAGCTTTGTCACAGGTGCCGCGGAGACGGTGCAGCAATAACCAAGAAAACAATGAAATGACCAGCTAGGAGACTGAAGATGAAAACATTTTTGAAAACGGCCCTCGCCAGTGCGGCCATGATGGCAGCGGGTGTGGCACAGGCCGCAGATGACGTGACGCTGCAACTGAAATGGGTCACGCAAGCCCAATTCGCGGGCTACTACGTGGCGCAGGACCAGGGCTTTTATGAAGCGGAAGGCCTCAACGTGACCATCAAGCCGGGTGGCCCCGATATTGCGCCTGCACAGGTGATTGCAGGTGGCGGTGCCGATGTGGTTCTGGACTGGATGCCGTCCGCGTTGGCAAGCCGCGAAAAAGGCCTGGCTCTGGTAAACATTGCTCAGCCTTTCAAAAGCTCTGGCATGATGCTGACTTGCCGTAAGGACGCGGGTGTGTCCTCTCCCGAAGACTTCGCAGGCAAGACACTTGGTGTTTGGTTCTTCGGTAACGAATATCCGTTCCTGAGCTGGATGAGCAAGCTGGGGCTGTCAACCAATGGTGGTGATGGTGGCGTGACCGTTCTGAAGCAGGGTTTCAACGTGGACCCGATCCTTCAGGGACAAGCCGCTTGTGTGTCGACCATGACTTACAACGAGTACTGGCAGATCATTGACGCTGGCTTGAGCCCGGACGATCTGGTGGTGTTCAAGTATGAAGATCAGGGCGTGGCGACGTTGGAAGACGGCATGTATGTGCTTGAAGAAAACCTCGCGGACCCGGCGTTTGAAGACAAGATGGTGCGCTTCGTTCGGGCGTCCATGAAAGGTTGGAAATGGGCCGAGGAAAACCCTGAGGATGCGGCAATGATCGTGCTCGACAACGACGCGACCGGTGCACAGACCGAAGAACACCAGATCCGCATGATGGGTGAAATCGCCAAGCTTACCGCCGGTTCGAATGGTGCGCTGGATCCGGCGGACTACGAGCGGACAGTCGAGAGCCTGATGTCGGGTGGTTCCGATCCGGTTATCACCAAAAAGCCTGAAGGCGCTTGGACGCACGCGATTACGGACAAAGCACTGAACTGACCCTTCAATTCAGAGGCTTAACAAGGAAGGTCGGACATTGTGTCCGGCCTTTTTTTCATTCAGGTGAGCGGCTTAGCGGCGCAGGGCGTTCAGAAGGTATCTCGGAAGGCGGGCGACAACAGACCGCGCCAACTGGGGGTATTCCAGCTCGCCTGCCAGAAGCCTCATGTACATGACACGCACGGTGCCGGAACGACGGAACGTTCGAGTGAACGCGCCCTGCCAACGGGGCGCAAAAATAATACGGCGCAGGGTGCGGGCGATGCGCAGATTTCGCTGCATGTCGCGCAGAGTCCGCTGGTAACGCCGCAGCGCTGTCTTCGGGGACCCAGCTCCCAGGGCGTCCAGCGCCGATTGCGCTGCGATCTGCCCGCTTTTCATAGCGAAGGCTATGCCTTCGCCTGTGATGGGGTCCACCAGACCTGCGGCATCGCCGGCCAGCAGAATGTTGTCCCGACCCGGAGTGGGGCGGAAATCTCCGAAGGGTAGGTGATGGCCCTTGAATTTCACCGCCTCAGGATCCAGTCCGAGAGTTTTCAAATAGTGGCGCATATGCGCCTTCATGTCCGGATTTGGCGCGCGCAGTCCGCCCACACCGACGGTCGTGGAATTCTGTTTGGGAAAGGACCACCCATAGCCCCAGGTGGCTGCGCCAAAGTCGATGCGCAGAGGTTTCTCTACTGGATTTTGCGTGCTCTCGGGCACTTCGATTTCCAACCCGAAACCAATGGTTTCGGTGTTGAATGACGCCCCGAAAAGGTGTTTGGCAACAATGGAATTTACACCGTCCGCTCCGATCAGGATTGGTGCATGCAGGGCCGTTCCGTCCTTGAAAAGTATTTCGTTTTCAGAGATTTGCGCGATGTGGCGTCCGGAAAAGTCCGATGCGCCGGCCGTCAGGGCGTGCTCGAAAAGCGTGTTGTCCAGATCCAGCCGCATGGTGAGGTGCAGCGGCGGAATGTCCGTGAGTGTGGCGAGCTCGGCCCCGTCATGCCAGAAGGAGATGTCGTGGCGGGTAACGGCGCGGGAAAGATCAAAGTCTCTACCGAAAATCTCGCAGTAATAGCTTCGGCTGCGTTCGGTAAACAGGCCCCCGCACAGCTTGTTGCGGGGGAACATGGCTTTGTCGACCAGTGCGACTTTGGCGCCGTGTTTCGCGGCCCACGTGGCGGCGGCGCTGCCGGCGGGACCGGCGCCGATGACGATGATGTCAAAGTCTGGCATGAGCTCTCCTGATTACGCGTGGTTCTACCAGCTTTCGCCTGCGGCGCCAGAGGGTTACGATGCGGAAAGACCAGCAAAGGAGCCAGAGGATGAGCCAGCAGGAAGAAAAGCGCCCCGACGGAGAAGCGACGCTGCGGGTGTCGGCCATGCCGCGCGATGTGAACATCAACGGAGACATCTTTGGTGGCTGGGTGTTGAGCCAGATGGACAGCGCGTCTGGTATTGTTGCAGGTCAACGTGCCAAGGGCCGCGTTGCCACGGTGGCCGTAGACGCGATGAAGTTCATTCGGCCGGTAAAAGTCGGCAACATTCTTTGTGTGTGGGCGTGGGTTGAGCGCGTCGGGCGCACATCAATGGCGGTACGCATAGAGGCCTGGGCCTTTCGCAACCGGCGCGGTGTCTATGAAAAGGTGACCGAAGCGGTCTTTACCTATGTCGCGATTGACGAGGACGGGAAACCGCGTCCGGTGCCGGCCGAGGACGAGGTGTGGCCGACGGAATAAGGTCGGCTGCAAAGCGTCAGCATCGCGTCGGCAAAACGTCGGTGGCGGCGTCCGGTGCCGTCAGGAGCGGTTAACAGGTTGCTGTCAGGGTTTGCCGCAAAGGAGATTTTGCCATGCCCGTTGCCCAAGCCGGAAGAAAACCGCAGACCAAAACCCAACGCATTGCGCGGGCCAAACTGGCCCGCAACATGCTGCTCCTGAATTCAGAGAGCTGGTTGCCTGTCGCCTTGCGTGAAGACATTCCCGAAGCGTGGCACACGTTGGAACTTGATCTGGATGTGGAGGAACCCAAAGAGAAGGTGACGCTTTATCTGGACCGGTCCGTGGCGCGGTTCTATCGCGCGATGGGACGCGGATATCACGCCCGCATCAATCGGTTGCTGGCCACATGGGCACAAATGAAAATTGCCGATGAAGTGCAGGTCGAGAAGGCGTTGTCGCGCCGGTAGACTCAGGCCTCGTTCATACCGAAGGACGCATCGTCCTCACGTTCCATGCTGCGCAGATTGGAAAGCGCATAAGCCAGAAGGCCGACAAAAAACGGAATGGCGAGAGAGAAGGTGCAATAGGTGCCGAAAGCCTGCCAAAGAGACGCGTCGTGAAACATCGTTTGCACGGCGGCAACGATAATTCCGAGGAAACTGCCAATAAAAAACAAGATCAGAGCCATGGGACCAAATTCTCACAACCGGGTTAGCACAAAGTTAATCGTGATCCTGAAATAAGGCGGAAATTGGGCGCTGCTAGGGCGAGATCATGCCGGACGCGGTTCTTCGCCGGTTGGGCGGGGTGGCGGCGGAATGCTGCTCAGGCGCTGTTGCTGTCGTCGTGCTCTTTACCCAGTCGGGGTAGATGGGATTCGAGAAAATCCACCAGTCCCAAGATGGCCATGATGACCAATGTGGCAAGGATAGCGGCGATGGGATAGCCAAATCCGATGCAGGCCCCGATGGCCGCAAGCGACCAGATCAGTGTCGCGGTGGTGATGCCTGAGACCCTGCCGTTCTGGGCGAAAATCACACCGGCCCCCAGGAAACCGACCCCGGAAACGATGCCCGACAGCACCCGGTTCCCGCCATCGGGTGCAATTTCAACGGCCATAGTGACAAACATCGCCGAGGTCAGCACGATCAACATGCAAACGCGCAGCCCCACCCGTTTTCCGCGCAATTGCCGTTCGGCACCAATCAGACCGCCGCAGAGAACTGCAGACCAGATATTGAGATTGGCCTGTCTCAGAAAGTCGGGTTCCATCCATTCCGGCATGAGGCGCTCCTATTGTCACAGGATCAGGATAGGGGGGCGGTGCGTGGTTTGGGAAGTGCCTAGCGCAGCACGGGGCGGAACAGAGATGAGATGGTTGCTGCAAGTGCCACGCTCGTGGCGATCCAGCCAAAGTACCAGAGTTTGCCCGCGAACTGGTCTTCGGCATAAGACGCTGCAAATTGGGTTTGGCCGTATTTGGCGGTGGCAAAGGCAAGAACAGTCAAAAGGCCGAAAGTCATGATGGCTGGGGCCGGTCGCATCAGGCGGGTGCCCAAGGCGGCCAGGATCAAACCGATCGGAGCACCGTACAAGATGGCCTTTTGGCTCCACCAAGGGTGGGCGCCCAAAGTTCTCGGCGCATCAAACGCAAAAAGGGCAGCCATTGGAATGGCACTGAGCAAGGCAGGTAGCAGATAACGCATGGGGTGGTCCTCCGGGTGGTGGTGTACCGAGGATGGGGGCGCGGTGTGGTGAAGGGAAGAGGCGTTACAGCGGGATGGCGGGGGTGTGATTTTTGTTGCTGGTGGGCTGAGCGTCGGCCGACCATGTTGGATACCATTGTACTATTGCAGGTTAGTTCTTGGGCATTTTGTTAACAAAGGAAACCATGTACCACGCGACTTGATTGGCGCGAAAGTAGCTTTGAAAAGCTAAGAATGCCCCCAAGAACAAGCAAAGTAAAAAAAAAGAGGCCGCTGTGTGTTTCGGTCCGTCCATCCACAGTAAATAGGGGATTTGAATCAATGCCGACATGAGTAGAGCACTGCCAAATTTCCCTGCTATGTCTTTGAGAATAATATATCTGGAGATCTGTGAGCGAGTAAGCTCAGGGATGTCGGCTTGCGAGCGATAGCAGACTTTCGCTTCTAGTAATTGCTGCTGTGTCATTCCCTTCAAGACTGACTGGTCCAACTTCGCGGCCAAATTAAAAATACTCCAAGCTTTAGAAGGCACGGAGACTTCTCGAAGGCACACTATTTGCAACACCGAAAAAATCTCTTGTGAAACGAAACCAACTACGTAGGCGATTCCACCGAAGGTCAATTCTTGAAGTGGCAAATTCTCAGGCGGTGTCGGCTGATAGGTCCACGCATATGCAGTAAGACAAATCAATCCCGCAATCACATACAACAGATCGCGGTACACAAATTTTCCCAAACTGTTAGCAATTTGCTCCATGTGACGCTCCCTGAAATCGCTATGCCCAATTCGTAATGCAGTGTTCAAAAAAATCAACGGTTTACCACGTGGTTGCTGGCATCAAATCGGTTTTGGAAAGTGCCGGCAGGCGGCTTTCTAGAAGTCGAAGAATAACCAACAGTTGCATAGCGAACTGGTGTTTGACGGCTGAGGAGGGTGGGTGCGAACGTGCGCGCCCGTGGGGGCGTGCCGGAGGGGTAAGCCCGCTTTGCGGGCTTTGGTGGGCAACGCTTAGATAGGTGAAACGAAAACACCCGCGCGAGGGCGCGGGTGTTTTTGTTTGGTCACTCAGCGTTTGTGTGCCGTCTCACCGGGATGCGCCCGCGTTCCGGCTTGCCGGAACGCTTCCGCGCACTCTGAGTGATTTGGCGGTGCCAAACACTCAGCGGGTAAATTTCTTGTGCTTCAGGCGCTTGGGCTCCAGAGCATCCGGTCCCAAACGACGTTTCTTGTCTTCTTCGTAGTCCTCAAAGTTGCCTTCGAACCATTCCACATGGGCGTCGCCTTCGAAGGCGAGGATGTGGGTACAGATGCGGTCAAGGAAGAAGCGGTCGTGGGAGATGACCACGGCGCAGCCGGCAAAGTCGACCAAGGCGTCTTCAAGCGCGCGGAGGGTTTCGACGTCAAGGTCGTTGGTTGGTTCGTCGAGCAGGAGGACGTTGCCGCCTTCTTTCAAAAGACGCGCCATGTGCACGCGGTTGCGTTCACCACCAGACAGCAGGTTCAGAGGTTTCTGCTGATCGCCACCTTTGAAGTTGAAAGACGAGCAGTAGGCGCGGGAGTTCACTTGGGCATCACCAAGCTCGATGATTTCCGCGCCGCCGGAAATGGCTTCCCAGACGGTGTCCTTGTCGTTCAGATCGTCACGGGACTGGTCGACGTAGCTGAGCTTCACGGTGTCGCCGTATTCGACGGTGCCTTCGTCAGGCTGTTCCTGACCGGTGAGCATTTTGAAGAGCGTGGATTTACCGGCGCCGTTGGGGCCGATCACGCCGACAATGCCGCCGGGCGGCAGGGAGAATTCGAGGTTCTCGATCAGCTGCTTGTCGCCAAAGTGTTTGGACAGTCCGTTGACCTCAATCACCTTGGAGCCCAGACGCGGGCCGTTTGGAATGACGATCTGCGCGCGACCGACTTTTTCACGCTCGGACTGGCTGGCCATCTCGTTGTAAGCCGCGATACGGGCCTTGGATTTGGCCTGACGTGCCTTTTGGCCCTGACGCATCCACTCGAGTTCGCGTTCAAGCGTTTTCTGCTTGGATTTGTCTTCGCGGGCTTCCTGCTCCAGACGTTTGGCTTTCTGCTCCAGCCATGCGGAGTAGTTGCCCTCGTAAGGGATGCCGCGGCCGCGGTCGAGTTCGAGAATCCATCCGGTGATGTCGTCGAGGAAGTAGCGGTCGTGGGTGACGCAGAGGATGGTGCCTTTGTAGTCGATCAGGTGCTGTTGCAGCCAGGCGATGGTTTCTGCGTCAAGGTGGTTGGTCGGTTCGTCGAGCAGCAGCATGTCAGGCGCTTCGAGCAGCAGTTTGCAGAGCGCGACACGGCGTTTTTCACCGCCGGAGAGATCGGCGATGTTGGCGTCGTCGGGGGGGCAGCGCAGGGCCTCCATGGAGATGTCGACCTGGCTGTCCAGATCCCAGAGGTTCTGGGCGTCGATGTCGTCCTGAAGCTTGGCCATTTCCTCGGCGGTTTCGTCCGAGTAGTTCATCGCAAGCTCGTTGTAGCGGTCCAGAATGTCCTTCTTGGCCTTAACGCCGAGCATGACGTTTTCGCGCACGTTGAGGCTTTCGTCGAGTTGCGGCTCCTGTGGAAGGTAGCCGACCTTGGCGCCTTCGGCGGCCCAGGCCTCGCCGGTGAAGTCCTTGTCCAGACCGGCCATGATTTTCATCAGGGTCGATTTACCGGCGCCGTTGACGCCGACGACGCCGATTTTCACGCCCGGCAGGAAGGACAGGTGTATGTTTTCAAAGCATTTCTTGCCGCCGGGGTAGGTCTTGGACACGCCCTGCATGTGATAGACGTATTGATAAGAGGCCATTTTGCGACTCCGTCATGGGGGAAACTTGAGGTTGGCAGAGGTGATAGCGGAGTGGGCGGGGAGGGGCAATGGAGGTTGATTGGGCTGTGGTTACGGCAGCCATGCGCCTTCGGTTGCGCCATGAGCCGTTAGTTTGTCGAAGCGATCGTCCTGCTTGGACCATTTCCGGAATATCGCAAGGTGGTGCACATATGCGCTCTGCAATGCCTCTTTTGCCGCCCGCTTGCCGTGATATTGGTGCACGCGCTCATGCTTCCACAGCGCTTTGACAAAACGGTTCCATGTGAAGGCCACGGATGACGACAGTTGATCGGGTGCGGCATGTTTTGGCATCGTGATCTTGGTGTGCAATTTGAGGCCACCGTTCAGCGTTGGCAGCACCCGCCATTGCACAAAGCCAGAATACCCTTGTGGTCCGCGGGTGCGTATCTGCGCTTTGAGATCAGAGATCGTTAGAGCATCAACCTGGTAGTAGATGATTTCTTCGGTTTCGACGATTTCTCCGGAAGGTGTTTGCCAAAGAAGCCAGCCAAACAGGCCTGCGAATGTCAGTGCAAAGAGCACCCAAGCTTTGCGGGGAGAGAAATTAAACATGATGATGGACAATTCTTCCTGAAATACACGCAAGGGCAGAGTTGCTGCTTGCGCCCTGTCCAGCCCTTTGAGCTTGCCTGCGACCGAACGGAGGGGTGGAAGCGAAGCGCCCGCCCCGTGGGGGCGGTTCGGGCGCTAGCCAAAGCTCGGCTTTGGCTTTGATGATAGATTGTGAGAGCTTACCCAAAGATATTGGGGGCGTTTCGCTTTTCGGGACACCGCTGAGCAAGGCCCTGTCGGCCAATGGGGCGCCAGCCAAAGCCTTGCTTTGGCTCCGGTGGTAACTTCAAAGCGCCTTTTCAAAGAAATGCGTCGGGTAGGGATCGTCGTTGAAGCGCTCGATCGCGGTCCAGCCGGTGGTTTCGTAAAGCCGAATGGCTTCGGGCAGGGCGGCGTTGGTGTCCAGCCGCAGCAGCGTGATACCGAGATCGCGGGCGGTAGCTTCGGCTTGGTCCATCAGCTTTTTGGCAAGACCCATGCCACGCGCGGCAGGGGAGACCCAGAGGCGTTTGATTTCGGCGTACCCTTTGTTGGTGCCCTTCACGCCGACGCACCCTAAAGGCAGGCCGTCCGACATCGTCAGGAGGAAGGTGCCACGGGGGGACATCATGTCGGTGGCGTCTGGGTCAGCGGAGAGGTTCACGTCAAAGCCGGTGTCAAAGCGGCGGCCGAGTTCGGCATAGTATTCTTCGAGGCAATAGACAGCGTCGTCGGAGCGCGGGTCGACGGTGAGGAAAGTCAGGTCGTCCTGGCCGAGGGCGGAGGCGACAAGGTCCATCGCGTCCAGCAGTGCTTGCGGGCGCGGGTGGCGGTCGAGCAGGGATTGCGCCTGAGCGTTGGACAGCGCGTCGTAAGCAGCCCGTTCCTTGGTGCCGGACCCGGTGAGATGCGCGGTGCGACGGCGGCCGTCGGCGGAGTCTTGGCGCAACTCCAGAAGGCCTTCGTCCGCAAGGGATTTCAGAAAGCGGCTGAGCAGGGTTTTGTCGAGACCAAGGTAGCTGCGCAGATGTTCCAGATCGGTGCCTTCGGGGCTGATGGCGTGCAAGACGCGAGCGGGGCCGAGAGGACGTCCGCGACCAAGGAAAGACGTTTCCAATGCGCCGGTTTCGCGCGTCACGGCACGGTTGAAGCGGCGGATGCGGGTGATCGGGTTGATAGTCATATTGTTTACCTTAGTCAACTTTAATTGTTTACGTAGGTCAACTACAGGAGGCTGTCAATTGGTCTTTTGGCGGTTGACTTGGGACGAGGCGGCGGCAAGAAACCCTTGATGCAGAATGGTTTGCCATATGTGGGACGCGGTCGTGTCATTGGCCTTCTGGGGGGATCGTTTGATCCGCCACATGGGGGGCATGTGCATATCACACGTGAGGCGCTCAAGCGGTTCGGGCTGGACGAGGTCTGGTGGCTGGTGAGCCCGGGCAACCCGCTCAAGGATCACGGGCCGGTGTTGCTTGAGCGGCGCATGGCTGCGGCGCGCAAGATCATGGATCACCCGCGCGTGAAGATCAGCGACTTTGAGGCAAAGGCCGGCACGCGCTATACGGCCGAGACGATCATGGCGCTGCAGGCGGCTTGTCCGGACACACGTTTTGTTTGGCTGATGGGCGCAGACAACCTTGCGCAGTTCCACCGCTGGAAAGACTGGCGGGAGATCATGGTGCGGGTGCCTGTCGGCGTATTGGCACGCCCCGGGGACCGGATCGCAGGACGCACGGGCAAAGCGGCACAGGTGATGCGCCATGCAAGGCTGCATCCGAGAGCGTCCCATCTGTTGGGGCGCAGCGAAGCGCCGGCTTGGTGTTTTGTGAACCTGCCGATGGACGACGCCAGTTCGACTGCTATCCGTGCGGCAGGGCGCTGGGATTAACGGGCAGCAAGGCGGGCAGACGCGAGGCCTGCGGCTGCAATCAGGGCCAAGCCTGACCAAGTCAACGCATCGGGAACGTCCGCAAAAATGAGCCAGCCGAGCGCTACGGCGCTGGCGAGCTGGAAATAAACGTAGGGTGCAAGTTCTGAAGCGTCAGCCCGCATGTAGGCGTAAATCAGAAGCAGGTTCCCGAGACCCGAGAAAGCGGCAGATGCAAAGGTTAGCCCCGCGATCGGCACTGTCATTTCCGGCAGAACAGCAAGCCCGAAAGGTGTCAGCGCGATCGCTCCCAAAAAGAGCTGGGTGAACAGCAGGTTGCCCGGGCGTGCAGCCGTCGCGAGCCACCGCGAGGCTGTAAGAAAAGCCCCGTAGAACAAACCGGCGAGAACGGCGAAGCTGCGTCCGGTGGAAAGGATCGGGCCGTCGCCACCGAAATCGGGCCGCACCACCAGCAGAACACCGGCAAAACCGAGCGCCATCATTGCAGCGCGTGGCAGCGTCACGCGTTCGCCAAGCAAGAGGGCTGAGAGCGCGAAGCTGAAAATCGGGCCAATGAAAAAAGCGGCAAACACATCGGCAAGAGGCGCGTGTAGCAGGGCGGTCTGGATTGATGTGATCCCTCCAACCAGCAGAAGCGCTCTGAGCCAGATGCGCCAGTTGGTCAAAAGCGGCAGAGTGTCCGCCCTGACCAGCGGCAAAGCAAGCAAGGTGCCAAGCGCAAATCGCGACCAACCGACGAAGATCGGGCTGAGGTCGTGATCCTGTGTCATGAGCTTGCCCGCGGCGTCTCCGGCGGGGATCAGCGACATCGCCAGAAACATGAGGGCGGGCAGTTTCCACATGCCCAAGGCCTAGCACGTCAGATTACGGAAATGACAGGGAAAATGGAGGGTTTGCCTGCTTGAAAACACCTGCGCAGCAGCGTTAGACTCAGCGACATGAGTAAAGGTTTTTCGAGGCGTGCGTTTTTGGGTTTGACGGCGGCGAGTTTTGCGACGCCGCTTTGGGCGAATGCGCCTTCGAGATCCTTGCGACCTGTGCTGCGGCCCAAAGGGCTTGGCGAGGTCAATATGCCAGGTATCGAGAGCCTCTTGCAGGAGGCGGGCGTCAGCGGCAAGTTGAGCGTCGCTGTTGCGCGGGTCGGTACCGGCGAAGTGCTTGAAAGCTATGGTGCCCAATCAGCGCAGCCACCAGCGAGCGTCGCAAAAGCGCTTACTGCGCTATACGCGCTGCGTTATCTGGGGCCGGGGCATCGATTCCAGACAAAGGTCGTCGCGACCGGCGAGATCAAGAACGGTGTCATACAGGGTGACCTTGTGCTGCGCGGTGGCGGTGATCCGACGTTGAGCACGGACGGGCTGGCCGATCTTGCGCGCACTTTGAAGGCGGCCGGCGTGATCGGTGTCAAAGGGCGGTTCCTTGTGTGGGGCGGCGCAATGGCGCAGGTGACACGGATAGACAACAAGCAGCCCGATCACGCGGGGTACAATCCTGCGGTGTCCGGATTGTCTCTGAATTACAATCGCGTACATTTTGAGTGGAAGCGCAGTGCCAACGGGTATGTCACCGCGATGGATGCGCGAACCAACAAATACCGGCCCGAAGTGAGTGTGGCCAAAATGAAAATCGCCAATCGGGATTTGCCGGTCTACACCTACAAGGCGATGGGCAAGGAGGATCACTGGACGGTGGCGCGGTCAGCGCTTGGCAACGGCGGAGCGCGTTGGTTGCCTGTGCGCCAGCCGGAGCTTTATGCAGGCGAGGTCTTCCGCACGTTGGCCCGGTCGCATGGCATCAAGCTGGGTGCGCCCAAGGTCACCAAGCAAGCACCGTTTGGCACCGTTCTGGCCATGCACCGCAGTTCTGATTTGCGCACGATCCTCAAAGGGATGCTCAAGTATTCGACCAACATCACCGCCGAGATGGTCGGGATGGCGGCGAGCCACGCGCGCGGGGCGCAGGTGGCAAGTCTGAAGTCGTCCGCCAATGCCATGAACCAGTGGGCGGCCGAGGCACTGGGCATGGGCAACGCGCGCCTTGTCGATCACTCGGGACTGGGCGAGGCCTCGCGGATGCGGGCTGACGAATTTGCGGTTGTGCTTGCCCGAGCGTCCGAACACGGTGTGCTGAAGCCGATCCTGAAAGACATCGCGTTGCGGGATCCAAATGGGCGCGTCAACAAAGGCCACCCCCTGAGCGTGAAGGCCAAGACCGGCACGTTGCATTTTGTCAGCGCGTTGGCGGGCTATATTTCGGGGCCGGGTAATACGGAGCTCTCGTTTGCGATATTCGGTGCAGATGTCAGCGCGCGAGACAGGCTGATCGGGCCGGATCGGGAACGCCCGAAGGGCGCGAGAACATTCAACAGCCGGTCAAAGAAGCTGCAACAGAAGTTGATCGAGCGCTGGGGGGCGGTTTATCGGGCGTAACCCCGGCGGTTGCCAGTGGAAGCAGCGCCAACTAGCGTACCTTTATGTTTTGATGACCTTCGTCTGCTGATTGCGGCGACAGACATTGTGTCATGGCACGAGGCGCAAAAAGGCGCCGGACCTGACAGGAGGCAATATGTCTGATCCATTTGAGTTCAAAACCGAGTTTGCGATAGAGGATGAGACGGCCCTGAGGGCGCTGTTCCCACCGACACATGACATGGCCAAGGTGAAATGCCTCGATCATCTCGATCCGCATGCCAAGGCTTTTGTTGCGCGGTCCCCTTTTCTGTGTATCGGAACTCAAGCGCCTGATGGCGGCGCGGATGTGAGCCCGCGCGGAGATCCTTGCGGCTTTGTAAAAGTTCTGGATGACCGCACTCTTGCGATCCCGGACCGCCCGGGAAACAACCGACTGGATACGCTCAGCAATATTGTGGCGAACCCATCGGTAGGATTGCTGTTTATGGTGCCCGGATTTGACGAAACCTTGCGGATCAACGGCACGGCACGGGTGACGACGGATCCCGATGTTCTGGCTTTGATGTCGGTGCAGGAGCGTTTGCCGCGCGTGGCGATAATTGTGACGGTACAGGAAATGTACCTGCATTGCGCAAAAGCCTTCCGCCGGTCCGATCTCTGGAATCCCGAGGCCCGGCAGGACCGTGGTGAAATGCCGTCTTTGTCCAAGATGATCATGGATCAAACAGTCGGCGCACCGGAAGATCCCGAAGCCATGGCAGAAATCGACGAGAAGCTGGAGGAAGGCTACAAGGCGTCGATGTATTGAGGACAGCATGACCGAGACTGAACTGCATATGCTTTGTGGCAAACCCGCCGCCGGTAAATCGACCTTATGTGCCGAACTGTCGCGTGCTGCGGGGACCGTTGTCATTTCGGAGGATGCCTGGCTCGCTGCGTTGTTTGGCGACCAGATGTCTTCCATTGCCGATTTTGTGCGTTGCTCGCAAAAAGTCCGTGAAGTCGCTGGTCCGCATGTTGTTGACTTGCTCAAGGCCGGTGTGAATGTGGTGCTGGATTTTCAGGCAAACACGCTGGAAAGCCGCGCATGGATGGCGGGGTTGGCGCGGCAAGCGCAGGCACGAGCGACGTTGCATCACCTCGACGTGCCCGACGAGGTCTGTAAGGCGCGCCTGCGGGCTCGCAACGCTTCTGGCAAACATCCGTTTTCGGTGAGCGAGGCGCAATTTGACCAGATCGTCGCGCATTTTGTTGCGCCGGATGCTGCCGAAGGGTTCACCGTTCAGGTGCATCATCCATAGGCAACTTTCGCGATTGACGTTTGGTAAGTTTTGCTCTGACACGCATAAGCTGTGCGCGTGAAAGGTTTTGATAACCACTGTGCCATAGACCCTTTGTGAACGCTTGTTCAGCCGCGATCACTCGGGAGGCCCACATGAACCGGAAACTCTCTCTGGACGTTTTATCTGTGACAGATGCGATCCAGATTTCCATATTCATTCTGGAAGTGGCTGAGGACGGGTTGCCCCGATACGTGAGCATCAACGACGTGGGGCTTGGCTGGATCGGACACGAGCTTGACGACATTGTAGGCAAGACCGCGCTGGAGATTTACGGTGGCGTGGCAGGGCAGCGCGCGCTTGACCAACACGTTGCAGTCATCGAAGCGGGGCACCCAGTCTGTTACGAGGTGACCATTCCATTTGCGCAGAAGCTGGGATTGTTGCGGTCAACGCTGACACCGTTTTTCGACGGGGAAGGCAATGTCACGCATTTGGTGGGTTCTTCGCTTGATGTGACGTCTGAAAAGGAACGTGACACTGCGCTGGAACTGACCAAACTTGCCAAGGAAGAAGCAGAAGAAGCCAGCCGCGCCAAGGAGCGGTTCCTTGCAAACATGAGCCACGAAATCCGGACGCCGATGAATGGCATCATGGGGATGTGCGAGTTGCTGCGTGAAACCCCGCTCAGCGCGAGGCAGTCACTGTTTGCGGACACGATTTTCAATTCGGCGAACGCGCTTTTGGATATCATCAATGACGTTCTGGACTACTCGAAAATCCAGTCTGAGAAGATCACACTTCAGGAAGCGCCCTTTTCGCTGGAGGCGCTTGCGGCAGAAACCGGAATGCTGCTGCGTCCGCAAGCTGACGCCAAAGATGTCACGCTTGATGTGCGATACGACGGAAAGGCGCCCGGAGAATTCATAGGTGACAGCAGCCGCATGCGGCAGATCCTGATTAACCTGATCGGCAATGCCGTAAAATTTACGCAGAACGGGCGCGTTGACGTTGCCGTGACGCACGAGCCGTCCCCTTTGGGCAGGCCCCTGCGCATCGTGATTTCGGATACTGGTCCGGGCATTCCGCTGGAGGACCAAGAGCGGATATTCGCGGCTTTTGAGCAGGTGGATACGCCCGCGGAACAACCCGAAGAAGGGACAGGTCTGGGGCTGGCGATCACCCGTGCTCTGGTGGAGCGCATGGGGGGCAGAATCGAGGTGGACAGTAAACCGGGGGCTGGTGCGACCTTCACGGTGTCGCTTGATTTGCCGGTTTTTCAGGAAAAGGGCTCAGCCGCAAAAGCCGGTCCGTCCAGAACGGAAAGTGCGAAAGCGGCGTTGAGACGCCGGTTCGCGCGGCCAGCCAAAAAGGATTTGGCCGGGCTCAGAATACTTGTGGCCGAAGACAACCGCACAAATCAGTTGGTTGTTCGCAAAATGCTGGAGCGGACCGGCGCGGAAATCCACATTGCAGAGAACGGTCAAGCGGCGGTCGAGGCGTACAAAACCAGCGATTGCGATCTTGTATTGATGGACCTGTCAATGCCGGTCATGGGTGGGCTCGAAGCCACCCGATTGATTAGGCAACACGAGCGCGATACCGGCGTGTCGCAAAGACGGATTGTGGCGCTGACGGCCAACGCCCAGCCTGCAGACGCGGAAGCGTGTCTTGAGGCGGGCATGAACGACTTTCTGAGCAAGCCGTTCCGCAAGGATGACCTGATGGAGGTGCTGCGGGCGAGTGCTTAGGCATTTACCTCGTTTCCCCCGCAGTTGACGAACTGCGTCATTGGCAAGCTATACTCGGTTCATTACCTGAACCGGAGTATTTAGCCATGAAGTTTATTGCGGCATTAACCCTCGCGGCAGCTGGAGTAGTCGGGGCGGTCGGAGCCGCTGCGGCGCAAGAGAAACCCAATATTGTTTTCATATTTCTGGACAATTTCGGCTGGGGTGAGCCGGGGTTCAATGGTGGCGGCATCATTCGTGGGACACCGACTCCGGAAATGGATGCGCTGGCCGAGGAAGGATTGCGCCTGACCAATTTCAACGTCGAAAGCCAGTGTACACCCTCCCGCGCCGCGACAATGACCGGTCGCTATGGTGTGCGCAGCGGCAATCATACAGTTCCGCTTGGTGGTGGTGTTTACGGGCTTACCCAATGGGAAATCACCATGGCGGAAATGCTCAAGGACGCAGGCTACAACACGGCGATGTACGGCAAGTGGCACCTCGGCTGGTCCGAAGGACGGTATCCGACCAATCAGGGATTTGACGAATTCTACGGTGTCGAGACAACAGACGTGACGGTCTGGAGTACCCTCGCGGGATTTGCGGAAGCTGATCTGGAAGAGCCTGTGGTCATGCAGGGCGTCGCGGGTGAGCCAGCCACCGTGGCAAGAGACTATGATCTGGAATACCGTGCTCTGATTGATGGCGATCTTACTGAAAAAGCGATCAGCTATATCAACGCAAAAAGCCAGGAGGACGATCCGTTTTTTGTCTATCTGGCCTACACGCAGACGCACTATCCGAACCTCGCGCACCCTGAGTTTGACGGCGCTACCGGCAAAGGTGTCTGGGCCGATATTCTGTTGCAGGTCGATACCTATGTGGGCCGGATCAATCAGGCGTTGGCGGATGCTGGCGTAGAAGACAACACGGTGGTTATCTTCACGGCGGACAACGGTCCGGAAGCAACAAGCATAGGCAGTTCAAATGTATCGCCGGTGCCCATGGTTCAAGGCAATGCAGGTCCTTGGCGTGGAACACTTTTTACCAGTCTGGAAGGCAGTATGCGCGTGCCGTTTGCCATCAAGTGGCCGGGTAAAATTCCAGCGGGATCGGAAAGCAACGAAGTGGTTCACTCTATGGACCTGTTCCCGACACTGGCGGCTTTTGCCGGAGGAGAGGTGCCTACGGACCGCGCTTTCGACGGCATAGATCAATCGGACTTTTTTCTTGGGGCGCAGAGCAACTCGAACCGTGAAGGCGTGATTGTGTATATGGGAGACCAGATTTTCGGCGTGAAATGGCAGGACTGGAAAGTCATGTTCAAAGAAAACGCCTCTATCTTTGATGAGACGCAGACGTTTGACACGCCGCGGGTCTACAATCTGCTAAATGACCCGAACGAACGGGAGAGCGTTTTGTTCCCGCATACCTGGGCGGCGGAGAAAGCGCTGCCCCAGTTGTTGGAGCATGCGGCGTCGTTCAAGAAGTACCCGCCAATTCCGCCGGGCACTCCGGATCCATATGTGCCGCCGGCGATGGAATAAACGCTGCCCCCCGACGCAATGTCGGGGGTCTTTGGCACACCGAATGTGTCCCGTCACGACTCGTTGTTAGGAGACAGTTCCGGCAATAGCTTTGCCTTGAGCTTTGGTTCGAGAGGTAGAGCAGCGATCAGCTGGCTTGGGTTGGCACCCAATTCATTGAGCCGATCCATAGCGCCTTGTTTTTGGCGTTCATTTCCCGCCGATCCGTGGATGGCCGCCAAGAGCGCCCACTCGATGGCGACATCGCGAGCGTCCAGATTATCTACCAATTTCGAGGCTGACTGGAATTCGGAGGCGTCCAACCGTTGAAGCGCAAGCGGAATACGGCTCCAAGCGGGCAAATGGGCGTTTGTTTCCTGTGCACGGCGTATGAGTTCGCAACCTCGTTCAAGTTCTCCGGACATTGCGATCCAGGCTCCGACCATCGTTGAAAGCAAGGCGCCATTCGGATTGGCGTTCACCGCGCGCGAAAGCAAAGATTCAAATTCGGTTTTATCGTGTCTCAACAAGGCGGATACGGCGGCGGCGAACAATGCTTCCTGACATTTGGGCGAGAGCGCCACGGCCGTTTCTGCATGGGAGAGCGTTTCCCCTTCCAAAGACGCGAAATCAGCCAAGCCGAGCGCGACCTTTTCGATTTGGCACAGTGCGACGAGGGCGTGGGCCAATCCACTTTCCGGGGTTGCCACCAAAGCCCGGTTTGACAGGTCTTCAAACTTGGACAGGCTGTCCACTGAACTCGTGCGCATGTGGGCGTGAAAACTCAGAAGGGCCCCGAAGACGCTGGCATCTTTCCTGTCGCGCCCCGCGTATGAGGCGGCGACGTCCTCTCCCAATGCGCCGTAGGCATCCGCAAGTTCGGTCGCACAGGCTTTGGCAATCGTTTCTTGCAAGGCAAAAACATCTGCCTCGTCAGCGTCGACAACGAAACGGTCAGACCAGATGATCTGCCTGTCAGGTTGTCGGGACAGCTGTAGAACAATTCTCACCTTGGTTCCTGCGGCATGCACTTTGCCTTGCAGAGCATAGCCCTGTGTCAGATCCGGCTCGGTCTGGGCAGCGGAAACGTCGCGGACGCGGATATGACCGAATTTTGCCAGTTCCAAAGCGATCTCGCCGGGGAGCCCCTCCCGGTAGAGTTGGGTGTTGTCTGCGTGGTCGCCTTCAAATCGGCAAACAGACAGCAGAGGAAGCGCATTGGGGTGCTTCGTATCCGAGGCTTGCACGTCGTCAATTTCGCGCAGTGTAATAACCGGCCTGTAGCTGCCTTTTGGCACATCGATGTAGATCTGGTCCTGCGCTCCTTCCGTCAGGTAGTAGTGCTCCAAGGCTTTGCGAAGTTTCATGGCTTCGGTTCTGACGACCGGATCGGAAGCGGGGTCAAAATCCGCACTGCGACCAAAAAGGTCCATTGCGAGAGCCGTACCTTTGAGGCGGTCACCGCGTCCTTCGAGTTCTTCGGTTATGATGTGCTCGAGGAACTGGCGGGTGCGTTTGCCCGGCGCAAAATCCTGCGCACCGGTGATCCGATGCATCTGCTCAAAGACTAGTTTCGGATCAACGGTTTGGGTCATCTCAAAAGCGCCTGGCTTGGGAAGGCTTGCACAATGGTGAGGCTCGGCTCACCGGCAGACTCTATGTAGTCAACAGTAGAGCACATCTCAAAAGGCAAAGGCGATTGCTAAATCAGTGTCATCAGAAACGAGCAGCCGCTCACCTCACACAAGCAAAAGGAATTTTGAAATGACACCTTCCGCCAAAACCCCCTTCCGTCGCATTGCTCTGATCGCAACGCTGACGCTTTCAACAGCGCTGGGCTCTATGGCCAATGCGAACAACACTGTCACCCTCAATGATTTTTACAGGGCCTACGAACTTTCGGAAATCACCCCGGAGAACATGCAGTCCTGGCCTTATTACAAACACGTCTCGATGAACTGGGACGACTATGCCCTGTTTGGCACCGCGCCGGTGTTTGCAGCAGAGAAGCCCGCTGAGCTGCGCATGGCAGAAAACCAGTTGGACCTGGGGCAGGAATTTCGTGACGGGAAGTCCTTTGCCCAATCCTTGCAGGACACACAGACGAAAGGCTTCCTCGTAATGAAGGAAAACGTGATCCTTGGCGAGTTTTACGACAACGGGTTTTCCGTCGACCAAACTCAGTTGCTTCAGTCCTCGTCCAAAACATACGCCGGAATTGTCGTGTCCAAGCTGATCGACGAAGGGCACATTGAACCTGAAGCAACAGTGGCGAGTGTGCTCCAAGACTTTCAGGGAACCGCGATTGGTGCTGCCAAAATCCGGCACGTGCTTGATATGACTGCGGGTCTGTTGCCGGCAACAGACTACCATGTGCCAGGAGGTGAGGCTTTTGTCTTTGAGACCGAACAGGGCTTGAAACCGGGAGCGCCTTCTGGACATCGCGCCGCTGTGCGCACCGCCAAAACGCAAAATGAAGCAGGAGAGGTTTATACCTACAACGACAAGAACACCGACCTGCTTGCGATGCTGGCCGAAGCCGTCACCGGTGTCCCGTTTGCCCGTCAGTTGACTGACTTGTTCAATGAATTTGGCGCTCAGAGCGACGGTTCGATTTCTCTGTCGGTCGATGGCACCGCCTCACCGTCCTACGGGATCAGCACCACCTTGCGGGACTACGGGCTGTTCACGCAGTGGATCGCGCAGGGCAAAGCGCCGGAAAGCTTCCTTGCGTCCGTGACCGATGTCGAAAAGGACCTGCTGTCGGTGTCGGAGAAAGGCAAGGGCATGGCGCAGGCATTGGGCACCAAAGTGACCTATGGATCGCAGGGCTGGTATTTGCCGGAACACAACGTGGTCATGAGCATTGGCAGCTATGGTCAGGTTGGGTTCTCGGACTTGAACCAAGGCATATCGGTCGTCTTCATGCAGGATTGGGAAGACAACGGTGTGGCTGAGAAGCTGGTGGAAACTGTAGATCGCGCCTTGAAGCTGATCGGGCAGTACTCAGAGCAGTAAAACGTCAAAGGCGCAAAAGCGGCGAACCCCGGTTTTCAGGAACCGGGGTTCGTTTTGGTTTGTTAAACCATGTGGCGGGCGCGGGCGCCGCGTTCGATACCGGCTGCGTGCAGGCGGTCGATGTTGAGTTCGTAGCGGATTTCCTCGAGCAGGCGCAGTTCCGGCTCTGCAAGAGACCCGTCCGCGGCCGCCACGTCGCAGGCCAGCGCGTAGGCGGTTTCGTATAACCGCTCGTCCAGACCTTCGCGTACGAGACCAAAGAGAGCGGCAAGGCCGTCTTCCTGCTCAAACAGGTCAAACACCGTTTGGCTCATGACTTGCAGTCGGTCGATGTCATAATCGGCAAAAACGGGCAGGTTATTTAGTGCTACCTGGATTTTGACGAGTTCTGCGGTGCGGATATTCTCGTCGGAAGCCGACACAGCGATCATCACGGCAACGAGGCAGTCCTGTGCAGACAGGGAGTGGGGCAGGTCTTGAGACACGGTTGGTTCCTTTGCAAGGCGGTGTTGCAGCGCAGAATATTGACTGCGATGGTCAGGGGCAATAGGAAGCGGCGGACCTTTGGGCGCAATGGTGTTCCTGAAGGCAATTTCCTTTGAACCGGAGAAATCCCATGTCTGAACTGCGCGACGCAGCCCTTGTATCGAAAGCCTGGCCCTTTGAAGAAGCGCGCCGGTTGCTCAAACGGTATGAAGGTAGCAAGGACAAGAAGGGATATGTTCTGTTCGAGACCGGTTACGGTCCGTCTGGTTTGCCGCACATCGGTACCTTCGGCGAAGTCTTGCGCACGACGATGATCCGCAAGGCGTTTGAGGCCATTTCCGATGTTCCGACGCGGTTGATCTGTTTCTCTGACGATCTGGACGGCATGCGCAAAGTGCCTTCTAACGTGCCGAATCCGCAAATTCTGGAGCAGCACCTGCAACGGCCGCTGACCTCGGTGCCCGATCCGTTTGGCACGCACGAGAGCTTTGGCGACCACAACAATGCCATGTTGCGGCGGTTCCTTGATACGTTTGGTTTCGAGTACGAATTCTATTCTGCCAAGGAATTCTACGCGTCAGGCCAGTTTGACGAGATTCTGAAGCTTGCAGTCGAGCGCTACGACGACCTTATGGCGATCATGTTGAAGTCGCTGCGTGAGGAGCGGGCGGCGACCTATTCCATTTTCCTGCCAATGCATCCGGAAAGCGGGCGCGTCATGTATGTGCCGATGAAAAAGGTCTGTGCAGAAACCTATACGGTCACCTTTGACGATGAGACCGGCAAGGAATGGACCGTGCCTGTGACGGGCGGCAACGTAAAGCTGCAGTGGAAGCCGGACTTTGGCGCGCGCTGGGCTGCGTTGGGCGTTGATTTCGAGATGTATGGCAAGGAACACGCCACCAACGAAAAGATCTATGATGCGATCTGTCGTGTGCTCGGAGGGCGTGCGCCGAACCACTTCTCTTATGAGCTGTTCCTTGATGAGAACGGACAGAAGATTTCAAAATCGTCCGGCAATGGAGTGTCGATTGACGAGTGGTTGACCTATGCTTCGACCGAAAGCCTGAGCTACTTCATGTACCAGAAGCCGAAAACCGCGAAGCGGATGCACTTTGATGTGATTCCAAAGGCGGTGGACGAGTATCATCAGCAGCTGCGTGCCTATCACACACAGGACATAAAGGCTCAACTGAACAATCCGGTATGGCACATCCATTCTGGTGACGTCCCCCAGAGCGATATGGTGGTCAGCTTCTCGATGCTGCTCAATCTGGCGAGTGCGTCGTCTGCGGAAGACAAGGCGACGATGTGGGGCTTCATCAACAAATACGCGCCGGACGCGACGCCCGAGAGCCATCCGGGAATGGATGCCGCAGCAGGCTATGCGGTGCGCTATTTCAATGACTTTGTGAAGCCCTCCAAAGTCTACCGTGCGCCGACCGAAAAGGAACGCGTGGCGCTGGAAGATCTGTGCAACGCGCTGGGATCAGCGGAAACCGCATTGGCAACAATTGCGGCGAAGAACGCGCTGGTGGGCAGTGAAGACCCGTTGCCTGAAGCAGACTTCTCGGACGAGGAATTCCTGCAGTCCATCGTGTTCGCGGTGGGTAAAACCCACGGGTTCGAACCACTGCGCGACTGGTTCAAGGCGATATACGAAGTGCTACTTGGGGCAAGCCAAGGCCCTCGTTTTGGTGGGTTCATTGCGCTCTATGGCGTCGAGGAAACCCGCGAACTGATCCACAAGGCGCTTGATGGCGAGTTCGTCGCCGCGTGACCCAGCGGACTGCGCCTGTTGGCGCAGACACGTTTTCCAAAGGCCCGCCCAGGCGGGTCTTTGTTCGTTTTGGGACTCGCGAGAACGGGGCAGGCTGATCCGATAACGGCGGCATGGCGTAGTCTTTGCAGGAGGACACGCAATGAAACATGTTTTGCTGGCACTTGTAGTGGTTGCGAGTTTTGCGCGGGAAGCGCAGGCGCAACAGGGCGCAGCGGTTGAGATCGAAGGTGTCATCAACCAGCAGATGGAGGCGTTTCAAGGCGATGATTTCACCCGCGCGTTCGGATTTGCGGCCGACAACATCAAACGCATGTTCCGCACGCCGGAGAATTTCGGTGAGATGGTCAAGCGTGGGTATCCCATGGTTCACCGTCCGGGAGATGTCCGGTTTGGTGACTTGCGTCAGGAAGGAGATGCCCTCTGGCAGCGCGTGCTCGTTCGCGACATAGGCGGAGCACTTTATGTGCTGGATTACCTCATGGTGCCGACCGAGGCTGGCTGGCGCATCGCGGCGGTTCAAATGATTGGCGCGGAAGAAAGCGCCTAGGCAGTCCGGACATTCCCCCCAAATTGCAACGCGCGGTGGACAAGCCGCGCGTTAATTTTTTCTGCGCACCCTCTCGCGAGCCGACATCTTTTAGGGCGGTCTGGCGTTGGACAGGGACGTGCCGCGTGGGTGCGCGGTGCGCGGAAGGGGAAAAATGAACAAGGCGATTACTGAAGGGCTGGCGCTGATGCCGCCACCGTTTGCGCAGGGGCTTGGGACGTGGTCGAGCGGGGACGGGACACAAGGCTCGGACACTTATGCCGGAGCCAGCAATGCTGTTTTTGTACCATCTGACAGTGACTTTGGCGGGTGCCTCGAGATGCTGAAAACACAGAGCACCCAGCGGTTGCGGAATATGGCGCAAACCCCGATCTTCCCCGGGTGCTATTTGCGGATAACCGCGCGTGTAAAAGCCATCAGCGGCAATCGCCCGACTGTACGGATTGCAGGCTATGCGGCCACTGCAGGCGGAGCGCATGTCAATGGGCTCACCGAAGTTGGACCCAGCACGGTCCTGACAGGCTACGGGTCTGTGGTCGAGGTGAGCGCCATTGTCGGAAGCGGTGTTCGGGGTGGTGTGGACATGGTCTGGGGCGCGACGCCGGCATACGGGCATTTCGGTCTGGATCTAACGGGGGCCAGCGGTGGCGTTGTTCGGATCGACGACATCGTCATCGAAGACATCACAAGCGCCTTTCACCGAGACATGATGAACTGGGTGGATGTGCGCGACTTTGGTGCTGTTGGGGATGGCAGTACCGACAATGCGACCGCCTTTGAAGCGGCAGATGCAGCGGCGGACGGCAAGCGAGTGCTGGTGCCGGAGGGCGTCTATTATCTGGGCGACAGCGTGACGTTCCAGAACCCTGTGGAATTCGAGGGCACGGTTACGATGGGTGTCGGTTCGATCTTCTCGCTGACCAAGAATTTCGATCTACCAAGCTACATCAACGCATTTGGTGATGAGGAGATGGCCTTCAAAAAGGCGTTCCAGTCGTTGCTCAATAATTCGGATCACGAAAGTCTGGACCTGGGCGGGCGGCGGATCACGATCACCGAGCCGATTGACTTGCAGGCAGCGGTGCCCAACCGGGGCAGTTATGCGCAGCGGCGGCATATCGCAAACGGGCAGTTTTATGTGACCGGCGATTCTGCATGGCAACCAGATGTGGTTACATCTCAGGCAACCTATTCACCTTCGGAAGGGCGCACGCTGCGCAACGTGGTGAATGTTGCGAACATTCAGGTTGGATCGCTGGTGACGGGCAATGGCGTGGGGCGGGAAGTCTATGTTCGTGAGGTGGATATCCCAACGCAGGAGGTGACCCTGAGCCAGCCGCTATATGACGCGGCCGGAACGCAGAATTTCACCTTTACCCGCTTCAAATATATCCTTGATTTCAGCGGTTTCTCCAAGGTGAGCGCCTTTTCGATTTCGGACGTGGAGTTGCAATGCAACTCCAAGGCAAATGGCATATTGTTGTCGCCGTCAGGCGTGGCGTTCCATTTCCGGGACAGTTACATCACGCGGCCCAAGCATCGCGGGATCTCATCTTGTGGCGAAGGTTGTCAGGGTCTGTTGGTGGATCGCTGTCAATTTATCACCAACGAGGGAGGGACACCGTCTCAGGATCGTGTGAGTGTCGCAATCAATTGCAACGCCAACGATTTCAAGCTGCGGAACAATCGGGCAAGCCAGTTCCGACACTTCGCTGTGATAGGTGGCGAAAATGCGATGGTGACAGGCAACCACTTCTTTCAGGGCGACGATGAACCGGACGGGGTTCGAACGGCGGGAATTGTGTTTGCGCAGGGTTTTATCTCGGCAACGTTTGACGGGAACTATGTCGACAACTGCTTCTTAGAGTGGAGCAATGAGTACGACAGCGAGCCGGACTTTACCGGCGGGTTTTCGTTCGGCTCGCTTTCAATCACCGACAACGTGTTCCTGAGTGGCGATGTGGCACCATGGTTCGGCTATATCGTGATCAAGCCGCATGGTGCGGATCATTTCATCACTGGCCTGAACGTGACCGGCAACAAGTTTCGTTCGATCAACGGGACCATTGACCGTGTGGACCGCGTTGACACGAGCTTTTCCAACCTCGACATGAGCAAAGGGAAGAACATCCTTTTTGCTGGCAACACATTCCACAATGTGGTGACCGCAGCGCATAGTCCCTTGCGGGTGAAACATGATCAGAACACCCACCAGAGCACGTGGACCGTCCGGACAGAAGGCAAGTTGCCGTTTGGGGGTCGGGCGCGGGGCGTGGATGCGTTGGTGCCGACTTCCAAGCTCAAGAACACGTCCAACGTCACGGTGTATGACATGCCCAACGTTTTGCTGGAGCAGGGAAGCGACGGAAGTGAGGTCGATCTGAGGTGGGCCAACAATTATGCCGGCGATATGACGGTCGTTGTGCGGATGGACTAAGGGAGTTGCCGCATTCTAGGGCGGGCCTCGCGCCACACGAGAATAGCGGCGGCGGCAATGATCAATCCTGCACCCGCGTAGGACACTGCGTCCGGCAAAACAGAAAAGACCAGCGCGTCATAAAGCGCTGCGAAAGCCAGTGATGTGTAAAAGAACGGTGAAACAAAGCTGGCATCAGCCATACGCATTGCGTTCACAAAGCAGGTTTGGGCAGAAGCCATAAGGGCGCCGATACCCGCAAGCGCCGCCCATTGGGCGGCGTTTGGTGTTTGCCAAACGAAAGAGGCGGCCACAGTTGCGATTGTCAGGCCGATTGCATTGTTTACAAGCAGGATTTGAAAGGGTTTTTCACGCCCGGACAGCAGCTTGATGAAAATGAGTTCGCCGCCAAGTGCGCAGGCAGCCAGCAATGCAAGAAGTGCTCCAAATTCCAGAGCGCCCGAACCCGGGCGTGTGAGGACCATAGCACCGGCAAAGGCCAGGGCAGTAGATCCCCAGCGCCACGGGCCGATGCGTTCGCCCAGAAAGGGGATCGCGAGCAACATACCGACGACCGGGTTGAGGAAGCTGATCGCGGTGGCATCCGACAAGGGAATAAAGGCCGCCGCGGCAAACATGAGTGTGACACCGCTCCAGCCGAGCGAGGACCGACCGATGTGGAGTCGCCAGTTCGGACGCGTGAAGCGGGGTCGCAGCAGTACGGCGGCCGATGCGAATATCAGAAAAGCAAAAAGAAAACGCCCGTGACTGACTTGTAGCGGGTGCAGAGCCGGACCAAGGGCGTCGGTTCCGAGCGCCTTGGCAAGCAGCGTGGTGCCGGCAGCGAAGGCCGAAGCCGCGAGGGTCAGCGCAGCAGCAAGGGCAGGGTTGGAAGCGGTGCTCATTGGGTTGTTATGTGGGGCTGATGACGGAGTGACAAGCAGGATGCCTTTGGTGACGGATTTGCCGACCGAAACGGACATATTGCAACCAATTTGCGCAATCTGAAAGAAGGGGGTTTCCATTTGTTAGCAATGCAGCTAGGGAAGCAACATGATCAAACGCCAACATATCCTGTCTGTGCGACGCCGACGCCTTAGCGCGTAATCGGCCCTTGATCCCATGTGTCTGACACCGACACTAACTCTCCTATTATTGTTGACGAAATCGCCTCTGACACTCACTGATTGAGGCTCTATCTCTGAAAAGGAAGATCGCGATGATCCCCTCCGTTTTGCCGACCTACAACCGTGCTGACCTGACCTTCGAGTCGGGCGAAGGCAGTTGGATGATCGAGGCGGACGGACGACGTTTTCTCGACCTTGGCGCAGGGATTGCGGTGAATGTCCTTGGGCACGCCAATCCCACGTTGGTTGAAGCGCTCACCGCGCAGGCCAACAAGCTTTGGCACGTGTCCAACCTTTACAACATCACCCAACAGCAGGCTCTGGCAGACAAACTGGTGGCACATACGTTCGCAGATACGGTGTTCTTCACCAATTCGGGAACCGAGTGCTGCGAACTGGCAGTCAAGATGGCGCGGAAATACTGGCATGACAAAGGGCAGGCCAATCGGGTCGAGATCATCGGCTTTGAAGGGGCCTTCCACGGGCGCAGTTCGGCAGGCATTGCCGCGGCGGGTGGTGAAAAGCTAACCAAAGGTTTTGGTCCTTTGTTGCCGGGGTTTGTGCATGTTGACTGGGGCGATCTGAAGGCAGTTGAGGCGTCGATCACCGAGAACACTGCTGCGGTGATAGTGGAGCCAGTACAGGGGGAAGGTGGTATCCGTCCGATGGCGGATGCGGACCTGAAGGCGCTTCGGTCGGTTTGCGACGAAGCCGGTATCCTTCTCATCATGGACGAAGTGCAGTGTGGCGTCGGCCGGACCGGTAAGCTGTTTGCACATGAGTGGGCCGGCGTATCGCCGGACATCATGATGGTAGCAAAAGGCATTGGCGGCGGCTTCCCGCTGGGCGCTGTTTTGGCGACCGAAGACGCGGCAAGCGGCATGGTGGCGGGAACACACGGGTCGACCTACGGCGGCAACCCGCTGGCCTGTGCGGTCGGCGGTGCCGTTATGGATGTGGTGGCGGATGAGGCATTTCTGTCCGATGTGAACCGAAAGGCAGGGCTGTTCCGGCAAAAGCTGGAGGGTTTGGTCGCGGCGCATCCGGACGTGTTTGAAACTGTGCGCGGCACAGGCCTGATGCTGGGTTTGAAATGCGCAAAGCCGGCTTGCACCGACGTGGTCGCAGCAGGCTATGACAACGAGGTGGTGACGGTACCGGCCGCGGACAACGTGGTGCGGCTGCTGCCGCCTCTCAATATCTCTGACGAAGAAATCTCCGAGGCCGTCGAACGGCTCGAAAAGGCGGCGGCGCAGGTTGCGGCGCAAGTGTAAGGACCTGAAAAGATGAAACACTTTCTGGATATCAACAAGACCGATTTCTCCGATCTGCGGGGCATGATCGATAGCGCGAAATCCATCAAGAACGCGCGCAACGGACGCCCAAAGGGCGCGCTTGACGACGAGCAACCCCTGAAGGACCACATGGTCGCGCTGATTTTCGAAAAGCCGTCCACGCGGACACGGGTGAGTTTTGACGTTGGCGTACGCCAGATGGGCGGACAGACCATGGTGTTGTCGGGGTCCGAGATGCAGCTGGGCCATGGCGAGACTGTCGCGGACACGGCCAAGGTCATGAGCCGCTACGTGGACCTGATCATGATCCGGACTTTTGAGGAAGCCACGCTTCTTGAGATGGCGGAGCACGCGACCGTGCCGGTGATCAATGGCCTGACAAACCGTTCGCACCCCTGTCAGATCATGGCCGATATCCTGACGTTTGAAGAAAAGGTCGGGCCGATCGCAGGCAAGAAGGTGGTCTGGTCCGGTGATGGCAACAACGTGTTCGCGAGCTTTGCTCATGCTGCCGGCCAGTTCGGGTTTGACCTGACCTTCACCGGCCCGGAGGTTCTTGATCCAGAGACGGTGTTCCTTGAGGAGGCGCGGGCCAAAGGCGTTAACATCGAAATCGAACGTGACCCGGCAAAGGCCGTTGAGGGTGCAGACCTTGTTGTCACTGATACATGGGTCAGCATGCACGATGCCCCCTCCGCGCGGGAGCGTCGCCACAACCTGTTGCGTCCGTTCCAGGTGAACGAAGAGTTGATGAGCCACGCCAAACCGGACGCGCTGTTCATGCACTGCCTTCCCGCGCACCGGAACGAAGAAGCTACGGATGCGATTATGGACGGGCCGAACTCTGTGATCTTTGATGAGGCGGAAAACCGGTTGCACGCGCAGAAGGCGATCATGAAGTGGTGTCTGGAGAAGTAAGGCCAGCTTTCAGCTGAACAAAAGACAGGCGCTGCGAATGACGCGGCGCCTGTTTTTGATTCAAGGCTGGTGCTGTGCCCCAAAATTGCCTCAAATCGTGCATAATCGTCGTCGGAGCCACACATGCTTTGGGGGGGTGATATGGCACAGGAAGAGCGCAAAACGTCGGGAGGACCACGTATCGTGGTGGCCGGTGCGGGAAGCATCGGGTGTTTTGTCGGGGGCTTGCTGGCGCGCGGCGTGCAGGATGTCACTTTGCTGGTCCGCCCCTATATGCTTGAAGAAATTTCCAAACAGGGCATCCTGTTGACCGATTTTTCCGGGCTTGACGAAGCGCTGCCACCGGACGCGGTCAATTTGGTGACGAAACCCGAAGCGCTCTCAGAGGCAGACATCATTCTGGTCACGGTCAAGAGCGGTGCAACCTCTGTCGTGGCCGAGCAAATTGCCTCGTTTGCGCGCAAGGATGCGGTTGTTGTTTCCCTTCAGAACGGGACACAGAATGCGGGCTTGCTACGTGAAAGGCTTGCGGGTTGGGACGTGCGCGCCGGCATGGTCCCGTTCAATGTCGTGGCCATGGGGGGCGGGCGATTTCACCGGGGAACGAGCGGCGACATCCTAATCGAGAAGGGTGCGGGACACATCGCGCGCAAGTTGAGCGTGCGCGATCTGGATGTCCATGAAGTGAAACGAATGGCGCCCGTGCAATGGGGTAAGCTGTTGATCAACCTGAACAATGCGCTGAATGCGTTGTCTGATCTGCCATTGCGCAAGCAGATCATGGACATGCGGTGGCGCCGGTTAATGGCGGATCAGATGAAAGAGGCGCTTGCGGTACTTGAAGCCGCCAGTCTCGAAACAACGAACCCTGTGACGGCTTCCGTGCCGATGCGCACTGTACCCAAGATCCTGCGGTTGCCGACTTGGGCCTTTCGTTGGGTTGCCAAGGCGATGTTGGCAATCGATCCAACCGCGCGGAGTTCCATGTGGGAGGACCTGAGCAAGGGTCGCAAAACCGAGATCGACGAGTTGCAGGGGGTGATTGTCCAGTTGGCTCACAAGCACGGGATACCTGCGCCTATCAATGAGCGCGTCATCGAACTGGTACGCAATGCCGAAGACGCGGGCGAGGGATCGCCCGCTTTGACAGCTGCGCAGGTCAGGAACGGCTGATTGCTTAGCCGACCATTGCGTTCAGCAACAGGAAGATGATCCCTGACATGAACGCGGCGGCAGGGACGGTGATGACCCAAGCGGCCACGATTGTCATGAAGTGGCTGCGACGTACCAATTTACGGCGGCGACGCTCTTCAGGGGCAAGGGGAGGTATGTGCGGCAACGGGCGGGTTGCTGCCAGTTTGCGGCGGCGACGCTCGGAATGCCATTCGCGGTAGAACCCCACGCCGAAAATACCGCCGACGGCTATGTGGGTCGAACTGACTGGAAGGCCGAGCCAGGAAGCAACGATCACTGTGATGGCCGCGGAGAGCGCCACACAATAGGCACGCATCGGGTTCAGTTTCGTGATCTGTTCGCCAACCATGCGGATCAGTTTCGGACCAAACAGGAACAGGCCGAAGGAGATGCCGAGCGCGCCGATGATCATGACCCACGACGGGATGGCGACTTTGGCGGCGATGTCCCCGAATTGGCTGGCGTGTACGATGGCGGCCAAAGGGCCGACCGCATTTGCCACGTCGTTTGCACCATGTGCGAACGAGAGAAGGGCCGCGGAGAACACAAGCGGCAGGCCAAAGAGCACCTTGAGAGACTTGTTGCGGTTCTCGAGGCCTTCGGACTGACGGCGGATCAATGGGCGGGTGATGAAGTATGTAATCACACCAATGACGACGCCGATAACCAGCGATGTCTCAATGTCGATCTTGATCACGCGTTTCAGGCCTTTGAGCGCAAGGTAGGAGGCGAAGGCTGCGGCCATGATCGCGACCAGAACCGGTACCCATTTGCGGGCCGCGGCGATCTTGTCTTCTTTGTAGACAATATTCGCCTTGATGAAGGCGAGGAAGGCGGCGGCAATAACGCCCCCAAGGACTGGCGAAATCACCCAAGATGCAGCGATTTTCCCCATGGTTGGCCAGTTTACAGCGGCAAATCCGGCGGCGGCGATGCCCGCCCCCATAACCCCACCCACAACCGAGTGGGTGGTGGAAACCGGAGCGCCGACCCATGTGGCGAGATTGACCCAGAGCGCGGAGGAGATCAGAGCGGCCATCATGGCCCAGATGAAAATCTGGGTGGTCTGCATGCCCGAAGGGTCGATGATGCCTTTGGAAATAGTGGAGACAACGTCACCTCCCGCAAGCAACGCACCTGCGCTTTCACAAATGGCGGCGATGGCGATGGCCCCGCCCATCGTCAGAGCGTTTGCGCCTACGGCCGGACCCATGTTGTTGGCTACGTCGTTGGCGCCGATATTGATCGCCATGTAGGCGCCAAAGGCCGCTGCTGCGACGACGATCATACCGCTGGTATCTGTGCCGAAAACAAAACCGGCTAGGACGCCGGCGATAACGATAAATGCAAGGGCGATGCCAAAGCCTACCATCGGGCGCGAAACGTAGGCCGCACCGGTTTCAAGGTATGAAAACCGATGAAGATCGCGGTCCAGAGCGGACCATTGTTTGCCGTGTTTTGGCGCAGACATGACAGAATCCCTATTCCGAGTTGGCCAAACGGCTAAACGCAGTGTCTGCACATTTCAATGGTTCTGTCACAAATCTGTCATGAAACAACCGAGCAAAGTCGGCAAAGCCACAGCCTAGATGTCGCGCAGCAAGGCCTGTAGTTCAGGCTCTTGCACCATTTCCGCGGCTTCCTCTGGGCGTACCCATTTGCGTGTACGCTCTTCGGCTTCGGGGAAATCTTCCATCAGCTTGGTAACTTCGGCCTCGTAGACTTTGACTTCAACAGGCAGAGCAAGGCCGCTATCGAGGCGTTTGTCGTAGCCGTAGCTGCCAACAGGGGAGGTATTCATATTGGCTTCGCGCACGCCGGCCTCTTCCCAGGCTTCCTGCAATGCAGAGCCGGGAGCATCTTTGCCGCGGATTGGCCAGCCTTTCGGAAGTACCCAGCGACCGGTATCGCGAGACGTGACCAGCAGGACCTCACGCACTTCGCCGCGTTCGCGCATGCAAAGGGCAGCAACCTGCAGACGCCGCGGGCGTTGCAACAGCGGAACAAGCACGCTGTGGTAAGCTCTTTTTAGTGCGCTGGGCATTGTTGGTCTGGTCTGCTCTTGGTGCGGTTGGCCGCTTGATTAGTCTGTTTTGGTTAAATTTGTATATACGTTCGCTGCACCTGAGGGTCAAGGTGAGCACCGGTTCAGGGCTTGCGTCGTTTGGCGCGCAGCGTTGGATCGGCCTGGGTTGGGTCTTCGGGCCAAGGGTGTTTCGGATAGCGCCCGCGCATATCCTTGCGCACGTCGGCGTAGGAGCTGGCCCAGAAGCCGGGAATGTCCATCGTTGTTTGCACCGGTTTCTGACCAGGCGAAAGGAGCGTTACGCGCAACGGCGTGTTTCCGATTTTCGGATGCGTCGTCTGGCCGAACAGCTCTTGCAGTCGGAGGGTGATCTCAGGCGTTTCGCCGGAGTAGTCGATTGGTATTTTGCGGTCGAGCGGCGTGGTGAAATGCGCTGGAGCGAGACGGTCCACGACCTGCATCTGGTTCCAGTCCAGCCGAGCCCGTAGGGCGTCGAGCAGATCGAATTTTTTCCAGTGTTCGGCAGTTTTGATGCCGGACAGATGCGGTAAAAGCCAGTCTTCGATTGTCTCTATGAGACCCTCGGGGGTCATGTCCGGCAGGTCGTGCCCAGCGGAGCGGATCAGTTCGACCCTTGCGACAAACCGTTGTGCGGCAGGCGGCAGAGCAATGCCGAGGTCGCGCACGCCGTCCAGCATGGCTTTGGCAATGACATCGTCGGGCGCGTCTTTCCAGATGCGGTCATCCAACGCCACGGCGCCGAGCATTTCCTGACGCCTGGCGATCACCCGGCGCTCCCGTTTGGACCATGTGCAGCTGTTGTGCCAAGCGATCTGGTCGACGAACAGGTCCCGCAATTGGGCTTCGCTGATCTGGAGCGCCTGTCTGATGCGGGCTTCTCGAGGGTTGCCGTCTGTGTCAGTCACAACGATCAGGCGAGCATTGGCGAGCGGATCACTTTCATCAAGTATTGCGCCCTTGCCGCCGGAAAGAACAAAACGGGGGGTGTCTCCTTTGCGCCGCAGGCCAATACGGTCGGGATATGCCAATGCCGCTAGTTCCTCGGGCGACAGGGCATCCGCCGTTACGTCGCGGGTCGATTGACGCAAGCGTTTGGCCTCGTCACGGATCGTGGCAACGGCGTTGCGGTTGACGCCAAAGGGGCGACGATCAGTGAAGGCCTTGATGTCGGCCAGAGCTTCAAGGCGGAGCGACAGGTCAACAGGCGCGCCGCGGGAAAGCGGATCGCGGGCCGAGAGCAGCGCGGCAACCGGCGCAGCTTGCGGTCCCGCAACGGCCATCATGTGGGCCAGTCTCGGGTGCAACGGCAAGGCCGCCAGAGCTTTGCCATGATCGGTTACGCGGCGTTCAGCATCAAGCGCGCCAAGCATTTGGAGGACGGCCTGAGCCTCCGAAAAGCTTCCGGAGTTGGGGGGAGTCAGGAAGGCAAGATCGTCCGGGGAAGCGCCCCAAACGGCAAGTTCCAGAGCCAGACCGGTGAGGTCGGCTGCTTCGATTTCGGCTGGTGGAAAGGGCAAGAGGCCGCCTTCCTCACCTTTGGTCCAGAGACGATAGCATCTCCCTTCGGCCACGCGGCCGGCTCGTCCCTGTCGCTGTGTTGCTTCTGCGCGGGTAACGCGTTCAGTCACGAGCCGCGACATGCCGGACCCCGGATCAAAGCGTGCCCGGCGTGCGCGGCCAGCGTCGACGACAACGCGGATGTCCTGAATGGTAAGCGAGGTTTCGGCGATAGAGGTGGCAAGCACGACCTTGCGGCCAGATTGAGCGGGGCGGATCGCGGCTTGTTGATCCTTGAAGGGCATGGCGCCGAACAGGGGGTGCACAGTGCAATCGGACGGCAGGCGCAAAGCGGACTGAGTGCGTCGGATTTCTCCTTCGCCCGGCAGGAAAACGAGCACGCCGCCACTTGTTTCGCCAACGGCCTGGTTGATCAACCGGGCTGTGGCCTCTTCGAGGCGATCTTTCTTGCCCAGCGGTTTGTCCAGCCAGCAGGTTTCGACGGCGAAAGCACGACCCTCGGAGGTGATCACCGGCACATCGCCCATCAAGGCGGCAACCGGTTCGGCATCTAGTGTGGCGGACATGGCCAACAAGATCAGATCATCGCGCAGGGCCTCTGCGATTTCCAGACAAAGGGCGAGGCCCAGATCGGCGTTCAGGCTGCGTTCGTGGAATTCGTCGAAAATGACCGCGCCGATGCCTGTAAGCTCCGCGTCTGATTGGATCATGCGGGTCAGAATACCCTCAGTGACGACTTCAATGCGGGTCGCCTTGCCAACTTTACTTTCACCGCGCACCCGATACCCGACTGTTTCGCCGGCCCTTTCACCGAGTGTTTGCGCCATGCGTTCCGCTGCTGCGCGGGCGGCAAGGCGGCGGGGTTCCAGCATCAGGATGCGACCGGAAGTCAGGCCGGCCTGGAGCATTGCCAGAGGTACGACAGTTGTTTTACCCGCGCCTGGGGGAGCCTGAAGCACGGCGCGGTTGTTTGCGCGCAACGCGGCGAGCAGCGGTTCCAGAGCGTCATGTATCGGCAGGGTCGTCATAGGGGACTTATCGAGCAGGGCGTGCGTGACGTCCAGAGCTTAGTCCTGACGCAGCAACCTGGCCTTGCCATGGCGCGATGTAAGCGCGATTTCCGTTGCGCGCCACCTGTCGCCGGTAAAGGTGTAGGTGATTGCCAACGGGGATGTTTTAAGTTCGGCGAGTTCTTCCGCCGAGTAGCCGCCGATGCGGTCGTAAGTTCCCGAACAGGTTGTCATATTGCCGTTGGTGTTGCGGGTTTTGAGCGTAATGCGCACAAGGCGGGTGCCGTCAAACTGGGTCTGGTCGATGTTGCACAGCGTGGCGGCTGTCTGGTCTCGCACCGTGAGCCACATCATTGTCATCGGGTCTATTGCGCCTTGTTTTGCTGTGTTGGAGATGGGCGTCTCTGGAGACTGCTCGCCTGCAATTTTTGTTGGCAGACCGTCAGTAAACCCGAGCTTGGTTTCGGAAATGCGGCGGCCGGTGTCGATGAAGCCGGTGTAGGCCAGTGGCAGGAGGCGGCTTTGCTGCACGCGGCCGTTGGATGCCACGGAAAAGCGAATGCGCTTGAGTACGCCGGCAAGACCCGTGGTCTGAAAAGACCCGTCGCCCCTGTATGTTGCTTGCGACTGAACCGTTTTGACTTGGAGTTCGCCTATCTTTACGCCGAAAGCGCGTACGGACCAAAGCTGGCTCTCTGCGGCGGCTGTGAAAGACGGGACTAGAAGCGCGATGCCAAGTGCGACGGCGCGACCAAGGTGTCGCATTTGTAGGCGGCGGGGTAGACAAGAGCGGATTCTGCGGGGCATGAACGGGTCTCAGAAGAACACAGGTGACGGCATGGACATCGCAGACTTGCGTGACAGGATATTGAACCAAGAGCGTCGTGCTCTGGCAAGGGCGATCACCTTGGTCGAAAGCGCGCGTGAAGATCACAGGGCGCAGGCAGCTGAATTGCTGGATGCTTTGCGTGGGGCTGGCAAGCAGGCGTTGCGGATCGGCCTGTCGGGAACCCCCGGCGTGGGCAAGTCCACCTTTATCGAGAGCTTTGGCATGATGCTGACGGCGCAGGGATTGCGCGTTGCGGTTCTGGCTGTTGATCCGAGTTCCGCGCGCTCTGGCGGTTCGATTCTGGGGGATAAGACACGGATGGAACGGCTGAGCCGTGACAAAAACGCCTTTATCCGTCCGTCACCAAGCCAGACGCACCTTGGGGGCGTCGCGCGACGTACACGAGAGGCGGTCGCGCTGTGTGAGGCTGCCGGCTTTGACGTGGTGCTGATCGAGACGGTCGGGGTCGGGCAATCCGAAACGGTTGTGGCGGAGATGTCCGATCTGTTTCTTCTCCTGTTGGCGCCAGCAGGTGGTGACGAACTTCAGGGCGTGAAGCGCGGCATCATGGAGATGGCCGATATTATTCTCGTGAATAAGGCGGATGGAGATCTCAAATCCACAGCAATCCGGACCTGTGCGGACTATTCGGGGGCTTTGCGGTTGTTGCGAAAGCGCCCGCAGGATCCGGAGGGATTTCCCAAAGCCATGACGGTGTCCGCCCTCGAAGAAAACGGGTTGTCTCAGGCCTGGGAGGAAATGGTCACGCTGACCGACTGGCGCAAAGACAATGGGCACTGGGCCGGACGGCGAGTGCAACAGGCGCAGTACTGGTTCCATGAAGAATTGCGACAGGCGCTGTTGGCTCGGCTAGAGACAAAGGACGCTCGCGACGTCGTCGAGGCTCTAGGTGCTGACGTAGCGGCGGGCGAGATTGCTCCCTCCGCTGCCGCAGAAAAAGCCCTCATGACCTTGGGGATTGCCAGCACAAAGGCGTAAAGCCTGACGGATCAGTGACGTGGGGCCGCTGCCCTGCGGAGGCGGTCATTGATCGCCCGGCCCAGACCGACTTCGGGTATCGGGGATACCGCGATCGGAGCGTCGCCGGACTTGTCCAGCGCGTGAAGGTGATGAAACAGATTTGCTGCAGCTTCTGTCAGGTCACCAGCGGGGCTGAGATTGAGAGTGGCATTTTCAACGGCTCCGAAGCCGAGAAGGCGCTCGCCCTTTGAAATGCGGGTGGCGTTCAGCCGCACAGAGGCGCCGGGCGCGTAGTGTGACAGCATCTGCCCCGGAGCAGAGAGGGGGTCGCCGTCCTGATAGTGCGAAAGCCCGGTGCCCAGCGCGGCTTCGAGAGCCTCTTGAGGCAGCCCGCCCGGACGCAGGAGTTTCGGGGTATCTGATAGCCCGAGTATCGTGCTTTCCACACCCACGTCACAAGGTCCGCCGTCGACCACTGCTTCAATCCTGCCCGCGAGCCCGGCAATTACGTGACCAGCTTCTGTCGGGCTGATACGGCCCGACGGATTGGCTGACGGCGCGGCCACGGGGCCGTCAAATTCTGCCAGCAATGCGCGGGCCACGGGATGCGCCGGCACGCGGATTGCAAGCGTCGGTAAATCCGCTGTGACAAGAGGCGACAGACCGCTGTCAGGGCGTAGGGGCAGCACCAATGTCAGCGGGCCAGGCCAGAAAGCAGACGCGATCCGGTCGGCACCGTCGTCCCAAATGACGTAGCGTTTTGCTGTCGCAGCATCCGGCACGTGGACGATCAATGGATTGAACCGCGGGCGGCCCTTGGCTTCGAAAATGCGGGCAACGGCGAAGTCATTGCGGGCGTCTGCGCCAAGCCCGTATACGGTTTCGGTCGGAAATGCGACCAGTCCACCCGCCCCCAGAATAGAGGCAGCATGCGCATATCCGACGCTATCTGGCGTGAGCGTTTGCGTTTCCAACGGGCAGGCTCCTGTGACGCTGCGTTCTTCTATCATAGGGCTCTTTCGCCCCTTACCGTAAAGCGAAATGCTGCATACAAGCCGCAGCAGTTAATGCCAAGCCTGCCGGAGAATTTCATGCCGTTTCGCGCCCCAGTGACCGATTTTCAGTTTCTCTTCGACCACGTCGTAGACTTTGCAAACGTAACCGCCACCGAGCGGTTTGCGGATGCGGACAAAGACACCACCGATGCTATCCTGCTGGAAGCAGGCAAGATGGTCGAGGAGGTTATGGCACCGCTTAACCGCGGCAGTGATCTCGAGGGTGCGGTTCTGGAAAACGGTAAGGTGCGTACGTCTCCCGGTTTTGCAGAGGCTTACAAACAGATTGCAGAAGGGGGCTGGATTTCTACCAGCGCCGACCCCGAATACGGCGGAATGGGACTTCCTCATTCCATTACGACTGCAGTCAACGAAATGATGGCATCCGGTTGTCTGTCTTTGCAGTTGAACCCTTTGATGACGCAGGGGCAGATCGAGGCGCTTGAGCATCACGCATCGGACGAGATCAAAGACCTTTACCTGCCGAAGCTTATTTCCGGTGAGTGGGCCGGCACGATGAACCTGACGGAGCCTGCAGCCGGTTCCGATGTCGGTGCATTGAAATCCAAGGCGGTACCGAATGGGGATGGCAGCTTTGCGATCTCCGGTCAGAAAATCTATATCAGCTGGGGCGACAACGACTTTACCGAAAATGTCTGCCACCTTGTTCTCGCCCGTTTGCCGGATGGGGCAGCGGGAACCAAAGGTATCAGCCTTTTCATGGTGCCCAAGTTCATTCCGGATGAGAACGGTAAGCCGGGTGTGGCCAATACGCTGGGGGTTGTCAGCCTTGAGCACAAGCTTGGCCTGCACGGGTCTCCAACAGCGGTCATGCAGTATGACAACGCCAAAGGCTGGCTTGTCGGTCAAGAACATGATGGCATGAAGTGCATGTTCACAATGATGAACAACGCACGTCTTGGCGTCGGTGGTCAGGGCATCGGTATCGCGGAGAGTGCATATCAGCACGCATTGCACTATGCGCTGGAGCGCAAACAGGGCCGCACGCCCGTCGGAGACGGTACCGGTACAATTCTGGATCACGCTGACGTGCGTCGGATGCTGACAAGCATGAAGGCTGATATTTTCGCAGCCAGGGCAATTGAAATGGCCTGCGCTGTCGCGATCGACATGAACACAGCAACCGGTGACAAGGACTGGAAAGCCCGTGCGGCCTTCCTGACGCCCATCGCCAAGAGTTTTGGCACAGAAGTCGGCATCGATGTGGCGCAACAGGGTGTGCAGGTTCATGGCGGCATGGGCTTTATCGAAGAAACCGGCGCGGCCCAGTTCAGCCGCGATGTGCGCGTGACTGCGATCTACGAAGGCACCAACGGCATTCAGGCTATGGACCTCGTCGGTCGGAAACTGATGGACGGTGGCGACGCGGCTTATGCACTGCTTGACGAGATCGAGGATTGCGCTGAGAAAGTGCGGGAGAGCATGTCTGAGCTGGCTGAGCCACTTTGGCAGGCCACAGAGACTTTGCGCGAAGCAACCGAATGGATGGTTGCCCAAAGTGACATGAACGAGCGCTTTGCCGGTTCTGTACCTTTCCTGATGGGTTTCGCCCGTGTGCTTGGCGGATACTTCCACCTCAAGGCGGCAATCGCCGAAGGAGGCGAAGGCGCGCGCAGCAAGCTGGCAGCGTTTTATATCAAGCGCTTGTTGCCGGAACACTCTGGACTTCTGGAGCACGCTATGCAGGGTGCGGCAGGCGTTTATGCACTGAGCGCGGAAGAATTGGGAGCCGCTTGATGAGCGACGGATCGGCAGCAGGAATACGATATCCTTGGGAAACTCCTCCCGCAGTGGGCGAGGCCATCGAAGTGGCCGATGGGGTTTTGTGGATGCGGTTGCCGCTGCCGATGGCGCTGGATCATGTGAACATCTACGCCCTTGACGAGGGCGATCACTGGACCATTGTCGATACGGGCTTTGACAGCAAAAAAGGTCGTGCCATCTGGGGCGACCTTCTGGCCGGCCCATTGCAAGGTAAACCTGTGGGTCGCGTGGTTGTCACCCATCACCATCCGGATCACGTTGGGCTGGCTGGCTGGTTCCAGACTGAACACGGCGCGAGCCTGTGGACAACGCGCACTGCATGGCTATTTGCGCGCATGCTGCAATTGGACGAGCAGGCGGTTCCACGTCAGGAAACGCTCGACTTTTATCGCAGTTGCGGCATGGACGAAGCGATCTTTCAGGAACGCGCAAACGAGCGGCCGTTCAACTTTGCGGACGTGGTTGCGCCGATGCCTTTGGGTTTCAAGCGCATCAAGCAGGGCGATGTGATCGAGATGGGCGGACGCGTATGGGACGTGCACATCGGAAACGGGCACGCGCCCGAGCATGCGACTTTCTGGAGCCGCTCGGACAATCTGGTGCTTTCCGGAGACCAAATACTGCCGTCGATCAGTTCCAACATCGGGGTCTATGCCACAGAGCCGGAAGCGGATCCCGTGGCGGATTGGCTGGAAGCTTGCGAGCGTTTATCGTTGTTGGCGCGGGATGATCAGCTGATCCTCGGTGGGCACAAGTTGCCATTTACAGGCGCCCCGACGCGGATGCGGCAGTTGATCGAAAACCATCATGGGGCGCTGAACCGGCTGCGCGAACATCTGGACGTTCCCAAAACTGCCGCCGAGTGTTTTCTTCCACTGTTCAAGCGAAATATCGAAGGCGGGGCGTACGGGCTCGCGCTTGTGGAAGCGCTTGCACACCTCAATCACCTTTATCATGTTGGCAGTGCAAGGCGCACGGTTCGGGATGATGGCGCCTATCTTTGGCAAAGCATCGACTGAAAAGGCACATCATGACCCAAGACATCAAGACCACCGCCGAGGCAGAAGAAGCGGCGGCGTTGCCGCGTCTGTACGAGGTGCATGCCGATCCCGATGCGGCGCAGGTGGAGGTGCCGGAGGGTGTGACCAAAAAACCTGTCGCCCAGAAAAGTCCCGCGGAGTGGGCATATGAGCGGCTGGTGATGTACATCCAGAACTTCGAGAAACAACTCGACAGTGACCATGAGATTGCAATGGGCTTTACCGGCGGGGAGGCCGGTGTTCTCCGGATTGAGGGGATGGGATATTTTGATCCCGACATCGTGACGTTTTACGGCAGTGACAGCAACGGTATCAAAACCCAGTTGGTGCAGCACGTGAGCCAGCTCAACGTAATGCTGCGGGCGTTGCCCAAACCGGTGGAGCAGACCGAAGCCTCGCGGATTGGCTTCCGGCTGGCGGATGATCTGACGAAATCATGAACCCTGTGCGCCATTGTCGTGGTGACAGGGCAGGATGAATCGGGTATCCAGCCGGAAATGGAAGGATCAGGTCGTTGCGATCTGAGGGAATGACAGTTCGGCTAAGTCCGGACTTAGCGAACAAGAGGGAACGCGACTATGGCGGAACATGAACACGGATCCATGGACATCAAAGTTCAGGAAAAGACCTTTGAAGGCTTCATCAAATGGTCGATCTACGTGGCGGCAGCCTCCATCGGTGTGCTGATATTCCTCGCGATCTTCAACAGCTGATCGCAGGACCAAGTGTCATGAAATCGGTGTTGCGAGTATGTGCCGTGGTTGCGGCAGTGGTGTCCTTGACTGCGTGTACGGTACGCAATCCGGTCAAGGAAAATTCTCCCGATGCCGAAGTTGTCGCGGCGCAGTATGTCCATGACGGCCCGCCGCGCCTGACGCTCTTTACGATGCGGTCCAACCGTACCGGACAGGGCGCGCATACATCGCTATTGATCAATGCATCCGAGCGGGTGGCATTTGATCCGGCAGGCTCGTTCCGCAAAGAAGGCGCAATCGTCGCCAAGAACGACGTGGTTTATGGCATGACGCCATGGATGGTCGATCAATACACCCGCTTCCACGCTCGAGAGACTTATCACGTCGTGGTCCAATCTATCGACGTAAGCCCGCAGGTCGCTGAGATGGCATTGCGCAAGGCAAAAACTCTAGGTCCCGTACTGGAAGCGCAATGTGCACAGACAACGTCGCAGGTGTTGCGTTCATTGCCTGGATTTGAAGATGCGCCGTCGACGTTTTTCCCGACGCGCCTGGAAGAGTACTTCGCGGCCAAAGGCGCAACCTATGACCGGTTGTTTGAATATGACGATGACGACAAGTCAAAAGTCCTTGCGGCCTTCACCCCGGAATACGAAGCGGAACCAGTCGATCCTTCGAACTGATCCGGCAGCGATGGCTCAGCCAAGAAAGTAGAGCCCGAGAAACAAGGTGCCTGCGCCCGCAAAGATGGCGGCGAGCACGTTTTTTGTGGCATACCCCACCGCGAACGTGACTAAGGCAGCGATCATGCGCGCCGGGTCGGGCTGGCCGTTTGTGGCCGCAGGCCACAAAACCAGTGGCGCCACCAACCCCGGCAGAACGGCCACAGCCGTGTAACGGAGGTGACGCAGTACCCAGGGTGGTAAAGGTCGGTCGCCGACAAGCCCGAGAAACAGGAAGCGCAGTCCGAAGCTGCCGATACCCATTGCAAAGATGATGATCCAAAGGTCGGACTTGTCGATCATGCCGTGTCCTTCCTGTCAGAATTGCGGTCCAGCCAGAGTTCAACTTGTGCGCCCGTGACCATGCCTGCGACGCCCGCGACCATCAGTCCGAGGTTCCACGGCAAGAAGGCAAACCCTATTGCGCAAGCCACTGAAACAAAGGCAGCCGCGACGTGGGCTCCTGTGCGCAGCATGGGGCCGATCATCGCGAGAAACGTAATCGGCACAGCAAAGTCGAGCGCGAAGGACGGGGGAATAGACTGCCCGACCATAGCGCCGACAAGCGTCCAGAAGTACCAGTTGGGAAGGACCGGTGTGATCACCCCAAAGAAATATGATGCCTTTTGGGCAAGGGTCATCTCCGGGTTTTTCTCAAATTCTAGGGTGCTGAGCGCATAGCTTTGGTCCACCAGCGTGTAGGCGGCGAAGGCCCTACGCCAGAACGGCAGTGCTCCGAGGTGAGGCGTGAGGGACGCGGAATACATCGCCATGCGCAGGTTGACCGCCAGTGCGGAGGCAATCACCACAATTGTGGGCGCATTGTCATTCATCAGTTGGAGCGCAGTGAACTGTGCTGCACCCGCGATGACGACAGCGGAAAACGTCAGGGTTTCAAAAACGGTCAAACCGGCCTCCGTCGCAACCACCCCGAAAAGCAATGCGAACGGGGCAATGACGAGAATAAACGGCAAGCCGTCGCGCATACCGCGCATGTAGCTGGTGCGGTCGTAGTAGGAAGTCATGTGACCTTGAAATCGGCTAAATGTGTAAAGACCGCCAAGGCGTAACGCGGTAAATGGTGGGATGCAATGAATGTTGATTCATCTGTGGTCACTTTGCGTAATCCGCATTAGGTTTTCCCCGACGGCCAGGAGGCTTTTGCTTTGAACAACGAAGACTTTTTGCGGGACTACCTGATTGCTCCAAATCCCGTGGACGATCGGCTGACGAGGGCAGTGACCGGGCTCGATCAGGAAGGCAACGAGACCACAATTTCGGTTGTGGAAGAACGTCCTTTGACGATCTACCTCAACAGCCGCGAGATTGTCACAGCGATGACCATTGGGGACTATCCAGAGTATCTGGCGCTTGGTTTTTTGCTCAACCAGGGCATGCTTTTGCCAGAAGACGAAGTGATAGGCGTCCAGTTTGACGAAGAGCTTGAGGTCGTGGTTGTTCGTACGGCCGTCGAGACAAATCACGAAGAAAAACTTGCCAAAAAAACGCGTACCAGCGGTTGTGCAGTGGGCACGGTTTTTGGTGACATGATGGAGGGACTTGAGGGCGTTGCGTTGCCGGACATGCAGGTGAGAACCTCAGACCTTTATTCACTCGCACACAAGATCAATCGCACCCCGTCGCTCTATCTTGAGGCGGGTGCCATTCACGGCACGGTGCTGTGTCAGGGCGCGCGCCCGTTGGTCTATATGGAAGACGTGGGCCGTCACAACGCGGTCGATAAGATCGCGGGCTGGATGTTTCAGGAAAGTGCCACCGCGGGCGACAAGGTGCTTTACACCACAGGCCGTTTGACCAGTGAGATGGTGATCAAGACGGCAATGATGGGCATTCCGGTGCTGGCGTCGCGGTCCGGTTTCACCGCATGGGGTGTGGAGATTGCCCGACAAGTTGGTCTGACGCTGATTGGCCGCATGCGGGGACAGCGGTTTGTCTGCTTGAGCGGCGAGGGGCGATTGCTGCGCGATGCGGATCCGAAGAGCGTTGTAGAGGAAGACAAGAAACACCGGCGCAAAGGGGCGGGAGCATGAAACAACCTCTCGGCGTGATCCTTGCGGGCGGGAAGGCCACACGTATGGGCGGGGGCGACAAGGGGCGACTGATGCTTGGGGATCGCTCCATTCTTTCGCACGTCATCGACCGGCTGGAGCCGCAAGTGGCTTCTGTTGCGCTCAATGCCAACGGCGACGCGGCGCGGTTTGGCGATCTGGGTCTGCCGGTGATCGCGGATGATGTGGACGGATTTGCCGGACCCTTGGCCGGTGTGCTGGCGGGGTTGGACTGGGCCGCGGAGCAGGGCGCTGAAAGCATTGTCACTGCGGCTGCGGACACACCTTTTTTTCCATGCGATCTGGTGCCTCGCTTGTTGTTGGCGACGGACGGGATGGACAACCGGTTGGCGCTGGCGGCGACACCGCGCGGTGAAGGCGAAACGACAAAATCCATGTCGCGCTCGGGGCTGATCCGGCATCCGACTTTTGGCATCTGGCCTGTGGCATTGCGCCACGATTTGCGGGCCGCCCTTGACGATGGCTTGCGCAAAGTGGTGCTGTGGACCGACCCGCACGGCGGGCGTCTGGCGGAGTTCCCCACCGATGGTGGTGATCCGTTTTTCAACGTGAATACGGCCGAGGACCTTGCAGAGGCGCGGCGCATGGTGGGGGCAGAATGACTCAGCGGATTTATGGCGTCGTTGGTTGGAAGAACGCCGGCAAGACGGGATTGATGGAACGTTTGGTTGCCGAGATCACAGGGCGCGGATATTCCGTCTCGACGGTCAAACATGCCCATCACACGTTTGACGTGGACCAACCCGGCAAAGACAGCCATCGGCACCGGACGGCTGGTGCGCGAGAAGTCTTGTTGGCTTCCGGTGCCCGTTGGGCGCTGATGCACGAACTGGCGGAAGAGGCGGAGCCGCCATTAGAATTGCTATTGTCAAAGCTGGCGCCGGTCGATCTGGTCCTTGTCGAAGGCTATAAGCGGGATGCGCATCCCAAAGTTGAGGCGTTTCGCGCAGAAACCGGCAATCCGCTGATAGCTCCGGAAGACAAAACCATTCGCGCGATAGCCGCCGACACGGATGTGGTAAGTGACCGTGTGGTGTTTGATCTGAACGACACAGTGGCGATTGCGGATTTTGTACTGACAGAAGTTGGCCTGGTCCCTGTCCGGGTAGAGGCCAGCTGAAATGGCTGAACCGCTTGCGCCGCCACCATTGAAGGACGACTGCTTCGCGTTGCCGCCGGGCACTCACTGGACGCCGGTCGCAGAAGCGCACGCGATGTTGCAGGACCGTTTGTCGGTTGTTGTGGGGCAAGAGGTCGTGCCGCTGCATGAGGGCCTCGATCGGGTGTTGGCCAGTGAAGTGATCGCCAAACGGTCTAATCCGCCGCAGCCCAATTCAGCAGTGGATGGTTATGGATTACGGCATGCCGATACGCGGGATGGTCCACAAACGCTTCCTTTGGTGGATGGACGGGCCGCGGCGGGAGCGCCCTTTGAAGGCGAGCTGCCGCAAGGGTACGCGGTTCGGGTGTTGACCGGCGCGACAATTCCCGAGGGAGTGGATACCGTTATCCTGCAAGAGGACGTAACCACGGATGGTGCGCGGATTGCGTTTCATGGCGGGTTGAAACCTCGCGCCAATGTCAGGCGCGCAGGCGAGGACGTTGACGCCGGAGAGGTATTGTTCTCGGCGGGGCGCCGTTTGACGCCGGCAGATCTTGCGCTTGCCGCTGCGACAGGCATCTCCGAGCTGACAGTGCGTAAGCCATTGCGCGTGGCCGTTTTGTCGACCGGAGACGAGCTTGCCCAATCAGGCGAGCAGGCGCGGGCAGATCAGATCTTTGACGCCAATCGTCCGATGCTTTTGGCGATGATCAAACGGTTCGGTTTTGAGCCTGTGGATGCTGGCCGCGCGCCAGATGACCGCGACGCGTTGCGGGACATGATGGACAAGGCGGCAACCAGCGCTGACCTGATACTTACGTCGGGCGGGGCGTCGGCAGGCGACGAGGATCATCTCTCTGCATTGCTGAATGAAAGTGGTGCCATGACGCTTTGGCGGCTGGCGATCAAGCCCGGGCGTCCTCTGGCACTTGGCATGTGGAACCAGAAGCCGGTTTTTGGTTTGCCGGGTAATCCAGTTGCGGCGATGGTCTGTGCATTGGTATTTGCACGACCCGCAATGGGCGCTTTGTCCGGTGAAGGCTGGCATATGCCGGACCCAATGGTTGTGCCAGCCAGCTTTAGCAAAAACAAAAAACCGGGACGTCGAGAGTATCTGCGCGCGCGACTGGTGGATGGAAAAGCCGAGGTGTTTCCCTCGGAAGGGTCAGGCCGTATCAGCGGGCTGAGTTGGGCAGATGGCTTGGTGGAATTGCCGGATGGTGAACTGACAATCAACCCGGGTACACCGGTGGCCTACTACAGCTATGCGTCTTTTGGACTGTGATGGGCGACTTGCCCGGACCGGTGAACCAGTACGGGCAAGAAATTAGTCGAAGATTCCGGCAACACGTCCCAAAAGCATAAAGGCCCGCGCGGTTCGCGTATCAGCCAGGCGCGCGATCTCGGCGTCTGTTGCGGTCTCTTCGAATTCGACAAAGCTGGTGTCAAAGCGTCGCAAGAAATGGTGCGCCGCATCGCGGAAGATCGGATCCTGTTTCATGCGACCGGCGGCCAAGGCAAGGGAGCTGCGGTCACGCACGCCGCCCAATGCGGCAATGGGTTTGCCCCGTTCGCCCGCAGCGAACTGTCGCCAGATTTCCGGGCGGGCCAGATCCGGACGCAGGTCGTCCATGTAAATCCCGTCTTGGCTCAGCAAGGTGAGGATGTCCTGGCTGGCCTGAATGAGGTGTGCGGCCTTGCGGTCCTTGAGAGCTTTGCGCAGTGCCGCAAAACCTTCGGCATCATCCGCGTTTTCTGGAAAATTGAGAGCCGAGATGAAGTCTTCCCTAGACAACGGTGGTCCCAACACCTCTGCGGGCGTGCCGAGTTCCAGAAGTCCTTGATTTGCACCGTCCTCGGAAGGCGCTTGTTCCGCCGGCTTACGAATGCCGTTCTCGCGTTCGCGGCTGGTGGAGAATGTCGCCAACGCTGTCTCTGTCTTGCGTGTCGCTGCGGCGATTTCATCGAGTTTGCGCGCGACCGAAGGCTCTGCGCCCATTTGGGCCTGTGCGCCTTGAGATTGTGACACATAGGTGCGACGCATGCCGTCAATCGCCGCCTGCAGGCGTGCGCTTTCTTCACGAACCACTCGCGCCGACCGCGCAGCTGTTGCTGCGACCCAGATCATGGCAACAGGCATAAAAATCGCCAGTAGGGTCATTATGAACCGGAGATTATCAACGTCCCCCAGCGCACCGGGTTCCAGAACCAGAAAAAAGATGACAGCGGCTGCCAGCCAGACAAAGCTGAGCGCAACCGCGATCACTTCGATACCGGTCACGGTTGGTACGCGCGGTTTGTCGTAGATGCCCAGCGGAGTCGACTTGCTGTCGCGTTCTTCTGTCATTTTCTGCTGACCGTTTGACTGGCTCATTTGTAGTCGATGGCGAGCACTTCGTAACTTTTCTCGCCCCCGGGGGTGCGCACTTCAACACTGTCGCCTTCCTCCTTGCCGATCAGGGAACGGGCGAGAGGGGACTTGATGTTCAAGAGGCCTTTTTCGACGTTGGCCTCGTGCTCGCCAACGATCTGCCAAGTCTTTTCCTCATCCGTATCCTCATCCACGAGGGTCACCGTCGCACCGAACTTGATGGAACCGGACAGCGACGTGGGATCAATGACCTCCGCGAGGCCTATCACGCCTTCGAGTTCCTTTATGCGGCCTTCGATGAAACCCTGCTTTTCACGCGCTGAGTGATATTCGGCGTTTTCCTTTAGGTCGCCAAGTTCACGTGCGGAGGCGATCGCCTCGATGATCGCCGGACGTTCTTCGGATTTGAGCTGCTTCAATTCTGCTTCGAGCGCCGTATAGCCAGCGCGGGTCATTGGTAGTTTGTCCATGAGGCAGTCCCGTCGGTTGTTTTTGGCCTCTGCAATACTGACGCAAAGGCTGGTCATTTGTAAAACACGTGGCGCAACTTGCCCCGAGCACCCGTAGAAATGCAAGAGCGGAGCGCTTTGCAAGCATAAATATGCTGTGCCGCAGCGAAACATGTCGTTTTCGGCCGAAATGTCGTTGGGTTCTGATTGACCGAAACGTCAAACTCGCGCTAGCAGATGCGAAAGAAAATTACGCCAGCGATCCGGGAAGGGAAGCCAATGTCGGAAATCGAACGCGAAGCCATGGAATATGACGTTGTTATCGTCGGTGCGGGGCCGGCGGGCCTGTCTGCTGCGATCCGTCTGAAACAGTTGGATGCGGACCTCAATGTTGTGGTTCTGGAAAAAGGCTCTGAGGTGGGTGCGCATATCCTATCCGGTGCTGTATTGGACCCCTGTGGCCTGGACGCGTTGATCCCTGACTGGAAGGAAAAAGGCGCACCGCTGAACACGCCGGTAAACGAAGACAATTTCTATATGCTGGGGGAAGCGGGCGAAATCCGAATTCCGAATTTCCCGATGCCACCGCTGATGAACAACCACGGCAACTACATCGTGTCGATGGGCAATGTGTGTCGCTGGATGGCAGAACAGGCTGAAGAACTGGGGGTCGAAATCTTCCCGGGCATGGCGTGTTCCGAGCTGGTCTATGGCGATAACGGCGAAGTCAAAGGCGTTGTTGCCGGTGTCTTCGGTCTGGAAGAGGACGGCTCTTACGGTCCCAACACCGAACCAGGTATGGAGCTGCATGGTAAATACGTGTTCCTTTCAGAGGGCGTGCGCGGCTCTCTGTCCAAGGAAGTGATTGCCAAATATGATCTGCAAGCGGGCAAAGAACCACAGAAGTACGGCGTGGGGATGAAAGAGATCTGGGAGATCGACCCTGCCAAGCACAAAGAAGGTTCTGTCACCCATACAATGGGATGGCCGCTGAACTCCAATGCGGGAGGTGGTTCGTTTGTGTATCACCTCGAAAACAACCAAGTGTACGTCGGCTTCGTGGTGCACCTGAACTACAAGAATCCGCATTTGTTCCCGTACATGGAGTTCCAACGGTTTAAGCATCACCCCATGATTGCCGAACTTCTGGAAGGCGGTAAGCGCGTGGCTTATGGCGCGCGCGCCATCACCGAGGGTGGATGGCAATCCATGCCGAAGCTTGTTGCTCCCGGCGTAGCGCTTCTTGGGTGTTCCGCAGGCATGGTCAACGTACCGCGCATCAAGGGCAACCATAACGCGATGCTTTCCGGTAAGGCCGCTGCCGAAGCCGCGTTCGATGCAATCAAGGCAGAGCGGGCCGGTGACGAGCTTACCGCCTATGAAGAAGACGTGCGCGGTGGTGCGATCGGAAAAGATCTCAAGAAAGTGCGTAACGTAAAGCCGATGTGGTCCAAGTGGGGCCTGACAGCGTCGCTGGCCCTAGGCGGTTTCGACATGTGGTTCCAGACGTTGACCGGTGGCTTCTCGCTGTTTGGCACACTGGGCCACGGCAAGAACGATGCCGAGGCGACCGAGGAAGCAAGCAAACACAAGCCGATCGACTATCCCAAGCCTGATGGCAAGCTGTCGTTCGACCGCCTGACCAACGTGAGCTTCTCGATGACCAACCACGAGGAGAGCCAGCCGTGTCACCTGCGTTTGGCGGATCCGGCCAAGCCGATTTCGGTCAACCTGCCGAAATTTGCGGAACCGGCGCAGCGTTATTGTCCGGCTGGCGTATATGAGGTCGTGGAAGAAGAAGGCAGCGAACCACGCTTTGTTGTGAACTTCCAGAACTGCGTTCACTGCAAAACCTGTGACATCAAAGACCCGAGCCAGAATATCACCTGGACCACACCGCAAGGTGGTGACGGGCCGAACTACCCGAACATGTGATCGCAATTCGCAAAGATTTGCCGAAAAACATGGGGCGGCCTGCGGGCCGCCCCATTGCGTGTTAGGCAGGGGCAGATTACCTTTCTGAGGTTATTTGAACAGGAGTTGCCCGTGGCCCATCGTTTTTTCCGCTCAGTTGCCGTTTCTGCCCTTGTGGCGGCAATGGCGGTGCCTGCGAATGCTGACAGTTTTGCAGGGCCTTATTTGGCGGCGCGACAGGCCAGTTATGGCAGTGATTACGCCAATTCCGCGCGATATTACTCAGAAGCCCTGACCCGTGATCCGTCCAACCCTGCGTTGCTGGAAAACACGGTGCTTGCGTTTGTGGCGTTAGGGCAGATGGATCGTGCGATGCCGGTGGCGCGCAAACTCGATGCGGAGGGATTCCAAAGTCAGATTGCCGAGATGGTGATCACTTCTGGCATGGTTCAGGACGGCCAATATTCCGAATTGCTGTCGCGGCTTGAAAACCGTGGAGTGGGCCCTCTGGTCGACGGGCTGATGAAAGCCTGGGCGCAGATCGGACGCGGAGCGATGTCCGAAGCCTTGGCTGCATTTGATGCGGTCGCTTCCGAACCCGGTCTTTCCGGGTTCTCGGCTTACCACAAGGCGCTGGCGCTTGCTTCGGTTGGTGATTTCGAAGGGGCCGACGAGATTTTCGCAAGTGGTGCCGAAAACGGTTTGCAGCGCACGCGCCGCGGTGTGATGGCCGAGGTCGAGGTACTAAGCCAGTTGGACCGGAACGATGATGCGCTTGCTCTACTCGATGAGGTGTTTGGCAGCGATCTGGACCCCGAGTTGCGACAGATGCAGGCGGACCTGATTGAAGGAAACCAGCTGCCATTCACTCACGTGCGCAGCGCACAGGATGGCATCGCCGAAGTTTACTATACGATTGGAAGCGCCCTTCAGAACGAGGCCAACGCGGATTACACGTTGCTTTATGCCCGCATTGCGGAGGCGCTGCGGAGCGACCATATCGAAGCAATCCTTTTGACCGCGGAATTGTTGGAAGCGCTCGACCAGTATGAGCTCGCGTCTCAAGCTTACAAACGCGTACCAGCGGACCATCCATCTTTCCACGCCGCAGAAATGGGACGGGCGGAAGCGCTTCGGGAATCGGGTAAGCTAGAAGCTGCAATCGAGGTTTTGGAACAGCTTGCGCGGAGCCAGGGTCATTTGCCGTATGTGCATTCGTCGCTTGGGGACTTGCACCGTCAGGAGCGGGAGTTCGAAGCGGCTGTGGCGTCTTACGACACAGCTATCGAGATTTTCGAGGAGTTGGAGCAGCGCCAATGGTTCCTGTTTTACGCGCGTGGCATTTCACACGAACGGCTGGACAATTGGGAGCAAGCCGAGGCGGATTTCCGAAAAGCGTTGGAACTGAACCCCGAGCAGCCTCAGGTTCTGAATTATCTTGGTTATTCGCTGGTAGAGAAACAGATCAAGCTGGAAGAAGCTCTGGATATGATCGAGCGCGCCGTGGCGGCGCGCCCCGACAGCGGGTACATCGTAGACAGTCTCGGTTGGGTGTTGTTCCGTCTTGGGCGCTATGATGAGGCCGTCATTCAGATGGAGCGGGCTGCGGAACTGATGCCTGTCGATCCCGTTGTAAATGACCATCTGGGCGACACTTTCTGGGCCGTTGGCCGCAAACTGGAGGCGCAGTTCCAATGGCGACGCGCGTTGAGTTTCGTTGACGAAGAAACCGCAGAAGAAGCCAAGCCAGACCGCATTCGGCGCAAGCTCGAGGTCGGTCTGGACGTGGTACTCGAAGAAGAAGGCGCTGAGCCGTTGAAAGTGGTCGATGGTTCGGACGGTTGAGGCGTTTGCGCCGGCCAAAATCAATCTGACTTTGCATGTCACAGGACAACGGGCTGATGGGTATCATCTGCTCGACTCTCTAGTTGTGTTTGCTGATATCGGTGATCGGCTCGCTGTGCAGCGGGCTCCTGACACATCACTTACGGTGACGGGGCCTCTTGCGGAAGGCGTGCCTTCGGATGAGAGCAATCTGGTTCACAAGGCGGCAAAAACCTTCGGGGTTTCGGCGCATATCGCCTTGGAAAAACATCTTCCAGCGGCCGCGGGAATCGGGGGTGGGTCGTCGGACGCTGCTGCCACCTTGCGCGCGCTTGCCGACCTAACCGGCAAGCCGGTGCCACCTGTGGCTGATCTTCTTTCGCTTGGGGCAGATGTTCCGGTTTGTGTTGGACATGGCTGGCAGCGCATGTCGGGCATCGGTGAAGAGATAGCTCCTTTGGCGAATGGCGTCCGCTGGCCCGTCTTGTTGATCAATCCGGGAGTGGATGTGCCGACTCCGACGGTCTTCGCGGCCTTGCAAAGCAAGAACAATCCACCGATGCCTGACGAATTTCCGGACTGGTCCGACAGATCGGATGCTGTAAGTTGGCTTGCGGCACAGCGCAACGATCTAGAAGCGCCGGCAATTGCGGCGCGCCCCGTAATAGCCGAAGTGTTGAGCGCTTTGCGAGGCTGCCTTGGATGTGAGCTCGCGCGCATGTCCGGGTCCGGAGCGACGTGTTTCGGACTATTTGAGAGCGTTGAAAGCCGAGATGCCGCTGCAGAAGCAATCAGGACGGATTATGCGGATTGGTGGATTGAGACGTCTTGGATTTTGTCCTGACCGAGATTGGGTTTCCCCGACAAGTTCCGATCCGTCCCGAGCCCTTTACCTAGAGCGGTACCAAAAGGACAACTGGCGGCTTTCGCCGTTGGGAGGGAGCGGGAAAGGAGCGCCCCGCTGGATCTGGATGCGGGCGGCGCGGTTGACGTCCGCGTTGCCGGAACCATCGACGACCTCAACCCAGTTCAAGGAACCGTCCGGGCTGATCTCGAAGAACACCCGTGCCCATCCCGGCGCTTTGACGTGAACCGGTGGTGTTCGGTTGAGGTGCACAAGGACGCGGCCAGCATAATTCGTTGTGGTGGAGTTGCCCGGGCCGCGGGAATTGGCGCCGGAGCCGGTTTCAATACCGAACCCACCGACAGTGGCGAGAGATCCTTCGCGGCGGTAGGTTTCCAGCGGAGATTCCACGGTTTCGGTAGAATTACGCAGCTCCTCAAACCCGTCACGCCAACCCGGAAACATCGGTTTGGGCTCGGTTTCGGTGCTGTTCTCAGGCGGCGCGTCCTGAGCATCTTCAAGGGGTTCAACCAGTTCGGGCTCGGTAACCTGTTCTTCTTGAGGGTCGACAAGAGGCGTGACAGGCACAACAGGCAGAGCAGTTTCCGGCAGGGAGGCGATCACCTCATCCGATGGGTCCGTAGTTTCCGGTTCGACAGGGGGGGCAGATTCGATCGGGGCGACCGGTTCAAGAGCCTCGGCGGTTTCGGTTTCCGAACCGAGAGGCGACGGCGTGTCCGTTTGAGGTTGAACCGGTTCTGTCTCGTCCGGTTGCGCTGATGGCTCGGTGACATCTGGTTCTGACACAAAATCACTTTGTGTACCGGCCAAGGGGACCGGTTCGACGATTTCGGCGGCGCCGGTGTCCGGTGCAAACGTATCTTGCGGATTCTCGGAGGCTACATGAACTTCTGTGTCGGGTACTTCCGCCTCGCTGGGTGGCACAGGCTCGACCGGTGGGTCCTGTTCGGGTTCCGGAACTGTTTCGGGCTGTTCAGGCTCCTGTACCGTTTCTGCTATGTCTTCAAACGCATTGCCAAGCGCGATCACATCTCCGGCTGTTTCCTGAGGCGGAGCGGCGCGATCAACGCGGACTGCAACGCCCAGCCCCAACACGTGCACTGCGAGGGACAAAAGAAGCGCACAGCAGGCGATGAGTAGGGACCGGCGGATCACTGCAACGCCCGCTCGGTCACAAGGATAACGGAAGATGCGCCGGCATTGCGCAAGGCGCCGGTGACTTCCATCAAGCGTAGGGCATCCACGTCCCGATCAGGCACAATGCGTGTTGGACCGCCGCCTTGGGTTTCGACAAAGTCCTCAGCAGTTGTGGCTTGGCCGCGGAATGTGAGGCTGCCGTCTGAATGCAAAATGAGTGCATCCGGTGGTTCGCGCCCCTCAAGGTCGCTTGTCTGTACGAGGTTCAGATCAGGATCAAGCGGTGCAGCAACAGTGCCGGCGATCAGGAAAAAGACCAGCATCAGAAAAACGACGTTGATCAAGGGGATGGTCGAGTCCCGCTTTTTGCGAAGTGGCGACTGGCGGATCATCGGGTCACTCCAAGACCAGCACGTCAAGATCGCCGCGCGTGCGCATTTGGTGTAGGAAATCCACGAGGCGTTGGGCGGTGGTGCCTTGATCGAGACTGACCAGAACCTGACCGGCTTCAATATCGCTGGCAATGTCATCCAGCGTTGCAGATTGTCCATTCAGGGTCAGACGGTCCGGACCAAGCTGCACAAAGTGACGGTCCACGGTTGTTTGCGCCGTTCCACTTCCCTGGCGTGCGTTGCTGAGTTCGATTTCACCGAAGGTGGAAAAGGTTGATGTCAACATGAAGAACAGCAACAGCAAGAAAATCACGTCGATCAACGGCGTGAGGGCCAGTGGGCGGCGCACAAATGGCGCTAGGTTACGCATGGCCCTGCGCCGCATTTGAGGCGACCGTACCGGCGGCGCCCCGTGGCATCAAAACCGTACGTAGTGCCTTGTCTGCAAAGACGCGTTCGCGGGCGGTTCGGCTCTCGAGCCAAGACAGGATCATAGATGTGGGCATCGCCACCGCAAGTCCGACTGCAGTTGTAACAAGAGCCACCCAGATGCCGCCTGCGAGCAACGAAGGATCAACCGAGGCGCCGGAAGACTGAAGACTTTGGAAAGCTTCGATCATGCCGAGCACGGTGCCAAACAAGCCGAGCAGAGGCGCCAGTTGGGCAATCGTGTCCAGTAGGCGAAATCCCCTTTCCAAGCGAGCAAGGGCAAGGCCGGCCTCTGCGTCCAAACGGTCGCTCAAGGCTTGGGAGTTGGGCATGTGGATGGCCGCTTCGATGAAAGGCGCAAGATAGCTGCGGCTTTGCGAAAGGCGCGCCTGCGCAGCGTTTGCGTCGCCTGCATCCCACTCTGACAGCGCTTCGGACAGCACCTTGTGGCGGCCGACTCCAGACGCTGCGAATTGCCAGAGTTTGTAGATCGTGACAGCAAAGGTCAGAACCGACATCACCAAAAGAATTGCCACCACCGGCCCACCAAGAGCCAATACATCGCGCAAACCATCCATCGCATTCATCCCAGTAGTTTTATGGTGATACGGCTGCTCAGTGACAGTCCGTCGCTGCAAACAGTGCTTTGCACACCATCAATAACGCAGCTGTTGGTCCCATTGATAAGGGCTTGAGAAATTGCATTGCAGTTCATGCCTGAAACGTCGAATTGGCGGACTCTCAGGCGGCCGTCAGGTAACTCACGAAAATCAAACAGCGCCAGTCGTACAACGGCACCTTCAGCGTCAAAGATCACGGTTTCGAAAACGGCCTTGTCGATCGCCTGAGACGTCTCATTGTGAGCCACAAAAGTGAACCGGCACGCACCTTCGACGTCCTCTACCGCATTGAGTTCGAGAGAAATTCCGGCGGGTGCTTCCGTCGATTGCGCCGTGGCAATAGTTGGCAAAGCCAGCAGGGCGATTGCAAGTAAGCGTAAGATAACAGGCATTTACGGTTCCTATGTGGTGGACCGCGTGGCCAAGGGGCGGCTGCGTCAATCCTCTAAAATTAGTTCTTGATAGCTTAGAGAATGGCACAGAGAAAGATCAGGCTGATCACCTTGCCGTGGAGAGGCGAGAGATTGCCCAGAATCTGGCTTTCGGGTTTGCGCCCAGATGGTCAGATGCTCAAAACCGACTTTAGTTTAGTCGCGCGACTACGTAGTCGGCTATGTCGGCCAACAGCTCGCGGATCTCGTGTTCCGGCAGTTGCCCAATTGCGGACTTGGCTTTCTCCGCCCAAGCCAGCGCGTCGTCGCGTGTTGCGGTCAACGTGTCATACTTGGCCATGAGCCCCAGCGCGTGCTCAAGGTCGCCTTCTTCCTGACGGCCTTTTTCAATCGTGCGGATCCAGAATGCGCGTTCTTCTTCGGTGGATTGCGCGACGGCTTTGATCACTGGCAAAGTCAATTTGCGTTCACGAAAGTCGTCGCCGACGTTCTTCCCGGTTTGCGCGCTGTCGCCCTGATAGTCGAGTAGATCGTCCGCGATCTGGAAAGCGATTCCGAGGGCGTCTCCGTAATCAAACAAGGCTTTGACATGCGAAGTGTCGGCCCCTGCTATCACCCCGCCGACTTCGGTGGCGGCCGAAAACAAAGCAGCGGTTTTTCCGCGTACAACCTGAAGGTACACGCCCTCATCGGTTGCGAGATCCGTGGCGGCGGTAAGTTGAAGGACTTCGCCTTCTGCAATCGTTGCAGATGCGTTCGATAGGATACGCAAAACGTCGATGTTGCCTGTTTCCGTCATCAGCTGGAAGCTGCGAGAAAACAAATAGTCACCAACCAGAACGGAGCTTTTGTTGTCCCAAAGAAGGTTTGCCGTGGGACGTCCGCGACGCTGCGCGCTTTCATCGACGACGTCATCATGAAGCAAAGTGGCTGTGTGAATAAATTCCACGGTTGCAGCAAGGTGGACGTGATAGGGGCCGGTATAGTCGCACAGTCGTGCCGCGGCGAGCGTGAGCATCGGACGGAGCCGTTTGCCGCCGGCGCCTACGAGGTGCGCTGTCACCTCGGGAATACGTGGAGCATGTTCGGAAGCCATACGCTCTTCTATCAGCGCGTTAACGGCGTCCATCTCTTCGGCCAGCAAGGCGGCGAGAGCTTCGTGAGGTTTGCTGGCTGCGGTATCGAGGCCCATACGCTATTTTCCTGGCTCAACTTCTTGTGGCTGGGGTCGACAAGTGCTTACCCCTGCTCTTACATCCCTATTATGAAAGAGCTTTTGCGCAGCAACGACCCGACGATCATCGCTTTTGCCTCCGCCCTGCTTCAGGGGGAGGGTATAGACTGCTTTGAAATGGACGTAAATATGAGCGTGCTGGAAGGTAGTATCGGTATTTTGCCCCGCAGATTGATGGTGCGGCAGGACGATTTATCAGCCGCTGAGGTTGTCATGGCGGACAACAATATCGCGTTGGGACGGGACCGTTGATCGAGACGTCCGAAAATGCCTTCCTTGGCGGGCGTTTGACACTTCGGCAACCACTAAAGGGCTATCGAGCAGGAGTTGATCCGGTTTTGCTGGCCGCGACAATACCTGCGAAAAGCGGGCAATCTGTGCTCGAGTTGGGGTGCGGTGTGGGCACTGCGTTGTTTTGCTTGGCGATGCGTGTGCCAGAGTTGAGTTTGGCCGCTGTTGAGGTTCAGCCAACCTATGCCGCGCTTGCCCGTGAAAACGCTCATGCGAACGACATCGTGGCGGACATACGCGAAGGTGATCTGGCGACGCTGCCAGATGATTTCCGGCTACGCCTGTTCGATCATGTGATTGCCAATCCGCCATACTTTGACCGGACGGCGAGTTCTCCCGCGGCGAATGAAGGCCGAGAGGTTGCGATGGGGGAGGGCACGGCGTTGTCTGTTTGGGTCGATGTGGCGGCGCGTCGTCTTGCGCCAAAGGGGTATGCCACATTCATTCACCGAGCGGAGAGGCTGCCCGAGTTATTGATGCACGTAGGCAAAAAGCTTGGATCCATCGAGATTTTGCCGCTGCAGGCCCGAGCTGGACGGGATGCGGGTTTGGTGGTTTTGCGCGCCCGCAAAGGCGGCCGTGCGGATTTTCGTCTTTGTGCGCCTGTAATGATGCACGAAGGCGCGCGTCACGAAACCGATGGCGAGAGCTATACGCCGGAGATTCGCTCGGTTTTGCGCGATGGGGCGGCCTTGGCTTTCGGAAGCAACAAAAAATAAATCGGAATTTTGCAGGGGTGTTGTTGCGAGACAGCATAGGATTGGCGTCAGCGAGAAACGTTAGCGATTTCCACGCCTTGCCAAAAATTCACGTTTCCAAAGAAATTATGACAGGCGCGCACGGTTGCGGCAATTTTCCGCTGTTGTTGCAAAAGCAGCGCAAGTCCAGCGTGACAGGGCGCGGTTTCTGTGGTGCAATCCTCATACAGTTTTTGTTTTGATAGGAGAGACGATATGAGCGTAAGCGCACACCTGGAAGAACTGAAACGCAAGCACGAAGCGCTTTCTGACCAAGTAGAAGCGGAGCAGCGTTCACCCGGTGCCAGCGATCTTGAAATTGCTGAAATGAAAAAGCAGAAGCTTAAGCTCAAGGAAGAGATCACGCGCCTTTCGGCGTAACTTTTCCAAGCCGCCGACCGGAAATCTAATTTGATTTCATACTGGCCAAAGCGGCACATACCGCCCCTGCGGTGATCATCAAAGCGGCGAGCGCCAATGACCATGTTGGCGCAGCCACTCCTGCGGCCACCAAGGCCAGCGTAGACAGAAGCGGTGCCGCATAGGACGCCGTGCCGAGCAGTTGTATGTCGCCGTGTTTGACTCCGATGTCCCAGACATAAAAGGCCAGGCCGACTGGCCCGAGGCCGAGTGCTGCTGTTGCCGCCCAGCCTAGAACTCCTTGCGGCCAGGCGGTTGTCTCGACCGCCAGATGCAGGCCCAATGACAAAACAGAAGAGGCCAAGCAGAAAACAATTACCGATGCTGTTGGAACGTCACCAAAGCGGCGCGAGCCAACGGAATAGGTGGACCAGGTGAACGCGCAGGCCAATGCGAGCAAGTAGCCTTTTGTGTGGGCGGGATCAAAGCCCGTCGCACCTCCGGAGATAATCAGTGAAGCGCCGCCGAGCCCAAGGCATGCGCCAATCAGGTGACCAGCTCTTAGTCGCTCCCCTGGAAGTAGACCTGACAGGAGCACAATTAGCAATGGCCAAAGGTAGGCGATCAGGCCCGCCTCAGCCGCAGGCGCATTGCGGAGCGCACTAAAATAGAGTGCGTGGTAACCAAACAGCCCGACAGTTCCAAATAAGTAAACAGTCCATGGCACGCTGCGCAGGCTTTTCAGGTTTCCTGTGCGGACACCCCAGACAACTCCCAAGGCACCGCCGATGGCGAAGCAGATCGCATTCAGTAAAAGGGGAGGGGTCGGAGCACTTCCAACCGTGAACAAAGCCAGTAGCGACCAAAGAAGAATCGCTATGAAACCGACAAAGGTGGCGCGGGATCGGGTCATTGTTCGGGGATGTCTTCGATTGGGATCAATGTGAGCGCCTCTGTCACATGTGCGGTTTTGGCGATTTCCTCCCGCATCCAGTTGCGAAAGGCAGCGATATGCGGGCGGTCCTGTACCCCGTCTTGACAGAGAAAGCGGAAACGGGCTTGCAAGACAATGGCCTCCGCGAATGGTGCGACGAGACGCCCTTCGCTAATGTCTTTGACCACAAGGGCGCGTCGGCCTAAGGCCACGCCTGCGCCCGCGAGCGCTGCGTCGATGGAGTGATCGGCCCCAGTGAAGCGCGGTCCATGTGAAGTATCGAACGACACCCCCATCATGCGGGTCCATGCCGACCAGTCCGCACGAGGTGTAAGAAAATTGATTGACTCGTCATGGATCAGCGTCGCGTGTTCCAGAGATTGAGGCGTCGGATATTGCTTTGCCAATTCCGGTGTCATCACAGGCGTGACCCATTCTTCGGGCAACTCGTAGCTCCACAGCCCCGGCGTTGTTTGGTCGCGGCCGAAGCGGATGGCCACGTCAACTTCGTCTCGTCCAAAATCAACGTTGTGCAGTGTCGCTGAAAACCTCAGGTCGATTTCGGGATGTGCGCGAGCAAACTCAAAGAAGCGTGGCGCCAACCACTTTGCAGTGAAACCCGGACCGGCCGTGACCATCAGTGTGGCGTCATCGGTCAAGCGTTGCACGGTGCGCCATGCAGCGCTTAGTGACTGAAAACCGTCGCTGACACCGGGAGCCAGAGCTTCGCCTGCCTCGGTAAGCGAGACAGCTCGGTTGAGTCGGTGAAAGAGCGGCGCTCCCAGATGTTCTTCGAGCGACTTGATTTGATAGGATAGCGCAGCTGGCGTGACAAAAAGTTCGTCGGCAGCTTTGGCGAAAGACATGTGGCGGGCTGCGGCTTCAAAGGCTCGAAGAGCAGTGAGTGGGGGAAGGCGGTCAGGCATATTCACTTAAGTACAGCTTAACTGAAAGTGTGAAAAGTCTCGTTTGTGGGTTTTGTTTGCGAGTGTCATATAAGTTGCAGTTAAGAATTACTGCAAATGCCAAGCCTAAGGAGGCGCATCATGATCGAAACAGCCGCAAACGCCCGTATCGCAAGAGCCATGCAAGACGCCCACGCAGAGCGCAGCCGCGCCTTTGTCGGAATGTTCAAATGGCTGTTTGGCAAATCCGAAACACCGCTGGCCGACTTTGGCCTTACGGTGCCGTCCCGCTGAGCTTTTTCGCCAAAGCACTTACGGGGCAAAGAAAAAGGGCCGGTCAAGCGACCGGCCCTTATTGTTTTTAGTAAGCGGCAGGGTCATACGAAGAACTGACCGCCATTTGCGGAAATTGTAGATCCGTTGATGAAGCCGGCGTCCTCGGAGGCAAGGAACGTCACACAGCGTGCAATTTCCTCAGGCTCGCCAAGACGGCCTGTCGGGATTTGACCAATGATCGACTCGCGGACTTTCTCGGGAACGGCCATGACCATTTCAGTCGCGATGTATCCTGGGCAAATCGCGTTGGCGGTGATGCCTGCGCGCGCGCCTTCTTGTGCGAGGGATTTTACAATACCCAGGTCGCCAGCTTTGGTTGCGGCATAGTTTACCTGAGCGAACTGTCCTTTTTGACCGTTGATCGAAGAGATAACGATGATGCGGCCGAACTTGCGTTCGCGCATGCCGGGCCAAACAGGATGTACCGTGTTGAAGACACCGGTCAGGTTGGTGTCGACCACTTCGTGCCACTGCTCGGGAGTCATCTTGTGGAAAGGCGCGTCCCGAGTGATGCCGGCATTGGCGACAACAACGTCGATTGGGCCGAGGTCAGCTTCGACCTGCGCGAGACCTGCCTTGGAGGCCTCGTAGTCTGCGACGTTCCACTTGTAGGTCTTGATGCCGGTCGCTTCGGTGAAGGCTGCCGCCTTCTCGTCGTTGCCGGCGTAGGTTGCTGCAACTTCATAGCCTTCGGCTTTAAGTGCTTTGGAAATGGCTTCACCGATACCGCGGCTACCGCCGGTGACGAGTGCTACTCTTGCCATGTGGGTCCCTCCAATTAGGCAAATGGTCTGGTAATTCTGTTACGATCTATAAACAAGATGCGCAACAAAATTGCGTGATGAATTGCCGCACCGCAGATATTTTTTGCTGCTTGTGCGAAAAGTGCCTCCCAAAAAGGCAAAGGGGCGCCCAACTGGGCGCCCCCTCGCAGAATCAGATACGGGGCGCCAGAATCACGGACGCTCTAGGCACATGGCCACACCCATACCGCCACCGATGCAAAGCGTCGCAAGACCCTTCTTGGCATCGCGGCGTTTCATTTCAAACAGCAGCGTGTTGAGAATGCGCGCGCCGGATGCTCCAATCGGGTGTCCAATGGCGATCGCGCCGCCGTTAACGTTCACGATTGACGGGTCCCAACCCATGTCTTTGTTGACGGCACAAGCCTGCGCGGCGAAGGCTTCGTTCGCTTCAACAAGATCAAGGTCTTCCGCTTTCCAGCCGGCCTTTTCGAGCGCCTTGCGAGACGCGTAGATCGGACCGACGCCCATGATGGACGGGTCGAGTCCGGCGGTTGCATAGGAGGCGATCCGTGCCAACGGCTCGATGCCACGTTTCTCGGCTTCTTCTGCGGACATCAGGAGAGCACCAGCGGCACCATCGTTCAGGCCGGATGCGTTTGCGGCGGTAACCGAACCGTCTTTTGCAAAAGCGGGACGCAGTTTCTGCATCGCATCAATCGTCGCGCCGTGGCGAATGTACTCGTCCTTGTCCACGACAATGTCGCCCTTGCGTGTTTTGACCGTGAAAGGGATTACCTCGTCGTCAAATTTCCCTGCTTTTTGAGCGGCTTCTGCCTTGTTTTGCGACGCAACAGCGAATTCGTCCTGCTGTTCACGGCTGATCTGCCACTTCTCAGCTACGTTTTCAGCGGTCTGGCCCATGTGGTAACCGTTGAACGCATCCCAAAGACCGTCACGGATCATAGAGTCGATGTATTTTACGTCGCCCATTTTGGTTCCGGCACGAAGGTGTGCCACGTGCGGCGACAGTGTCATGTTTTCCTGGCCACCGGCGGCGACGATATTGGAGTCGCCCAGTTGGATGTGCTGCGCGGCAAGGGCAACAGCGCGCAAGCCTGAGCCGCAGACCTGATTGATGCCCCATGCAGCACTTTCAATAGGCAGGCCGGCGTTGATGTGAGCCTGGCGCGCGGGGTTCTGTCCCTGACCGGCGCTCAGCACCTGACCGAGAATGGTTTCGGAAACATCGGATTTTTCAACACCGGCACGGGCGACGAGTGCTTCGAGCACGGCGGCGCCCAGATCATGGGCCGGGGTGTTGGCAAAAGAACCGCTAAAGCTGCCCACGGCGGTGCGGGCTGCGGACGCGATCACGACATTGGTCATTGGGTAGTCCTCCACTTGGTGTCGGGCGCAGCATCAATGCTCCACGCCCCTCCAACAAGGTGCCTAAACACCTTTCCGCGACGTAAATAGCGCATTTGCCGCAGTGCGGCAACGGACAGCTTGTCCCAGAGGTAGAACTACGGAGGAGTACGTCAGGCAGCCGAGGAGCGACGCGCCTTCTTTTCCCATGGCGGGGAGATTGTGGGCGCACCAAATGCGAATCCCTGAAGGCAATCAAAACCAAGCTCATGCATTGTCTGCGCGTCTGTCGGGCTTTCGATGCGGCTGGCAACAGAGATCATGTCAAAGCGTTCGGCGACGGCAGCAACGGCGCTGGCGATCACCTGGTTTGCGGAGTCGTTTGCGATGTCGCGGCTAAAGGATCCATCCAGTTTGACGATATCGAAGTCGAAGTCGCGGAAGACGCGCAGCGAAGAAAGACCGGCACCGTAGTCGTCGAGGCCGAAGGAAATACCTTTGATTTGAAGGTCTTCCATGAAACCGCGCACAATTTCCGGCACTTGTGTCACAGATTTTTCCGAGATTTCCAGGATAAGTCGTTCCGGCACCGTGGCTCCCCTTGCCAAACCCATTTGTAAGGTTTGCATCCAAGGAGCGTAACCGATCGAGCGGGCGGACATGTTGATAGACAGGCGCAGGTTCGGTTGGGAAGCCAGCGTTTCCAGACCAAGTTCAAGTGCGAGACAATCCAGTTGGCGACCTAGTTCGCTGTCTTCGACAGCGTTCATAAAGTCCTTGGCTGGGATGATCCGGCCTGTTTCGTCCAGAACGCGTAACAACCCCTCAAAGTATGCAGCGTGTTTGGTGCGACCGGATTGCACGACTGGTTGGAATGCAAGCATCACCTGTTTGTGGCGGATGGCGTCCCGAACCATGTCCAAAGTGGACGAATCGCGTGAATTCACCGCGTAGGCCAGCGGGTTGCGCTGTTCGCGGCTCATCTTTGCTTTGCGGTTCTTCTTCTTCGGGTTATCCATCTCGGCATCCTGCGTGAGTCCAAGCTCCGAAGCAGAATAGAGGATTACTGGTGAATCCTTCTTTAACGCAGCAGACACATGCGCAGCGCAAAAGCCTTTAGAATTGTTGGAAAATTTAGCGATTATCCGCGTGGAAAACGCGGGTCACGACGGTCTTTTTCGACAGGAACCAGAACGGCGCGTTCTTCGGGTTGAAGTCTGCCAAACTCTGCGTCCAGCATATCAGCCAGCTCTTCGACACGCTCCTTGGCGCGGGCGATCAGGTCACGGATCATCGAAGCTTTGACAAACATGGGGACTCTCCTTTGTCGTCTTTCAACCCAAATGTATGCCCTGCCACAAGGAAGTCAAGAAACCGCCACAATCATTGTTAAGGCCGCATACGTTCATGCACTATTTGGAGAACCCCGCTGTTCCGCGGTCCTCTGGATGACGCTTCAGGTGGTCTTCTTTGAGTTCCTCAGACGACATGCGACTGCCGTCATGGCTCCAGCCAGGTGGGGCGACCGCGTACATAACGCGCTCACGGAGCGACAGTCCGCTTTGGGTCATATCGCGGAAGATACCAACCCATTCGTGGAAGGCTACTCGTAAGGGGTTGAAGCTCCCGAGGTTGTGTACGAGCCCGTAATCGACCTTGTCATGGTCTTGCTCCGGAACAAATGTGCCGAAAAATTTGTCCCAGATGATGAAAACGCCGGCATAATTGCAATCCAGATACCGTGCATTCCGACCGTGGTGGGCGCGGTGATGGCTCGGTGTGTTCATGACGGCCTCGAACCAGCGCGGCAATTTGTGAATTGCTTCGGTGTGAATCCAGAATTGGTAGATCAGATTAAGGCCGCCGCAGAATAATACCATTGCCGGATGGAACCCAAAGAGGATCAAGGGTGCGCGCACGACCATCATAAACGTAAACGTTCCGGTCCAAGTTTGCCGCAAGGCGGTGGTGAGATTGTAATGTTGAGAGCTGTGGTGATTGACATGGCTGGCCCAAACCCACCGGATTCGGTGGCCGAACCGGTGCACCCAATAGTACCGCAGATCATCCAGTACGAAGCAGACGAGAACAATCCACCAACTTGTGCCCAAATCAAATGGCGTGATTTCCCATAGCACCATAAAAAATCCGTAAGCAATAAAGCCTAGCAGAATGCCGGATGCCACATTGCCTGCGCCCATGATAAGCGAAGTCACTGCGTCTCGGGTTTCGTACCGACCACCGCGACCCTTCAACATGATCCAAACAAGCTCGAGCAGAATCGCGCCAATAAAAAGTGGGACGGCAAGTTGTACGACGTCCGGATATGTCAGTTGATCGGTCATTATGCCCTCAGAAGTCTTCGCCAATGGTCACGTTCTTTTTCGTCAAGGCGCACGGTGAGCGAGGATGAACCGAAGTCGTGAAAGGTAAACCGTAGGCCGCGAGCAACAGACGTTGGAAGTTTCGTGTCCAGAACCCGCGCTACGGTGTCGTCGCCCAATGTCCAAACGACCCCAGCGCCATTCTGGAAAGTGATTAGTGCTGCGCGCTTGTCCGACGACAACCTCACGCCAGTCACAGGTTTGTCGGGAACTTCTCTGTGCCAAGCGGCGCGCGCCTCTTCCTCTGACGCAAAACGCTGCGACGCCGTGTGGCCCGTAACATGTAGCAGCGCAGTGATCCCGGCGATTCCGAAGACCACCAGCGCGAGCAATACGGTAAGTGACATGCCCGTCCTCCTCCTCCGGTACAAAGGAGAGCCTTCGAGCGACATTTTGTCAAAGGTGGCGTTGGGTCAACCGGACCAGTGGACTACTCTGCAGCCTTGTTTGGTCGGGTCGGCTACGGTTTCACGGAGGTGCTTTGGCGTTTTCCTCAAAAGCTTTTTGGCCGACTTTTCGCACCGGCGGATCGCCTCGGACTCGGCAGAGCCGCGACTGTGTTCCGCCCAGCTGAAGCCGGAGGCCCCGTTTTCGCTCAAGGCAAAAGCGCCGTAGCGCTCCGGATCCTGAACGCGCAAATATTCGCGAAAATCCTTGTTACCTTGGCGCGACAGGGTAACTCCCGACTCGCTGGGGTCATACTTCTTTGGCAGGACGCGCGCGTAGAGGACGCATCCCAAGGGATTGCGTGAGTTCGCTTCACAGGCCTGACGGGCGTAATCCTCTGCAACTTCAACAGAACTGGCGTTATAGTAGTAACCGGCAGTCTTCTCGGAGCTGTTCGCAAAGAAGGCGCCGTAAAACTCGGCTTTGCGTTTGAATTTCCTGAATTCGGATTTTGCATCACCGCGCAGTTTGAAACCGGCAATCTCGTGCAGACGGCTCTTTTTCTTTTCTACGTTGATGCCTTGAGCGTGAGAAATCGTCGGCACCAAAGGCCCGACACATAACAGGAAGGCAAACAGAAGTGACAGCAGGCGGTAAGTCATTCAATTACAGCGCCTGAGAAAATGGACGCTTACTGGTTATTCATCGTTATTATCGCGTCGACAATAGCACGCGCATTTTCGCTCGACCAGTCTGCATCTCCTTGAAGTCGCGCGATTTCTTTGCCGTCCGCGTCAATGATGACCGTCGCGGGAAGACCAAGAACCGCCATGTCGCGGGCCAGCTTTTGTTTGGGGTCGCGATGCAGGGGCAAGTTGTTGACCTCAATCTCGGCAAAAAACTTCTTCATTGCTGGTACCATGTTGCGACCAGTGGCAACGGTGACCACCTCAAAATCGTCGCCGCCCAATTGAGTTTGCAGTTCGGAAAGCATCGGCATCTCATGGCGGCAGGGCGCACACCAAGTGGCCCAGAAATTCAGCAAAACGACTTTTCCCTTGTAGTCAGCGAGAGTGATTTCCTCGCCGTCTTCGGAAATGAACGGATTGGATGAGATGTCTTTTGAAACAGAGTGGAAGTTCAGTTTGCGCATGTCGCCTTCGCGCATTGCCGATACGGCCTCGAGAGTGACCGCCTCGGTTGCTGATACTGGAGTGGCGACAAAGAGACCTGCTGCAATTGCGATTGCTGCGCACGCCGTATAAACCGACGCGGAACACTCCTTGATGGACCCGATAACTTTCATAATCCCTCCGAAGGGCAGACGATGACCAAAGATACCTCGAACCAGATGTGGGGCGGCCGCTTTGCCGCAGGACCGGACGCGATCATGGAGGCAATCAATGCCTCAATCGGGTACGACCAGCGAATGGCTGCGCAAGACATCGAAGGCTCGCGGGCCCATGCGGCGATGCTTGCCAAAACGGGCATCCTGACTGATAGCGATGCCGAAGCCATTCGGGAAGGGCTTCTCACGGTCTTGTCAGAGATTGAAACCGGCAACTTCGAATTTTCCGCCGCACTGGAAGACATCCACATGAACGTCGAAGCGCGTCTGAAGGAGATCATCGGAGAGCCCGCGGGCCGTCTCCATACAGGGCGCAGCCGCAACGATCAGGTGGCGACAGACTTCAAACTTTGGGTTCGGGATCAAATTGACGCTGCCATTCAAGGAATTTCGGCGCTGATCCGCGCGTTTGTTGCGCAAGCTGAGGTTGGGGCAGACTGGGTTATGCCGGGCTTTACCCATCTTCAGACTGCACAACCGGTGACTTGGGGCCACCACATGATGGCCTACGTCGAAATGCTCGGACGTGATTTGTCGCGTTTCCAAGACGCGCGTGCCCGTATGAACGAGTCGCCACTTGGAGCAGCGGCTCTGGCGGGGACGTCTTTCCCGATTGACCGTGAGATGACAGCCAAAGCTTTGCGTTTTGACCGTCCGGCTGCCAACTCGCTGGATGCGGTGGCGGATCGTGACTTCGCGTTGGAATTTCTGTCGGCAAGCAGTATCTGTGCGATGCACTTGAGCCGATTTGCCGAAGAACTTGTGATCTGGTCGTCTGCGCAATTCCGTTTCGTGACACTTTCGGATCGCTTTTCGACCGGATCGTCCATTATGCCGCAAAAGAAAAATCCGGACGCGGCCGAGTTGATCCGCGCCAAGATCGGCCGGATTTTCGGTGCAAATACAGCCCTCCTGATGGTGATGAAGGGGCTTCCGCTGACCTATTCCAAGGACATGCAGGAAGACAAGGAACAAGTCTTTGACGCGGCGGATAACTTGATGTTGGCGCTTGCTGCAATGGAAGGCATGGTCAAGGATATGACCGCCAATCGGGATAGCCTTGAGGCGGCCGCCGGAAGCGGGTTTTCTACTGCGACTGATCTTGCAGATTGGCTTGTGCGTGCACTCAACATGCCGTTCCGCGATGCGCACCACGTTACTGGCACGTTGGTTGCCATGGCAGAGGCGCGCGGCTGTGATTTGCCGGATTTGACGCTCGAGGACATGAAGAGTGTACATTCGGCGATCACCGCAGACGTGTTTGACGTTCTTGGCGTCCACAATTCCGTAGCCTCACGGTTGTCATACGGTGGTACAGCGCCTGAGCGGGTGCGCGAACAGATTGCGCGCTGGAAAGAAGTTCTTTGATGGTATTGCGCGGCGCTATGGCTTTTGCGGTTTTCGCGTTGGCAGCTTGTGAGCCAACCGGATACCGCCCAGCCGAGCCTGAGCCGCAGAAACAATCCGGTATCACAATAAGCGGCTCGGCACGGGTCGGTGTGGTGACAAGCTTCTGATCCGGGGCGCGGGCCACGACATTTTCCTCGGAAGTCGTCTTTGCCAAGTATTGCCTGGCGCGATAGACTTCATGAAGCTGCCCAATTTTCGGATGATCTTATGCGAGTCGTTTTTGCTTTTGCGTTCTTATGCCTAGTTGCTGCTTGTGGAGTTGATGGAGAACCGTGGACACCAACCATGTCCGGCACCATCGGTATCGGTTCGGATGGGGTGCATACTTCGGGGCACATCGGAATAAGCAATGGTCCGGTTTCGATTTCTGTCGGCGGTGGCTGTTACCGGTATGGGTGCTGGTAAAAATTGGCAAAGGGTTGAACCGAAAGGCTTTGTCTGGCGTAAATGCCAATGAAAACACTTTCGGAGCTAGCCATGTCCCCGCTGAGATACATTTTTCTTGCTCTTGCGATTTGGGGGGCCATCCATCCGATGGCCTATTTTGCTCCGTGGATCGCAGAGAACGGATTTGACCTTCAGGCTATGGTCGCGCTTTGGAAGGCGAATGATGCCGTCACCGGAATCTATTGGGATCTGGTGATTTCGGCGATCACCCTGAATGTCTGGATAATCGCCGAAGTTGCGGTTCGCAGGAACTGGCTTGCGCTTCTGGCGATTCCTGCGACCTGGTTGATCGGTGTGAGTTGCGGCTTGCCGCTATACCTGTTTTTGCGCGCGAAACCTGTTCGCTGATCGGCAATTTGTGCCATTGAACGGCGTCGGGCACGACGTTATGACGAACGCTGACGTGAAAATGAGCAGGCTGGAGGCGCCGCATGGATCACTTTCTCTACCGCGACGGCGTATTGTATGCTGAAGACGTTCCAGTTTCGGAAATAGCTGCTCAGGTTGGTACTCCGTTTTATTGCTACTCTACGGCGACTCTGGAGCGTCACTTTCGTCTCTTTGACGAGGCATTGGAGGGAACAGAGCATCTCGTATGCTACGCGATGAAAGCAGCTTCGAATCAGGCGATCCTCAAAACTCTGGCCGAGGTTGGCGCGGGCATGGATGTCGTTTCCGGAGGGGAATACGCGCGCGCCAAAGCCGCCGGTGTGTCGGGAGACAAGATCGTCTTTTCCGGGGTTGGTAAGACCGAGGTGGAGATCGCGGACGCGCTGACCGGAGGTATTCGCCAGTTCAATGTCGAAAGCGAACCAGAGATGGCGGCGATCAGCGCCGTCGCGTGTCGACTTGGCAAGGTGGCTCCGATTGCCATTCGCGTTAACCCGGACGTGGATGCCAAGACCCACGCAAAGATCGCGACAGGGAAATCTGAAAACAAGTTCGGCATCCCTATTAGCCGCGCGCGCGAGGTTTATGCATTGGCGGCCAGTCTTCCGGGGCTCGATGTTGTCGGTATAGACGTGCACATCGGCAGTCAGCTTACACAGCTCGAGCCTTTTGAATTAGCCTACAAAAAGGTCGCGGAACTGACGCAAACCCTCCGCGCTGATGGTCACAACATCCGTCGACTTGATTTGGGCGGCGGGCTTGGCATTCCTTATGAGCGTTCCAACTTAGCGCCGCCGTTGCCTCTAGAATACGGGGCGATGGTCAAGCGCACGCTTGGTCATCTGGACTGTGAAATCGAAATCGAACCGGGCCGTTTGATTGCCGGTAACGCGGGTATCATGGTCAGCAAGGTCATCTATGTGAAGTCCGGTGAAGACCGGGAGTTCCTGATTATCGACGGAGCGATGAACGATCTGATCCGACCGGCCATGTACGAAGCGCATCATGATATCGTGCCTGTTGTCGAACCGGAGCCCGGCCACGAGCCGGCCAAGTACGACATCGTCGGACCAGTTTGCGAGAGTGGAGACACTTTTGCGAAAGCTCGCGACATCGCCAAGTTGGAGGCGGGCGACCTTGTGGCATTCCGCAGTGCGGGGGCATATGGCGCGGTAATGTCGAGTGAGTATAACTCCAGGCCTCTGATCCCCGAGGTGCTTGTGAAAGGGGATCAATTTGCAGTTATCCGGCAACGCCCCACCTATGAAGAGATGATAAACCGCGATAGCATCCCCGTATGGCTTTGAGGCATCCGCCTCAGGGGTGGGACAATCGCCTCTAAATTGCCTGTGGATGGGAGCGCTGTGAGCAACCGGTCGACCAGTGAAACAGCCTTGAAACGCTTGGGCTTTGTGCTTGGGCTGACGCGTCTTGGCCTGTTGGCCGAGACGCTGACCCGTGCATTCTGGCCTGTCTGGACGATTCTCTTTGCACTTGCCGCCAGCGTCATGATGGGAGCGCTGGACGTGCTGCCGCTTGAAGCCATCTGGGCCATTGGAATATTCGCTGTCCTGGCTGTGGGATGGTTTGTTGCTCGCGGCGTCGCCAAAGTCCATTGGCCAACGCGTGAAGACACCATAGCTCGTCTTGATTCAACGCTGCCCGGTCGCCCGTTGCAAGCGCTTCGCGACGCGCCTGCGATTGGGGAAGGGGATGCCGGTTCCCAAGCAATTTGGCAAGCGCATCAGGACCGCATGGCAGAACGCGCAAAAGCAGCACGTGCGGTTAAACCGAACTTGCAGTTGGCTCGACTGGACCCATTCGGCCTTAGATACACTGCGACGCTTCTGTTGTTGATTGGCCTTTTGTTTGGCTCTGTGGCGCGAGTAGGCCAAATCGGGGAAATCGCTTCCAATGGCGTCACTGACTTGGCCGCTGGTCCTACTTGGGAAGGCTGGATCGAACCTCCCCGCTACACTGGGTTGCCAGCACGCTATCTCAATGATCAGCCGGAAGGTGCGTTGGAAATTCCGGAAGGAAGCCGCATCATGTTGCGGCTTTATGGTGAGGTTGGCGCACTTACAGTGGCGGAAACAGTGTCTGCAAGAACTGGAGAGCTTCCAAGTGCAGCGGAACCGGAACAAAGTTTTCTGGCAGCGCAGGATGGAACTCTGGAGATTTCCGGGCCCGGCGGTGCGAAATGGGATGTGACCCTCCTGCGAGACACCGCACCTGAAATTGCAATGACTGGCAGTGCTGACACCTCTGCGCGTGGCGAGATGACGCTGCCTTTCGAGGGGAGCGATGACTACGAAGTGGTGGGTGGAACGGCCGTTATCAACCTGGATCTCGCGAGTGTAAGTCGTACCTATGGTCTTGCGCTAGAACCCGAGGCGCGCGAGCCAATTTCCGTACCCTTGCCCCTGCCGATTTCAGGCGACCGAGCTTCGTTTGAAGAAATACTTATTGAGGACTTTTCCGAACACGTTTGGGCACATCTGCCGGTGACTGTCACTTTGATTGCCGAAGATGCGGCAGGCCAGACTGGCGAAAGCGTTACTCTGCCTATTGATTTGCCTGCGCGACGGTTCTTCGATCCGCTGGCAGCGGCGGTGATCGAGATGCGCCGCGATCTGTTATGGTCCAAAGAAAACGCCCCGCGTGTTGCCCAACTGATGCGTGCCGTTAGCCACAATCCGGTAGACGGAATATTTAAGCGGGAAACAGACTATCTGCGGCTACGCACGATTTTAAGACGTCTGGAGGCCTTCAAGGCTTATGGTCTGACGGACGAAAAACGCGACGAGTTGGCAGAAGCGCTTTGGGAACTCGCCTTGAACCTCGAGGACGGAACTTTGGGCAATGCACTTGAGCGCTTGCAGCAAGCTCAGGAGCGTTTGGCAGAGGCGATGAAGAACGGCGCAAGTGATGCCGAAATCGAGCGCCTGATGCAGGAGCTCAGGGAAGCTACGGAAGACTACATGCGCGAACTCGCCCGCCGAAACCAGCAGGAAGGCGAGCAATCCGGAGATCAGCAGCAGGCCCAGAATTCCATGCAAATGGATCAGAACGATCTGCAGCGGATGATGGACAGAATTCAAGAACTGATGGAACAGGGGCGCATGGCCGAAGCGCAGCAAGCCCTTGAGGAACTGCAGCGTATGCTTGAGAACATGCAGGTCACTCAGGGACAGGGTCAGAACGGCGAAGGCGATCAGTCCATGCAGGGGCTCGCGGACACTCTGCGAGAACAGCAAGGCTTGTCGGATGAAGCGTTCCGAGAGTTGCAGGAACAGTTCAATCCAAATGCGCAGGCCGGACAATCAGGCGAAAATCAGGGGTTCAATGGTGGCGAGGGACGCGGCACAGCGCATGACGGCACTGGCGGCGAAGGGGAAGGTGAAGGACAGGAAGGCACCGCACAAGGCCAACAGGAGAACGGTCAGCAAGGCCAGGGTGGAAATGAATCCAGCGATATGGGACTTGGTGACCGGCAACAGGCACTTCGGCAGGAGCTCGACCGTCAAATGCAGAATTTGCCAGGCGCTGGCACCCCAGAAGGCGATGCCGCCCGAGAGTCTCTTGGAAGGGCCGGTGATGCAATGGACGGCGCGGAGGAAGCTCTGAGGCAGGATGATCTTGCCACTGCGATCGATCGACAGGCCGAAGCTATGGAAGCTTTGCGTGAAGGTATGAGATCGCTGGGTGATGCGATGGACCAAGCTCAGCAACAGGGTTCGCAGGGCAATGCTCAAGCGCAAGGCGCCAACCGCGATCCTCTAGGGCGCTCGCAGGGCAATCGTGGTGCGGCCGGAACCGACGACGGTTTGCTGCAAGGCGAAGATGTCTATCGCCAAGCCCGCCGCCTGTTGGATGAAATCCGGCGCCGCGCGGGGGAAGTCGAACGTCCCGAGATTGAGCGCAACTATCTGGAACGATTGCTGGACCGCTTTTAGACGGTTAACCGTTGCCGCCGCCTGCAACATTATTCAGCCACAGGAACAGGCCTGTCACTTTCGTGTCCAGCCAAACGCGAGCGTCGTTTGCGCCTGCCACAAATCCCTCGATTTGCGGGGCAAACTGCGGATAGCTGGCGCTTAGGGTTTCGTGTCGGCTGTAGACAAAGACTGCGGCTGCAGCCAGCAATATGACAAGAACAAAGCCCAGTCTGAAGCCACGCCCACGACTGGCGTCCGAAGCAGGCGGCTCAACCGCTGCGTCTGAAGTTCGCGGTGCATCCGCTGAATGGCGCAGGGTTGAGTTGGTTTCTTCTATGTCAGGCAATAGATCGCGGCGGCTGTCGCGGATTTCTGTCTGTTCCGGCACCGCTGGTGCTTCTACTGTTTCATCGGTCAAGCCGCGCAGTTTGCGCATCCGGTCGCGGGCTTCGTTGGCGCGACGGGAAGCATCGCTGGCGGGAGCAGTTAGGCCTAGCTCTTCCTGTGTTTCGAGCGCCGCGCGTTCCTCTTCGGCACGCGCGCGCTGTTCGTGTTCTGCTTCTTCACGCAAGACATCAGCAATGGAGGGGTCAAGGCCACGCCGTTGAGGCGCTGCTGGGGGCTCATCCGCCGGACCTTCCTGTTCGTTGTCTTCGAAATCTATCGTACCTTGGGGGGCGGAGTTTTCATCGTTTTCGGCTTCTGATGACGCGTCGCTTTCTTCGAGTGCATCACGCCAATCATCCTCTCCGACGATGTCTTCCTCGTCCTCGGGAGTATCGATTAGATCATCGTCCAGGTTCCAGTCTTCGCCGCCCAGATCCGTTGCGTCGTCTTCTTCCTCGAAGCTGACACTTGGAGGTTCGATCTCATCAAACGTGTCCGGGCTTTCTTCCTCAACTGGGTCGTCCTGAGCGGGTTCTTCGGCTGTCGATTGAACGGGATCGGTTGCTTGATCTTCAGACTGAAGCGTGTCCGGATGCGCTTGAAACCACGTGTCTCCGCAGTTCGAGCATTGCACGTCTCTTCCCTCTGCCGGGATGACGTCATCAGGCACTTCATATTGTGCGCCGCAATTCGGGCAGATTAGCCGCATCGCAAGTCCCCGTTGCCCCCATGGTTTGTCTTTGTTCTTGAACCATAATCTGTAACAAACCACCGCGAAAGTGCAAAGCCTTCGGCGATGTGGATTGAAACCGCGGCGATGCTAAGGCACAACAGGCCAAGAAGAAGAGGTCCCGTTTGATCGAACTCAGCAATATTGCCTACAGCTATGGTGGCGGCGAACTCTTGAGTGATGTTTCACTCAAGATCGCGCCGGGATCGTTTCATTTTCTGACGGGGCCGTCAGGTTCAGGGAAAACGACCTTCCTGAAGCTATGTTATGGCGCGCTTGTACCCACGGCCGGTCATGTTGAATTGTTCGGGCGCGACGTGCGCGAGATGAGCCGAGATGACCATGCCATAACACGCCGCCAGATCGGCGTTGTGCACCAAGACTGCCAGTTTCTCGATCACCTGCCGGTGCGTGAAAACGTGGCTCTCCCATTGACGGTTTCCGGTCGTGAGAGTTTGGAAAATGTCGCAAACCTCAAAGAACTTCTAAGCTGGGTTGGCTTGGGGAGCCGGGCGAGTGCCCTTCCACCGGAATTGTCCGGAGGTGAACGTCAGCGTGCTGCGCTCGCACGAGCCGTTATCATGTCACCCGATGTTGTGCTTGCCGATGAGCCGACGGGCAATGTGGATTGGGAAATGTCCCAACGTCTGCTGCAGTTGCTGATCGAACTCAACAAAATGGGAAAAACGATCCTGATCGCGACCCATGACATGAACCTTATCCGCGCAGCTAAAGGCCATGTGCAGGCGCGTGTATTGCGAATTTCGAACCGCAAACTTCAATTGGCGGGGGCGGATCTGTGAAAATTTTCAATGCGCTTTCAACCGTCTTTGTAGGAGATGCGCAAGCAGACCGTGTTGTGCCTCCGACCGGATACACGGCTCGGCTGACGTTGTTCGCAGCGGGTGCGATGGCATTTCTAACGGTTTTTGCGTTGGCACTTTCTCTGGCGTCAGGCAGGTTGGCAACGCGTTGGGGCAACGAACTCGCGCAAAGTTCTACATTGCGCATTTCCGCACCGACCGAACAACTTGACGCTCAGACGGAAGCGGCTTTGACCGTTCTTGAAAGCACGCCTGGTGTCGCCAGTGCGCGGCCTTTGACCAGTGACGAACAGCGCGACTTGCTGGCGCCGTGGTTCGGTCCGGACCTGCCTGTGGATAGCCTGCCTATCCCGCAGCTCATAGAGATCAAGGAAACTGAACAGGGTTATGATGCTGTCGGATTGCGCCATCGCCTGCAAGCAGAGGTTCCGGGTGCGGTGCTTGACGATCATACCCGTTGGCGTAAACCGCTTGAAAAGGCAGCGGGCAGGCTGCGGTTACTTGGATGGGTGTCCATTGGACTGATTGGAGCGGCGACTGCCGCGATGATCACGTTGGCTGCGAACGCTGCTTTGTCTGCAAACGCGCAGGTAATATCAGTCCTTCGACTTATTGGCGCGCAGGACGCCTATATTGCTCAGGCATTTGTCCGGCGTTTTACGTTGCGCAGCCTACTTGGCGCGGCAATCGGAACCGGGCTTGGCATGATCGCCATTTACCTTTTGCCTGCTGCACAGGATGAAGGCGGATTTCTGACCGGACTTGGGTTCAGTGGGATTGGTTGGGCTATTCCGCTGGCCATTCCGCTTCTCGCGGCTGTGGTGGCCTATCTTGCGACCGGAGCCGCGGCCCGGCGCACGCTCGGGGAGTTGGCATGATGCGACTTTTGTTCCAGTGGGTAATGAGCATTCTCTACGTGATCCAAAACGCGATTATGATGCTTATTATGGGGATTGTATTTTTCCCCTGGGCGCTTGTGTCTCCCAAGGGTGCTTCCACAGCATGCAACACCTATGCGACCTGGGCTATCTGGACTGCGCGCTGGATGGTTGGCATTCGCTCCGAAATTCGTGGGAATATTCCTACCGATGCGGTGCTCGTTCCGGCGAAACACCAGTCTTTTCTCGACATCATGATGATTTACAAGGCTGTGCCTCAGCCGAGATTTATCATGAAATACGAATTGTTGTTTACTCCGATTATCGGTGTTTATGCATGGCGCCTTGGATGTGTTCCCGTTCGCCGCGGAAAGCGTGGTGCAGCGATAAAGGCGATGTTGGCGGACGTGGAAAGTGGTCGTGTGCCGCCGGGACAATTGGTGATTTACCCTCAAGGCACCCGCGTTCGCGCTGGCGACTACACGCCCTATAAGGTTGGCCCCTACGTTCTTTATAAAGAAACAGGGCAGGCTGCGGTGCCGGTCGCGACAAATGCGGGATTGTTCTGGCCCAAAGGCACGATGCTGCGCAAACCGGGGCTGGCTGTTGTCGAGTTTCTCGATCCAATTGAGCAAGGCCAAGACCAAAAGGCGTTTATGAAACATCTTGAGGACGTCATTGAGACGCGCTCCAATGATTTGATGCGCGAAGCCGGGTTTGATCCTGATGCAGTGGGTTGAAGACATATCAGAATTGGAAGCGCTTTATGGCGCACCAGGAATTGCTTCAACGGCCAAGGTCGCGGACCACCTTACACCGCTGTATCGAAAATGGATTATGCAATCCCGATTTTGCGTGGTGTCTACTGTGGGCCCGGAAGGTACAGACGGAAGCCCCCGCGGTGACGATGGGCCGGTTGTAAGGGAACTGGACCCAAAAACACTGGCGATGCCGGATTGGCGTGGAAACAACAGGATGGATACTTTGCGAAACATCGTGGCTGATGGCCGCGTTTCGCTGATGTTCATGATCCCCGGCTCAAATAACGTGGTTCGCGTCAACGGACAGGCGAGAGTGACAACCGCCCCGGACCTTTGCGAGTCCTTCGAAGTCAAGGGCGCCCATCCTCGATCTGTGATCGTTATTCGTATTGCTGAGGTCTACACGCAATGTGCACGAGCCTTGATGCGGTCGGCGTTATGGGCAGACTCCCACGTTGGTGACAGTTTGCCCACGGCTGGCGAATTATTGGCCGAGCAAACCGACGGAGAGGAGGGCGGCGAGCCATATGATGCCGCCTGGGGTGCAAGAGCAGCCAAAACAATGTGGTGAATTTCGATCCGGCACCCATGAGTCACCAATAATTGGTTGTTGGGTAATGACCCGCGCGCGTTAATCATTTAATCTCTTTGCAAACAAAATGTGGGCAAAAGATCCGCATCCGACAAAGAGGTAAACAAGCGTGCAGGAATTTATTGCGACCTATCTGGATTACGTTCGACATTTTTTCATGTCGATATTTGACCCTGCTCAGCGAATTTACGTGCTCTATTTGGCAAGTTCTATCGTCTTTGCCTTTGGGGTGTATCTTGTTGCGCGCCGACGGAAGGAGGTTGAGGCGGGATCGTTCCTGAGATTCCTGTTTCCGAAATCAGTGTGGGGTCACCCGTCCGCTTGGCTCGATGTCAGGTATTTCTTTTTTCACAAGTTGATCGGACACTTTTTGTTGTTCGGGGTGTTGGCTGCGGCAATGGCCTACGTCTTCAAATGGATCACCGGAACGCATATGACCCAAATTCCCGCGACGGTCCAAGGTAGCGTCGGGCTTGGCGTCGTTCTGATCTATATGTTCGTGTCCATTCTGGTGAGCGACTTGATTGGGTACACGGTACATTACCTTCAACACAAGGTTCCGATCCTTTGGGAATTTCATAAAGTGCACCATTCGGCGGAGGTCATGCATCCGCTGTCGAATTACCGCGAGCACCCTATCGACAATCTGTTTTATCTCTTCGCAATCGGTGTCGGGTACGGTGTTGTTACTGGCGTCACCTTCAATCTTCTCGGGGTGCTCCCGAACAACATCACAATCATCGGTGTTCCTGTTCTGTTGTTTCTTTTCAATATCTTCGCCTACAATTTAAGGCACAGCCATATCTGGCTGCGTTGGCCGGGAAACTGGTCCAAGGTGTTGCCGTCCCCAGCCCACCACCATGTGCACCACAGCTGCCATCCGGATCATTGCGACAAGAACTTCGCGTTCATGTTCCCTATGTGGGACGTGATCTTTGGCACTTACATTATGCCGGAAGATAATCGCGACGTGAAATTCGGTGTTCTTGGGATGAAGTCGATGGAAATGGACAGCGTTTGGAAACTCTATGGCATGCCGTTCGCCAAAGTTGGACGTCGCCTGAAAAGGGGATTGGAGCGCAAGCGTCCTAAAACGCCAGCAGAATGAACGATAAGGGCGGCCGTTGGGCCGCCCAAATTCATTTCGGGGTCATTCGGCTGAAGAAACGTAGAGAAGCTCTTCGTGGTATTTTCGCCAAGCGGCACGGCGGCGCTGCATGGCAAAAGCGCTGATGCCGATCAAGACCAACACGCCTCCACCGATCGCCATCAATGTGTAGCCCCGCATGCGATCGACGATCTGCTCTTCGTTCATTTCCGGCAGAGCTGGGATGGTTTCAGGTACATTTCCGTCCAGAAGGCCCTGCTGTAGCTGCGCGTCGGTGAATGTGAAAAAGGTTTCGGCCTGACATTTGTTCTGCGCCAAAACATAACCCTTTGACGCGACCCAAATTCCCTGCCCAAGCAGGTGACGGTCTTCGGTAAGGTGGCACAGATCCAGAATGTTTCCGTCCATATCTTTGAGCTTTGTGTCACTTACAAAGGTTAAGGAATGGCTCTGGCCGGTAAATCCGTCCTGCTGGGCGTTGACCTGTCCGGACGTGATCGCGACGAAGGATATCGCCAAAGCGATCGCTGCAAAAAACCGCATCTTTGCCTCCTGAAATACTGGCACGGGGAGTTCTTTCCCTGTTTCCCGAGTGTTGTACCCGATCTATGTGCAGAGGCCGCGGCGGCAGCGTGAAAAAATAAAGGCGGATCAAGTGACCCGCCTTTTCTGTTTGTTTTGAGCGCCTTGATCAGCTGTGGATCGGGCCGTCTCCACAAGCGAGGGCGGCTTCGCGCACCGCTTCGGAGAACGTCGGATGGGCGTGGCAAGTCAAAGCGATGTCCTGTGCCGATGCGCCGAATTCCATTCCAACGCAGATCTCGTGGATCAGGTCGCCTGCTCCGGGCCCGATGATTGCTGCGCCGAGGATGCGGTCTGTTTCCTTGTCCACGATCAGCTTCACAAACCCTTCGCCCTGATGGACGGCCTTCGCGCGGCCGTTGCCCATAAAGTTGAATTTGCCGACCTTGATCTTGCGGCCTTCCGCCTTGAGAGCGGTTTCGGTCGCGCCGACGGTGGCGACTTCGGGGGTGGTGTAGACGACGCCCGGAATCACGCCATAGTTTACGTGGCCATGTTTGCCAGCGATGACCTCGGCAACCGCCATGCCTTCGTCTTCGGCCTTGTGGGCCAGCATGGGCCCTTCGATCACGTCACCGATGGCATATACACCGGGAACATTGGTTGCCCATTTGGCATCGGTGGCAATTTGGCCGCGCTCGGTCATCTTCACCCCTAGAGCGTCCAAACCAAGACCGTCAGCATAGGGTTTGCGCCCCGTCGCTACCAATACGACATCCGCGTCCAGGACTTCTTCGGTATCCGGAGTTTTCTTGGAGGTATATTTGACCTTGGCTTTGGTTTTGCTGGCTTCCACTCCGCCTACGGCGGCGCCCATGACGAACTTAAGTCCCTGTTTTTCAAGGATACGCTTGAAAGTACGCTGCACGTCGGCGTCCATGCCGGGACATACGGCGTCCATGTACTCAACCACAGTCACATCGGAACCAAGGCGGGCGTAAACCGAGCCCAACTCGAGGCCGATGACGCCAGCGCCGATGACAACCATTTTTTTAGGCACTTTCGGCAACTCCAGCGCTCCGGTGCTGTCCACCACGATGCCTTTGTCATTGTCCACTTCGACACCTGGCAATGAGGACGGCACCGAGCCGGAAGCGATCACGATGTTTTTGGTTTCGTGCACGTCATCGCCAACCTTGACCTTGCCCGCAGCGGGGATGGACGCCCAGCCCTTGATCACGGTGATCTTGTTCTTTTTCATAAGGAATTCGACGCCGGAAGTGTTTTGGCCGACAACGTCTTCCTTGTAGGTCTTCATCTGGTTCCAGTCGACCGACTGGGTCTTACCCTTGAGCCCCATCGCGGCGAAGTTGTGTTCTGCTTCGTGTAGCATGTGGGTTGCGTGCAAGAGGGCCTTGGAAGGAATACAGCCCACGTTCAGGCAGGTGCCGCCGAGGGTGTCGCGGCCTTCGACAATCGCGGTCTTGAGGCCCAGTTGGGCGCAGCGGATGGCGGAGACATAGCCGCCGGGGCCAGCGCCGATGATGATGACGTCATATTGGGACATGGGTCATTTTCCTTTGGTTTGCGAAGCCCGAAATCGCGGGTCTGTATCGCGTCGGTATTACATCGGTATCGCGTCGGTACGCGAGTTGCCAGATGCGAGCAAATAAAACTGGGGCGCCAGATCCATTGATCGGCGCCCCTACTCTGATCAGAGATCCATCAGCAGGCGACGCGGATCTTCGAGCGCTTCTTTGACGCGCACGAGGAAGGTCACAGCGCCTTTGCCGTCCACAATGCGGTGGTCGTACGACAATGCCAGATACATCATCGGGCGGATCACAACTTCGCCGTTGATTGCCATCGGACGGTCCTGAATTTTATGCATGCCAAGGATGCCGGACTGTGGCGGATTGAGGATCGGGCTGGACATCAGCGAGCCGTAGACGCCGCCGTTGGAGAGCGTAAAGGTGCCGCCCTGCATTTCCGCCATCGACAGTTTGCCGTCGCGGGCGCGCTTGCCTTTCTCTGCAATCGCTTTTTCGATTTCCGCAAAGGACATGCTGTCGGCATCGCGGATCACAGGCACCACAAGACCAGTCGGTGTACCGGCGGCAACGCCCATGTGCACGAAGTTCTTGTAGACAATGTCGGTGCCGTCGATTTCGGCGTTCACCTCGGGCACTTCTTTCAGCGCGTGACAGCAGGCCTTGGTGAAGAAGGACATGAAGCCCAGACGTACGCCGTGTTTCTTTTCGAACTCGGCTTTGTACTGGTTGCGCAGTTCCATCACCGCGCCCATGTCGACCTCGTTGTAGGTCGTCAGCATCGCTGCAGTGTTCTGGCTGTCTTTCAAACGGCGCGCGATGGTCTGACGCAAACGGGTCATTTTCACCCGTTCTTCACGCGCTTCGTCTTCCGCTGCGACCGGCGCGCGTGGTGCGGCAGTGGGTGCGGCGGCGGCAGCCGGTGCCGGAGCCAACGCGGCCTTCATCACGTCTTCTTTCATGATGCGACCGTCGCGGCCTGTGCCTGTAACGGAAGCAGGGTCAATGCCTTTTTCAGCCATCATTTTATTCGCCGATGGCGCGTTTTCTACGTCTGCGGACGCCGCCGGAGCTGCGGCCGGTGCAGGGGCAGCAGCCGGAGCGGCGCTTGCGCCAGCCGAGGCGCCGCCGATCACGGCAAGCTTTGCCGAAGCATCCACGGTGGTGCCCTCAGGGGCAACGATTTCGGTCAGCACGCCAGCGGCCGGTGCCGGGACCTCTACGGATACTTTGTCGGTTTCGAGTTCGCAGAGCATTTCGTCTTGCGCCACGGTGTCGCCTACGGCCTTGAACCAAGTGGACACGGTGGCCTCGGTCACGGATTCGCCGAGGGTCGGGACCATGACGTCAACGGCATTGCCACCGGACGCAGCAGGCGCCGATTGCGGGGCTTCCGCGGCGGCAGGTGCGGGTGCAGCACCTTCGCCTGCGTTGATCACGGCCAAAAGGGCATCCACGCCAACAGTGTCGCCTTCGGCGGCTACGATCTCGCCCAATACGCCAGCGGCAGGGGCGGGTACTTCGACGGTTACCTTGTCGGTTTCCAGCTCGCAGAGCATTTCGTCGACTGCGACTGCGTCACCCGGCTTCTTGAACCAGGTTGCGACGGTGGCCTCGGTGACGGACTCGCCAAGGGTTGGGACTCGTACTTCGGTCATGGATCAGTTTCCTTCCATGGAGAGCGCGGCATCCACCAGCGCTTCTTGTTGGGATTTGTGTTGGCTTGCCAGACCGGTTGCAGGCGAGGCCGAGGCGGCGCGGCCAGCATAGGTCGGGCGGGTGTGTTTGGCTTTGATGCGCGTCAGCGCCCATTCGATGTTGGGCTCGATGAAGGACCATGCGCCCTGGTTCTTGGGCTCTTCCTGACACCAGACCATCTCGGCGCCTTTGAAGCGTTCCAGCTCTTTGATGAGACTATGTGCCGGGAACGGATAGTATTGCTCGATCCGCATCAGATAGATGTCGTCGATGCCGCGTGCGTCGCGTTCTTCGAGCAGGTCGTAGTAGACTTTGCCCGAACACATTACGACACGTTTGATGTCCTTGTCCTTCTTCAGCTTTGTATCGGAATGACCTTTTTCGGCATCATCCCAAAGCACCCTGTGGAAAGAAGAACCCTCAGTGAAATCCTCGACATCCGAGATCGCCAGTTTGTGGCGCAGCAAGGATTTCGGGGTCATCAGGATCAAAGGCTTACGGAAGGTGCGGTGCAGCTGTCGACGCAGAATGTGGAAGTAGTTCGCCGGCGTGGTGCAGTTGGCAACGATCCAGTTGTCACCGCCGCACATCTGCAAGAAGCGTTCCAAACGTGCAGAGGAGTGTTCCGGCCCCTGACCTTCGAAGCCATGCGGCAGAAGGACTGTCAGGCCAGACATGCGCAGCCACTTGCTTTCACCGGAGCTGATGAACTGGTCAAACATGATTTGAGCGCCATTGGCGAAGTCGCCGAACTGGGCCTCCCAGAGGGTCAGTGCGTTCGGTTCTGCCAGCGAATAGCCGTATTCGAAACCGAGAACCGCGTATTCCGACAGCGCGGAGTCGATCACTTCGTACTGGCTCTGTCCGGCACGTATATTGTTCAGCGGGTAGTACCGTTCTTCGGTTTCCTGATTCACGATGCCGGAGTGGCGTTGCGAGAAGGTTCCGCGGGTGGCGTCCTGACCTGCCAGTCGCACCGGATAGCCTTCGGTCAGCAACGAGCCAAAGGCCATTGCTTCTGCCGTTGCCCAGTCAAAACCTTTTCCGCCTGAGAACATCTTACCGCGCGCATCCAGCAAACGTCCCACGGTTTTGTGCAGGGGGAAGCCTTCTGGCACCGAAGACAACGCCTTGCCGATTTCGACGAGAGTATCATCCTTGATCGAAGTCTGGCCGCGTTCGTAGTCTTCGCCGCGTTTGTCCAGGTGAGACCAGCGTCCGTCGAGCCAGTCAGCCTTATTGGGTTTGAATTCTTTTCCGGCCTCGAACTCTTCGTTCAAATGAGCCTGGAACGACGCTTTCATATCCTCGATTTCGCCTTCGGGGATCAGGCCGTCCTTCACCAGACGCTCGGTGTAGAGCGTCAGGGTGGTTTTGTGCTTCTTGATGTTTTTGTACATCACCGGGTTGGTGAACATGGGCTCGTCGCCCTCGTTATGACCAAAGCGGCGGTAGCAGAACATGTCGATGACGACGTCTTTCTGGAATTTCTGACGGAACTCCGTCGCGACTTTGGCCGCGTGTACCACGGCTTCCGGGTCGTCGCCGTTCACGTGGAAAATCGGTGCTTCGACGACCAGCGCGTTGTCTGTCGGATAGGGGGACGAACGCGAGAAGTGCGGCGCGGTGGTGAAACCGATCTGGTTGTTCACCACGATGTGCATTGTGCCGCCGGTCTTGTGACCTTTGAGCCCGGAGAGGGCAAAACACTCTGCCACCACACCCTGACCGGCAAAGGCCGCATCGCCGTGCAGCAGGATCGGCATTACCTGAGTGCGGTTCTCATCATTGAGCTGGTCCTGTTTGGCACGGACCTTGCCCAGAACCACAGGGTTCACAGCTTCGAGGTGCGAGGGGTTCGCAGTCAGTGACAGGTGGACATTGTTGCCGTCAAATTCCCGGTCAGAAGAGGCACCAAGGTGGTATTTCACATCGCCAGAGCCGTCCACGTCCTCAGGTTTGAAGCTGCCGCCTTGGAATTCGTTGAAGATGGCCTTGTAGGGTTTGGCCATCACGTTGGCCAGAACCGAAAGGCGGCCACGGTGGGGCATGCCGATGACGATTTCCTTGAGGCCAAGGTTGCCACCACGCTTGATAACCTGCTCCATCGCCGGAATGAGGCTCTCGCCGCCGTCCAGGCCGAAGCGTTTGGTGCCCATGTACTTCACGTGCAGGAATTTTTCGAAGCCTTCCGCTTCGACAAGCTTGTTCAGGATCGCCTTGCGGCCCTCGCGGGTGAAGGTGATTTCCTTGTCGTAGCCTTCAATACGCTCTTTCAGCCAACCGGCTTCTTCGGGGTTGGAGATGTGCATGTATTGCAGCGCGAAGGTGCCGCAGTAGGTGCGCTTCACGATGCTCATGATCTGGCGCATCGTGGCGATGTCGAGACCCAGAACCTTGTCGATGAAGATCGGGCGGTCCATGTCGGCCTCGGTGAAACCGTAGGATTTCGGATCCAGTTCCGGATGCGGGGTCTGGTCGCGCATGCCGAGCGGATCGATGTCCGCAATCAGGTGGCCGCGAATACGGTAGGCGCGGATCAGCATCAAGGCGCGGATAGAGTCCAGCACGGCACGCTTGATTGCCTCGTCCGATACTTCCACGCCAGAGGAGGCTGCTTTTTCCTTGATTTTCTTGCCCGCGGCCTTGGCCTCGACCTGTTCCGTCCACTCCCCCGTCAGGGATTGGGTCAGGTCGTCCGTCGGTTGCGGCGGCCAATCTGTGCGTGCCCATGACGGTCCGGTGGCCTCAGCCTTTACATCCAGTTCCGCGTCACCAAGCTGGCGGAAGAATTCCTGCCAGACGTCGTCGACCGCATTGGGGTCGGCGGCGTAGCGGGCGTACATCTGTTCGAGGTATTCCGCGTTGTGCCCCTGCATGAAGGAAGAGGCGTGGAAGATGTCATTGGGGCTTTGGTCGGTCATTTTGGCACCTCATGTGGGTTGGGACCGGGTTTGTTTTTTATGGCAACGAAAATCTGCATCACTTTCTATAACCTTCGGATGAAGGCCCTCGGCTTGGACCAAGAGCCCAAGCCATAACGGGGAGGCTTGGCGGAGGCGAAGAACACTTTCTTTTTTTCCGTTTTTGAGTTCATGGCGCGCTCCAGATGTCCAGAAGGAGCTGTTCCGCTAGCTTCTGGTCGATTTCTGTGCGCAGGTCGCTTGTGAGTTCGGTCGCGGCGACACCGTCTCCGTGATCACGGTCAACAAATAGGTTTTCCCGTTCTGGAAAGTATTCGCCGCGAATGTCTTCAAGAATTCCGTCAATTTCGGAGTAGATTGCCTTCGCCTGCGTATTGCCAATTTTTAGTTTGGGAGCGTTTCTGGAAAAGTCACTCAAGTGACGCATAACGCGACCGCGTTGATGATGGTTTCTTGGAAGCGGCGGCCTCCCTGCAAACACCTTGTTGATCTCAACTGCGTAATTTACGAAATCGGCACCGATAGCTTCGTTCATGCGTTCTGGGCTATCAAAAGCACCGGTTACGCCGACGATTTCTGCGAAATCATCGTAGAGATCGCCGTTTTTCAAAGTGTCCCGTTCAAGTAGGCGGACTTGGAGGTCGCCCTCGGTTTGAGACCACAATTGAAGGTTGGTTTTCCATCGAGAGATACGTTTTTGTACACCGTCGGCTCTTTCTGAATATTCAGAGAAGGTCGTTGTGTGACCTGCGCGGAGTACTTGAGAATAGAGGCTCGCGTACCACTCTACAGGCTCACGCATGTAGACGACATAGGTCACCTTGCCAAAATAGCGTGCCAGAAAGGTTTCGAGGCCCTCTATTTGTTCAGCAGACATTGAGAAGAGATGCTCGCAAGACCCTAGAAAGACTCCGTCTTGAGCTGATAGATTTTCCAGCTCGTTAGACGCCTGTTCGTGAATCGCGGGTAACTTGCGCGCTTGTTCGGCAGCGATACGGGCAAACGCTGACTTTTTGGAGTAACCGATCTCCTTGTGAGCGACCCAGGAAGCACAGCGGTGCAGTTGCATATCCGGACCTATCATGCCGGTCTGTTTCATCTGAACGACGCCTTGCTCGCGCAGAGCTAGCTCATTGAGAGCCTTCCACCCCTGAATCGAGGTCGAACCGGTCTTTTCCATGCCAATATGAATGATCGCGTCCAACTTGGGCTCCGATAGTAGAAACGTGTTACTTGGTGACGTTACAAAAAATCCGGGTGCGAGTTACAGCGGTTCCTGCTTCAGGCTTTGGTCCTTTGGCCTGAAGAGTGGGGTATAGTCCGCCTGCGGTGTCCGACGTCTCATCGGTCGGGCACCGCATTGGTTTGATATGCCGGGCAGCGGCCAACTTAGCCGAGCTCGATGGCTTTGAGCACTGCTTCGCCGAGGCCCGCGGGGCTGTCGGCGACTACGATGCCGGCTTCTTTCATCGCGGCGATCTTGTCGTCTGCGCCACCTTTGCCGCCGGCAACGATTGCACCGGCGTGGCCCATGCGGCGGCCGGGAGGGGCGGTACGGCCGGCGATGAAGCCTGCGGTCGGCTTCCAGCGGCCTTTCTTGCGCTCATTGGCGAGGAATTCGGCTGCTTCCTCTTCTGCGGAACCACCGATCTCACCGATCATGATGATGGACTGGGTTTCGTCGTCGTCCAGGAACATGTCGAGGATATCGATGTGTTCGGTGCCTTTGATCGGGTCGCCGCCGATGCCCACGGCTGTGGACTGGCCCAGACCGATGTCGGCGGTCTGTTTGACGGCCTCATAAGTCAGGGTGCCGGAGCGGGACACAACGCCCACGGAGCCACGCTTGTGGATGTGGCCTGGCATGATGCCGATTTTACAGGCGTCGGGAGTGATGACGCCCGGGCAGTTGGGGCCGATCAGACGGGAGGCGGAGCCTTCCAGCGCGCGCTGCACCTTCATCATGTCCAGCACCGGGATGCCCTCGGTGATGCAGACAATCAGTTCCATTTCCGCATCGATGGCTTCGAGGATCGAGTCGGCCGCGAAGGGCGGCGGGACGTAGATCACGGAGGCATTTGCTTCGGTTTTTGCCTTGGCTTCGTGCACGGAGTTGAAGACCGGCAGGCCGAGGTGGTCGTTGCCACCTTTGCCCGGGGTCACGCCGCCGACCATTTTGGTGCCATATGCGATGGCTTGTTCAGAGTGGAAGGTGCCCTGAGAGCCGGTGAAGCCCTGACAGATGACCTTGGTGTTTTCGTCTACGAGGATTGCCATTTGGCGTTCTCCTTGAATTGCGGTCTCCGACTATTGAGAAACCTTGTGTTCTAGCGTCAGGAAAAGGGCGCCAACTGGACCGTGGTCTGAAATAAAGTGATATAGCTCAAGCTGCAGCTTGCGCCCTTCACTTTGAAACTCCGCCCGCTTGCCTTCGATATAGCGGTCGTAGTCTTCAGATACGTCGTCCCATTTGGCAGGACCGACATAGGTCGGCCTTTGCCCGTTTCCTGCGACTTTCTTTAAGCGGTTGAACTTTTTTACAACGTCTTGGGCTGTGAGATCTTTGGACGCGACATAGCACTTAAAGCTTCCCTCAGTTTTAGGGCTGCCTATCGAGTAAGTTGGCTTGCCTCGCAATCCCATAGTGGTGCCGTTGGCGTCGTATTGAGCAAACACGGATCCCGCGTAGCTTGCCGCCAAAGCGCCATCCGCCGCATTCGATCCTTTGCCGAGAGACAGCACAGGTTCTGACAAGCAGGCTTGTTCAAAAATCTTCGCTGCCCTGTTGGCCAACCCATTCGCTTGCGCGGCGGAGGCTGCCAACAGCAGGGATAGAATGGCGACGGTTGTCTTCATCAGCCCTTAACCGCCTTCACGATCTTCTCCGCGCCGTCAGACAGGTTGTCCGCGGCGATCACATCAAGACCGGAAGTGTTGATGATTTCTTTGCCGGCTTCCACGTTCGTGCCTTCGAGGCGTACAACCAGCGGAACTTTGAGGCCGACTTCTTTGACAGCCGCTACAACGCCCTCTGCGATCACGTCACAGCGCATGATGCCGCCGAAGATGTTCACGAGGATGCCTTTGACGTTTGGGTCAGAGGTGATGATCTTGAAGGCTTCGGTCACCTTCTCTTTGGTTGCGCCGCCGCCCACGTCGAGGAAGTTGGCAGGCTCGGCACCGTAGAGTTTGATGATGTCCATGGTGGCCATTGCGAGACCCGCGCCGTTCACCATGCAGCCGATTTCACCGTCCAGAGCGATGTAGTTGAGGTCGTACTTGGAGGCCTCGAGCTCTTTGGGGTCTTCTTCGGTCTCGTCACGCAGTTCGGCCACGTCGGGGTGGCGGTAAACAGCGTTGCCGTCAAAGCCAACTTTGGCGTCGAGCACTTTGAGTGCGCCGCCTGGCATGACGATCAGCGGGTTGATCTCCAGCTGCTCCATGTCTTTTTCCATGAAGGCTTTGTAGAGAATGCCCATCAGTTTGACGCATTCCTTGACCTGTGCGCCCTCAAGGCCCAAGGCGAAAGCAACGCGGCGGCCGTGATAAGCCTGATAACCGGTGGCGGGATCAACGGAGAAAGACGTGATTTTCTCGGGGGTGGCTTCTGCCACTTCTTCGATGTCCATGCCGCCCTCTGTGGAGCATACGAAAGACACGCGGGAGGTCTGGCGGTCTACGAGAAGGGCCAGATAAAGTTCGCGCTCAATGTCGGAACCGTCTTCGATATAGATGCGGTTGACCTGCTTGCCGGCGGGGCCGGACTGGTGGGTCACAAGGGTGCGGCCCAGCATCTTTTTGGCTTCTTCGGCGGCTTCTTCGACCGACTTGGCGAGGCGGACACCGCCTTTTTCACCAGCGTCGGCTTCTTTGAAGGAGCCTTTGCCGCGACCACCTGCGTGGATTTGTGCCTTCACAACCCAGAGTGGGCCGTCAAGTTCACCAGCGGCGGTTTTGGCGTCTTCGGCTTTGAGAACAACGCGACCTTCGGACACCGGGGCGCCGTAGGAGCGAAGCAGGGCTTTCGCCTGATATTCATGGATGTTCATGGAACTGTCCCATCTTGCTGCGATTGGCAGAGTTTTGGCACAGTTTCCGTTGGGGCTTGTAGCGATTTCTGCGATGTTAGCGCATTTTTCGCCATTTGTGATCACAGCTAGAAAAAGTGTGATCACAAATGTGCCGCAGCACGCATAAACGAGGTTTACAAAGGCTTATCGCGTGCGATGCGGTGAATCACCTAGGCGCCCACACCGTCGATTTCTCCGGTGACCGGATGCTCTGCCTGTGGAGTGCTCCGGACCGGGAGGTCCTTAGTGCCGCCGCATGCGGCGAGCGCAAAGGTCAAAGCCAGGGAAGAAAGAAGAAGGATTTTGGTGTGCATAGCGACCTCTGGTGCAATGGATTGGTGGCAATACAATAAGTCTTAAGCCTTACCCAAGTCTTGATCCAGCTTTTAAGCAGGGTAGAGGTCCATTGCGGGCGAACCGTCTAGCGCCGATTTCAAGAACCCGGCGTCGGGACCTGAAAGCGCATCGTAGCCAGCATTGGCGGCAACTGTCCGGTTTGTCTCCGCTTTGCGCAGAGTGTCCTTCGCAAAGGCGCGTAGGTCCGTTTCGGGCAGTTCGAAGGATGGCGGGCAAGGCAAGCCGAGCACTGACAGGGTTTCGACCGGCGCGCTTTGCAGGTCTTCGAAGCGGATCAAAGCACTGTTGGAATAGGTTCGAAGCATTCGCGCGATGCCGTCCAGTTTCTTTGAATACAATGCCGGTAGATCGGGGAGCCGTCGATCAGACAGGCCGTCACGTTCGGTGCAAAGCCAAGGGTGCCTGATGAATGCTGAAAATTCCGTTGGCACGCGGGTCAGCGCATGAAACGGATTGCGGTGCATTGACCGTAACCATGCGGCCGGATGGCGGATGATCACCAGAACCGCTGGTTGCTGCGTGGCAAGGAACTGATCGTGAAAATCGGATGTTGGGGCGGCGTGTTTCCAGCCGCCGGAGTGGGGCAGGGCGCGCTTGTGCCAATAGTCGAGCGTTTCCTCTTGCGCGGCGCGGTATCGCCACAGTGCCGAAACCGGCCGGTGCAGCCCGAGCGTGTTGCGCCAGGTCAGCATGGGCAAGCTGGGGAACAGATGGAGGTCGGGAACTTGGCGCAGAAGGTGTTCCAGCACATTGGTGCCGGAATTGCGTTCCCCCAACAGCTTGACGCCGTTGGTCGTATCCAGAGGACGATTGAGGCCGATCATGTGACAGGTTTGGCGTCACGGACGAACTCTGGCAAGGGGTTAGCAAAAAAGAAAAGCCCGCCATAGTGGGCGGGCTTTCCTCAGTATCATGTTGCCGGGTTTAGGCCAGCGAGCTGTCGATGCCTTTGCAGGCGTCCACGAGGCCCTGTACGGCTTTGACCGATGTGTCGAACATGGACTGCTCGTCTTTGTTGAGCTTGATGTTGACGATGCGCTCGACGCCGCCTGCACCAATCACGGTCGGAACGCCAACGTACATGTCTTTCACACCCAGATCGCCGTCACAGTAAGCGGCGCAAGGCAGAACGCGTTTCTGGTCTTTCAGGTATGCTTCGGCCATTTCGATGGCAGAGGCTGCCGGAGCGTAGAACGCGGAGCCGGTTTTCAGCAGGCCAACGATCTCGGCGCCACCATCGCGGGTGCGCTGAACCATTGCGTCCAGTTTTTCCTGTGTGGTCCAGCCCATCTCGATCAGGTCTGGAAGGGGGATGCCGGCAACTGTGGAGTAACGTACAGACGGCACCATGGTATCGCCGTGGCCACCCAGAACGAATGCGGTCACGTCGCGCATGGAGACGTTGAATTCTTCTGCAAGGAAGTGACGGAAGCGCGCGCTGTCCAGAACACCTGCCATGCCGCAGACTTTATGTGTCGGCAGACCGGAAAACTTCTGAAGCGCCCAAACCATTGCGTCCAGAGGGTTGGTGATGCAGATCACGAATGCATCCGGAGCATGGTCGCGGATGCCTTCGCCGACGGACTTCATAACCTTGAGGTTGATGCCGAGCAGGTCGTCACGGCTCATTCCGGGTTTGCGGGCCACACCGGCGGTCACGATGCACACGTCTGCACCCGCGATGTCTGCGTAGTCGGATGTTCCGGACATGGCGGCGTCGATTTTCTCAACAGGGCCGGATTCCGCGATGTCGAGCGCTTTGCCCTGAGGCAGGCCGTCTGCGATGTCGAAAAGAACAACGTCGCCAAGTTCTTTGAGGGCGGCGAGGTGGGCGAGCGTGCCGCCGATATTGCCTGCGCCGATGAGGGCGATCTTGGGTCTTGCCATGGGATCAATCTCCGGTCCGTGTGAATTGTCGCGGGTGGCTTAAGCGGAATCCGGCGTTGAAGCAAGTGTTTGCAGGTGCGGCGTGATCGCGCGACGGGTGTTTGCGCTCGCAGAAAACTGCCGCATTGTAGACATTGGCCACCTTGCAATGAAACTCATGGTGGGCGTAGATGTGGCCTGACGAAAATTTCTGCATTGAGGACTGAGCCCAATGAACTCTGCTCTGAAAACCCTGATAGCGTTGACTTTGGTGGCAATGACTGTGTCGGCCTGTGGCGGCAGCAAAACGACCAACAACGTTCAAGCAACCACTGTCGGCGAAGAGTTGGCATCGCTGGATGCTGCTTATCGTCAGGGGCTTTTGACGGAAAAGGAATATGAGCAGCAGCGTCGCAAGATCCTGAAAGGCAGCTGATCGGTTACCCTGATAGTCTGATACGAATTCGGGGGGCGGCAAATTGATTGATTCTGTCCCCGTCTTTGTTTTGGCGGCACTGGCTGTTGTCTTTGCTGGCGTGTCCAAGGCCGGGTTTGGCTCTGGCGCGGCGTTTGCGTCAGCCTCGGTTTTGGCGTTGGTGATGCCGCCTCGAGAAGCTTTGGGCGTGATGCTCCCGCTGCTGATGCTCGTCGATCTGACCACACTGCCGCCTTTCTGGAAAAAGTGGAGTTGGCCCGACGCGAAGGTCCTCATCCTCGGTGGCCTTCCAGGGGTCGCCGCCGGAGTGTGGTTGTTTGCGCAAGCGGATGACGATGTGCTGCGTCTGCTGATCGGCGGAGTTTCCCTGGGATTTGTCATTTGGCGTCTTTGGCCTGGCGCAACCCGAGCCCGCGAGGTGCCGCTGTGGGGCGGATATGTTGCGGGCATGGTGGCCGGTTTCACCAGCTTTGTGAGTCATGCGGGAGGGCCGCCGGCCGCGGTCTTTTTGTTGTCGCGCGGCATGGGGAAGACGACTTATCAGGCGACAACTGTCCTGGTTTTCTGGGTCATAAACATTGCGAAATTCGTACCTTACGCGTTCTTGGGGGCATTCACGATGCAGACGCTTTGGGCCAATGTCATGCTGACGCCTTTTGCGCTCTTGGGCGCGTACGTCGGAGTGAAGGCCCACTACGCGATACCAGAGCGGGCCTTCTTTGGGGTTACCTATGTCTTGTTGACCATAACCGGTATCAAGCTGGTATTTGACGCGGTTACTTAGGTTCCGTCACCTTTTGGCGGAAGCGCTTCCGCAAGTTCTTCGTAGGCTTGCCCGCTGGCCACAAGGCATGTTGGTCCGTTCGGCATGGTTACCGTAATTGTCCAACTGCCGCTTTTCTCGCTCGCGAAAACTTCGACAACGGCACCTTGTTGTGCCAGCCCTATGGCCTGACGTGTTTCTCCATACCGTTGGGCGAGACGTTCGATGACGGCCTCTCTGTCGGCGCAGTTTCCGCGGGCATCTGCATGGGTTGCAGCTAATATTAGCAGGCCAAAGCCCATCACCACTTTGAGACTTAAAAATTGCATTTGCCTGTCCTTTCAAGTGAACCAAACTGGACGGCCGTTTGCCGGCTCTTGCAGTGTCCGGTGAACGGCAAGACTTGCTGGTGGCTGCAAAAGTTTTGGTTAACGCGTCGTGCGGCGGGGGGTCCCACGTAGCGTTGGACGGTGCGTCATGTCCGGTTTTTCTGCGATGCGGCAATTTTGGCCTTGAAGTTATCTGAGAAAAATGCCCCATTCTGCGCAACAAAATTTCGGAGAGAGTCATGGATCAGCGCGCACGTCCCTATCGTTCGGTACTGTATATTCCCGGGTCAAAGGACCGGGCGCTGGAAAAGGCGCGCGGTTTGCCGGTGGACGCAATCATTTTCGACCTCGAGGACGCCGTGGCGCCCGACGAAAAAGAAAATGCCCGCGCGACACTTGCCGCAGCATTGGAACAGGGCGGATACGGCAGCCGAATGCGGATCGTGCGTATCAACGGGTTGGATACGCAATGGGGGGAAGCGGATGCCAAGGCGGCAGCAGCAATGGACTGTGATGCGGTGCTGTTGCCGAAGGTGGAAAGTACATCCCAGCTTGATGCGCTGGCGTCTTTGATTGGAAACAAACCGATCTGGGCTATGATGGAGACCCCGCGTGGCATGTTAAATGCAGCAGAGATTGCGGCACACCCGCAATTGACGGGCTTTGTCATGGGGACAAATGACCTTGCAAAAGAATTGCAGACCCGCTTCCGCGCGGATCGTCTCCCTATGATGGCTGGGTTGGGGCTTTGCTTGTTGGCCGCCAAAGCAGAGGGCATCGTCATCGTTGATGGCGTCTACAATGCTTTCAAGGATGCCGAAGGGCTGAAGGTCGAGTGCGACCAAGGCAGGGACATGGGTTTTGACGGAAAGACGCTGATCCATCCGGCACAGGTAGATGTGGCCAACGCGGCTTTTGCACCTAGCGAGGAGGAGATCGACCTTGCGCAGCGCCAGATTTCGGCCTTCGAAGAAGTGGAGGCCAGCGGTCAAGGCGTTGCCGTAGTTGATGGCAAGATCGTTGAAAACCTGCACGTTGTGACCGCTCGTGAAATTTTGGCAAAGGCGGATGCAATCGCTGCGCTGGAAGGGTAACTCTTATCCCATAACCAAATTATCCAGCGAGGGAGCGAGATGACATTATTGGTTTTGGGAGTTCTTTTGTGGGCCGTGGCCCATTTTTTCAAACGTGCTGTGCCGGGCGTTCGGGAGCCCATGGGGGACAAAGGTAAGGGAATGGTCGCCCTTGCCCTGCTTGTGTCTGTGGTGCTGATGGTTGTGGGCTATCGCGCGGCGGAAGTAACGGATGTTCTTTGGTCGACACCAAGCTTTGCGAAGCACATCAATAATCTGGTGGTCCTGATTGCGATCTTCATGATGAGCCCTGCACCGCGAAAGGGGCGTCTATTGAATGGTGTTCGCCATCCGATGCTGATCGGCTTCTCGCTGTGGGCCGCGGCGCACATTTGGGTCAACCCCGACATGCCTTCGTTGGTGCTCTTCGGCGGCCTGCTTGCTTGGGCAATTCTCGAGATTGTGGTCATCAATCGCGCCGAAGGTCCCTGGAAGCCAACGGAAAACGGCACCATCGCCAAGGACGGAATGTTCTTTGTGGCATCCGTTATCTTGATGGGTGTAATTGGCTTCATTCACGGGCTGGTCGGCCCGTCCCCATTTGGAGCTTAAGGCCATGAAACTTTATCGTTTTCTATCGGAAGAAGACACATCGGCGTTCTGTCACAAGGTGACCGACGCCCTCAACAAGGGGTGGGAGCTTTACGGCTCGCCGACGCAGACTTTCTGCCACAAGACCGGCGTAATGCGCTGTGGTCAATCCGTGGTGAAGGAAGTCGAAGGCACCTACACCCCGGAGACCAAACTGGGAGAGCACTAAATGGCCAAGACAAATTCGGGCCGGTTTTTTGAAGACTATTCGCTCGGGCAGGTGATCGAGCACGCTGTACCGCGCTCGGTGGGAGCTGGAGAGCGGGCGCTTTATCATGCCCTCTATCCAGCGCGCCATGCTTTGTATTCGAGTGATGAATTTGCACGGGCTTCGGGCCTGCCGCAGTCTCCGCTGGATGATCTGGCAGCGTTCCATGTGGTCTTTGGCAAAACCGTCCCGGATGTGTCGTTGAACGCTGTGGCGAACCTCGGTTACGCCGAGGGGCGCTGGCTGAGGCCTGTTTATGCTGGCGATACACTTCGGTCGTCGAGCGAAGTGATTGGCTTGAAGCAGAACTCTAACGGCAAAACCGGCGTTGTTTATGTGCGGACACGAGGCGTGAATCAACGCGACGAAGTGGTCATGGAGTATGTCCGCTGGGTGATGGTGCGAAAACGCGACATCGACGCGCCGGCGCCTGAAACCGTCGTTCCAGAACTGTCCAAGGTGATTGATCCTGCCGATTTGGTCATTCCTGAGGGACTCAATTTCTCCAACTATGACTTTGGTCAGGCAGGCGAAGACCATCGATGGGATGACTACGAAGTTGGTGAAACCATTGACCACGTCGACGGTGTGACGCTTGAAGAGGCAGAGCACATGATGGCGACACGCCTTTGGCAGAATACTGCAAAGGTGCACTTTGACGCGACATTCCGGCCGGATGGCCAGCGTTTGATTTACGGTGGACACATCATTTCCCTTGCGCGGGCGCTGTCATTTAATGGGCTGGCAAATGCACAGATGATCGTCGGGCTCAACGGTGGTGCACATGCCAATCCCGCGTTTTCGGGACTTACTGTAAAGGCATGGTCCGAGGTGTTGGACAAAGCCGAGACTTCAGCACCCGGCGTCGGGGCGATCCGTTTGAGGCTTGTTGCAACCAAGGGGGGCGCGCCGTTTGAACTCAAGGGTGACGACGGAAAATATCTGCCTGATGTGTTGCTTGATCTTGACTACTGGGCACTGATGCCGACCTGATCAGGTCATGTTAAAGCGTTGTCTCGTCTCGTGCTTGTTGACCCTTGCCTGCCCTGTGCAGGCAGAGGTTGATTTTGACCGCTCCGATGAAGCCACTCTGGCCTTTGTGGAGAACAATCTGCTCGGGATCTTCTATCACGAGTTGGGGCACGCCTTGATCGACATCCTAGGCCTTCCGATCTTTGGTCAGGAAGAAGATGCAGCGGATGTTCTGTCGATCTTTCTGATTGACGCATTCTTTGAAGAAGACTCGGCCGTTCAGATCGCATACGACGCGGCCTTCGGGTTCCTCGGAGAGGCCGAAGCCGCGCCGGAAATTGTTTTCTGGGATGTGCATGGGCCTGATTTGCAGCGTTATTACAACACTGTTTGCATCTTCTATGGCGCCAATCCGGAGGAGCGGGAGGACGTCGCCTTTGATCTTGGGTTGCCGGAAGAACGGGCTGAATACTGTCCGGAAGAGTATGATCAGGCCGCTGACAGCTGGGGCGGGGCGATGGATGAGATCACCGCAACGAGCGGTGGAAATACAATCCGCATGCGTGATGTCGAAGTCGATACGGACGGTGGGCAGTTGACGGTTGATATTATCGAGGCGGAAATCCAGGCGTTGAACGAAGAGTTCCGCTTGCCGCGCAATCTGGATGTGTCGGTTATCGCATGCGGAGAAGCCAACGCATATTATGATCCGGAGTTTCGTGAGATTGTTATGTGCACCGAATTTGCGGATGCGCTTGTCGAAATGGCACCCGGGTTTTGATCCACTCAACAAGGTGATTTCAGGATAACCCGGTGACATGTAGGGTGTCGGGATGTTGCGCAACTTGTCGATATCTTTGTGCCTGATGGCACCACCAGCCTCCGCCTGTGACATAGCGCTGTTGTTGGCTGTGGACGTGTCCGGAAGCGTAGATGCCCAGGAGTATCGGATACAAATGGACGGGCTGGCCGCTGGCTTGCGGGATGGTGTTGTCGTTGAGGCGTTGATCAAAGCTGAGGCCGCCGTCGCTTTAATGCAGTGGACCGGGGAACGTCGACAGCAGGTTTCCGTGCCCTGGACGCGGGTTCGTAACACGATCGAGGCGGAAGCGCTGGCGGTTGCAGTCGAGCAAATGCCGCGCGCGTGGACGAAGTACTCAACCGCGATTGGGGATGCCTTGTGGCGTGGCGCGGACTTAATCGAGCAGGCACCCGAGTGCCGACGGAAAGTGATCGACGTTTCGGGGGATGGGGTGTCAAACGAAGGTATCGAACCGTCAGAAGGACGTTCACGGTTGGATAATCTGGGGGTCACCGTGAATGCTTTGGTCATAGAGACCGATGAAGCCGATTTGACAGGCTATTTCTGGGAGAATGTGATCACGGGGTCTGGAGCTTTTGTGGTAACGGCAAATGGATTTGCTGATTATCCCGCGCGGATCAGGCAAAAGCTCATTCGGGAAGTGGCCGAACAATTTGCGGACAATCGATGAATTTGGCCGTCCATGTGAGCGCAAACAGTTTTCGTAACGACGGATTCGGGGTATTCTCTCGCGAAATCTTGCAAATTTCGCTGGATTATTCTGACTAAAATTATTGGATTTGATTTTTGTGATCACGATCTTTTGGGTGTGATCACAAAGGTCAAATAAAGCGCCAACTGTGCCAAAAAAGCGCGGGTTTTTGCTGGCCTCAAAGGTGACAGGCCGCGAAAAAACGTTAGTAAAGTGGCAAGGGAACCTGAAAGGATTCAACATGGCTGACGCGAAAAGGGTCGAGCGCCCGCTTTCTCCTCACCTGACGATCTATCGCCCGCAGCTGACGTCGATGACGTCGATCCTTACGCGGGTCACTGGCAATGCGCTGATCGTCACCACTTTCATCATCGTTTGGTGGTTGCTGGCCGCAGCGGCCGGCCCCGAGCATTTTGCCGTGGCTGACGGATTTGCCACGAGCCTGCTGGGCGATGTTATCTTCGCGCTGTCCGCGCTTGGCATCTGGTATCATTACCTTGCCGGATTGCGTCACCTGATTTTCGACGCAGGCAAAGGCCTTGATATTCCGACCGCGGAAAAGCTGGGCTGGGCCTGCATCGTCGGTTCGGTCGTTTTGACCGTTCTCACAATCATCATCGTCTGAGGGGGCCCATCATGCGTTTTCTGACAGACCGCAAGCGCGCTGAAGGGCGTGGTGCAGCACACGCCGGCACCGAACATCACTGGTACATGCAGGTCAGCGCGGTAGGCTTGGCCTTCATCGTTCCGGCTTTCATCTACATGTTCGGCTCTTTGCTGGGCTCCTCCTATGAACATGTCATCGCGACACTGAGCCGCCCGTTCCCCGCAATCCTGTCTGGGCTGGTGCTGGTGTTTGGCCTCGCGCACTTCCGCAAGGGCGCTCAGATGATGATCGAAGATTACACCCGCAAGTCGACCCGAAAGGTTCTTATCATGCTGGTGATCACCATGACCTATGGCCTGACCGCGGCTGGCCTGTTCGCGCTGGCGAAAATCGCGCTTTGAGGATCTGAGACATGGCTGAATACGAATACGAAACTCATGAATATGACGTGGTCGTGGTGGGGGCTGGCGGCGCCGGTCTGCGTGCGACGCTCGGCATGGCGGAACAAGGTCTTCGCACGGCTTGCGTTACAAAGGTCTTTCCGACCCGTTCGCACACCGTTGCGGCGCAAGGTGGTATTGCCGCGTCGTTGGGCAACATGGGCCCCGACAGCTGGCAGTGGCACATGTATGACACTGTGAAAGGCTCTGACTGGCTTGGTGATACCGACGCGATGGAATACCTCGCGCGTGAAGCCCCCAAGGCCGTCTATGAGCTGGAGCACTACGGTGTGCCGTTCTCGCGTACCGAAGAAGGCAAAATCTATCAGCGGCCGTTTGGTGGGCACACCACCGAATTTGGCGAAGGCCCAGCGGTACAAAGGACCTGTGCTGCGGCAGACCGGACCGGTCACGCGATCTTGCACACGCTTTATGGCCAGTCGGTGAAGAACAACGCCGAGTTCTATATCGAGTATTTCGCGATTGATCTGATCATGTCCGATGACGGTCAGTGCCAGGGTGTGGTTTGCTGGAAGCTGGATGACGGCACCATGCACGTCTTCAATGCCAAAATGGTGGTTCTGGCGACAGGCGGCTATGGTCGTGCGTATTTCTCGGCGACTTCCGCGCACACTTGCACAGGTGACGGCGGCGGCATGGTTGCGCGCGCAGGGCTTGCGCTGCAGGACATGGAGTTCGTGCAATTCCACCCGACTGGTATTTATGGCTCCGGCTGCCTGATCACAGAAGGTGCGCGCGGTGAGGGAGGGTATTTGACCAACTCCGAAGGCGAGCGTTTCATGGAGCGTTATGCGCCCCAGTACAAAGATCTCGCGCCGCGTGACTACGTCTCCCGCTCCATGACAATGGAAATCCGCGAAGGTCGTGGTGTCGGTGAAAATGGCGACCACATTTTCCTGAACCTCAACCACCTGCCAGCTGACGCGCTGGCGGAACGACTTCCGGGTATTTCGGAAAGCGCGAAAGTGTTTGCAGGCGTAGATGTTACCAAGGAACCGATCCCGGTTTTGCCGACCGTGCACTACAATATGGGTGGTATCCCGACCAACTATTGGGGCGAGGTACTGAATCCGACGCAGGATGATCCGACCGCCGTTGTGCCGGGTCTGATGGCCGTGGGCGAAGCAGGGTGTGCTTCTGTGCACGGAGCGAACCGTCTTGGGTCCAACTCGCTGATTGACCTCGTCGTCTTCGGGCGTGCTGCTGCGATCCGCGCGGGCAAAGTCGTGGATGCGGACGCTCCTAATCCTGTTCTGAACCAAGCGTCGGTTGATGCGGCGTTCGACCGGTTTGACGGTTTGCGGAACGCCAAGGGCGGCGTTCCGACTGCGGAACTGCGCCTGGAGATGCAGCACTGCATGCAAGCTGATGCAGCGGTGTTCCGCACCGACAAGACGCTGAAGGAAGGCGTGGACAAGATGACGGCGATCGCCTCCAAGATGGACGATCTGCACGTTACCGACACATCGCTTGTCTGGAACAGCGACCTGATGGAGACGCTGGAACTCACAAACCTGATGCCAAACGCTCTGGCGACCATTCACGGTGCGGAAGCGCGTAAGGAAAGCCGCGGCGCACATGCGCATGAGGATTATTCCGAGCGTGATGATGATAACTGGCGCGTGCACACGGTCAGCCGCGTTGACGGCAACAAGGTAGACCTGAGCTATCGTCCTGTGATCGTTGATCCTCTGACCAACGAAGACCAAGGCGGTATCAGCCTCAAAAAGATCGCGCCCAAGGCGCGGACCTTCTAAGGCAGGATCTTGGACGCGGTACGCGACATATCGGCTAACCGGCGGGTCATCGTTCATATTGGTGCCCAGAAAACCGGGTCGACCTCCTTGCATCGGTTTCTGAAACTTAATCAGGAAACGCTTGCGGGGAAGGTCGATATTCGCGTTCCGGTAAAAGGATCCGTTGTCCGTGAGTTGGGAAAAACCTGTGCCTTGTACAGCCTCAAGCCGGCGGCCCATAAAGCGTCGCTGGTTGGCCTGCTGGAACAGGTCAGAGCCGACCTCGAAGGTGGTGACAGCGTTTGTATCATCAGCCACGAAAACATCATTGGCGCGATGATGGGACGCCGCGACGTGCGCGAGCTTTATCCGCGTGCGGGTGAGATAGTCGGACTGATCGATGCTCATTTGGCACCGTTCAAACCGGACTATGTGATCTATACCCGTGCACGGGATGCGTGGTTGAAGAGCGTGTATAATCAGGCTGTTAAGTCGGACAGTTATGCGGGCTCAAAAGCCCAGTTTGATGCGGATGTCAGAGACGCGCGCGACTGGCCTGCTGTGGCACAAGAGGTCGCAGCTGTGGTCGGCGACGACCGCCTCAGCGTATTTGCACTTGAGGATGAAACAACCGCGGATCGCCCTGGTCGGCAGCTTTTGACGTTGGCTGGTTTGACCAGTGACGAGATTGACGCGCTATCGCCCCTTGAGGGGCGGAGCAATCAGAGCCTGAATGCGGGCTCTCTGGAATTCATGCGCCAGCTGAATGGCCTGGGTCTGCCACAACAGGCCCGCAAAAAAGTGGCTGCACTGGTGAAAGACAATCAATCGCTTTTTGACGCAGACCGTCGAAAGGCCTGAGAAGGAACGAAGGGATGCGCATCGCGCGCTAGCCCGCGGATAGGAAGGAAAGACCATGGTCGAATTTGCCCTCCCCAAGAACAGCCGGATCACGACCGGCAAGACCTGGCCCAAGCCGGAAGGCGCAAAGAATGTGCGCAAGTTCCAGATCTATCGCTGGAATCCGGATGACGGCAAAAACCCGAGTGTGGACACTTATTTTGTCGATATGGACAAATGCGGGCCGATGGTTCTGGACGCGCTGATTAAGATCAAAAACGAGATTGATCCGACTCTCACGTTCCGCCGCTCCTGCCGGGAAGGGATCTGCGGATCCTGTGCGATGAACATTGACGGGATCAACACATTGGCCTGTATCTATGGTCTGGACGAAGTCAAAGGCGACGTGAAAATCTACCCGCTTCCGCACATGCCGGTGGTGAAGGACCTGATCCCCGACCTGACGCACTTTTACGCTCAGCACGCCTCAATCATGCCTTGGCTTGAGACCAAGACAAATCGTCCCGCGAAAGAGTGGAAGCAATCGATCGAAGACCGCAAGAAGCTTGACGGTCTCTATGAATGTGTAATGTGCGCCAGCTGCTCGACGTCTTGCCCGAGCTACTGGTGGAACGGCGACAAGTATCTTGGCCCAGCCGCGCTTTTGCATGCCTACCGCTGGATAATCGACAGCCGTGACGAGGCGACGGGAGAGCGTCTGGACGATCTCGAAGATCCGTTCAAGCTGTATCGCTGCCACACGATCATGAACTGTGCGAAGACCTGCCCCAAGGGTTTGAACCCGGCCAAGGCCATTGCAGAGATCAAAAAAATGCTGGTAGAGCGACACGTCTAACGCCACGTCTTGAAAGACACACCTATGGGGCCGCTTTTCAGTGTCATCATGGTTGACTACGACCGGTCGGTGTCGCGCGACGAATTTCGTCGCGCGATCCAGTGTTTCGCGGATCAGACCTGCAAGGACTTCGAAATCCTGATCTATCACGACGGCCCGAAAGAACACCCCTACAGCAAAGACTTAGAAGGCATTGAGGGCTTGCCCGAGGTGCGGACTTTTGTTTCCGATGAACGTGAAAACGATTGGGGACATTCTAACAGGGATAGGGGAATTGGCGCTGCAAAGGGCGAATGGTTGATAATGACCAACGCCGACAACGTTTTTTATCCCGATGCAGTGCAAACGCTGAAGGACGCAGCTGTCAGCGCTTTCAAACCCAAGATACGCAATCGCACAGGGAACTGGTTGCAGCGGAAGGTTTTTCGGACCCGGCCGGACGCGTATGTCACTGGAGACCGCTTTGACATCCTTATTTTCCCGATCATTCTGAAAGGATGCACCGCGGTTCGTGATGGGCTGCGGCGGTTCAAAGGCGAGGAAAACACCCTTGAAGTGGTTCTTTCCGGACTGCCTATTGGAGCCGGCTACATAGATGCCATGCAGTTTGTAATGCGGCGCAGCACCTGGGTCGATGAGGGTGGCTGGAAAGACAAACGGATGGACAGCGACGGCCATCTCTATACCGAATTTGCAAAAAAGTATGGTATCCAGCCAATCAGCAAAATCCTTGGAGAACACTGGTAGCCGGACTGGCAATGCTGGTGTTACAGATCACGACACTGCGTTGAAGTCGCAGGACTCTTTGTGAATTTCCGACAATTGTGCGCAGAAGTATGCCATTGCATATTTTGCATGGCGCCTTTGCGCAGACGTGGCTTTTCTGCGACGCAGCGCGGTCCTATATGCGGGTCAGGGAGGGGGTAGACGCAACCCATTTGGAGATCAGTTCATGTCGCCCTCAGATAATGTCAAAACCGAAGATTTCGCTGCCCGCGCTCTGGAACTGCTGGAGCAATCCTATGCCTATTACAACCTGCCACTGCGCCAGGTGGATAACTCGGCCAGCGAAACCTATTACGAGTATGTAAAGGCTGCTTAAGGGCACCGCGCGCTCCCCGTCGCGGAGTAACGTAAAGTCCTGACGCTAGGTTGCTCTTGGAGCATCCCATTCGATTGACTAGCCTCTCTGGAAACGGGGAGGCTTTGTCATGTTTGACGTGATTGTTGTTGGCGGCGGTTTGGCCGGTCTTGTGGCTGCAAATGAAGCGGCAGACAGAGGACGTAAGGTTCTTCTGCTGGACCAGGAGGGAGAACAGAGCCTCGGCGGACAAGCCTTTTGGTCACTTGGGGGGCTGTTCATGATCGACACGCCGGAACAGCGGCGTATGGGCATCAAGGACAGCCACGCACTTGCGTCCGGTGACTGGATGGGGTCGGCCCAATTCGACCGGCCTGAAGATGCGAACCCGCGCAAAGTGGCCGAAGCGTACCTTGATTTTGCCGCGGGTGAAATGCGCCCCTGGCTTCATTCGATCGGCATGCGTTGGTTCCCGATTGTGGGGTGGGCCGAGCGCGGTGGAGAGATGGCCCACGGGCACGGCAACTCCGTGCCGCGTTTTCACATCACTTGGGGCACGGGACCGGGCGTGGTTGCGCCCTTTGAGCGCTTGGTGCGCGCGCATGCATCCGCCTGCCGTATTACGATGGAATTCCGGCGCAAGGTCAGTGGCTTGATCGTCGAAGGCGGCGTTGTCAAAGGCGTGCAGGGTGAGATTCTGTCCGATGACGGCGCAGATCGCGGGATGTCGACCAATCGGAAAGTCGTCGGTACATTTGAACATCGCGCAGAGGCAGTGGTGATCACTACGGGAGGGATCGGTGGTGATCATGACATGGTGCGCCAATACTGGCCGGAAGACCGGCTTGGAAAGCCGCCGCAACGCATGGTAGCCGGCGTCCCGGACTATGTTGATGGACAAATGCAGCGGGTTGCCGAGGGCGCTGGCGCCGCAATAATCAACGGCGACCGCATGTGGCATTACACAGAGGGACTTGCGAACTGGGATCCTATCTGGCCGAACCACGGAATTCGTATTCTGCCGGGACCAAGTTCGATGTGGTTTGATGCGGACGGCGAGCGTATGGAAGCTCCCTATCTTCCCGGGTTTGACAGCCTTGGCACGCTGAAGCGGATCCTGTCGACGGGGCATGAACACAGCTGGTTCATCCTGACTCAGAAGATCATCGAAAAGGAATTTGCGCTCTCGGGGTCCGAGCAAAACCCGGACCTGACGTCGGGCAAGTGGTCGGAGGTGTTGCGCCGGCGGATGATGAATAAAGGAGCGCCAGCCCCGGTAGAAGCGTTCAAAGAACACGGTGAGGACTTTGTCGTGGCCGACACTCTTGAAGAGCTGGTCGCGGACATGAACAAGATAACGCCCCAAGTCCCAGTGGATCTCGAAAAGATCCGCACACAGATCCAGATGCGGGATGCGCAAATCGACAACGAGTTCAGCAAGGACGCTCAGGTTACCGCCATCCGTGGTGCCCGAAACTATCGTGGCGATCGGTTGATCCGTACAGCAAAACCGCACCAGATACTGGATCGAGAGAATGGACCGCTGATCGCCGTGCGTTTGAATATTCTGACGCGCAAATCCCTTGGGGGATTGCATACGGATGTCACCGGTCAGGTTCTGCGTCCGGATGGCAGCGCATTTGACGGGCTGTTCGCGGCGGGCGAAGTTGCAGGTTTTGGCGGTGGTGGCTATCACGGCTATAACGCTCTGGAAGGCACGTTCCTTGGCGGCTGTATTTTCTCGGGTCGCGCGGTAGGGCGGTCTGTCTGATCTGGAAATCAAGGGGATAGCGGATGTGTGATGCACCAAAAGATGCCGACGCCCGGCGGGCTGTGAAACCGGTGATCTGTTATCCCAACGAAACTTTGCCGGAGGCGCCTTTGGCCCTTTATCAAGCGGCTCGGGACGGGGCGCAAAAGGTGGCAGAGACACTGGTTCCGGCTCGGGATGCGCGGTGTTTCGAAGTGCCTGCAGGGCACTTTGTGCGGATCACGTCGGTAGAAGGCCCGCAGGTCGGAGACCTGAATTTCTGGAACTTGCATGACCTGTCGGAGCGGTTCTATTCTGGAAAGACGCGCGCGCTTCACGGTACGCATGTGACCACCGGAGAGCGGTTGTGGTCGAGCTTTCCGACGCTGCGGCCGATGGCGACGATCGTAGCCGATACGCTGGGATGGTACGGCATCGATGAATTTGGCGGTTCCGTACATGATGTCATCGGTACGCGATGTGATCCCTATACGTCTAACCTATTGAATGAAAACCAATATCATTACTGCTGTCATTCGAATTTGACGCGGGCGCTGGCCGACCACATGGGGCTTTCTCTGGTGGAAGCCGAGCCGCATGTGCACGACGTGTTGAATGTTTTTATGTGTACTGGCTTCACCCGCGATACCGGCCAGTACTTTATGAAGGCGAGCCCGGTTCAGCCCGGTGATTATCTTGAGTTTTTTGCCGAGATTGATCTTCTTGGCGGTCTTTCGGCTTGCCCCGGCGGCGATTGCAGTGCTGAGCACAGTTCGGATGTGGCTGCCTGTCACCCGTTGCTCGTCGAAGTCTTTGAGCCAAAGGCGGGTGCGCTGGGTGAATGGACACAGCCTTCCGCCAATGGATACGACAGAACGCACGGGCGCTGAGCTTTGCAGGCCTGTCATTAGGCAGAACCCCCGTTGCCTGTTATGCTTGATGCATAGTTTTAGGTATCTGGAGGTAAGCAAATGAAACGAATGACATTTTTGGCGGCCGCGTTTTCAGCCGGAATGGCTTTCGCCGGGGAGACACCGTCGCCTGATGGGGCGAAAGTCTATTTCATTAATCTTGAGGATGGCGCCACGGTCACCAGTCCCGTGATGATCCAGATGGGGCTTTCCGGTATGGGGGTTGCCCCCGCGGGAACCGAGAAGGAAAACACCGGTCACCACCACATTTTCATCAACAGACCGCCGCTTGGTGAAGGCACTGAGGACGCTGAACTGCTGGAAAACGGAGTGCCTACGGACGACAACCACAAGCACTTTGGAGGGGGACAAACTGAGGTGATGCTGGATCTGCCCGCCGGTACGCATACGCTTCAGCTGGTGCTTGGCGACGAGTTCCATGTGCCGCACAACCCTCCGGTGGCATCCGCGGTTATCACGATCACGGTGGAGTAAGTCGAATCAGAGGTTAAGCCGCTGACAGAAAGCGGTTTTGTCAGGCTGCAACGTGGCTGCAAAACGTCGGCATCGCGTCGGTATCAATGTCCAAAAAACAACGCCCGCGCCGGTTAAAGGGGCGGGCGTTGCGTTTTGCGGTTATTGAAAGTCTTCAGGCGAAGGCGGCTTCCAGAGCGATTTCGACCATATCTCCAAAGCTTTGTTCGCGATCCTCGGAAGGCAGGGCTTCGCCCGTCAGCAGGTGATCGGAGATTGTCAGAACCGCGAGACCCCGAACGCCGTAACGAGCGGCGAGATTGTACAGTTCGGCGGCTTCCATTTCGACGCCGAGAATGCCGTGGCGCACCATCTGCTCATTCAGGTCCGGGCGTTCGTCATAGAAAACATCCGAGCTGTAGATACCGCCAACGTGTGTCGGTGTGCCTTTGGCTTGTGCCGCATCGGCCGCTGCACGCAGCAGGCCATAATCGGCGCAAGGTGCAAAGTTCAGTTCCTTGAAGATGCCGCGGGAGGGTGTGGATAGCGTGGAAGCTGTCATGGCGATGACCACGTCGCGCACTTTCACGTGTTCCTGCATGCCACCGGCGGAGCCAATACGGATCAAGGTCTTTGCGCCGTAGTCTTTGATCAGCTCGTTGACATAGATCGACAGCGAGGGCATGCCCATGCCGGACCCGTGAATGGTGACGCGATTACCTTTGTAGGTGCCGGTGAAGCCGAGCATGCCGCGCACTTCGTTCACACAGACCGCATCCTCAAGGAAATTTTCTGCCGCCCAGCGCGCTCGGTAGGGATCACCGGGAAGAAGAACGGTTTCAGCGATGTCGCCTGGCTTGGCGCCGATGTGAACGGTCATGGGGTCACCTTTGATTGGAACAAAATCAGTAGTCCTCCTGATGCTTCAAACTTGCATGTGGATGCAAGCTGATTTGACCAGAAGGACTTTCTCGAGTTGGCGCTAAAACGCCAAAAACTTTAGATGCAGCCAAGCAGCTGACGTCAGATTTCCATCTGCTCGGGGGTAACTCCGGCTGCAAGTGCCTCGTCAAACCACTTCGGTTTTCGGCCTTTGCCTGTCCAAGTGCGGGTTTTGTCTTTCGGGTCTGCGTATTTCGGCACGCCCTTGTTGAGAGACGCGCGGCGTCGGCCCAGTCCGGTGGCTGCGGCCAGATCGGCCAGCGAGTAGCCGAATTGTTCCGCTGCGTCTTCCACCGCTTTTAGCGCATCCCTGCGGCGGTCGGCTTCACGTTTTTTGAGCTCGATCTCGATTTCCGCTTTCAGCGCAACCAATTCCTCGTACGATTTCTTCGCGAGATTCATGCCAATTCCATCCTCTTCATTGACTTGACGCCATTAGGCGAGGTTCGAATGGGAGCGACAAGTTGCTATTTGTATCAGTGTTATTGAACGGGCATTTTCACCGGAAATGAAAACGCCGCGCCAATTCGAAATGAAGGCGCGGCGTTCCAGTATTTGAGAATGGTGAAAGATATCCGCTATTCCGCGGCCACCGCTTTTGGGTCAGCCAGCGTGACAATGTCTTTCATGATTGTATTCAGCTCAAAGTCTTTTGGCGTATAGACGCGGGCCACACCCATCGCGCGCAACCGGTCAGCATCGTCGTCGGGAATGATCCCGCCCACGATCACGGGTGTGTCGCCCAGACCAGCTTCACGCATCCGATGCATGAGGTCTTCGACCAGCGGGATATGGGATCCGGACAGGATCGACAGGCCGACAACATGAGCTTCATCATCGAGGGCCTTGGACACAATCTCCTCCGGCGTTAGGCGGATGCCCTCGTAGGTGATGTCCATACCGCAATCACGGGCGCGGAAAGCAATCTGCTCGGCGCCGTTGGAGTGGCCGTCGAGACCGGGCTTGCCGATTACGAATTTCAGACGGCGCCCCAGTTTGTCGGATACTGCGTCCACTGCGGAGCGGAGGTCTTCCAGCCCTTCCGTCTTGTTTGACGGTGCGCCGGAAACGCCTGTGGGACCGCGATATTCTCCGTGTACCGTGCGCATTTGCGCGGCCCATTCGCCAGTCGTAACGCCTGCTTTGGCTGCGGCGATTGACGCTGGCATGACGTTTTCACCATTGGCGGCCGCGGCACGCAGATCGGCGAGGGCTTTTTCGACCGCAGCGGTATCGCGCTCGCGGCGCCAGTCATTCAGGCGGGTGATCTGCTCCTGTTCGACAGCCGGATCAACGACCATGATGCCGCCATCACCGGTCATCAGAGGCGATGGCTCGCCCTTTTGGAACTTGTTCACGCCTACGACGACGGTTTCACCTGCTTCGATGCGGCCAAGGCGGTCGGCGTTGGAATCCACGAGACGGGATTTCATATAGTCGATTGCGCCAATGGCTCCGCCCATGCTTTCAAGATTGGACAGTTCGTGGCGCGCGCCGGCTTTGAGATCTTCGACTTTCGCGTCGACCGCAGGGTTGCCGTCGAATAGATCGTCGTATTCCAGCAAGTCGGTTTCAAATGCCATAATTTGTTGCATGCGCATGGACCATTGCTGGTCCCATGGTCGGGGCAGACCGAGCGCCTCGTTCCATGCTGGCAATTGCACCGCGCGGGCGCGGGCTTTTTTCGAAAGGGTCACAGCCAGCATTTCGATCAGAATTCGATAAACGTTGTTTTCCGGTTGTTGTTCGGTAAGGCCAAGAGAGTTGACCTGAACGCCATAGCGGAAGCGGCGGTATTTCGGATTGTCGACGCCGTAGCGTGTTTCGAGGATTTCATCCCACAAATCCACAAAGGCACGCATTTTGCACATCTCTGTAACGAACCGAATACCGGCATTTACAAAGAACGAGATTCTGCCTGCGAGGGCGGGGAAGTCTTCGGCAGGTACGCGGGGCTTGAGGGCATCCAGGACCGCAATCGCCGTGGCCAGTGCAAAGGCCAATTCCTGTTCCGGTGTCGCGCCGGCTTCTTGCAGGTGGTAGGAGCAGACGTTCATCGGGTTCCATTTGGGAACGTTGGTGTAGCAGTACTCTGCCACGTCCGCGATCATCTTGAGGCTGGGCTCTGGTGGGCAGATATAGGTGCCACGGCTGAGGTATTCCTTGATCAGGTCGTTCTGAACGGTGCCCTGAAGCTTCGTGACATCTGCGCCCTGTTCTTCGGCAACAGCGATGTAGAGCGACAACAGCCACGGTGCCGTGGCGTTGATCGTCATCGAGGTGTTCATCTGCTCCAGAGGGATCTGGTCAAACAGCGTGCGCATATCTCCGAGGTGACAGACCGGCACGCCCACCTTTCCGACCTCTCCGCGCGAGAGAACGTGATCGCTGTCGTAGCCGGTTTGGGTCGGCAGGTCGAATGCGACGGAGAGACCGGTCTGACCTTTTTCAAGGTTGGAGCGGTAGAGCGCATTGGAAGCCTTGGCGGTGGAGTGACCGGCATAGGTCCGGATCAGCCATGGGCGGTCCTTCTGGCGGTCTTGCTGCGTCTGCGACATTTGGGGCCTCCTGAATCAGTGTCAAAAAACACGGCGGCAATATTGTTGCGTGAGAACCTAGAAGTGTGAAATTTCATTTGCAAGCGATTTCGCTGCGTTGCGGCGAGGCGCGACGCGAGGTCGTCTGCCTTTCGCTGTGCCCGGGCGAGGCGATTTTGTTGTTTACCGCGCGCTTTTTGCGTTGCAAGGGTGGGCCATGACGCAAACTGTCGAGTTACCAGTCTGGCTGTTCATCCTGATCCTGCTGTTTGCGGCGGTGACAGCTGCAAGCCATTTGCTTTTCCCGTCCGTACGCTGGTTCTTCCGGCGGCGTATGGAAAAGGCCGTGTCGCAGTTAAACGAGCGCCTGGAGCGGCCGATCGAACCTTTCAAGCTGGCGCGTCGGCACGACATGATCCAGCGCCTGATCTACCAGCCGGATGTTGCTCAGGCTGTGACGGAACACGCGGCCGAGGAAGGTATTCCGGAGAACGTCGCCTTTGAGGAAGCCAAACGCTATGCGCGCGAAATCGTGCCGTCGTTTTCGGCGTCGGCCTATTTCGGGTTCGCCATTCGCGCGGCACGTTTTCTGAGCCGCGCACTGTACCGTGTGCGGTTGGTGCATTTTGACGAAGGCGGGATCGACGCAATTTCAAAGGATGCGACGGTCGTGTTCGTGATGAACCATCGCAGCAACATGGACTACGTGCTCGTTACCTATCTGGCAGCACAGCGATCCGCGTTGGCCTATGCCGTCGGCGAATGGGCACGGGTGTGGCCATTAAGTCGATTGATCAAGGCGATGGGGGCGTATTTCATCCGGCGGAAATCGCGGAATGCTTTGTATCGCAAGGTTTTGGCAGCCTATGTCAGGCTCGCGACACAAGGCGGAGTGACACAGGCCATGTTCCCCGAGGGCGGGCTGAGCCTTGATGGTTCGCCGCAGCAGCCCAAGCTCGGGCTTCTGAAGTACATCACCGATCCATTTGAGCCAGGAGGGCGGGACGTGGTCTTTGTTCCGGTGGCGCTGAACTATGATCGGGTCTTGGAAGACCGGATATTGTTGAATGCAAATGCTTCTGGTGGCCGCCGTTTCGACGCGAAGATCAGTGTGATCGCGGGATTCTTTTTCAAGCAGATTTGGCTGCGGTTGCGCGGAAAATACCACAAGTTCGGATATGCGGCGGTGAGTTTTGGTAGCCCGTTGTCGCTGTCGGAGTTTGCTGAAAATCATCAAGGCGAGTTGGCAAAGCCTTTGGCGCGGGAACTGATGGGGCGCATCAACGGGGTGGTGCCGGTGCTGCCGGCGCCGATGGTGGCTTCCATTATTCGTTCAAGTGACACGCCGCTGAGTCGCGGGGCGATCGAGACGCAGTACGATACCTGGCTGAAGAAACTGCGCACAGAGCACGTTCATTTGCCGCGTGATGACCTGAGCTATGCGACGGAAGTCGGCATCCGCATATTGGAAGAACGCCGCGTCATTTCCCGTGTCGCCGGACGGTTTGAAGCGATCCCTGATCGGCGTGATCTGCTTTCTTTTTATGCCAATTCCATCGACCATCTGTTGCGGTGATTTCGCAATTGCAGAAATTTTTGCTGCACCCGCTGGGTTATAAAATTTCAAAACCAGCCTGAATGCAGTTGCAATATTACCTTTCGGCCGATATCTCATGGTCAGACAACGCGATTCTGCATCGCGGCAACACCAACAGTTGGAGGGCACGATGGCTCTGGATACCGAAAGCGCAATCGCGTCTTATGACGCTCCCAAAAAAGACCTGTACGAAGTGGGTGAGATGCCTCCGATGGGTCACGTGCCGAAACAGATGTACGCGTGGGCGATCCGTCGCGAGCGTCAGGGCGAGCCGAACAAGGCTATGCTTCAGGAAGTGGTAGACGTGCCGACGCTGGACAGCCACGAAGTGCTGGTTCTGGTTATGGCTGCCGGTGTGAACTACAACGGGGTCTGGGCGGGTCTCGGCGTGCCGATTTCCATGTTTGACGTGCACAAGCAACCCTATCACATTGCCGGCTCCGACGCGTCTGGTATCGTTTGGGCTGTGGGTGACAAGGTGAAGCGCTGGAAGGTCGGCGACGAAGTTGTGATCCACTGCAACCAAGACGACGGCGACGACGAGCACTGCAACGGTGGCGACCCGATGTATTCTGACAGCCAGCGTATCTGGGGCTACGAGACACCCGACGGCTCGTTCTCACAGTTTACACGCGTGCAGGCGCAGCAGCTCATGCCGCGTCCCAAGCACCTGACCTGGGAAGAAGCTGCATGCTACACGCTGACACTGGCGACCGCCTACCGCATGTTGTTCGGTCACGAACCGCATGATCTCAAGCCGGGCCAAAACGTTCTGGTCTGGGGCGCATCCGGTGGACTGGGATCCTATGCGATCCAGCTGATCAATACGGCGGGTGCCAACGCGATCGGTGTTATTTCAGACGAAGACAAGCGTGACTTTGTGATGGGTCTTGGCGCGAAGGGCGTTCTGAACCGCAAAGACTTCAACTGTTGGGGTCAGCTTCCCACTGTTAACACTCCGGAATATGCCGAGTGGTTCAAAGAGGCGCGCAAGTTCGGCAAAGCCATCTGGGACATCACCGGCAAGGGCGTGAACGTTGACATGGTGTTTGAACACCCTGGCGAAGCGACTTTCCCTGTGTCCACGTTTGTTGTGAAAAAGGGCGGTATGGTCGTGATCTGCGCGGGTACGTCCGGTTTCAACTGTACCTTTGACGTTCGGTACATGTGGATGCACCAGAAGCGTTTGCAGGGTTCCCACTTTGCCCACCTCAAGCAGGCGTCGGCAGCGAACCAGCTGATGGTCGAGCGCCGCCTCGATCCCTGCATGTCGGAGTGTTTCTCCTGGGCTGATCTGCCAGAGGCGCACATGAAGATGCTGCGCAATGAGCACAAGCCGGGCAACATGTCCGTATTGGTGCAGGCTCCGAAGACCGGTCTGCGCACACTGGAAGATGTGTTGGAGGCCGGCAAGTAAGCCTCACTGAATTTGTCTGAACGGTTTCCCCCCGTTTTTCGACTTACCCCCGGATCGCAAGGTTCGGGGGTTTTTTTCATGCGGCCTCACGAAGAATTTGCCACCGTAGCGGTTGCCGTGGCGAAGGTGCGGTGCCCATACTGTCGAGTTGGCTTAAAAGCCCAAACCGGTTTTGTCGTCGAAGGAGACAGTGCGTGCGGAAGCTTGGGTGCATCTTGGCGGTTGCAGCGTTCCTTTCCGGAGCAACGTTGGCACTTGCCGATCGCCCGCAGGGACTTATGTGGAACCGCTCCGGACTGCCCGCGACGATCCCATTGCAAATCAAAACGGACAGCGGCGGAGATACGGTTGTTTATCTGATCGACTTGACCAGCGGAGACAAGGTTCTTGCAGCGTATGCACGGGGCGGAGAGTTTTTTCGCGTGCTAGTGCCGCCGGGCCGGTTTGGGCTGCTTTTTGCACATGGAGCCGAATGGCAGGACGAGGACACGCTCTTTGGGTTGGACACCCGGGTGTTCGCTTTGGATGAAGCGCTCGTTTTTTCGGTGGGTGTCGGGCATCGGCGGGGGCATATTGTGGATTTGCGGATGCTGGATGCGCCGTCTGTCAAAGGATTGTCCGAATGCCAAAGGTGGGCGCTTGACCCGGACAGTTTGCAGGTACCCAGGGCGCCGGGATTGGAAGGGTCGGAGAAAAACAGGGGTGTCGCGCCCCGTCCAGAGAAGCTATCGGCGCCCAGATATGATGTGCGCTCTGTGTTTTGCGATTGAGTGCCTTGGGCCGGTGAGAAGCCGGCGGCACGGCAAATGTTCGGTGAGTTCGCTCCAAAATTGGACGTCTGATAAGTCCAGTTTCCAATAACCTATCTGTCCTAACCTGTTTTTTCCGCTTTGCTGCGGTTGCATTATGCCGTCCGCTGGCGCTATCAAAAAATATGCAGATCTACCTTCCCATCGCTGAAGTCTCTGTGAATGCCTTTTTGCTATTGGGCATGGGCGGCATGGTGGGAATTTTGTCGGGCATGTTTGGCGTAGGCGGCGGGTTTTTGATGACGCCGCTTTTGTTCTTTATTGGCATCCCGCCAGCCGTGGCCGTAGCAACCGAAGCCAACCAGATCGTTGCGTCGTCTTTCTCCGGTGTATTGGCGCATCTGAGGCGAAAAACGGTGGACCTCAGGATGGGGACCGTGTTGCTTATAGGCGGTCTCATCGGTGCGGCGCTTGGCGTTGTCGTGTTCAATTATTTGAAGGCGCTCGGACAAGTCGATCTGCTTGTCAGGCTTTGCTACGTGGTCTTTCTGGGCATCATCGGATCGCTGATGTTCGTGGAAAGCCTCAACGCGTTGCGCAAGTCCAGGCGCAACCAGCCGCCAACCCGTAAAAAACACAATTGGGTCCACGGATTGCCCTTCAAGATGCGGTTCCGCGTGTCGGGGCTTTATATTTCCGTGATCCCTCCGGTGATGGTTGGCATTCTGGTAGGCATTCTGAGTGCAATCATGGGCGTCGGTGGCGGGTTCATTATGGTGCCGGCCATGATCTATTTGCTGGGGATGCCAACCAAGGTTGTTGTTGGCACGAGCCTGTTCCAGATTATTTTTGTGACCGGTTTCACGACACTGTTGCACGCGACCACCAACTATACCGTGGATATTGCACTGGCGGTTCTCTTGCTGGTTGGCGGCGTAATCGGTGCCCAGATCGGCACACGCTTGGGCACGTATCTGAAAGCGGAGCAGTTGCGTATTCTTCTGGCGCTTCTTGTCATTCTGGTTTGCGCGAAGCTTGCGATGGATCTTTTGCTGCAGCCTGCTGAATTGTTCACGATCGGCGCGGTGGAGGGGCACTGATGGGTCTGCGCGCGCTCTTCCTTGTTGCAATCACGCTCTTGGCGTTGCCCGCGCGGTCCGAGGAGGTTGTGCTGGGCCTGAGCCAGGACAAGGTGGCAATCACCGCGACCTTTGACGGGTCAGAAATCCTGCTGTTCGGGGCTGTGAAGCGCGAAGCACCAATCAAGACGGAGCAACCGCTGGAAGTGTTGATTGCGGTGTCCGGACCAAAGGGGCCTTTGACTGTGCGTCGCAAGGAGCGCAGGTTCGGGATTTGGGTGAACACGGATGCCGTGAATGTGGATGCTGCGCCAAGCTTTTATGCCGTGGCGACCTCGGCGCCGTTTTCCGAAGTACTGTCAAACGTCGAGGATCAGCGCCACAAGGTGTCAATTCCGCGCGCAATCCGCTCTGTCGGGGCGCCCATGTCGGTGACAGATGCGCAGGCGTTCACTGAGGCCGTGATCCGTATCCGGCAGAGCGAGGGGCTCTACCAGATGCTCGAAGGCGCAGTGCAGTTCGATCAGCAGACGCTTTTCAGGACGTCTATCTCCATGCCGGCCAACCTGACCGAAGGTGGCTATCCAACCCGAATTTTTTTGACACGTGACGGGCAGGTGGTCTCGACGTTTGAAACTGTGATTGCAGTGAAAAAAGTCGGCCTGGAGCGTTGGTTGTTTGATTTGTCGCGGCAGAAGCCTTTGATTTATGGGCTTATGTCGCTGGCTATCGCCATCGCGGCGGGCTGGGGTGCCTCGGCTGCCTTCACCTTGTTGCGGCGGGGGTGATCTGAGGTTCGAGCTGCGCATGAGCTAATAATCGCCCATTAATACAAATAAATTTGAAATATAATGTGTGGAAACCTTTATCTTGGGCATCACTAGCCAAAGGTATCCCAAAATGTTTCGTAAGTTTGCCCTCTCTGTCGCCGTTAGCTGTGCCGTGATTTCTGCGCCTGCATTTGCCCAAGGCGACGACTATTGTGACGAAGCCTGTCAAGTCGCGCGAAAGGCACAGGACCCGCTTGCGCCGATCACTGCCATCCTGACCGACAACACGATCAGTTATGATGCCAGCGGCGCAGCGCGCAAGGAATTCCAGTTGCAACCGGTTCACACCTTCGAAGGTGAGAACGCCAATTTCATTCTGCGGGGCATCATTCCCACGGTGGGCGTGAAGGATCCGGTGTCCGGCAAGACCAGTTACGGTCTCGGCGATACGATGATCCAGGCGTTCTATGTGCCCAACAGCTATAATGGCGGATTCAAGATGGGGTACGGTTTGCAGGCGTCGCTGCCCACTGCCCAGAGTTCAAAGTACTCCACTCTTGGCAAAGGCGCGGGAGTCGGGGTTGTGGGTTTCGGATTCAACGGCAACTTTTCCTATGGCGGGATCGCTGGACATATGTGGGGGGAAAACGCGACGGTTTCGACCCTTCAGCCGATCCTGTTCTACAATATGCCCAATGTGTTGGGTGGGACTTATGTCGGGTATTCCAACACCTGGATCTACAATTGGGATGCGGATCAGTGGACAATTCCGCTGGGGGCAGTGGTTGGCAAAACCTTTGTCACAAAGGGTGGAAACGCGATCGATTTCAACATCGGCGCGTACAGGAATGTCGCCTCCGGAGCGGCCAATGACGAGTGGCAGCTCAAGTTCGGTGTTTCATTCTTCCCGGGGTAGAACGTGGCAGGTCATGGCGACGGTCTCGACATGGGGCCGTCGGACCTATCCTCGCCCGATAAAGGGCATTTTGGTCGCCATGACGGTCATGAACTGGACGTTGGATGCCAAAGGCATTTCGGCCATATGCAACACAGAGCGGGCGGCGTCATTGACGTCCATTGTAGCGATTGGATCTTTGCCATCTGCTATCAGAGCGTCGTTCAGGCCAGAGACCATGTCCGTGGCTGCATTGCCTATGTCGATCTGACCGCAAGCGATGTCATGTTCTCGTCCGTCCAGCGACAAGGTTCTGGTGAGCCCTGTAATGGCGTGTTTGCTCATGGTGTAACAAACAGAACCCTCGCGCGGGACATGGGCAGACAGAGAACCGTTGTTGATGATGCGGCCACCCTGTGGCGCCTGTTTGCGCATTTCTGCAAAAGCGAGTTGGGCCGCAATGAACATGCCGCGCACGTTGACGTTCATTACTTCGTCAAATCCGGTCAGGGGCACCTGATCTATGGGGCCAGCCGGGCCAAAAAGACCGGCGTTGTTGAACAGGGCGTCCAGGCGACCGACTTTGCCGACAAACATCGAAAAAGCGTCTGCCAAGGCGGTTTCGTCTGTTACGTCGGCCTGAAGTACAATCGCGTTCGGATTCGTTTGCGCGATCGCTTCCAGCTTGTCCGCGCTGCGGGCAAGCAACCCGACCGTCCAGCCGGTTGCAAGGAACAGTTCGGCTGTTGCGCGTCCGATACCTTGGCTGGCGCCAGTGATTATAATGCTCTTCATGGCTCTTCTCCCTGTACTTCGAGCGCCAATGGTGCAGGTGCTGATGGCAGATCATCGATCCGCAGGTCGTAAGTCGGCTTGGCCAGACGGTTCCGCACAACCCAATAAAGGCGTTCGCTGGCCCGCGTAATGGCAACATAAGCCAGGCGCTTCCAAAGAGGTTGTCCGGCCTCGATGCGATTCATGCGGGCAGCGACAAAGAGATCGGGAGCAAAGACCTGTACGTTTTCCCACTGCGAGCCTTGTGCCTTGTGAATGGTTACGGCGGCACCGTGCAGGAAGGTTGCGCCCATGCGGGCGGCGAAAGGGATAAACGGTTCTTCTTCGTCGGGCTTTTCGATCTTCACGATCGAAGCGGCCGAGACACGGGGATCTTCGGCCCCCATGACGTGTAGTCGTGAGAACCCCGGCTTTCGACCGGGCCCGAGATAGACAACCTGTGCGCCCTTGATAAGGCCGCGCGCTTCCAGATCCAGACGCTTTTTGCGGTGCTTGAGCGGCAGTTCGATGCCATCACAGATCAGGGGTTCACCTTCCAAAAGTTCGTCTTCGGGTGCGTGATGCACTTGCCGGAATGCGTTGATCAGTCGAATGCGTGTCGCATTGCGCCAGACAAGGACGGGGCTGCGGGCCATCAGGTCCACCTCGACCCTTTGTCCGAGAATAACCCGGTCATCGCTGCGGGCGGTATCCTCTATCATCCGTTCAAAGTCCTGAAACGAAAGTTGCGGATCCGCCAAGGCGTGCGCGAGATCAAGGATCGGGTTGTCTGCTTCCTGTCGGTGGATGCGTTCGAGGTTATAGACGGCAGGTGCGGGAAGCTTGTCGAACACCATGGCGCCGGATTGGTTCACGGGGGCAAGCTGCGCTGGATCACCAAATAGAACGAGCGTTGAGAAAATCTCGCGCAGATCTTCGTACTGCTTGTCATCCAGCATAGAGCTTTCGTCGATGAAGCCGATGTCGAGCGGATCGTCGCGGCGTTTCCAGCCGGTGATAAAATCCGAACCACGCAAGCCCGCTGCTGCGAGCGCACCCGGGATGGACTTGTTAAGCTTGTAGAATTCGGCGGCGCGGTCGAGTGCTTCGTCGGTGAGGCCTTCGATTTCGGGGCGTTCGCCGTTTTCTGCCAGCCACTCGGCAATCTTCTCGTATTCCGGGTCATAGACCGGCGTGTATATGATGCGATGGATCGTGGTGGCGGGAACGCCGCGCATCCGCAAAACACTTGCGGCCTTGTTGGTCGGGGCAAGGATGGCGAGGGTGCGCTTGTCTTTTTTTCGCTTGCCTTCGTAATCACCCGACACAATGTCCACGCCAGCGTCCTGCAGCGCTTTCACCAACTCTGCGAGGAGGTGTGTTTTGCCGGAACCCGCTTTGCCGGTGACCGCGGCGACGGAGATTTTGCCTTCGGTTGCAGGCGTTAGAATGCCCTCATCCAAATCGACACCGACGCCTTTCAACATGGAGGAAATGTTGTCGAAGGCGTCCGCCTGATCGTGGCTGAAGGTAAGAGCGTTCTCGGTCATGGCGCGACCCTACAGCCGGTCGCGGGGAGGGGCCAGCGGGTTTCTGGGGAAGTTGCCGCCTGGCAGCCATTGCTACGAAAAAGCCCCGCCGGAGGGGCGGGGCTTTGTTGGTTTTAGCGTTCCTTGATGTAAGGCTCTGCGCTGGCCTTGGGTGGGATGGCCTTGCCGATGAAGCCGGCGAGGATCACCACGGTCAGGATGTAGGGCAGGGCGCCAAGCAGCTGGATCTGGACTTTCATTCCGATCACGGCCTCGATCAGGTCGGGACGTGTTTCCAGCGCCTGAAAGAACCCAAACAGCATACAGGCCCACATCGCGTAGACAGGACGCCATTTCGCGAAAATTAAAGCGGCAAGAGCGATGAAGCCGCGCCCCGCGGTCATGTCTTTGACGAAACCTGCCTGAAGCGAGGTTGCCATATAGGCGCCTGCGAGACCGCACAGCACACCACAGATCAAGACGGCTGCGTAGCGCAACTGAATGACTGAAACGCCGGCGGTGTCTACGGCCGCCGGGTTTTCGCCCACCGCGCGCAGGCGCAAGCCGAAGCGGGTGCGGAACAGTATCCACCAGGTCGCGGCAACTGTGATCAGTCCGAGATAAACGAGGATCGAGTGTCCGGAGATCAGTTCAGAGTAGAATTGCTGTACCGGACCGGCTTCGGCGATCATCTGGCTCAGAGGGCGGCCCGCCGCTTCTGCGTCAGATGGGCCGATTGCGAAAGGCAGTTCGACATTCCCGAAACGGCCATTGCCGGTGAGGGGGGGTGTTCGGCCACCCTGCTTGAACCAGCTTTGGGCGATTAGCACAGTCATGCCAGCGGCCAGAAAGTTGATGGCCACACCCGAGATCAGTTGGTTGCCGCGGAAAGTGATCGAGGCAAGACCGTGGATCACGGCCAGCAAGACCGATGCGGCTATGCCAGCCAGCAGTCCAACCCAGGCGTTTCCGGAGTAGTAAGCAAATGCTGCGGAGAAGAAGGCCGCAATCAGCATTTTGCCTTCCAAGCCGATATCTACGACGCCAGAGCGCTCGGAGAAGAGTCCGGCAAGACAGGCAAATAGCAGAGGCGTGCCAAGACGGATGGAGGTGTCCAGTAGTTGGACGATGTCCAAGAATTGCATCAGGCGTTCCTCCGGCGCATAGCGATGAAGAGTTTTTCAATGGGTTCGCGGACCATGTTGTCCAATGCACCGGTGAAGAGGATCACGAGGGCCTGGATGACCACGATCAGTTCGCGCGGAATGTTGGTCCAGAGGGCCAGTTCTGCGCCGCCTTGATAGAGGAAACCAAACAGGATCGCGGCAAGGAACACACCAAAGGGATGGTTGCGGCCCATAAGAGCCACCGCGATACCAATAAAGCCTGCGCCTTCGGTTGCGTTCAGGATCAGGCGTTCGCTTTCACCCATTGTGGTGTTGACCGCCATCATACCAGCTAGCGCACCGGAGATCAGCATAGCGATCACAGTGATGCGAACAGGGCTGATGCCGGCATATTTTGCGGCGGATTCCGATTGGCCGAAGGCGCGGATTTCGTACCCGAGGCGTGTGCGCCAAATCAGGAGCCAGACAAAAACACAGGCCGCAAGCGCCAGGAAGAAACTCACGTTTGCCGGGGCGCCACGGAACATCTTGGTGGTCTCGGTAGAGAACATGTCCTGGAAGGACGGAAGATGGGTTCCTGCAGGGAATTTCGCCGAGGCCGGGTCCATGGCGCCGACTGGGCGCAACAATTCAACAAGCACATAGTTCAACAACGCTGCGGCGATGAAATTGAACATGATCGTGGTGATCACGATGTGGCTGCCGCGGCGGGCTTGAAGGTAGGCCGGAATGAGCGCCCATAGGGCTCCGAAACAGGCCGCGCCGACGGAGGCACCGAGAATGGCGAGCGACCAATGCGGCCACGGAATGTAGAGACACACCAGTGCCACGCCGAGGCCGGCGATCATCGCCTGACCTTCACCACCGATGTTGAAAAGCCGCGCGTGAAACGCAACAGCCACGGCAAGGCCCGTGAACATGAAGTTGGTGGCGTAATAGAGTGTGTAGCCCCAGCCGGACGACCGCATGAGCGCGCCATCGACCATGAGTTTCAAAGCTTCGAGCGGGTTTTCACCGATGGCCAGAATGACCAGCGCGGAGAAAAAGGCTGCGAGCAAAAGGGAAATGACGGGGATCAGGACGATGTCGGCCCATTTTGGCATCTTATCCATCGTTGAGAGCCTCCTCGGAAGCGCCTTTGGCGTCATCGGCCACGGCGGAGGTGTCAGTAATACCGGCCATCAAAAGGCCGAGTTCGCGTTCGTTGGTCTGCGCCGGATCGCGCTCGCCCATGATGTGGCCGTCAAACATGACCGCGATGCGGTCACTGAGCGACATGATCTCGTCGAGTTCTACCGAGACCAGAAGGATCGCTTTGCCCTGATCGCGCAGGTTCACGATTTGCTGGTGGATAAACTCGATCGCGCCGATGTCTACGCCACGGGTCGGCTGGCCAATAAGCAGAAGGTCCGGATTGCGTTCGATTTCACGTGCCAGAACAATTTTCTGTTGGTTGCCGCCGGAGAAATTCTTGGCTGCGAGTTTCGGGTTGGGCGGACGCACGTCGAAGCGGTCCATCTTTTCTTGCGCTTCGGCCTGAATTGCGGCGTTGTCCATGAGCAGGCCGGCCTGATGATCCTTGTCGCGATGATAGCCGAACACGGTGTTTTCCCAGGCGGAATACTCCATGATCAGACCTTCGCGCTGGCGATCTTCGGGCACGTGGCTGATGCCAGCATCACGGCGCGCACGCCCGTCTGCACCGTGACCGGACAGTGGGATCTCCGAACCGTTCATAGTGATGACACCGGTCCCGTCCGCAAAGCCGCCCAGAACCTCGAGCAGTTCGGACTGTCCGTTTCCTGCGACGCCCGCAATGCCGAGGATTTCCCCTGCGCGGACATGCAGGTCTATGCCTTTCACGCGTTCGACGCCCTTTTCATCGATGACACGCAAGCCTTTGACATCAAGAATAGTTTCACCGGGCTTGGCGATTTCTTTATCGACGCGCAGCAGGACTTTGCGGCCTACCATCAGTTCGGCAAGCTCTTCCGGCGAGGTCTCGGAAGTTTTGACAGTGGCCGTCATCTGGCCACGGCGCATCACCGAAACCGTGTCGGTGGTGTCCATGATTTCTCGCAGCTTGTGCGTGATCAGGATGATGGTTTTGCCTTCCTCACGCAGGCGATCGAGAATCCTGAAAAGCTGGTCGGCCTCGGCCGGAGTCAAAACGCCCGTCGGTTCGTCCAGAATAAGGATTTCGGCTTTGCGATACAGAGCCTTGAGGATTTCAACACGTTGCTGGTGGCCAACGGAGAGGTTTTCGATGACCTCGTCGGGGTCCACGTTCAGACCGTATTCTTCTGCCAGATGCTTGAGTTCCTTGCGGGCCTTGCCCAGCGAGGTGTTCAGCATTGCGCCGTCTTCGGCGCCGAGGATGATGTTTTCCAGAACGGTGAAGTTCTCGACCAGTTTGAAATGCTGGAATACCATGCCAATGCCCGCCTTGATGGCGTGCTGGCTATCTGGGATCAGGGTTTTCTGACCCTTGATGAAAATCTCGCCCGCGTCGGCTTTGTAAAATCCGTACAGGATCGACATCAGCGTGGATTTCCCCGCGCCGTTTTCGCCGATGATCCCATGGATCGTGCCGGGTTGGACCGAGATGGAGATGTCTTTGTTGGCCTGAACGGGGCCAAAGGCTTTGGAGATGCCTTTTAATTCTATCGCCGGTGCGGTCATTCAGGTGCTCCGAGTCCTGCGAAGCCAATCGCTCGGGTGATCCGGGATTGGTCGTCGAGGTCAATGAAATATTGGCCCAGCTGTTCGTTGCCGTCCGGCATGCGGAAGGCGACGGTCACGCGGAAGTGCCCAGATGTCTCGCTGGTTGCCACGGCTTCGGCAGTCGCGCCGGGAGCGTACTGGCTGTACATGCCGACATATTCGACCAACGATTGCGCGTCGGTGATCGGGTCAGGCGTGCGGGGATCAGCATAGGAGATCTGGGAAGACAGCGTCTCGCGCAGCTTGTCGCTGCGGGTGTCCGCGTCAGCCTCGCCCCATGCGGCGAAGAAGCTTTCAATCGCGTGTGTCATGACGGGCCTTTGGTTGTGGAAGGGGCCGCGCCGTACTGGCACGGCCCCGATTTTCAAACCCGGAGAGTGATCCGGGCGGTTCGTCTTATTCCACCGGGCAGGTGTTGTCGGACATGTAGTCGTGAACGGCCAGTTCGCCGGACGCGATTTTGCCTTTGGCCATGTCAACGGAAGCTTTCATGTCGTCAGACACGAGAGACGCGTTGTGTTCGTCCATGGCGTAGTCGATGCCGCCGTTGGCAACGCCCATCACGTTGAAGCCGGTTTCCAGACCTTCGCCAGCTTTCATCGCTTCGTAAACTGCGTTGTCCACGCGCTTCATCATGGAAGTGAGAACCTTACCGGAGTGCAGGTAGTTCTGGTTGGAGTCTACGCCGATGGACAGGATGTTCTCGTCCGCTGCGGTTTGCAGAACGCCAACGCCTGTGCCGCCTGCTGCTGCGTAAACAACGTCAGCGCCCTGGGCGATCTGGGCTTTGGTCAGCTCGGAGCCTTTTACCGGATCATTCCATGCTGCCGGTGTGGTGCCGGTCATGTTCTGGATGACTGTTGCGTCGGGGTTCACAGCTTTGACACCCTGAACATAGCCGCAAGCGAACTTACGGATCAGCGGGATATCCATGCCGCCGATGAAGCCGACAGTTCCGGACTTGGACGCCTGTGCGGCCATCATGCCGACAAGGTAAGAGCCTTCGTGCTCGTTGAAGACAACGGAGCGGACGTTCGGGCTATCGACAACCATGTCGATGATCGCGAACTTGGTGTCAGGATAGTCAGGTGCCACTTCGCTCAGCACGTTGCCGAATGCGAAGCCGGTCATGACGATCGGGTTTGCGCCAGCTTCGGCGAAACGACGCAGAGCCTGCTCACGCTGAGCTTCGGACTGCAGTTCGATTTCGCGGAAAGTGCCGCCGGTTTCTTCAGCCCAACGGGTCGCGCCGCCAAAGGCTGCTTCGTTGAACGATTTGTCGAATTTGCCGCCAAGGTCAAAGATCAGCGCCGGCTCTGCCAGAGCTGCGCCTGCGGACAGGGCAACGGCAGCGGCTGCGCCGAGGAATTTGTGCATGAGGCTCATGAATGTCTCCCATATGTTGAGCGGGTCGGTCGTTGTTTTTGCCGTCCCATTGGTTCAATCCCGAAGGATCATCGTGCAAGTAAGGCCACAGTGTCCCAAGGGGTCAACCAAATTTTTGACTAAATGGCCAAAAAAAGGGTCGGCGAATCGGGCCTGCCGTTAGTTTAGCGCCTTTTCCATAAGGCTGGCAGCTATTTGGGCACCATCGTCGCGGTGGTAATACCCCGGCCTTCTGGCGGTGGTGTGGTATCCCGAGGTCTCGTAAAGGGCAAGCGCGGCACTGTTGTCTTCGGCGACTTCAAGAATTGCCCTTACGGCACCCCGGTTTCGCGATTCGTCCTCAAATGCGCGGAGCAGCGCGCGGGCGTGGCCCATGCGCCGGGCCGTCGGGTCAATCGCCAGCGTCAGAAGCTCGGATTCATCTGCGACTGCGCGACCGAGGATGAAACCCTCGGGACGCGCAATACAGAACACAAGTCTGCTGTCGAGGAGCGAAGCGATTTCCTCCGCCGACCATGCTCGGGTTGTATCAAACGCAGCGGCATGGAGTGCGGCAAGTGCGGCAGGATCAGGCATCGAGGATGACCGGCGCTGGATCACGCGGCGGCGCGGCGTCAGCGGGTTTGATATACAGTGGCGCCGGGCGCGGCGGGTTCTTCTGGAACTCCGCAGCGGCGATGCGCGCAATGTTTGTGACGAGTTGGGCTGCTGCAGGGAGCGGGCGGGCAAGAGCTGTGTCAATCTCAGACAGCGGAACCAGCTTAGGCTCCGGATAACCCTCGCCGAGTGCATATACCTGGTCGCGCGGGGCGGGGACTGTGGCGATGTGGCGTTCCGCCTGGTCCAGCGAGATTGCCTGAAATGAAGACACGCCAACAGCGGGGATTCCCAGCCCGAGAGCGAGGCCACGCGCGGCGCTGACCGAGATGCGGATTCCTGTAAAGTTGCCTGGTCCGACACCGACACCAATTGCCGAGAGGTCTGTCCACGAGCAATCTGCTTTGGCCAAAGTTCCTTCCAGCAGAGGCATGAGGCGTTCGGCCTGGCCCCGCTTCATGTCTTCGCTTGCAAGGGCGACGGTTTCATCGCCCCGACGCAATGCGGCCGACACGTGTGGTCCGGAAGTATCAAATCCGAGGATCAAGGGGGCAGTGGTCACAAGAGGTCCCTCAGGTGGCGTTGTTCAATGTGTCTCGAGCGGTCCCAGTGATGCGCGGGATGTCATCGTCGACGTGCAGCCAAGGATAGGCTGCCTCTGAATGGCAGTGCAGCGCAGGGGGTAGGTCTGCGGCCTGATCGAGCAGACCGAGGGGAACATAGACTTGATCCGGCAGATACTCAAACCGCGCCATCAGAGGCGAGCCGCAAGAGTGACAGTTCCAGCGCGTGACGCCCTCTGAGTGGGAAACCCCTGCGTCCTGTTCCGGAGATACGGTTAGGTCGGTCGCGCCAAATGCCGCAAAAGCCGGTAGAGGCGCGCCGGTCCAGCGGCGGCAATCGGAGCAGTGGCAATAGGCAACGGTGGTCGGCGGCATCTTGGAACGCAAAAGGACGGCGCCACAATAGCACCGTCCTGAAAATGCCTTGTTCGTGCTGTCCTTAGACGGCAACCGGGCGTACCTCGGTCACTTCCGGAATGTAGTGACGCAGCAGGTTCTCGATGCCCATTTTCAGGGTCAAGGTGGACGAAGGGCAGCCAGCGCAAGCGCCTTGCATGTGCAGGTACACCACTCCGCGATCAAAACCGTGGAAGGTGATGTCACCCCCGTCCTGCGCCACAGCAGGGCGGACCCGCGTGTCGAGCAGCTCTTTGATCTGGCCGACGATTTCGCCGTCCTCGCCGTGGTGTTCAGCGTGGCCGGACGGGGCGGTGGCTTCGCCTGCCATGACCGGCTGACCGGATTGAAAGTGTTCCATTATCGCGCCGAGGATCGCTGGCTTGATATGGTCCCATTCGATGTCATCGCCCTTGGTGACGGTCACGAAGTCATTGCCAAAGAACACTCCGGACACACCGTTCACTGCAAAAATGCGCGTCGCCAACGGGGACGCAGAGGCGCCTTCAGCAGTAGGGAAATCGGCCGTGCCTGCCTCCAGCACGGTCTGGCCGGGCAGGAATTTCAGAGTGGCCGGGTTCGGCGTGGATTCAGTTTGAATGAACATATGGCAGACCTTTCCTATCAGGAATGGATATGCGCCTGCTGGGGGCCTGTGTCAAGGATTAGAATCGTTCTAAGAAGTCTGTTATAACGAGCCGCTGCACGCACAGCCGCTTATCGATCCAGTTGGAGAGGAAGAAAACCCACAGCACTGCATTCCGCTGGACAAAGAGCAACACCGTGTTCCTTGCGCGAATTCACATGGTTTTCCTGTTGCGGTTACGCCAAGCGGCGAGCTGAGCAGAGAAATGATCATGAAAAGAGGTAGCATTTCGTTAGCCTCCTAAAGACGGGTCGCTATGGTGGTATGCAGCTGCAAGCATCAAATGTACGAAGAAGTCGCGAACGTAGGCTCGGTTCTCTTTCTTGTGCTTAAAAAGAAGATTGCTGGTGACGTTATTCTCCTCCGCGATGAAATTGCGGAGGGTGTCACGCCAGATAAAATACGACTGGAGGTCTTTTATGCGCCAGAATTGCCCCTCGCGAAGGGCAGAGGCGCTGTTGTCGGGCGCATAGCCGTATTCCGACCATTTCTCCACATAACTTGCACGCAAATCGTCGCTCGCCCTGACTTCCAGCATTTGACTTGAGAGCCGATGGTAATGAATGACGATTGAGGTCGCCTCTTTTGGAGTGCCGTTGTCGCATCGGGATCGAAAGACAATTCGGAAAAACCAAAGATCGCTGTCGTCATCGCCCGACGTTTCCGGGGCGCCTTGGAAGGGCACTATCATATAGGTCGACATCAGCAAGTAATCGTCGGCGCTGAGTGTGTGCTGTATCTGCGCGCTCAAGGAAGCCTCGGCGCCCGCGGAAATCTCAACCACGCCAGCGTTTAAACTGGCCTTTAGACCACCTGAAAAATCCACATCGGAATTCTGAGTGATCTCGGTGCCGCATTCTTTGACCGATGTGATCTGATAGTCGGTAAGAGATGACAGCAGGTTGGCGGTATTGCCGGAGGCGTTCACGCCAAAGCGGCGGTGAAAGGAGCCATCCATGTGAAATGCAAAGGCACGTTGCGCATATTCCATAGTCACCAGCTTGATTGGCGCGATTGCGTCGACTGGGCCGTCAAAACCTGCTCGTTTGGCACACAGTGTGAAATAGCTGTCCCTGACTTGGTGAGCTTGGCCTCCGAATTTATATGCTTTGACAGGGAATGGGGCGCAGGCTGCCCGCCGCACCCGCGCCGCTCGTTGAAGGTCTTCCCCGATCATCAAGTCCGCCTGACTTTCCCGGCTGGAGCGCGAAACCAGCTGATAGGCTGCTATTGCCGACTGGACTTCCGGACGGTCGGTTGCTGCGATGGCGTAACCGTGCCTTGCAGATACCTCATAACGGCAAGGGGATGGACGATCACAAACAGAAGGGTCGTTTCCCGGGCAGTCTCCTGAAGTGCGGCAAATCCGTGAATTGATGGGGCTATCGGTGAAGACGTATGTCGCGTTGTGCAGAATTGGCGAGAGGTCTCTCTCGCGGATCAGTTTGCGATGGCCGAACTCTGTGATGACCAAAATGGCCTTGTCATCATGCGCGTTTTCAAAATCAGCCAGTGGCACATAACCTATGGGACGCACCACAACGCCGATAGGATACATCTCCTGTTGCTCGAACTGCGCGTCGTCGCAGCGCACATTCACAAAGCGCCCCGGATTGATGGTCACAAAGAAATCGTGGTCGCTATGATAGCTGGGGTTCTCAGAGGATTCCTCACTGCCGAACACCAAGTTCCAAAGCAGCTTCGGACCTGTTGGATCCTGGCTGGATGCGTCTTCCAATCGAGGGCAGGGATCGTAGCCCTCCGCGAGGCCGGAGGAAACTGAAAAAAAGAGAGCGACAAAAAGCGTCGCCAAACGGGAGAAAAAATCGGACATAACAAATTAACCAAGGAACAAAGTTCAATGCGCGGACTATAGCACAAATTGGAACGAATGTGTTCAGCTTGGTTTCTTCCGGCAACTTTGTCGGCCATCGGATTGTTTTGAAAAGGAGCGAGCGCTAGACAATCCGTTGTTCCAATTCGGCGGGATCGTCGACATCGACATGCCAGAAGGCCTCTGCTTGGGGGCCGATGCTTTTGAGGACGCGGTCTAGATCGATCTGGCGAACGTGGCGCCGCAACGCCCATGCTGTAGCCTCGATCACTGTGTCTGGCGTCAAGTTATGGTGCAGCCGGAGGTTTTGGACGTCCGCGAGTTGGTCACCACGGCTCCCCCACGCAACGATGGGGCTGGTCGTGTCCCAATCCTGAATCAGGATGGCACGTAAGGTTGAGGGCAGGACCTGAGCAAAATCGACCACTTGTTGCGGCGTCAAGCGGGCGCGAAAAGCTCGCAAAACACCGTCAACCGCGGTGTACGTGTTGTTGTCAGATTGCAGTTCCATGCGCTGGCGCGCGTCTTGCAGGAAAGCTTTGAATTCGCGCTCGGAGTGCCGATATGTCCACGGCATCGGCATGTCAGGTAATCGCTTCGAGCTGCTCTTTTGTCAGGTCTCCGGGAACAACTGTCATTGGCACCGGCATAGAGCCGGAGTTGCGCGAGAGCTGAGTGACCAGCGGTCCGGGGCCTTTGCGGTCTGTGCCCGCGCCGAGGACCAGAACACCAATCTCCTCATCCTCACGGATTTCGGACAGGATTTCGCTCACCGCTTCGCCTTCGCGGATTTTGAGTTCGGGATCGACGCCCTGACGATCGCGCATCCATTTGGCAAAAACCTCGAAATGGACCTCAATCCGCTCCCGTGCTTCTTCCCGCATAAGGTCGCTGACCCCGATCCAGTGGTTGAATTCTTCGGGTGGGATTACGGACAGCACTTTGACACCGCCGCCCGTATTGGCGGCGCGCATCGCGGCGAAGCGCATTGCGTTGAGGCATTCGCGGCTGTCGTCCAGAACCACTAGGAACTTGCGCATCAGGTTTCTCCCGTTTGGGCGATATTGGCGGCAAGGGGCTTGTGGCGCAACAGATTTTGCGCGTTTTGGTTGCCTGGCAAACGTGGGGGCAGTGGCCCGGTGCGTCGGGGGCGAAGCTCCGGGCCCAGTGTATCAGGCGGACGCAGCCCAATCCCAATACATCTCGCGCACGCGGCGGGTGACCGGGCCCACCTGATACTGACGGTCGTCAAATGCAGATACAGGTGTGACTTTGTTCATGTTGCCGGACATGAAGACTTCGTCGGCTTCCTCAAAATCTGTGTAGGTCAGAACTGTCTCATGAACGGTCACGCCATCAGCCTTTAGGTTTTCGATGTGGCGGGCACGGGTGATGCCGGACAAGAACGTGCCGTTGGGTACGGGGGTAAAAACCTCACCGTCACGCACCATAAAAATATTTGCCGTAGCGGTTTCCGCCACGTTGCCCATGGCGTCTGTCACCAAAGCGTTTGCAAACCCTTTGGCACGTGCTTCGCGGAGCATGCGCGCGTTGTTGGGATAGAGGCAACCTGCCTTGGCATTCACAACTGCGCTTTCCATCACCGGACGGCGGAAGCGTGTTTTTGTCAGCGTTGCGGATGCGGTTTCCGGTGCCATCGGGATTTCTTCGAGACAGATCGCAAAACCTGTCTTTTCGGCACTGGGGACAATCGCTGTCGCGTCGCCGTCGATGCCCCAATACATCGGGCGGATATAGACTGCGGCTCCTTGATCGTAGGCTTTGAGGCCTTCCAGAGCGATGTCCACCATGTCTTCGGTCGAGACGGTAGGTGTCAGCATCAGGGCTTCGGCGGACCGGTTTGTTCGCGCGCAGTGTTTGTCCAGATCGGGGGTCAGCCCGTTGACGAAACGTGCTCCGTCAAAAACGCCGGACCCCAGCCAAGCGCCATGGTCGGCGGCAGAAATAACCGGCGTGTCGCCGTCATGCCATGTGCCGTTGAAAAAAGTACGGATATTCTTGCCTGTGGCCATTTTGGAAACTCCCCTCTCGCTCGCTGGCGCGGAGACTATGCGCGACGCTAGGGAAGGTCCAGAGTGCGTGAATCGCGATTTGTGATGTGACCAATCACCGGAATGGGAACATGTACGCAAAACCCCGAGCCAGAGTGGCTCGGGGCAGTTTTGGTGCTGAAAAGGCCTTATGAAATTTCTTTATCCGATCAGGCCGCCGTCCGAGCGGCGCACCGCAAAAACTCCGGAACGCGGAACTGAAGTGCCGCCGCCGGGGAAGTGGCTGTCGCCGCGCTCGCCGGGGTGTTGGATGCCAACAAACATTGTGCGGCGGTCTGCAGACCAGCAGATGCCAGTCACTTCGCATTCTTTCGGGCCGACCAAAAAGCGGCGGATTTCGCCGGTGACGGTGTCGCCTGCGAGCATCTGGTTGTTGCCCATGCCGGCAAAGTCGCCTTCGTTGGAGTATTTACCGTCGGTTTGGATCCAGAGGAGACCTGTGCTGTCAAACGCCATCCCGTCGGGCGAGTTGAACATGTTGCCGGAATTGATGTTTTCGGAGCCCGCATAGGCGTCGTCGTGTACATCTGGATTGCCGGCGAGCGCGAAAAGGTTCCAGCTAAAGCCAGTTGCCGCGTGGTCTTCGTTGTCAGGCATCCAGCGCGCGATCTGACCGTAGTGGTTTTCCACGCGCGGGTTGGGGCCGTTGGCAGAGGTGTCGTCGCCACCTGCATTCGGTTTTTTGCCGCGGTTTTTGTTGTTGGTGAGCGCGACATAGGCTTCTGCCTTTGTCGGGTTCACCGCCACCCATTCTGGACGGTCCATGGTCGTCGCGCCAACTTTGGACGCGGCCTGACGGGTGTGGACGCGGATTTCGGCGTCCGACATGCCGGTGGTGTCCGGAGTCAGCGCCAGCCATTCGCCGCGCATATCGTCGTGGAATTTGGCCACAAAGAGGTCGCCGTTTTCCAGAAGATCAGAGTTGTCGCCGTTGGCGGCATAAACGCCGTGAGAGACAAATTTATAGAGGAACTCGCCGCGCTCATCGTCGCCCAAGTAGACCACGGCGTGGCCGGAAGGCGCAAGTACCACGGCGGCGTTTTCGTGCTTGAAACGGCCCAGAGCGGTGCGTTTTTTCGGCGTGGAGGTCGGGTCAAACGGGTCGATTTCCACAACGTAGCCAGCCCGGTTCGGTTCGTTCGGGTTCTTGGAGACGTCGAAGCGCTCATCTACTTTGGCCCAACCGTATCCCCAATCTTTGGATGAAACGCCGTAGCGTTTCAGTTCAGCGGAGACTTCGTGGGATTCGTCCGCAGCGGAGAAGTACCCGTTGAAGTTTTCTTCACAGGTCAGGTAGGTGCCCCAAGGCGTTTCGCCGTTGCCGCAGTTGTTCCAGGTGCCTTTGGTTTTCAACCCGGAGGGATCAGCGGCGGTTTTCAAAAGATCATGGCCAGCGGCGGGGCCGGTCAGGTCCATTTCGGTCTGCGGCGTGATGCGGCGGTTCAGATCGCTGTCAATCACGACCTGCCATTTGCCGGTATCGTCGCGCGCCACCTCAAAGACTGACACACCATGCGCCATCATGCCTTTGGAGATGTCGTCGTCAGAGGCGGGTTTGCCTTCGGGGTTGTTGCCCCACATAATCTTGCGGTTGGTGTATTCGTTGTTCACCGCCAGAACGCTGCGGCCGTTCTTGGTGAAGATCGACATGCCGTCGTTGTTGTCGCCAAAGGCCATTTCCTGGCTGGCTGCGGTGCCGCGGGTGGCTTCGTCAAAGGCGGGCGCGCCCGGCTTGATCGGGTCGCCCCATGCCACAACCTGTTCCCATTCGAAACCTTCCGGCACGGTGATGGTGTCGTCCGAATTGGCGGCAACCTGAGCAAATCCAAAGCGGTCCTCGGCGGCAGCGGCGTCGCGGGTCATCGCGGTGGTGCCGACAAGGAAAGTGCCAAGACCAAAGGTCATCACGCCACCAAGGAAGCCTCGACGGGACAGGGCGGTGTCGACCACGCGGTCAAAGTCGGTTTCTTCCGCGCGCGGGGAAATCAGTTCGTCAATCTCGTCAAAAGACAGGTCGTCGCGATCCATTGCTGGCTCCTATTCGGTGCGCTTGGGAGGGGAGGTGCCCAAACGCGGGCTTGCTAACATTCGACACAGCCAAACTGTGCAGAGCGATCCTATAGAGAGCAAGGTACGGATTCGTGACAACGGCGATTCAGATTTGTAACACCGGACTTGCCCGGTCCGGGCAAAGGTCAGGCCGCTTCCGTAAGCAAACCGTCCAGATCAAGGCGTCGGGTGTACATGGCAATGCTTCCGTCCGGATTGCGTGGCCAGTCGGCCTTCGGTCGGTCTCGGTAGAGTTCCACACCGTTGCCATCGGGATCGGTGAAGTAGATGGCCTCGGAAACCCCGTGATCCGATGCTCCTTCAACGGCGTAGCCTGCCTTGATCACACGGCGTACGGCATCTGCCAGTTCCGCGCGGTTCGGGTACAAAAAGGCCGTGTGGAAGAGGCCCGTGTGACCGGGAGGAGGCGGAGTACCGCCCTTGGAAGACCAGGTGTTTAAACCGATGTGGTGGTGATAGCCACCCGCACCGAGAAAGGCCGCGTCATTGCCGATCCGTACTTGAACATCAAACCCCAGAACACCGGAATAGAAATCAATCGCACGGTCGAGATCGGCGACCTTGAGGTGGACGTGGCCGATGCGGGCTTCGGGATGTACAGGTGTGGTCATGATGTGTCTCCTTTGATTGGGACAAGGTAGACCTGTGACATTTCGCATGAAACTGACGTCAGAGCGCGGATGCTGTGCGTGGATGCGCAGTTGGGCTAAGCCGAACTTGCATTCAGAATATTGCGCTTGAGCGCGTCCAGCAAAGCGTCCAAATCATTACGGCTTTTTGCCCCGTATTTAAGCCCCATGACAACGGTTACGAGGAAGTGCGCCTGTTCGGCTGGTGTTAGGTTCAGCGACCGAAGAGATTCCGTGTATGGGGAAAGCAGCTCGGTCACCAGACTTTCATGCTTCAGATGAGACCGGGCGATTTCTTCCTTCCCGGCGTCGTTGTGCCCTGAAATCAGATCCTCAGCGTCGCCTGAGGTCTGCAGCAGCTCGAAGCTTTTGACGATGGTTTCTGCAAAATAGATTTCCAAGCTTTCAGCCAAGCTCGTACTTTTTTCCAGTCGCGCCCTGACGTCTGACAAATTCTGGTCTGTGATCGTGCGGATACAGGCGCAAATCAAATCGTCTTTCCCGCCCAGCAGGTCATAGATGGTCTGGCGCGACAGGCCCGCCTCTCTGGCGATGTCGTTCATCGAGGTCTTTCGTGCGCCGTAGCGCACGAAACAACGCGTCGCTGCGGCAATAATTTTTGCCTCGGTGGCTTCGGTGGTTTTCACGGCTTTGTTCATGCACCAACAAATAATTTGGGATCGACGACTTGACAAGTCTGGTACGAATGTAAAATACAACCTTACAAGATTCGAACATGTGTAAAGTAGATGCCCGAATGGCTGGAAATGGAGAAAAGAATGATTGTTGATTTTATGATGCGTCGTGTTGCCCAGATGATTGCAGCCACCCAAAGATCACCGATTTACCGGAGACCAGACGAATACGGGATGTCGTATGAGGATGTTACGTTTCCATCTTCAGATGGCGTTGTGCTTGAAGGCTGGTACATGCCCGCAGCCAAGCCATCGAACAAAATTGTGGTGTGCAACCATTTTTCTCCTGCAAACCGGTACGGGTATGCTGGCCATTTGAAAGGCTGGCGTCGTGCGGGTGGCTTCGAAGTAAACTTCCTGCCGAAATACAAGGCGCTCGTAGAAGCCGGATACAATGTCCTTGCCTATGACTTGCGAAATCACGGAACGAGCGCGCCCGCGCAAAATGGGGGGTACAACCCGAGTCTTTTTGAGTTCAAGGATGTGCTTGGGTCACTCGATTTCGTTCGCTCAAATCCTGTGACCAAGGATATGGAAATTCATCTGCACAGCATGTGTCTGGGCGGAAATGCGACATTGGTTGCGATGGGCAAACAGCCGGAAGCCTTTGCCGATGTTAAGTCGATGATCCTTCTGCAACCGATTTCCGGCGACGCATTGGTGCGAAAGCTCGTAAAAAACATGCGAATGGGAAAGAAGGCCTATGCTGCCTTCGAACGGCACTATCGTGAGATCTGGGGCTTTCGGATCGAGGACAGTTCACCCCAGAAGGACGCGGCGAATGTGACAATGCCTACTTTTGTGGTGCAGGTACGAAATGATGCGTTCACCTTTGCGGAGGAAGACGTTCAAGCGGTTTATGACAACATCCCCGTTGAGGACAAAAAGCTTTACTGGATTGAGGACACGACGCAGAGGTTTCGTGGGTATCAATTTTTCTCCGAACATCCGGAACAGATGGTGGCGTGGTACGACGCGCATTCCTAAAGAAGAAAAGCCCCGCTGGTTGGCGGGGCTTCCTGTATCTTTTGACGATTTGAGTATTACGCGCCAACCATGCCGACAATTTCGTAGGTCTTTTTCAGGATGGGCGCGGCGATTTCACGGGCCTGTCCGGCGCCGTGCGCAAGGATTCTGTCGATCTCGGACTGATCTTCCATCAGGCGCGCCATTTCGGTGGAAATCGGCGCAAGTTTGTCGACAGCGAGGTCGGATAGCAGCGGCTTAAATTCCGAGAATTGCTTGCCGCCCACTTCTGCCAATACCTGATCTACGGTTTGCCCGGACAGCCCCGCATAGATGTTCACAAGGTTGCGGGCTTCGGGCCGGTCTTCGAGGCCTTTGGCTTCGGACGGCAGGCCCTCGGGGTCGGTTTTGGCTTTGCGGATTTTCTTGGCGATGGTGTCTGCATCATCGGTCATGTTGATGCGTGATGCATCAGACGGATCGGATTTCGACATCTTTTTGGAGCCGTCACGCAGGGACATGACGCGGGTGGCCGCACCCTCGATGACAGGTTCGGTGACCGGAAAGAAATCTACGCCGTAGTCGTGGTTGAATTTGATCGCCACGTCGCGGGTCAGCTCAAGGTGCTGTTTCTGATCCTCCCCCACTGGAACATGGGTGGCGTGATAGGCCAGAATGTCCGCGGCCATCAATGCGGGATAGGCAAACAGGCCGAGGCTGGCGTTCTGCTGGTTCTTGCCGGCTTTGTCCTTCCACTGGGTCATGCGCTGCATCCAGCCCATGCGGGCGACACAGTTAAAGATCCATCCCAGTTGCGCGTGTTCCGGTGCGGCAGACTGGTTGAAGAGGATAGACTTTTTCGGGTCAATGCCCGCAGCGATGAAGCCGGCGCAGAGTTCGCGTGTGGCACGGCGTAGCTTCTCGGGATCTTGCCAGACGGTGATCGCGTGCAGGTCAACCATGCAATAGACAGTCTCGTGCGTACCGGCTTCCTGCATGTCAACAAAGCGCTTCATGGCGCCAAGGTAATTGCCCAGCGTCAGACCACCCGAGGGTTGGATCCCGGAAAAGACGCGTGGGGTAAAGGTGGAGGACGTTTGGACCGCCTCTGTCATTGGATTTACTCCGTCTGGATAAAATGGTGAGAGTGCCTTACTCAGGGCGCAATACCCCGTCAAGAAGTCATACGCGGGGAGTGGGGAACAAGAAGGAACGTGCCATATGAGCCATCCCGACGATCAAAGTCCGATCAACCCTTTGCCGCCGGTGGTGGTGGCGCTGTTTTTGTTGGTCGTCGGTGTCGAGGCGATCTTTTGGGCGGGCTCGCGTGGGTTAGTAGGTGGACCCAGTGCTGTTGGCTGGCGTTTGTCTGCTTTGCAACAATATGCATTTTCGGCGGAGATCTTTGACTGGATGCTTGCGACGGGCAACTGGCCGCTGGAGCATGTGAAGCGGTTTGTGACCTATATGTTTGTACACATAGGATTTACGCACACGCTGTTTGGCGGGGTGTTGCTGCTGGCGATTGGCAAAATGGTAGGCGAAGTGTTTTCGCAATTGGCCACGCTGATCGTGTTTATCGGATCGGGAATTGCCGGTGCGCTGGGCTATGCTTTGATCCTCGATCCTGACGTACCGCTGATCGGGAGTTATCCGGGCGTCTATGGTCTGATCGGAGCATTCACATTTCTGATGTGGGCGCGCCTCGGAGAACTGGGTGCGCCTCAGGCGCGGGCCTTTTCGCTGATCGGTGTCCTAGTGGCGATCCAGTTGGTGTTCGGGTTGCTTTTTGGCGGTAATCCGGACTGGGTTGCAGATGTTTGCGGGTTTGCTGCCGGTTTCCTGATGAGCTTCGTGCTTGTCCCCGGTGGATGGCGACGGATACGGGATCGCATCCGCCGTCCCTGATTTAGGTGTCGCTTGAGGCGTCAACGTCCTTGGCCATCAAAGCCAGTGCGATGGCGCCGATGCCGTTGGAGATCAGTTCGACCGCAAGCAGAATGCCAAGAATGACAGCCGCGGATTGCGGGAAGTTGGACAGGACCATCGCGCCCAGAGCGAGCGAGATAAAGGCAGATAGAAAGAGCGCCATCCGCGGAGTGCCTTCAGCGTTGGAAAACCCGAACCATGCTTTGGTGATGCCCGAAGCAAGGAACATGATGCCGGCGACAAAGGTCAGCGTCAGCATGCCCTTGAGTGGCTCTTGAAGAATGTTCAGGCCGATAATGAAGGCGATCACACCGAAAAGTATGCCGAAAATCTTTGCGCCTGCGCCTTGGGCCGAAAACGACGCCACAACTTGAATGCCGCCCAGAAAGACGAAACTCCAGCCTGCGATCACCGTTGCGGCAACTGATGCGCCGAACGGGTTGGCCAGTGCAAGAATGCCAGCCGCGACCGATAAGACGCCGATGACCAGCATAAAAATCCAATTGAACATGTCACTTTCCCCTCTGGAATTCCGACGTTTTTGCGTTGTCGGATGAATTGAATGATCAGATGTAACGTTGGTTTAGGGGGCGCAGGCAACGTTTTTCTGAAATTTTTGACCGTTGATCAGGGCGCGCGCCGTGCGGCCTTGCGCAGATCGTCCATGGCAAACGCACCCGTGATACGGGCCGAAGCAAAGTAAATCAAAGCGCCCATCAAGATGAGCACAGCAAGTGCCAGATAGCGCCAGCCCGGGCTTCCGAGCCACGGGATAAGCACTATCCAAAGGAACCAGAGCGCAGTGCCCATGAGGGCACTCGATAATACAATACGCCAGAGGCGCTTTCGGAGTCGGCTGTCGAACTTTGCGGTGTCGCCGAATTTCCGCGCTCCAAATCCGAGTTGGGCGATCATCACCCAGGCAGAGACCGTCGCAGCTATGGCAGGCGCCAGCCATTCGATAAACGGGGCAAGCCCGAAGGCCAAACCGGCGTTCACCAACATTGCCCAGACGGCGTAGCGGAACGGCGATTTGGTATCGTGACGGGCAAAATACAGGGGTTGCAACAGCTTTTGCAGGACGAAAGCGGGAAGGCCGACCGCGTAGATCGACAATGCTACTGCTATGGCCGCGCTGTCGTCGGCGCCCGTCTCGCCACGTTCAAACAATACCGAAACGATAGGAAGCGGCACCACGAGGAAGGCGACGGCGCAAGGGATCGTCAGAAACATGGCAAATTCGGTGGCGCGGGAAAGAGCGTTTTTGGCGCCAGCGTCGTCTCCGGCTTTCAAGCGGCGCGACAAGTCTGGCAATAACACAATTCCAACAGCAATGCCGATCACGCCCAAGGGCAATTGGTAAAGTCTGTCGGCAGCATAAAGCCAGCTGACGGCTCCTTCATTCGCGGAGGCTACGATCTGACCAACCACTAGGTTGATCTGCATAACGCCGGAGGCAAGGGCGGCGGGAACGGCGACGCGTACCATCTGGGCCATGTCCGGTGTCCAGCGCGGCAATCCGAGGCGCAGCTTGACCCCGGCGCGGGACGCCGCGGTCCAGACGAGCGCCAACTGCGCGATGCCTGCGAGAGGAATTGTCCAGATCAACCATTGGATCACCTCACCGCCTATGGCGTGACCAACCACCAGGGCCGGAATGATCATAATGTTGAGCAGCACGGGGGCAGCGGCCGCGGCCGCGAACCTGCCCGTGGCGTTCAGAACGCCGGAAAACAGGGCCGCCAAAGACATGAAAAAGATGTAGGGAAACACGACACGGCCATAGCCGACGGTGAGATCAAACCGCACATCCCCAGAAAAACCTTCGGCGGTGGCCCAGACCAGCGCGGGCATAAACACCATGGCCAGCGCTGTCAGGAGCAGCACGACGGTCGCAAGAAGGTTCAGTGCGTCAGAGGCAAAACCTTCCGGGTCTTCACCCGCTTCATACTTTTTGGAGAACATCGGCACGAAAGCCGCGTTGAATGCGCCCTCGGCAAAGAAGCGTCGAAACATGTTCGGGAGCCGGAACGCCGCTACGAAAGCATCCATAACGGGGCCGGGCCCGAGATAACTGAGCAACAGAATTTCGCGTACGAAGCCAAGAATTCGGCTTAGCAGGGTCCAAAAACCGACGGTCAAGAAACCGCGTATCAGGCGGATCGGCTTCAAGCGGTGGCCCTTTCGACGCCTTGTTCGATGGCCTCGCGCAGTTTTTTCTCCAGAGTTTTCTGTTTTCCGTCTGTGTGGAATTTCAGGCCAAACATGTCTTTGACATAAAAGGCGTCCACCACTTGCTCCCCGTAAGTCGCAATCACAGCAGAAGCGATATACACGTTGTTGTTGGCCAATGTGCGCGTCAGGTCGAACAGCAATCCGGGGCGGTCACGGGTATCCACCTCGATAATGGTGTAGATTTCGGAGCCTTCGTTGTCGAAGGTCACGGTGGTAGGCACCTTGAACGCACGTTCCCGTTTCTTGATCACGTCGCGCGATCGCATAGCGTCGCGGGTGACAACTTCGCCCTTGAGCGTCTTTTCGATCATTTGGCGTAGGCGCGGCAGGCGTCCGGCTTCGTAAGGCTTGCCTTCAGCATCCTGTATCCAGAAGGCGGCTGTCGCGAAGCCGTCCTTGGAGGTGAAAGTGCGTGCGTCTACGATATTGGCGCCGACAAGGGCCAGCGCACCACACATGCGCGAGAAAATACCGGGGTGGTCGGCCATGGCAAAGCAGACACGGGTGGCGTCGCGGTCTTCGTCCGGATGCAGGTCGATGCGAATTTCATCGTTGGGAATGTCGCGCAGCAGCTCGGCAAACACCTTGTGGGCGGTGATGTGAAGGCCTTGCCAATATGGGTCGTAGTGGCGGCCGGTCTCTTTCTTGAGGTCCTTGGCAGGCCAATCCGACAACTCGGCACGCAGGGCTTTTTTGGCTTTGGTGCCGCGATTTTCACGGGTGATGGCTTCCATGCCGTTTTCTAGGACGAGTCTGGTTTGTCCATGAAGTGCCCGTAAAAGAACGGCTTTCCAGTTGTTCCAGGTGTCAGGTCCAACGCCGCGGATGTCACACACGGTCAGAACCGTCAGAAGATTCAAACGCTCCACGGTTTGCACGGCTTTGGCAAAATCACGCACTGTGCGCGGATCGGCAATGTCGCGTTTTTGGGCCATGTCCGACATCAAGAGGTGGTACCGCACGAGCCATTCCACGGTTTCCACCTCGGCTTTGTTGAGGCCTAGTCGCGGAGCAACTTTGCGCGAAATCTGTGCGCCTAGAACCGAATGGTCTATGTCACGGCCCTTTCCGATATCGTGTAGCAGCATGGCCACCATCAGCACTTTGCGGTTGATACCGGTCTTGAGGATTTCGGAGCTGAGCGGAAGCTCGTCCTGCAGTTCTTCTTTCTCGATGTGCGTGAAGTTGGCGATCACCTGAATGGTGTGTTCGTCAACGGTGTAGGAGTGATACATGTTGAACTGCATCATCGCCACGATCGGTTCAAATTCGGGAATGAACGCAGACAAAACGCCCAATTCGTTCATCCTGCGTAGGGCGCGTTCCGGATTTCCGTGTTTGAGCAGGAGGTCGAGGAAAATACGCCGCGCTTCTTTGTTTGCGCGCATGTCATCGTCGATCAGATGCAGGTTGGCCGTTACCAGCCGCATCGCATCGGGGTGGATCAGCATCCCGGTGCGCAAGCCTTCCTCGAACAAACGCAAAAGGTTTAGCGGGTCCGCCAGGAACGTGTCGGCATCTGCCACGGCGAGCCGGTTGTGGATCACCACATAACCGGATTTCACGCGCGGGCGTCTGCGGAAAATGCGCTCCATCAAAGGCGCAGATTTGGCGTGGTCGGCTTCAAGCTTGGTCAGGATGATCCGCGTGAGGTCGCCAACCGATGTCGCGTGACGGAAAAAGTCCTGCATGAAGTGTTCCACGGCGCGTCGGCCACCTTCATCCGCATAACCAAGCGCGTCTGCCACCTCAACCTGAACGTCAAACGACAGGGTCTCGGACGGACGGCCGGCGATCAGGTGGAGGTGTCCGCGGACCGCCCAAAGGAAATTCTCCGCTGCCACGAACAGCTCCAATTCCTCTTCTTGAAGGACATCCAGGGCCACCAACTCGCGCACATCTGTGACGTGATAGACGTATTTGGCGATCCAGAAGAGAGATTGGAGGTCGCGCAGGCCTCCTTTGCCTTCTTTGACGTTCGGCTCAACAACGTAGCGCTGACCTTGCTTCAGGTGTCGGTTGTCCCGTTCCTCAAGTTTGGCGTCGATAAATTCGCGCTCGGTGCCTTTGAAAAGCTCGTTTTCCAAACGCTCCGCCAACTCTTTGGCCAAGGGTTCGTGGCCGCGCAGGAACCGATGTTCGAGCAGCGCCGTCCGAATGGTGAAATCCTCGCGGCCGAGTCGCAAGCAGTCGCGGACAGTGCGTGACGCATGCCCAACCTTCAGGCGCAGGTCCCACAGGATGTAGAGCATGGTTTCAATCACGCTTTCGGCCCACGGCGTGATTTTGTAAGGCGTCAGGAACAGCAGATCGACGTCGGATTGAGGGGCCATTTCCCCACGACCGTAGCCGCCCACGGCCAAAAGGGTCAGCCGCTCTGCCTCGGTCGGAGTGGACAAGGGATGCAGGCGTTCTGTGGCCACGTGGTAGGCGCAGCCAATCAGGCAATCGGTGAGCCAGGTGTAGGAGCGGGTCATTTCGCGCGCAGCCATAGGGTTGGCACGGAATGACGCCGCAATGGCGGCCATGGCTGTTTTCCGACGGGCAGAGAGAACTTGGACCACGTCGCCACGCCGACCGCTCCCTGCGTCTTTTTCAAAGATCGCGTCCAGTTCAGCTGCTACGGCGGCACGATCAAATATCTCGTCAGCTGGGCAGATCAACCCGGCCGATGGTTCGGCCGGAAAGATGGCGTCGGGTTTAGAGGCCTGCGCCTCCGAATTTTTGCGGAGCTGGGTCAATGATAACAACCTTCTTGTCGCGGATCGTGGCGACGGCCAGCCCGCGTTCATTCGTACCGTCGGCGCGCAGGCGGAAAATGCCGTTTACACCCTGAAAGCCTGCGCCTTGTGTGAGCGCACCCGTAGTGAGTGCGTCGGCCTTACCGGCTTTGACCAGTGCGCCAATCGCCGCAATACCGTCATAAGCAAGGCCGCCGATCGGGTGGGGAAGTCCACCATAAGCCTGTGCATAGCGGTTCTGGAACTGCTGCGTCAGGTTGGGGTCTGGCAAAGCGAACCAGCCGCCCTGAACCCCTGGCAGTTCCAAAGTCTGGCTCGGAATGTCCCAACGGGTCAGGCCGATGAACTGGGTTGTTGCAGGGCTCAGACCCGCTTCGGGCAGGAGTTGCGACATCAGCGGCAGAGCGCCAGACGTGTTGGCCGTAAGGAAGATGGCATCCACTTCGTTTGAGTCGGCAGTCAGTTTTATTTGCGAGACAGCCGCAATGACGCCTTCCTGGGAGAACTGGTAGCTCACCGATCCTGCAGGCTCAGCGCCTTGACGTGAAATCGCGCCGTCAATGGCCGCCTTGCCCTGCGCGCCGGAGGCGTTGTTGGAGTGAACAACCATGATGCGCGGTTTGCCTGCGCTGCGTGAGTAGCTCACAAGACGATCGGCTGTATTGCCGAAGGTTGGGCCAAGCACAAACAGGTTGCCTCCGGCAATCGACGTGTTGTTCGAGAAGGACAAAACGTTGATGTTGCGGCTCGCAACGGCCTTTGCAGCTGCGTTCGCAGCTTCAGCAAAAACGGGTCCGATGATGATTTTCGCGCCTTCGTCGACGGCTTGGGCAGCAGAGGCTTGCGCCGTTGCCGGGTCACCAGCGGTCGGGTAGACGCGTAGATCGATCTGCACCCCGTTTAGATCAGCGATCGCAAGCTTGGCTGCGTTCTCAAGGCTTTGCGCAAGAACAGCGTCGCCGGAATTGCTGGAACCTTTCGGAACGAGTAGTGCCACGGGCACAGGTTTGGACGTGGAAATAGTCGGGCCGCCGCCGGAAGGAACGCAGGCCACAAGCGCCAATCCGGCCAGCCCGAGAACCGCCCCTTTAAGAAAACGACGGGCGGGGGTAAAAAAAGACAACATCGGAGACACTCCATTCCCTGATTGGGGTGGCCGCTGGGCGCGGACGGATTCTGGTTTTGAGCGCAAATAATAAACGGAAGAGGGGGCGGGTCCAGTGGGGAATCATCAAGTCGTCAATTTGCAGGCGGGTTTGTACTTTGTCGCCACACCCATCGGCACGGCGCGCGACATCACATTGCGCGCACTGGATATTTTGGCTTCGGCGGATGTGATTGCCGCTGAAGACACGAGATCTATGAAGCGCCTACTGGAAATACACGGCGTACCTTTGGGGGACCGTCCGGTGCTTAGCTACCACGATCATTCCGGCGAAAAGGCTCGTGCCAAATTGATGGCGCATATCGCGGATGGACGGTCAGTTGCCTATGCATCTGAAGCCGGAACACCTTTGATCGCCGACCCAGGGTATCACTTGTCCAGAGCTGCTGCAGAGGAAGGCTACCTCGTCACGTCCGCGCCTGGGCCATCTGCGATTATCACGGCGCTAAGCCTTGCAGGGTTGCCGACGGATGCGTTTTTCTTTGCGGGTTTTTTGCCGAACACGCGGAAGGCGCGAATGACTTCAATCGAGGCGGTTGCGGATGTCCCGGGCACCTTGGTTTTTTACGAGTCTCCCAAACGCGTGGCGGCAATGCTCGCGGATGCAGCGGACGTGCTTGGTGGGCAAAGGCAAGCGGTCATGGCGCGGGAACTGACAAAGAAGTTCGAAGAACTGCGGCGCGGCACGTTGGATGAACTCGCGCAGGGCGCGGCAGAAGTCCCGCCCAAAGGTGAGATCGTCGTGCTCGTCGAAAAAGCCAAAGCCAAGGTTGCCAGTCCTGAGGAAATCGAGGCAGCCTTGCGGGGGGCTTTGGAAACACAGTCGGTTCGCGACGCAACGGCGGAAGTTTCGCAGGCATTCGGCGAGAATAAACGAAAAATTTACCAACTTGCCTTGAAATTGAGAGAGGCAGGGTAAGCCAAAACTTCTGCCACTTGTCGGGATTTGAGAGCTGAAGGTGCCATGTCTGATTTCGGAACGAAGAAGGCAGAGCGCGACCGTGTCAAAGACGCCCGGCGCAGGGCGGGATACCGAAACTACCTTACAGGACAAGCGGCTGAGGCGGCGGTCATGCGAGCTTATCTGGACCGTGGCATGACGGTTGCCCACCATCGGTGGCGAGGTAAAGCCGGAGAAATTGATCTTGTCCTGCGAGATGGGGCTGAAGTTGTTTTCGTCGAAGTCAAAAAGAGTCGGAGTTGTGAGCATGCGTCCCTGCATCTCTTGCCGCGTCAAATCGAACGCTTGTTGCGCGCCGGCGAAGAGTTCGTGGGGAGTGAACCGGCGGGGACGTTGACCCCCATGCGTTTTGATGTGGCATTGGTCGATGGACAGGGCGGTATTCAAATTCTCGAGAATGCGCTGGGCGCGTATTGAGCCGGCATTGCACCTAGGACCGCGTTGCGCCATGAAGGGGGCACAAACGGAGGATGCCGCTTATGAAAATCGCCTTCCAGATGGATCCGATCCAGTCTGTCGACATTAACGCGGACAGTTCTTTCCGCATTGCCGAAGAAGCCCAAGCGCGCGGGCACGAGCTGTTTTATTATTCGCCGGACAAGCTTGCTTATGAAGAAGGCAGAATAACAGCGCGCGGACATTGGATGACGGTTCAGCGGGTTGAGGGCGATCATGTGACGCTTGGTCCCGAGGTATCAATTGATCTGTCGGATGTGGATGTCGTCTGGCTGCGACAGGACCCGCCGTTTGACATGCACTATATCACCTCCACCCATCTGCTGGATCGGCTCGCTCCGGACACGCTGGTCGTGAATGATCCATTTTGGGTGAGGAACTATCCGGAGAAACTACTGGTTCTTGATTTCCCCGACCTGACACCGCCGACAACAATTGCGCGTGATCTTGATACGATCAAAGCTTTCAAAGAAAAGCATGGCGACATCATTTTGAAGCCGCTTTACGGCAATGGCGGAGCAGGTGTTTTCCGCTTGGATGCGGGCGACCGAAACCTGACTTCCTTGCATGAATTGTTCACCGGCTTCAGTCGCGAGCCGTTGATTGTTCAGAAGTTCTTGCCGGACGTCAGCAATGGCGACAAACGTGTGATTTTGGTGAACGGCGAGGCCGTTGGCGCGATCAATCGCGTACCGGCCAAAGGAGAGACCCGGTCAAACATGCATGTTGGTGGCCGGCCAGAGAAGATCGGACTGAGCGAACGTGATCTGGAAATATGCGCGGCAATCGGCCCTCTTTTACGGGAGAAAGGCCAGATATTTGTCGGCATCGATGTGATTGGAGACTATCTCACCGAGATAAATGTGACTTCGCCAACCGGCATTCAGGAACTGGAGCGGTTTGACGGTGTTAACGTCGCAGAGAAGATCTGGGAAGCGATTGAGGCCAAGCGTCAGGGGTAACGCTTGGCGCAAAGTCTTTTGCGGGCTGTTTTATGAACGCGACGGGTAGATGCCGTTCATACAGATACAGTAGTTCGCCACAAGATAAGGCTGCATGTTGTCGTGAGCCTGATTGCCGCCGGCAGCGGTTGTCGGAAGCATCACCCCGTCAGCTGCAGATTGGTACAGCGAAAAGGTTTCGTTGGTTTCATCGGCGCAAACGCCGTTGTTGGGGGACTGCTGATTGCCGGGCTGATTGCTGCTTTGCGGGTTGTGCGTGTGACTTGGCATTTCATTCACCGTCAACTGCACCATCTCCATGCCGGATTTCTGACCAAGCATGTAGTTGTTTAATCCGGGGGCTTGTCCTTGGTGGACTGCCACGCGGCCACGCAGGTCGGGCAGGGCAAAAGTTGTCCTCCCATTACCGCCAAAACGGGTTCCGATCAGGGAATAGAGTGTTGTGTTGTCGTTGATGGAAAGAAGCTGACCATGACAAAGGGCCCAATCTCGGGGGGCCCAATCGAAACCAAATAAACGAATTTCACCGATGTATGCGATATCTGACATAATTTCCTCGTCTCAAAGTTGAACGTTTTCTGGTTGAAAACAATGAGACGTTATCTCTCTATGGGATATTCGCAACTTATTTAACGGTTTAACTTACAGTTCTGTTTGTAGGCGCAAGCGAAAGCTGATGGCTTCCGCCAGATGCGGTTTCCGGACGGTGTCCGACCCGGCAAGATCTGCAATGGTGCGAGCGACACGCATCACGCGGTGAAACCCGCGGGCTGAAAGTCCGAACTTTTCAGCGACCTTGGACAAAAGATCACGGCCTTCCGCGTCGGGTTTTGCAATTTCTTCAAGCAGACTCCCGTGGGCATCAGCATTGGCTCGAATACCCGCAAGACCCTCAAACCGTTTTAGCTGGCGGTCGCTGGCCATCTTGACCCGAGACGCGACGACTTCTGATGTATCGCCGGATGCCGGCAGATCGAGGTCGGAAAACGAGACCGGCGGCACTTCGATACGAAGGTCGAGCCGGTCCAGCAAGGGACCGGACAGGCGGCCAAGATAGTCTTCGCCACAATTCGGGACTCGTGCACATGCCTGTGCTGGATCGAACATGTGTCCGCACCGGCATGGATTGGCTGCGGCGATCAGCATGAACCGGCAAGGGTATGTTACATGGGCGTTGGCGCGAGCAATCATCACTTTACCTGTTTCGATGGGTTGGCGAAGGGTTTCCAAAACGGGACGTGAGAATTCCGGCAGTTCGTCCATGAACAGAACACCATTATGTGCCAAAGATATTTCTCCGGGTGCGGCCCTTCGCCCGCCGCCGACAATTGCCGCCATGGATGCGGTGTGATGTGGTTCCCGAAATGGGCGCGCTCGTGATATTCCCCCCTGATCCAGCAGACCGGCCACGGAGTGTATCATGGACGTTTCCAGTGCCTCAGCGGGGCTTAGCGGAGGCAAAATCGTAGGCAAGCGGGCTGCGAGCATGGATTTGCCTGACCCGGGTGCCCCTACCATGAACAGGTGATGACGCCCCGCCGCGGCGATTTCGAGTGCGCGTTTTGCGCGTTCCTGTCCTTTGACATCGCGCATGTCCTTGGATGCCTTTGCATGGTGGACTTCTCCTGGCTCAGACGGCGGAAGCGGGGATTGCCCGGAAAAATGTCTCACAACGTCGGCAAGAGACTTTGCTCCGATTACTTGGGTTGCGGCGACCCATGCAGCTTCGGGGCTGGACGCGCTGGGGCACAAGAGCGCGCGATCATCCTCGGCTGCCGCCATGGCTGCGGGGAGGGCACCGGTAACGGCGACAAGTGAGCCGTCCAAAGACAGTTCTCCGAGACTGACAGAACCTTCAGAGGCGTCCTCTGGAATAATTCCGATGGCCGCCAGAAGCGCCACGGCGATTGGAAGGTCAAAATGTGAACCTTCCTTGGGCAGATCCGCAGGGGACAGGTTTATAGTGATACGCTTTGAGGGAAGCGCAATGGCCATTGAGGCCAAGGCGGATCGGACGCGGTCACGTGCCTCGCTGACAGCTTTGTCGGGCAACCCAACGATTGAGAAGGCTGGAAGCCCGGGGGTTACGGCGCATTGGACCTCGACTTGATGGGCCTCAACGCCTTCGAACGCGACCGTGTAGGACCGAGCCACCATACCAAAACCCGCTTACAGAAAATGCTTAACAATCGTTAAGAACGGTACGCGGGTTTTGGTTATTGAAAGGTTAATTTCTTGTCACAGCAAAGCTGTGAAGGCGGGCCATGCTTCTGGGTCCGCTACGGTTTTGTCCCGGCAGAAAGCATTGCACATGCCGAAAGTACGGCCGTTCAATTGCATCAGATGTGTCACCGGCTTACCGGAGTAGGGGCATTCGGTATTCTCCGAAGTGCCCGTTTCGACGGCTTGCGCGTCAAGTGGTTTCGGGCCGGGCCAAGGACGTGTGTCGAACTCCTTAGCGTACCATGGCAGTGTCGCTCCGTGGACCATGCCCATGGCACGCCAGCGCCTGAAGGCAGGATCGGTAAGGTGGGCAGCAACATAGTCGTTGGCCGCGCTTCCTACTGGTAGGTTGTAACCGGCAATCCGCGCTGCAACGGGGGCAAACATTGCATCCGCGACGGAATAGTCGCCGCACAACCATGGCCCCTCGGGCTTGGTGGTTTCGCGGGCGTGGGACCAGATGGCCTCAATTCTCGCAAGGTCCTCGAGGACGCTGTCTGACGGCGCGGCGTCCTGATAAGAAATCCTCAGATTCATCGGGCAGTCCGACCGTAACGCAGTAAAGCCCGAGTGCATTTCCGCGGCAAGCGTTCGGGCTGTTGCACGGGCCTTGATATCGGTTGGCCACAGGCCTGCTTCGGGGTGACGCGAGGCCAGTTCCTCGGCGATCGAGAGGCTGTCAGAGACGACCGCGCCTTCTGGTGTGATCATTGTTGGAACCGTTCGCGCGGGCGCGAATTTGACCAGTTGTTCGGCCACAGAGAGGTCTGAGAAATCCACCATGGTCTGGTCACGGGAGATTCCAAATTTTTCAAACAAAAGCCAGCCGCGCAGCGACCATGAAGAGTAGGCGTAGTCGCCCAGTAGAAGCTGATAAGTCATGGCGATGAGGTTAATGGCGGACTAGGTATCAGCAAAGCGAAAGATTTTGGAGGAGTGTATCACGGAATGTGATTGATGTGCTGGAGGGACCAGTTATTGTTTTCGATCTGGATTGACGTGACTGACAGATTGTCGATGCGGTGCGCAAAGACCTCGGAGGCTGTGAGGCACTCGGCGCGCTGGACCTGCGTCAGGATCACCCCGAAATGCACAACAACGATCAGATCCTCCCCTGCGTGGCCTGCAATCAAGCGGTCGATGCCCCGGTTTACGCGGGTGGCGACTTCGTTCCAGCTTTCGCCGTTCGGAGGCCGAACATCGCCGGGATGCTCCCAGTATGCGCGGATGCGGTCAGGGTCTTCGGCCTCAATTTCTTTAAATTTCCTGAGTTCCCAATCCCCGAAATGGATTTCTCTGAGATCCGGGTCGTGGGGCAGGCGACGGCGCTCGCCTTGGATCGCATCCGCAGTTGCAATCGTACGCGACAGGTCCGATGAAATGATCAGACCGCTTTTCGGAAGAAACCCGGATAGCCGGTTTATCGCTGCGGTGTCCGACAAATCTGCGGGCAGGTCCGACCAGCCGACCATAGTCTTGGCGTGGGTTGGGCCATGTCGGACAAGGTGTAGTCTGGTCACGGCAGTTCTCCCTTCAAAAGCATCGGTAGGCCGGCAACAACCAGAACTGCCAAATCTGCCTGGGCGGCAATGGCTTGATTGAGTTTGCCTTGGGCGTCTCTGAACTGCCTCGCGAGTTTGTTGTCTGGCACAACGTCAAGGCCTACTTCGTTTGTGACCACAACGATCCTGCCATTGCAGTTTGAAAGTGCTGTCAGCAGCCTTTCTTGCTCTGCGGCAATATCGCTTTCTGCCAATAGGTGGTTGGACAGCCACATCGTGGCGCAATCCAGCAGAACCACTTCGGATTCAGCGACTTGAGAGAGCGCATGCGCGGTGTCGAGCGGGCTTTCGATCGTGCGCCAGTCAGGACCTCTTTGATCAAGGTGTGCAGCAATCTTTGCACGCATCTCGTCGTCAAACGCCTGTGATGTCGCAAGATAGACGCGCGGCGCCTTTGTAGCGACGACCAACGACTCGGCAAACGCCGACTTACCGGAGGAAGCTCCGCCGAGGATCAGACTCAGTTTTTGCAGCATGTGTCATCCGTCCATTGCGCTGGCGCGTAGATTGGCAAAAGATGCGGCGAGTGCAAGAGGCCGTGCGCTGCGTTGTTAAGTTGAGTTGAATTCTGGATTAATATTACCTCGACGGTCCGGGCCTGAGAAAGGACGAGTATGAAAACGTTTTTTACAGTGACGGCCACCGCTTTGATGATCGTGCCAAACTTCTCAATCGCCAAAGAGATTTCGGCCAAGGAATTGACGGATCTGCCCTCGGCTCAGGTGGTGTTTCTGGGGGAGGTACATGACAACCCGCATCATCATGACAATCAGGCGGTGGCTCTTGCGGCTCTAAGACCGGCCGCGGTTGTCTTTGAAATGTTGACGCCAGACGCGGCACAGAAAGTGACACCGGAGCTGATGAACGACGAGTCCGGTCTTAGGGAGGCGTTGGATTGGGATAATAGTGGTTGGCCGGACTTTGCAATGTACTTCCCTGTGTTTTCTGCAAGCGCAGGAGCTGCGATTTTCGGAGCGCAAGTCCCCAGATCGTCGGCACGCGACGCTGTGATGGGGGGCGATGTGGCTTCGGCATTTGGTGACCGGGCAGGCGAGTTCGGCCTGTTGGACGCCTTGCCTTCGGAGCAGCAAACGGAGCGTGAAGCCAAGCAAATGGCGGCGCATTGTGACGCGCTTCCGGCTGAAATGCTGCCGGGTATGGTTTTGGCTCAACGCCTGCGAGATGCTACGTTGGCTCGTGCGGCTGTTGAGGCCCTGGAAGCGACCGGTGGGCCGGTGGCCGTCGTCACCGGAAACGGCCACGCCCGCACAGATTGGGGTGCGTCGGCCCTCATCGGGAAAAACGTCTCAGTCCTGTCGATTGGTCAGTTTGAGGCCGCGCCTGACGCCAGCGTGCCGTACGATTTTTGGTTGGTCACAGAAGCTGCGGAAAGGGAAGATCCTTGTGCCGCGTTCAGATAGCAACCGTTGCTTGTGTCGCGCGCGCCAGCGACATAGGTTTGGTCTACTGTGACAAAGAAGGCCGACAACATGCTGACGGATAAGCGCATTCTCCTGATCATTGCGGGTGGTATTGCCGCCTATAAATCGCTCGATCTGATTAGGCGGCTGCGAGAGCGCGGCGCTTGGGTAACACCCGTATTGACGCGTGCAGCCGAGGAGTTCGTGACGCCTTTGTCGGTGTCTTCGCTTGCGGGCGAGAAAGTGTACCGAGACCTGTTCGACCTTACGGATGAGGCGGAGATGGGGCATATTCAGCTTTCCCGCTCGGCTGACCTGATCGTTGTCGCTCCGGCGACGGCGGATTTGCTGGCGAAGATGGCCAACGGTATGGCCAATGATCTGGCGTCGACGCTGCTTTTGGCAACGGATACGCCAGTTTTGACGGCGCCCGCAATGAACGTGCGCATGTGGGAGCATCCTGCAACACAACGAAATCTGGAGACACTGCAAAACGATGGTGTGGGGTTCGTCGGACCCAACGAAGGCGATATGGCCTGTGGTGAATACGGGCCGGGCCGGATGTCTGAACCGCTTGAAATTGTTGCGGCAATTGAAGGTGCAATGAAAGTTGGCCCTCTGTCTGGTCGACGTGTTCTGGTAACTTCCGGCCCCACTCACGAGCCTATAGATCCGGTCCGGTATATCGCCAACCGGTCCTCAGGTGCGCAAGGAACAGCGATTGCCGAAGCAATGGTCGCGCAAGGCGCCGAGGTTGTTTTTGTGACTGGTCCGGCGGAGGCGGGACGTCCGCACGGAGTGCATTTGGTTGAGGTCGAAACGGCTCAGGAAATGATGCAGGCGGTGCAGGGCGCTTTGCCGGTGGATGCAGCAATCTTCAGTGCAGCGGTGGCAGATTGGCGGGTTGCCAGCGCGTCTGACAGTAAGATCAAAAAAACCAAGCAAGGCTTGCCCACTCTGGAATTTGCGGAAAATCCGGACATTCTGGCAACGGTCAGTCAGATGGCTATGGGGCGCCCCAAACTGGTGGTGGGGTTTGCTGCCGAAACGGACGATGTGATCGACAACGCTACATCTAAACGCGAGCGCAAGGGATGCGACTGGATCGTTGCGAACGACGTGAGCCCCGAAACTGGAATTATGGGGGGCACGGAGAACGCAGTGACGTTGATTTCGGACAGTGGAGCGGAAGCCTGGCCGCGCATGGGCAAGAGAGACGTTGCGCGATTGTTGGCGGAACGCGTTGCGAAGGCGTTGTGACTGTTTCACCTTGGATGAGAGTTCCGAAGGGACAACGCGCATGACAAAAGTGCTTATCAAGCTTCGCTGGTTAGAAGGCGCTGACCAGTCTGTACCGATGCCGTCCTATGAAACGGAAGGGGCGGCGGGTGCTGATGTGAGGGCCAATTTTCCTCAGACGGGCCGTGCAGGAATAACATTGGCACCTGGTGCCCGTGCTTTGGTGCCAACTGGTTTGTCGTTGGAAATTCCACAGGGCTATGAGGTGCAGATGCGGCCACGATCGGGGCTGGCTCTTAAAAATGGCATCACGTTGCCCAATAGCCCTGGTACCATCGACAGCGACTATCGGGGGCCGCTCGGCGTGATTGTGCTGAACGCCGGCCAAGAGACTTTTGAGATCGCGCACGGAATGCGGATTGCGCAGATGATCGTCGCGCCAGTATTGAGCGCGAAATTTGAATTGCACCAAGAGCTTAGCGAGAGCGAACGCGGCGCTGGCGGCTTTGGATCAACTGGAGTGACCTGATGCTTTTGGTGTTTGCGATGGCCGCGGCTATCTGGGGCGTAGGGCTCCTGACTGGCGCTCCGAAGCGGGTCCGCTGGACGATGATCGGGCTGTTGTACCTTGCGGTTCTGATCGCGCATCTGGTGTTGCCGGATGGCAATTCCCTTAGAATGGCAACGGGGGAAACCGCGGCACTATGGGCCATACTTGGTGGCGGTGTCGCTTTGGTTTTTGGCTATCGAGCGGTCCTGCTGCGCCTGAAAGCGCATGCTGATGCGCAAGCGGAAATCCCCCCTGAAGAGACACCAGCCGGGCCCTTTTCGGAAACAGAGTTGAACCGGTATGCGCGTCACATCGTGCTGCGGGAAATGGGCGGGCTTGGTCAAAAAAAGCTCAAGGATGCCAAAGTATTGGTGATCGGGGCCGGAGGGCTTGGATCTCCGGCGTTGCTGTATCTTGCGGCTGCGGGCGTGGGGACAATTGGAGTGGTGGACGACGACGTGGTCGACAATTCCAATTTGCAAAGACAGGTGATCCATCCGGATCGGATGATCGGAGAGCCCAAGGTGTTCTCGGCAGCTGAGGCCATGACAGCGCAAAATCCGTTTGTGTCGGTGAAGCCGTACCATCGCCGTTTGTCTGAAGACGATGCAGAATCGTTGATCGGCGAGTACGATCTCGTGTTGGACGGTACAGACAATTTCGATACGCGATACCTGGTCAACCGAACCTGTGTGAAGCTCGGCAAGCCTTTGATTTCAGGCGCGCTTTCTCAGTGGGAGGGGCAATTGAGCGTTTTTGACCCAGCCAACAATGCGCCATGCTATCAATGTATTTTCGACAGCGCTCCGGCACCTGAGCTTGCGCCCAGCTGTGCAGAAGCCGGCGTGGTAGGCCCGCTGCCGGGAGTCATCGGGACTATGATGGCGGTTGAGGCGATCAAACTGATCACAGGTGCCGGATCGGCAATGCGGGGCGAGATGATGATCTATGACGCGCTGTGGGGAGAGACCCGAAAGATCATGTTGAAACGGCGACCGGATTGCCCAACATGCGGTGCCCATGACGCGAAATCTGCATAACATCTGCAACACGTCGGTATTTCGTCGGCGCCGTGTAACCATCAAAAATCAGTGGGGCTCGGGTTTGTGAAGCGAAGCTTGATTGCAGCTCGCGAACGCGCCGCATAGGCTGGCGCCAAAAGGAGACATCGCCATGACGAACCCGCTTTTGAGCGACTGGAGTACCCCGTTCGAGATTGCCCCATTTGACAAGATCAGCGACGCGGATTTTGAGCCCGCCTTCGTGGAGGCTTTGGCTGCTCACAAATCAGAGATCGCGGCGATTGCAGACAATCCGGAAACGCCAACATTTGGCAACACGATCGAGGCGATGGAAATGGCTGGCGAGGCGCTGGATAAGGTTTTGTCAGTGTTCTTTTCTGTGGCAGGTGCAGACAGCAATCCCGCGAGAGAAGCGCTGCAGCGTGAGTTTTCACCGAAGCTGGCCGCACATAGCGCAGAGATTTCTTCCAACAAGGCGTTGTTCTCGCGGATTGCAGCCGTTTGGGAAAATCGGGCCACCCTTGATCTGAACGACGAGCAGCTCAGGGTGCTCATGCTGACACACCGTGGCTTCGTGCGCGGCGGCGCAGCACTTGAAGGCGCGGATGACGAGCGCATGAAAGAGATCAAGTCGCGGCTTGCTGTGTTGGGGACAGAGTTTACCCAAAATCTGCTGGCCGATGAGCGCGATTGGTTCATGGAACTGAGCGAAGAGGATCTTGAAGGTCTGCCTGCCTTTGTGGTGGATGCAGCGCGTGCTGCTGGTGAGGAAAAGGGCAAAAGAGGTCCGGTGGTGACATTGTCGCGTTCGCTGATCGTGCCTTTCCTGCAGTTTTCTCCGCGTCGGGACCTGCGGGAGAAGGCATTTGCGGCCTGGGCGGCGCGCGGCGCAAACGGAGGCGAAACAGATAATCGTGGTATCGCCGCAGAAACGTTGGCGTTGCGCGAAGAGCGGGCGAAGCTTTTGGGATACAATTGCTTTGCGGATTTCAAGCTTGAGACCGAAATGGCGAAAACGCCTGAGGCTGTTCGCGAACTTTTGATGGCGGTGTGGGCGCCGGCGAAGGCGCGGGCCGAAACGGATGGCGCTGTGTTGACCGAGATGATGCATGCGGATGGGATCAACGGTGATCTCGAGCCGTGGGACTGGCGATATTATGCGGAGAAGCGGCGCAAGGCGGAACATGATCTGGATGAGGCGGCGCTGAAACCTTACCTGCAGCTTGAACGCATGATTGAGGCGTCTTTTGCCTGCGCCACGAAACTCTTTGGTCTGGAATTCAAGGAATTGGACGTGCCGCTGTATCACGAAGACTGTCGCGCGTGGGAGGTGACACGTGATGGCGAACACGTGGCGGTTTTCATCGGTGACTATTTTGCCCGCGGTGGCAAGCGCTCCGGCGCGTGGTGCTCCGCGATGCGTGGTCAGGCGAAATTCCCGAAAGTACAGGGCCCCGTGGTGATCAATGTCTGCAATTTCGCAAAGGGCGATCCGGCGCTTTTGAGCTATGACGATGCGCGGACGTTGTTTCACGAATTTGGACATGCGTTGCATCAGATGTTGAGCAATGTGACCTATGAGAGTGTGTCCGGAACGTCTGTGGCGCGCGATTTTGTTGAACTGCCGAGTCAGCTTTATGAACACTGGCTGGAGGTGCCCGAAGTCCTTGCAGAGTTCGCAACGCACGCAGAGACCGGCGCGGCGATGCCGGACGAGATGCTGAAAAAAGTACTGGGAGCGGCAAACTTTGACCAAGGATTTGCTACGGTCGAGTATGTTGCGTCGGCTCTGGTGGATTTGGCGTTCCACGACGGTGATGCGCCGGCGGATCCAATGGCGAAACAGGCCGACGTACTGGCCGACTTGGGAATGCCGCGCGCGATCACCATGCGCCATGCGACGCCACAGTTCGCGCACGTCTTTGCAGGTGATGGCTATAGCTCCGGTTACTACAGCTACATGTGGTCGGAAGTGATGGATGCGGATGCATTTGAGGCCTTTGAAGAAGCAGGCAGCCCGTTTGACGCAAAAACGGCCAAGGCGCTTGAAACACACATCCTGTCGACCGGTGGTACAGTCGAGGCAGATGATCTTTACAAGCGTTTCCGCGGGCGGTTGCCGGGGGTTGAGGCATTGCTCAAAGGACGCGGATTGGCGGCGTAGACAGGCCCGGCTAGGGAGAGGCTCGGACATGACTGTCCGAGCCTTAGGTCGCCGAAGATTTCGTTCTGGTCAGCAAAAACCCGGGCTGTGTGCTCAAGGCCGAGAGAGGGCCTTTTAGGCGCTCTCGTCCTCTTCTTCGATACCGTATTCGGAGAACAGTTTTCCTTGGGTCATAAAGAAGGCGAAAACAGCAGCGGTCAGCCCGAACGTTTTGAAGTTGACCCAGGCTTGCTCACTCATCAAGCGCCAAACCAGCTCATTGGCGACCGCAAGGCCAAAGAAAAACAGCATCAGGCGCTTGGTCAGGATCATCCAGCCTTCGTCTTGAAGGGGCATCATGCCTTCCATCACGTGACGTAGGTAGGACTGGCCGCGTGCGAGGCCCACCGCCAGCACGCCACCGAACATTGCGTAAAGGATGGTCGGCTTCATCTTGATAAACTTCGGATCATTGAGCCAGACCGTAAGCCCACCAAAGATGATCACAAGAACCAGCGTTACAATTTGCATTTTTGACAGGTGCCCGGTGAGCTTCCAAAGGATGCCTGTGGTGGCGATCAGCAAAGGCACAAACAAGGCCGTTACGATGATGAACCCCTGATACTCGGTTCCTGCGATGGTAAAGGTCATGTCCTTCATGCGCATGTAGCCGATGAAAAACAGGATGATCGGACCGAATTCGAGGCCGGTTTTAAGCCATGGATTGATGGCCTTCTGATCAGGCTGTTCGGGCGTATTTTCAGACATGGGCGCTCCTTTATCCTCCGATCTCAACTATCACAGCTCCGGCTGCAATCAATGCCATAAGGGCGATGCGGCGGGGCCCGACGGTTTCCTTGAGCACAAGCCAGCCGATCAGGGCTGCAAAAATCGGAGACGTTTCCCGAAGAACGGCGGCTTCTCCGACTTTGTCGAGCCGGGTGGCCATCATGACAGAGCCAAAGCTCGCAAAGGCCACGAGCCCGCCGAAAAATCCGCGCAGCATCAGTGGGCCGGGGGCGGGCGCGTCGGCCATGGAGCGCCAGCGCAGGAACGCCAAGACGGGGAAGACCAGTCCGTCGATAAAGAAAAACCACGCAAGGAAGGTGAACGGATCTGCCGTCGCGCGGATGCCATAGGCGTCATAGGTTGTGTAGAGCGCGACAAAGAAGCCGGTGAACAACGCAATGACCATGGCTGAGACCAGCGTGTCGCGACCTTCGGTCATGAAAATCATATTGTAGACCGCGAGGCCGAGGATGCCCGACATCAAAACCAGTACACCGAGCCATTGCGCGCCGGTGAATGTCTCCCCGAAAATGAGATAGGCACCGATTACCGTGAAGAAAGGGCCAGTGCCGCGTACCACAGGATACACGACCGTGAAGGCGCCTTTGGTGTAGGCCCAACTTTGCAGAAACTTGTAACCGAGGTGGATGACGAACGCGCCTGCAAAGATCGGCCACATATGCGGTTCTGGCCAGGGCACAACGAAAAAAGCGAACGGTGCCGCCATGGCAGCATAGGAAAAGTCTATTGCGCCCCGGGTTAGCCAGGGATCATGGCGCCCCTTTTGTAGCGCACCAAAGACAGCGTGGAGAAAAGCGGCGGCGAGGGCGAGTATCAGGGCCATCTGGTGGCCAGCTGGAGTGCCTTCCAGCGAGATCAGCCAGTCGCTCATGGCAGGCAAACTCCACTGATCCGGGCCTTTGGCCTTTTTCCGGGCCGCAGCATCACTTTAGCTTGTCTCCAGACCCGTCAGTGCGGCGGCAAACTCTTCGGGATCGAACGGCTGCAAGTCGTCGATCTGTTCGCCGACGCCTATGGCGTGGATTGGCAGGCCGAATTTGTCTGCGAGGCTGACAAGGATCCCGCCCTTGGCTGTGCCGTCGAGTTTGGTCATCACAAGACCAGAGACATCCGCGAGCTTCTGGAAAGTTTCGACCTGGGAAATCGCGTTCTGGCCGGTGGTGGCGTCCAATACCAACAAAGTGTTGTGCGGCGCGTCCGGGTCCTTTTTGCGGATCACGCGCACAATTTTGGCGAGTTCTTCCATCAGGTCCTGACGGTTCTGCAAACGCCCTGCTGTATCGATCATAAGAAGGTCTGCGCCATCGGCTTCGGCCTTGGTCATTGCGTCAAATGCCAAAGAAGCCGGATCGGAACCTTCGGGTGCTGTCAGGACCGGCACTCCGGCGCGTTCTCCCCAGACCTGCAGCTGTTCGACTGCCGCGGCGCGGAAGGTATCGCCGGCAGCGATCACCACGGATTTGCCAGCAGCACGGAACTGGCTGGCAAGTTTGCCGATTGTCGTGGTTTTGCCTGAGCCGTTCACGCCGACCACCAGAACCACTTGCGGTTTGGAAGGGTAGAGCGGCATCGGGCGTGCGACCGTATCCATGATGCGGGCCACTTCAGCCGCCAGCATCTCTTTGATTTCGCGAGAAGATACACGACGCCCCATACGGCCTTCTGCGATGTTGGCTGTCACGCGCAGAGCAGTGTCGACGCCCATATCCGAAGCAATGAGCAATTCTTCGAGTTGCTCCAGCATGTCGTCGTCAAGCTCGCGTTTGACTTCTGTTGGCGCGGTGGTGCGACCCGTGAGACGAGCAAGTAGGCCCGGTTTCGGAGCAGCGGGTGCTGTTGGCGCGGGTGCCGGTTTCGGTTGCGGTGTAGGAGTAGGTTCCGGTGCGACCACAGGTTCCTCTGTAGCAAGCTTTTCGGCAGGCTGTGGCTTTGGTGGCTCTTCGGCCGCGGCGGGTTCCGCTGTTGGCGTTGATTGCGGCTCTGCATCAGGCGCTGGTTGTGGCTCCGGTAGCGGCGCAGGGGCTTCAACAGTTTCTTCCTGACCGCCATCCTCAACAATGGCATCAAGCCCTTCCTCGAGCTTGGAGGAAGATTTAAAGAGCCGGTCTTTGAGCTTTGAGAAAAACGCCATTGGGGCCTCCGCGAAACGTCCTTGTCCCACTTAGTATTATTCGCAGGGACTTAAAAGAGTGGCGTGTTCCAGCCGCTGCCTGCGAGGATAAGGAACTGACCGCCCGCATAGAGCGACCAGAGCGCAATTGAGGCAGGGCGTTGCCAAGAGGAGTGCGCGGGCATCCGGAAAAGTTGCAACGACAGGATTGTGTCGGAGGCCAAAAAGGCAAATGCGCCTGCGATGGCAAGCGGTAGTGCTGGTAGACCAAGCGCCGTGAGGCCCATTAACGCGATAAGCACTACATAAACACGTACAGGCCATCGCATACCGCCAGTGAAAGGGATGAGCCAAAGTTCTGAGGACAGTGCAAAGACAATCACGGCGAGGATCAGCGGGAGGGGAGCTTCCAGCGGACCCGCCCCGAGCGTCCAGAAATGAAAGATGAAAGCGATATGCGCGGCAGCGAAAGCGATCAACCCGATCAGAAAGGGGCGATCCCCATCGCGAGAAAGTGCAATGTCTCCGACGGCAGAAAGCAACAAGGCGATCGTGACCGCCGGATGACCGAAGCTGATCCATGAAGCGGCGGCGAAAGCAGGCATCGGGACCGCTTTTACCAGTGTTTTCATGCGGCTAGGCGGGCGGTGACAAAAGAATAACGCATAGCCAATGGCTGCCAGTAAGCCTATGCCTAGAAAAACAAATTTCAGCGTTTGCCGCAACGCGATGACTTCGAATGGGGTCATATTGATCGATCCGTCGTATTCCTGGTGACCTTAGGCGGAGCCAGAAGCCGACGCAAACGCGGGAATGCGCAAAATGCAACGCGATGCTGTCGACGCTTCAGGCCGGAAGGTGTTAGTTTGAGGTCAACGAATGAGGAGAAAGTCGATGCGGGTTTTGTTCACAGGTGGTGCCGGCAAGGCCGGACGACACGCAGTTCAATATCTGGTGGAACAAGGTCATCGGGTTCTGAATCTCGACCTTCAGCTTTTGGAAATGGAAGGCGTCGACAACCGCGTTGCAGACATTTCGAATGCCGGTCAGGTGTATGATGTCATGACAAGCTATGCCGGTTTTGACGAACTTGATCCTGGTACAGGGGTGCCGGCGTTTGATGCGGTTGTACATTTTGCGGCGGTTCCACGTATTTTGCTGAAACCCGACAACGAGTGTTTTCGCGTCAACACGTTGGGCACCTATAACGTGATCGATGCGGCTGTGAAGTTCGGTGTCCGAAAAATCATCTTTGCCAGCTCGGAGACTTCTTACGGTGTGTGCTTTGCGGATGGCGAGCGCAAGCCGGATTACATTCCGATCGATGAAGAGCATCCCACGGTGCCCGAAGACAGTTATGCGATGTCCAAAGTGGTAAATGAAGTGACGGCGCGTAGCTTTCAGCGCCGGAGTGGTTTTGATATCTACGGCATCCGCATCAACAACGTAATCGAACCACACGAATATGCGCAGGACTTTCCCGCATATATGGCAGATCCGGACATGCGGCGGCGCAATATCTTTGCCTACATCGATGCGCGCGATCTGGGACATCTGGTGGACCGTTGCCTTGCTGTTAATGGGCTTGGCTACGAGGTTTTCAATGCCTCAAATGACAATCATTCGGTTGGTTTGACGACATCTGAGATCATCGCGCGCTATTACGATGGTGTTCCCCAAAAAGCGGACATGGCCGAAGACGAGACATTCTATTCGAACAAAAAGGCCAAGCGTTTGCTTGGCTTTACGCCGCGACATGACTGGCGTCATTACCTCTAGGCTTTTGTCACACCGCTTCGTTGGGCGACGAAATCTACCAGGTGCGGGACGTAGTCGCTGGGACCATCACCGCCTGCAGCCACTGCCATGGCAAAGCTGTTCTTGATCGTGTTTCCCACCGGGTTGGGTAAGTCGACACTGTCCGCCATGGCCTCCAGATAGCGCATATCCTTGAGGGCGTTTGTCAGGGTGAACTTGTGGGCCTCGGGATTGCCCTCGACGGCGTAACCCATAAATGTTTGGTAGAACCCGCAATCCATGCGGCTGCCACGAATGACGGAATCAAATTGCTGCGTTGTAATGCCGACTTTCTCTGATAGCGCGAGTGCTTCGGAGTATAGCGACGCATATCCCATGGCGAGAAAATTGTTCAGTAGCTTCATTTTGTGACCTGCGCCGGAAGGTCCCATGTGCACGATTATTGTCGCCCAAGCAGAGATCACGGGCGTCAGGCGGTCGTAGAGTTCTGTGGACGCGCCAACCATTGTCGCCAATTCTCCGGCTTCAGCTTGCACCGGCGTTCCGCCCAGTGGTGCATCGGCCATGTGGCAACCCGCGGCCGCAAGTTTTTCGGCAAGCGCCATGGTCGACGTAGGGTCGGCCGTGGAACAATCCACGATGACGCTGTCGGGAGACATATGCGGCATTATTTCGTCGACGATCGCCTCCACTTGCGGCGAACCGGGCGCGCAGATGTGTATGACCGTGCTGGCCTCTGCCAATGCGGCGAGAGAGGAAGCTTCTGCTGCGCCTTTAGAGACCAGGTCATCGACAGGCGCACGATTGCGATGGGCGATCACTGTGACGGGGTAGCCTGCTTTGAGAAGATTGGCCGCCATTCCGTGCCCCATCAACCCAACCCCGACAAATCCGATACTCTCTTTGTTCATGGTGCTCTCCCGACAAGTTATTTCACTCGGTATTCAGGACATTTTCGAGAAGGTTGCGCAAGTGCCTGCTTTTGCGGGGCTACTCCTAAGCGGCCGTTTTGACGTGATAGTGTTTGTGGTTCCATTTCGTGGGCCCATAGAACAAAGTTGCCTACAATCACTCGGGGCAAGGGAGCTCGCGGTTGCAGTGGCCGGATGTGCCGGAGTGCAACGTCTCACACCGAAAAGTCCGATTTGGAAGCCTTTAGCTTGGGCGACAAACAGTGGGTCCTCATATGTCAGTGCATGGGGGTACGTCTGGGCGTGGCCCGGTCCGGAACGACGTCCGGAGCCTTTTTACGCGCAGAGAGCCTATAAGCCGGATTCTGTTCCCCGGGTTGCCCCGGTTCGATGACCATTCATCTAGAGCGCCTGTTGCCAGTCGCCCTCTAGCTGCCAACCCGGACCTGCTCGGGCCAAGGCGGCCCTGTGATTGCTCACGCGCGGTCCCTATTTGGCATTGCTCCCGGTGGGGCTTGCCGTGCCGTCCCTGTTGCCAAGGACGCGGTGGGCTCTTACCCCACCGTTTCACCCTTACTCCCGCAAGCGGAAGCGGTCTGTTCTCTGTGGCGCTTTCCCTCGGGTTTCCCCGGCCGGGCGTTACCCGGCACCGTTGCCTTGTGGAGTCCGGACTTTCCTCGTAGGTTTGCACCCCCGCGGCCATCCGGCTCTTTGCGCATTCGCGGGTGTAGGGGAAAAGGTTCGGCAGGTCAATGTGCTGAAAGGCACGGCAATCAAGCGGAGGGGCGATCTGTCAGGCGAAGTGCAATCCTTGCATCTTCCGCGTCGGGCTCGCCGTTGGCCCATGGTCTAAAGCGGGCACGAAATGCAGCGATCGCTTCGGGATTGTCTGTGTCATAACCGATTTTCGCGGCCGCGTCGGCCCAGTCACCCAAGGCTGCCGCCTGGTCTGGCCAGAGCGCCAGACCTTGCAATGCCAATCGTCGCCAGTCGAAGCGTGTTCCGGGGTCAAACTTTCGTCCCGGCGCCATGTCCGAGTGACCTATGACACCCTCGGCCGGTATGTTCCACCGGCGCATGATCATCGGCAAGAGCTGTTCCAACGCCGCCATCTGGGGTTCGGAAAACGGATGAGAGCCACGGTTGTCCAGTTCGATTCCGATGGAGCGGGAGTTAACGTCAGACTTACCTTGCCAGGACCCCGCACCAGCGTGCCACGCCCGCATACTTTCGTCTACCAGTCTGTAAATATGACCTTTTTCACATATCAAGTAATGCGCTGAGACTTCCGGCGCGGGATCACATAATCGCGCCAGAGCGGCTTTGGCGGAGTCCATCGCGGTATAGTGCAGAACAATCAGTTCCGGCTTCAGCCCATTGCGACGCTGGCCGAAATTCGGTGAAGGGTGGTCGGTGATGTGCGGCCCTTGGGACAAGGACTAGTTGCCGGAAACGCTGCGGAATGGGGTCGGATCCCAGTCGCAAGCGAACCCGTCGCCGTCCGGGTCCAGACCGAGGCGGTCTTTCTTGGGGCCACCTTTTTCCAGGAAGGCCATTTGAGCGAGATCCGGACTAGGGTATTTGTCACATGCTGCTTGCAACTGCGCGGCAGACTTCAAGTTCAGGCGGTTGTATTGCTTAACGCCGACAGGGTTCTTGGTCGACAGAGCGTAGGCCACGATGTTCGGCCCCGCGTTTCCGGAGCGGGTCGGAACAGCGGTTGTTTCCACGACGGTATATTGTGCTTTATTGCGCTCGCGCCGCGCAGCATCGTCTTCGATAGAGCGACGATCCTCGACCGCGTCAAAGCTGTTTTCGTCCGAAATGCCGGGATTGGAGAACACGGTTGGCGCAGGATTTGACGGGCTCGCATCTACGGGTTTCACACCCGAGTTCAGCGATGCTGCGTTCAGCGCGGCCTGTGTTTCGCGAGCGATATCAGCGGCTTCAGATTGGGCGGGCGCTGTCGCAACTGTTGCGGTCGCCGTTGTTGCGACAGGGGCAGCTGTCGGCGTGGTGGCAAGCGGAGCCGCGGCTACGGTCGGAGCCGCGGGAATGGTCTCGTCGCTCACAGCTTGCGGATTGGGCAAGGCGTTTCCGGTCAGTTCCGCTTCGCGCTGGGCACGGGCCTCTGGCGAGTTGTGGATGTTGTCAAAGCCAACGCCCGCGGCGCTGTCGGGGATGGCAGGCTGGCATGCTGCCAGCGCCGCCAGAGCGCATCCTGTAAGGAAAAACCGTGTCATATTTGCCTTGCCTGCTCTTTTAGCTTTGGCAGGGTTTTACCACCATTGAGCCGGTTTGGCTACAAATCCCGCCGCCTGTTCCAGCGCATAAGCGGTGTTCAGCAGATCGCCTTCTTCCCAAGGACGGCCAATCAGTTGCAGACCCAGTGGCAATCCCTGGCTGTCCAATCCAGTGGGCACCGAAACACCCGGCAAACCGGCGAGGTTTACCGTGACGGTGAACACGTCGTTCAAGTACATCTGGATCGGGTCAGCGTCAGTCATTTCGCCGAGGCCAAAGGCCGCAGACGGTGTCGCTGGTGTCAGGATCGCGTCGATGCCCTGCGCAAAGACGTTCTCGAAGTCTTGCTTGATCAGGGTGCGAACACGGCGCGCGCGGTTGTAGTAGGCGTCGTAGAAACCAGCCGAAAGCACATAGGTGCCGACCATCACGCGGCGCTGGACCTCGTGGCCAAATCCTTCGGCGCGGGTTTTCTCGTACATCTCGGTGATGCCATCGCCTGCGCCAAGGGTGGCGCGATGACCATAGCGAACGCCGTCGTAGCGCGCGAGGTTGGATGATGCCTCGGCGGGCGCGATGACATAGTAGGCTGGCAAGGCGTATTTGGTGTGCGGCAGCGAGATGTCGACGATCTCGGCACCAGCTGCTTTTAGCATTTCCGTGCCTTCGGACCAAAGTTTCTCGATCTCTTGGGGCATGCCTTCCATGCGGTATTCCTTGGGGATACCGATTTTTTTGCCGCGGATGTCGCCGGTCAGCATGGCTTCAAAATTTGGTACAGCCAGATCCGCAGACGTGCTGTCCTTTGCGTCGTGACCACACATTGCCTCAAGCATGATGGCGGCATCGCGCACGTCTTTGGTCATCGGACCAGCCTGATCCAACGACGACGCAAAGGCGACGATACCCCAGCGAGAGCATCGGCCATAAGTTGGCTTGATGCCGGTGATACCGGTAAAGGCTGCCGGTTGGCGGATCGAGCCACCTGTGTCGGTGCCGGTCGCCGCCAAACAAAGATCAGCGGCCACGGCGGCAGCCGAGCCACCGGACGACCCGCCGGGAGTCAGCTCCGCGTTGTCGTTGCCTCGACGCCAAGGGTTCACAGCGTTGCCGTAGACAGAGGTTTCGTTGGACGAGCCCATAGCGAATTCGTCCATGTTGAGCTTGCCCAGCATCACCGCTCCCGCGTCTTCCAGCTTCTGGGAAACGGTGGATTCATATTCGGGAGTGAAGCCTTCGAGGATGCGGCTGGCAGCTTGTGACGGCACACCTTTGGTGCAGAAGAGATCCTTGATGCCGATCGGAAGGCCGCACATATCCGGTGCGTCGCCCTGCTGGATGCGGGCGTCCGCTGCCTTGGCCCGCTCCAGAGCCAGCTCCGGCGTCTTGTGAACAAACGCGTTCAGCGCATCGGCCTTGTCGATGGCCGACAGGAACGCTTCGGTCAGTTCTACGGAAGTCACATCACCTGCACGCAGTGTGTCACGGGCGCCTGCAAGGGTGAGTTTTGTCAGATCAGTCATGTCGGGTCGCCTTCTGGATATCGGGCAAATTCAGGAAAAGTGGAGGTCAGTCGACCACTTTGGGAACGGTGAAGAAGCCTTCACGGGCATCCGGCGCATTCGACAGGACTTTTTCCTGTTGGTCACCATCGTTGACCACGTCTTCACGACGCTTCAAGCGCATCGGGGTCACGGAAACCATGGGCTCGACGCCGTCCACATCCACCTCATTGAGCTGTTCGATAAAGCCCAGCACGGCGTTGAACTCCTGCGCCAAAGCGGGCAGGGCGTCTTCTTCTACCTTGATGCGGGCCAGTTTGGCCACTTTGGCGGCGGTGCTTTCGTCAATCGACATCGCTTTGACTCTCCGGATTGCAACTTGGCTACAGCCTTTAGCGTGCAGGCTTTGGCGGTGCAAGCGGAGAGCGCCTGTGGGTTGCGTTCGTGCGTGCGTTTGCTTGCTCATAACGCAAATGGTCTGGCATTCTTGAAGCCCACTTTCTACCTGCACATGACCGAAGTTGCAGCGGCAACAAGTATGATCCGACACACGTCGCGTTCGATCTGGCCAAGCAGAGGGCGGTAGACCTATTTGGCGGGAAAAAGATCGGCCTGAACCCAGGTATCGGACCGGTCACCTCGCAAGTCAGCATGCAAAGCCCGACCGCGACGCAGGGCTGGGCGATCCCACAGTTGTTTGAGCCAACGAGCGAGGTTTGGTTTGTCTTCCAACGTCTGTTGTTGACCTTCCCAAAGCGACGCCCAGCCCCAGATCGACATGTCTGCGATGGAGTAGAAGTCACCGGCAACAAATTCGGTTTCTGAGAGCCGTCGGTCCAGCACGCCGTAGAGGCGCGCGGTTTCATCACGGTATCGCTTTTTTGCATAGGCGATATCTTGGGGCGCGTATTTCAAGAAATGGTGGGTTTGCCCGGCCATTGGTCCGACGCCCCCCATCTGCCACATGAGCCATTCTTCAACTGCGATGCGGTCGCGGTCGGTTGTGCCCATGAACAAACCGGTTTTTCGGGCGAGGTAGAGTAGGATTGCGCCGCTTTCGAAGACGGACACAGATTGACCGTCCGGTCCGTCAGGATCGATAATCGCGGGCATGCGGTTGTTGGGGGCGATCTTCAGGAAATCCGGCGCAAACTGGTCGCCTTTGCCGATGTTGATCAAATACGTGGTGTAATCGAGGTCCATCTCCTCCAGGGCGATGGAGACTTTCCAGCCGTTGGGCGTTGGCCAGTAGTAAAGATCAATCGAGGCGGTCATGGCACGTCCTTTGAAGAAATTTTGAACATGATGCCTGTTTCCCGCCCTCCTGCAAGGGGACGCGCCCAATTGGTCTTGACCTTCTTGCACCTGCGGCGTAATCGGCAGTCGTGGCGATTTGTTACCGGATTGCGGGCCACGTTAAACATGCCGCTAAAGAGGTCGAGACGAAGGAGCCCCTTCCGCTTGGCCGGAACGGGGCTTTTTTATTTGGGCCAAGAAAGACGGTCCGGGAGAGACGAGATGAGCGATTGGAACACACGCACAAAGCTGGTGCACGGCGGTACACGGCGCAGTCAATATAATGAGGTGAGCGAGGCGATCTTCCTCACCCAGGGATTTGTCTATGACAGCGCGGAACAGGCGGAAGCCCGGTTTATCGAGACCGGACCGGACGAGTTTATTTACGCGCGCTACGGTAACCCGACTGTGGCCATGTTCGAGGAGCGAATTGCTGCCCTGGAAGGTGCGGAGGATGCCTTTGCCACGGCGAGTGGCATGGCGGCTGTTAACGGTGCACTGACTTCGATGCTTAAAGCTGGCGACCATGTTGTGAGCGCAAAGGCGTTGTTTGGTTCGTGTCTCTACATCCTCGAAGAAATCCTGACACGGTTTGGCGTAGAGGTGACGTTTGTCGACGGGACCGACCTTGATGAATGGCGCGCGGCCGTGCGCGATGACACCAAGGCCGTGTTCTTTGAGAGCATGTCTAACCCGACGCTTGAGGTCATCGATGTGGCCGAGGTGGCCAAGATCGCCCATGCGGTTGGTGCGAAGGTCATTGTCGACAATGTGTTTTCTACTCCCGTATTTTCCCGCGCCATAGAGCAGGGCGCAGACGCTGTGGTCTATTCTGCGACCAAGCACATTGATGGTCAGGGCCGTTGTCTTGGCGGGGTGATCCTAGGCACGCAGGAGTTCATCCGCAAAACTGTTGAGCCTTACATGAAACACACAGGCGGCAGCATGAGCCCGTTCAATGCCTGGGTTCTTTTGAAAGGCCTTGAAACCATTGACCTGCGGGTGCGGGCACAGGCAGCGTCAGCGCTGGCCATTGCTGAAGCGCTCGAGGGAGATGACGCGCTTGAGCGTGTAATTTATCCAGGCTTGAAACGGCATGCGCAGAATGCGCTGGTCCAAACCCAATTGGGCGGCAAGGGCGGCACTGTGCTTTCGCTAGACCTCAAAGGCGGTCAGAAGGCGGCGTTCAAATTCTTGAACGCGCTTCAAATCGCGGTGATCTCCAACAACCTTGGAGACGCCAAATCGATTGCGACGCATCCGGCGACAACCACTCACCAACGTTTGCCAGACGACCAAAAAGTTGAACTTGGGATTACCCAAGGTCTGGTGCGTTTTTCGGTTGGCCTTGAGGACACTGATGACCTGATTGCGGACATTCGCCAAGCTGTGGCGGCGTCTCAAGCCTAAGGACCAAAGTCGTCTTTCAGGCATTAAGAGGCGGTTGCTGTTGTCCATGAATTCAATCCACCACGTCGCTTTGTGCGTACGAGAAAGCGTTATTGGCAATCAGCCGGTGCAACCATTAGGTTAAACCGGCGCACAGGCGCGAAAGGTGGCTTGGATCATGAATATGCAGACTCCGAAAGCAAATGACGAGATCACCCGCGAAGAAGCGGAGACCGCTCTTGAGAAGCTGCGGGCGTGGGCGCAAAGCGCCTCGGTGACCGAAATTGCCGAGCTTGATCCTTCTGTGGCGCGGCTGCTGCCGGATCAACCAAAAGCGAATTATCCTGACCTGGCACGGAATTACGACGCCGACTTCGAAGTAACTCCGGAGTATCGCAAATCGCTGCCGGACCTTCAAAATGGACCGTCGAGTTTGATCAAAGGCGAGAAGCAGCAAATCCAGCATGTGGGCATTTCAAATTTTCGTTTGCCGATCCGCTTTCACACCCGCGACAACGGAGACATCACTCTTCAAACGAGTGTTACCGGCACGGTCAGTCTTGAGGCTGACAAGAAGGGAATCAACATGTCCCGGATCATGCGGTCGTTTTACAAGCATGCCGAGAAGACCTTCAGTTTTGAAGTGATGGAGGCTGCGTTGGCCGATTACATCACCGATCTGGAAACTTTTGATGCCCGTCTTCAGATGCGCTTCAGCTATCCGATGAAGATCAATTCGTTGCGCTCGGGGCTTGAAGGTTACCAATACTATGATTTCGCGCTGGAGAAGGTTCAGCAGGACGGCGAGCTACATAAGGTAATGCATCTGGATTACGTGTACTCGTCCACGTGTCCCTGTTCTTTGGAACTCTCAGAACACGCTCGCTCGGAGCGCGGCCAACTCGCAACGCCACATTCGCAACGCTCGGTGGCACGGATATCGGTCAAGGTGACCGATGGGATGTTGTGGTTCGAGGACCTGATTGATCTGGCGCGGGCTGCTGTGCCGACGGAGACGCAGGTCATGGTCAAGCGTGAGGACGAGCAGGCGTTTGCAGAACTCAATGCGGCGAACCCGATTTTTGTGGAAGATGCCGCACGCCTGTTTTGTGAGCAACTAAAGGCAGACCCGCGTATCGGGGATTTCCGAGTAATCGCGAGCCATCAGGAAAGCCTTCACAGTCATGATGCGGTAAGCGTTCTGACAGATGGGCCGTTCTTTGAGGCGCAAAGCCTTGATCCCAAGCTGTTTTCGTCTCTTTTCCACGTTGGATAATTTACGCGTGGTGTAGAGGGGCGGTCGCGTCCCGCTGATGAAGGGTCGTTTTCGTCCGGATGCCCTTAGGGTAGGCTCTAAAGCCCTGTTTTGGTTAGCGGATGACGCTTGACAGCGTGGCACGCAACGGCCAACCCTGCGCCCATGCTGGACCTGAGACCCGTTGGATATCTGATCGGCCTGTTGGTCGCGAGCCTTGGGCTGACCATGCTCTTGCCGATGGCGATCGACCTCTACGACGGGGACGCGCATTGGAGCGCTTTTTTCTTTTCCGGTCTGATCTCGTTTTTGGTCGGCGGGCTTGTTGCCCTGTCTTGTCACAATGCCCGAGCGTCACGCCTGACGTTGCAACAGACCTTTTTGCTCACCACGGGTGTTTGGCTCGCGTTGCCACTTTTCGGCGCACTTCCCTTCTTTTTGGGTGCAACGGATGCACGTGTCGTGGATGCGTTTTTTGAGGCGATGTCAGGCCTGACGACCACGGGTTCAACCGTGTTTTCCGGACTGGAAGACTTGCCGCGCGGGATCCAGCTTTGGCGGGGGCTGCTGCAATGGCTGGGCGGCATCGGCATTATTGTTGTGGCTATGGTATTCTTGCCTGAACTGCGGGTTGGCGGTATGCAAATCTTCCGCAGTGAAGGCTTTGATACCTTTGGAAAAATCCTGCCACGAGCGACAGAGATATCGAGCCGGATTTCGGTAATATATATCGCGCTGACCCTGATATGCGCCCTCGCGTATCGCATTACGGGCATGGGCAAGTTTGACAGCCTTGTGCATGCGATGACGACCATCGCGACCGGCGGATTTGCCAATTATGATGCGTCCTTCGGAGCGTTTGGTGCGGGCACTGAATATGTAGCGGTAATATTTATGTTCCTCGCGGCTTTGCCGTTCGTGCGCTTCGTCCAGCTGACTGCCGGCAGCGCAAAACCGTTGTTCCGAGACAGCCAGATCCGGACATTTTTCTCGATCGCGGCGATCATCGTTTTGATGTTGGTGCTGTGGCAGGTGATGGTGATGGGCGTGCGGTCCGAAGAGGGGGTGCGAAAGGCGCTTTTCAACTCGGTTTCAATTCTCACGGGAACGGGCTACGCCAGTGCGGACTATATGCTTTGGGGTGGGTTTCCAGTTGCGGTTCTGTTTTTCGCTGGCCTGATTGGCGGTTGTGCGGGATCGACGGCCTGTTCGATCAAGGTCTTCCGCTACCAGCTTCTCTTTGCGTCTATCAAAGTGCAGATACGCAAGATTCAGCATCCGAGTGGTGTCTTCACCGCGACCTATCAGGGGCGCAAAATCGAAGATGATGTGCTGAGTTCGGTTATGAGTTTCTTCGTGTTCTTCATGGTGTCACTTGGCGTGCTTTCGGTGCTTTTGGGCCTTACAGGGCTGGACTTTACGACCGCACTGTCAGGCGCCTCAGCTGCGTTGGCAAACATCGGACCGGGTCTTGGCGATACAATCGGTCCCGCAGGCAATTTCGCCTCGCTCAATGACACAGCCAAATGGCTTCTGGCAGCCGGCATGCTGATTGGGCGGTTGGAGCTCTTGGCTGTCTACGTAATATTCACTGTTCAATTCTGGAGGGCCTGATGGGGCAAAATGGTGAAACGATGCGTCCCTTGGGGGCGCAAATCTCGCATATGTTGAAGTCGCGCGGGGTGGACGTAATTTTTGGCATTCCGGGTGTTCACAATGTCGAGATGTATCGCGGGATTGAAGAAGCTGGGATCACCCATGTCCTAGCGCGACACGAACAAGGCGCAGGTTTTATGGCGGACGGCTACGCGCGGGCGAGCGGCAAGCCGGGGGTAGCCTATGTGATCACGGGGCCGGGACTGTGCAATATCATGACCCCGCTCGGGCAGGCCTATTCGGACAGTGTGTCGGTGCTGACTATTTCTAGCTGTTTGGACGAGCACGTGGGCCATCGCGGGCAACTCCATCAAATGAAAGATCAAAGGGCTGCTGCGGCCACAGTTTGTGATTGGTCTGAAGAAGCGCGGTCACCCCGGGCGGCGTATGACCTGATCGACCGTGCGTTTGTCGAGTTCGAAACAAAGCGACCAAGGCCAAAGCACATTCAGGTTCCGATTGGGCTTTTGGGTGCCATGGCACCGGAAGCGCCAAGTGCCAAGCCCGGCGCTTTGGAAGAGCATTCGGGGCATTCAGCGGGAGATATGCGTGGTATTGCACTTGACCTGCTCAACGCAAAGAAGCCGCTTTTTATTCTTGGCGGTGGCCTCGCCGCGTCGGGGGATGCCGCGGCCCTGCATATGCGCGAGTTTCTCAAGGAATGCGGAGCGGCGGCATTCATGACTTATGCAGGATCAGGTCTGCTGGCGCCAGACGAACCAATGAGTTTTGGCACCTATTTGGGACGCAGCGAAAGCAAGCGGATCATTGGCGAGAGTGACCTCGTAATCGCAGTGGGAACAGAGTTGAGCGAGTGCGATCTGTGGCGCGATGAATTGGGCCACACCGGACGGCTTGTGCGAGTGGACATTGATCCTGAAGTTCTGGCGGATCGACATCGCGCCGACACAACCGTTTTGGCGGATGCCTTCTCATTTGTGATGAAAATGCGGTCGGCCTTTTCTCATCATCTGTCGGTTCAGGGCAGAGAGCCTGACGACGCGGTGGTACCGAAATGGGATGCAAGCGAGATCGCTGGAGCCAAGACACGGTTCCGCGCCGAAAGCGATGCGGAGCGCCCCGGGATTGCTGCAATCTGCGATGCATTGCGTGACGTGATGCCAGACGATGCCATGGTCTATTCGGACATGACCCAATTTGCCTATGTGGCCAAAGAAGTCTGGGATCTCACGCATCCACACAATTGGCACCATCCAACCGGCTTTGGCACGTTGGGTTACGCCTTGCCTGCCTCGATTGGCGGCGCGATGGCCCGTCGTGGAAAGCCGACTGTCTGTATCGCTGGGGACTACGGGTTCCAATACACGGTTCAGGAGCTTGGTGCCGCTGTGGAAATGAAGTTACCAATTCCGATTTTGCTGTGGGACAACCATAAGCTCAAGGAGATCGAGGATAGCATGGTGGAAAGCCAGATCGCGCCCAATGCGGTCGTGGCACTTAATCCGGATTTCTGCAAGCTGGCGGAAAGCTACGGGTGTCTGGCGACGGAACCGGCGACACTGGAAGAGTTGCAGGCGGCTTTGATGCAGGCGTTCAATGCGGATCGCCCCACCATGATCCGGATGACCGCGGCTTTGTCGTAGTGCTATTCGGCTGAAAAAGAAAAGGCCCGAGGCTATTCGCCTCGGGCCTATTTTTTGTAGCGGGTGTCTGCAGGTTACCAGCAACTAACCAAAACCGTCATGCCACTGGCTTTTTTGGTCAGGTCCTCCGGCGCCATCACGTTCCCCCCTTCAGAGACGTTCGGCGCGATGCCTTCCTGTTCCAGAAGCGTGCGGATAGCGTCGGCATTCACTGCGAAGTTCACCTCGCCAGGCAATTGCTGAGCGCTGTCAGAGGCGCGAGGCAGGAGCATGCCAAAAACCGAACCGGCGGTGTCAAAAACGGGTCCGCCTGCGTCACCGGGTTGCGGGGCCAGAGCCAGACGGGCCAGCTCTTGCTCTCCGCCGAGGCCACGCACGTCGGAAAGCTGGCCAAACGTCATTGTTGGAGCGCCGAGCGCGCCTTCATAGCTGTAACCGGACACGGCCACGTCCGACTTCAGACGCGGAGCGCCCGCCCGAAGGGACGCCACGCTCATTGGTGCGAGCGCCGATTTCGGACTAAGGATCGCTATGCCGAGGGTCTCGTCCAGAATAGTGACGTCTGCCTCGTATTCCCCTTCCAATGTGATTTTTTCACAGGCGGAGACAGCTTCGACCGTGGTCACGACATGGCCGCGATTGTCGACAAAGAATCCGGACCTGGACAGGCGCGGTTTACGGACCTGCAGACCCGCAATCAGGTCTATGCTTTGTGCGTCGTCGTCACCGGCGGCCGGATCCAGTGACCCTTCCATTCGGGTGAAGCTGGCTTTCATCTCATTGAGGATGCGGGTGCGCCGCTCGTCATCTCCCGCAGGCCAAACAAGTGTGAAGCCCTTGATTTCTCCATCTTCGAGCGCAGCCTGCGTGTAAGAGATAATGTCTGCGTTTTCACCCACCAGCGTAAAAGAAGACTTGCTGCGCTCGCGTGGGCCGTTCAGCGGCACAATTTCAAGCGTCTGCATGATATCGTAGAGGCCGAAGAGCGTGTTTTGGTCCCCAGCCTGGCTGATCAGAAGGACGGTTGCCGGAACATCGGTTTTGGCTTCATACCTCACGAAGGGATATTCAGTGGCGGCTTTGCGCACTACGCCAGTCGGGATTTGCAATTCGATACCGGCATCGGCGTCCGTTACAAGTTTCAGGTCCATACCTTCAAGGATCGCGAAATATTGGCTCCGAAGAGTGTCGCGTTGGCGCGTCGTGAGGACGCCGGTCGCTTCAAAGCCATTGTCGGCTTGCCATGCCGCCATAGAGTTGCGGGTGCCACGCCCAAAGGCGCCATCGATACCAGAATTGTAGTAGCCACCCCATTGCAGATAGACCTGTAGCTGCTTCTTTTGCTCTTGGGAAAGAGCTGCCTCGGATGCACGGGCTTCTCGCACGGTTTCATCCGGCAGTTCCGGTTCCTCGGGTTGCGTTTCAACAACTACAGTTGTGTCTGCCTCGGTGTCTTGTGTCACCTGCGGCGACGCAGGAGCCACGCCGGCCAGAAGGTTGGCGCCCACTGGCCAGAACTGGCTGCGGTAATCGGCCGAGACCGCGAGATAGCTGTCGATTGGGATCAGGCCTTCGGAGCGGTAAACCTGCAAGACCCGTTCCGCGTCCTCGCGAACGTAGGGGCCAAGCGCGACGGCATACCAGCCGCCACCCAGAGCAAACCCGTTCACATCCTGCATGGTTGCGGCATAACCGCGGATGCGGTCCTGCGCCACGGTCAGGCTGGGCTGCGCCTCAAGTTGAACCCAGACAGTGTCATTAGAAGATTGTGCCGAAGCGGCGGAAATGAAGAAAGTGATCGAAATAATCAGCGACAGTAGTATGCGCAACATGTTCGGAGGAGCCCCTGAAACTCATGACTGTGGTGTTGTCCGACCTATTTATCAGTTTCGCGCCGTCATGCACCCTTAATTTGCGTGAGGGTGCAATTGACCCCACCGGCGCATGCGCATAAGCAAGACCCGCGTTTCCAGAGGGATCAAGCATGACACAATTTGACGGCAAACCCCGCAGCTTTCAGGAGATCATCCTGCGCCTTCAGTCCTACTGGGCCGAGAAAGGCTGCGCGATCATGCAACCTTATGACATGGAAGTCGGGGCAGGGACCTTCCACCCGGCCACAACTCTGCGGTCGCTAGGAAGCAAGCCTTGGGCGGCCGCATACGTCCAACCCTCGCGCCGTCCTACCGACGGGCGTTATGGTGAGAATCCGAACCGTTTGCAGCACTACTACCAGTACCAAGTGTTGATCAAACCGAGTCCGCCCAACCTGCAAGAACTATATCTCGGCTCGCTCGAGGCCATCGGCATCGATATGGAAATGCATGACATTCGCTTTGTCGAGGACGACTGGGAAAGCCCAACGCTCGGCGCGTGGGGGCTTGGCTGGGAAGTCTGGTGTGATGGTATGGAAGTAAGTCAGTTCACCTATTTCCAACAGGTCGGCGGGCATGACTGCCACCCGGTGAGCGGCGAGCTGACTTATGGTTTGGAGCGTTTGGCAATGTATGTGCTGGGCATCGACCATGTTATGGATATGCCGTTCAACGATCCGCAGACTGAGATTGCACTGACCTACGGGGATGTCTTCCGTCAGACCGAACAAGAATATAGCCGCTGGAACTTTGACGTGGCCAATACAGACGTGTTGTTCAAGCAATTCGAAGAGGCCGAGGCGGAGTGCGAGAAGATCCTTGCGCAGGAACATGTTGACCCGAAAACCGGCAAACGCATCATCATGGCGCATCCTGCCTATGACCAATGCATCAAGGCGTCACACCTGTTCAACCTTCTTGATGCGCGCGGCGTGATTTCGGTGACAGAGCGGCAGGCCTATATCGGGCGGGTGCGTGCGTTGGCGAAGCAATGTGCAGATGCATTTGTCCAGACAGAAGCCGGAGGTCACGCTGCGTGATCCTTGCGTCAGGCGAGACCAGGCAACAACACTTTTGCGCCTTCGGACACCATGCCGACGGCAATTGCGATCAGGATCATGCCCATCAGGCGGGTCATGATCGTTCGAGCTGTGACGCTGAGATAGCGACCGATATTGCCGGCAAAAAAGAAAACGACAGCCATAAGGCCCAGAACCAGCCCGACACAGCCTGCATAGATGAACCAGTCTTCAGGTTTCTGAACGCGCTGCGCGGCCAGGATCAGCGTTGTGATCGTGCCCGGACCGATCAGCATCGGGAACGTCATGGGATAAAACGCAATGCTGTCCGTCTCGACCTTTGCGCCGACTTCTTTCTCACGCTCCGTTCTGTGGTGTGCTGTGCTGTTGCGGCCGTTCAACATGTTAAAGCCGATAGACACGAGCACCATGCCACCCGCGACGCGAAATGCATCGATGGACACGCCGAAGAATTTCAGGATTTCCGAGCCTCCTACGGCAACAATGGCGCAGCCTATGGCCGTGTAGGTGATGATCTGAACCGCAGCCTTTCGTTGTTCGGACTGCTCGAGGTCTTCCGTCAGGCCGAGAAAGATCGGCAAATTGATGAACGGATTCATCACCGCAAAGAGGGCGCCGAACATTGTGATGGCAAATGCGTCGCTCATGCTGTTGCGTCCGTATACTCAAAAACCTCTAATTCTGTCGCTTCAACTGTGAAGCGCTGCACTTCAATGCGCAACAGGGTTGTGCCAAATATTGACGGAGCCTTTGCATGACCGGAAAAATCGTAGGAGTTTTCATTGTGCTGACAGCATTGTTGGGCGGTGCGGCCATTTACTGGCTGCAGGTCTACGGGTTTTACGAAACGATCGAAGCTTCCAGTGCAAAAGATGACGTACAGCTTACGCTATTGGTTACTGGTGAGCCCGAACCCATCCTTTACGAGGATTTCCAGGCGATCGATGCGGACAGTTCACCAATCAGGTATCGGGCGTGTTTCACCACCGGGATGAGTGCGGCGCTGCTGACGGAAACATACGAGATGATTGAACACGCCGAACCGCGCAATGCGCCGGAGTGGTTTGATTGTTTTGATGCGAAAGAAATCGGCACGGCACTGGAAAGTGGCGAGGCCCTCGCATTTCTGGGGCAGAAAGACGTGATCTACGGCATCGACCGGTTGGTGGCAATAATGTCTGACGGGCGCGGTTTTGTCTGGCATGAAATCAATAAATGTGGAGAAATTGCCTTTGACGGCAAGCCTTTGCCAGAGGAGTGCCCGCCTAAGCCGCTGGAGTGACACAATGGAAGACGCGATTTCTGTATCAGCAATGTTGACGGCAACCGTTGGGTTTGCCGTCTTTCTTTTAGGGGCAGGAATAACGCGGCAGGTGCGCTTGTTGCGGGAGTTCAATATTCCCGAGCCTGTGACAGGGGGGCTTATTGCCGCTATCTGCTTCACGATCTTCACTGCGATCAGTGCGCGGGCGATCGATTTTGACATGCAGTCGCGGGACTACTTTCTCGTGTTGTTTTTCAGTGCGATCGGGTTGAATGCACGATTTGGCGATTTGATACGCGGTGGGCGTATTCTTGCTTTATTGCTGTTGCTGACGTTCGTGGCGATCGTAGTGCAGAACATCATCGGAGTGGCCAGTGCCAAACTGTTTGGCATGCCGTTTCAGACCAGTGCGCTTTTTGGTTCGGCGGCCCTGATCGGCGGCCATGGCACCGCGATCGCATGGTCGCCCAAAATTGCGGAAGCCGCCAATTTTGAAGGCGCCCCAGAGCTGGGCATTGCCATGGCAACGCTGGGTCTTATTTCGGCTTCGCTCGTCGGCGGTCCGATCGCACGCTATTTGGTAACGCGCAACAATCTGACGTCTTCGGAAACCCATGATACGGCGATTGTCGGTGTGTCCTTTGAGGACGAAAACAAGCAATCTGACATCACGCATGTCACCCTGATGCGAGTCACTCTGGTGTTGCATGTGACGATTATTGGCGGTGTTTTCCTTCAACGTGGTCTGGCCGACCTTGGGCTGATGTTACCGCTGTTTGTGCCCTGCCTGATGGTTGGGATAGCCGTTGGAAACGCCTATGATCGCTTTTTACCGAACTCGCCCGCAGTTTCGCGCTCGACCACTTTGGCCGAGATCTCGGATTTTGCTTTGGGCACGTTTTTGGCGATTTCGCTGATGACAATCAATCTGGCCACACTGAGCGAACTTGGTTTCGCAATTCTCGGCACGATTACGTTGCAGACAGTTTTGACCGTCATTCTAGTGATTCTTCTCCTGTTTCCGGTGCTGGGACGCAATTATGACGCGGCTGTATTGGCCTCAGGCTTTGCGGGCTTCTCTTTGGGTGCAACGCCCACTGCAATCGCCAATATGACGGCAGTGACCAAACGATATGGGCCTGCACCGCTCGCCTTTGTGGTTTTGCCCTTGGTTTCCGCCTTTTTTGTCGATATCGCGAACGCGGTTGTCATCCAGATGATTGTAGACTTCTAAGGACCCGCTATGCCTGATCTGCTGATCGAACTATTTTCCGAAGAAATCCCCGCGCGCATGCAGGCGCGGGCCGCTGATGATCTGCGCAAGAAGGTCACAGATGGTTTGGTGGAGGCCGGTTTGACCTATGGTGGTGCACAGGCGTTTTCCACTCCACGTCGGTTGACGCTGGCGGTTGAGGACCTCCTGGCGGAAAGCCCGACAGTCAAAGAAGAGCGCAAAGGCCCGAAAGTGGGCGCGCCGGAGAAAGCGCTGGAAGGCTTCCTGCGTGGTGCGGGTGTTGCACGTGAAGACCTCGAAGAGCGCGATACGCCGAAAGGTGCCGTCTATTTCGCGACGATCACCAAACCGGGACGCCCAGCAGCAGAGATTGTTGCGGACGTATTGGAAGACGCGATCCGGAACTTCCCGTGGCCGAAGTCCATGCGCTGGGGGGCAGGCTCATTGCGCTGGGTTCGCCCGTTGCATTCCATTCTTTGTGTTCTGTCCTCGGAAGAGGGGCATGATGTTGTCGCGCTGGACATCGATGGCATCAAGTCTGGGGACACTACCGAAGGCCATCGTTTCATGGGAAGCGGTCGGTTTGCAGTACACGGTTTTGAAGACTACGAAGCAAAGCTCAAGCGTGATCGCGTGATCCTTAACGCCGATGAGCGCGCCGAAGCAATCTGGACTGAAGCCACCAACATGGCTTTTGCACAGCGCATGGAGGTTGTCGAAGACAAAGGCCTGCTGGCCGAGGTGGCGGGACTGGTTGAGTGGCCTGTTGTCCTCATGGGGGATATCGCAGAGGACTTCCTCGGATTGCCGCCGGAGGTTTTGCAGACATCGATGAAAGAACATCAGAAGTTCTTCTCGGTAAAAAATCCGAAGACCGGCCGGATCGAAAAATTCATCACGGTGGCCAATCGCGAAACTGCGGACCACGGCAAGACGATCCTTGCTGGGAACCAGAAAGTGCTTTTCGCCCGTTTGAGCGATGCGAAGTTCTTTTGGGAGAATGATATCCGCGTGGCGGCCACTGGCGCGGCACAATGGCTTTCGAGTTTGGACAATGTCACATTCCACAACAAGCTGGGCAGTCAGGGCGACCGCGTTGGCCGGATCGCAGCTTTGGCGGCTGAGATGGCAACAGTTGCCGGCGCGGATGCCGCGCTGGCGGATACAGCTGCACGGTGGGCCAAAGCTGACCTCAGCTCCGAAATGGTTTACGAGTTCCCTGAGTTGCAAGGGCTTATGGGCCGTTACTACGCCGAAACCGCCGGTCATCCGGCCGAAGTCGCCGCCGCCGCCGAAGAACACTACTCACCTCTGGGCCCGTCTGATGATGTGCCGACGGCTGCGGTGTCCGTTTCCGTCGCTCTTGCCGATAAGCTTGACACGCTGACCGGGTTCTGGGCGATCGACGAGAAGCCTACGGGGTCCAAGGATCCGTTCGCGCTGCGTCGAGCTGCGCTTGGGGTGATCCGACTGGTGCTTGAGAATGGCCTGCGTATGCCGTTGGACGCGCACTTTGAACGTCAGTTGCTACGTCACGAAGCGCATCAGAGCGAAGACGACATGCTCGCAGAGGTGTTGGCCAAGGACATCGAGAATGAAATCGCGGAGCATGGTGTTTTGGGTGCGGTTGTTAACACTGTGAAAGCGGCTGTGGATGGCGCACTCCCCAAACACATCGAAGCGCTGCGGGACAGCCTGCCGGATGTCTCCGGCGATTTGCTCGGATTTTTCCATGATCGCCTCAAGGTTTACTTGCGCGATCAGGGTATTCGCCATGACGTGATTGATGCCTGCATTGCGATGCCGGGCAACGACGATTTGGCGTTGTTGGTGGCGCGTGCAAGGGCGCTGCAAGACTTCATGTCCACTGAAGACGGCGAGAACCTGTTGCAAGGCTTCAAAAGGGCCAACAACATCCTGAGCCAAGCCGAAGAAAAAGACGGCGTTGAATATTCCTTTGGTGCGGACGTGAAATTCGCTGAGGACGAGACCGAGAAGGCTCTATTTGCCGCGCTCGATTCCGCGGAGGGAGCAATTTCCGATGCGATAGCATCGGAGGACTTCGCTTCGGCGATGGTCACAATGGCGTCGCTACGGGCCCCAATTGATGCGTTCTTTGAGGCCGTTCAGGTCAACAGCGACAACGAAGTGGTGCGCCGAAACCGTCTGAACCTGCTGTCTCGCATCCGCGGCATTTGTCTGCAGGCGGCGGATTTGACGCGGGTCGAAGGCTGAGACTTAAGTCGATTGCGAGGCAGCAAAAGCTTGCCTCGCACGCTTTCAGGCGTATTCTGCGCATCCAAAGCGAGGTGCCGCAGTGCAGCAGAACAATCCGAACATAACCCTGATCACACCTAAAGCGCCGGTGGCTGTGGCCACTCATGGCGGTCGGGCGAAATGTTTGCAGCGTTTGGTAAGGCTGGATTTGCCTGTGCCGACTACAGTGGCGCTGTCCTTCGATGCAGTGCACGAGATTGCCGCGGGAAACGTGCCCGACATGGCAGCGATGGCAGCCGCATTTGAAGATGGTCAGCTTTTGTGTGTGCGTCCCAGTTCGGAGGACCCCGACTGGGGTGGGCCTGGCGCTATTCTGAACATCGGGATGAACGCTGCGCGGCATCGGGTCTTGTCGGAGGAGATCGGTCCAGAAGCGGCAACCCGCCTGTATCTCAAGTTCATCCAGTCTTATTCGACACATGTGGCGCGTCTTGATCCGGACATTTTTGACGACATCGATCCGCGTGAAGAAGGAGCGCTCGAGGATTATCTGGAGGCTTACGAGGACGAGGCGGAAGAGCCGTTTCCTCAGGATCGGGATGTCCAGCTTGCTGGCGTTCTCAAGTCGATGGCGCGTGCTTGGGAAGGTACAACTGCCCGCCTATTGCGACAGGCCAAAGGTGCGCCCGCAGATGCCGGTTTGGGGCTGGTCATTCAGGCGTTGGCGCTTGGAGTTGGCAACGGTGAAAGCGGATCAGGTGTGTTGCAGTTGGTGAATAGCGACAGCGGTTATCCCCAAATCACCGGACGGTACATGAGCCAAGCGCAAGGGCGAGATGCGCTCCAGACCGGTGCAGAAGCTTTGTACTTGCAAGCGGACGAGCGTGGCCCATCGCTTGAAGAACACGCACCGGAGGTTTTTGCCAAGCTCAAGGACTACGCGGCAGTGATGCGTGTGAAGCTGCGCGAGGAAATGGAAATGGAATTCACGCTCGAAGACGGTGTGATCCACATTCTCGACGGCGTCCGTGTTCAAAGGACCGCTCGGGCGGCAGTTCGGATCGCGGTCTCGTTGGCGCAGGATGGCATCATCCCCGAGCAGGATGCCGTGATGCGGATTGAGCCACGCGCGCTCAATGAATTGTTGCACCGTCAAGTCGATCCGGAGGCAGAGCGCGACGTGATCGGAGACGGCATTGCCGCCAGTCCCGGCGCGGCAACTGGCAAAATCGTGTTTACTGCAGCGGAAGCACAGGCGAGCAAGTCGCGCGGAGAAGCGTGTATTTTGGTACGTCGGGAAACCAACCCCGAAGATATCCGAGGCATGCACGCCGCCAACGGCGCACTGACAGAGCGGGGCGGAATGACCAGCCATGCGGCGGTGATCGCACGTGGGCTCGGGTTGCCCTGTGTCGTGGGCGCGTCCAGCCTGAAGTTCCAGACCAGCAAGAAGCGGCTGATTGCGCAAGACGGACGCGTTTTCCAAGAAGGCGATGTGATCACGGTGGATGGCACCAACGGCCAGGTGCTGGCCGGTGAACCATTGATGATGGAAGCCGCACTTGATGAAAGCTTTCAGACACTGATGGGCTGGGCGGATGAAAATCGTGACATAGGTGTTAGGGCCAACGCGGACACGCCAGCAGATGCACGGACAGCGCTGGTCTTTCAGGCCGAGGGAATTGGTCTGGCGCGTACGGAACACATGTTCTTTGAGGCCGATCAGTTGATCGCGATGCGCGAGGTGATTTTCGCAAACGACCCCGAGGGTCGCAGTGTGGCGCTGCAGGCTCTTTTGCCGATGCAGCGGGAGATGTTTGTTGAGTTGTTCGAGGTCATGGATGGCAGGCCAGTTTGCATCCGACTTTTTGACCCGCCCTTACATGAATTCCTGCCGACGGACCGTTCCGGCTTGAGGGATCTGGCGGAAGCGCTCGGTCTTTCCTTGAGCACCGTGACACGGCGTGTGGAAGAACTCGGCGAGTATAACCCAATGCTTGGTATGCGGGGTGTTCGCCTCGGAATTACGGTGCCTGAAATCCTCGACATGCAGGCGCGGGCGATCTTCGAGGCGATGCTGGATGCGGCTGGCGAAAGCGAGCCGGTTGTTCCCGAGATCATGATCCCGCTCGTTTCCGCAAAACGCGAAGTTGAATTGGTCAAAACCCGGATCGATGCGGTTGCTGCGGCCGTGCGCACAGAGCGTGGAAGGGACTTTGAATACAGACTTGGCGTTATGGTGGAGACGCCCAGGGCAGCCCTGCGTGCTGAAGACATCGCGCAACACTGCGAGTTCTTCAGCTTCGGCACTAACGATTTGACGCAGATGACCTATGGTCTGTCGCGAGATGATGCGGGTCGCTTTATGTCGCCATATGTACAGCAAGGCGTTTTTCCGGAAGATCCGTTTCACACGCTGGATCAGGAAGGCGTGGGGGAATTGTTGCGCCTCGGGGCTGAACGGGGGCGAAAGGCTCGGGCCGATCTGACGCTTTCTGTTTGTGGCGAACATGGTGGTTCACCCGAATCAATTGCCTTTTGCAGGACTATCGGCATGGACTATGTGTCCTGCTCCCCGTTCCGAGTACCCGTTGCCCGCTTAGCGGCGGCCCAATTGGCGATTCGTGACAAAATTGAATAAAATAAGGTGCTTCCGCCGTTTTTTGGCCATCAGTAAAGCTTCAAAAAATCAAGCAAAATGCTCTGACGTTTACCATTTTTACGTTTTGAGCTAATAAAACGGCCGTTGTGATGCGGGGGGCAAGCCGCATTCGGTAACTGTGAGGTTGAAATGCGGACCGTAGTTCTGGCTATTGCGGCGGCCTTTGTGTCGTCCAGTGTTGCATTTGCTGAAGCACCTGCTTCTGGCAAAGAGGCAGTGGGAAATCCGAAAAAAGTTGTGCTTTTTGACGGAAAATCCCTGCGCGAGATCTTTGTGCCGAAGAAGAAAAAACCAACCGAGATCACTTATAGCCGCGCGTTCGTCGACAGCTTGCCCAAGGTCGAGGACAAACACCGTTCCGATGAATTGGTTTGCTTGGCCGAGGCACTGTATTTTGAGGCTCGCGGTGAAGGTGTGAAGGGTCAGTTCGCGGTGGCGGAAGTCATCATGAACCGAGCCGAGCACGGGAGCTTTCCCGATAGTGTCTGCGGTGTGATCAAGCAGGGTACGGCCTCAGGGCGCAAGTATCAGTGTCAGTTCACCTATAACTGCGACGGTGTGACCAACCGCATTCACGAAAAAGATGCCTATGAGCGCGTTGTGAAGGTAGCCTATTTGTCGCTGGACGGCGTGCCTCGCGGTTTGACGGATGGCGCAACACATTATCACACCAAGGCGGTCAGCCCACGGTGGTCGCGAACTTTTCCGCGGACCGCGACCATCGGCGTTCACCACTTCTACCGTATGCCAACGCGTTTGACGCAGAACTGACATCGGCGAACAAATGAAACGGAACCCGTGCTATTGCGCGGGTTTTGACGTCTTTGGACTATGGCGTGCCGCCAAATGCTCTGTTATGCGCGCGGCAACAGACATAGTCTGATTAGTGCCGGACAAAACACGGGAGTGGCGTCATGACCAATGAAATTCGCCTTGCCTTCGCGCATCCATCGGAGCGCTCGGAAGCTATGGCCGATGGCGAGCCGCTGGATCGGATTTCCTTGCGCGATCATACCGTCGAAGTGGAGATCGGCGCGTTTCAGGCAGAGCGTGGAACAACTCAGCGGGTATGTTTCAACGTTGTGGTTGAAGTCCGTCCCATCACAGCTCCTGTGGACGATGATGTTGACCGCATTCTGTCATATGACAAGGTAACGGAAGCCATTGCTTTTGAACTTGCTGCAGAACGCCTGAATTTGCTCGAGACGCTTGCGGCACGGGTCGCAGATCGTATCCTGCTTGAACCGCAAGCGATGCGAGTGTTCGTGCGCATCGAGAAGCTTGACCGCGGACCTGGCGCACTGGGTGTGGAAATTGTGCGGAGTCGCAAGACGCATTTGACCCCGGTGGAGGAAATCGAAGAGGAAGAAGCGCCGCACCCGCGTGTTGTGTTTGTTTCCAATGCCGCGATTGAGTCGCCTCTGCTAACTGGCTGGATTGATCAACTGGCTTCGCAAGGCGCGCCTTTGATTTTCTGCGTTGGCGTTTCAGATGTGACGGCGCCTCAAACCGGCCACAAGATGACGCAGAGACGGGTGGATCTTTTAGCAATTGAGCAGAACGCATGGCGGCTCGCGGCAAAAGACGAACGCTGCGTTGTTGTGGACACACGCACCGAACTTGATTGGGCCATGAAGAACGGGCAAATCTGCGTCTGGGCGCCTTCCAAGGTCGTGCTGGATGCGGTGGAGGGTCCTCCCGCGGATACGACGGACGGGCTTGAGTTGTGCCAATGGTTCGCGGCCGAAATGGAAGGTTTGCAGCTGTGTGTAATTGGCGCCCATGGGCCTGAAGGAGCAGATGTACCGGTTCGGATGATTGCTCTGGATCAGGCAACGCTCTAAGGCTTGAGTTTTGCCGGATTTGAGCGCATGGAACGAACATGACGACGTATTTTCGTGCGATCCCGCAGACTGACCTGGCCCGACCTGACAATGCACTGACATTGGCTGGTGGTTGGTCATGGTTTACACATGTCGAAGTATTGCGGCGCGATACGGCGCCACGTGTTGCGCCGGCAACTGAGGTGCCAACTGACGTGTTGGGCCACATGACGGCGCAGCGTTCGTCTGTCTCCGGGCTTGATCTTTCGCGACCGCAGATCATGGGCATTTTGAATGTGACACCGGATAGCTTTTCCGATGGCGGGCAGCATGTCGGCGCGTCGGCGGCGAGAGCGCATGCGGTCAGGATGATGGGTCACGGTGCTGCACTTATCGACGTGGGCGGTGAAAGCACGCGGCCCGGTGCGGAACAAGTTGATATAGAGGAAGAGATATCAAGAACGGCGCCGGCGATCAGGGCCATACGCCAAGAAAGCGAAGTACCGATCAGCATAGATACCCGTAAAGCGGCAGTGGCAAAGGCGGCTATTTCAGCGGGTGCGACATTGGTGAACGACGTCGCGGGGTTTACCTTCGATCCTGATCTGGCGCCTTTGGCTGCAACTCACGGCGTGCCGGTTTGCGTGATGCATGCTCAAGGAGATCCGCAAACCATGCAGGCGAACCCGCGATACGATGACGTCCTTCTGGACGTTTATGACTTTCTTGAAACACAAGTTGAGGCTCTCATCGGGCTGGGCATAGCGCGGGATCATATAGTGGTTGATCCAGGTATCGGGTTTGGCAAGACTTTACAGCATAACCTTGATTTATTGGGGCGCATTAGTCTTTTCCACTCGCTGGGCTGCGCGGTTTTACTTGGGGCGAGCCGTAAGCGATTTATTGGCACAATCGGCAATGCACCGCTCGCAAGCGACCGGGCGCCGGGCTCAATTGCCGTGGCGCTTGAAGCGGTTGCGCAGGGCGTTCAGATTGTGCGTGTGCACGACGTGGCGGAGACCGCGCAGGCGCTGGGCCTCTGGCAGGCTGTGACGACAGGAGATATTGATGACGCGTAAGTTCTTTGGCACCGACGGGGTGCGCGGTACGGCAAACACCTACCCGATGACCGCCGAAATGGCATTGCGTATCGGCACTGCAGTGGGCCGGTACTTCCGCAATGACGGAACCAATCAGCACCGCGTTGTGATCGGCAAGGACACCCGTTTGTCCGGATACATGTTCGAAAACGCGCTGACTGCGGGTTTGACCAGCACAGGCATGAACGTCTTTCTCCTTGGACCGGTTCCAACGCCGGCAGTCGGTTTGCTGACGACGTCCATGCGCGCGGACCTTGGCGTGATGATTTCCGCCAGCCACAACCCCGCCGAAGACAATGGGATCAAGTTCTTTGGTCCGGATGGCTTCAAGTTGTCAGATGAAGCGGAACTAGAGATTGAAAGGCTGATTGAAAGCGGGGTGGAGCCAGCGCAGGCCGCTAATATTGGCCGCGCGACGCGGATCGACGATGGCCGCTTTCGCTACATCGAGCGGGTCAAGAGTTCATTGCCGCGAGCGTTGCCCTTAAGTGGGGTCAAAGTCGTTGTCGATTGCGCCAACGGAGCAGCCTATCGCGCGGCGCCGGAGGCTTTGTGGGAACTTGGAGCTGAGGTGATCCCGGTGGGTGTTTTTCCTAACGGGCTCAACATCAACGAAAACTGTGGATCGACCAACACGCAGACTGCCTGTGAAGCGGTTGTCGCGCATGGTGCAGATGTGGGTATTTGCCTGGATGGCGATGCGGATCGGGTGATGATCATTGACGAGACCGGCCACGTGGCCGACGGCGATCAGATCATGGGGTTGTTGGCAGCCCGCTGGGCCGAGAAAGGTCAACTTAAGGGGGGCGCGCTGGTTGCCACTGTGATGAGTAACCTTGGACTAGAAAGGTTTCTCGAAGACAAAGGGCTGCGGCTGGAACGTACTGCGGTGGGCGACCGCTACGTCGTGGAAGCAATGCGCAAGGGCGGGTTCAACCTCGGGGGCGAACAGTCCGGTCATATTGTCATGACGGACTATGCTACTACAGGCGATGGGTTGATGGCTGGCTTGCAGTTCGTTGCGGCTATGGTCGAGAGCGGTAAGAAGGCATCCGAGTTGAGCAAAGTCTTCGAGACGGTGCCTCAGATGTTGAAGAACGTGCGTTACGGTGAGGGGCAGACTCCACTTGAGGTCGCATCCGTGCAAACGGCGATTTCTGATGCCGAAGCGGCATTGGTTGGCAGTGGTCGGTTGTTGATCCGCAAGTCCGGTACAGAGCCGTTGATCCGAGTGATGGCGGAATGTGAAGATGCCCAATTGCTTGAGCGCACGGTGGATTCCGTTGTTGAGGCGGTAGTTGCAGCTGTGTCCTAGGCGCTTTGAAATAGCCTGCGCAGGCTGTTCCACTGGCTGACGGCCAGACCGATCAATACCAATACGAGTGCAACGTAAAAGCGCAGGGGCAGTTCCTCGGAAAGCACCACTGCGCCAAAAACCATTGACCAGATTGGCACTTGATAATTTACGAGGGTCATGAAGACCGAGCCCGCGGTCTGGATAACCTGTATGCGCAGTAGTGTTGCAGCGGCGGTCGGGATCAGACCCAGGAACAGGATCGCGCCACCCGCGCGAGCGCCTTCCCACGACGGCACACCATCAATCAGTAGCATGAGGGGTACCAAAGGCATTGCTCCAACAAGCAGTGAAAGCGCCGAAAGAACCATCGGGTCGATTGGAGGGCAACGGCGCGTAGCCGTGGACGAGATCGCATAACAAAGAGCGGCGGTCAGGCATGCGACCTGCGCTAGGGGTTCGTTACCCTGTCCGAGGTTTGCAAGGCCGGGACCAATCAGCACGAGAGCGCCACAGAACCCGATGAGTACGCCAATGAGACGGCGCGGAATCAGCTTTTCGTCGGAGAAGAAATGCGCAAGTGGCAGGACGAATAGAGGCACAGCCGCCATCGACACTCCTGCAAACGCCGAAGGAACATGTGACAGCCCCCAACTGAGCAAGACAAAGGGAATGGCTGTAGAAAAGAGGCCGATCCAGAGAATGCTTCGCGCCAAACTCGGTGTGATCTTGGGGATTTTGCGGCCCGTTAACGGCAGGAGAGCAAGAAGGCCTAAGGCGCCAAGCACGGTGCGTGCGCAGGCGACTGTCATTGGTGGGTAGCCCTCCAGCGCAATGGCCATGACCATGAACGTACCACCCCAGACAAAGCCGAGCAGCGCGATGTTAAACCAGCTTGAAGCAGTTGGTGTCGGTAGGGCTGTGGTGGACATGAATACTCGTTCAAATGCGGCGCCGTCAGTTAGCTGTGTTGTGGTGTGCGGGTCAAACGGGTTTTGACATTTCGTAAGTAATTACTTACGGTAAGTCATGGCTTACGATTCGACATTTGCCGCTCTGGCTGATCCGACCCGAAGAGCGCTTTTTGAGGCGCTCACGCGGAAACCTGCGGCGGTGGGCGTTTTGGCAGATGCTTTTCCGGTTAGTCGTCCGGCGGTTTCCCAGCATCTGAAGGTACTTACAGATGCTGGTCTGGTCACCATGCGAAAGGAAGGCCGCTCAAATATTTATGCTGTACGGCGGGAAGGGCTGTCCGAAATCAGAGCATATCTGGATCAGCTTTGGGGTGATGTTTTGAGAGAGTTTTCCGACGAGATAGAAAGGAGACACTTATGACCGAACCCATAATTAAGACGGTTGTAGTGAGGTGCGATGCCGCGCGGGCCTTTGAGATCTTTGCGCAGGAAACTTCAAGCTGGTGGCCATTGGGTGGGCATGCTGTTTCAGCGCGCGACAACAAGGCGGCACTTGCCGTGACTATAGAACCCAACGTTGGGGGAGCGGTTTATGAAACCATGCACGATGGTAGCCGAGCCGATTGGGGGACGGTTCTCGAATATGTTTTGGGAGCGCGGTTGGTAATTACCTGGCACCCAGGAACTAAAGCGGAAAACCCGACAAAGGTGGCGGTCGATTTCGAAGATGTGCCTGGTGGGCAATGTCGCGTGACACTCACGCATTCCGGCTGGGAGCGCTGGGCGGACCGTGCCGAGGACATGCGCCGAAATTACGATTCTGGTTGGGATTTCGTGCTTGGCGAGCGGTTCGTCAGCGCCTTCTGAAAAAAGAAAAAGGGCGCCCAGAGGCGCCCTATCCAGTCTGATCGGGGAGATCAGTTCTTTTCCTTGTCGACCATTTTGCCAGCCGAAATCCACGGCATCATGCCGCGCAGCTTTTCGCCCACTTCTTCGACGAGATGCTCGTCGTTGATGCGGCGGGTGCCTTTGAAGAACGGCTGACCAACTTGGTTTTCCTGCATGAAGTCACGCACGAACTTGCCCGTCTGAATGTCGGTGAGAACAGCTTTCATGCGGGCTTTGGTTTCGTCGTAGGGCAGGATCCGCGGGCCGGAAACATACTCGCCGTATTCCGCAGTGTTGGAGATCGAGTAGTTCATGTTTGCGATGCCGCCTTCGTAGATCAGGTCGACGATCAGCTTCATTTCGTGCAGGCATTCGAAATAGGCCATTTCGGGCGCGTAGCCAGCTTCGACCAGCGTTTCAAAGCCCATGCGCATCAGCTCGACCACACCGCCGCAGAGAACTGCCTGCTCACCGAAGAGGTCGGTTTCGCATTCTTCGCGGAAGTTGGTTTCGATGATGCCTGAGCGGCCACCGCCGATGGCGGAGCAATAAGACAGGCCGATTTCCAGCGCTTTGCCGGAAGCATCGTTGTGAACTGCCACAAGGCAAGGCACGCCACCACCTTTGGTGTATTCGCCACGTACGGTATGGCCCGGACCTTTAGGGGCCATCATGATTACGTCGACGCCCTCTTTTGGCTCGATCAGGCCAAAGTGAACGTTCAGGCCGTGTGCAAAGGCAATCGCGGAACCCGGCTTGATGTGATCATGGACGTATTTCTTGTATGTTTCTGCCTGCAATTCGTCGGGCATCGTGAACATGATCACGTCACACCATGCCGCTGCTTCGGAAATACCCATCACTGTCAGGCCTTCGGCTTCGGCCTTCTTGGCGGATGCGGATCCTTCGCGCAGAGCGACGGCAAGGTTTTTGGCGCCGGAATCACGCAGGTTCAAAGCGTGGGCGTGACCTTGGGAGCCATAGCCGAGAATGGCGACCTTTTTGTCTTTGATCAGGTTAATGTCGCAATCGCGGTCGTAGTAAACGCGCATGATAGGCGCTCCTTTTGCTGGTAGAGACGGTGTTTGCGGTGATCATAGGCGTGAGAACCACAAGATCGAGCTGAAATATTCGTATTTCTTGCCTTTATCTCGAGGTTTTCATTCTCGATACTTTCCGATATTGAGATTTTCATGCTTGATGATCTGGATCGCCGTATTTTGCGGTACATGCAGGATGACCCGACTCAATCGCTGCCGGAATTGGCGGACCGATTGACCCTCACCACTTCGCGTCTGTCGCGGAGACTGGATAAGTTGCGTGACGCAGGCATCCTGCGTGGGCAAAGGGCTGTGATTGACTGGCAAGCACTTGGCTATGCCGTTGAGGTGTCGTTGCGGGTGACACTGGACAAGACGCAGCCTCGCGCCTTTGATGATTTCATCGAAGCCGCACGAGAGATCCCCGAGGTGACTGAGATTCAGACATTTCTCGGACAGGTGGACGTCCGATTGTCGGTGATTGCCAAAGACATGGGACACTATCAGGAGGTATACCGCAGCCGCATTCTGACTTTGCCCCATATCGCCGACATTGAGTCTCTGATGCACGTTGCGCGGATAAAATCTGAAGAAAGCCTGCCGGTATGATCGACCTGGACGAGATTGACCGCGGTTTGTTGGCTGCCTTGGCTGAAGACGCGACACAGAATGCTGGTGCGTTGGGGCGGAAATTCGGGTTGAGCCAGCCCGCGACCTGGCGACGGATCAAAAGACTGACCGACAGTGGGGTGATAGCGGGACGCAAGCTGGATCTGGATCGCGAGAAACTAGGGTTCGGCGTGACCGTATTTTTAGGCGTTAAGTTGGCAACTAAAGGGCGGGTTTCATTGGAAGACTTTGAACGCGCGGTAGCGGCCATTCCCGAAGTGCAGACGGTCGAGCACGTTTTGGGAATGTATGATTATCGCTTGCGGGTTGTCGCGCGGGACATTGCGGATTTTGAGCGCGTTTTACGCCGAAGGGTGATGACTTTGCCGGGCGTGGGAAATGTCGAAGCGAATGTCCTGCTGAGTGAAGAGCGACGGCCAGGCCCACTTGGTCAAATTGTAAAAACGAAACAAACCGAACATTAACAGCTTTAGTGTATGCCCGTCCCCAATACGAATAGGGGATAGTGCGGATGCAGTCGGCCAGACGGGAAATTGCGATCAAAGTCGCTGCGGTTACGGTTTTTGTGAACGCTTGCGTGATCATTGTCGCGAGTTTTTTGACCGAAAGAGAAGAATGGGGCTCTGACCTTCCAGTCGTCATGATCCTTGCCACAGCTTTGACGGTAGGTGTCAGTTGGACTCTGGCTAGGCAGGTGCAAAAGTCTCATGCGCTCGCTCTTGAGCTTCAGCGCTTGGTTGATCGAGACCGGCTGACCGATGTGGCTACGCGGGATTTCTTTTTCTCGGAAATGGAAAAACGTCCGAATGCGCATGGCGTTGTGCTCATGGTCGACTTGGACCGATTCAAGAACGTCAATGACACGCATGGGCACTTAACCGGTGATGCGGTTATTCGCGATGTAGCGTCGCTGCTGGCGGGGAACATTCGGGCCGAAGACATGATTTGTCGCTTCGGTGGAGAAGAATTCCTGATTTTCCTGAACCGTCAGGACGAGACAACAGGTGCGTCTATCGGGGAGCGCTTGCGGGCCGCAGTTGAGCGCCGCATCATTCCGGTCTCTCAGGACGAAACACTTCGCGCAACAATATCCATCGGTGCGGCGCAGATGAATTCTGTGGCTGAATTGACCAAGGCGATCAGTCTTGCAGACGATGCGCTCTATGTCGCAAAGGAGGGGGGGCGCAACAGGCTCGTGGTGTCGTGGCGGGATGAAGTCCAGGACCACTTTGATCAGGTGGCCTGAAGCTCTTTATCCATAAAGCGTGGTTTCCTTTTGCTGGCGTCAACCATAGGGTGGCGCCAGTTTTCGCAGGAGGCCCACATGTCTAATGAATCTTCGGTTGACCCGGATGGCTTGCAGGAGTTCTCGGTGGTTTTCACCGACCGTTCCTTGAACCATATGAGCGCATCATTCCAACAGGTTATGCGCGACATCTCGGACATGCTCAAAGAGGTTTACAACGCCGACGGCGTGGCACTGGTGCCGGGGGGCGGTACCTTTGGTATGGAGGCCGTAGCACGCCAATTCGCGCGTGGCGCGCGGACCCTGGTTGTGCGCAATGGATGGTTCTCCTATCGCTGGAGCCAGATTTTCGAAACCGGCGGGTTCGCTGCGGAAAGCACGGTCATGAAGGCACGGCAGACGGGCAATGATGCCACGGCGCCATTTGCCCCCGCACCGATTGCAGATGTCGTTGCGCGCATTCGCGAGGAGAAGCCCGAGATTGTTTTTGCGCCTCACGTTGAGACCAGCGCTGGCGTCATCTTGCCCGACGACTATATTGCCGAAATGGCGAAAGCGGCACACGAAGTGGGCGCCTTGATGGTGTTGGATTGTATCGCGTCCGGGTGTGTCTGGATTGATATGAAATCTTTGGGTGTGGATGTTCTGTGTTCGGCACCTCAAAAGGGATGGAGTGCGTCGCCGTCTGCGGGGCTGGTGATGCTGTCGAACCGTGCGCTGGAGCGGCTGGAAACGACACAATCGGACAGTTTTGCCATCGACTTGAAGAAATGGCGCGACATCATGTTGGCCTATGAAAACGGCGGTCACGCTTATCACGCCACCATGCCAACAGACGCGCTCAAAGCATTTCGCGACACAATGGCAGAGACCAAGAACTATGGTTTTGACAAGCTGCGTGACGCGCAGTGGGCCCTGGGTAACGGTGTGCGCAACATGCTGAAAGAAAAAGGTATTACGTCGGTCGCTTCGGAAGGCTTTGGCGCTCCGGGGGTGGTGGTCAGTTATACCGCTGATCCCCAAATTCAGAACGGCAGCAAGTTCTCTGCCAAAGGCATGCAGATCGCTGCTGGTGTACCGCTGGCCTGTGATGAACCGGAGAGCTTCATGACCTTCCGGCTGGGTCTTTTTGGCCTGGATAAGCTCTATGACGTGGAAGGCACTATGGCGCGGTTGAAGACCGTGTTGGATGAGGTGCTTTGAGCCAAAATACCAAGCTGCAGAACGTCGGCAAAGCGTCGGTAAAGCGTCGGTGCGAGGTTATTTCGCGCCGAGGCCCATCTGCATGAGTGTTTTGCGTACCGGAGCGAGGGAGTAGAGCGCGTTTAGTCCCATAGCGCGGGCGTCACGCAGCGCGCGCGTTTCGACCATTGACGCACGGTTGAGCATATCGATGCCTTGAACCCGCAGTTTCACCTCGGCGAAGCGGCGACGATGATAGGTCTGGAGCATCCGTTCGCTGCCCAATTGCCCGGGATTTTCGGTTGCGAGATCAAGCAGAACACGCATGTCGCCAAGGCTCATATTGAGACCCTGCGCGCCGATCGGCGGCACGACATGCGCTGCTTCAGCGACCAGGGCGATGCGTTCGCCATAGAGCGTTTCAGCAGATTGAGAGATAATCGGCCATATGGTGCGGCGCGACGCGAGTTTGAGCGGGCCGAACAGAGAACAACTACGGGCGGTCATTTCGGCTTCAAAGTCCGTCTTTTCCATCTCGAAAAGCGCATTTGCCCGCGCGCTTCGTTCCATCCAGACCAAAGCTGACGACGGCATGCCGTTATAGTCTGGCAATGGAACAAGCGTAAACGGACCGCCTGAGCGGTGAATCTCTGTGGAGACATTTGCATGCGGTATCGGGTGGGTCACAGCGAGGGCCAACGCCTTTTGCCCGTAGCGGGTTGTATGAACCTTGATTTTGGCCGCGTCCCGCATGGGCGAATTGCGACCGTCTGCTGCGATCACCAGTTTCGCGTTGGTCTGAGATCCATCGGTGAGGCCGACTCTGGCTTCGTGCGTGCGGGTGAAGAGCGTTTTGGTTGCCGTACCAAGACGCAGGTCGACGTTGGGCAGTTCATCTAGTCGCGCCAGCATTTCCCGGCGGAGAAGCCAATTCGGGAGGTTCCAGCCAAACGGCAGGTCAGAAAGGTCGGATGCATCGAAGTTCTTGATGATCCGTGGTTCCGGTTCTTCGCCACCGGCGTCCACAATTCGCATTACCTGCAGAGGTGCGGCATGGGGATAGAGACGATCCCAAAGACCTGCCTGATCCAATAGCGCGCGGGCAGGCTGCAGGAACGCCGTGGTGCGCAGATCGGACCCTTCAACATCCCGTTCCGTGACGGGAGGTGTCGGATCCACGCATTGAACGGAAAACCCGGCTGTTCCGAAGGCCGCAGCTGCGGTCAGTCCGGCGATACCGCCGCCAGAGATGAGGACGTCAACAGACGTGGATTGGGATTGGGTCATGCGCAAGGCCTCCTGCGCGCGAAGATACGCGGGCAGGAGGCGGGGTTAAAGAGGGCGAAATGTCCCTGTGGCGTCATCCTCGGGAAATGATCAGCAGGATGGTCCAGATGACGGGAACCGCGCAGAGCGCCGGTATATAAAGACCCGGAATTCCGAATAGGGCGATAGAGGTTCCCCACAGCACGACAGCCAGCAAAATAACGGCATAGATCGCGATGAGAGTTTTGGTAGAGACGGTTTCGGTGGATGCCATTTTGACAAGCTCCTTTGGGCGCCTGCCCACTTGGGCGGCGTCTGGTTCGGCGTTTTGATGTGTGTGGAATGCACCTATGCAGTTTGCCGCGAGCTGCGATCAGTCAGTTTGTCGCAATGGCAAAAAACCGCTTAGATCAGGTCAGTTTTCCGAGGAATTCTGTGAGGTCATCCGTGTGGTGATGCACATGGTCGGCCGCGGAATCCTCCGGGGCGACATGGACGGTGCGCATGCCCATCTCGTGGGGTACCTGAAGGTTTCTGAGGTCATCCTCGAACATGGCTGCGCGTGTCGGCTCGACGTTGGCTTTGTCAAAGACAGTTTCAAATGCGGCGCGTTCCGGCTTGGGAAGAAAGTCCGCGTTCTCCACACCGTAAATGCCGTCAAACAGACCTGCCAGTCCGCGCGCCTCCAGAACGCGCTCAGCGTAAGGCGCGGTTCCGTTGGTATAGACGATGCGTTGGCCCGGCAGGTTCTGGATGTTGTTTCGAAGTATGAGATCAGCGCTGAGGTGATCCAGTGAGATTTCGTGCACATCGTGAAGATAGGGCCCCGGGTCCACGTTATGCTCGCGCATCAGCCCCGTCAGCGTTGTGCCGTATCGGGCCCAATAATCCTTGCGCATCTGATCTGCTGTCGGGCGGTCAACGCCGAGGGCTGACATCACATAATTTGTCATGCGCACTTCGATCTGGTCAAAAAGGCGCATTGCCGGTGGGTAGAGCGTGTTGTCGAGATCAAACACCCAGGTGTCGATATGTGCAAAGGAAGCTTTGGGCATGGCTGACGTGTTACTGTTTGCAGAGGTCTGGCGCAATGGCGGGGTTGCATCACAATCGCGCGCGCGTAATCTGGCTGGCATCGCAAATGGAGACGCGCAGGATGGCACAAGGCCAAAGACCCAACAAGGACGCTTATTCGCTGATTTTGGAAGCGATTGACGTAGGCGTTTATAAACCGGGGGATCGTTTGGTTGAGAGCGATCTGGCAGAGCGGTTCGGAGTGTCCCGGACCCCGATCCGAGAGGCGCTGCAGCGCCTGGAGACGCAGTCGCTTTTGGCGCGGGACGGGCGCAGCCTTATCGTGAATTCGCTTGATCACAATCAGATGGCCGAACTTTATGTGGTGCGGACTGAACTGGAAGGATTGGCAGCGAGACTGGCGGCGCGTCACGCCACCAAGGAAGAAGTGCGTGTTTTGCAGGACATGGTCGATAGCGACCAGAAACTGGTGAACGACCCCTCCGCTTTGGCACGTTCCAATCGGCGGTTTCACAAACAGATTCATCTGGCCAGCCACAACCGGTATCTGGTGCAGCAGCTTGATCTGGTCCACCGGTCGATGGCGTTGATGGCAACGACCTCGATTGCTGCCGAAGGGCGGGGCGAAGATACGCTTGTGGAACACCAGGCGATTGTGGATGCCATCGCCAACCGCGATGAGGCGGGTGCCTACGAAGCCCTGCGTGCACACATCAGCACGGCTTTTGTCACACGTCTGAAAGCCGAGAACGAGGCTTAAGCGCTCTCAAAGATCCCATTTCATTCAGTCGACCTGGGTGGCCTCGAACGTCTTTCCGTGTTCGGTTTTGTCCCAGTAATATGGCGCGACGACCAGCTCGATCAGGCCTTTGTAGGCCGCTATGGTGGCGAGCGGAAAATAGGCTAGCATGGCAGGTATCCACCGGATCAGACCGGGACGGTCAGATAGCTTTGCAGCAATGCCCCACGACAGCACATTGGAAAGTGTGGACAGGATCAAGGCCACCGAGAGCCATGCAGGCACCGTCTCCATTCCAGGTACATCTGGTTGCCATCCAAGTGTTGCTCCCCACAAGAGCCAGAGCAGGGGCGCCAGAAGAAACTGGCTGAAGGTTGTGAGAAACACGAGGTGAAAGCCGAGGAACTTGCGCGTACCTAGATCGCGCCAAAGGCGACTTGGCGAGCGCATGTGGACCAGATAGGTCACCATGTATCCCTTGAGCCATCGCGAGCGCTGACGGATCCATGCGACGGGCTGGCAGTTGGCCTCTTCAAGCGTCACTGTCCGGATGAGGCGGGTTTGGTAGCCGAACCGCGCCAGTCTGTAGCCGAGGTCTGCGTCTTCTGTGACGTTGTGCGCGTCCCAACCGCCAATGCGTTCCAGTGCGGAGCGACGCAGAAAGAGGGTGGTGCCGCCCAGCGGAACTGCGAAACCCATGTGGGTTAGCCCCGGTAGGTAGATCCGGAACCAGGCGGCATATTCGATTGAAAAACAACGTGATAGCCAGTTTGTGTAAGGGTTGTAGTAGTCGAGAATGCCCTGCAGACAGGCCACGTTTCTAGGGGCGGATGCAAAATGTGCGGCGACCTGATCCAGTTGATCCGGAGAGGGCGCGTCTTCCGCGTCCCAGATGCCGATAATCTCGCCTTTGCAAAAATCCAGCGCATAGTTCAATGCGCGCGGCTTGGTGGTCACGCCTGACCCCGCTGGCACTGCGACGACGCGCATCCACTTGGGGAGTTTCGTATGGGCGATTGTCTGTCTGGTGACGTGATCATGTTCCTCCAGAACAAGGACAACGTCCAAAAGGGCGCGCGGGTAGGTCAGGCGTGTGAGGCGTCGTATCAGGGCGTTTGCGATGCGTTTCTCCCTGAAGAGAGGTACGATGACCGATATTCGCGGCAGGGGTGCTTTGGGGGACATGGGCGGCGCGCGGGCAGGGCGCAGCGCGCAGATGGCGAGCGACGCGAAGCGCAGAGATGTGGCGGCGGCTAGGGTTATAATGGCCCAGATGACGGCAATGCCGAGGATGATGTCGGGGGCTGTCAGAAAGGCGAACGCCAGTGTAATCAGAGCGGTGTAAAACACTATTTTTTGCAGCATGGTGCGGTGATCCCAGCCACGGCTGCTGTAGCGTGGGTGGGGCCGGTATTCGGCCAACATGGTCAGCCTGAGCCGCATAAGCCTTTCTATGGCGGCGTTGATTTGGCCGTCTGGCGCAATCACCAAAGGGGCGTTGGACAAGTGTAGAGGCAGGCGTTCGCGCAGCGTTGTCAGATGGTCCGGACGTCCCGTGGCAAGGACCACCTCACCATCCAAGCCGCGCCAGGGAATGACATTGTTTTTCAGGCAAAAGTCCGGCGGCAGCAACATGGCGAGGTCTGGATCGGGCGGTAACCGATCCAGATCGACCAGACGCATGCCCGTTCTTTCGGCGTGGAGTTGCCAGTACCTGTCAGGTGTCAGCCAACCACGCGAAAACAGGATTTCCGGCAGAGTCGCGTTCCAGATGTTCTGCCGCTGCAGAGCGAAGAACAGTTGCCAAGGGGTAATCCAGCCGCGCTCTACAAGGCTCCGCCCGAGCGGGAGCGTCGGGAGGTCTTGAGATTTCGCCTGCCGTCGCCACGTTCGCGGCGCAAGGTCCGGTCGTGGCCCGTTCATTCACGTCACCCCGTTGAATTGACGCGGTTAGTCTGGGGCGACGTGGTTAATGAATGGTTAATTCAGCTTGTTGCTCAGGCAGATCGCGCAGCCATGTTGGCGGCAAACTTTTCAAAGAGATAGAAGCTGTCTTGAGGGCCGGGGCTGGCTTCGGGGTGGTGCTGTACCGAAAAGACCGGCTTGTCCGCCAAGCGGATACCGCAGTTGGACCCGTCAAACAGCGACACGTGGCTTTCCACGACGCCTTCGGGCAGGGTCTGTGCATCAACGGCGAAACCGTGGTTCATTGACGTGATTTCCACCTTGCCGGTGTCGTGGTCTTTGACCGGGTGGTTCGCACCGTGGTGGCCGTGATTCATTTTCACGGTCTTTGCGCCAAGCGCGAGCGCGAGCATCTGATGACCGAGGCAAATTCCAAAGACAGGCAGGTCTGCTGCGAGTACACCTTTGATCATGGGAACGGCATATTCACCGGTCGCGGCGGGGTCGCCCGGACCGTTGGACAGAAACACGCCGTCAGGGTTGTGTGCGAGTACGTCTTCCGCAGTCGCGGTAGCGGGCAGCACGGTCACGTCGCAGCCTGCAGATGCGAGGCAACGCAAGATGTTGCGTTTCGCGCCGAAATCCACGGCCACGACCTTGTGTTTCGGAGCTTCCTGCCGCGGGTAGCCATCAGGCCATGCCCAACGCATTTCGTCCCAACGGTAAGACTGCGCGCAGGTGACGTCCTTGGCCAGGTCCAGACCTTCGAGGCCGGAAAAGGCGCGGGCCTTTGCGACAAGCGCCTCGGTGTCGAAATTGCCGTCGGGATTGTGGGCAAGAGCCACGTGCGGCGCACCTTGCTGGCGAATGGCGCGGGTCAGGCGGCGCGTGTCAACGCCACCGATTGCGATGCGATTGCGTGCCGAGAGCCAGTTGGACAGCGTGTCGGCGGAGCGCCAGTTCGAGGGCTCTGTAGGGTCCCATTTGACGACCATGCCTTCGGCGACCGGATCGCCGGTTTCGTCGTCTTCCGGGTTCACGCCGGTATTCCCGATGTGGGGAAAAGTGAAGGTCACAACTTGTCCCGCATAAGAGGGGTCGGTCATGATTTCCTGATAGCCCGTCATTGCCGTGTTGAAGCAGAGTTCTGCCACTGTTTCACCTGTGGCGCCGAAGCCTCGTCCGTAGAATAACGTCCCATCGGCGAGAGCAAGACATGCGGTCGGGTGGGATGGGGCTTGATGGGCCATGGCGCGACTCTCCGGCTGACAAATTGTCGGGAAACTATGTCGGAGACCGGACATCGTCAAGGCGAAGTGTTAAGTGTCGGTAAATTGGTGTCGAAGCCCTTATTTTTAAGGGTTTGGTAGCGCAATCTGAATCGTTGCCAGACGTCGAGGCTTTCTGTATTGTCCGTGACTTATGTTTGGCAACAAATGGCGAAGTAGATGACTCTGAGAGACGACCTCAACGCGAGCTTGAAGCAGGCGATGCGCGACCGCGCCGCAGAACGCCTTTCAACGCTTCGGCTGATCAGCGCAGCCATCAAGGACCGTGACATTGCGGCACGGGGTGCTGGTGAGGACGCGAGTGGCGTTGATGACGCGGAGATATTGTCCATCCTTGCGAAGATGGTGAAGCAGCGACAGGAGAGCGCGCGGACCTATGAAGAGGGCGGACGTCTTGATCTGGCAGAGCGCGAAATGAACGAGATCACCGTCATTGAGGAGTTTCTGCCCAAACAGTTGAGCGACGGCGAAGTGGCGAAGGCCATTGAAGCTGCGGTTTCAGAGGTGGGAGCTGAGTCGATCCGTGACATGGGCAAGGTAATGGGCGCATTGAAGGCGAAATTCACCGGCCAGATGGATTTCGGAAAGGTCGGCCCGATGGTGAAGGATCAGCTGAGCAAGTAGGTTTGCTTTCAGTGTGATCTGGAAAGCCCGCCGATGGCGGGCTTTTTTGTGCCATGTGAATGAACGCGTTGCTTTACCGACTGCCGGAGAAGTGGCTGTTTCAAGAAACAAAGGCCACCGCAGCGGCTGTCACTTCGCTCAGTTTGCTGCCCGTGCTGACAGCCGAGTATTGAGAGCGAGGGGGGCGCATATGTTCATCAATGTGACGATGAATCCAGTGTCTTGCTTCCATTGTTTTCAGCGATTGTGACAGTGCCCGATCCGAAATTGGGGGGAGGTCTCGCTTGATCTCGATAAAGTGGCGCGGCCTGTGAAGTGTTGCCAAAACCGGCAGCGTCCAAGATCGCCGAAGCAAGTCCTGATCCTCGTCTTGCGAAACGCCGTTGATCTGACTGGCGAGTTTGGCCGCGGGTACCCCTATCTGGGTAAGGCGGAACTCAGGACGCAATGGGTGGCCGTAGCCCGGGTTTCGTTCGAGCAGTCCCAAATTGATCAGATGATCCATACTTTGCGCAAAAGCGGTTCTGCCCGCGCCGGTTGCGGCCAGCAGAGGGGCTTGCCGGCCTGGGGTGCCGGCATGCAGCTGAGCGAGAATGGGGAGCGCCCAAGCGCGTGACGTGATGTTGACAAACAAATTTATGTCCATAAAGTATAGTTACTATATTTTGAGAAAAAGGAAAGACTATGTCGCTCATTTCAGTAGATCAAACGATTACAATCGCAATGTCGGTCACGGATCGCCACGCGAGCGCAAAGTGGTACCAGAACATGTTGGGTTTCGAGTTGCTCTACCACGCCGACGAGGCCGGGTGGTCCGAGATGCAGACAAACACGGCTGGTGTTGTAATCGGTTTCGGGGAGCATACGAAACCAGCGCCGGGCAATTGCGTTCCGGTCTTTGGGATCGCCGATTTGGATGCCGGTCGTCAAAGTCTGGAACAGGCCGGTGTAAAGTTCGACGGTGATACCGAGGTTGTCGAAGGCATGGTCAAAACCGCAACGTTCTATGATCCCGATGGAAACGCATTGATGCTCGCGCAGGACCTGACGGGTGGAGCGGGCTAATCGGCAAGTTGGCTTTGCAGGTTGACGCGCGCGCCGTCAGGTGTCGCAGGCCCTTTTGGGGGGCTTCCTCCGGCCTTCATTCGATAAGCATCGGAAACCAGTCCTCGCGCAGCCGCTGTCCCTCGATCATGTCGTGACCGGGAAATGGCGGCGAAGTGCGGCCCGGACGGGTGACATACCGCGCGTCATCGCCGAGCAACCGAAGTGAGAAGGCCCGTCGTCTGGCCGTGGCATGATTGCCCCGAGCGCCATGAAGAATGTGGTAGTTGAAGGCCACTGCATCGCCGGGTTCCATCTCCCATTCCAAAATGCGCATGCCTTCGGCGTCCGGATCGGGCACCGGCATATAGTCATCTTTGTTGGGGAAGAAACTTTCCTCTGAAGCCCAACGGGTTGGCAATACCGGCTTTTCCCAGCGATGAGAGCCCGCCACAAGGCGCAGGGTGGCGTCGGTGACCGGGTCTAGAGGTGACCAGAAGCTGAGGGTCTGGCTACCTTCGACAAAATAGTAGGGGCCATCGGTATGCCAGGGCGTGGCCATGGATGTCCCGGGTTCTTTGACCAGTACATGATCGTGAAAAAGTTGGACGGTTTGGGACTGCATTAGCTGCGCGGCAACATTTGCTGCGGCGCTTTGCTTGATAACCGACTGAAATTCAGGGATGCGTTGCCAGTTACAGTAGTCATCAAAGAAACGGCCGGTTTCGCCGTCTTTCCTGTTTTCGGAAGCATAGGGCCCGGGGGCAGTCATGTTGCGTTCAACGCCCGCTCGCAAGGCGTCGAGATGATCAGAAAACAAGCCGCGAATGACGACAACGCCATCACTTTGAAAACTGTTGATGTCGTTTTGGGTGATCGAAACCATGCGTGCCCTCCAGAGAATTCCCGGGGCACAACTTGCGCCCGAGAGGGCGCAAGGTCAATCGTGTGCGGTCCGACTTAGAAAATGAAGTCGTCGTCCGAAACATCGACTGCAAGAACGCCATTCAGTAAGATGGAGATACCGTTATCCATCTCGATCAGAGCGCCGTTTGCTGTGTCCGTTACAGTGTAGGGGCTGTAGCCGGTTTCGATACGGATCAGGTCTTCCTGATCGGCAAAGTCGAGGATTGTGTCGGTGTAGCCGGCTGCGTTTGCCCCGAACTCGAAGATGTCCGCATCACGCCCGCCGAGCAGGGTGTCGTTGCCGGGGCCTCCAATCAGGAGGTCTTCGCCTGAGCCTGCGAAGACGACATCGTCACCGGCGCCGCCGTCGAGAGTGTCGTTGCCGCTGTTGGCATACATCCGGTCATTTCCATCCTCGCCGATCAAGACGTCGTTGTCGCGACCACCCGTCAAGGTGTCATTGCCATTGCCGCCAACCATTGAGTCATCGCCGTCACCACCCCGAAGGGTATCGTCGCCACCCTGGCCGTAGAGTTCGTCGTTGCCGTCGTCGCCATCCAGTTCGTCGTTGTCACGTCCACCATAGACGAGGTCGTCGCCGTCACCACCGGACACGACGTCATCGCCGCCACCGCCCCATATCGTGTCGTTGCCGTTTTCGCCTGCAAGGTGGTCGTTGTGGTCTTTACCGGCAAGGCGGTCGTTGCCTTCGCCTCCCAGTAGTGTGTCCTCGCCGGACCCACCGGTCAGGAAATCGTTTCCTTCGCCGCCGGAAAGCAAGTCGTTGCCACCGCCACCTTTCAGCCGGTCGTTGCCTGCGCCACCGTCGATTACATCATTGCCGCTGTCACCGTACAACGTGTCGCGGTCTTCTCCGCCGAAGATGCTGTCGTCGCCGCTGCCGCCGCGGATCGAGTCATATCCAGCGCCACCGCCCATAACGTCATTGCCTTCGTTTCCGAAGAGTGTGTCGTTGTTGTTGCCACCAAGCGTCGTGTCGTTGCCTGTGCCTCCAAGAATGTAGTCATTGCCGTCGCCGCCTTCGATGTGATCGTCGTCCGCGCCGCCGTTTATCCAGTCATTGCCCCAGCCACCAAGCAGGGTGTCAAAACCGTCGTTGCCTTTGATGCTGTCATCGTCGCCCTGGCCGTTGAACCAGTCATCGCCCATGCCGCCGTGGATCGTGTCCATACCATCGTCGGCGAACACGATGTCGCCCAACGCACCGCCAAAGAAGCCGTCGTTGCCGTCGCCGGCGACGAACGTCACACGGCCCAAAACTACCACAACCGTCTGTTCATCCGCATCGCCAATGGCAAGAACATTGAGTCCGTTGGCGACGGGAAGCAATCCTGTGAAATTAGCTGTCAGGTCATAAGGGCCAGCGGCCACTATGATCTGTTCTTCGGTAAGTGTGGGAAGCGGACCATACAAGCTTTCGAGGGTCGGGAGGACGGGCGGGACAACGGGCATAACATATCCAACATTGCTGATGGCCTTGCGGGAAGCATCCGGAATATGTCGCGGGCTTCTGCCCGATGATGTGTCCCCCAAAGCCAGTTTCTAGAACACCAAACGCCGACAGACGCCTGTTCTGGGCGTGTCGTCGGATGAAAAGCGGTTTTTCACTGGCAATTTTGTGGCGAGAATGAGGCAAGTGCCCAACTTGGTCAAGGTTGGGCGTTGGGTAAGGCGGTCAGAAACGCATTGTTTCCAATGTGGAATTAATAGGCGGAGCTGCGGCGTTGCAGGTTTTGGGCCATTGCGACAAGACGGGGCCCAAGGTCATTCTCCATGCGCTCCTTGGGCAGGAAATGAGCGGGTCCACCAAGGTTAAACGCCATGTTGGGCGAGCCTTCATCTTGGACCGGAAACGGGACCGCGAGCGAATGCACGCCGTCATGCCAGTCGCCGTAGTTGGCGTAAAAGCCTTTCTGTGTGATCTGATCGGCTGCATTTTTGATGCCGTCCAACGTCTCGGGCCAATCCTGTGGGCCGTAGTAGGCGGCAAGAAGATCCAGAATCTCTTCCTTTTCCTCGCCAATGCATCCTGCAATGTACGCGCGCCCCATTGCCGAGCGGGCCAGCGAGATACGAGATCCAACACCAAGCTGCAAGGAGACCACACCATTGGCGGCGCGTGCGCACGCTAGGTAGGTGACGGTTGGGCCATCGCGCGCCCCGAGAGCAACCTGAACGCCGTCACCGGCGTAGTCCGCCAAATCTTGCATGAGATCTTTGGCAGCTTCGCGCATCGGCATTGCGCCCAAAAGGGAAAAGCCTAAGCCAAGAACCGGAACGCCGATATTATATCGCCCAGTTGTTTCGTTATAGAGCAGATAGCCCGTGGTCATCAGCGTATAGGTCAGCCGCGAAATCGTCGAATTTGGAAGCCCTGTCCGTTGGGCGAGTTCGCGATTAGAGAGGCCTGCTCGGTCGGACGGCCTGAATGCACGCAGGACTTCGAGACCACGGGACAGGGCTGTGACGAACTGACGGTCGTTCTCGGGAGGGGCAGTCGGTTCGCCCGTGGATTGGGTGCGTTTTCTCATGAGTGGTCGTATTTCCGCATTGTGGAATTCCTATGCGTCATGTGAGGTTCTTCCACAAGACCTTGCCAGCGCCCGAGCGAGGAAGATCGTCAACAAACTCGACGATTGTCGGACATTTGTAGGCGCTCATCTGAGATCTGCACCAGTCGATCACGCCTTTGGCTGTGATTGTGTTGCGTGCTTCTGCGCGTGGAATGATTATCGCCTTCACACACTCCCCGCGGCGCTCGTCGTGTGCGCCAACAACGCAGCACTCGGCGATGTCGGGGTGGTGTAGCATGAGCATTTCGATTTCCGCGGGCCAGACTTTGAAACCTGCCGCGTTCACCATGCGTTTGACCCTGTCGACCATGAAAAAATAGCCATCTGCGTCGCGATAGCCGATGTCTCCTGAACGAAAGAACGGAACCCCATCGATTTCCACAAAAGCTTCTTTTGTCTCGTCGGGCCGTTGCCAATAGCCGAGGAAATTCTGAGGGGCGTGCATGACGATTTCGCCAATCTCACCGTGCGCAAGCTCGGTGTCGCCGCCGATTTCCAGAACGCGGCTGTCGACTTCGTAAATTGGTTGGCCAAGACATTGGCGTTTGGGGGCATCGATCGGGTTCACATGTGTTGCCGCCATCGTCTCGGACAGGCCGTAGCCTTCGACATAGTCCAGCCCAGTCATCTGTTTGAGCTTTCCTGCTATCGCCTCGGGCATTGCCGCGCCGCCGCCGCCTATCATTTCGAGGCTGGAAAGGTCGTAGCTGTCAAAGTTCGGGTCGTTCACGAGATCAATCGCCATGGTCGCGATGGAGCGCCACCTTGCGATCCTGAAACGTTCAATCAGACCGGCCGCCAGTTTGGACGACCATCGCGGCAAAATCACGTTGCGTCCGCCCGTCATTATTGGCGCGTGCATACCGTTCATCATGCCAGTGACATGAAAGAACGGCAGAGCGCCAAGGTGAACGGTTGTTTCCGTGGTCGGGTTCCAGATCACGCCAGCAACCAGAGATGCCATGACTGTCCGGTGCGTGTGAACACATCCCTTCGGGTTTCCGGTTGTGCCTGAACTGTAGGGGATGACCGCAAGGTCGTCAGAAGTTGTGGTGCGCGGCGCAGGGGTGTGACCTGCATCTATGGCCGTTTGAAAACCTACCATGCCATGCGCTTCGGCTTCTTGTTCGCTCATCGCGACGGTTTGCTTTTCCGGAACAAGGTCAAATCCCGAAAGGCCCATATCCGTCATGCGCGTGCCGATCAGCGTTTCCAAGTCCCCGCGCTTGAGTGCAGGTAGGATGTTGTCGGACAGCTCGAGGGCACAAACGGCGATTTTGGCGCCGGTGTCTTCCACCAGATAGTCGATCTCGGCTGTTTTGTTCATCGGGTTGACCGGCACAACTGCGCCGCCGGCGCGCAAGATGGCATAGAATGCGATGATGTATTGTGGGCAGTTCTGGGTATAGAGCAGGACCCGATCGCCCTTGGACAGACCGACGTGCTGTAGATAGCCAGCCAAGGCTGAGACCCGATCTGCGATGTCCTGATACGTGTAGTCAGCGCCGTTGTAAGTCAGCCCGATACGATCACCCCACTTGGCGACTGTTTTGTCCAGATTTACGTCCAGAGGTGTGTCGGGGCGCTCAAACGTCCAGGGTTTTCCGGCTGGCCAGAAGTCAGGAATACGGGCGTTCGGGTGGGGCATCATGCGCTCCGTTTGGGGTTGGTCAAGTTGAGGTAGCCTAGCGTCAACTTCCATTTCGTCATGCGGAATTTGCAGCAAGTGTCGTCGCGTCGTTTTTGGCCGCATTGCAGCGAAACGCGTTTCCGCGATGCGGAAGGAAGCCTAGGATGCCGGTCAAATGGACTGTGTGCGTCAAGCGAGTCTGGTGCACTATCGGGAGGAAAATCGATGTTTGATTTGACCGGCAAGGTTGCCGTTATCACTGGATCTAGCCGCGGAATCGGTCGCGCCATTGCTGAAATGTATGCAAAGGCGGGCGCAAAGGTTGTGGTGTCCAGCCGGACAGCCGAGGCTTGTGAGCCTGTCGCGGAAGCGATCCGTGCAGATGGTGGAGAGGCGCTGGTGGTGCCTTGCAACGTGAGCAAGCGGGAAGAAGTCGAGGGGCTGGTAGAGAAAACGCTGGCGGAGTGGGGGCAGATCGACGTTCTGGTCTGTAATGCGGCGATTAATCCCGTTTACGGCCCTATGAGCCAGCTGGATGATGAGGCCTTTGCCAAGATCATGACAGCGAACGTGCTGTCGCCGCTGCAGCTTTGTAATCTGGTTTTACCAGGCATGGCCAAACGCGGTGGTGGCAATGTTGTCATCCTGTCTTCCATTGCAGGCCTTACCGGCAACCCGGTGATTGGTGCCTATGGCATCTCCAAGGCCGCGGACGCGTCTTTGGCGCGCAATCTCGCGGTGGAGTGGGGACCCAAAGGCATTCGCGTAAACGCGATTGCGCCGGGCTTGGTGAAAACCGATTTTGCGCGGGCGCTCTGGGAAAACCCCGACTATCTCGCGAAAGTCGAAGGCCAGAACCCGCTACGTCGGATCGGACAGCCGGAAGATATTGCGGGCACCGCTTTGTTCCTTGCCACCGACGCCAGCGCCTATATCACCGGCCAAACCATTGTGGCCGATGGTGGCGAGACAATTTGCTAAGAGATTTTAGGGAGTTACGAGATGAGCGAGAACCAAGTCGTCAGCGTTGAATATGTGGGTGAAATCGCCCTGATCTGTATCGACAATCCGCCGGTGAACGCGGGCAGCGCCGCCATGCGGCAAGGGCTGCAAAAGGCTGTTCAGGATGTGAATGCCGAGGGCAAAGCCAAAGTCATGGGCGTGTATTGCGCGGGCAGGACATTTGTGGCCGGGGCGGATATTTCCGAGTTCGGCAAGCCGCCGCAACAGCCGTTTATGCCGGACCTGTACAACGAGGTTGAGGCGTCCGAGATCCCTCTTGTGGCCGCAATTCACGGGACCGCACTGGGCGGCGGTCTGGAGCTTGCAGTGTCTTGTCACGCCCGCGTGGCGGTGCCGACTGCGCGCGTTGGTCTGCCTGAAATCCATCTGGGACTTCTGCCGGGGGCAGGTGGCACACAGCGTGTGTCGCGTCTTGCAGGCATCCCTGTGGCGCTGGATCTGTCTCTTTCGGGTCGCCAGATGCCTGCCAAGGAAGCGCTGGAAGCGGGCATTATCGACCGTATCATGGAAGGTGAGCCGCGCGACGTTGTGCTGGCCGCAGCCGAAGACGTCATCTCAGGTACACTTCAGACCCGTGTGACCCGTGACATAGAAACAAAAGCGGATGACGCCGCGATTGAAGCTGCGAAGGCCATGGTTGCCAAGAAGGCGCCCGGCCTGAACGCGCCTGTTCAGGCGATCACGGCGGTTGCCGCGTCTACTTTGCCGTTTGACGAGGGGCTGGCGGCTGAGCGCGCGGCGTTCATGGCCTGCATGGGCACAGACGAGTCCCGAGGCATGATCCACGCCTTCTTCGGCGAGCGGGCTGTGGCGAATATCCCGGAGAAAAGGGAGACACCGCGCGACGTGCAGTCGCTGGGTGTGATCGGTGGCGGAACAATGGGGTCGGGAATTTCGACTTCTGCCTTGATGGCAGGCCTTCCGGTGACCTTGATCGAGGTCACGCAGGAAGCACTGGACCGAGGTGTGGCGACGATCACCGGCAATCTCGAGGGCGCAGTGAAACGCGGGAAAATGTCTGAGGCCAAACGGGATGCTGCGTTGGCAAACCTGACTGCGTCGACAGATATGAACGCGCTGGCCGAGGTTGATCTGGTGATCGAGGCGGTGTTCGAGAAAATGGAGATCAAGAAGGAGATCTTCGGCAAGCTCAACACGATCTGTAAACAGGGTGCCATTCTCGCTTCCAACACATCCTACCTCGACATCAACGAGATTGCAGCGATGACCGACCGTCCGCAGGACGTACTCGGCCTTCACTTCTTCTCGCCCGCGCACATCATGCGTCTGTTGGAAGTGGTGGTTGGCGAGAAAACCGATCCTGCCGTTGTGGCGACTGGTTTCGCGCTGGCGAAACGCATGCGCAAGGTTGGCGTACGCGCAGGGGTTTGCGATGGGTTCATCGGCAACCGAATTCTGGGGCATTACCTCAAGACAGCAAGCTATCTGGTGCTGGATGGTGCGCATCCGGATCAGGTGGACAAAGCCTTGGAAGCCTTCGGTTTTGCCATGGGACCACACCGCGTTGGCGATTTGGCCGGTCTGGACATCGGCTATATGACCCGCAAGCGGCTTGAGCCCACCCGGCCGCCCGAAGAGCGCTATGGTGGAGCCATTGCCGACCGCCTGAGCGAAAATGGCTGGAATGGACGCAAAACAGCGAAGGGCTACTTTGTGTATGAAGGTCGGGAGACATTGGAGAACCCTGATCTCGATGGCATCATCGAGGAGGTCCGTGCCGAAGCAGGCATCACACCCAAGACATTCTCCGACGAGGAGATCGTTGACCGCTATATGACCGCAATGATTTCTGAGGCCGCAAGGGTGCTGGAGGATGGCATCGCATTGCGTCCTGTAGATGTCGATGTGGTTTTCCTGATGGGGTACGGCTTCCCGCGCCACCGTGGCGGACCGCTGCACTATGCCGACACGATCGGTGCCAAAGCACTGGTGGAGCGGATTGAAACCTATGCCAAGGAAGATGCGTATTACTGGCAGGTGCCTGCGTTGCTGCAGAAGATGGCAGACGAAGGCGGCAGCTTTGACAAAATGAACAAGGGGAAATGATCGGATGGACCTGAGTTACAGTGCAGAGGACCTCGCGTTTCGCGACGAGGTCCGCGCCTATCTGGCGGAGAACCTGCCCAAGCACATGACCGATGCGGTACGTGCCGGTGGAGAATTGACCAAGGAAGTGATTGAGGAATGGCATGCCATTCTGAACCGGCGAGGTTGGCTCGCGACGATCTGGCCAAAAGAATTTGGCGGACCTGGCTGGACGCCTGTGCAGAAGCACATCTTTGAGGAAGAGTGCTGCCGCGCCTATGCGCCGCGCATCGTTCCATTTGGCCTGAACATGCTAGGGCCTGTGCTGATCACCTTTGGCTCCAAAGAACAGCAGGAACACTATCTGCCGAGAATTCTGGATGGCACGGATTGGTGGTGTCAGGGGTACTCGGAACCTGGAGCCGGCTCAGACCTTGCTTCCCTCAAGACCAAAGCCGAGCGCGATGGAGACGAGTGGGTCATCAACGGTCAGAAGACCTGGACCACGCTGGGGCAGCACGCCGACTGGATTTTCTGTCTTTGCCGGACCGATCCGGATGCGAAGCAGCAGGAAGGTATCAGCTTTATCCTCGTGGATATGAATACACCGGGCATTGAAGTGCGTCCGATCAAGCTGATTGAAGGAGGCTACGAGGTGAACGAGATCTTCTTCACCGACGTGCGTGTTCCGGTTGGCAATCTTGTGGGCCAGGAAAACAAAGGCTGGACCATCGCCAAGTTCCTGTTGACGCATGAGCGCACTGGGATTGCCGGTGTTGGCTTCTCGATTCAGGCACTCGAGGAGGTGAAGTCTATTGCCCGCAAAACGATGCGTGGAGGCAGGCCGCTGATCGACGACCCACTGTTTGCCGCACGTATCGCTCAGGCAGAGATCGATCTTGAAGCAATGAAAATCACCAATCTACGGATGCTGTTCAAGGCACAGGAACAAGGTGCTCCCGGACCTGAGACGTCGCTTCTGAAGATCAAGGGAACAGTGATCAATCAGGAACTCAAAGACCTCGCACGACGCGCGCTGGGGCCGGCGGCGGCACCATTCCCTGGGCATGTCACGGAAGGTAACCTGATGTTTGGTCCACCCGATACCGAGCACAACGCAGCGCGCTATTTCAACAACCGCAAAACCTCGATTTTTGGCGGATCCAATGAGATCCAACGCAATATCGTGACCAAGACAATGCTGGAGCTGTGAGATGGATTTCAACCTGACCGAAGATCGCCAAATGCTGGCGGACACGCTGGGCCGGTTTCTTGGAGAACAGTATCCCGTCGAGCATCGTATCAAGGTAGCTTACGACGCGCCGTATCACGATCCTGCCCTGTGGGATCAGCTTGTCGAACTTGGCGCGCTCTATGCGTTGGCGCCTGAAGACGCTGGAGGCATGGGCGGCACGGGTTTTGATATTTCCGTGGTTTTTGAGGCTCTCGGTAAGACGCTGTGCCCGGAGCCTGTGCTTGGCGCGTTGATGGCGTCGCGGCTGCTGGCTGCGGCAGGTGCTGATCTCGAGGCTCTGCTGACCGGCGCAACGAAATATGCGGTCGGTATCACGGAAATCGACGCACCTTATGAGCTGGATCAGATTGCAACGGTTGCAACCGCCAAGGGAGATGGCTTCGCGCTGTCTGGGCGCAAGTCGACAGTGTATGGCGGACAGGTGGCGGATGTTGTGCTTGTCGCGGCCAAGCATGGCGACGGGCTTGGTGTATTCGCGGTTCAGGCTGCAGACGCCAATGTGACCGGATATGGCATGATGGATGGCGGCGGTGCGGCTGAAGTCCTGCTGGATGACACGCCGGCCACTTTGGTCATGGCGAACGCGGAAGCTGCTTTGGAAGACGCCCTGAATGCCGGTATCGTGGCGCTTTGTGCCGAGGCCGTCGGTGCAATGGATGTCGCGCATTGGACGACGGTAGAATACTTCAAACAGCGTAAGCAGTTTGGCGTGCCGATCGGCAAGTTTCAGGTGCTGCAACACCGTGCGGTAGACATGCTGACGGAGATCGAGCAGGCGCGTTCTATTGTGATCAAAGCAGCTGCTGAGCTGGGTGGCGACGATGCAGCCAAGTATGCGTCGATGGCCAAGAACATGATCGGCCGTGCGGCCCGCCTTGTTGCCGAAGAAAGCATCCAGATGCATGGCGGGATCGCCATGACTTGGGAATACGCGGTCAGCCATTATGCCAAACGCCTGATCATGCTGGATGCACAGCTTGGCGACACTGATTATCATCTCTCGCAGGTGATGAAAGGTTACGCAGCTTAACCGCCTTAAATATTTAAAAAATATGAGGCCGCTCCATAGTTTTGGGGCGGCCTTTTTCTGCGATATGTTCTTTTTTTGTTCGCAGTTAAGCTTTCGGCAACCAAAAGCTGGAAAGCTAAATTCAGAGTTCAATTTTAGTCAGTTTGAAGCGGTTTTGGTTATGGGTAGTTTTGTTATTTTGGCATTGGTCGGAAGCGTCATGGGCATGGGCATTGTTTCCAGTGTCATGGGAGAAATCGAAGGACAGGTTCGGGACGTTGTGAACGAGGAACTGGACAAGTTCGAGGAGGATTTCGAGCCCGAGATTTCTGATGTGTCCGATCTGTTGGGTGATCCTGAGGAAGTTGAGGAGGCAGAGACCGTGCAGGGGCGGGATGTCGAGCGGGATCCGGAGGCCGTTTTGCTGGCGGCCATCGCCGCGGACGACCCCGCCGGTCAACCAGACGACACGTCCGCCGAGGATGCGGCTTTCGAAGAATTTCTAAAGGAAGGCGGAAAGTCAGGCTCTCTTCCGGAACAGCATGGTCAAGAGGAGGATGCGGAGCTTGCCGCCGAAAAGACCGAGTTGAACGAGGGGGAGCTGAGCGAGCGTGTGGCGCCCTCGGACGATCTGGCGCGGACCGCTGAAAACGACGCTCCTGACGATCTCTTGACCTCCGCAAACAAGAATAGTGCGGGCGCCGGACCGGTGGATTTTCTCGATTTGGGCGTGGAAGAAGCGACGTTGGAAATGGTTTCCGCGGAGAAGACGGAGACCTCTCTTGGTGAAACCGACATGTCGGCTGTTGTGTTCGAGGATGTGGACGCGGAGGGCGAGATGCTCGTGATCGAAGCAGAAGCAAATCTAACAGCGGAAAGGGACTCGGAAAGCTCGTCCATTGTGGAAGTCGCGCTGGAGCATGCCGAAGACGGGCTGGACGTGATTCTAACCGACGAGGCCGGGCACGAAGCGGTGGTGCATGCCAAAACGGATCGGCCTGAAGACCTGCAAGTGATGGTCGTACAGGGCGAACGGGTAGTAGCACTGGCTTGACCCAGACGACGGCGGTCTGAACAGCGCCCGGCGGATCGGGCGCTGTTTGCGTTTCAACCGACGAGCAATCCCACCAGCGCGCTGTAGTTCAGCAGCAGGTAAGGCAAAATCGCAAGGTTGGCGAAGATCAGGATCGGCAAGGCCCAAAGCGCGGTGATTAACAGCGAGCCCTCCAACAAGTAGATCACGCCCAGCGACAGGAAGACGCTGATATAGAGATCCAGCCCGATTTGCCGACCCCAGAGGTACCTGTTGATCGTTCGCACAGTACGGAAGAAGTTTTCGGCCTTGGTTGCGTAGAGCGAAAAAGCTGTGAAAGCCACAAAGACGACCATCAGTGCAATTTTGCCTGTTGCATGGGTGTCAGGCAGGGCGAACAGCCCCTCTCTTCCGCCGAACATCAGGGCCGCTGCAAGAAAAACGGTGTAGAACAGCCAAAGCCGATAGCGTAGCCACAGTTTGAACATTACGAGCCTCCCGATCGCGATGTGGAAAGGCTCGCAGGTTTGGCTGCCCGATCAAGGAAAACGTAGGGGCAGGCAGGTTAGCCAAGGATGCCCGGCCAGTTGGCGAGGCCCTTTTCAATGTTGCCGGGGATATCCTCTCGCCAAAGCGACTGAGCGTGCAGATTGTAATTCAGGTAGAGTTTGCCTTCGTGGATCGTCCAGGCTTCGGGCACGGTCGGGGCAAGGTAACCCTTGGATGCTGCATAGGCGCAGTAGCCGCCGAACACCGGCGCGAAGGATTCCGGGCTCTCAAGGAATTCCGCTGCGTTGCGCGCGTCCGAGAAATGCCAGTTCGCTCCATTCCATTCCACCAAGTTGGCTGCGGAGCCTTCAACAGGTTTGCTTTCCTTGAAATATGCGACCGGATCATAGCCATTGATCGCGGTTGGATTCTGGAACACCTCCGGTTCCTTGGCGAGTGCGACTTTGGAACTGATGCCAAAGGCGATTGGGGTGGCTGCAAAAAGGCCAAGAGCGGCGCGACGTGTGATCATTCTGAGTCCTCCTGTTTGAAAAAGACTATAGGCACCGTTCGCTGCCTGTTGCACCCACCTGACCAGAAGGTGATCGGGGCGTGAGACTCAGCAAATCGGAACCAAAAACGAAGGCAGGGTACTTGCAAAGCCGGAAGTCATGCGCGCTTTGTTCGCGGAAATATCCAGCAGAATTGCAAACAGGCAGACCATCAGGATTGAGTAGCCAAAACCCCAATAGTCCTGAAACAGGATGGCATAGAACCAATCGGTCCCAAAAACGTAGATGCCCGCGCCGAGGGCGAGAGCGGTGCTGAGCAAGGCGACGGGGTAGACAAGCATAGGACCTTTGCCGTTGCGCACAAAAGTTGCTGCAAATATCGCGGCAAAGGCGACCAGATTTGTGGTCAGGAAGATGGTCAAGTCGCGCATCAGGGCATCCAGCAGGCTGTTGTAGCGGCCTTGGATCACGGCTTCCAATCGTTCGCGCGCCGCAGCTACGGTGCCGATTTGGTCTTGCATGGCGTTTTGTAGCGCAGTCGCGATTTTTGTTTTCGACGCTGAGTTGTTCTCACAATCACAAAGTCGCGCAACTGCGCTGGCGACGAACAGATGCGCGCCTTCGGCAAGCTTATTGCCGATGGCGGTTTCTTGGGACTTGAAGCGCTCTGTCAGTTTGGAGATTCCTGCCTCGGCGGAGCTGTCAACAAGCATTGGAAAACGGTCGGCAACCTCTTGCTGGATTTGGGCGGTTACAAACCTCAGGGAAGAGTTTTTTATCAAATCCGAATTTGTGTGAATGAGTGCCAACAAAGCTGCCATCAGCAGTGCGCCGAAGGCCGCGAAAACCCGAAAATTCAAAACCATTGCCGCAACCATTCCTGTCAAACTTCGCTCAAAGGTTGATTTTTGGCGCGGGGATGTCAACGAAAAAGGCGGCGCAAGGAGCGCCGCCTTTCAACTTCAATTTCAGAGACTTAAAGAACTTCGAAAAGACCTGCAGCGCCCATACCGCCGCCGACGCACATGGTGCAGACGACGTATTTGGCGCCGCGGCGTTTGCCTTCGATCAAGGCGTGGCCAACCATGCGGGCGCCGGACATGCCATAGGGGTGGCCGACGGAGATCGCGCCGCCATTGACGTTTAGAATCTCGTTCGGGATGCCGAGAACACGTGCCGATTGCAGAACCTGACAGGCAAAGGCCTCGTTCAGCTCCCAGAGACCGATGTCATCCATTTTCAGGCCGTGCGCTTCAAGAAGTTTCGGCACAGCGTAGATCGGGCCAATGCCCATTTCGTCCGGCTCAAGACCCGCTGCCATAACACCGACGTAGCGGCCGAGCGGCTCAAGTCCGCGTTGTTCTGCCATTTTTGCCTCCATCACAACGGAAGCGGAGGCGCCGTCTGACAGCTGACTTGCGTTGCCGGCAGTGATGTTCTGGCCTTCTTTGACCTGCTGACCGCCTTTGAAAACGGGGTTCAGACCTTGAAGGTTTTCCAGAGTGGTCGACGGGCGGTTGCCCTCGTCTTTGTCGAGAGTCACTTCGTGGAAGGAGATTTCCTTGGTCTCCTTGTCCATGACACCCATGGTCGATGTCAGAGGCACGATTTCATCGTCGAATTTGCCAGCTTCCTGTGCGGCGGCTGTACGCTGCTGAGATTGCAGAGCGTAGGCGTCCTGATCTTCGCGAGACACGCCGTAACGTTCCGCGACGATCTCCGCGGTCTCAAGCATGGTCATATAAAGCGCGGGCTTGTTTTCCTTGATCCAGGGATCGCCTGCGCGGTCCATGCGCATTTTTTCGTTTTGTACCAGAGAGATGGACTCGACGCCGCCGCCGATAGCGACATCCATGCCATCGTGCACAACCTGTTTGGCCGCGGTTGCGATTGCCATCATGCCGGAGGCGCACTGACGATCCAGTGACATGCCAGCGACGGTAACAGGAAGGCCCGCGCGGATCGCGGCCTGACGGCCGATGTTGCCGCCTGTAGAGCCCTGTTGAAGCGCGGCACCGATCACGCAGTCCTGCACCTCGGACCCGTCCAGACCGGCACGGGACACGGCGTGGGACACCGCATGGCCAATCAGTTCTTGCGCTTGAGTGTTGTTGAATGCCCCGCGATAGGCTTTGCCAATCGGCGTACGGGCGGTGGAGACGATCAAGGCGTCGCGCATCTAATAATGTCCTATTTTCTAGCGTCTGTATGACGTCTGTATAACGTCGGTATCGCGTCAGTGGCGGTTGCGTCCCGTTTGGAACGTAACGTCCTAGCTGGCTTTCTTGAGGGGTTCCTCAGCGTTTTCAAAACGCAGATTTTTCCACTGGGCGATCAGGGCGGGTTTGTCTTCCCCTTTGATCTCCACAGTGACATTCCACTGCATTTCGATCACGCCGGGCTGGGGTTCCGCGTATTTGGCGAGAGTGAAGCGGCCACGGATTTCGGCGCCTGCGCGGACTGGCGCGACAAAGCGGACCCTGTCAAAGCCATAGTTGACGCCAGTGGATTCTGCTTCGGTGCGGGGCACGGCATCAGCGATCATCTGGGACAACAGTGACAGCGTGAGAAACCCGTGCGCGATTGTGCCTCCGAAGGGAGAGTCTTTTGCCGACTCGGGGTCCGTGTGGATGTATTGGTGATCGCCCGTCGCTTTGGCAAAAGCGTCGATCATTTCCTGATCGATTTTGACCCATTTGGAGAGGCCGTATTCGCAGCCCACGCCGTCTTCAAAGTTCAGAAGTCTCGAAATCATTTTATGTCCTCCCATCATGGCTTTTGCCAGAATTTCGCAATGCGGAAAAACATTCCGCAACTTGATCACAGGAGAGGGGATTCGGATGCGTCTGTCAATGTGCGGAATGAAATTCCACTATGCAGAAAATAACACTGTTCGCCAAACAAATAAGGGGCGTGCGAAATCGATCGCAAAACCGTGAATACGGAACGTGGCGTAAGCTTTGGAGCGGCTAGAAGGCTTCTTCCGGAGTTTTCGCCGTCAAGACCGACGGGTGGACCGGCGCATCACTTCAAACAGAACCATCGCGCCCACGGGCCAAATCGCCCAGAAAGTGCCGTTCCATGTGAAGAGATTCATAAGAACGAGAAAACCGGCCATAATCATGCCGCGGATTTGCAGGGGGTTCCAACGGCTGGTTGCCAAAAGAGGCGCCGCGTGCAGGCCCGCGAGGGTTGCGAGAACAAGGGCAGGGTAGTGGGCCCAAATGCCCCGACCGGAAAATGCGTCGATCAGGCACAGGCCGAGAATGGCGATGCCGAGCGGTTTGATCCGTTGGAGAATGATCTCTTTCGCCGAGGCGGAATTGTCGGGCGTAGGATGATGGGTCGGCGCACGTGGCGCAGGCTCGGGGTTTGTGTGGGAGGGCCGCTCAGGTTCCTTCAGGTGTACTGCTGGCCCGGCTGTGCCGAGTGTGGAAATGCCATAAACCTGGACGCCTTCGGAAAAATTGCGAGGGTGTTTTTCGCCAAGGTCCTGAAAGCTGACAGACAGTTTACCGTGCACTTGGTCGTAGACTTGCCGAGAAATAAGAATGCCGCCGGGTTCTGCCATGCTCTGAAGCCTGGCGGCGAGGTTCACACCTTCGCCCAACAAATCGTCCCCATCGATCATGACGTCTCCGAGGTGGATGCCAATACGGAAGTGCAGCGCGAGGTCGGGGTCCGCGGGCAACGCGCCGAGTTCTCGTTGTACTTCGATGGCGCATTGAACGGCCTCAACCACGGACGGGAAGTCTGCAATCAGGCCATCACCTGCGGTGTTGGCAACGCGACCGTGGTGACGCGCAATGAATTTTTTGAAAACCGCGCGGGCGGCTTTGAGCGCACGCAAACCTTCCTCTTCGTTGTGTTCCATGACGCGGCTGTAACCGGCCGCGTCGGCGGCGAGGATGGTTGTCAACTTGCGTTGAATATCGGACGGCATCGGAAAACTCTCGAAATCAAATAACAGGTACGTGATCCTGATATGGGGCGTGTTAACCTTTGGTCAACGGCGGGTGTGTCGCAGGTCAGGGAATTGGCACCTGTGGCCCCGCTTTACGACCTTGGTGTGCTTGCAGGCCGCGCGCTGCCTGCCTAGGGTGCGCGAAAGTGAAGGGCAAAGGATCGGGAGGGTCAGCCATGCATATGAGTGATGAACGCGAGATCGCGGCGCCGGTGGCGGACGTCTGGGCGGCATTGACCAGCGCGGAGACCTTGCAGGCCTGTGTGCCGGGGGCGAAAGAAGTGACCGGCAATGCCGAGGATGGCTTTGAGGCGACCGTGACCCAAAAGGTCGGTCCGGTTAAAGCAACCTTCAAAGGCAACGTGGTGTTGTCCAACATGATTGAAGGCGAAAGCCTGACGCTGACCGGAGAAGGCAAGGGCGGCGCGGCCGGTTTTGCCAAAGGTGGCGCGGACGTGAAGCTGGTTGAGACCGAAGCCGGTACCCTGTTGAGCTATGAGGTTGACGCAAAGGTTGGCGGTAAGCTCGCCCAGCTTGGCAGTCGGTTGATTGATGGCTTTGCCAAAAAGATGGCGGACCAGTTTTTCACCAACCTTCAGGAAGCTCTTGAGGGGCCTGCCGAAGGCGGGGCGGATGAGGCTGCCCCTGAGGGTGAGAAGAAAGGACTTCTCAAGCGTTTGACTGGCGGCTGAGCTCCGGTCGTCTGACGCGCCTTTCCGGTTGGAACGATCTGGAAGGCGCACAGTCCAACCTGCGTTAGCGCACAAACAATTCCCCATGATTTGCCCTTTCGCTCAAATCTCGGCCTGCTAGGCTGCGCGGCGGAGAGAGAGGGACAATCATGACTTCGATTGTGGACATTCGCGACCTGCGCAAAATTTACGACGGCGGGTTCGAAGCGCTGAAAGGCGTCAGCCTGAGCATTGAAGAGGGTGAGATTCTCGCGCTGCTTGGGCCAAATGGCGCTGGGAAAACCACCCTTATTTCAACGATTTGCGGAATCACAAACCCCAGTTCCGGGCATGTGAAGGTCGGTGGTTTCGACGTCGTGGAACAATACCGCGGCGCGCGCTCGATGATTGGCCTTGTGCCGCAGGAAATGAGCCTTGAGCCGTTCACCAAGGTAAAAGACACGGTGGCGTTTTCTCGCGGTCTTTTCGGCAAGCCGCGGGATGATGCCAAGATGGAGAAGATCCTGCGGCAGCTGTCGCTGTGGGACAAGCGTGACGCGCGGATCATGGAGCTTTCGGGCGGGATGAAACGTCGGGTTATGATTGCCAAGGCGTTGATACATGATCCGAAGGTGCTTTTTCTTGATGAGCCGACCGCAGGCGTGGACGTGGAATTGCGCAAAGACATGTGGGATGTGGTGGCCGGCCTCAAGCAGGAGGGCGTGACCATAATTTTGACCACGCACTATATCGAGGAAGCGGAAGCGATTGCTGATCGGGTCGGGGTCATCAATGGAGGGGAGTTGCTTCTGGTCGAGGAAAAGAACGCGCTGATGCAGCGTCTTGGGCAAAAGACGCTTCAGATCGAGTTGCAGGAAGCTGCCAGTAACATTCCTGATGCGTTGTCAGCATACGAGGTTGAGCTGGTCAACGGCGGGACAGCGCTGCGCTACACATATGACACACGTGCCGAGAGCACAGGGATTACCCGCTTGTTGGCAGCGCTGTCGGAAGCGGGGCTGCACATGCGTGATTTGCAAACAGAACAATCAAGCCTCGAGGACATCTTTGTCGGGCTGGTCAAGGAGGGCGCGGCATGAACTGGGCGGCGGTTTCATCCATGTACGTGTCCGAGATGACGCGGTTTTTCCGGACCATAGCGCAGAGCTTTATCTCTCCGGTGATTTCCACTTCGCTGTATTTTGTGGTCTTTGGAGCCGCGATCGGGAGCCGGATCGATCAGGTTGAAGGCGTGAGCTATGGCGCGTTTATCGTCCCGGGATTGATCATGCTGTCGGTAATGACGCAGGCGATTTCGAATGCCTCGTTCGGGATCTACTTTCCGAAGTTCATTGGCACGATTTACGAACTACTCTCCGCACCTGTGAACTTTCTCGAGGTGGTTTTGGGTTTTGTGGGGGCGGCTGCGACCAAGGCGCTCTTTATCGGGGTGGTCATTCTCGCGACGGCGTCTCTTTTTGTAGACATCCAAATCCAGCATCCAGTTGCGATGGTGGTGTTTCTGTTGCTGACCTGTCTGAGCTTTTCGCTTTTCGGGTTCATCATCGGCATTTGGGCCCAGAACTTTGAGCAGTTGCAGTTGATCCCGTTGTTGGTGATCACGCCACTCGTGTTCCTTGGTGGGTCCTTTTATTCGATCTCGATGTTGCCCCCGATCTGGCAGAAGATCACGCTCTTCAATCCTGTGGTCTATCTGATCAGCGGCTTTCGCTGGAGCTTCTTTGGCACCGCAGATGTGCCGGTGGGCCTTAGTTTGCTGGCTATTGCCGGATTTACCGCGGTTTGTATGGGCGTGATTTGGTGGATTTTCCGCACAGGTTGGCGCATTCGTGCCTGACCCGCATTTATCCGCCAGTTTCTTTGGCAAATTCGCAACGCCTTCGGTTTCCTGAGGGCGTTGCCTTGTTTAACCTTTAGGCGCTCTCTACATCCCAACCCATGAAACGCTGGATACCCTTTCTCAAATCTGAACCCACAGTGGCTGTTGTGCGCCTCAACGGAGTGATCGCAAGTGGCGCGCGCGGGCAGTTGAACGATCAGGCGATCGGCCCGATCCTCGAAAAAGCTTTCAGCCGCGGCAAACCCAAGGCTGTGGCGCTCGAAATCAACTCTCCGGGAGGCAGCCCGGTGCAGAGTGCGCTGATCGGGGCGCGTATCCGGCGATTGGCCGAGGAGAAGGATATTCCGGTTCTGGCCTTCGTCGAGGACGTGGCTGCTTCTGGTGGGTACTGGCTGGCCGCAGCGGCGGACGAGATCTATGCGGATCACAGTTCTGTTGTCGGATCAATCGGCGTGATCTCGGCGGGTTTTGGCGCGCATGTCTTTTTGTCACGGCAAGGGATCGAGCGCCGGGTGCACACTGCTGGAGAAAGCAAATCGATGCTGGATCCGTTCCGTCCGGAAAAGGAAGAGGACGTGGCGCGTCTCAAGCGGTTGCTGGGGCAGATCCACACCAACTTTATCGACCATGTGCAAAGCCGACGCGGGGACAAGCTGGACAAGAGCGAGGACCTGTTTACTGGCGAAATCTGGACCGGCAAGGATGCGCAGGACGTAGGATTGATCGACGGGATCGGTCACATCGTACCGGTTTTGAAAGACCGTTTCGGGGACAAGGTCAAGCTGCGCCGGTATGGCGTACGCAAGTCGGTTTTCCAGCGGTTCGGCGCGACGCTGGCGCAAGATGCGTTGGCCGGTGTTGAAGAGCGTGCGGAATACGCGCGTTTTGGATTGTAGACGTGATTATAAAGATCGTCTCTCTGTTCCTGGTGGGCATGGCCGTGTTGGCCATGTTTGGCAAGCTGCGCTATCCGGGGCAGAAGCGGTTGCAGTCTGCGAAGTGCCCGAAGTGTGGGCGGTTTAAAATCGGCAAGGGGCCGTGTCCCTGTCGAAAGAACGTGGGGTAGAACATGGAGTGGTTGCTCGTCTCGCTGGGACTTGTGATCCTGCTTCTGGCAGGGGACGCGCTTGTACGCGGCGCAGTGAACCTGTCGTTGCGGATCGGTATTCCGGCGTTGATGGTGTCACTGACGATCGTGGCCTTTGGCACATCTGCCCCAGAATTGCTGATCTCACTGCAAGCCGCGCTGAAGAACGCGCCCGGCATTGCTCTCGGCAACGTGGTTGGTTCCAATATCGCCAACGTATTGTTGGTTCTTGGTGTGCCTGCGGCCATAACGGTCATGCACACCTCGGGCAGTGATACGCGCCGAAGTTTCGTTTTCATGATCATCGCAACCATCCTGTTTATCGGGTTGGCTGCCTTTGGAATCTTTACCTTCTGGTCAGGGGTAATTCTTCTGGGTGCACTGGCGCTGATGTTGCTGGACGCCGTGCGTGAGGCACACAAGCACCACAAGGAAAACAAGGCCGCCTGCCTTGATCAGGATGAAGAGGTCGAAGGCGCTGACCCGAACATGCCGTGGTGGCGCATCATTGTCTTCCTCGTGCTTGGCCTTGCCGGATTGCCGCTTGGCGCGGACCTGATGGTGGATAATGCCGAGGTTATCGCCCGCCGCTATGGCGTGAGTGACACTGTGATCGGGTTGACCCTGGTTGCGCTCGGAACCTCGTTGCCGGAACTGGCGACCACACTGATGGCCGCGTTGCGGCGTCAGGCCGATGTCGCCCTGGGCAATGTGATCGGGTCGAACATGTTCAACCTGCTGGCCATCATCGGCATCACGTCCGTGATTCATCCGATCGCGGTTGATCCCGACTTCCTGGAGTTCGATCTCTGGGTCATGCTGGGAGCATCGCTGCTGTTGATCCCGTTTGTGTTCATGAAGCGTGACATTAATCGGATCTGGGGTATCACATTTACCGTACTTTACGTGATTTTCGTATTGATTACGCTGTCCTGACGCAGCGTGCGCGGGAGGTGTGATGAAACGAGCTTTGGTTACTGGAGCGGGCAAACGGCTTGGCCGTGCCATGGCGCTCTATCTGGCGGATCGAGGATTTGATGTTGCTGTGCACTACAGCACGTCCCGAGATGCGGCCGAGGAGGTCGCAAGCCTCATCCGGAGCAAAGGTCAGCGGGCAGAAACATTGCAGGCAGACCTTCTGAACGAAGCCGAAGTTGAAAGCTTGCTTGCCGCCGCTGCTTCCTCTTTGGGGGGGGCAGTGACCTGCTTGGTCAACAACGCATCCATATTTGAACACGACACCATCGAAAGCGCGACCCGCGGGAGCTGGGACCGGCACATGGAGAGTAACCTGCGCGCACCATTTGTGCTTATGCAGGCGATGGCCGCGCAGGGGCTTGAGCCGCATCTGGATGAGGCGAACGAGCCTGTGGCAAGCGGTTTGGTGGTCAATATGCTGGATCAGCGTGTACGCAAGCTGACACCGGACTTTTCTACCTACACGCTGGCAAAAATGGGGCTTTGGGCGCTGACACAGACCGCAGCGCAAGGGCTTGCGCCTGCCATTCGCGTGAATGCAATAGGGCCCGGCCCGACGTTGCAAGGGGCACGCCAAAGCGCGGATCAGTTTGCTGCCCAGCGTGCGGCAACTGTGCTGGGACGCGGTGTGGGCCCTGACGATATTTGCGCTGCGCTCGGCTACCTGCTTGATGCGAAGGGCGTAACGGGCCAGTTGATTTGCGTGGATGGTGGTCAGCACCTTGGATGGCAGACGCCGGATGTGCTTGGTCCCGAGTGAAGTTTTGACACGATTACACGGCGAAGATGATCGCCCAACGACTGTGGTTTGGGGCTTCGCAGATGCAGCAAAAGATGCAGGTGCGGCACAAGTTTTGCACCGTTCAAGAAACCGTTACAGAACTGTTAACAATTCTGCAATGTTTTCAATCGTTTGGCTGATGTGTAAATTCTTTGTTAATAAAATCAATGACTTGCAAAAGTGCCTATTTTTTGTGCAAATCAACGAAATGGGCCGAAAACAACGAAAAATCGCGGTTCCGGCAAAGTTATCTCCAAACTTATCCACAGGAACCGTGGATTTGTTTTCTCTTGAAACAAAATCCCGAAGATTGCAGGGCCACCCAAAGAATCATATTTCAGGGCTATGAGCGAACAACATCCCCCCCAGACCGAAACTGAGACCGGCTATGCCCGCATTCAGAGTTATTTGAAAACACTGGACGGATCGCCGGGAGTTTACCGGATGTTGGATGCTGAAAGTCGTGTGCTTTATGTCGGCAAGGCCCGGAACTTGAGAGCGCGCGTCAGCAACTACTCAAGACCCGGAAACCACACCGGACGGATCGCGCGCATGATCTCGGAAACATCGTCAATGATGTTTCTCACAACCAAAACCGAGACCGAAGCCCTGTTGCTTGAGCAAAACCTGATCAAGCAGCTTAAGCCGAAGTACAACGTGCTGTTGCGGGACGATAAAAGCTTCCCGAACATTCTTGTGAGCAAGTCCCACAGCTTTCCACAGATCAAGAAGCACCGCGGCGCCAAGAAGGAAAAGGGCAGCTACTATGGTCCTTTCGCAAACGCCGGTGCCGTCAATCGTACTTTGAATCAGTTGCAGAAGGTTTTTCTTCTGCGCAATTGCTCGGACGCGATGTTTGAAAGTCGCACGCGGCCCTGCCTTTTGTATCAGATCAAGCGGTGTTCAGGGCCCTGTGTCGGCAAGATCAGTGCGGAAGACTACGCCACCAGTGTGAGCGATGCTGAGCGTTTCCTGTCGGGCCGTTCGACACAGATACAGGAAACACTGGCTGCGCAGATGCAGGCGGCGTCCGACGCCATGGAGTTCGAACGCGCCGCGGCGCTGAGAGATCGTATTCGCGCTTTGACAGCGGTGCAGGCGTCGCAGGGGATCAATCCGAGGGGCGTTGCGGAGGCAGATGTAATCGCGTTGCATCTGGAAAACGGACAGGCTTGCGTCCAAGTGTTCTTCATTCGCGCAAACCAGAACTGGGGCAATCGCGATTACTACCCGCGTGTGGGTGCCGATGTTGAGGCCGCAGAGGTTCTGGAAGCTTTTGTCGGGCAATTCTACGACACTAAAGAACCGCCGCGACAACTCATTATAAGCCATCCGATCGACAACTCCGATCTGATGGCGGAGGCCCTGAGTGGCAAGCTTGGGCGTAAGGTTGAGATATTGGTGCCTAAACGCGGCGAGAAGGCAGAGCTTGTTAGCGGCGCGGCGCGGAATGCGCGGGAAAGTCTGGCACGAAAAATGAGCGAGACGGCAACCCAAGCCAAGTTGCTTAAGGGCGTTGCAGAGGCGTTTGACCTGGACGGGTCTCCCGAACGCATCGAGGTTTATGACAACAGCCACATTCAGGGCACGAATGCTGTTGGCGGGATGATCGTTGCGGGGCCGGAAGGCTTTATGAAAAACAGCTATCGCAAGTTCAACATCAAAGGCGATGATCTGACTCCGGGTGACGATTTTGGCATGATGAAAGAAGTGCTGACGCGTCGTTTCGAGAGGTTGCTCAAGGAAGATCCGGATCGAGAGCAAGGCATGTGGCCAGATCTTTTGCTGATCGACGGCGGGGCCGGTCAGGTCAGTGCCGTACATGAGATAATGGCGGAATTTGGCGTTGAGGATATCCCCATGGTCGGGGTCGCCAAAGGGGTGGACAGGGATCACGGCAAGGAAGAATTCCATCGGATCGGGAAAAGCGTGATGGCGTTGCGGCGCAATGATCCGGTTTTGTATTTCATTCAGCGGTTGCGCGACGAGGCGCACCGTTTTGCCATCGGTACCCACCGGGCGAAGCGCGCCAAGGCGGTTGGGGCGACGCCGCTTGATGATGTGCCGGGTGTGGGCGCCACACGCAAGCGGGCGCTGCTGGCGCATTTTGGCTCCGCCAAGGCGGTCAGTCGGGCGAACCTCGCGGATCTGAAAGCAGTGGACGGCGTGTCCGATGCGCTGGCGGAAACGATTTATGATTTCTTCCACGAAGGCGGCTAGGCAGGACTTCAGGCCTTCGGGTGAGCCTTGTTGTAGACTTCCATCAATCGTGCGGTATCTACCTGTGTATAGGCTTGCGTCGTGGAGAGAGACGCGTGCCCTAAAAGCTCCTGAATGGCGCGTAGATCGCCTCCTGCCGACAAAAGGTGCGTTGCGAAACTGTGGCGCATTGCATGGGGCGTTGCGCTTGCGGGTAGGCCGAGTTGCAGGCGGGTCTGTTCCATCGCCTTTTGAACGGCCCGGGCGCCCAACGGGCCGCCTCTGACGCCGCGAAACACCTCCATTTCGGGTGTTATTTCCATGGGACAAAGGCGCAGGTAGGTATCGACGGCCTCGCGCGCAGCATCGATGACAGGCACCAGACGTTCCTTGCCGCCTTTTCCAACGATACGTAGCGAAGGCGGGAGCGGAACATCGGCGCCCGTCAGCCCGAGCGCTTCGGAAATCCGCAGCCCGCAGCCGTAGAGTAGGGTCACAACCGCGGTGTCACGGGCGCCGACCCAATCGTCGCGGGACTGAATTTCCACGGTATCGATCACCGCTCTTGCGGCGTCTTCGGCCAAAGGACGCGGTAGCTTTGCCTGAAACTTCGGCGCGCGTGTGGACAGGACAGCCGTGGGGTCAAATCCTTCGCGCTCAGCCAGCCAGCGATAGAAACTTTTGACCGCGGACAGCTTGCGTGCCAGAGAACGGGCAGAAAGACCTTGGCCTCGCTCGGATGCCATCCAGCTGCGCATGTCGGGAACCCCGATTTTGGTTAGCGGGCCGAGCCCTTGTTGCGCCCCCTTGTGCAGGGTCATGAACGCAAGGTAATCGGCAATGTCGCGGCGATAGGCATCCAGCGTGTTTTCGGAGGCGCCGCCCAGAGCAGCCCGATGGGTCAGGAACGTGTCGAGAGCATCGTGGGCCGCGGGGCTGATCACGACAGCCAGCGGCGCATGGCCCGTTCAAAGACTCCCGCAAAAAACGCGAGGAGATCAGTGCCTTGCTGAGGCGTGAACTGGTGCGGGTCTTCGGCGCCCATAACCAGCATGCCGGGCAACCGGCCTTCGCCAAGGTCGAGTCGCAAGCAGGCCTCTGAGCGTATCCAGTCGGCGTCCTCGCCATAAACGGCATCCGCGCCGGTCTGAAGCTGGCGCAAAGTAACCTGGCGTGACGGCATCGCACGACCGCCGGTCAGATAGCCGTCGACAAAACCGGCTTCGGCCATGCACAGAACATCCCCAAGCTTCTGGATGTTGGCATCGCCCGTGGCGTCCTGCTCTGTTTCCAAAACCAGCCGGACAGAATCCACGCGGAGAATATCGGCCACTTCCGCGCCTAGATCACGCAGGAAACTCTCGAAGTCCACCGGATCAAGCATACGCAGGATCGCGCGGTGAACCTGATTGGTGCCGGCAAGATTGTCATAGGCGGCAGCAATCACGCTGCGATGCGTGTCTTCGAGCCGGTCAAGGCGGGCTTCGAGCCGCTCCATGGCTATACCGCGCAAATCCACGATGTTGCCGCCCATCGTTTTCTCGTTGGCCGCAATCAGCGCGCGCATTAGATCACGGTCTTCAAGAATCACGTCAGGAGACGAAATGATCTTGTCCCGCAGGGTGTCGTCGATCTGTGGAGTGCTGCTCATGTCAGTGCCGTTTTTTCTCGTTGGCCGCACCTTAGCAGAGGGCCGCGCGGATTGCCGCAACTTTTTTGGTGACGGTTTGTGCTGTGGCAGAGGATCGCCGCCTTGCCTTTGCCGTTCAGATGCGGATGCTTAGGGCTCGCCTTCATCTGGCGTGGCAGGCACAGCGGATCACACGAGCATGACAGAGCCCGACATGGGACCGGAGTATTTTGAGGAAGGCGCGCTGGTGGCGGTTCTGACCACGCAGCCGCTGGACCGGTTTCTGGACTACAAGGCGCCAACTGGTGGGTGTTTCCGCGGTGCTTTTGTCGAGGTGCCATTGGGGCCGCGACGGGTGCTCGGGGTCATCTGGGGACCCGGCAAGGGCGACTTCGATATCTCCCGCATCCGCGCGGTCCAACGCGTTTTGGACGTGGCGCCGATGGGCGAGGACATGCGGCTGTTTCTGGAACGTGCTGCGGCGTATACATTAACGCCGATGCACGCGATGCTGCGCTTGGCGACGCGGGCGCCTGGGCTGTCGGATCCGCCTTCGATGCGCAAGATCTATCGGTTGGGCGAAGGTGAGCCGGATCGGCAAACCGACGCGCGAAGGCGTGTACTCGAGACTTTGCGCGAATATGGCGGGCTTTCCTTCACCATGGGCGAGTTGGCGCAAATGGCAGGCGTAACCAATTCGGTCATCAAAGGTCTGGTGAAACAGGGCGTCGTGCGAGAAGAGGACACACCACGCGATGTGCCATTCATGCGCCTTGATCCGGACTATGGCGGAAAAGACCTGACTGAAGCACAGGCAAAAGGGGCCGACGCCTTGAGGGCTGGAGTGCGAAGCGGCGATTATGGGACAACGCTTTTGCGCGGGGTTACCGGTTCGGGCAAGACCGAAGTTTACCTCGAAGCGGTGGCTGAATGCCTGCGAAAGGGGCGGCAGGCTCTGGTGCTGCTGCCGGAGATTGCTTTGACGGCGGAGTTTCTTACACGCGTAGAAGCGCGGTTCGGGGCGAAGCCTGCCGAATGGCATTCCGGTGTGACCATGACAGAACGGCGGCGCACTTGGAAGATGGTCGGGCAGGGCGGTGCACAGATGGTGATCGGCGCGCGGTCCGCGCTGTTTTTGCCCTATCGTGATCTAGGCTTGATCGTCGTCGACGAAGAACATGACACCTCATACAAACAGGAGGATGGCGTGCTGTACAATGCTCGGGACATGGCGGTGCTGCGGGCGTCTCTTGCTGCGTCTCGGGTGGTGCTGGCTTCTGCAACTCCTAGCCTTGAAAGTTGGACCAATGCCGAAGCCGGAAAATACGAAAAGCTGGAACTGACTTCACGGTTCGGTGCGGCTGTGCTGCCCGAAATGCGCGCGATAGACATGCGGAGCGAGGATTTGCCACGGGACCGTTGGATTTCTCCGACGCTCAAACGCGCGGTGGATCGGCGTATTGAGAAAGGCGAGCAGTCCCTGTTGTTCATCAACCGTCGGGGCTACGCGCCGGTGACCATCTGCCGGGCCTGTGGGCATCAAGTGGGCTGCGATCATTGTGATGCGCGGATGGTGGAACACCGTTTTCTGAAACGGCTGGTGTGTCACCAGTGCGGCGAGACCAAACCTATGCCCGACACCTGTCCGAGTTGTGACGTCGAAGGAAAGCTTGCACCGGTTGGTCCGGGGGTGGAACGCCTCGCTGAAGAGGCCGAAAAACTCTGGCCGGATGCGCGTCAGGCGGTTCTCTCGTCTGACCTTTTCGGATCGGCCCGAGCCCTGAAGGAAGGTATCGAGAAAATCGCGAGCGGTGGCGCCGACATCATCATTGGCACCCAACTCGTAGCCAAGGGCCACAATTTTCCTTTGCTCACGTTGGTCGGTGTAATCGACGCCGACTTGGGCCTGCAAGGATCCGATCTGCGCGCCGCCGAACGCACATTTCAGTTGATGAGACAGGTTGCAGGGCGGGCGGGGCGTTCAGAAAAGCCAGGGCAGGCGCTCTTGCAGACCTATCAGCCCGAGCATCCGGTCATCCGCGCGACGCTGGCTGGCGACGAGCTCGGTTTCTGGCGTGCAGAAGCGGACGAGCGCCGCTTCGCCGGGGTACCGCCCTTCGGCCGGATGGCCGGAATTATCCTATCCGGTCCGGATGTGTCGCAGGTTTTCGACCTTGGGAACGCACTTGCGCGAAATGCTGGCATGCTGCGCGAGATCGGCGCAGAAGTTTATGGCCCTGCGCCAGCACCGATTGCGCGCGTGCGCGGCCGGCACCGCGTGCGCTTGCTGGTCAAAGCGGACAAAGGTGCGCCTTTGCAGGCGGCGTTGGCCAAATGGGTTGGCCAGTTCAAGTTAAAGGGCGATCTGCGCCTGTCCGTCGACATCGACCCGCAGAGTTTTTACTGACCTTCTTTGTGGCCTAAAATACCCTGGAGCGCGAGGCAGCGCCTCGCATCCTGCAAGCCTGAGCGCCGAAGGCGCACCGTTTGGTCACCTCTAGACAAACACACGCTCTGTGCAAATTTGTGTCTCGCCATTCGCACCGCACAGGCGTAAAGCCGAAGCATGTTCAAAAGAATTTCCCTTGATGACGCACAGCATCTGCCGGTTTGGCGGCGGCCTGTCGCTTTGTTGGTGCTGATGGCAATCGGTATGCCGATTGCGTTCAATGTCTGGCTGGCACTTCTCAACAACTTTGTGACCGATGCGGCGGATTTTGATGGCCTCGACATTGGCATTTTGCATTTCGTCCGAGAAATTCCCGGCTTCCTCGCAATTCTGGTCATCTACCTCTTGTATCTGTTTCGGGAACAGACGCTTGGGCTTTTGTCGCTTTTTCTGTTGGGGGCCGCGACCGCCGTCACGGCCTATTTTCCGGAGATGTCCGGGATCTTGACGCTGACATTGCTGAGTTCGATCGGATTTCACTACTACGAGACAGTCAACCAATCGCTGCAGCTTCAGTGGCTTGACAAGAAAGTCGCGCCGAAAATTTTGGGGTATCTGGTCGGAATTGGATCGGCGGCGGCGCTTGTGCCTTACGCACTTTTGACCGTTGGCTGGAAGCGGTTTGAGTGGAGCTATGAGCAGGTCTACCTTGTTGGTGGCGGCGTCACGGCGTTGATCGCCATCTATTGCCTGTTTGCTTTTCCACAGTTTGAAAGCCCGACGCCACAAGCTCGAAAGATGGTGCTCAAGAAACGGTACTGGCTCTATTATGCCATGCAATTCATGTCTGGCGCGCGGCGACAGATATTTGTGATCTTTGCTGGGTTCATGATGGTGGAGCGGTTTGGTTTTGAAGTGCACGAAGTCGCGGGCCTCGCCTTGCTCAACCTTGTGGCCAATATGGTGTTGGCGCCAGCGTTTGGTCATGCAGTGGCGCGATTTGGCGAGCGGCGCACATTGATTTTTGAATACACTGGGCTTGTGATCGTCTTCCTCGCTTATGGCGGCATTTACATGTTCGGTTGGGGGCTGCTTGTGGCTTGTTTGCTATATGTCGTCGACCACCTTCTGTTCTCGCTGGCCTTTGCTCTGAAGACTTATTTCCAGAAGATTGCCGACCCTGAGGACATGGCACCGACGGCAGCCGTGGCCTTTACGATCAATCATATTGCCGCAGTCACGCTTCCGGTGCCGCTTGGGTTTTTATGGCTGGCCTCGCCCGGTGCTGTGTTCGTGTTGGCGGCGGCGATGGCGGGTGTCTCTTTGATCCTCGCGACGCTGATCCCGCGCCATCCTGAAAAGGGCAACGAAACCCGCTTCTCCGTGTTCGCGCGCGCACCCGCAGAGTAACACATGCAGAAGCGCGGTAGATTTCTCGACGGGTCCACAATGGGGCATGTGGTGCGCATGACCATGACCAGCGCCGTTGGCATCACCTTTGTCTTTCTGGTCGACCTCGCGAACCTGTTTTGGCTGTCACAGTTTGGCAATCCGAAGATGGTTGCAGCCATGGGGTTCGCTTTCGCGATCCAATTTTTCTCGGTTTCCAGCGGCATTGGCCTGATGATCGCGACAACCGCGTTGGTCTCCCGGCGCATCGGTAAGGGTGAACAAGCCCGTGCGCGGGAGGATGCGACGGCCTCGATGGTGATTTCTGTGACGTTTCAGGCCATCGTTGCTGCGGTGGTGGTCGCGTTGCGGTATCCGTTGCTGGAGCTGGTGGGGGCGAGCGGTGAAACGCTCGAATACGCCGCGCGGTATCTGCTGATCACAATTCCTTCGTTGGCGGTTATGGCCTTTGGGCTCGTGGGGTCGGCGGTGTTGCGAGCTGAAGGAGACGGCAAGCGGGCAATGTTTGTTACGCTTACGTCGGGCACGATCTCCATGGCGGTTGATCCCTTTATGATCCTGTATCTGGGCTGGGGGATTGACGGCGCGGCCTGGGCGTTGGTGCTGTCGCGCGTTGTGCTGGCGGGAATGGCGCTGCGGTTTGCCGTTGGTACGCATGATCTGCTGGCCCGTCCGGCGGTCTTTGCGGTCAAGCGGGTCGCGAAGCCTTTTTTCGCCGTAGCATTACCAGCAATGTTGACGCAGCTTGCCGCGCCCTTTGGGAACTATTTGCTCACGGGTGTGATTGCCGGATTTGGTGACAATGCCGTCGCAGGTTGGGCGGTGCTGAACCGGCTCACTGTTGTGGCATTTGGCGGGATATTCTCTTTGTCAGGCGCAATCGGTGGCATCTTCGGCCAGAATTACGGAGCCGGACAGTTCGACCGGCTGCGGAGCACTTTTCGCGACGCACTCGTCTTTGCGATGGGATATGCCTTTGTGACCTGGGTTATTCTCGCAGCCACTGCGGAGGCCGTTGTCGGAGGCTTCGGATTGGCAGAGCGGGGGCAGGACGTCTACCTCGCGTTTGCCTATGTAGGTGCAGGCGGCTTCATGCTTGTCGGGGCCCTGTTCGTGGCAACCGCGACGTTCAACAATTTGGGCAAACCCGGGCGGTCAACGTTGATCAACTGGGCTCGCGACGGCGTTTTCATTCTGCCGGCGGCGATGTTGGGTGCGGGCTGGTTTGCAGCCCCGGGTGTGGTCTATGGGCAGACGGTTGTCAGCGTTGTTGTTGGCATCATCGCGGCGCTCTGGGCATGGCACTTCTTGCGTGGCTTTGGCATTGAGAGCGGGTCCGCGACGCTTGACCCTGCGCCAGAGAGGCCCTAAGCGCAGCGCAGCGACATTCGGAGAGCTGTTATGCCCACATTCACCGCACTAACCACTTTGACCGGCAAGGACCAGGCGGAGAAGCTTGGCGACGCCATGGAGCGCCTTGTCCCGGAGCCGACTGGTGTCGGTGTCTTCGAGGTAGAGGACGGATCCGGTCTGTGGGAGATCGGTGGCTATTTCGTGGAGCAGCCTGACGAAGCCGGGCTTGCGGTGCTGGCAGCTGCCTTTGGCGCCAAACCTTTTGTGGTGAGCGAATTGCCGGAAACCGACTGGGTGGCTCATGTAAAGCGTGAGCTTGCACCGGTCGAGGCGGGCCGGTTCTTTGTTTATGGCAGTCATGACGCCGATAAGGTTCCTGCTGGGTCCGAACCTCTGCTGATCGAAGCGGCAATGGCTTTCGGTACCGGGCATCACGGAACAACACTTGGCTGTCTTAAAGCGCTGGATCGTCTTGCAAACGAAGGGTTTGTTGGCAAGAACGTCGCCGATATCGGCTGTGGTACAGCTGTTCTTGCGATGGGTGCGGCGCGCATCTGGCCGGATGTGGTGCTGGCAAGCGACATCGATGAGGTCGCGGTTGAAGTGGCGGAAGCCAACGTCAAAGCCAACGGGCTTGATGGGAAGGTGGTCTGCCTTGAAGCAGCTGGCTTCGGGCACCCCGAACTGGCGGCGAAAGCGCCGTACGATCTGGTGTTCGCGAACATTCTGAAGGCGCCGTTGGTGGATCTGGCGCCCGACATGGGAAGCAATGTATCCGCTTTGGGGCATGCGATCCTGTCCGGCATCCTGAACGAACAGGCGGACGACGTTGTCGCGGCTTATGACGCTGCCGGATTTGACGTGCACACCCGTGAGGAAGTCGGAGAGTGGACAACCCTGACCCTAACGCGACGCTGACACATTTTCGTTTAAGCGAATCTTAAGACTTCTTCAGAATCGGGCGGCGCTGGCCGCCTTTTTTTGTGCTTGTGTTTTGCATATTGTTGGCAAATCTCGAACAGTCTAATTTCCTTCGAAATCACTGTTTCCAAAAGGCATTTCGGAATGAGGCATTCTCGCCAGATTTGTCCTGATTTTGCCGTATTTTCGGCAACTTGCCTTACTTTCGCCACAATTCGGCGCGACTTTGACCATGTTTGGTGGGGGCCGAACAAAGAGCTAGTGCCATGAGTGAATCTTACGCAGAATTTCACGACCGTCTTGCAAAGATTTATCGTCAACAGGCCAAGACCGGCCGTGTGGGACGCAAAGCCGTAGCGATTGACCGCAACGGGTATGTGATCGTCAAAGGCAAAGCGAACCGCCGCAGCTTCCCTTGGTCGGGATTGATGATGGTTGCAGTGGCGTTCTTTGCCATCAAAGGCATCATGATTGCTCAGTTTGGCCCCGACTTTTATTCCCAGCATGTGGCCCGTATGGCGGATGCTTCGGCCGCGGAGCAGGTGATGTCCTGGACCATGAGCCCGGACCCGGTAAGCCGGTGGGTCGCCACGCAGGTGAAAAGCGTTTTCTGAGACAAACACGAAATTTGACGATCCCTCCAAGATCGCAAAAACAGCCTCGGGTCTCTCTCCCCGAGGCTGTTTTTTTGTCATTACAGAAAAAGAAAACCGTGGTGCCTTTCGGCGCCACGGTTCCAAAGCGGTATGATCGACGCCCTGATCGGGCGGAGTTATCCGGTTTAGCGGATACCGTTGATGTCGTCGCGGGACAGACCGATGTCTTCCAGTTCGCGATCGCTGAGCTGGCGCAGCGCGTTGCGGGTCAGGCGCGCGTCGTTCCATGCTGCGACAGATGCAACGATGGAGGAGATAAACGAGCCGAAATGGCCGTTAGTGGTGGTGTTCGAGGTGTTTTCAATCGAGGCCATTTCCATATTCCTTTAAGCTGATGTTTTGGTGGTCCGCGTTGTTCTGATGACCGGCAAATATGGATAGGTCGTTAAGGAAACAAGAGGTATTACTTCATAGGTGGGATGCAATTTTTGCATAGGTAGAAATCCGCCTATTTCCCTTAAAATTAAGGCGGAAAACGACCTTTTGGGTGTCGTATTTGACCGCAAATTGTTGCTGGGGCGTTAACGATTGTCGGCAATAAGCATTCTTCTGTCGCAAATTCACAATGTGCTATTGTCTTGGAGTTTGTTCCCGTTTCGTGCTACTGCATGAGAAAATGTGAAAAACTACTTGGCAGTGAGGCAAATTATGCGGGTTTTGGGAATCGATCCCGGGTTGCGCAATATGGGGTGGGGCGTGATTGACGCCGACGGGAGTCGCCTTTCGCACGTGGCAAACGGGATTTGCCATTCTGTGGGCGCGGATCTGGCGGCACGCCTTCTGAGCCTACATGAGCAACTCACCGACGTGGTTGCGCGGTTCCAGCCAGACCACGCTGCGATTGAACAGACATTCGTGAACAAGGATGGTGCCGGCACTCTGAAGCTTGGGCAGGCCAGAGGGATCGCGTTGCTTGTTCCCGCGCAGGCCGGTTTGGTTATTGGAGAGTACGCGCCGAACAAGGTGAAGAAGACTGTGGTCGGGGTTGGCCATGCCGAGAAACATCAAGTCGAGCACATGGTCAAACTGCAATTGCCGGGTGTGAGCATCAACGGCGCGGACGCAGCGGATGCGTTAGCGATCGCAATCTGTCATGCGCACTATGCCAAAGCGGGTGCGGGATATGATGCGGCACTGAAGAGGGCGAGCGCATGATTGGCAAGATTTCCGGAAGAGTGGAATACCGCACGACGGATCATGTGCTGATCGATGTGAACGGCGTTGGCTATGTCGTTTATTGCAGCGACCGCGTGTTGGCAACGTTGCCGCCTGCGGGTGAGGCTGTGGCGCTTTATACGGATTTGCTGGTGCGCGAAGACCTGTTGCAGCTTTTTGGGTTTACCACGCTTTTTGAGAAAGAGTGGCACAGGCTCCTGATGAGCGTTCAGGGCATTGGGGCCAAAGCGTCGTTGGCTATTCTTGGCACTTTGGGTGCGGACGGTGTGAGCCGCGCCATAACGCTTGGTGATGTGACTGCGATCAAGGCGGCAAAAGGCATTGGTCCGAAAACTGCGCAAAGAGTCGTGATCGAGTTGAAGGACAAGGCGCCCGAGATCATGGCTCTGGGCGGGACTTTGTCTCAGGCGATGGGAGATGCCCCGGCAGAAGCGCCAGCATCCGAGGATGTTATTGACGATAGCGACGTCGCGCCTTCGCGTTTGAGATCCGGCGCATCTGCAAGCGGGGCCGCGGCCCAAGCTGCAGCGAGCGTTCAGGCGGATGCGTTGTCAGCTTTGGGCAACCTTGGGTATGGCCCAAGCGAGGCCGCACAGGCCGTGGCGGAGGCGGCTGGAGAGATGCCGGACGCTGAAGCCGCAGACCTGATCCGAACGGCTCTCAAGCTTTTGGCGCCGAAGGGATAATTCATGGACCAGCCGGACCCGACATTGCGCCCCGAAGCCCGACCGGAAGACGCTGATAGAGCCTTGAGGCCGCAGGCGCTTGAAGAGTTTATCGGACAGCGAGAGGCACGCGCCAACCTGCGTGTCTTCATTGAGAGCGCAAAGCGGCGCGGTGAGGCGATGGACCACACGCTGTTTCATGGACCGCCCGGGCTGGGGAAAACCACCTTGGCGCAGATCATGGCACGAGAGTTGGGGGTGAACTTTCGTATGACGTCTGGTCCGGTGCTGGCAAAGGCAGGCGATCTGGCCGCGATCCTGACCAACCTTGAAGCGCGAGACGTCCTTTTTATTGATGAAATTCACAGGCTAAATCCCGCTGTGGAGGAAGTTCTCTATCCGGCGATGGAAGATTTCGAGCTTGATCTTGTGATTGGTGAGGGGCCGGCTGCGCGGACGGTACGGATTGAGTTGCAGCCTTTTACGCTGGTCGGGGCGACCACCCGTTTGGGCTTGCTGACAACACCTTTGCGGGACCGTTTCGGGATTCCGACGCGGCTGCAGTTCTACACCGAGGACGAACTCAACGAGATCGTAACGCGTAACGCGCGCAAGCTTGGTGTTCCAGCGGATGAAGCAGGTGCCCGCGAGATCGCGCGGCGATCGAGAGGAACACCCAGGATTGCCGGAAGATTGCTGCGTCGGGTGGTCGATTTCGCCCTCGTCGAAGGTGATGGGAAGATAACAAAACCTCTTGCAGACGGGGCGCTTACGCGGTTGGGCGTGGACAATCTCGGGCTGGATGGGGCTGACCGACGGTACCTGACGTTCATTGCTGAGAACTATGGTGGCGGGCCGGTTGGGATCGACACAATTTCTGCGGCATTGAGCGAAAGCCGGGACGCGATTGAGGAAGTGATCGAGCCGTTTTTGTTGCAGCAAGGTCTGGTGCAGCGCACCCCCAGAGGAAGAATGTTGGCGCAAAAGGCATGGCGTCATCTTGGGCTGGAGGCGCCACGCAAAAATGAACAATCGAACCTGTTTGGGTGAGGCTGCAAAGCGTCTGCAAAACGTCGGTTTGGCGTCGGTATGGTATTTGCGCCTGCTGGAACAGTGAGATTTGTTTGCGACAGTTTGAAGAGCTTGGCGTCGCGCGGATTTGGCATCGGATGCTATGCAATCTGATATTGATGACAATTAGCCGACCTTTTTGGCTTCTTGCGTTTTTTTGGCCAATGTCAGGGGGTGGACCTTGGCGCTGCTTTGGACAAGAAGTGGGGCGCCTATTTGAGATCGGTAGAGGATACCCGAGATGACACCTGAAGACGTAGAGCGCCTGTTCACACGTGAGGACGGAAGCTACGGCTTTGCCCGTTGGGGACGGCCAATCGCGCCGGTGGTTTTTGGTGTGCAGGACGAGACGCTGGCGACCGTGAAAGGCGCGATCGAAGCGGTTGCAACTCTCGTTGGGCACCAGATGGCGGAGACCGACCCTGAACTTGGCAGCAACCTGATGGTGTTCTTTTTCCGCGAATGGGCGGAATTGTTGGATGTGCCCGATCTTGAGCGGATGATCCCCGGGCTGGAAGAACTGGTCGGCAAGCTGCAGACCGCAGACGCCACGCAGTATCGGGCCTTCCGGTTTGACAATGACGGCTCCATTCAGGCGGCTTTTGTGTTTTTGCGCATGAATGCAGCGATGTCGAAAATTCCGGCAGAGGCGCTGGCGTTGGGCGAGGCGGTGCAGGTGATTGTCACTTGGGGGCCGGAGGCTTTCCGCGACAGCTCGCCGCTTGCGGTGGTGCCTGACAGCGGCGCGACGGTCCTGCGGCCCGAGATTGCTGCCGTGGCAGCGGCGGCCTATGACCGGATGATGCCGCCGGCGAGTGTGGATGCCAGCCATGCTTTGAGGCTATTCGCAAGACTGCGGCTGGACAACTGACAAGGCGGCCAAAGCCGGCCTTGCTGTCTTCCGGCTACCTCTGCGCTTCTACGCACCTTGATGTGCATTTCTATAGGGTTTTGTGCGTTAGATCTTCCGTGCAGTGTGAATCGTACCAACCTTATGCGAACGGGAGAACATCATGGCAGGCGACGTGCCCATCATTGCGGCGACCAACCCCACCAAAGTCGAGTTGGAAGAAGGGAAGAGTTATTTCTGGTGCAGTTGCGGGCGGTCCAAAAACCAACCGTTCTGTGACGGAAGTCACGCTGGCACAGGAATGACACCCAAGAAATTTGTCGCCGAAAAGAGCGGCACTGCCTTTTTGTGTCAGTGTAAAGCCAGTGCGAATGCGCCGTTTTGCGATGGAACACACGCCAAACTTGGGGAACTCAAAATCGGTGATCCGGCGCCGAAGCCGGTGTCGGATGTGCCGGAGGCCGTGCCGACGCCGGAAGAACCCACTGTGGCGCGAATTCATGAACTGGCGCGCGACGGGTTAAGCAAGCTTGGTCACCACGGCGAGATGGGGTCGATGGGTGTGCCCCGCAAAGATCTACCGCATTGGGACGATATTCAGGTCCTGCCCGCACAAGTGGCGCGAAAGCCCTTGTTGGACGATGCTCCGGTTGCGACTTCGGTGGTGATTGGACCACGTGCGAAGAAGCCGCTGACGCTGGAAATTCCGCTGTTTGTGTCCGACATGAGCTATGGGGCCTTGAGCGAAGAGGCAAAGACCGCATTGGCGCGGGGCGCGCAGATGGCAGGGACAGGTATCTGCTCCGGTGAAGGCGGCATGCTTCCAGAGGAGCAGGCGGAAAACTCACGTTATTTCTATGAGTTGGCGAGCGCCCAATTTGGATGGGATGTGGCGTTGACAGAGCGCGTGCAGGCATTCCATTTCAAAGGTGGACAAGGGGCAAAGACCGGCACTGGCGGCCATCTGCCGGGGGAGAAAGTACAGGGAAAGATCGCGGATGTGCGGGGTTTGGAGCCCGGGCAGGCCGCCATTTCCCCAAGCACGTTTTTGGATCTCAAGACCCCTGCGGACTTTGCGAAAGTAGCGGATCAGGTTCGGGAAAGGTCCGGAGGCATTCCGATCGGGTTCAAGCTGTCTGCCAACCACATCGAAGCTGATATCGATTTTGCACTGGAAGCGGGTGCAGATTACATCATTCTGGATGGACGCGGCGGCGGAACCGGTGCCGCGCCTCTGATATTCCGCGACCATATTTCAGTGCCCACCATTCCGGCCCTCGCACGGGCGCGCCGACATCTGGACAGCAAGGCAGGCAGCGAAGTTACTTTGGTGATCACCGGCGGTTTGCGGGTGGCCGAGGACTTTGTGAAAGCGATGGCATTGGGAGCGGATGCGGTGGCGGTGTCCAATTCGGCGATGCAAGCCGTAGGCTGTATCGCGGCGCGGATGTGCAACTCCAACAATTGTCCGGTCGGGGTGGCCACGCAAAAGCCCGAACTTCGCAAGCGGCTTGATGTGCAGGTGGGCGCCCAGAAATTGGCACGGTACTTTGGTGCAAGCGTTGAACTGATGCAGGTTCTGGCGCGGGCGTGCGGACATTCCAGCCTGTCAGATCTCAATCGCGACGACATCACAACCTGGAAGCGCGAAATGGCCGACCTGAGCGGTGTTCGCTTCGCGGGTATCGGTATCTAGACAATTTACCCGGACCAGTTTTGGCCATCCGCTCAACCGCGGGTGGCCTTTTGATTTGTCAAACTTGAAAAGCGCTAAGCGAAAGGGAAAGATGCTGGGTAGTTGATTTGAAAGGTTTTGGAACATGGCGAATTTCAGAACGTTGCCCCAGTGGCTGATGTGCGTTTTCACGATTTTCCTATTCGGAGTATGGGCGGCGTGCGCACAGGCGTCTTCGGAAGACATGGTGTCACAAGCCAGTGATCCGACTGTTGAAACCGAAAAATTGGAACTGTTTGTGGTTCCGCTGACCGTTGCGCAGATTTCGGAGCTTGCTGATGTGTGGCAGGGTCACCTTTCGGACGTCATCTCCGAGTTTGTGGAATTGAGCCAGAAAGACGATGGCGGAGATAGTGACGCAGCAAAAGCGGCGCGGGCACAGGTTGAGGCGACGCTGGAACAGCAGACGCGCGTGGCTGACAATTATCGTGCCGTTATTGCCAGTTGGACCGCCAAGGGCGGCAAGGCAGAAGAAATTGACCCCCACCAAAGGTATTTGACCGTGGTTGCAGGGGCGACGATTCGAGCAACCAATCCGGCAACGCTGTTTTCCATTGCTTGGGATTGGTTGGGATCGCGCGATGGCGGGCTGGGCTTTTTGATGAAGACGTCCGTGTTCTTTGTTTCCCTGATTGTCTTGTTGTTTGTTGCACGGTTTGTGCGCAATCTCGCGGCCCGCGGATTGCGGCGGCTGCCCGCGATGTCGAACCTTTTGCGTGGGTTTGTTTTGACCGTAGTCTATTGGATCACAGTTGTTGTCGGGCTGATGATTGCGCTGGGCATCGCAGGGGTAAACGTCACACCTCTGTTTGCCGTGTTTGGCGGGTTGAGCTTTATCCTCGGTTTTGCGCTACAGGACACGCTCGGCAATCTGGCGAGCGGCTTGATGATCATGGTTCTCAAACCCTTCGATACCGGCGATTTTATCGAAGTGTCGGGGGCCAGCGGTGTGGTGGATGACATGTCGGTCGTTTCCACGCAAATCCGCACGTTCGACAACCAGATCATCGTTGTGCCGAACTCCAAGATCTGGGGGGATGTGATTACCAACGTGAGTGCGGCCAAAACCCGTCGTGTGGATCTGGTGTTTGGTATCGCCTATTCCGATAGCGCGCCGGAAGCCCTTGAGGTTTTGAAGGGACTTGTGGCTGCGGACAAACGTTGTTTGCCGGATCCGGCGCCTGCGATTTTTGTCGGGGAACTCGGGGAAAGTTCGGTCAATCTGTTCTGTCGTCCTTGGGTGCGGACGGAAGATTATTGGGACGTGTACTGGGACCTGACGGGGCTGGTGAAAGAGACCTTTGACGCCGAAGGCATCTCCATCCCGTTCCCGCAGCGCGATGTGCATCTGATCCAGGCGGATGGGTGAGGGCACGGTGGGTATTGCCCAAACGTCGGTTTCCTCCTACGCATTTGACAACCTTATTCCGGAGCACCTGCCATGATCTACACCCTGCCGATCCGCGTCTACTATGAAGACACCGACATGGCGGGGATCGTCTATTACGCCAACTATCTCAAGTTCATCGAACGTGGTCGCAGCGAGTGGGTGCGCGAGATCGGGATGGATCAGCTTAAGATGAAGGAAGAAGGTATCGTCTTTGCGGTGCGGCGGGTGGAATGTGACTACCTTGGCAGCGCCGTTCTGGACGACCAGTTGACCGTCGAGACGAAGGTGAGCAGCGTTTCCGCAGCGCGACTGGTCATGGATCAGTGGGTAAAACGGGGCGAGGAGCTGTTGTTTCAGGCGACTGTGACCGTGGTTTGCATGAACGAAACAGGCCAACCGGTGCGTTTACCGGCGGATATCCGCCAAATGGTGCACTAATCAGGGGCATTTGCTGCCTCTGACGCCAAATTGATAGCTTTCGCACTGGACCTGCGTTAACTTTCCAGCAAATCAAAGCCCCAGAAGAGGGCCGAAAGCAGAGCAGGCAGTATGGAAGCAGCAGTCGATTTTTCGATGTGGGCGTTATTTGCGCGCGCAACCCTGACCGTAAAACTAGTGATGATCATGCTGATCGTGGCCTCGTTTTGGGCCTGGTCGGTGATTATCCAGAAACACATCATGTATCGCAAAGCGCGGCGCGAGGCGGCGCGGTTTGACCGGGCTTTCTGGTCTGGAGAACCACTGGACAAGCTGTTCGAAGAGATTGGGCCGGAACCCAGTGGGCGTTCGGCGCGGGTTTTTGCAGCCGGAATGGTCGAATGGCAGCGCAGCCACCGTCAGGATGGCGGGCTGATCGCGAACGCCACAAGCCGGATTGACCGGTCTATGGATGTGGCCATCGCCAAGGAAGCAGACGAGCTGCAACACGGTTTGCCCATTCTCGCGACGGTCGGATCGACGGCGCCATTTGTGGGGCTGTTCGGAACCGTCTGGGGCATCATGAATGCCTTTATCGAGATCGCCGCGCAGCAGAACACCAATCTTGCAGTTGTGGCACCGGGTATTGCCGAGGCGCTTTTGGCGACGGGGCTGGGTTTGCTTGCCGCAATCCCCGCGGTGATCTTCTACAACAAGCTGAGCGCGGACAGCGACCGGATCATCGCCGGATATGAGGCCTTTGCCGATGAGTTTGCCACCATCCTCAGCCGTCAGTTGGACGCCTGAGTTATGGGCGCGGGTGTAATGAAATCAGGCGGAGGCGGCGGCAAACGGCGTCGCCGCAGCCGGCGTGGCAGCCAGCCGATGAGCGAAATCAACGTGACACCGTTTGTGGACGTCATGCTGGTGTTACTCATCATCTTCATGGTGGCAGCGCCGCTCCTGACCGTCGGAGTGCCCGTGGAATTGCCCAAGACAGCGGCGAACCCTTTGCCGGGCGAACAGGAAGAACCCCTGACCGTGACCATCGCCGCAGACCTGTCCATCAGCGTGATGACGACGCAAGTTGCTGCCGACGAGCTCGTGCCTATGCTGCGTGCGGTTGCCGCAGAGCGCGACAGTGATCGCGTATATCTGCGCGCCGACGGGGCAATCCCCTATGAGGCCGTGGTGCAGGTCATGGGAGCGCTCAATGCGGGCGGGTTCTCAAACGTGGGTCTTGTGACCGATGTCGGCGGGCCGACACTTGACGGGCAAGACGGGCAATAAGCCGGAGCGCGAATAGGTGCATATCGGACATTATATCTCTGGCGCGGCCCATGTGGGGCTGATCGGCTGGGTTCTGTTTGGCGGTGCTTTCCGCTCGGACCTGCCGCCTGTCGAGGTGTCTGAAGTAGCGATCATTACGGCAGAAGAGTTCGCAGCGCTAACGCCACCGGGAGAAGCGCCGGACCTGAGTTCCGAGGTTGTCGCTCCCAAACCGCCAGAAGCAACCGAAGCACCCGAAGTTGCAGAGCAGCCCGACGAGGACGTTGCGCAGGTTGCTCCCGAAGAGATTGTCGAAACCGAGCCGGATACGGCTCCGGTTGTGCCCGACCCGCAGCCGCCCGAACCGGAAGACGTGATGGATGATGCACCGGTTTTGCCCGAACCGGAGGTCGATACCGCTGTTGTAATTCCCAATACACCGGTTCAGCCTGATCCTGTGCCGGCAGACCGGGTGGCACCCGAGCCTGTGGCACAACCCAAACCTGACACCACGATTGCGGACGATGTTCAGGAAGCCACCCAGCCTGACGAGTCCGGTCAGGCAGCGGAAGAGGTGCTTGAGGACACTGCTCCAGAGGCGGCCTCATCGGAAATCATCACGGAACCAAAACAGGAAGACGTGGCCAGCGCAGCCCCCACAAGCTCGTTGCGCCCGAAACTGCGCCCGGCACGCCCTGCTGTGACCGAGCCGGAGCCGACACCCACCCCCACGCCAACGGACGACGCAGTTGCCGCGGCACTGGCAGAGGCCGCGGAGAGCGAGCCGTCTCCAGCGCCTTCGGGACCACCGCTGACCGGTGGAGAGAAAGATGCGTTGCGCCTTTCCGTGCAACAATGCTGGGTCGTGGATGTGGGCAGCCGTGCTGCGGACGTGACCGTGATTGTCGGGCTGTCACTCGATCGCAACGGCAAGGTGCAGGGTGATGTGAGGCTGATTGATGCCACTGGCGGCGATGAAGCCGCTGTGCGCACGGCATTTCAGGCGGCACGAAGAGCCGTTCTTCGATGCCAGAAAAGCGGCTATGATCTGCCACAAGAAAAATACGACCACTGGAAAGACGTGGAAATTACCTTCAATCCGGAGAAAATGAGGCGCAAATGAAGAAACTGGCTGCGACCCTTCTGATCGGACTCTGTGCCTTGGGTGCCTTTGGGCAATCGGCACAGGCGCAAAGTGGACCTTTGCGGATCGAGATCACTGATGGTGTGATCGAGCCTTTGCCTTATGCCGTGCCGGATTTTGTGGCTGAGACCCCGGGGTCAAACCAGATCTCCAAAGATCTGGCCCGGGTTATCGCGGCGGACCTGAATGGAACCGGCTTGTTCCGCGAAATTCCGGCCAAGGCGCATATCTCGACGATCACGCATTTCGGCAGTCCTGTGCAGTTCGCGGACTGGAAAGCGATCAACGCGCAAGCGCTGATCACCGGTGGCGTTTCGGTGTCGGGCAATCAGCTTGAGGTGAAGTTCCGGGTTTTTGACGTGTTTGCCGGGCAGGAGCTTGGTAACGGTTTGCGGTTCAAAGGTACCACGGACGGTTGGCGGCGTATGGCGCACAAGGTTGCGGACGCGGTGTATAGCCGGATTACTGGCGAAGGCGGCTACTTTGACAGCCGCGTCGTGTTCGTCAGCGAGACGGGCCCCAAAAACGACCGCAAGAAGCGCCTTGCCGTGATGGATTATGACGGGGCGAACCTGACCTATCTTACAGACAGCAAGGATATTGTCCTTGCGCCGCGTTTCTCGCCCACCGGCGACCGGGTTCTGTACACGAGCTATGAAACAGGATTTCCGCAGGTCTATCTGTTGAACGTGGGTTCTGCTCAGCGCCGCGTATTGAGCAACCAGAGCGGGACGATGAGTTTTGCACCGCGTTTCAGTCCGGACGGAAAGAGCGTGGTGATGTCTGTGACAGAGGGGGGCAACACCGACCTGTACAAGATGGACATCGGAAGCGGGAAGCGCAGTCGATTGACATCGACACCTTCAATCGAGACCGCGCCGAGTTTCAGCCCCGATGGCAAGCAGATCGTATTCGAAAGCGACCGATCCGGCAGTCCGCAACTTTACGTTATGAATGCAGGTGGCGGCGAGGCAAAGCGCATCAGTTTCGGTCAGGGGCGCTATGGCACGCCGGTCTGGAGCCCGCGCGGGGATCTGATCGCCTTCACCAAACAGAACAAAGGCCGGTTCCACATCGGCGTTATGCGCACGGATGGCAGCGAAGAGCGGTTGCTGACCGCCTCGTTCCTTGATGAGGGGCCGACATGGGCGCCCAACGGTCGGGTCATTATGTTCACACGCGAGACACGGGGATCGGATGGCGTAAGCGCGCTTTATTCGGTCGATGTTTCCGGGCGCAACCTGAAGCGTGTCGAAGTGGGTGGCGGCGGGTCTGACCCCGCATGGTCGCCGCTTCAGTAAGGCAATATTTTATCAGAGCGGCGGTTGTGGTAGGACTGGCGCAAGAACAGGCAAGGAAACGAAGAGGCACATTGAGATGAAACATCTGAGCAAAGTGGCGCTTGTCGTGGCAGGGCTGGCTTTGGCCGCCTGTAGTCAACCGCATCTGGACGGTAGTGGTACCGGTCCGGGCACCGGTGTCGGCGAGAATGGCAACCCGTCTGATCCGACGTCTGTTGCCTATTTCAACGAAACGATCGGAGATCGTGTCCTGTTTGAGGTGGATCAGTCCACTTTGAGCGAACAGGGGCGGCTTGTGGTGTTGGCGCAGGCCAACTGGCTGTTGGCAAACACGGATTACACAGCCGTTATTGAAGGTCATGCCGACGAGCAGGGCACACGTGAATACAACCTCGCGCTTGGCGCGCGACGTGCGGCGTCGGTGCAAGAACTTCTGGTGTCCCAAGGTGTCGCGGCGAACCGTTTGAGCACAGTGAGCTATGGTAAAGAGCGTCCGATCGAGGTTTGCTCGCAAGAGGCATGTTATGCGCAGAACCGTCGGTCTGTGACGGTGCTGACAGCGGGCTTGTCGGGCTAAGCGCGCGGAGAATATGGAAATGAAGAGCACGGTTTTTGGCGGCTTGACCGCATTGGCCCTGGCGCTGGCCCCGATGATGGGGGCGGCGCAGGAGAGCAGCGACGAAACGCTGGCGGATATCCGTCAGCAATTGACTGTGCTTTATGTCGATATTCAGCGGCTGAAACGCGAACTGTCGACCACTGGCGGGGCTGGTAGCACGGCGCCCGCGGGTGCGAGTACGCTGGAGCGGGTGGATGCAATCGAGCGGCAGTTGCAAGTGCTCACGGGCAAAACCGAGGAGTTGCAGTTTCGTGTCGAACGGATCGTCGAAGACGGTACCAACCGTATTGGGGACCTAGAATTCCGGCTTGTCGAGCTTGAGGGCGGCGATCTGAGCGCTTTGGGCGAAACCACGACACTTGGTGGTGATGTCGAGGACAGCCGCGTTGTTGAAACCGATACCAGCGGTTCTGGTGATGCGGTGGACAGTAGTGAGCTAGCCGTGGGCGAAGAAGCCGATTTTGGGCGTGCCATGACGGCCTTGGACGGTGCCGACTTTGGAGCGGCAGCGGACCAGTTCGCAGCGTTTGTACAAACTTACCCCGGAAGCCCGCTTGAAGCGGAAGCACACCTTCGTCGTGGGCAGGCTCTGGAAGGTATGAACGCGAATACGGATGCCGCACGCGCGTTTCTGGAAGCCTATTCCGGTGGTCCGCAGGCCGGCACCGCGCCAGAGGCCCTATTTCGCCTAGGCAAATCGCTGGGCGCGTTGGGGCAGACCAATGAGGCTTGTGTGACGTTGAACGAGGTCGGCGTACGGTATCCGGCCAGCGGGTTCGTAACGCAGGCGCGGGATGAAATGATGTCGCTGCAGTGTTCCTGAGCGGTGCATGCGCTTGACGAGATGATGGCAAAGGCGCTGCAAGGTGCCTTTGAACAAAATGTCCCAGAGACAATTGGTGTGGCCGTCAGTGGCGGTGGGGACAGCATGGCCGTGCTCGACCTTTTGCGCCGGTGGGGGCGCGCGACACTCGCCGTGGCCAGCGTGAACCACGGTTTGCGAGACGCGGCCGCCGATGAAATAGCCCTGGTTTCAAACTACGTATCGGAGCACGGCCTCCGCCACGACGTTCTGGACTGGAAGTGGGACCGTGGTGGCAATTTGCAGGCGTCGGCCCGTGAAGGGCGGCGTGAGGCGCTTCGGGTATGGGCCCGGTCGCATGGCATTTCCCACGTGGTTTTGGGGCATACAGCGGACGATCAGGCCGAGACGTTTTTGATGCGGTTGGCGCGCGGTTCCGGCGTGGACGGTTTGGCCGGCATGGCGGAAGTTCGAAAAGAGGGCGAGATTACGTGGTTGCGGCCTTTGTTGAGTGCACGCCGCGAGGATCTCCGTTCATACTTGCGCACGGAAAAAATCATCTGGGCCGACGATCCAAGTAACGAGGATACGACCTTTGACCGTGTTAAAGCGCGGCAAATGATGGATGTCCTGAAACCATTGGGGTTGACCGTCGAACGCCTTGTGCAGACCGCGGACCATATGGGACGCGAGAGAACCACGCTTCATTGGGCGGCTGCGGAGGCCAAGGCGCAATTCGCACAGCAGTCCCGTGGCGACATTGTACTGGACGCCGCAGTTTGGAGCGCGCTGCCTCAATCGCTTGCCTTCCGGCTGCTTGCGGATGCCCTGTCTTTTGTGTCGGGGCAGGCCTACCGGCCCAGATTTAAGACGCTGGCAGCCGTCTTTGACGCGGAGAAGGTTACGAGCCTGCACGGCTGTTTGATCTTGAAGGGAAAAAACAGCGTAACCATCACCAGAGAACTGAGGGCGGTTCAGTCCGAAGTTGTCGCATTCGGCAGCGTCTGGGACGGACGTTGGATGGTTCGGGGCCCTGACGTTGAGGGCGGGGTCGTTGGTGCGCTGGGAGAAGCCGGGTTGGCGCTCTGCGGGAACTGGAGGGAAACGGGTGTGCCGCGTGTGAGCTTATTGTCCTCGCCTGCAGTCTGGCGTGGCGAGGAATTGATCGCCGCTCCGCTGGCTGGATTTGGTGAAGGCTGGTATGCTGAGTTGATCAACGGGCGGGACGTGTTTGGATGAATGGAGACAAACAAGCGCAAAAACGCATTGAACTGTGCTCTGTGATGTCTATTTAACTCTAATCGCCGCCATGTTAGGAACCGCGGCGGTTTTTACGGGAGATTTGCCTTGGGCAACGCGCGCAATATAGCCTTTTGGGTCGTCATTTTCTTGCTGATCCTGGCCTTGTTCAACCTTTTTGACAGCAACGGATCGGCACTCCAGAGCCGCGATCAGAGCTACTCTGATTTTGTGGCCGCAGTGGACAGAGACGAAGTGGCGTCGGTCACGCTGGACGGTGAGAAGGCAGTTTACACAACCAAGAGCGGCGAGAGTTTCGTTGCCATCATGCCTGGCGATGCCGAGGTGACCAACTTGTTGATTGATAACAATATTCCGGTCACAGCGAAGAGCCAGGAAACCTCCGGATTCCAGGCGCTTCTGTTCAGCATGCTGCCGGTTCTGCTGTTGGTCGGTGTGTGGATCTACTTCATGAATCGCATGCAGGGCGGTGGCAAGGGCGGCGCGATGGGCTTTGGTAAATCCAAGGCCAAGATGTTGACCGAGAAACATGGTCGCGTGACTTTTGACGACGTGGCCGGCATCGACGAAGCCAAGGAAGAGCTTGAAGAGATTGTCGAATTCCTGCGCAACCCGCAGAAATTCTCGCGACTCGGTGGTAAGATTCCAAAAGGCGCTCTGCTAGTCGGCCCTCCGGGTACTGGTAAGACGTTGCTGGCGCGCGCGATTGCGGGCGAGGCGGGCGTGCCGTTTTTCACAATCTCCGGTTCCGATTTTGTGGAAATGTTCGTTGGCGTGGGCGCCTCACGTGTGCGCGACATGTTCGAGCAGGCTAAGAAAAACGCGCCCTGTATTGTCTTTATCGACGAGATTGACGCCGTAGGCCGCCACCGTGGTGCAGGTTATGGCGGTGGCAACGACGAGCGCGAACAGACGCTCAACCAGCTACTGGTAGAGATGGACGGCTTTGAGGCCAACGAAGGTGTGATCATCCTCGCGGCCACCAACCGCAAGGACGTTCTGGACCCTGCGCTTCTGCGTCCGGGTCGTTTTGACCGCAACGTGACTGTGGGCAATCCCGACATTAAGGGCCGCGAAAAGATTCTGGGCGTGCATGCCCGCAAAACGCCTCTGGGTCCTGACGTGGACCTGCGTATCATTGCGCGAGGCACGCCGGGCTTCTCTGGTGCGGATTTGGCAAACCTCGTGAATGAAGCTGCGCTTATGGCAGCACGCGTGGGTCGTCGTTTCGTCACGATGGAAGACTTTGAAGCTGCCAAAGACAAGGTTATGATGGGCGCCGAGCGCCGGTCGATGGTCTTGACGCAAGACCAGAAAGAGAAAACGGCCTATCACGAAGCAGGTCACGCCGTCGTCGGTCTTGAACTGCCGCTGTGTGATCCGGTGTACAAGGCGACGATCATTCCGCGCGGTGGCGCGCTGGGCATGGTTGTCAGCCTGCCTGAAATGGACCGCCTGAACTATCACCGTGATGAATGTCAGCAGAAGCTGGCGATGACCATGGCAGGCAAGGCGGCCGAGGTGATCAAATACGGTGAAGACCACGTGTCTAACGGCCCAGCCGGTGACATTCAGCAGGCCAGTGCCCTAGCGCGTGCCATGGTGATGCAATGGGGCATGTCCGACAAGGTGGGCAACATTGACTACCAGGAAGCGGCGGCGGGTTACCAAGCCAACGGCGGTGCAGGCGGGTTCTCCGTGTCTGCGACCACCAAGGAGCTGATCGAAGAAGAAGTGAAGCGCTTCATCCAGCAGGGCTATGACGACGCCTTGAAGATCCTGACCGAGAAAAATGAGGAATGGGAACGTTTGGCGCAGGGTCTGCTTGAATATGAGACGCTGACCGGTGACGAGATCAAACGCGTCATGAACGGTGAGCCGCCGAACACAGGTGATGACGATGAGTCCTCTGACCAAGGCAACGCGCCCAGCGTGACTGCCATTCCGAAAACCAAACCCCGCAGCAAGCCGTCTGGTGATGATGGCGGGATGGAGCCGGAACCCACCGGCTGATCCGAGGGACAGACCCTGAGAAGGGACCCAAGACTAGAAACCCCCAAGGTGTGAGGGCACCTTGGGGGTTTTTTTGTGGGCTGCACGACGAGAACGGGCTTGGGCGGTGACCTTTTGTGGCACCCATCCGGTGCGAGAAGAACGGTAACGCTGCCGATGGGGCTGCATCGGGTCAGCCAAAGGATCACGACCCCTGATTGCCCCCGTCACCAAACGTGCGTTGTCTGAGAGACGGTGGTTGTCTACTCCTTTGGCAAAGCAATTCGAGAGGGAGCGGCAGAATGCCTGCGTTGAAACCAACGAGATTTGAAGCGGAAGTTGTCTGGCTGGGACGGGTTTCTGACAGAGGTACGGATTTGCAGGCACAGGGCGCCACGACGTTGCCGCTTGCCTTTGGTGGGGCCGACAACGAAAGCCACGCCGGTGTGACGCGGGCCTCTTGTGTGCGGGTCTCGGCGCTTTATCCGAAGGGCACCGAGATCGTAAATGTGCGCCAGATGTCTGTTCTGAGTCAGGAAGAGCTAGATGAGATCGCCGCCGAAATGGGGTTGGCAAGCCTTGATCCGGCCTGGGTAGGGGCGTCGCTGGTGATCAAGGGGATACCCGATTTTACGCACGTGCCGCCGAACTCGCGCCTTCAGGGGCCGGATGGTGTGACGATCACCATCGATATGGAAAACCGTCCCTGTGTATTTCCGGGTCGTGTGATTGAAGGTGTGCACGAGGGCTTCGGCAAGAAGTTCAAACCGGCCGCCAACAACCGGCGCGGTGTAACGGCCTGGGTCGAGCGGCCGGGAACGCTCAATCTGGGAGACAAATTGCGGCTGTTTATTCCCGATCAACCGGTCTGGAGTGAACTGGAGACCGCGCGGGCACAGTGAGTCTCAATTTTTGACACGGACGGTGCCGATGTTGACGTTACGTTTCCAAAACGAAACGGGTGCCGCGCATGTCGACGCAAGAAGCGCTCTAAATGTCGGAAATGCATCTCGCCGGCGCCTTTGTGAGCGCTACAAAAGAAGCAGAGAGAGCGCCAACATTTTGCGACAGGGACCGTCATGAGTTTCAAAACCGACATCGAAATCGCCCGCGAGGCCAAGAAACGCCCGATTCAGGAAATCGGCGCCAAGCTGGGTATCGGAAGCGATGACCTGCTGCCCTATGGCCACGACAAGGCCAAGGTGAGCCAAGACTTCATCAATTCTGTTCAGGGCAACAAAAACGGCAAGCTGATCCTTGTCACCGCGATCAACCCGACTCCGGCTGGCGAAGGCAAGACAACCACGACCGTGGGCCTTGGTGACGGGCTTTGCGCGATCGGAAAGAAGGCGGCGATCTGCATTCGCGAGGCATCGCTTGGGCCGAACTTCGGTATGAAGGGTGGCGCCGCCGGCGGTGGCTATGCTCAGGTTGTTCCGATGGAAGAGATGAACCTGCACTTCACAGGCGACTTCCACGCGATCACTTCGGCGCACAACCTCCTTTCGGCGATGATCGACAACCATATTTACTGGGGCAACGAGCTCGAGATCGATGAGCGTCGGGTGAGCTGGCGTCGCGTGCTGGATATGAACGACCGAGCGCTGCGTGACACCGTGACTTCGCTTGGCGGCGTGGCCAATGGCTTCCCACGTCAGACAGGTTTTGACATCACCGTGGCGTCTGAAGTCATGGCGATCCTGTGTCTCGCGACCGATCTGGAAGACCTGCAGAAACGTCTGGGAGACATGATTGTCGCCTATCGTCGTGACCGCAGCCCGATTTATGCCCGCGACATCAAAGCGGATGGCGCTATGACCGTGCTGCTGAAGGATGCGATGCAGCCAAACATCGTGCAGACGCTGGAAAACAACCCAGCGTTCGTTCATGGCGGGCCGTTTGCCAACATCGCGCACGGCTGTAACTCAGTGATTGCCACTACCACTGCGCTGAAAATCGCGGACTATGTCGTCACAGAGGCGGGCTTTGGTGCGGACCTAGGTGCCGAGAAGTTCATGAACATCAAGTGCCGCAAGGCCGGCCTTGCGCCTGACGCCGTTGTACTGGTGGCAACGATCCGTGCCATGAAGATGAACGGTGGCGTAGCCAAGGCAGATCTTGGCGCGGAAAATGTGGATGCAGTGAACGAAGGGTGCGCTAACCTTGGGCGTCACATCGGCAACCTCAAACAATTTGGCGTGCCGGTTGTTGTCGCGATCAACCACTTTGTCAGCGACACCGACGCAGAAGTTCAAGCCGTGAAGGACTATGTTGAGGGGCAGGGCTCTGAAGCGATCCTATGTCAGCACTGGGAAAAAGGGTCCGAAGGTACCAAGGAACTGGCTACCCGGGTTGCAGAGATTGCGGATGCCGGTGTGAGCCAATTCGCGCCCCTTTACAAAGACGAACTGTCGCTGTTCGAGAAAATCGAACGTGTCGCGACCTCGATCTATCGTGCGGACGAAGTGTTGGCGGACAAGAAGATCCGTGACCAGCTGCGTCAGTGGGAAGAAGCTGGCTATGGTCATCTGCCGGTTTGTATGGCCAAAACCCAGTATTCCTTCTCGACCGATCCGAACCTTCGCGGTGCGCCGACAGGCCACTCTGTTCCGGTGCGGGAAGTGCGTCTGAGCGCGGGCGCTGGCTTTGTGGTGGTGATCTGCGGTGAGATCATGACCATGCCGGGTCTGCCGCGTCATCCGGCGGCAGAGAACATTCGCATCAACGAAGAAGGTCTGGTCGAAGGCCTGTTCTGATCCGCATTGCGGTTTGGCAAAAGGCGGGGTAGGGCATGCGCGAGAAATTCCGAGAGGAACGCCATGCTTGACCCCGCCGATTGCCCCGACATGCCGACTTTGCGCGATCAGATTGACGCGCTTGACCGTGATCTGGTGCGGCTTCTGGCAAAGCGCACGGGCTATATCGATCGGGCGGTAGAGATCAAGACGGAGGCCGGGCTGCCTGCCTCCATTCCGGCCCGCGTCGAAGACGTGGTGGCCAAAGTGAAAGCCACGGCCGAAACCGAAGGGTTGGACCCGTCGATCGTAGAGGTCATGTGGCGAGAATTGATCGACTGGTCCATCGCGCGCGAAGCGCGGACCATCGATTTCGAATAGCGGAGCGAACCATGCGCGCAGCAGTGATTGACGGAAAAGCAGTGGCCGCGGAGCTGCGGGCCAACGTCAGGGCGGAGGCGCAGAAGTTGAGCGAGCTGGGTTGGTCGCCTCGGCTGGTGTCTGTGAGCGTGGGTGAAACGGCGGCAGCCGAACTCTATGTGCGCAACCAGCAGAAGCAGGCCGAAAGCGCGGGAGTGCAGTTTGAGGCGCGCAACTATCCGGCCGAGACCTCCTTGGAGCAGCTGATCGGAATTCTACAGGGGTTGAATCACGACCCACGGGTGAATGGCATCATCATCCAGCGTCCGCTGCCCGAGCATATTCCAGTTAAATCGCTGCAAAAAGCCGTGCATCCGTTGAAGGACGTGGAAGGCATGCATCCGGCCTCTATCGGCAACATCGTTTACAACGATCTTGCGCTAGGTCCCTGTACTGCGGTGGCGGCCGTGGAAATTCTGAAAACGTTGCCTTTGCAGATGGAAGGTTTGAACGTGACGGTGATCGGGCATTCCGAAATTGTCGGTAAACCCATTGCCTTTTTGATGATGGGCCTAGGGGCGACGGTCACGGTGTGTCACCACATGACGCGTTCGGTGGCGATGCACAGCCGAGCCGCAGATGCCGTGTTTGTTGCCGTTGGGAAACCCGGTCTGGTGACCGGAGACATGATCAAGCCGGGGGCCGCGGTGATCGATATCGGGATTAACCGTGTGGAAACACCGGACGGGCCGCGCACTGTGGGCGATGCGGATTTTGAAAGCTGCGCCGAAGTGGCGGGTTGGATCACGCCGGTTCCGGGCGGTGTAGGGCCCGTGACGGTGGCAACTCTGATGAAAAACGCCGTGTTGGCAACGCGGATGCAAATGGACCACTACCGGGACAGCTATGCCCGGACAGACGTTTAACGGGAGATCAAGATGACAGCGCAAGTGATTGACGGCAAAGCCTTTGCGGCGACGGTCCGCGAAAAGGTGGCAGGCCATGTGGCACGCCTGAAAGAAGAGCACGGCATCACGCCCGGGCTGGCTGTTGTGTTGGTTGGTGAAGACCCCGCAAGCCAGGTTTATGTGCGCTCGAAAGGCAAACAGACCGTAGAAGCCGGCATGAACAGCTATGAACATAAGCTGGAGGCAGACACTTCCGAAGCGGATCTTCTGGCGGTTGTGGATCAGCTTAACAACGATCCCAATGTGCATGGCATTCTGGTTCAGCTTCCGTTGCCGGGGCATCTGAACGAAGATCTGATTATCAACTCGATTGCGCCCGAAAAGGACGTTGACGGGTTCCACATTTCGAACGTGGGTCTGCTGGGTACGGGTCAGAAATCCATGGTGCCTTGCACACCGCTTGGATGTCTGATGATGCTGCGCGACCATCACGGTAGCCTGTCCGGCATGGATGCGGTTGTGATTGGGCGCTCCAACATTGTGGGCAAGCCGATGGCACAGCTTTTGCTGGGCGACAGCTGCACCGTGACCATCGCGCACTCCCGTACCAAGGACCTGCCGGAAGTTGTGAGGCGCGCGGACATTGTTGTGGCGGCCGTGGGTCGTCCGGAAATGGTGCCCGGCGACTGGATCAAGGAAGGCGCAACAGTGATTGACGTTGGCATCAATCGCATTGATGCACCGGAAAAGGGCGAAGGCAAAACCCGGCTTGTGGGCGACGTGCACTACGAAAGCGCGGCGGCCGTTGCTGGCGCAATCACACCTGTGCCGGGTGGCGTCGGCCCGATGACGATTGCCTGCCTACTGGCCAACACGGTGACGGCCTGTTGCCGGGCAAATGGTCTGGCTGAGCCCGAGGGCTTAACTGCGTAAATGGCCGCCTTGTGAACAGCTTGGAAGGCGGTCCTGACGCGGGCCGCCTTTTACTTTGGCAGAACAGGCACCATGGTTCCGGTCATCAACGCGACCTGTGTGCGTGTGCTATCGGAGACGGCGAACACTTCTGCTTGAACAATCACCAGCCGTTTGCCCGGTTTGATGACTTTGCCGACGGCCTCAAGCCGTTCACCTTTTGCTGGTGCGAGCAGGTGAATCTTCATTTCACTTGTCAGAACTTCGGCCTCTAACGGCATGACAGACAACGCGGAATATCCAGCGGCAGAATCCCCTAACCCAAACGTCAGAGCTGCGTGTGCGAAGCCGTGCTGTTGCATGCATCCCTCATTGATGGGCGCATGCAGTGTGACTTGGCCGTGCCTGATCTCATCGATCCGGGCACCGAAAGTCGACATCATGGACTGTTTGGCGAAGCTCTCGTGGAGTTTTTCGGAGATCTCGGGTGTCATACTCATGAAAAGATCCGGAAGTGAACGGCTGGTCAATATGAGAAGGTCAAACGCTTGCGTTGGTCAATGGGCATAATTTTTTGACGCCGGGTTAATAATTTATCCGCAAAAGTTAACGCGGCATGGGCACCATGCGTGGGGTCTGTCCCGTGATGATCGCCGTGGCTTCGGGACGCATAAGGGTTTTGAGCACGTCATCCGAACTGCGCAAGCCTCCGGTATAGGTGCCATAGGCCGGCATGATGACGCGGTCGCTGTCGATCAGAAAGGCTGGACGGGTAATGCTGCGCAGCCGCGTTTGTACACGAACTTTCGGGTGATAATGGCCGGAGATTTCGCCGCTTTTGCCTGTTTCTGCAATGTGGCGAAATGTGAGGGGTGGAAGCGGAAGCTCTGCGAGATGGGTGCCCCCGAGATCGATTGGCCCCGGGTCGTGGTTGCCTTCGATCCAGACCCAGCGGCGTCCGGCTTGGAGACGGGAAATCCAGAGACGGTCCGACTCGGGCAATGTGCGGGCCGCTTCGACGTCGTCGAAGCTGTCTCCGAGGCAAACCACGGTCGCCGCGTTGGTTGCATTGAGGTCGTTCTCAAGACGGATCAGCGTGTCGCGAGTCTCGTACGGAGGTAAAGAGGGGCCGCCACGCCGCAGAATTCGTTCGGTTTTTCCAAGGTGCAGGTCGGAGACAACAAGCAAGCGTTGGTCTGCCCACCAAAGGGCTCCGGAGCCAAGTGCAGTGAGGCGTGCACCAGCGAGGGAGAAGTCTGCGCCGTTCATGGTACGTTCCTATCCCGAAGGGCCAATCCAGACAAGTGGCGGACTCGAAAACTTACACAAATGGAACAAATTTTAGCGAAATTGTTAACGTTCCGCCGTTAACACAAATTAACCTTCGACATTGTAGAGACCACTGTCGCGCATCAGGCTTGCGGTCTCTTCGGCAAGCAATCTTTCTTCGGCGCTGCCGCTCTGAACGGGAACTTTTCCGACTTCTAGAAACAGTGGGGCGGACAATGGTGTCACGTGAGGCGTGCGGACGTGATCAATGCGGCCTCCGACGCGCGTAAGCATGTCTTCAATGCGTGCGAAATCGACAAGACCGCTGAGTGCCTCATTTCGCGTGACTTTCATCAGAAGATGATCCGGATCGTATTTCAGCAGCGTGTCGTAGAGAATGTCAGAGCTGAAGGTCGCTTGCCGTCCCGACTTGCGCTGACCTGGGGTGTTACGCTCGATTAGGCCTGCGATTGTTGCAGCCCCGCGGAAGGTACGTTTCATCAGTGCATTTCCCGCGAGCCAGCCATCAAGACCGTCGCGCAAAGCGTTGAGATCAAAAAGAGGTTCCGGATCTGCTATTTCGTCCAACCCCCAGATCAAGGTGGCATAGTCAGTAGAGACAAAACCCATCGGAGCGAGGTCGAGGTCTTCCATGCGCTTGGTAAGCAACAACCCGAGCGTCTGCTGTGCGTTGCGACCGGCAAAGCCGTAGACGACCATATTTTCACGGCCGTCCCGGGGAAACGTTTCCACCAGAAGTCGACCGGGCTCCGGCAGACGAGACATGTCGCGCTGAAGGCGTAGCCAGTCCGCAGTGTGCTCAGGCAATTCCGGCCAACTGTCTTGTTGCAGAAAGCGGAGAGTGCGTTGACTGAGTTGTGTGGATGTCGCGAATTTGGTTCCGGAGAATACAGCGACCCGAGGCTTTTTTGCGGCATTGCGGGAAACTTCGACCGTCATTTCACGTAAGCCTTCGTAACGGACGATCTGTCCGCCGATCAAAAAAGTGTCCCCTTGTGACAACGATGCCGCAAAGGCTTCTTCGACTTCGCCAAGAGGTTTGCCGCCACGATTGCGCTTGAGACGGACCTTGAGTGTGTCGGCGTCCTGAATGGTTCCTGCGTTCATGCGTATCCGCGCGGCTGCGCGCGGATCGCGCAGGTGCCAGAGGCCGTCACGTTCTTGCAGCCGTTGCCACCGGTCATAAGCCCGAAAGGCGTAGCCGCCAGTCGCGCAAAACTCGAGGCAGGCATCAAACTCCTCTCGAGTCAGATCGGCATAGGCACCTGAAGAGGTCATCTCGGTAAACAGGGCATCGGCGGAAAAGGGAGCCGATGCTGCGGCGAGCAAGATGTGTTGGCAAAGTACGTCTTGGGGTCCACGCGCGCGGGGATCGCCGTCAAGGTCGCCTTCGCGGACGGCCTGCAGCGCGTTAACGCATTCCACAACTTCCCAGCGGTTGGCCGGCACGAGTAAGGCTTTGGAGGGAGCGTTGTAGCGATGGTTGGCGCGACCGATGCGCTGCACCAGCCGTTTTACGTTCTTGGGGGCACCAACCTGAATGACGAGGTCCACATCACCCCAGTCGATGCCAAGATCGAGGGAACCGGTACAAACGATTGCCCTTAGATCGCCCCGCACCATTGCAGCTTCGACCCTTTCGCGTTGCTGCCTGTCGAGGCTGCCGTGGTGGATGCCGATGGGAAGACTGTCTTCGTTAGCAAGCCACAGATTATGAAAGAAAATTTCCGCCTGCGCACGTGTATTGTGAAAGATCAGTGTGGTCTTGTGTTGCCTCACCTGTTCCAGAACAGCGGGGATGGCATAGGCAGCCCCGCCGCCTGACCAAGGGGGCGCTTCGTTGGGTTGAAGCATGGCGATATCCGGCGCTGGCCCAGGGTCTGCCGTGATGATCGAGCAGGGGTCGGGGTGCCGCGCGAGCAGGTCTGCGATCTCGCTTGGCCGGTCAACCGTGGCCGACAGGCCGACACGTCGTAGGTCAGGACAGAGGCTTTGCAAACGGGCAAGTGCGAGGAACAGTTGGTCGCCGCGTTTGGAATCAGCCAGAGCGTGGATTTCGTCGACAATAACGCGCTTGAGGCCTTTGAAGATGCGCGGTGCATCCTCGTATGACGTCAGGAGAGCGAGGCTTTCCGGCGTGGTCAGCAATATGTGCGGAGGGTCGACACGCTGGCGTTTTTTCGCAGTTTGCGAGGTGTCGCCGGTGCGGTCCTCGATGCGGATCGGAAGCCCGATGTCCTCGACCGGCGTGCGTAAATTGCGTTTGATGTCGGCAGCAAGGGCCTTGAGTGGCGAGACATAGAGTGTGTGCAGGCCCGCGTGGTTTCCATCGGCCAATTCGGCAAGTGTCGGCAGGAAACCCGCCATCGTCTTGCCACCGCCGGTTGGCGCAATCAGCAGCGTGCATGGGTCGGCCGCACGTGCGAGCATTTCGCGTTGATGCGGGTGGATGTCCCAACCGCGCGTGGCAAACCAGCCTTCCAAAGCGGCGGGCAGTTGAGGCGATGTCACTTGGCGTTAGGCGCGCAAAAGAGGTTGTAAAGCAATGAGATAACCTCTGCCGTGTTGCGGTCCGCCAGCGTGTAGTAGATGGTTTTGCCCTCTCGGCGCGTGGCGACAAGGCCTTCTTCGCGCAGGCGGGAAAGCATCTGACTTACAGCGGCCTGACGCAGGTCGAGGAGATCCTCAAGTTCGCCAACAGATTTCTCACCGGAGCCGAGATGACACAGGATCATCAGACGTCCTTCGTGCGCCAACGTCTTGAGATAGGCGGCGGCGGCTTGTGCATTTTGCGCCATTTCCGTTGGGGGCGCTGGCGGTTTCTGAAGGGTCTCGGTCATCACGTCTGCTCTCTTGCGTCAGAGAGATATAGCATCGGCGAGAAAGGTTTTCGAGATGTCTTCAGGTTTTTGGAGGCGCGCCGCCTTCGAAACTGTTTCCGTTGACGTAGTCACAGGGTTCGTCCTGCATTTGCAAGTGAAGTCCGGTGTCGGTGAAAGGGTGCGCTCGGGCAAGGTCTTCGTTGACCTCAATGCCGAGCCCCGCGGCCGTGGGCGGGGTCACGAAACCGTCCTCGACTGAGATCGATGAGGATATCAGCGCGTCGTGGAATTCGGTTTCGATGGTCTCGATCATTAGCAGGTTGGGGATGGACGCTGCGAGGTGGATGTTGGCAGCCCACTCCACCGGCCCGGCATAAAGGTGGGGTGCCATTTGAGCGTTGTAACATTCTGCAATTGCAGCAACTTTCTTCATTTCCCAAATGCCGCCGGCACGCCCGAGGGCAGGTTGCAGAATTTCGGCCGCACCGGTGCGAAGCACGGTTGCGAATTCCGATTTGGTCGTCATGCGCTCACCCGTTGCGACCGGAATACGCACGTTGCGAGCCACTCGGGCCATGTCTTCGATGTTATCAGGCGGTGTCGGTTCTTCGAACCAGAGCGGGCTGTATGGCTCCAGTGCCTGACCGAGGCGGATGGCGCCCGCTGTGTTGAATTGTCCGTGGGTGCCGAAAAGCAGGTCTGCTCTGTCGCCGACTGCTTCTCTTATGGCTTTGCAGAAGGCGACAGACATGGAGATGTCGGACATGGCGGGCATATGTCCGCCGCGCATGGTGTAAGGGCCGGCGGGATCGAACTTTACAGCGGTATAGCCTTGGCGCACCATTTCGGCGGCGGTTTCTCCCGCCATTTCTGGGGAAGTCCAGAAATCGGAAACCTTATGATGATCAAGGGGATAGAGATAGGTATAGGCGCGCAAGCGCTCGTTCATCAAGCCGCCGAGCAGAGCATAAACCGGGCGATCGCGGTCTTTGCCAAGAATGTCCCAACAGGCAATTTCGAGGCCGGAAAATGCACCCATCACAGTCAGGTCAGGACGCTGGGTGAAGCCGGATGAATAGGTCCGGCGGAAAAGGCGCTCGATGTTTTCGGGGTTTTCGTCAAGGAAGTAGCGGTCAAACACGTCGCGAATAACGTGGGTCATCGCGTCCGGACCTACTGATGAGGCGTAGCATTCACCCCAGCCGGTGACGCCGGTGTTTGTGGTCAGCTTGACGAGTATCCAGTAGCGGCCACCCCAACCGGGCGCGGGCGGCGCAGTGACGATGACGTCGAGATCTGTGAGTTTCATGGTCTTGTCCCTGTGGTCAGTCGCTCTCTGACGAACGGTCTGAATTTTGCTGTTTCTGACGTCTGCAAAACGTCGGTATTTCGTCGGCACCGCATCTGTGCCGATTGGGTGGGCTTGATTTATCTCTGGTGGCTCATGTGGGCGTCGACAACTCTTTGAACCATTGGCGCAAAATGGGCGTAGTCGGGCGTCGGCATGTCCGGGCGTTTTCCGGCTTCGTCCAAGTAGCGGACCTGTATGATTTTCTCCAAATTCGGGTTCTGTTCGAATTCGGTAACTTCGGCGTCGGACATTGGGCCGCCTTGAAGATTGAGCGAATGGATCGACGCGTCTGACAGGCGGTCAAAATATTCCGGCTTGGTGGCGCAAAGATATCGTTTTGCGGCCACATGAAACCGCACGCAATCGGTGACCACCGACGGGAAGAATTCGGCCAATACCTTGGCGCCGGCTTCCTCGTGAAACCGGTCTTTGGTGTCTTCCATGGAAAACGTTCCGAATTCGGAAGTAAAATGGCCGATGTCGTGCAGGAGCGCTGCAACTATGATGTCCTCGCTCATGCCGTTCTGTTCCGCGATTGTCGCCCCCTGAAGCATGTGTTCAGCCATGGTGACGGGTTCGCCCAGATATTCTTCGTCGCCGCATCGCGCAAAGATGTCGCCGATGAAATCAACGATGGTGTCTTGTGTGAGTTCGGTCATGGTTCGATCTCCAACGCGGCAAGCGTCGACAGCAGGCCGTCCTTATCTGCGTAACAGCCTTGGAGCCAGCGATTGCCCGCGCCCGAGTATCCTTTGCGGGCGTGAAGAACGCGGGTGTTGTCAACGATGAATGCTTCTCCCGGGACCAGTTTGAACCGGACCTCCGACGCAGGGTCGTCGATGATGTCGCTCAGCTGGCGCAGCGCAGTGTAGTAATCTGTCATTTTGTCAAATGGTACGTCCAGTGGCGGAGCAGCGGAACGTGCGTTGAACCGGATGGAGTTCAATGTGCCCTCCGGTGTGAGTTCGATGACCGGACGGCGTGACGTGAGCTTTACGCCGGCCTCGCCAGCATATTCGAAACGGGCGGAGTGGCTGTGCAAAAGCGCAAAGCCATCCGGATTGTCTTGTCGCAACCTTTGCACAGCTGCAAATCCATCAACCACCATGTTGTCGCCGCCTTCAGCAGAATTCTCAAGACAGGCAAGGACTTGAAGGGTCGGAACAGGGTCGCGATAGGGGTTGTCTGTGTGGGCCTGAAGGCCGAGGCCTGTAAAGGCGAGATTGGTTGGATTGACCTCGGTACGGACTTCGAAATGCCGACCATAGTTGGTTTCCCGCACAAAGCCAAAAAGGGCAACGATGTCGAATAGTGCACCCGGTTTCGGTGGCATACCGGATACTTTGGCAAACCCGTAGCGGCGGATGGCCGCAAGCCAGTCGCGTTTGGCACGGTTGCTGCTTTGCAGGTCGGGCAGGTGTCCGGTCGGCACGCGCTCCATCAAAGACGCGTCCCATGTCTCAGCGTGTTCCGGCAAATGTCCTTTGTCGGTTTTGAGAACACGGTCATAGGCGTTGGCTGCGAGCCACTCGACGGGGAAAGCCGTGGACTTGCCGTCTGTAAAGGTCATCGAGACGGTTGTGTCCGACGCTTCGGCAGTCGCGAGTTTGCAGGTGTCTGGCAGGTCGGCGAGCGTTGTGAGGCGTTGCCCGTTGTTTTGATCCCGATTGGATGGGTCAAGGGCGTTGTGGCGGAGCCAGACTGCGTGAAATCGGAGCACACCTTGCGGCAAGGAAAGAGCGAGAACTTGGCCTTGGTCTTGCAATGTGGCGTCGGTCATTTCTGAACTCCTGCTGTGTTGCGGCGCCGGCGTTTCGCCCGGGGGCTGGCTATCGTCTGCCTGTCGCGACGGAAGATGGGTCGGGATGCGCCAACTCAGGTCCCCATTGATGCTGCGAAGGCTTCAAGTTCGCGCTCGATTTCGGTGATCGCTGCTTGCGTGCTGAAGAAATAGAGATCGGGCGCGTCAACATCGTCCATGAAGACCTCGATCTCCATGGCGATGTCTTCTCCGTCAAAACCGCATGTGATTTTCCAGCGCCTTGTGTCTTCGACGGGGATATCGGAAAGGCCATCGCCGATGGCCGTGGCCACATCTGCGGGCAGTTCAAAGCGCGGATGGTTGGTCAGCCGTGTCAGAAAAGGCGCGACCTCGACGGCGTCAAAATTCATGGACGTCGTCGAGGTGATCGGCGGCGGCGGTTTCGGCGCCGACGGTTTGAAGAGGTCTGTGACGAATTTCAGCACGGCTGTCCTCCGGATACGGACTGATTAGCGGTCAAACACAATCACGTTGCGCTTCGCGCTGCCGGTTTTGGTGTCGGCGATGGCCTCGTTGATCTGGTCAAGTGTCCAGCGGCCCGAGATCAGTTCGTCAAGCTTCAGGCGGCCCTGCTGGTAAAGGTCCACCATCCACGGAATGTCACGCTTGATGACCACGTCGCCCATCTTGCTGCCTTGCATGCCCTGACCGATGGCAGCGAGGATAACCGGCTCATAAGTGGATTTGGCGCCGGAATGCGGCATGCCAACCATGATGACCTTGCCACCAGGCGCGAGATAGCGGGGGGCGTCGTCATAGGCGGGGATCGCGCCGACGGTGACAATAACCGCGTCGGCGCCGCGGCCCATTGCGCGCATTGCTTTCACAAAGGGCTTCTTTTCGGTTGCCAGAACCCCGTCTGTGGCGCCGAATTCCTTCGCGATTTCAAGCTTTTCCTCGCTCATGTCCACCGCGACGATCCGGCGGGCTCCAGCGATGCGGGCGCCTTGAATGGCGTTCAGGCCCACGCCGCCGGCGCCGATCACGACCACATCCTGACCGGCGCGAATTTGGGCGGCGTTTACCACGGCTCCGACGCCGGTGATCACGCCGCACGCAATTAGGCTGGCGGCCTCCATCGGAATGTCTTCGGAGATTTTCACAACCTGCGACTGGTCGACCACGACCTTCTCGGCAAAGGCCCCGCAGGCCATGGCCTGATGCAGTTTGCCGCCATCTGTTGTGCTCAAAGGCCCCTTGTCGCCGTCGTAGGGCGTACCACAGATCACCGGCTTGCCCTCGGAGCAGGAGGGGCATGTGCCGCAGGCACGGATCAACGTGACAATAACAGGGTCGCCTTCGGCCAGACCGGTGACGCCCGCGCCCACCGACGTAATGCGTCCTGAAGCTTCGTGGCCGTAAACGGCAGGCAGGCTTCCGCCCCAAGCGCCGTCAGCGAAGGAAATATCGGAATGGCAAATTGCCACCGCGGACAATTCAACTTCGATTTCGCCCATTTGGGGCGCACGCAGAGTGACGTCTTCGACAACGAGGGGTTGGCCGAACTCGTGGCAAACAGCGGCTTTGATGGTGGTCATGTGGTCTGATCCTCTCCTGTTCCCAACAGTTTGGGGCAGGATAGGGAGGCTGTCATGCTAAACCAGACAAAGAGCGTCGTTTTTGGGTTATTTGCCGCCACGTGAGTTTTGGAAAACCACAAAGGACAAGACCATCAACAGGGCCGCCAGCAGGAACGGAGCGCCGGGCAGGTAGAGAATCGCGTGCTCTTTGGAGAAGAAGGCGAAGGTCTGTGTCATCACCAAGGGTGCGGCGATGTGGGCGAGGGATGTGAGCGAGGCCGAGACACCTTGTAGCTCGCCTTGAGCGTCGTCCGGAACGCGGCGGGACATGATCCCCTGAAGCGCCGGCAGACCGATGCCGCCAAGCGCGGCGATCGGCACTGTTGCGAGCACGAGCCAGCCGATGGATACAAAACCGAGGAAGAGCAACGCTGCCACCTCGATAGCCAACCCGATCAGCACCGTGCGACGGTTGCCGAAAATGCGCACGGACGGCGCGATCAAAAAGCCCTGAACCAGTGCAAATCCAATGCCGTAGACCGCCAGTGACACGCCGATCATGCGAGGTTCCCAGCCGAAGCGCTCGGCTGTGAAATACGGCCAGATAGCCGGGTAAACGGCGGTTGCGATCTGATACAACAGAAAGACAGTAAGCAGGCGGGTCATGGCTGGCAGCTTGCCCAACGCCTTGAGTGAACCGAGTGGGTTCGCGCGTCGCCATTCAAAGGTGCGGCGGTTCTTTTCTGTCACCGTTTCCGTGAGTGTGAACCAGCCGAGAAGGGCGTTTGCACCCGCGAGAATTGCGGCGGCCCAGAATGGAGCGCGGGTACCGAATTCGCCAAGAATGCCACCAATTGCCGGGCCAAGCACGAAGCCGATGCCGAAACCTGCGCCCACGATCCCGAAGGCCTTGGCTTTGTCCTCGGGTTTGGAAATATCGGCCATATAGGCCAACGCGGTTGCATAGGTCGCGGCGGTGATGCCCGCAATGATGCGCCCGACAACCAGAAGCCACATGGAATTTGCCAACGCCATGATCACGTAGTCTGCGGACATAACAGCGAGGCTAACCAGAAGTACTTTGCGCCGTCCGTAGCGGTCAGAAAGGTTGCCCAGAAGAGGGCCGCACAGAAACTGCATTACCGCGAAAACGGTGGCGAGAATACCGCCCCAGACCGCCGCTTGCGCCAGATCACCGCCCATCACCTCGCGGATCAGGTCCGGCATGACCGGGATAATCAAACCGATGCCCATGGCGTCTATGGTCACAGTGGCCAGAATGACCAGTATGGGTAGGCGGTTCGTCATAAGTCGGTCCAGTTCGTCAATCGCGAGTGCTACGCGGTAGAGCAGAACATGGGGGCAATTTTTTTAAATGGGAAGTGCGGACACCCCTAATTTTCAAAGAATTCTGAAAGGGAGTTATTTGGTGATGATCCGGTGAACCAACGCAGCCAGCTCTTCTGGAGCAGCAAGAAACGGCGAGTGACTCGTGTCCATTTCATAGACGTCTTCGCTGGGCCAGTCCTTGGTCATGGTGTGCTGGAACTCGGGCGGAATGGTTTGGTCATTGTTACAGCGGATGTAGGACTTTGGCGTTTTTGCGTAGCCGCTGCCTAAGGAAATCGGAGTTTCTTGCGGCAGGATGGGTTGCGGGCAGAGGTGATCATTTGCGAAGTCTTCGGTGCCTTCGGGCGTGTCGTGATAAAACACGCGGCGTGTCTTCGCTGGATCGATGGTGTAGCTGAGGCCGTCCTCCGATTTGATGACGGCATCCAGTATCGGCTGGCGCGGCGCTGCGCGGCGCATATCGGCGAGCGAATGCCGGTCCCAAGGGGCATAAGCACAGAGAAAGATCAAACGCGCAATTTTCCCGTCTGCCAGGTCAGCAGCCCTCGAAATGGGATAGCCGCCCCAGCTGTGCCCCAGAACGAAGGTGTTGTCGCCGAGTGCATCAGCAACGGTTTGTCCACAGGTATCCAGCGTGACATCTTCAATGGGGGTACTGTCCTGACCGTGACTGGGCAGGTCTATCGCGCGGGCGGAGTGGCCGAGGGCTTCGAGTGCCGGTATGAGATCGCGAAAACACCACGCTCCGTGACAGGAACCATGCACCAGGAGAATGTCAGACATGAGCGGTTTCCTTGAGAAAGCCGTTGATGAGGGCTGCGTAGTCTTCCGGTTTTTCTGCGCAGGGCAGGTGGCCGGTACGCCGCATCAATTCCATCCGCGCGCCCGGAATCAGTTCTACTGTTTCTCGCACAAGGTCCGGTGGCGTCGCCCCGTCTTCTGATCCCGCTATGCCCAAGGTGGACAGGCGCAACCCCGATGTGGGGGTGTAGAAGTCAGTGCCTTTGATCGCGGCACAACAGCCCATGTATCCTTCTGGTGGCGTACTTTCGAACATCGCTTGCCAGTGCGCGAGTTCAGGCCGGGCAAGAAAGTCACGACTGAACCAGCGCTGCATTGTGGCGTTTGCCATGGAGGTGAGCCCACCTTTGCGAACTTGTTCGATCCGGTCGTCCCAGAGCTTTGGTGAACCGATTTTGGCTGCTGTGTTGGAAAGGACCATGGCACGCACAAGATCGAGGCGTTTTACCGCCAGACCCTGAGCAATCATACCGCCGATCGAAAGGCCTACGACGAGTGCATCCTTGATTTCCAGATGATCCAGAAGGGCCTCAGCATCCTTGACGAGCGTTCCCATCGCGTAGGGGGCAGGCGGCACATCTGTCTCGCCGTGCCCCCGCATGTCATAGCGGATGATACGCAGACCTTTGGTCAGGAACGGCAGGATGGGTTCCCAAAGGCCCATATTGGTGCCAAGCGAATTGATGAAAACAACTGGCGCTCCATTCGGGTCGCCATCTTCGCGAAAGTGGGTGGAAATTCCATTGAGATTTGCGAGGGGCATCAGTCGTCCTTAAGCCGGATGTGGGCCATGATCTGCCCGTGATCGGAAGCAAGTTTATTATAAGGTGCTTCGGCATGGCTGCCGTCTGTCAGATGGTCGTTCAAAACCGAGAAATACTCCATTTCGCCAATCGCCGCGGCATTGTCCGGATGGAAATGCTGGCTGAGGTAGATCTGATCAATGCTTTCGTAAACGCCACCAAAGGCCGTGGTGTAGACCATGTCGCGCATGGATTTCTTCACAAAAAGGCTTTCTGCGGAGGTCAGGCGGACCTTGTTCACAGCCTTTTGGATGAGGTCGTTTTCTTCGCGCGAATATCTGTCGGCGCCGTGTTTGGCGTCGTGTCTGAGCATCCATGAGTAGTTGCGGAAGGGCACTTCGCCGGAGATGATTTCTGAACTGACCGCATGTTCGCCGTCGTTGAAGTCACCCATAACCATGACGGGGTGTCCTGCGTTGAGTTCGGCCACGATTTCCCGGCGCAAAACCCAGGCTTCGGCCATACGGCGCAGGGCGGCACGCATGGCGCCCATGGCCCGGCCTACGGGGTCGTATTGCGTGAGATCCGCCTCCGGTGCCCTGCCATCATCACCGCGGGGAAATTCGCCGAGCTTGGATTTCAAGTGGCAGTTGAAGACGGTGATGGTGGTGGTTTCGGAGACCCGTATGCGGGCTTTCAAAATCGGGCGGGAGAGGCGGGTAAGGCGATAATGGCCCCCGTCCTCGCCGGTGAGGTCTCGGAAGGGAATGTCGAGTGGTTTGGGTAGGTCTTGGATGATCTCGGGCGTACCGGCAAAGCCGAAGCGCGAAAGGATCGCGACACCGGGGCGGCGTTGGCCGGGTTCGCCGGTGTCGTTGATGTTGGGAGCGACAAAAAGGCTTTTGTCTTCGTACGGGGTGTAGCCCAGTTTGCGGAAGATGGCCTTGCGGTGGTAGCGCTTGGATTTGTCGGGGAGAACAGCTTTGTTGCTTTCGATGCCGTTGCGGTCGGCCTCGGCAATGACATTGCGCAGGGTGGCCTCGTCAAAGATTTCCTGAAAGCCGATGATGTCGGCGTCCATGGAGAAAATCTGCGAGGCGGTCCAGTCTTCTTTCCAAGCGTATTCTTCGGGAGTGTACGACTGGAACGGATAATATTCCTGATCCGGGCCGATGAGGTTTTTGACGTTGAAAGAGGCGATGGTGAAACGGGTCATGGGATTATCCTGAGAAACAGAAATCCGAGGCGCGCAGCGGCTCGGATCGTACCCGACCCCGCCTTGTCGCACCGGAGGTGCGCCATGCCTGAATGGGTGCGCGTCCGGCGTGACGGCGGGTGCGAATTTCAAACTGATTTGAGCGATGGGGCATCGCGTTGGTCCTTGTTGATGCGGTGACGATGGCCGCCATTGGTGCGGGTGCGATCCTAGTGTTAGTCAAACCTGGTGATGGCATTGGCGAAAATCTCGGCATCCACATTGCCGCCCGTGCAGACGGCAACAACGGCGTCGCCCTCGATGTTTTCACCATGGAAGAGGGCTGCAGCGAGCGCGACTGCACCGCCGGGTTCCACCACGATTTTCAGGCGTTTGAAAGCCAAAGCCATCGCACGAAGTGCCTCGTCTTCGGTGACCACCAAACCCGGGCCGCAAAGACGGGACATGATCGGAAACGTCAGGTTGCCGGGTTGGGGCGTTATGATAGCATCGCAAAGCGATCCGGATTGGGTCGGATTGGACTGGATTTCACCGGTTCGGAGCGACCGTGCGACATCGTCAAATCCTTCGGGCTCGCAGGGGCGGACGCGCAAGTCAGGTGCATCGGCCTCCAGCGCCAAGGCGATTCCGGAAGACAGACCGCCGCCGCCGCAACAGACCAGAACGTCGCCCGAGGTCACGCCGAACTCGGCGGCTTGGGCCGCGATTTCGAGGCCGGTGGTGCCTTGACCGGCGATGACTTGCGGCTCGTCATAGGGACGGATCAGGGTAAGACCGCGTTCTTCGGCAATCCTGCCGCCGACTTCTTCGCGTTGTTCCCCGCCTGCGCGGTCATAAAGCACGACTTCGGCCCCAAGTGCGCGTGTGTTGGCGATTTTCAGTTTGGGTGCGTTTTTCGGCATCACAATGACGGCAGGCGCCCCATGCTTGGCGGCGGCTAGGGCAACGCCCTGTGCGTGGTTTCCTGAACTGTAGGCGATGATGCCGCGCTTAAGGGTAACCTCGTCCAGAGCCGAGACCGCCGACCAACCACCGCGGAATTTAAAGGAGCCGGTGTGTTGCAGGCACTCCGGTTTAACCAACACCTGACGACCGGCGATCTCGTCCAGAAACGGCGAGGTCAAAATTGGTGTGCGTCGTGCGTGACCTTGCAGCCGGTCGGCTGCTGCACGGATCATGTCGATGTTCATGAAGGGCTCTCCAGTTGGTCTATCCAGCTTTGCAGGATGGCGACTGCATCCGGTTCGTCGAGAAAGAGAACATGACCGCGGTCGGGGATTTCTGCCGCAAGAATCGGGCCGCGATTTAGCATCTCGGAATATGTCTGCGCGGACAGAATGTCAGAGTTTGCACCGCGGATCACTGCAAGAGGCATGCCCTTTAGAGCATCAAAGAGCGGCCAGAGATCGGGCTGTTCCGCGCGGGGATCAAAGGTCGCAAGCGTCGCATTACGCAGTTTGGGATCATAGTTGATCGCGAGGCCGTCCGGCGTTTCAACGAAGTGTTTTGTCACTTCTTGCCGCCAGCGGCTTGGCGGCACCCCGTCAAAGCCGGGTATGCGCGTGGCGAAGGCTTCGGCGGCTTCATCAAGCGTTTTCCAGACGGGGTTGCGCCCGATAAAAACGAGGATGATCTCAAGCCCGTCGGTTTCGATCACCGGTCCGACATCGTTAAAGCACACGCCATTCAACCGCTGCGGTGCTATTTGACCGAGATGCATGGCAATAAGGCCGCCGCGGGATGTGCCGAGAACAGCTGCCTTTTCAATCCTCAAGTGATCCAGCAGTTCGATTGCATCGCGTGCTTCGCGGTCCACCGAATAAGACATGAAGTCTTCTGCCCAGTCTGACTGGCCACGACCGCGATAATCCAACCGGATCACCCGCGCGGCTGTCATTGCGGGTAGGGCGTAATCAAAATCGGTGCTATTGCGGGTTAACCCAGCAAGGCACAGGACGACGGGTCCGTCGCCGCCAGTATCTTCAAAAAAGAGCGAAAGACCGTCTGATGTTGTAAATCTGGGCATGCGTCAAACTGCGTGATCAGGGATGGTTGTTAGGTCGGACAGGATGATCGCTGGTTTCCACGGCATCCGGTCAACGGGTTCGCCCGCGCGGTTCACCCATGCGGTTTTGAAGCCGTAGCCAGTTGCGCAAGCCGCGTCCCATCCATTTGAGGAGACAAAAAGCACTTCGTCGCGCGCGCAACCAAACCGCTTGGTGACCAGTTCATAAACGGACTCTGCAGGCTTGAAGATACCGACGCTCTCCACACTCAACACATCATCCAGAAATTCCTGAACGCCCGCGCTCTCGACCGCCCCGCTCAGCATTTCAGGCGATCCGTTGGAGAGTATCGCCGTGTTCAGGCCGCGGGATTTCAGATCCGCAAGCATTTGCGGGACTTCGGGATAGGCTGACAGCTCCCAGTAGAGTGCGAGCAGGCGTTCTCGGAGTTCCGCATCGCCTTGCAGGCCGGAGGCTTCAAGCGCCCAATCCAAACCGTTCTGGGTGACCTCCCAGAAATCTGTATGTGCATTGGCGACAGCTCGCAGCCAGGTGTATTGCAACTGCTTCAGTCGCCAGTCATTCGCGACTTTCATCCAGTGTTTTGCAAAGGCGTCCCGACCGGGTTCGGCCGCGGCTTCCCGAGCGGCTGCGGCCACGTCGAAGAGCGTTCCGTATGCGTCGAAAATGCAAGTTGTGATGGCCATGTGATCCTCCCGTTATGGCGCAGATTGTCAGGTTTCGCAGGGGGCGGAAAGGGGCGTTTGCACTTTCGGACCTACGACTTTAGGGTGCGGCCTTTATGCGGGCCGGTGGGGTGCGCACTTAGACAATGATGGGACACACCATGACAGCCGCAAAATCGGGCGATACCGTTCGCATTCACTACACTGGCACTCTGAGCGACGGATCGGTCTTTGACAGCTCCGAGGGGCGTGATCCGCTTGAGTTCACTCTCGGGTCAGGGCAGGTCATTCCGGGCTTTGACAATGCCGTGGATGGCATGAGCGTAGGCGACAAGAAGGTTGCGGAGATTCCTGCAGATCAGGCGTATGGCCCGCGCCACGAAGAAGCCATTCAGGACGTCCCGCGCGAACAGATTCCGGCGGAGATCCCGCTTGAGATCGGTCTGCAACTGCAGATGCAGTCGCCGACCGGGCAGGTTGTGCCTGTGACTGTGGTGGAAATCACGGACGAGATCGTGAAGCTCGACGCCAACCACATGCTGGCGGGCAAGGATCTGACATTTGCGATCGAGCTGGTATCAATCAACTGACCCCGTATTCGCAGATTTAGGACAGAAGCTCGCCCGTATTTTGGCGGGCTTTTTCTTTGGGCGGGCAAGGCCTAGCGTGGAACCGGAGGGAGACATGTCATGGACTTGATCACAAAGCTTGGCCTGCGCTGGCCGATTTTTCAGGCACCCATGGCGGGCGTTTCGACCCCCGCAATGGCAGCCGCGGTAAGCAACGCCGGAGGGCTTGGCGCGATGGGGCTTGGCGCGGCCGGCGTCGACGGCGCCCGCACCATGCTGCGCGCCGCGCGAGCACTGACCGACAAGCCGATCAATGCAAACCTGTTTTGCCATGCCCCTGCCGTTCGCGATGCCGGAAAAGAGGCCGATTGGATCAAAGCGTTGCGGCCGGTTTTTGAAGGTTTTGGCGCTTCGCCACCGGATTCACTGTCGGAAATCTACCGTACGTTCCTCGAGGATCGCCTCATGATGGACATGCTGCTTGAGGAAAAACCAGGCGTGGTCAGCCTGCACTTTGGCTTGCCCGCAACCGGATGGATTGCCGAACTGCAAGCAGCGGGTAACCTTGTCTTTGCCAGTGCGACATCCGTGGAAGAGGCAGAGGCTTGTGTTGCGGCCGGTGTCGATGCGGTTGTAGCCCAAGGAATCGAGGCCGGCGGCCACCGGGGGGTATTTGATCCGGCGTCTGAAGACAGTGCGATGACAACTCTGGAGTTGGTCGGCGCGTTGAATGCAGCAGTAGACGTGCCGGTTATCGCTGCGGGCGGTATCATGGACGGGCGAGGCGTGGCGGCGGCGCTGGATGCCGGTGCTGTGGCGGCGCAACTTGGCACGGCCTTTATTGACACTGATGAATCCGCTGCGGACGCGGGGTATCGCGCTGCTTTGAGGCAGGCCGGCGCCGGTTCAACGGTCCTGACCCGCGTCATTTCGGGTCGGGCGGCGCGTTGCCTGTCAAACCGGTTTGTGGTGTTGGGCGAGGCGCTGGGCGAGGTGTCGGCACCGGATTATCCGGTGGCTTACGACATCGGAAAAGCGCTGAATGCGGCTGCAAAAAATGCAGGCGAGGCAGGCTATGGCGCCCAATGGGCGGGCACTGGCGCAGGGCAGATCAGGCGAGGAACATCAGCCGATATCCTGCGCGCCATCGCATCGGAACTCTACACCACGAAATCTGACGACCTGCCCCCAAGGGGATAAAGTGGCCGTTGTCGAGACGGAAAGATGCGTGTTCCCTGATCTTCTGACTGGTTTCAAATACCCGAAGGCTCAAGCCGGAGGCTTGAGCCGGGCCCAACCCCGATAGGGGGCGGGAGCCCGTTTGCAGGAATTCAAGCGCTTAGAGGTTTTCTGGCTGTGGCATGCCCAGGACGTGATAGCCGCCATCCACACGCAGAATTTCTCCAGTGGTGCAGGCGCCGGCCTCCGACGCCAGGTAGACCGCAGTACCGCCGATGGCTTCGAGTGTGGCGTTGGCGCGCAAAGGCGCGTTCTGCTCGGTTTGGCGGAACGTTTTGCGCGCGCCGCCAATAACGGCGCCGGCAAGCGTCTTCATCGGGCCGGGAGAAATCGCATTTACGCGAATGCCGTCAGGGCCAAGATCGTTTGCCAGATAGCGGGTTGCGCTTTCCAGTGCCGCTTTTGCCACGCCCATCACGTTGTAAAAGGGGGTGACGCGGGTCGATCCCTGGTAAGTCAACGTCAGGATCGTTCCGCCGTTCTCCGCCATCATCGGATGCGCGCGGCGCGCGACTTCAATGAGCGAATAGCAGGAGATGTCCATCGAGTTCTTGAAGTTGTCACGCGAGGTGTCCACAAACCGACCGGTGAGTTCGTCCTTGTTGGAATAGGCAATCGCGTGCACCAGAAAGTCGATGGTCGGCCATTTTGCGCCAAGCTGTTCGAACGCGGCATCCAGTGAGGCGTCGTCGGTCACATCCACATCGACAAGGAAATCGCTTCCAAGACTTTCTGCCAATGGTGCGACCCGCTTGCCGAATGCGTCTCCCTGATGGGTGAATGCCAACTCCGCGCCTGCGTCATGCATCGCCTTGGCGATGCCCCAAGCAATCGAGCGTTCGTTGGCGACGCCCATAATCAGGCCGCGCTTGCCCTGCAGTGTATTCCGCATGGTCTCGTTATCCCTCGAACTTCGACAAGAGCATCGAGCCGTTGGTGCCACCAAAGCCGAAGCTGTTTGTCATCACCGTATCAAGACCGGCGTTTTCAATTGTTTTGGTCGCAATCTCGTCAGGGTTGATCGCCGGATCGAGGGTCTCGACATTGATAGAAGGGGTGATGAAGTCACCGTCCAGCATCAAGAGGCAGAAAATAGCCTCCAGAGCACCGGCCGCGCCCTGGGCGTGGCCGGTCATCGATTTCGTGGAAGAAATGGGAGGCGTGCTGCCTTCGCCAAAGACGCGGCGCACGGCCTCGACTTCGCCGACGTCGCCGACTGGTGTGGATGTGCCGTGGGCGTTGATGTAGCTGACAGAACGACCTTCCGGCAGGGTCGACACCGCAAGGCGCATGGCGCGTTCGCCGCCTTCACCGCTCGGGGCAACCATATCGTGGCCATCAGACGTTGCCGCAAAGCCGGTGACCTCGGCGTAAATTTTTGCACCACGGGCCAGCGCGTGCTCAAGGTCTTCCAGAACCACGATGCCGCCGCCGCCGGAAATCACGAAACCATCGCGGTTTTCATCAAAGGCGCGGGAGGCTTTTTCCGGAGTGTCGTTGTATTTGCTGCTCATTGCGCCCATGGCGTCAAAGAGGCAGGACAGGGTCCAGTCGAGTTCTTCGCCACCACCAGCGAACATCACGTCCTGTTTGCCCATCATGATCTGTTCCGCGGCGTTGCCGATGCAATGCAGAGACGTCGAACAGGCTGAGGTGATCGAGTAGTTGATGCCTTTGATTTTGAAGGCGGTTGCCAGATTTGCAGAAATGGTCGAGCTCATGCACTTCGGCACGGCGAACGGTCCGATACGCTTGGTCGCGCCGGTCTTTTCGACCGTCTGGTGGGCCACAAGCATGGCAGAGGTCGAGGGCCCGCCGGAACCAGCCACGAGGCCGGTGCGTTCGTTGACGATCTGCTCTTCGGTCAGGCCCGCATCAGCAATCGCCTGCTGCATGGCAATATGGGCGTATGCGGCGCCAGGACCCATGAAACGCAGGGTGCGTTTGTCGACCAGTTCCTTGATGTCGATGTCGATATGGCCCGCGATCTGGCTGCGGAAACCATGTTCGGCCATTTCGGCACTGGCGGAAATGCCGGATTTGCCTGCCTTGAGCGAGGCTGTGACTTCTTCGGCATTGTTGCCGATCGAGGAAACGATACCCAGTCCGGTAACGACGACGCGACGCATGTGCGCTCTCCCTTAGATGTGTTGCTGCCTATGTAGGGCATTGGGCGGGCAGGGCGCAAGGTGGGGCCGCGAGTTCTGCGGTTTCGCGCCCCGTTTTGCCATCAGTCGTTGGGGCGCACGCGCGCAGCGCTTTTGTCCGCGAAAGCCGCCAGTCGCGTGCGGGCGTCCGGCTGCGTGTTTACGACGCCTGCCACAACCGCTTCGGCATAGGCACCATCCAGTGCGGACATGTTCTGGATGTGGCTGACGGCAGAGCAAATGGCGAAGTTGGACAGCGGCAGGTTCTGTGCAATCCGATCTGCCAGTTCCAGAGCGCGGTCGAGGCTGGAGCCTTCCACGATGTATTGTGCGAGACCAAGATCGACCGCTTCCTGGCCTTGATAGACCCGACCTGTCAGCATCATGTCGATCATGCGTGCTTTGCCAACGAGATCGGTTACACGAATTGTCGCGCCGCCACCTGTAAAGAGGCCGCGTTGACCCTCGGGCAGTGCGAAATATGTGGTTTCGTTCATAACGCGAACATGGGCCGAGCTGGCCAATTCCAGTCCCCCTCCGACAACGGCGCCCTGAAGGGCGGCAACCACCGGGACGCCGCCGTATTCCATTTTGTTGAAAGCTTCGTGCCAGCGCAGGCAAACATGCATGAAGTCCGCCGGACTACGATCTTCGTCGTGGTGCTCGATGAGATCAAGTCCCGCGCAGAAATGGTCACCGGAGCCGGCGAGAACCGCCACGCTCACACCGGCGCGCGGAGCCAGCGAGAAGAACTCCACGAGTTCTTCAATGGTGTCGATGTCGAGTGCGTTGCGCTTGCTGGGACGGTTCAGGGTCACAACCCAGACGCCATTGTCGCGTTCTTCAACAGCCAGATTGGAGAAGCGGGATTTATCGATTTGAATCGCCATTCGGTGGCTCCGGAATTGAATGAGAATTTCGTCAGGTTGAACAGGTTCTTGACGGAGGGGCAACGCAGATAATTTGCGACGTCGCGACATACACCGTGAATAGGTTGCCATGGTAGCGACGGCAGGCCCTCGCAAGGCGAAACACTTTTGTAGCGCCGTGGCCGCGAGGTGTGGCCGCGTCGGTTGGGACTTAACGGAACTGTGGCGCACGGCACGGTCATGGTCTTAGATGGGTGCAACTTGTGTTGCAGGAACCGGGCGTCCGGTTGAGAGGAAGACATGCTATTGAAAGCGCTGAAGTATGGGGTTGGACTGGTCCTTGTCGGGTTTGCCGGTCTGGTGGTCTTTTTGTTTGTCTCACCGCCCGCGTTGTTGAAGGTGGGAACGAACTATTCTGCTAAAATAGTATGTTCCAATGTGTTCATTGCCAATCGCGACGCGCAGGAGGTGCTGACTGTTGATGTGCAAGCGCCGGGGCATCCGTTGTTGAAGCACATCTCCGTCGATGTCGACGCGGAAGCCCAGCGTGTCGAAGCACGGGTTTTTCGGTTTTTTGCTCCGGCGGTATCGCAGTACCGAAGCGGCCTTGGATGCACCAACGTGCATGACGCTGATCTGAGTTCTGCCAAGCTTGAGTCCCTGCCGGATGCTGGTCCGGGAGTTTGGCCGGTGGGCAACGACGTGACGCCAATCGATAATGCGGCGTTGTCAGATGCGCTTTCCGATCCGGATTTGCTGGGGGAAGGAGCCCGTGCTGTTGTGGTGGTGAAGAACGGGCGTGTCGTGGGCGAGGCCTATGCAGAGGGGTTTGATGAAACGACACCTTTGCTTGGCTGGTCCATGACCAAAACCGTAACGGCAAGCATCATTGGCGCATTGGTCCAAAACGGCGACATGACGGTCGAGGACACGTTGGAGAACACCTATCCGGAGTGGGCACAGGATGGGCGAAACGCGGTGCAAGTCGGCGACATGCTGGCAATGGCGAGCGGACTTGATTGGAATGAAGACTACGGCAATGTGTCGGATGTCACGCAGATGCTTTACCTGAACGACGACATGGCAGGTTTCGCTGCCAATCGGGACTTGGCCAGCGAAGTCGGGACGGCCTTTAATTACTCTTCCGGAACGTCGACAATGTTGTCTCGCGTCTGGCAGGATCACCTCGACGATGATGGTTTGTCTTATCCTCAGGAGGCGCTTTTCGGGCCGCTGGGGATGACCTCCGCGATTATGGAGACGGACGCCTTAGATACCTACGTCGGGTCGAGCTACATGTATGCCACAGCACGTGATTGGGCGCGATTTGGCCAGTTTCTTTTGCAGAAGGGCGTATGGAACGGACAACAGATATTGCCGGTGGGATATGTAGACTGGATGTTTGAACCGGTGGCAGTGTCCGAGGACGTCTATGGCAAGGGACACTTGTGGATCGACAGCACCGAGAACCAGGGACAGTTTGAGGGTTCCGTCTGGCTGCTTGGCCACGACGGGCAGTCTGTGGGCGTGTTTCCTAAGCGTGACATCGTGATTGTGCGGCTGGGATTGACGCCATCCAAGATAGGCTACTCTCAGTTGCCATTGGCCGAGGCCGTGCTGAAAGCGCTGGACTGAAGGCGGCTTAGAATGAGCCATCCCGACCAAACAAAAAAAGAGGCCCGCAGGCCTCTTTTTCATTTAGGTGTCGCTGTTGCTTATTCCGCCGCAAGACCGACGCGCATGTCTTTGACTTCGTAGATAATCTCGCCGTCGGCAAAGACCTTGCCGTTGGCCACACCAAGCTTGAGCTTGCGGTCGATGATGCGGGTGAAATCCACGTTGTACGTCAGCATCTTGCGGTCAGGTTTGACCATGCCTTTGAGTTTCACTTCGCCCACGCCCATTGCCATGCCTTTGCCGGGCATGCCGCGCCAGCCGAGGTTGAAGCCGGTAAGCTGCCATAGTCCATCGAGACCAAGGCAACCGGGCATGATCGGGTTGCCCGGGAAGTGGCATTCGAAGAACCAAAGGTCGGGGGTGATGTCGAATTCCGCAACCACGTGGCCCTTGCCGAACTCGCCACCATCCGCAGAGATGTCGGTAATGCGGTCCATCATCAGCATCGGCGGAGCAGGCAGTTGCGCATTGCCGGGGCCGAAGAGCTCGCCGCGGGCGCATTTCAGCAGGTCCTCTTTGTCAAAGCTGGTAGGATAGTCGGCCATGCGAAAGGTCCTTTAGTCGTGTCACGTTCTGTTCTAGGTCCCGCCCCGTCTATCACCTGTGGCTTTGCTCCCGCAAGGTGGCTGTGACAAGGCGTCCCGTGGGCTGCAACTGATTTTCAATTGAATGTAGGGGGCGCGGCGGGGTATAAGCCTTGTCAGGCAGGCGCAAGCGCGCGTTAACCCCATGGGATCATGACATGATTGACCAAGCGACCCGCAACGGTACCGACTGGCTGACATCGGCAGGATTGCGCCCGACGCGGCAGCGTGTGGCTCTGGCTGCGTTGTTGGTGGGGGATGGCAACGACAGGCATGTGACGGCCGAGAGCCTATTTGCATCGGTGCGCGAGCATGGCGAGAGCGTTTCGCTGGCGACGGTCTACAATACTCTGCGTGCATTCTGCGACGCGGGGCTGATGCAGGAAATCACGGTTGACGGGTCAAAAAGCTACTTTGACACCAATACCCACGATCACCCGCATTTCTTCTGGGAAGACGACCGTACTTTGACGGATGCTCCTGCTGAACAATTGCAGATCGCGCAGCTGCCTGAGGTGCCCGAAGGCGCCGAGATCGCCAAGGTTGACGTAGTGATCCGGTTGCGCCGCACCTGAGCGCAGTCTGACGCGACGACGTTCCAACATCCGAGAATTGTGCCTTTGTCCGGGCTGTGACAGCATGGCTGCCAACGAGGGAGATTTGTCATGAAGGCAGTTGTTTGGCGGGCTTTTGGCCCCGCCGCAGATGTTTTGTCTGTGGAAGAAATGGTCCGGCCGGATATCGGTGCCGGAGAGGTTCTGGTTCGGGTGGCGTTCAGTGGGGTGAACCCTTCGGATTGTAAGGCCCGTGGAGGCGCGCGTCCGGGCGTTACGAAGCCACCTTTTGAAATGATTGTGCCCCACAGTGACGGAGCGGGCGTGGTCGAAGCCGTAGGGCAGGGCGTGGACGCATCGCGTGTGGGCGAACGTGTCTGGCTTTGGAACGGGCAATGGCAGCGGGCCTTTGGCACCTGTGCAGAATATGTGGTCCTGCCAGCGGAGCAGGCGGTCGCGCTGCCGGAAACCGTTTCGCTGGAAGATGGTGCGGTTCTGGGTATTCCGGGTCTGACGGCGGCGCAGACGGTGTTCGGTGCCGGTGATGTGGCTGGTAAGACCGTGCTTGTGTCCGGAGGTGGTGGTTCGGTTGGCTATCTCGCGGTTCAGCTCGCGGTCTGGGGAGGCGCAAGAGTGATCGCGACCTGCGGTGCAAGAGACGTTGCGCGGGTAAAAGCGGCGGGAGCGGATGTTATCCTGGACTACGCCAGTGCCAATCTGGCGTCCGAGATACTGACTGCGACAGACGGGGCGGGTGTGGATCGCGCGATCGAGGTCGAACTGGGGCCAAACCTGCCAATGTTGTGCGAGGTGATGAAGCCTTTGGGTACGATTGCCGCCTATGGGTCGGCAAAAGAGATGACGCCACAGATGCCATTTGGCCCGATGCTGTTCAAAGCTTTGAAGGTCGACATTACGCTGATTTATATCCTGCCATTAGACGAGCGCCTGCGGGCTGTCGCAAAGCTGCACGAAGCGTTGAGCGCCGGTGCGTTGCGGTTTGAACCGCCGCACGTATTTGCACTTGAGGAAGTTGCGAAGGCACATGAGATGGTTGAGGCCGGTGGGCGGACTGGCGCAGTCTTGGTGAAAGCTACCGCCTGACGGACATCAGGTGAGGCCTTCAAGGCCGAACCACTGTGGAAGCACCGAAAGGAAGCGGCGCCAGAAAGTGGCGTCGGGTTCTTTGTCGGTTTCGCGCGGTGGGGCACTTCGGGGCGTGTACGCCCAGTTGAGAGAGGTTCCAGTGTCGGTGACCTGATAGGTAAAATCTTCGATTTCACGGTCCAGATCTGCCAAGAGTGCACGCGCGTAGGCGGGGCTTTTGACCAAGAGGCCAATTTCGGCATTGGTCTTTATGGAACGTGGATCGAGGTTAAGAGAGCCTACCAACACTGACGTGTCATCAATAATCGCGAGCTTGCTGTGCAGCGTGACACCCGGCGCTTCGTCCTCGGGAAGAAGGCCGAGCGCGGCGATGGTGTCATAACGCAATTCGTAGAGTTCGACACCAGCGGTCAGCAGCCGTTCGCGGTGACGGGCGTAGCCGCCGTGAACATAGGCGTGATTGGTCGACGCGAGTGAATTGGTAATGATGCGCAGACGCACCCCGGAGCGCGCAAGTTTTTCATAGAAGGCAGCGCCGTAATTTTCAGGAACAAAGTATGGCGTTATCAGAGTGACCTGATCCTGTGCGGCACCGATGGCCGCAAAGAATGCTTCGCCCAAAACATGGGGGCCTTTGCCGTTTGGATTGCGCAGTTTTTCGGGGGGATCCGCGATCACCTCGGAGGTGCCGCGGAAAGGCGCGATGGCGCCGCTCTCGATTTGCCGCAAATAGGGTGTGTCGATTGCCTGTCTGTAGGCCTGCACTTCCGGGCTTTGTGGGTCATATGCCCATTCCGACAGCGAAATCTGAGGAACCGGAGGGGCGGACTTTGCCCGAAGGGCCGCGACAGGGAGCGCAAAAGGGTCATTCCAGTATTGGTCAAACACCGGGTTAATTTCCGCCACATCCGGACCGAAAAGTGCGAGATCGTAGTCCGCAAACTCCTCGGTTGGTTTCAGCGCGTAGTACTCGTCTGCAAAATTGCGCCCGCCAATGATGCCCATGGTCCCGTCCACCACAAATGTCTTTATGTGCATCCGGCGGTTTACACGGGCAAAATCGAATACAAAGCCCATCGCTTTGGGAGCATTGCGAGAGGTCGGATTGAAAATGCGGATTTCAATGTTGGGATGCGCGTCGATGACCGCGAGGTCTTGGTCCGGGGAGGTGGTGAAAACGTCGTCTACCAGAAGTCGCACTCTCACACCGCGGTCAGCCGCGTCAAAGAGCCGGTGGGCGAGGATGGCGCTGGCCGTGTCAGGCTTGATCAGGAATGTGGCAATGTCGATGCTATGTTCCGCAGCTTCGATCATGCGAAGCCGCATCCCCAATGCATCGGTGCCATTGCTCAGTTCAAAATACGCCGAGGGGGCGCCTTGCTGTAGCGACAGCGCGGTGTCGACATCGGAACGTGCCGCGGTCTTGGGCGTAATGGCGTAGGAGGGTTCACGAGGTGCATCAAACGGCACTTTGGCACAAGCCGACAGAGCGAGAATTACAGGCAGTAGAAGGTAGAGCAGGCGCGGCCTCAAAACCACTGCCCCGGCTCCATCAGGCCAAGATCAAGCAGTTGGCGGGAGTGCCATTCAAAGGGCACGGAGTTGTGCCAGCGGTAGTCATGCACCTCGAAGGTACTGCCTGGATTGGACTTAAGAGCCTTGGCGGTCCGGAACGAACAGACCGCCGCGGTCAGGTTGTTGTGCCAAGGGCAGGCATAGGTGTTGTATTCCTCGTCGGTGAACGTGAAGTCTTCGCGCATCGCGAGATCCGGTTTGGCGCGGAAAATGGAGATGCGGTCGATTTTGCGTTTGTCGGCGGGAATGTGTTCCTCGAAGCGCCAGCGCAAGCCACCAAAGAAATTCAGTTGCCGTTCTTTGGGATGGTTGTGGTTGTCCGCATCATTGCGGGCCAAGGCGTAGTAGCCGGACCGGTCCAGTTGTGCGTCCTCAAGCGAGACGGCATTGGGGGTCTTGCCCAAGTCCGGCGCATAAAGATCAATCACGTAGGTCAGCATCGCGTCGCGACGCTCCTCGGTGTGGAATGTGAGCATCTCGCCAACCGTACGGGTCTCGCAAAACGGGAAGAACAGGTACTCTGCGTTGAAGCAGTAATAAATCCATTGTCCGGTGGCGATTTCGTTGATGGCTGTGACTGCCTCCATCACGGAGTTACCGCGCGTGGTTTCCATAGTGATGCGAAGACAGAGCTCTGACAGATCTTCGGCGAGGTCGAAGCCATCAGGCATGAAGACGGCCACCTTCCGAAAGCCGAGATCAAGATGGTGACGGACGGTGCTGTCGATTTCCACATCGTCTTCCACAAAAATCAGCGCGATCGGCCCCTTGGCGAAATGGGATTTTCCCGTACGGATCAGATGGTTGACGGAGTCGTATTTCATGCCCGGCCCTTGGATGCGGTTCTTGCGCCTGTTGTGGTTAAAATCGGTTAATTTGCCGTGCATTGCAAGCCGCACCGCTTTTGATGTAGGGAGGCGCCCTGAAACCGCAGCAGGAAACCCGTGATGACCGAGTCTGTCTCTGAAAAGTCCTCTGAAAAGAAGAAGCTCTTTATCAAGACCTATGGCTGTCAGATGAATGTCTACGACAGTGAGCGCATGGCAGAGGCCATGGGCGGGGCAGGTTACGAGACCACGGAAAGCCCCGATGACGCGGACATGATCCTGCTCAATACCTGCCATATCCGCGAAAAAGCGGCGGAGAAGGTCTATTCCGAACTTGGCCGCTTCAAAGGTTTGAAAGCTGAGAAGCCGGACCTGAAGATCGGCGTGGCGGGCTGTGTGGCGCAGGCCGAAGGCGAGGAGATTATGCGTCGCCAACCCCTGGTGGACCTTGTCGTTGGCCCGCAGGCCTATCACCGGTTGCCTGAAATGGAGGCCAAAACGCAGGAAGGCGCAAAGGCCCTAGACACGGATTTCCCTGAGGAAGACAAATTCGAGCGCCTGAAGTCGCGTCCGAAAGCGAAGCGTGCGCCGGCGGCTTTTCTGACCGTTCAGGAAGGCTGCGACAAGTTCTGCGCCTTCTGCGTGGTGCCCTATACCCGCGGGGCGGAAGTTAGCCGTCCTGTGGACCGTGTCCTGACAGAAGCGCGTGATCTCGTGGAGCGCGGTGTGCGTGAAATCACTCTGCTTGGTCAGAATGTGAACGCCTATCACGGAGCTCACAATGGCGGTGACATGTCGCTTGCTGGATTGATCTGGGAACTGGACAAAATCGACGGACTTGAGCGCATCCGCTTCACGACCAGCCATCCTAACGACATGATGGACGACCTGATCGAGGCGCACGGCAGCTGCGAAAAATTGATGCCGTATCTGCACTTGCCGGTGCAATCCGGGTCCAACAAGATCCTGAAGCGCATGAACCGCAGTCATGACCGCGACAGCTATATCAGGCTGATCGAACGCATTCGTGCAGCCCGTCCCGACATACTGCTGTCCGGAGACTTTATCGTAGGTTTTCCGGAAGAAACGGAAGCCGATTTTCAGGACACCATGGACCTGATTGAAGAGGTCAAATACGGACAGGCGTTCAGCTTCAAATACTCCACCCGTCCCGGTACGCCGGCCGCCGAACGTCCATTGGTTGATGATGCCGAGGCCACCGACAGGCTGTACCGCTTGCAGGCGTTGATCACCAAGCAGCAGCGGGAAATTCAGGACAGCATGGTTGGGCGCGACGTGAGTGTCATGTTCGAGCGCAAGGGGCGCTTTGAAGGCCAAATGGTCGGTAAGTCCGAATATCTGCACGCCGTGCACGTGTCCGATGCCGACGCCAAAGTGGGCGAGATTGCCAAGGTGAGAATCGTGGAGAGCGGCCCGAACTCTCTGGGCGGTGTTCTAGCGCGCGATTGATCGCTGCGCGGAAACAATTTTGCGGGGTAGGCGGGATTGACCAAACGCCTGCCTGTTAACTTCCCAATCCGGTCATAAATTTGCCACTTTTTGTCATCCGCAAGCGGCAAATCCGGCATTAGTCCTTGGAAAAATTACGAATTCCGGTAATCTGCCGAGCACTGGTTAGGCGCTCTGCGGGTTCTGCTTCCGCGACCGCGTCGTTGGGGGATTGTGAGAGGAAGTCGTTTTGGCGGAGAAAATCAAGAATATGGTCCGCGCGGCATCTGCAGGTCTTGCTGCAGCTTGCGTGGCGCTGGTGGCCGTAGCTCAACCCGCCGCTGCACAAACGCAGCGTACGGTTTTGGGTCAGGAATATGTGCCGACGGTCTGGGTTGATCCGGATGGATGCGAGCACTGGGTGATGGACGACGGTGTCGAGGGCTATATGACGCCCCACGTGAGCCGTCAGGGTATTCCGGTTTGCCGTCGCGGAAACGTTTGCGGGGTGATGAACTCGGATCAGTTCTTTGCCACGGATAAATATTATATCAACTCGGCAAACCGTCAGAAGCTGGCAGAGTTCTTCCAGACCTCGACCGCTTCGGCCTTTATCATCGCAGGTCATACCGACAGCCGAGCAAGCGATGAATACAACATGCGACTGAGCTACAACCGTGCGAATGCGGTGGCCAAAGTCGGCCGTCAGGCAGGCGCGCGCATCGTGGATGTGCGTGGTTACGGCGAACGTATGCCTCGGGCGTCCAATCGCTCGGCGTCCGGTATGGCGGAGAACCGCCGCGTCGAAATCATTTGTTTGCGCTGAGGAGAGAGAACATGAACATCATCAAAGGCGCTCTCCTGGTTTCGCTGGCAGTTGGCGTTTCAGCCTGTACGGACAACAAAGTAGACAAAACCATCGACCGTGGTTTTGACAGCAAGCACCTGAGCCAACTTAAGGCGGGTATCTGGGTAGATCCCAACGGCTGTGACCACTGGATCATTGACGACGGTGTCGAGGGGTACCTGTCCCAGAGACTTGATCCGTACGGGAAGCCTGTATGCTCCAATGCCGCACCTCCCGGCGTGGCGACCGGTCCGTTCAAGCGCGGATCGCGGTTCAAGGACCAGATCTGATCCGAACTGATGGAATACGAGGGGCCGTGCTACAAAAGCGCGGCCTTTTTCGTTTGTAGGTGCGGAATTTCACGGCATTCATACAAATTTCATTTGCGACCGCTTGCACCTTGTTCTGCAAGTTGGCACCATCGGGGTACAACATCTAGTTCTCAGGAGATCTGATTGCCCACAGGTGCGATGACCCCGCCGCCAGCGTCCGAAACAGCCAAAGAGACTTCGGTCGAGTTTCCGGATAACCGCCTTTTGATCGAGCTTTGCGGAGAGTTTGACCGCAACCTCGCGGATATAGAGCAAAAAATGGGGGTGCAGATCCTGCGACGCGGCAATCATCTGGCCGTGTTTGGCGAGGATGGGCCTCGTTCTGAGACCGTGGACGTGCTGCAATCTCTGTATGACCGTCTGGAAAGTGGCAAGTCCGTCGAGGGCGGCGACATTGATCGTGAGATTCGCATGGGAGGCTCTGAAGAAGGCACCGGCGTGCGCGACGGCGACCAGATGGAGATGTTCAAAGGCGGGCCTGTTGAGATCAAGACCCGCAAGAAACTGATTGAGCCCAGAACCGATGCGCAAAAGGCCTATGTCCTGTCGCTGTTCAAAAATGAGTTGGCGTTTGGCATTGGTCCCGCAGGTACGGGCAAAACCTATCTGGCCGTTGCGGTCGGGGTGTCGATGTTCATTTCGGGGCAAGTGGACCGGATTATTCTGTCACGTCCTGCCGTGGAGGCGGGCGAGAAACTTGGCTATCTGCCAGGCGACATGAAGGACAAGGTCGATCCCTATATGCAGCCGCTCTACGATGCGCTGAACGACTTTTTGCCAGCGAAACAGCTGGGGAAGCTGATCGAAGAAAAGAAGATCGAGATTGCGCCGCTGGCGTTTATGCGCGGGCGGACATTGGCAAACGCTTTTGTGGTTCTGGATGAAGCGCAAAACGCAACGACAATGCAGATGAAGATGTTCCTGACTCGTCTGGGTGAAGGGTCGCGCATGGTGATTACTGGCGACCGGAGCCAGATCGACCTACCGCGCGGGGTGCCGTCGGGGTTGAAGGATGCGGAGCGCCTGCTGAAGGGCATTCCCAACATCAGTTTCAATTATTTCACTGCAGATGATGTCGTGCGCCACCCGTTGGTGGCGGCGATCATCAAGGCTTACGACAAAGACGCGGTGCGGGCCTTGGCGGAGAAAGAAAAAAAAGAGCAAAAGGCGTGATGCCGGTATGTGTTCTGGCGTCCAAGCTGGAAACGGTTCCGAGATAGTCAAAGCATGTTGACTGACACCATCATTGAAGACGAGCGCTGGGTCGCGTTGGGTTTTGAAGCGCTGGCAGAGACCGCTGCACGGGCGGCTCTTGCGCATCTGGGGTTTGCGGCTGGGGATTGGGAGATCGCGGTGCTGGCCTGTGATGATGCCCGCATTGCCGAATTGAATACCGAGTTTCGCGACAAGCCGACGCCGACGAATGTCTTGAGCTGGCCAAGCGAAGAGAGGGGCGCAGAGGTGGATGGCGACACGCCGAATTCACCAGAAGGGCCGGACACGGAACTGGGCGACATCGCGATTGCCTTTGAAACCTGCGAACGTGAGGCGAGGGCTGCGGGAAAACCGATGGCGGACCACGTCACACATTTGGTTGTTCACGGGGTGTTACATCTTCTCGGTTATGATCATATCCGTGACAAAGATGCCACTTTGATGGAAGGGCTGGAAACAGCCATACTTGGCAAAATGGGTTTATCGGACCCATATGAAGGATGAACGGGGACAAATCCCCAACGGAAAGGACCAATGGGCGACACCATCGACGGGTCTTCTAACGCAGCGCTGAGCGCGCGGCCGGAAGGTCAACATCAGAAAAAGGGCGGCTGGATAGCACGCCTGTTTTCGAAATCCGCGGAGATGCCGGAGGCCATCAATGGCGCTCAGGCGGCTCCGGCACCTGCTTCCCAGCCTCATGGCATGATCAACCTTCGCCGCATGCGCGTTGAGGATGTGGCCGTGCCGAAAGCCGATATCGTCGCTGTACCAAATACGATCAGCGAAACCGAGCTTTTGCAGGTCTTTCGCGACAGCGGCATGACGCGGCTACCGGTTTATGACGGCACATTGGATACGCCGATCGGTTTTGTCCATTTGAAGGACTTTGCGCTGCGTCACGGTTTCAACGGCGACACGCGCAGCCTCGAAATCGACAAGATGCTGAGACCTTTGCTGTTTGTCCCCCCTTCGATGGCCATAGGTGTATTGCTGGCCAAGATGCAGGCGGAGCGCCGTCACATGGCGCTGGTGATCGATGAATACGGTGGCGTTGACGGTCTTGCGACCATCGAAGACCTCATTGAGCAGGTGATCGGCGAGATCGAAGATGAACACGACGCTGAAGAGGCGGACTTTTGGGTTCAGGAGCGGCCCGGCAGTTACCTTGCTTTGAGCAAAACACCTTTGGAAGACTTTGAAGCCGCAATCGGGCGTTCGCTTACGCATCATGAAGATATTGACCGTGAGGAGATCGATACTCTGGGCGGTTTGGTTTTCATGTTGTGTGGCCACGTTCCGGCACGCGGTGAAGTGGTCGAGTTGCCAGACGGATTGAGCTTTGAGGTTGTGGATGCGGATCCGCGTCGCATCAAACGACTGAGAGTTCTGCTTCCGGCGGAGGCCGCAAATGGCTGACAGCGCTGTTGTGCAGCGCTGGGACGTCGCGGGCATCTGGAAGATTCTATTGTGCGTTCTTCTGGGCGCGCTGGGCGCCCTTGGTCATCCGCCTTTTGACCAATGGTATCTGACTGTCGCGTCGTTTGTGGCCGTCTTCGGACTCGCGTTGCGCGCGCGAGATTGGCGCGCTCTGGCCAAGACTGGATTGTGGTTCGGGTTCGGCTATTTCGCCGTGGCCCTTCATTGGATTGTTGAGCCGTTTTTAGTCGACGTCGCCCGTCACGGTTGGATGGCGCCCTTTGCACTCGTCTTGATGGCGGCCGGGGGCGCGCTGTTCTGGGGTGCCGCATTCGGAGTGGCCGGCCTGTTGCGTCTCGGCGGGTATGGGGGCGCCGCCGCGCTTGCCGTGTGCATGACCGCGACGGAACTGTTGAGAGCATATGTTTTCACCGGGTTTCCCTGGGCGATGCCATCTTATGTGCTTGTCAGTCAGGTAGCTGGGCAGGCGGCATCGGTGATTGGTCCACATGGTCTTAACTTCCTTCTGTTTCTTGCGACTGCAGGACTGGCGCTTGGGGCGGTAACCCGTTGGCGTTGGATCTGGGGAGTTGCCGGTGCCGTTATGCTGGCCATCTGGATACCTGTTCCGGAGGCGTCCGAAACGGGCGCGGACGCGCCCGTTGTTCGATTGGTGCAACCCAATGCTGCTCAGCATCTGAAATGGCATCCAGATCATTATCAGCGGTTTTTCGAGCGATCCTTGATGCTGACTTCTGGTGGCGCGGGTGCGGCGGGAGTTGATTTGATTGTCTGGCCAGAAACATCCGTACCATGGTTGTTGGAGGACGCGGCAGGGGCATTGGAGGCTGCCGCTGAAATGGCTGGTGGCGCACCGGTTGTTCTTGGCCTCAACAGATATGTCGGGCCGCGAATTTACAACAGCGTGGCGGTGATTGGTCCCGGCGGTACTGTGACTGACTTGTATGACAAGCATCACCTCGTGCCATTCGGTGAGTACATACCGTTTGGCGATTTTCTGGGTCGTTTCGGGTTGCGTGGACTGGCCAGCCAACACGGTGGCGGATACTCCTCCGGCGACGGGCCGGAGCTTGTCGATCTCGGGCCAATTGGTGCGGCACTGCCGTTGATCTGCTATGAGGCGGTTTTCCCGCAGGACGTGCGCGGTACACAAAGCCGACCCAGAGTCATGCTGCATATGACGAATGATGCCTGGTTCGGAAACTTTTCCGGCCCCTATCAGCATCTGGCGCAGGCCCGCATGCGGGCGATCGAAACCGGAGTGCCTGTGTTGCGTGCAGCCAATACCGGCGTATCTGCTGCGATTGATGCGCAGGGCAGGATTGTGGCGGCGCTCACTTTGAATGAAGCGGGAGCTCTGGACGTAGCGCTGCCCGCGCTTGCACCGGAAACGTTTTATTCACGCACAGGCGATACTCCGCTGGCGCTGTTGCTTTTGGCGCTCATTCTGACAATGGCCGCCTTGCGGTGGCGCAAATCTCATTGACCCGGGCGTAACCGGCACGTAAGGGCTTATCTACATCTGTCGCCACAACGGCTTCCTGACGTGGCGATGAATTATTTTAATGGAGCACCCCCATGGCAAGAAATAACTACACCTTTACTTCCGAGAGCGTCTCGGAGGGCCACCCCGATAAGGTTTGCGACCGGATTTCGGACGCGGTTCTCGACGCATTTTTGACCGAAGAACCTGAGGCCCGCGTGGCCTGCGAAACCTTTGCCACCACCAATCGCGTGGTGATCGGTGGAGAGGTTGGTCTGTCAGACCAAGACAAACTTAAGGATTACATGGGACGGATCGACGAAATCGCTCGCGCCTGTATCAAGGACATCGGCTACGAGCAGGACAAGTTCCACCACGAGACTGTTGAGATCACCAACCTTTTGCACGAGCAATCTGCGCATATCGCACAAGGGGTTGATGCCAACGCCGACAAGGATGAAGGCGCTGGTGATCAGGGCATCATGTTTGGCTACGCGACAACCGAAACCGACGCTTTGATGCCCGCCCCGATTCAATACTCGCATGCAATTCTACGCCGTCTGGCCGAGGTGCGAAAATCTGGTCAGGAACCAACTTTGGGGCCGGATGCCAAATCACAGCTGTCGGTTGTGTACGAAGATGGCAAGCCTGTCGGTGTGAGCTCGATCGTTCTGTCCACGCAGCACCTTGACGAAGCTATGACCAGCGCCGATGTGCGCGCGGTGGTCGAACCTTACATCCGCGAAGTGCTTCCTGCCGCGTGGGTCAGCGACGCGACCGAATGGCATGTGAACCCAACCGGAAAATTCGTGATCGGCGGGCCGGACGGTGATGCCGGTTTGACCGGCCGTAAGATCATTGTGGACACATATGGAGGGGCGGCACCGCATGGCGGTGGAGCGTTCTCCGGGAAAGACCCGACCAAGGTTGACCGCTCGGCGGCCTATGCTGCGCGTTACTTGGCGAAAAACGTTGTTGCGGCTGGTTTGGCGGAGCGGTGCACAATCCAGTTGTCATACGCGATCGGCGTCAGCGAACCACTGTCTATCTATTGTGACAACCATGGTACTGGTGACGTAGAGCCCGCAAAAATCGAACAAGCGATCCGCGAGGTCATGAGCCTTACACCGCGTGGCATCCGCGAAAAACTTCAGCTCAATAAGCCGATTTATCAACGTACCGCTGCCTACGGCCATTTCGGGCGTACACCGGATGCGGACGGTGGCTTTAGCTGGGAGCGCACCGATCTGGTCGAGGACCTCAAATCGGCGCTATAACGCCGGTTTCCAAGAGAAGCCCAAAGAGCCCGTCGGTTTCCGGCGGGCTTTTGTTTTGCAAGCACCTCGTTGCCGTTGCTGTCGGCAGGAGACGCCCTCCTTGCGGCCTTTCCCCAACGAAACCTTTGGTGCTGCCTGCTTTCTGTGCAAACCTCTCTTCGCGAATAGGGAGGACTACCAATGCTCATCGATGTGGCGCTGCCGCTATCTCTTGCTTTCATCATGTTTTCACTGGGCTTTGGCCTGACCTTTGCCGATTTCGGCAGGGTTCTCACAATGCCAAAGGCAGTGCTGACAGGTGTGGTGATGCAAATCGGGGCTGTGCCTTTGGTTGCCTACCTTTTGCTGTTTATTTTCAACCTTCCGCCGGCCATGGCATTTGGCGTCATGATCCTGTCGTTCTGTCCGGGCGGTGTGACATCCAATATCCTCACCAAACTCGCTGGCGGGACCGTGGCGCTGTCGATCACGCTGACCGCTGTCGTGAGCCTTTTGTCCGTGATCACGGTTCCGATCCTCGTGGCTTGGGCGGGTGACACCTTTCTTGGGGCAGCGGCGCCTGAGGTCAACGTCCTCGGGATCGGCATGTCGATGTTTGCCATCACGGCGGTGCCGGTCATCATTGGCCTTTTGACACGTTGGGTTGCCAGCGGACTGGCGGACAAAATCGAAAAAATCGTATCGGCAGTGGCGCTCATCCTGTTCCTTGTGATCGTCGCCGCCGCGCTGGCGACAAACTGGGATCTGTTCATGGCAAACATCTGGTCGTTGGGGCCAGTTTTGATGATCCTCAATGCAATCCTTCTCGTGGCAGGGGTATACGTTGCGCGGCTCTTGGGATTGTCTGGACCTGATGGGCTTTGCATCTCGGTCGAGATGGGCGTGCAGAATGCCACGCTGGGGATCACAGTTGCAGGCATGGTGGCGCAGGCCTCGGGCATACCGGAGTTTGCAGTGCCAGCCGCGCTTTACGGGATCACGATGTATATCGTGACCATTCCCGGCATGTTCATTCTGCGCGCGATTTTCGGAAAAGATTGAGCAAAGCTTGACCCGAAGGGCTGGGTACGGCAAAGGCACGGGCGATCGAAACGAGAGAGCTCATGTCTGACAAGCCGACTGACAAACACCCTTCGGGCGCCCCATGGCGCAATTTCTATGGCCGGTTCAAAGGCAAGGGTTTGCGCTCTTCGCAAGAAGCTTATCTGGATGAGGACCTTGCCAAACTGAGCCCTGGCAAGGTGACATGGGACGAGAACCCGGAGCGTACGCGCATTGACCTCGAGGCGCTCTTTGGGGGCAAGGATGTGTGGTTGGAGATCGGTTTTGGAGGCGGTGAGCACATGGTTCATCAAGCGGTCCAAAACCCCGACGTCGGAATCATCGGTTGCGAACCTTACATCAACGGCGTCGCGATGCTGCTGGGCAAGATCCGGAAGGCCGGAGCTGACAACATCCGAGTACACCCGGGTGATGCGCGCGACATGTTTGACGTGTTGCCTGACCAAAGCCTGAGCCGCGCGTTTTTGCTGTATCCGGACCCGTGGCCGAAAAAACGTCACCACCGTCGCCGGTTCGTCACTCCGGAGCACCTCGAACCTCTGGCGCGCAAGCTGAAACCGGGAGCAATTTTCCGGGTGGCAACCGACATCGAGGACTATGTCCGCCAGACGTTGGAACAGGTGCCCAAACACGGTTTTGAATGGTTGGCAGAAAAGCCGGAAGATTGGCGCGAGCCATGGCACGACTGGATTTCAACACGCTATGAGCAAAAGGCTTTCCGCGAAGGGCGAACGCCGCACTACCTGACATTTCGAAAGTCCTAAGTGGCCATTCGTCGCCAGACTTGAGGGAATCGCGGGGATCGGAGACACTTTCGGCATTTCATTATTGAGGTGTCGTTATGACCGATTACCGTATTACGAATTGTCATTTGCATTTGTTTACTTTGGATCATGTGCCGGAGGATTTTCCGGTGGCAATTGTCGGCGCCATTCGCAAAAACCCCAAGCTGATCCGCTTTTTCTCCAATATTCTGGTCGGTCCTTTTCGCGAGTTGGGGCTTCAGGTCGAGAAACTGGGTCGCATGGCGGCCGTAGGACAATTGAAATCCCAGCAACAGGTGCTGCGCTCTGTTTTGCCGCAGTATCCCGATGATGCGCGCTTTGTCGTTCTGCCAATGGACATCGCGGCTTCCGGTTACAAAGAGGCGCCAAAGGACATCGCCGCGCAGCATCGAGAGCTTTTTGAACTTTCCAAGGATCCGGCTTTCAAGGACCGCATTTTGCCGTTTGCAAAAGTTAATCCTCGACGAGCCGATGCATTTGACGAATTCCGCAGGTGTATCGAGGAGTACGGTTTTCACGGACTGAAGATTTATCCCAAGCTTGGCTACGATCCGCGGGACCCCATGCTGATGAGCAAAGTCTATCCCTACTGCGTGGACCACAACATTCCCGTGATGAGCCATTGTTCGCGCGGCGGTGTTTACGGGCGCGGGTTCAAGGGCAAAGTTGGGCAGGATCTTGGTTCGCCGCGCAACTATGAACGTGTACTGAAGGAATTTCCGGAGTTACGTGTCTGCCTGGCCCATTTCGGCGGATCGGATGAATGGGACGATTATATCGCCGGAATTGACCCTTTGGATGCCCAGTCACGCAGCCGCAATTGGGTTGCGACGATCAGAGACATGATCACCTCTGGCGATTTCCCCAATCTTTATACCGACATCAGCTACACGATGTTTGATTTTGAGGAAAACATCCCGTTTTTGAGCGTGTTCCTTGAAAACGACAAGCTGCGGGATCGCGTTCTTTTTGGATCTGACTATTACATGACCAAGCAGGAAGACCTGAGCGAGCGAGCCGTGTCGATGCGCCTGCGTCATGCGCTTGGCGGGGATACGTTCCGCCAGATCGCCCACGTCAATCCGACCCGCTGGCTGACCGGAACGGAGCCAGCCTGAGCCCGCGCGCAGCAATCGGACAAAACACGGCATGGACGAGGGCCACTTGTTGCGCTAACAGCGAGGCAAGAGCAAGAAGGATACGCGCACTATGTCCGGCCACGGCACTCCTATTCCGATGACTTCCCGTCCCTGCGGTCCATTGACCGGCGAGGCCAATGTGCCGGGCGACAAGTCGATCAGTCACCGCAGTTTGATCTTGGGAGCAATGGCGGTCGGCGAGACCAAAATATCGGGCCTGCTGGAAGGCGAGGATGTTCTGGACACCGGAAAGGCAATGGCGGCTTTCGGCGCAGACGTAATCAACCACGGAGGCGGCAACTGGTCGGTACATGGCGTTGGCGTTGGCGGATTTGCTGAACCTGACACTGTGATCGATTGCGGGAACTCCGGCACAGGTGTGCGACTGATCATGGGCGCGATGGCGACCTGTGATATCACCGTGACTTTTACCGGTGACGCGAGCCTGAACGGACGCCCGATGGCCCGCGTGACAGACCCTATCGCTTTGTTCGGCGCACAGTCTGTCGGCCGTTCGGGTGGCCGCTTGCCCATGACGATTGTTGGGGCAAAGGACCCCGTGCCGGTGCGATACACCGTGCCGATGCCTTCGGCCCAAGTGAAGTCCGCCGTTTTGCTTGCCGGTCTGAATGCTCCCGGCAAAACCGTGGTGATCGAGAAGGAAGCCACCCGTGATCATACCGAGCGTATGCTGGCGGGCTTTGGCGCTGATATTTCTGTTGAAGAAACAGATGAAGGCCGCGTCATCACCTTGACCGGTCAGCCGGAGTTGAAACCACAGGTGATTGCCGTACCCCGCGATCCGTCGTCAGCCGCTTTCCCTGTATGTGCAGCAGTGATAACGCCCGGCTCGGATGTGCTTGTTCCGAATATCGGTCTGAACCCGACACGCGCCGGTCTTTTCACCACTTTGCGGGAAATGGGCGCCGACCTAACCTATGAAAACGAGCGCGAAGAAGGCGGAGAGCCAGTGGCGGACCTGCGTGCGAAGTTTTCGCCCAACCTGAAGGGCATTGAAGTTGATCCCGCCCGTGCGGCCAGCATGATCGATGAATATCCGGTCCTGTCCGTGGTCGCGTCTTTTGCCGAAGGTGAAACCGTGATGCGTGGTGTGAAAGAACTGCGCGTGAAAGAGAGCGACCGGATTGACGCTATGGCGACCGGTCTGCGGCTGAACGGAGTTGAAGTGGAAGAAGGGGAAGATTGGTGGATCGTCAAGGGGCTCGGGCACGGCAATGTGCCGGGCGGAGCGACTTGTGAAAGCCATCTGGACCACCGTATCGCCATGAGCTTTATGGTGATGGGCATGGCGACCCAGAACCCTGTGAGCGTGGATGATGGCAGCCCGATTGCCACGTCTTTCCCGATTTTTGAATCACTGATGGCGGCGTTAGGCGCCGACGTCGTGCGGAATTGAGCCATGGCTTTCACCATCGCCATCGACGGGCCGGCAGCCGCAGGTAAGGGGACAATCTCGAAAGCTGTGGCCGGTCACTTCGGTTTTGCCCATCTGGACACAGGTTTGCTGTATCGGGCTGTCGGGGCCAAAACGCTTGACGGAACCGATGCAATCGCAGCCGCACAGGCGCTTACTGCACGTGATCTAGAGGCAGAAAATCTGCGAACACCGGAAGTGGCGCAGGCCGCCAGCCGTGTCGCTGTGATCGGCGAGGTGCGAGCTGCGCTGGTTGATTTCCAGCGAGCATTCGCCCGTCGTGCCGGCGGCGCCGTTCTGGATGGACGTGACATTGGCACCGTGATTTGTCCGAATGCCGAAGCCAAGCTGTTTGTAACGGCCAGTGCTGAAGTGCGGGCGGAGCGACGCTACAGGGAATTGGTTGGCAAAGGTGTAAGCACCAGCTTTGAAACTGTTCTGGCTGACGTGAAGGAGCGCGACGCGCGCGACCGTGATCGGGCGGAAGCACCGATGGTGGCTGCCAAGGATGCTGTTGTGATCGACACGTCTGCTCTTGGAATTGAAGAGGCGGTCAGCACCGCCATTGCGGCCATTGAGACTGCCCGCAGCCGCTGACAGGTTTCCCGCAACCTGGGCGCATGTCACGTTTGCGTGACTCTCCTGCGACAATCTGAACCCGCCGCGACATGTCCCCGTAAGCCCTCACAACGCTCGGGGGAGAAGACCATGTCATTGCAAAACCTGTTTCCAACCATCGCGCCGTTCGTTCAAACGGCTGACGGACCATTGTCCACATCCAATGATTTCGAAGTCCTCGGACTGGCGCTTGATGCTGCGGGACTGACGGGGGCGGTTTCCGGTCTCGAAGGGTTCACTCTGTTCGCGCCGACGGACGATGCTTTTGCCTCGCTTGCGCAAAGCCTGGGGTTTGACGGTGACCCCGACGATGCAAGCGCCGTCTTCGGAGCGATTGCAGCAGCGCTGACCGGTTTGTCAGAAGATGGCGATCCGATCCCCTTGCTCACCGATATCCTGCTGTATCACGTCGCGCCGGATGAGGATGACCTGAGCACTCTGAATGCTGAAGGGCCGGTTGCCACTCTGCTTGAGAACGCCACGTTCGAGGTCACCGATGGTACTGTGATCGACGGAGATCCCGACTACCAGAATGCGGATGTTGTAGCAGCCGATGTCGGCGTGGGGGCGGGCACAGTCCAGATCGTGGATCAGGTGCTGCTGCCTCTGGATGCACCTGTCGATAGCGGCGACCCGACTTTGCTGGGACTGCTTGAGGAAAGCGGCGGAAGCTTTGACGACAACCCGGATGACTTTGACATGTTGCTAACGGCGCTTCAGGTAACCGGATTGGACGAAGCGGTTGATAATCCAAATGCCGAATTGACGGTGTTTGCGCCTCAGGACAGTGCCTTCATCGCGCTGGCGCAGGATCTCGGCTACGAGGGAGAGGACGAAGCCGGTGCGTTCCAGACCATTGTCGACGCAGCAACCGTTCTCAATCCGGATGATCCGCTATCGGTGGTGAGCTCCATTCTAACCTATCATGTGAGCCCCGGCGAACAGGACAGTACGGCAGTGCTCGGATCTGAGACGCTTGCCACTTTGCAGGGGGGAGAAATTGGGGTCGATGGTGCCACCCTCGTAGACCAGGACCCGAACGCAGATGACCCGATGATCATTCAGACTGATCTGGCGGCCTCCAACGGCGTCGCCCATGTGATCGACGACATTCTGCGTCCCGTTGATCTGCCCCCCGAAGTGGCGATGCCTGAAGACGAGATCGAAACAACCGGTGTCGAAGATGAGGAGCCGGTGGATGATGGCGGTGACGATGACAGCTGGATGGAGGCCCTAGGCGTTGCTGGTATTTTTCTGGCACTGCTGTTCCTCGTCTAAGGATCAGGCCGGCGCCTTCTCGGGATTTTCCATGTCGTAGGTCTCGCGTGCGGCGTCGATATTCGGAAGGTTTTTCAGCGCCCACAATCCCAAGGCCTGAACGGGTTCTCGAAACGATTGTCCTAGTTCGGTCAGTGAATATTCCACTTTGGGTGGAATGGTCGGATGGTATTCCCGATGCACAAGCCCGTCACGCTCAAGCTCTCGCAACGTGAGCGACAGCATGCGTTGAGAGATGCCGAGATGACGTTTGAGTTCGTTGAACCGCAGGGTGCCGTATTGCGCCAGCGAGATGACGATCAACACGGACCAACGATCGCCGACGCGACCAAGCACTTCGTTGATACGCGAACATTCCGGACAGTTGCCCGTTTTGGCGGTGTCTTTGGGCATGGGGTGGTTCCTTCCGTGTGACCGGGGCACCAGAATGTGCCTTCTTGTGCCGATATTCAGTTCCTCATATATCGCCGGTTACAGAAATATACCACCCCTGACGCACTCATGGGGAGCGCGTCGGCGGTACAAGGAAAGACAGAAATGAGCACACTCAAAGAGCTGATGAACTGGCGCTATGCCACCAAGAAAATGGATCCGGCCAAGGCGGTTTCCGAAGAGCATGTCGAGGCCATCCTCGAAGCCGTCCGTATGGCACCAACTTCCAGCGGCACCCAGCCGTTCGAGGTCTTTGTCGTCACCAATGACGAGATGCGTGAAAAGATCCGTAAAGTTGGCTGGGACCAAAGCCAGATCACAGAAGGGTCTCACCTTTTGGTCTTTGCTGCTTGGGACAACTATTCGGCGGAACGCATCGATGCGGTACGCGCGCACATGGAAGAGCTGCGCGGAGAGAACCCGATGCTGAGCCAGTATTACGAGAACCTGAAAGCGGTCTATCTGCCGCGCGAAGAAACCGTGAACCACGACCACGCTGCAAGGCAGGCGTATATTGCTCTTGGCTTTGCAATGCTTGCTGCTGCGGAGTTGGGTGTCGACACTTGCCCGATGGAAGGGTTTGACGCTGCCGCAGTTGACGAGATCATGGGACTGAATGAACTCGGCTTGAAGTCTGTCACACTATTGCCGCTGGGCTATCGTCAAGAAGGCGCTGACTGGCTTTTGCCAATGCCGAAAGTGCGCAAGAGCAAGGACGAGATGGTCAAAACCGTTTCCTGATCCGGGACACAGGCGAAAATCCGCAGCGGCGCCTCGCGAGGTGCCGCTGTTTTTGTTTTGTGGCTTGCCTTTGGTCGATTTAGTAATGTAATAACATAACTATCTAAATTCTACTGAAGACCCAAGATGACTAAGAACCTCCAGAGCAGCCTGCGTCGTCGTCGCCGCCCCGGCAACGCGATGCAGGCTTATGACGCACTACCTCCGGAATTGCGACGCTGGCTCAGCACGGCCGCGCTCCCTTGGAGCCCAGCCTCGGCAAGAGGTATTTGGGTGAAAGCCGGCGGTGCACGTGATCCGGAGGCCGCTCTGGCGCGACTGGCTGCGGTCGAGGCTGCCACTTTGCGCAAGGATTGTGCCTCGCCCTTTTAAAACTCGGGTGCGTGACTTTGCGCAAACTAAGCAAAGTGCCACTTCAGTTATTCCTGCGCTTCGGTAGGGTGGCGAGGGCACGCCGTTGCATGCCCCAAATTTTAACCTTCTCAAAACGTGCTGCCAGTTGACCGGAATATCCAGAAAACAGCGTTTCGTGAATCTCCACGCGCGCATGATGCAAAAAACTTTGTTGGCTCTGCTTGCCTGCCCGAAACTCTTGCGGCCGGTGGCGGCATTGAATGCATTGACGCTGCACAGAGTGCACAAGGACGTGTCTTTTCAACCGGTCAATGGGCAACCCACGCTTACTCGGGCGACACCAAACGGGACGAACCCGCAGAAGGCTGTACTCTACCTGCATGGCGGGGCTTTCGTGATCGGTGGTCTGCGAGACTACAAAGGCTTGGTTTCCGGTCTCGCGAATGCCGGATTGTGTGCTGTGTATTTTCTGGACTATAGCAAGGCGCCTGAGAGTCCATTTCCCGCAGCTCTGGACGAAGCAGAAGCGGCCCTTGATTACCTGCAGGAGCAATACGGCGACGCATATGTTTCAGTCGCAGGTGACAGTGCCGGAGGCAATTTGGCTTTGGCGCTTACACATCGGGTACTGGCGAAAGGGGCGGCAAAGCCCTCTGCCGTGGCAGTTTTCTCGCCGGTTACGGATTTGACAAAGCGTTCTACGACCTTTGATGCCAATGCCGGCTCTGAAGCGCTGTTACCGCAAGGCTTTGTTTTGCGCGGAAATGCGGCTTACGTAGGGGCGGCAGATCCGAAGGATCCTGAGATTTCGCCTCTATATGGCACCTTTGAGGGCGCGCCAAAGATGCTGTTTCAGGTCGACCGGACCGAGAGGCTTTATGACCATTCTACCCGCATGGTGACGGCTCTGCGAGAACAGTCCGTGGAGGTGGTTTTGCGCGAAACGGACGGTTTGATGCATTGCTACCAGATGTACAGCAGCGTTACCCCAGAGGCAGACCGGGCTCTGGCAGAGGCGGCCGCTTTTCTAACGGCTGATTGAGCCGAAAAGCGATGCGCTCTCCCGAATAGTGCCCTATCTTGGCGTGATAGGGTGAAAAAGGGGCAATTTCGTCGCTCATTCTTGCCTGTTTGTATCGTTGGGGTTGGATTGTCTGGCAGTTGGCTCTTAAATCTGCCTCATGAGTAAAGACCAGATCAAATCCATCATCGAACGCGTTGTCCGTGACGAAGGTCTGTTTGAGACGGGTGTGAGCGGTGTGCAGCTGTTTCGCGTTGCCACGCCGATGCCTTGTGTGCCGGCTGTGTATGAACCTTCGGTTGTCGCGATTGTGAGTGGCGCCAAGGAAGCGGTTCTGGATGGCGAGCGGCATGTGTATGACAGCGAACGCTATATGTGTTGTTCGATGTCTATGCCCGCCGAGGCCGGTACGCCGGAAGCCTCGCCAGAAGCACCCCTGTTGGGCGTGTCGATTTCGCTCGATACCCGCGTGATGACCGAACTAGCGATCGAGATGGAGAACGCTGGGGGCGGGTTGCGCACGCCCAAGGGCGGCGCAGTGCCGCAAGGCGTGGCGCTGGCGCATTGGGATGCGGAATTTTCCGACGCGTTGTTGCGGCTGGTGCAACTAGTGGAACAACCCGACGATGCAGCGGTTCTCGGGGCAGGGCGGTTGCGTGAACTGTATTACGCGGTTCTCAAGGGCGAAGCAGGCGACGGCGCCCGGCGGGCTTTTGGCGTGGGCAACGAAATCGCGCGCACGATCGAGTTTCTGTCGACGCGGTTGGACGAAACCGTCACGATTGACGATCTGGCGTCAGAAGTTGGCATGAGCCGCGCCGTATTCCATCGAAAGTTCAAGCAGGCGACAACCATGTCTCCGATACAGTTTGTGAAATCCATGCGTCTGAATTCCGCAGCGATGAAAATCGCAGCAGGCACCAGCGTTACAGAAGCCGCGATGGACGTCGGCTATGCGAGTTCCTCCCAGTTCAGCCGCGAGTTCAAACGCGCCTACGGGCAGTCCCCCAAACGATGGGGGCAAAATGCGGTTGTTCCGGCGGGAGTGGCTTAAAAAGGTTGCTCGGCCAACCGAAAGGTTTCGTCAAATCGGACGTCGAAATGCCAGTTTTTTAAGAGGTGCGATGCACGTAAGGTGTCTTGGCAACCGATTTGCAAAGGGCGGTCGTTTTTTTACGGCGTCGCACTCTATCAGTGGATTTTCATTGGTTCGCAGACTTCAGGTAGGCGCGGGGTGAAACTGGCGCGTTAAGCTTGCAGGTTGATTTAGGTTCGCAAAGTTTCTCATAGACTGAGCCGAAGCGCTGGTCGGTGGGAGCGACTTACGAATCGGACAAAGCTGTGCTTTGGCTTCGAGCTTCAATATTCGAGCCCGCGAATCCCCTTGCTCCCTTGGCAAAACACCGCTATATGCCCCCCTGTCTATAAGGCGCAAACGCCAGATACATCGGGACGAGCAGGGTCGAGCACAAGCCGGCCCTTCTTTGTTTTTGTGTTTTTTTGTCCGATGTGGTGCGCCCAGACCAATGGAAACCAAGACCGGCGGAGACAACCGTTCGGCCAGATAAAACGATTGAAAAGGAAATGACGCCACATGGCTGATAACACCATGGAGGAATTCGAAGCCCTCCTTAATGAAAGCTTCGAAATGGACACACCCGAAGAGGGTTCTGTTGTCAAAGGCACTGTCATCGCTGTTGAAGCAGGTCAGGCCATCATCGACGTAGGCTACAAAATGGAAGGCCGCGTTGACGTAAAAGAATTCGCAAATCCTGGTGAAGCTCCCGAGATCGCTGTCGGCGACGAAGTGGAAGTGTACCTGCGCGCGGCTGAAAACGCCCGTGGCGAAGCCGTGATCTCCCGCGAGATGGCGCGCCGCGAAGAAGCATGGGACCGCCTGGAAAAAGCATACGCAGACGATGCACGCGTCGAAGGCGCGATCTTCGGCCGCGTCAAAGGCGGCTTCACTGTCGACCTCGGCGGCGCTGTGGCCTTCCTGCCCGGCTCGCAAGTTGACGTGCGCCCCGTACGCGACGCTGGCCCGCTGATGGGTCTGAAGCAGCCGTTCCAGATCCTGAAGATGGACCGTCGTCGTGGCAACATCGTGGTTTCGCGTCGTGCGATCCTCGAAGAGTCCCGCGCCGAACAGCGCGCCGAAGTTATCGGCAACCTGTCCGAAGGTCAGGCAGTCGACGGTGTGGTCAAAAACATCACCGAATACGGTGCGTTTGTAGACCTCGGCGGCGTTGATGGCTTGCTGCACGTCACCGACATGGCATGGCGCCGTGTGAACCACCCGTCCGAGATCCTGACGATCGGCGAAACCGTCAAGGTTCAGGTCATCAAGATCAACAAAGAAACCCACCGCATCAGCCTCGGCATGAAGCAGCTGCAGGAAGATCCGTGGGATCTGGTCGCAGCCAAGTATCCGCTTGAGTCCGTGCACAAAGGCCGCGTGACCAACATCACCGACTACGGTGCATTTGTTGAGCTGGAGCCGGGTGTTGAAGGTCTGGTTCACGTGTCCGAAATGTCCTGGACCAAGAAAAACGTGCACCCCGGCAAGATCGTTTCCACCTCTCAGGAAGTGGACGTCATGGTTCTGGAAATCGACGGCTCCAAGCGCCGCGTTTCCCTTGGCCTCAAGCAGACCATGCGCAACCCGTGGGAAGTCTTTGCGGAAACCCATCCGGAAGGCACCGAGGTCGAAGGCGAAGTCAAGAACATCACCGAATTCGGTCTGTTCATCGGCCTGCCGGGCGAGATCGACGGCATGGTTCACCTCTCCGACCTGTCCTGGGACGAGCGTGGCGAAGATGCGATCCAGAACTACCGCAAAGGCGACATGGTTTCGGCCGTTGTCTCCGAAGTGGATGTTGAAAAAGAGCGTATCTCCCTCTCGATCAAAGCACTGGGTGGCGACAAGTTCGCAGAAGCGGTTGGCGGCGTGAAGCGCGGCTCCGTGATCACCGTAGAAGTGACCGCGATCGAAGATGGTGGCATCGAAGTGGAATACGAAGGCATGAAGTCCTTCATCCGCCGCTCCGATCTGTCGCGTGATCGCGCAGAGCAGCGCCCCGAGCGCTTCTCGGTTGGCGACAAGGTCGACGTCCGCGTCACCAACGTCGACAGCAAGACCCGCCGTCTGGGTCTGTCGATCAAAGCTCGCGAGATCGCAGAAGAGAAAGAAGCCGTGGAACAGTATGGTTCTTCGGACTCCGGCGCATCGCTCGGCGACATCCTCGGCGCAGCGCTGAAATCGGGCGACGAATAAGATCAACCCGATCTTCTGAGACACTAATGAACCCCGCCGGAAACGGCGGGGTTTTTCTTTGTTCAATCCATTTGTTCATGGTATGTTCTTTTTGTATTGATAGGTAATTGAAGAGTTTTCAGGATGATTTCAGCCAGTTGTAATTGCGGCGTAGTGCGGTTCGAGTTGACGGAGGCGCCCAGCACCCTGGGCGCGTGTTACTGTTCCCGCTGCCGAAAGGCGGGGGCCAGCGCAATGGTCTTTATTAAGAAGGAGAGTCTGAACTGGGTATCCGGACAAGATCAGATAGCGGTCTATCGCCCCCAGCAGCCGTACAAATATAAACGCTGTTTTTGCAAGATCTGCGGCACATCCCTTGGCGAGGTACTTTCGGAAGAGGCCAGTTTCCCGGTGTCAGCCAACGTTTTTGATGGCGATCTCGGTTTGCAGGTGCAATTTGAAGAACATGTCGAGGACAAGCCTTCTTGGATGGAGTAGGGCGCGGGACATCCGCGCCCGGCAGGGTCAGTAAAAAGCCTTGGCCTGTTCGGTAATTGCTTTCATTGCCACAGCATATGGTGTGGGGCCGAAGCTGATGCGACCTACGCCAAGTGCCGCGAGCGGGGCGATTTGTGCTGTCACGTCTCGCAACATGACATTCACCGGCAGGGGACTTTCGGTGCAGACTTTCTGGATCAGGTCCGGATCCGAAAGGCCTGGGACGAAAAAGCTGTCACCGCCTGCCTCTGCATAGGCTGCTGCGCGTTCCAGCGCCTCTGGTATGTGGCTGGCGTGATCCTCGGGCTTGGATTGCAAGAACAGGTCGGTGCGGGCGTTTATGACAATTGGAATACCTGTCTGATCACCGGCTGCGCGCACTGCTTTGACACGACTGGTTTGCTCGTCGATCGCATGTAGCCCTTTGCCTTTTACGACGCGGTCCTCGAAGTTGAGACCCACAGCACCGGCCGAAATCAACCGTTCGACATTGAGCGAGACCTCTTCCGGAGCCATCGCGTAACCGCCTTCGAAATCCACCGTGAGAGGAAGGTCGTTGGTTGCGACGATCCGTTCCACAATTGAAAACAGAAACTCCATTGGTAGAGACTCACCGTCCCGAAAGCCTTGCGCTTCTGCCACGGACCAGCTTCCCGTAGCCAGCGCTTTGGCGCCCGCTTTGGCGACCGCGCCTGCGCTGCCCGCGTCCCAAATATTATAGAGAACAACCGGTGTTCCGGGCAGATGCAAAGCCTTGAGGGTTTCGGCCTTTTGAGCGGAGGATGGTGTGTCGATCATGCTGGGAGCCTTTCGGATGATGTGCGGTACTGCTGTTCGATTTCGAGAAGTTTCTGTTTGCGCCAAAGGCCGCCGCCGTATCCCGTCAGCGCGCCGTCAGCACCCAACACGCGGTGACACGGTATCACCACGGCGATCTGGTTTGCACCATTGGCGCGTGCAACGGCGCGGGTCGCTGTCGGACGGCCGATTTCTCGCGCGATTTGTGAATAGCTTCGTGTGTGCCCGGCCGGGATAGCCAGCAGGGCATGCCATACCTCTTTTGTGAATGCGCTGCCGTGCAGGGCAAGCGGCGTGGCAAAGGTGTCATTGCGACCGGAGAAAAACGCACTCAGTTCGGCTTCAATCTGATCCGTGGGTCCAAAACGACCCAGTCCCAGATCTCCCTTTGCGTGCGCGCGAAGACGGGACAGTTCTCGCGGCAGGGCCTTTCGGTCCGTGAATTCCAGAAGATGCAGGTGGCTTGTGGACGAGACGGCGATCATGTCGCCCAATGTCGTACTGATCCAGTCAGCTCGCAAAAATCCGCCCGATGGAAGTGAGGAGGGCGGACAGCCCAGCAGTTTGGCAAAGGCCGTACGAAAGGCTTGAGGACTGTCAAATCCTGCCTCGTGTTGCGCGGAAATAACGGAGTCGCCGCCGGCCAGCGTTTCAAACCCTTCTCTCAGACGACGTTGACGAGCCATTTCGAGAAACGTGATGCCAAACTGTCGTTTGAAGCTGCGCCGCACGGTAGACAAGTCAAAGCCCATTTGCGTGATGTGGCTTTCTGACCATCTGATGTCTGGACGTTTGTCCAGGGCGTTCAACAAAGCCGAAATGGCCGGATCTGCCTGCGCCGCCGGCTGAAGGGGATGGCACCGCTTGCAAGCCCTGTAGCCAGCTTCAATGCACTCCCCAATCGTGGAAAAGAAAGTACAGTTTTCCGGTTTCGGTTTGCGGGCTGGGCACGTCAGCCGGCAGAAGATGCCAGTGGTCGCCACGCAGACAAAGACCTGACCATCGTAGCGGTCATCGCGCTTCAGGAGGGCCTCATAGAGTGTGTTGTGGTCGGGCAATTCAAACAGCATGAAGACAGCCTAACATCTGCGCAAAAGACGTCAGCCAGAAATCGGGCACGTATTTTGAAAAGTGTGGACGCGCCTCTTGGACGCTTAGAAGGCCAAGCGAAAGTGCCCTGGGCTTTTTGTTGCGAATCAATAGCTTCTCTGCGCTGCGGCGCTGGAGGACGAGCTGGCACCATCGGTAAATTGGGCATTTGTTTTGCGCAAGACAGGCCAAAATCGGCGGATTTAGGCGGAAAACACCCCTCTGGGCCTGCCTTTCCGTTTCCGTTTCGGGCGTTTCTACCTATAGTCGGGAGGATGCATGCGCAAAGACCTGCACGTCCTCAGGGAGACATAGCCGATGATCCGTTCGGAACTGATTCAGAAAATTGCAGATGAAAACCCCCACCTTTACCAGCGCGACGTTGAGCGCATCGTGAACACGATCTTTGACGAGATCACGGATGCGATGAGTGATGGCGACCGTGTAGAGCTTCGGGGCTTTGGTGCATTCTCGGTCAAAAAGCGCGATGCCCGTACGGGCCGTAATCCGCGCACTGGTGAGTCGGTAGAAGTAGAAGAGAAACACGTGCCCTTCTTCAAGACGGGCAAGTTGCTGCGTGACCGACTGAACGGGAAGTAAAATGCGCTATCTGCGTTATGCGTTTCTGGGCGCCCTTGGTGTCGTCCTTATTGCTGTTTGTCTTGCAAACCGCGACCTTGTGACCCTCACCCTTTTGCCCGCCGCACTCGGCGATCTGCTGGGGATGAATTTCTCAATCAGCCTGCCTCTGTTTGTGGTGATCCTTGGCGCGATTGTTGTCGGCCTCCTGGTGGGGTTCGTCTGGGAATGGCTGCGGGAACACCGCCATCGAGCGGACAAGAGCAAGGCAGAAAAAGAGCTTCACAAGACCAAGCGTGAGGTTCGGCGTCTCAAGGGGAAGCAGGCCGAGAACAAAGACGAGGTTCTCGCCTTGCTGGACGAAGCCAGCTGAGGCTTTGCTTTTGGGGGCCGCTCTTGTAGGGCTAGCTCATGGATATTCGCGTCAAGATCTGCGGGCTTAAAGAGCCTGAACACGTTGCGGCTGCGGCTCATGCCGGCGCTGCTTATGTGGGCTTTGTCTTTTTTGAGAAGTCGCCGCGCAACGTGAGTCTCCCGCGTGCACGGGATCTTGCGGTCGACGTGCCTGTCGGCGTGGCCAAGGTTGCACTCACCGTAAATGCAGAGGACGCTTTTCTGGATCAGCTTGTCGACACGGTTCCTCTGGACATGTTGCAGCTGCACGGCAAGGAAACTCCGGAGCGTGTTGCCCAAGTGCGGTCTCGCTACGGTTTGCCTGTGATGAAGGCAATCGGCATTGCCGAGGAAGCAGACGTTGCACAGATCGAGACATACGGGGCAGTCGCGGACCAGCTGCTGGTTGATGCTAAGGCGCCAAAAGGAGCCGCGTTGCCGGGCGGTAACGGGCTGTCGTTTGACTGGCGTCTGGTCAACCGCAAATATTGGCCGACACCCTGGATGCTGGCGGGAGGATTGACAGTGGACAATGTGGCAGAAGCCATCCGCATGACCGGAGCGCGGCAACTGGATTTGTCGTCTGGTGTCGAAAGCGCTCCCGGCATCAAGGATCCAGAGATGATCCGCGCCTTCATGGAGGCGGTGCGGAGCGTAAAATGACCCGCACACTGTGGCTGCATATCGGCACTCACAAAACCGGAACCACGGCGATCCAATCGGCATTCCACAAGTATTCCGATGACGGTCTGCGGTATCTTGCGTTGCCGCACCCGAACCACTCCTTTCCGATACTGACAATGTTCCAGACGGACCCGGAGCGGTTTTTCTCCAATGCCCGAGTGCCTTATCCCTATCGGGACTTTGCGCGCAATCGCCCCAAGCTTTTGCACCGTTTCAAGCAACTTCTGGAACAGGATCGCCGAGACATCGTCATCTCGGGTGAGTCCATGTCGCGGCCCGGCTTTGCAGGTGGCCATGAGGCGCTGCTGGATTTTTGTCGTCCGCATTTTGACCGCGTGCAGGTGGTTGTCTACTTGCGGGAACCTGTTTCCTTTGTGACGAGCATGCTGGCCGAACGGATGAAAACGACCCCGACGGAGTTTCGACCGGTGCCTGAGAAGGCAATGTATCGCGCCCGCTTGGAACATTGGATCGATGCGGTCGGGCGAGACAATGTTCATGTTCGACCGTTCCATCGAGGTGCCTTCGGTGTGGGTGGCGTTGTCGCGGATTTCGGCGCCGTAGTGGGCGTCACCAAACCGCTGCCGGAGAACAAGGGAAGTAACATAAGCCCGTCGACCGAAGCTCTTGCTGTCACCAATCATTATCTGAGAAAGCCGGCTGGTGTCCTTGGGCAGCAGTGGAACCGGTACCTCAGCATTCTGGCCCGCGAGTTTCCCGGGCATCCTTTGGCCATCCCGACGAAACGGGTGGCTCTTTATCTGCGTGCAAACTCGGATGACATTGCGTGGGCCGAACGCTTGTTGGGTGAGCCATTCCAAGCCTATGAATCACACGCTGATGCGATCGAAGTTCGAGACGACGAGGTCTTTTGCAAAATTGCCGAAGATGCCCTGCCAGCCTTTCGAAAATGGGTGGCCCCCAAGGTGATTACTTCTCTTCCGTGGATGGTGCGCAAGGTGTTGGCGCCCAAATAGCGGGCGATTGGTCCGTGCCTCCTTGCCTCCCGTAATCTCCTTGAAATGGGAGATCTCCGAATGGTTCTGGTAGCGATAGGTGCGGCGAAACTCTTGCATTGGTGGGACATGCCGCAATTTACCGTTCTCACGGCGCTGTCGCTGCGGCAGGCGCGGGCGATGGAAGAAAACCTGAGGGCAGACGTATTTCCGCACGCAAACCATTTCTTTTCCCTGACAGTCTGGACGTCACCGGCTGCGATGCGGCGTTTCGCGACGTCAGGTGCACATCGACATGCGTTGAAGATGGGCAGCAGATTGACCGATACCTCACGTTTTCACGTCTACTGGGCCGAGGAAATACCGCGCATTCCGGACGCTTTGGCGGAATGGCACACGGCCTTGCCGGAGCCGCTGCGAGCTCAGGTTCCGCGTGATGCTGCGTAATCACGCAGATTGCTCTTTCCAATCCTGATTCCCAGCCCTAGAAGAATTGAAACACCGCGGGAGAGGCACAATGTCCAACGACCTTTTCAACAGCTTTATGAATGGCCCAGACGAGAAAGGCCGGTTCGGCCAGTTTGGCGGCCGCTTTGTCAGCGAAACCCTTATGCCCCTGATCCTCGATCTGGAGGCAGAGTATGAAAAAGCCAAGGACGATCCGACCTTCTGGGCGGAAATGAATGATTTGTGGAAGCACTATGTGGGTCGCCCGAGCCCTCTCTATTTTGCTTCCCGTATGACCGAAACCCTTGGCGGTGCCAAAATCTATCTGAAACGTGACGAGCTGAACCACACCGGCGCGCACAAGGTAAACAATGTGCTTGGTCAGATCATCTTGGCGCGTCGCATGGGCAAAACCCGCATCATTGCGGAGACAGGCGCCGGCCAGCACGGTGTTGCAACAGCAACGGTCTGTGCGAAATTCGGTCTGAAATGCGTGGTATACATGGGCGCGCATGACGTCCAACGCCAGGCGCCAAACGTGTTCCGGATGCGTCTTTTGGGCGCCGAAGTGGTGCCGGTTACCTCTGGTCGCGGCACGCTCAAGGATGCGATGAACGACGCGTTGCGCGATTGGGTGACCAACGTGCGCGATACCTTCTATTGCATCGGCACAGTGGCCGGTCCGCACCCGTATCCGGCGATGGTTCGTGATTTTCAGTCGATTATTGGTAAGGAAGTGCGTTGGCAGTTGGAGGAGCATGAAGGCAAAGGCCGTTTGCCCGACACCGTGATCGCCGCCATTGGTGGTGGATCCAATGCCATGGGCCTTTTCTATCCGTTCCTAGACGACAAGTCCGTCAACATCATCGGCGTCGAAGCAGGCGGCAAGGGTGTTGACGAAAAAATGGAGCACTGTGCGTCGCTTACAGGGGGACGCCCTGGTGTGCTTCATGGCAATCGCACGTATCTTTTGCAGGATGACGACGGGCAAATCCTCGAGGGTTATTCGATTTCCGCCGGCCTGGATTACCCGGGCATCGGACCAGAACACAGCTGGCTCAACGACACCGGACGCGCCCAATATGTGTCGATTACAGACAAGGAAGCGCTTGAAGCGTTCCAGTTCTCCTGCGCACAGGAAGGCATCATTCCCGCGCTTGAGCCCTGCCACGCGCTGGCTCATGTAATGAAAATTGCGCCCAGCCTGCCCAAAGACCACGTGCTGGTCATGAACATGTGCGGTCGCGGGGACAAGGACGTTCAAACCGTTGCACGGTATCTTGGCTTTGACATGTCAGACACCGAGGGCCGTTCTGTAGAGTGATCTCTAAACGAGCTTTGAAAATGAGGGCGTCCGATTGGGCGCTCTTTTTTTGGGGCGGAGCTTGCGGGAAAAACTCGCTGGACTTCCCTCTTGAAGGTCATCCTTAGGCAGCCCAAATTCGGGTATATGTTCAAAGGATTTGCCATGTTGCGTCTGAACCGCTTTGTGACCGCTGTATGTCTTGGTCTGGCTTTTGCCGTGCCCGCCTCGGCTGATGTGGTCCAAGACTCCGTAGACGACGCGGTCGCGCAAATGACGCGCAACGGTGCACAGCAAATCAAGATCGACAAACGCCTGAATGGAAACACCCGCGTTATGGGGTACACAGACGAAAATCAGTTTGTGATTATCGTCGACAAGAAAACCGGAGCAAGAGTCACGGATATGGTGCGGCCGCGCCCTCCGCAGGGACAGCCACACTGGTCCCAGCAGGGGCCGGATTTCGGTGACATCGGCGGCCGGTAGCATCGTCACTTGGTGGCCGGATAGTGGTCGAACGCCAGAGTGGAACGGGTTCGGCACTTCGATGACCGTTTTGCCAACGGTTTGAATTACACATCCTGTCCGTCCCTTCATGGTGCGATATGTGTCGGGCACGCGCTCCGACAGGATCCTCGCAAAGGGGACCGCAGATCGGAAGTGACCCCGAAGCGGCGACTTGCGTTACCCCGGATGCGCGTCGATGCGGTGTTGCTCAAGCACCCGCATAGGGACAATATCCAAGGCACGCTGATGGGTGCCGGCCAAATGGACTTTTGGTGCGCAGCCCTCGTCATGGGCTTGTAGAAAACGAGCGGCACAAAGACACCACTGGTCACCGGGTTTGAGGCCTGCAAAACCGAACTCCGGTCTTGGCGTAGAGAGGTCGTTGCCGACGTATTTTGAATAGGCGAGAAACTCGGCCGTCATGACAGCACAGACAGTGTGACTGCCGGTGTCTTCGGCGCAGGTATTGCACGCTCCGTCACGGAAGTAGCCTGTTAAAGGGTCGTGGGAGCAAGGTACGAGCGCCTCGCCCAGCACATTCACGGATGGGTCTTTTTCAATCATACGCCGACCATGGCACGGCTTAACGCGTTGGCAAAGCCTGTCGACAGTATTGTGATGCGATCCGATCTACGAGTTCTTTGTTGACCGGAACTCTCCAACGCTACCGAAGCCCTGAGGCAATCTCGCGGAACAGCGCAATGTTGTCGTCGTTCACGCCCTTGTCCTTGAACTTGCGGTCCGCGGAGTTGACAGCAATCACAACACCTGCGGCGCGGTCGATATAGATATATTGTCCATACACGCCGATGCCAAAGAACTCACCCTCACGAGGGTCTTTGGGCATCCACCATTGATAGCCGTAGTGCAGCTTGCCTTCGCCGGTATTGGCGCTGGGAACAGTGGACGCGGCCACCCAATCTGCGGGCACAATCTGCTCGCCATTTGCCATGCCGTTTTGCAAGAACATCTGTCCAAACTTTGCATAGTCTCGCGTGCGGATGTTCAGCCCGCCCAAAACAAATGCCACTCCTTCCCCATCGGTCACGTAATATGGTGAAGCTTCGTAGCCGAGCTTGGAGACAATTTTCTCAGACAGGAGCGAGGCAACATCCCTGCCAGTTGCGCCGCGGATCACCATGCCGAGTACATGGGTATCTATAGACACGTACTGAAACTGCTTGCCGGGAGGCGCAAAGGTTTCGTTCAGGCTTGCCGCAAAGCCGTCCAATGTGCCGCCAAGGGCCACAACTCGCCCCATGCGGTTGATGTCACTGTCATAATCCAGATAGTCCTCGTTGAACGTGACGCCAGATGACATCTGCAAAACGTTTTTGACGGTTGCTCCGTCATAGGCAGTGCCCGTCAACAAGGGCGCATATTTGGTGACGGGATCGTCGATGCTTTCGATGTGGCCCTCGGAAACAAGAATTCCCATGAGCGCAGAAAGATAGGATTTGGCCACTGACCAGCTGATACGTTGATCGGTGTCTTGCGTGCCGAGATGGTAGCTTTCATGCACCAGCGCACCGTCTTTTAGGACAACAAGTGCCGTCACATTTCTGTCTTCAACCCACTGACTTGTGCGTGCAGGCAGCTCCGCCTCCGGCCCACTTGGCAGATTGATCACCGGCCCGTCTCCGCGGGCCACTTCACGACTTAAAAACGCGCCGTTCATATGGGAAAAGTTGTGGACGATCTTGTCCTCGGCAAACAGGGAATTGACCGCCATCAGGCGCATCAGTTCTTCGCGTTTTACAAACCCGACCACAGCGGCAGCCAAGATAAACATCAAAAGAATGCGGCCAAGCCACTTGCCAAACGTGCGCATGAATGTCTCCTCTCATATCGGGGGAACTTGATCACCTGACGGTCGATCTCCGCAAGTCTTACCTTGGGTCAGAGCGGTGATCAGCGCAAAGTCGCAGGTGCATGCCAATCGACCCAGCGGCCGTGAAAATCGGCCCTTCCCAGCGAAAGCGTCGTGTTCTGCGGCCAGATGCGTAGGGTCAACGCTGCTCCGGGCGCTTGATTGTCGGCCTCATAGGATAGCCATGCCAGCGGTGCGCTTTCGGTCGCCCGTGACCCGGCAGACGTAATCAGTCTTGTGCCACGTTCTTGGACATCAGCCGGAAAATACTGCCATGCCACTGTATGGTAGATCAGGTGAATGTGTCCTTCAGCAGGTGCCGCCAAACGGGTTGCAAGCCAGTCAATTGCATCCCCCTTGTCCAGAGGTGCGTCCTGAAGTGCGATTGCGGCGCGGGTGCGCGCGATGCGCTCCTTCTGGTCCGCCCAAAGGTAGGCCTGCAGTCGCAGCGCATCTGCATCGTCGCGGACATCCAGCGGGTTCAAATCGACGCCACGCCGCTCCGCAACGCAAATGTCTGCAAGCGGCGGCAGGGGGCCTTTCCACTCCGGCGAAAGTGACACGGTGCTGTCAGGACCGTAGCCGCTCCCGACATTCATCCGAAACCGGTCAAACATCAAATTGAGCCCGGCAGAGGCGCCAAGCTCGGATAGCCGAAAGGGCAGGCCGAAACGATCAGCAAGCAGTTGCGCTGCGCCGATCAGAACCGCAGACCGACGGACCTCGTTGGTTTGCGGGGCATTCCCGATCCAGTCACACAGAAACCCGTCGTTGTCTTTTATCGCCTGCACGATTGCGTTGACGAGTTCGTCATCTGAGCAAGTGTGTGGGGGGTAAGCGCCAGCAAGTCTCGGATCTTTGCCCAAAAGCACAAGGGCGTGCAGCCCGCCGGCAATTCGCAAAGGCAGACTGTGCCCCGAAGGCCCGATGTCGCCAGTAAACTCCGCGCTTTTCTGTCCAAGCTCGGTGTCCTCAGGCCAGTGGTCGCCCAACAAACGCAGCAACCGGCCCATAAAACGGCTGTCCAGACCCTCGCAATGGCCCGCCTGTTCCAGAAAGGCAGCGCGAAGGGCTGCGTTCATGAAAACTTGTCCATGAGCCGCTGTAGAGGGCTACGGGTGTCTTCTATCGGTTCCGGTTTGGGGGCGGGCTTTGGCGTTGGTTTGGCTTTCGGCTGTTTTTGCTGTTGCGCGTCGGGTTTTGGTTTGGAAGTCGAGGACCTCGGCGGGTTCAGCCGCAGGGCAACCGCGTTGGAAAACTTGGCAGTATCGCCCTCCGCAAGATGTTTTGCGCCATCCGAAATGCCACGCAGCATGTCCTCCAGCCACTCCTGATCCATTTTGTGGAAGTCGTGGAGCACGTAGTGGCTCACCAGATCTTTGCGCCCCGGATGACCGATGCCCATGCGCACGCGGCCATAGGTTTCGCCGATGTGCTGGTGCATTGACCGCAATCCGTTGTGCCCCGCATGTCCACCGCCCTTCTTGTATTTGAGCTTGCCCGGCGCGAGATCCAACTCGTCATGAAAAACCACAACGTCTTCGGCCTCCAGCTTGTAAAACCGCATGGCTTCACCCACCGACTGGCCCGACAGGTTCATAAACGTCTCGGGTTTTAGCAGCAGTACTTTTTCGGTTCCAAGGCGACCTTCTGTCAGAGCCCCCTGAAATTTGCCTTTCCAGGGAGCAAATCCGTGATCCTTGGCAATGCGATCCACAGCCATAAAGCCGATGTTGTGGCGGTTGCCCGCATATTTGTTGCCTGGATTGCCAAGGCCGACAAAGAGTTTCATGACTGCTCACCTGTGCTGCTCACGGTTGCTCTATAGCCGCCGAGCCCCTAGGACTCAATGAAATGACAAGAGGCAACAGGCAGTTGGGGTATGACGGTTTACACGCTCAAAGGCATTGAGGTTGGTATTCCCGACTGGCTGAAAGACACCCGCATAGAAGCCAAGCTGGCCTCAGGCGACTACGAAAACAAGGAGAGCGAGGCCGCGCTAAAGCGGATCAAGAAAGGCTGGCGCGTGTTGGAGATCGGTGCAGGGCTTGGGTATGTAAGCTCAATTTGCGCACAGACCGCCGGCGCCGAAAACGTCATGAGCGTCGAGGCCAATCCGAAAATGCTTGACCCGATCCGCGCCAATCTGGACCGCAATGGGCAGAAGGGAGTGAACCTTGTGCACGGTGCGGTGGTTGGCGACTCCCATTCATCCGAGACAGTGAAATTTCGCGCCGGAGCTCTGTTTTGGGGAGGCGGGCTTGTTGAGGAGGGGGCTTCGCCGGACGACATGGTCGAGGTGCCGGCACTGCCAATTGGGCACCTGCTTGCGATCCATCAGCCTCAGTTTGTGATGATGGACATCGAAGGGGGCGAGCAGTTCCTGTTTGACGAGAAGTGGCCGAAATGCGTGCGCCACGTGGTGCTTGAGCTGCACCAATCCAAATACCCACGCAAAGTGATCAAGAAGATCGTGGATTGCATGAGCCGCTCGGGGCTGACCTATGACCCGTCGACCAGTTCTGGGCGGACATTGGGGTTCATGCGGGTTGGCAAGGTGAAGAAAGGGTAGGGGCTTCGCCCGTGCGAACCTGCCGGATACTGACCTTTCAAAGATGAAACTGCCCACCAGACTCTTTCTAGGGCCTGGCTCGGCTCCCCCAGGCGCATTTGCAGCAAACACGGATCAGAGGGGGACCAAATCCAGCGGGCTGCGCGACAAGCGTTCAACGCCCGTCTCGGTGACGAGAACAGAGTGTCCCACGCACATCGCGTGCCCTGTGTCCGAGTCCATCAGGATCATATGCAGGAAAAACACCTGATTGGGTTCCATCAGAAGCGGGTTCCCCTCATAAAACATTGGGAAATCCACCCAGATCGGATTGTAGACTGCTCCCATGCCATAGCCGCAGGCCTGCAGACGCGCGTGGTTAAGACCGTGGGCGTCAAACACGCGGGCGTGGGCCGAAAATACATCTCCCATCGGTGCGTTCGGACGGATGGCCTCTTCGCAGGCGTGTAACGCTTCCACAGTGGCGGCATGCATACGTTTGTGGGTGTCGCTGATTTCGCCAACGACCAACGTGCGCATCATCGCGGCGTGGTAGCGGGCGAACGTGCCTGACCATTCAAGTGTCAACTGGTCTTGCGGATCGAGATTGCGGCGGCCGGAGTAAGAGCGGCAGAGGAGCGCACCAGAGCCGGAGCCGATGATAAACTCGTTGCCAGCATAGTCACCGCCGCCCTCAAATACCGCACCCTGCATAGCGCTCAGGATGTCCCCTTCAAACGCGCCTGCACGGGTGCTTTTGACCGCCGCGTCCAGCGCGTCGTCTGACAACGTCGCAGCCTTTCGGTGCATGGCGATTTCCGCCGCTGATTTCACCCGACGGCAAGAGCGGATCACGTCAGAAGCTTCGATCAGGCCGGAGACTGCTGACTGTACTTTTTGACCGTTCCACATTGTGAGGCCCGCGGTCTGTGTCTCCCATCCGATCCGTGCACCGTTCAGATTCAGGTCGCTGAGCAAAGTGGCGAGATCGTTTTCGGGGGTGGCCCCTTCGTATTCCGGCCAGATGTGGATTTGATCGTCAGAAAGAACGGACGTGTGTCGCGCCTGTCGCAGATCGGGGGCGCGGGTCAACAAATGGATGCGGCCATCTGCCGTCAGAACCATGCATTGAAACATGGAAAATCCAAAGGTGTCGTATCCCGTGAGCCAGTAGTGGCTTTCCGGTGCGAAAAGCAAAATGGCGTCCAGACCCGCCTTGGCAAGAGCTGCGCAGGCTTTGTCCTGACGTTGCTGGAATTCGTCGAGTGTAAAATGAAGGGGCATTTGAGAGCTCGCGATACATCTGCAACGAGCCTAGTTTGCCGCGCGCCATTCAGCCATAAAAAAGCGCGGCGCCCCGTGAGGAGCGCCGCGCCTGCCACACGCCTTGCGGCGGGGTCTTATTCTTCGGCTGCTGCTTCTTCTGCGGCTGCCTCTTCGCCTTCACCTTCTTCGTTCTCGGACGAACGCAGACCAGATGGAGCGGAGATGTTTGCGATCACGAAGTCGCGGTCGATTGTCGGCTTGGCACCTGCAGGCAAGTCGATCTGCGAGATGGTAATGGTGTCGCCAACTTCTTTGCCGGTCAGGTCAACAACCAGACGCTCGGGGATTTCGCCCGCGGTCACGTTCAGTTCGACTTCCGGACGCACAACGGTCAGAACGCCGCCCTTTTTGATGCCGGGTGCTTCTTCTTCGTTTTCAAAGTCAACATGGATGAACAGGTTGATTTTCGAAGTACGACGCAGACGCAGCAGGTCGATGTGGGTCGGAAGGTCTTTGACCACGTCACGCTGTACGCCGCGGCAGATCACGCGCACGTCTTCCTGACCTTCAACTTTGAGGTTGAAAAGGGTCGACAGGAAGCGACCTTCTTTCAGTTTCTTGAACAGAACGTTGAAAGGGATCTGGATTGCGAGCGGTTCGGCGTCGCCACCGTAAACAACACCAGGTACGAAGCCGTCACGACGTGCTTGACGAGCGGCGCCCTTGCCTGTCCCCGTGCGTGCTTCGGCGATAAGATCAGGAATTTGACCAGCCATTTTGAATTCTCCATATACTAGTGCGAGGTTCCTCCAAGGCTGTAACCTCGCGTGAAGCCGCGCGTATAGCGGGGTTTCCCTAGAAAGCAAAGGGGATTCGCGCCGCTCTGTTGGATTTTTCGCGCGAACCCGCCTATCGCCGCAAATCAGGCCTGCCAGCGACCTTCAAAACCCTCCGGTACCAGCAGGATATCGCGGTCCAGTTCGTCTATGCGACGGCGGCCGCAGAGCGCCATAGAGAGGTCGAGTTCGGTGTGGATGACCCGCAAGGCCTCTTCAACGCCTTTCTGTCCCATGGCCCCGAGGCCATACACGAATGCGCGTCCGATATAGGTACCTTTCGCCCCCAGCGCCAGCGCCTTCAACACGTCCTGACCAGAGCGGATGCCGCTGTCCAGATGGACTTCAACCTGATCGCCCACCGCCTCCATAATCGAGGGCAGGGCGCGGATGGATGACAGAGCGCCATCAAGTTGGCGACCGCCGTGGTTGGACACAACGATTGCGTCAGCGCCAACTTTGAGAGCCATCTTGGCGTCCTCGGCATCCAGAATGCCTTTGAGGATTACCTTGCCCCCCCATTCTTCCTTGAGCTTGGCCACCTTGTCCCAATCCAAAGTTGGGTCGAAACTTTCCTTGGTCCATGCACCGAGGTCCTTCGCATCCGAGATGCCGTCGACATGACCGACGATGTTACCAAAGTTGCGACGCTTGGCGCCGAGCATTTCGATCCCCCATGACCACTTGGTCATCAGGTTTGCGATCGTGGACGGCGTGAGTTTGGGCGGAGCGGACAGACCGTTTTTCAGGTCTTTGTGCCGCTGCCCCAGAATTTGTAGGTCGAGCGTTATCACCAGTGCCGAACAGTTGGCGTCTTTGGCACGTTGGATCAGACGGCTGACGTAATCAGTGTCCCGCATGGTGTACAGCTGGAACCAGAACGGTTTTGTGGTGGCTTCGGCAACGTCTTCAATTGAGTTGATTGACATTGTCGACAAGGTGAACGGAACCCCGAATTTCTCCGCGGCCCGCGCAGCTTTGATCTCTCCATCTGCACATTGCATGCCGGTCAGGCCCACTGGTGCGAGTGCGACAGGCATGGCGACATCCTGACCGATCATCTGACTGGCAGTGGATCGGCCCGACATGTCCACAGCAACGCGCTGGCGCAGATAGATGTCTTCGAAGTTGGACGTGTTTTCGCGGAAAGTCTGCTCGGTCCAGCTGCCGGATTCGGCATAGTCGAAAAACATCCTGGGCACGCGCCTTTCGTAGATGCGTTTCAGGTCATCGATACAGGTGATTACCGGCATATTGGTCCAAACTCCCTCATATTGGTCAAGGTTCCTTACCAATATGAGGGAGTCGGTGCAATCCCAATAGCGCTTATTAGGGGTCCGTTAACGTCTCTGACGTAATCTGCCCTTAGTTTAGTGAGTTTTTTGTTGGAGGTCCTGATGAAGGGCGTTGTGTTTGTGGAGTTGATCCGCATGGCCGAATCCGTCATGGGCGAAGAGGCCGTTGATGACATCCTCGATACCATTGATCTGGAAACCGACGGGGCCTTCAGCACTGTTGGAAACTACCCTTGCAGCGAATTGCTGCGTTTGGTTGGTGCTTTCGGAACGCATCTGGATGCACCCGTGGATGCCCTCCAGGTGCAGTTCGGGCATTGGATGTTTGGCCGCTTTGTCGAGAACTACCCGGCGTTCTTTGCCAATAAGACCGATGGTTTTGACATGCTCGACTCCATTGAGAACGAGGTGCACGTCGAGGTACGTAAGCTATATCCCGAAGTGGAATTGCCGACGTTCGCAACGGATCGTCCGGCAGAGGGGCAATTGAGAATGGTCTATTCCTCCGAGCGCCCGCTACAGCATTTTTGTCGAGGCATGCTGGAAAGTTGTATGGATCATTTTGGTCATACCTACACGGTCGATATGGTGGACAAGTCTTCTGACAGCACCCACAGCGCGGAATTCCTTGTCCAGAAGGTCGCCTGATGTATCTCGGGGACAAGGTCGGATCAGGTGCCGAAATGGTGTCGCGCCGGCGATATTTGCGTGAAAGGAAGGGCCGCGAGGAGGCCGAGCGACTGCTGGAAGGCAAAAGCCGAGAGCTTTACGAAGCCAACCAGCGACTGACCAAGCTCGCGGAAACACTGGAAACCGCGGTGCATGAACGCACGGCCGAATTGGAAACCGCTCGGGTCGCGGCGGAATCTGCGAACGAGGCGAAGTCCGTCTTTCTGGCGTCTATGAGCCATGAAATCCGGACGCCGCTCAACGGCATTCTCGGCATGGCTCAGGCGCTCGATGACAGCGGGCTGACTGTCGAGCAAAGCCGTCTCGTGAGCGTGCTGGGTGACAGTGGACGTTTGCTTCTCTCAATCATCAACGACGTGCTGGATATCTCCAAAATAGAGGCGGGGAAATTTGATCTCGAGACAATTCCTTATTCTCTGCCCGAGTTGGCACGGGTCTTGCACCAGCAACACGCCAAACGTGCTGCGGACAAAGGGTTGCGATTTGACGTGGAAATTGATCCTTCGGCACAGGTCATGGCCGAAACCGATCCGACCCGTCTACAGCAGGTGGCCGGTAATCTACTGTCAAACGCGATCAAGTTTACCGACAGCGGTCACGTGTCTCTCCGTATGTCCCTCAGCCGCGGAACTGGCGACAAAGCATGGCTGGAAATTGTGGTCAGTGACAGCGGTCCGGGCATTCCGCGATCACAGCAGACTCGCCTGTTTCAACGTTTCAATCAGGCGAACGCCTCGGTGACCCGCCTGCACGGAGGTACAGGGCTGGGTTTGGCGATCTCACGGCGGATTTGTGAACTCATGGGGGGCACCATCAGCGTCAAAAGCGAAGCAGGGCAGGGCGCAGTCTTCCGCGCCAGAATGCAGGTCGTACCGCTGCATGACCGCACGCCGGCCAGCCCGCTTAAAAACTCTGACAGAGCTGCTGTGTCGCTGGAGGGGTTGAAGGTTCTGGCCGCGGAAGACAACAAAACCAATCAGCTTGTGCTGCGGGCCATGCTCAAAAAGACCAGGGTCGATCTGACTATCGTTCCCGATGGGAAGAAAGCGGTGGAAGCCTGGACCGAAGGCCAATTCGAAATGGTTCTCATGGATATCAATATGCCTGTGATGGACGGGCTTGAGGCGACGCGGGTCATCAGAGAGGTGGAAAAGGCTAACATGAAGGAGGCCATCCCTATCATCGCGGTGTCCGCTAATGCGATGGTGCATCAGGTCGCGGACTACCTGTCTCAGGGTATGACCGGACATGTGGCAAAGCCTGTCAGCCGGTCGGTACTCGTCGAAGCTATGGTCAAAGCTCTGGAGGACAAGCGCAGTCGGGGAGCGGAACCCTGAGGTCGGGTTTAAGCGTCAAGAGAGCGGCGCCAATTGTCCGTAAGCTGGACATGCGGAATTGGCGTGCGCGCACACTCGGCCAGACTGCGCTGCGGCGGCGCGTGTTGCGCCAATCGGGAGGAGGAACCCGAGATCTAGGCGGAATGCGCGCCGTCAGCCAGTGATTTCACAAAGGCAAGCACTTCGTCGACCGGCTTGCCGGCTCCGATTTGGCTAACGATGGCAGACCCAACCACAGCGCCGTCAGCCACTGAGGCGATCGCTTGTGATTTAGCAGGCGTGTTGATGCCAAAACCCACGATCACCGGCAGATCGGTGGCCGCCTTGATGCGGGCCACCTCTGGACCAACGTCGGTGGCCTGTGCTTCTGCCGCGCCGGTGATGCCGGTAATGGACACATAATACACGAAACCCGATGTGTTCTGCAGTACCTTGGGCAGGCGTTTGTCGTCGGTTGTCGGCGTCGCAAGGCGAATGAAATTCAATCCAGCTGCCTGCGCCGGAATGCAGAGTTCCTCGTCTTCTTCCGGTGGTAGGTCCACAACGATCAAACCATCGATGCCGGCCGCTTTGGCATCGTCCAGAAACCGGTCAACGCCGCGCGAGAAAATCGGATTGTAATAGCCCATCAACACAATGGGTGTCGTGTCGTCTTCTTTGCGGAATTCGGTTGCCAGATCGAGCGTGCGTTGCAGGGTCATGCCGCCATCCAGCGCACGTTGGCCGGCAAGTTGAATGGTCGGTCCGTCCGCCATCGGATCCGTAAACGGCAATCCGAGTTCGATGACGTCAACGCCCGCGCCGGGCAATCCTTTAACAATTTCCAACGAGGTGTCGTAGTCGGGATCACCCGCCATCACATAGGCTACAAAAGCCTTTTTGCCTGCGGCGTTCAATTCGGCGAATTTGGCGTCGATACGAGTCATTTCGGGCATCCCTCAACAAAGTGCTGCGGCAGGGATGCCTGTTTCGCGCCGGAAAATCAATGCCACCCGTTATCGGGCGTCAGGCTTGCTCGTCCGGTGCGACTCCGATCATCCAGTTCGTGCCAAATCGGTCGCGTACCATGCCGAATGCCCTGGAGAAGAATGTGGGGGCGTAAGGCATGGTCACATCGCCACCCTCGGCAAGCGCAGCAAAGATCTTCTGTCCGGTTGCTGCATCCGGCACCGGATGGTTGACCGAAACCGATTCCATCGGCTTCGCCGGCATCCCGGGCGGAAAATCGGACGCCATGAGGCACGCCTCGCCAAGCATTATGTGCCCGTACATGATGCGGTCAGACGCCGGCAGTTGCTCGCTGTCCGGCGCGTCTTTATATGGCATCAAGGTGAGGTCCGTTGCCCCAAATAGGTCTGCATAAAAGGTCAGAGCCTCGGCGCATTGTCCGTCAAAATTGAGGTAGGGATTGAATGTCATGTCGCTGGTCCTCCTGTGAACCAGAATAACACGCGGCTTGCACCGCGCCCAAACTCTGCATAAGAGCAGCGTCAAAGCTGTGACAGGAGACCGGCCATGGGTTTCAAGATGGGTATTGTGGGTTTGCCGAATGTGGGCAAGTCGACCTTGTTTAACGCGCTGACCAAAACCGCTGCGGCGCAGGCGGCGAACTTTCCGTTCTGCACGATCGAGCCCAACGTGGGCGAAGTCGGCGTACCGGATGCACGTCTTGATAAGTTGGCGGCAATTGCTCAATCCAAACAGATCATCCCGACCCGGATGACGTTTGTGGACATTGCCGGATTGGTCAAAGGCGCATCCAAAGGCGAAGGTCTTGGCAACCAGTTCCTTGCCAACATTCGGGAAACCGATGCGATTGCCCATGTGCTTCGTTGTTTTGAGGACGGCGATGTGACCCACGTGGATGGTCGCGTAGATCCTGTCGCCGATGCTGAAACCATCGAAACCGAACTGATGTTGGCCGATCTCGAAAGCATCGAGAAGCGACTCCAGGGAATCGTGCGCAAGGTGCGCGGCGGTGACAAGGAAGCTGTCCAGCAGGAGCGCCTTCTGAAGGCGGCGCAGGCAATGTTGGAGGATGGCAAGCCGGCGCGGCTGGTCGAGGTCGATGACGAAGACGCCAAAGCTTGGAAAATGCTGCAACTTCTGACGACAAAGCCGATCCTGTATGTTTGCAACGTGGGCGAAAGCGAAGCCGCCGAAGGCAATGCGCACTCCGCATCTGTGGCAGAAATGGCCGCCGCGCAGGGCAACAGCCACGTGATTATCTCGGCACAGATCGAAGAAGAGATCAGCCAGCTCGAAGATGACGAAGCCGAGATGTTTCTTGGCGAAATGGGACTGGAGGAAGCCGGTCTGGATCGTCTGATTCGTGCGGGCTATGAGTTGTTGCACCTGGAAACCTACTTCACGGTCGGACCCAAAGAGGCGCGGGCTTGGACCATTCGTCAGGGCACTTTGGCACCTCAGGCCGCGGGCGTGATCCACGGTGACTTTGAAAAGGGTTTCATCCGCGCCGAAACGATTGCTTATGACGACTACATCGCTTGCAACGGCGAAAGCGGTGCCAAAGAGGCGGGCAAAATGCGCGCTGAAGGCAAAGGGTACGAAGTGCAAGACGGCGATGTCATGCATTTCCTGTTTAACACCTGATACCCGGCTTCGCCGGACCTGGTTCGGACGGAAAATGGATTACGGCTGCGATCAGAGATGATCGCGGCCGTTTTTGTTTTTCGACCTCGATGACAGCGGGCATTTGAAGAAAAAGGTGAGCACACGAAAAATTGTGCTATAGCTAGAGGACTTTAGACGATTTCCTTTTAACAGTGCGGAGTAGCTCACCTTGGCACGATTGGTCTTTTTGCTCGTAATTGGTCTGTTGTTTCACGCACCTCAAGGCGTCGCCGACGAGGTTCCCAAAGTCGTCAGGCTGGAGGACAAGCTTGAGGTCGGTGACCTTCTGGTGATCGGTGAAGCGGAAATGTTCTCCCTGCCGGAACTCGATAGTGTTTGGCCCGCGCGCATCGACAGCGGTGCCACAACGACCTCGCTGCATGCGGTTGATATCGAAGAGTTCGAGCGGGATGGCAAACCCTGGGTGCGTTTCGTCGCGCGCAACGAAGAACTCGACAAGAGTATCGAAATGGAGCGCCCAGTCGTCCGTGTAGCCTTTATTACGCGGCGCGGCGGAGAACCCGATCAACGCAGGCCGGTGGTCGAAATGGCGTTGCAGGTCGGACCTCTGGTGCAAACCGTCGAAGTCAACCTGACCGACAGAACCGACTTTACCTTTCCGCTTTTGATTGGCCGGAATTTTCTAAGCGGCGTCACACTGATTGACGTCAGCCGCGCCTATTTGCACGGCACCAAAGAAGAAATGGAGCGCTGATCATGTCTGCAAAACAACAATTGCGCCTGATGGTGGCGGTGCTGCTGCTCGTGGGTTTCGGTGTCGCCGGCTACAAGCACTTTGTTCTGGGGTTCCCGATCACGCCCGGCGAAAAAGAGAACGTATGGACGCTTCAGGCGCAGATTACCTTTGAGGCGCAGGATGAGCCCGTTCGTGTGGCTCTGAACCTGCCGGACATGACACGCGACGTTTATGTTGTGCCACAAGGCTTGGCGCCTCCCGGGTACGCCTACCACATCGAACAATCCGGCGGACCGCGCGTCGGGGTCTGGGAGACCCGCAAGCAAAGCGGTCCCCAGCGGCTGTTTTTTCGAGCCCGTGTCTACAAGGGTGGCGGCATCTTACCGGATTTGCAGCCTCCTTCCGGCGACCCCGCAGCAGAGCCGTTTGCCGATCCCGAGGCTGACGTAGCCGATGCGCTTCTGGAGGAAGCATATTCCTTCTCTGCGGATCAGGTCGGGCTTGGCCTTCGCCTGGCGGAAACACTCTGGGAGGATGCGGGCAGCGACTATGTTCAAGCTCTTTTAGGAGACGAGCCAAAGGTGGCAGACCGCGCCGCCATGACGGTCAGATTGCTTCGGTCTGCGGGCGTGCATGCCCACGAGTTGCGCGGCATCTATCTTGAAGAAACCAGTCGAAGTCTGTCCGTGTCGCGTCTGATTGAACTCTGGGATGGTGAAAGCTGGAGAGTAATCGTTCCGGTGGCGCAGACGGTTGGCATGCCGTCAGACTTCGTTCCGTTCGCCCGTCAGGATGAGCTTCTGTATGAAGTGTCTGGCGGCAGTGGTTCAGAAATCGTGTTCAGCGGCATCGTTGATCGCGTGTCGTCCCGTGAATTGGCTGTACAGCTGGGCCGTGAAACCGGGGCAGGATTGGTCGATTTCTCCATTCTCGCGTTGCCAGTGGATGTGCAAAACACCTTTGCTACCTTGCTGCTTATTCCCATTGGCGCACTTGTCGTTGTGGTTTTGCGCAATCTTGTCGGCCTTCAGACGTCGGGGACTTTCATGCCCATTCTGATTGCGCTTACATTTGTGCAAACAGAATTGATCGCGGGTCTGTCATTGTTCCTGATTGTTGTCGGCGTCGGCCTCGTGATCAGGGGGTACCTGACGTCGCTTAACCTGCTCCTTGTGCCTCGAATAGCGGCTGTGCTGATCGTGGTCACAGGGCTCTATCTCGCGCTTTCGGTTGTCGGCTTCAAACTTGGCGTCACCGCAGCCTTGTCGATCACGTTCTTCCCGATGATCATTATCGCTTGGACCATCGAACGCATGTCGGTACTGGCCGAAGAAGAAGGAATGCGGGACGTGTTGGTGCAAGGCGGCGGTTCCCTGTTTACGGCGATCGTGGCCTATCTCCTGATGACAGACAGACAGGTTGCGTATCTGACATTCGCGTATCCGGAACTCCTGCTGGTGGTGCTCGCCCTCATTTTGGTGATCGGTCAATATACCGGTTATCGCCTCAGCGAGCTGCGCAGATTTGAACCTTTGACGCGGGAGGACACCTGATGCGGCTGGCTGCCCCCTGGAGCCTGCGTCGCGCAGGGATCGTTGGAATGAACCGGCGCAACGTGGAACTGATCGCCCAGAACAACCCTCGCGTGCTCTTTCCTTTGGTGGATGATAAGCTCAAAACCAAGGCACTGGTTCTGGCAGAAAAGCTGGCGGCACCCAAATTGCTGGGCGTCGTCCGCCAAACAGGTCAGATCCGTGAATTGCAGGCATTTCTAAAGCCGTTCGAAAGCTTTGTGATCAAACCGGCCCAAGGGTCGGGGGGCAAAGGTATTCTGGTCATCACCGAGCAGCGCGATGGCGTCTATGTAAAACCTTCGGGCGCTGAAATCGGCTTCGATGAAGTGGCCCGTCACATCAACAACACCCTTTCCGGTCTGTTTTCTCTGGGCGGCAAGAACGACGTCGCGATGATCGAGGCGATGATTGATTTTGATCCGGTGTTTGACGGTTTTTCATTTGAAGGCGTGCCTGACATTCGGGTGATCGTCTACAAGGGGGTTCCGATCATGGCGATGACGCGCTTGTCGACCGCCGCATCTGACGGCAAAGCCAACTTGCACCAGGGCGCAGTAGGGGTCGGTTTGGACATCGCCACGGGGCGCTCCAACCGCGCCGTTCAATACAATCGTCCTGTGCTGCTACACCCCGATACAGAGGCCGACCTTGCCCAGATCGCTGTCCCACGCTGGGAAGAAATCATTCAGCTCTCAGCGCAGTGCCAGAAAGCCGTCGGGCTTGGATATATGGGGGTCGATGTGGTGCTGGATCGGCAAAGTGGTCCACAGGTGCTCGAGTTGAACGCCCGCCCCGGACTGGCGATTCAAGTGGCAAACGGACAGGGCATGCAGCCCCGGATTGCTGCAGTGGAAGCGCTTCTGGCTGGCAATGATGTTTCGCCTGATCCGAAATGGCGTGCCGAATGGGCGATGAACACCTTCAAGGCGGCCTGATCGCCGGTCCCTGTCCAATGGTGTCCACACATCCCGCTTGATTTCGTCCGCCCGTCTGGCATGGTCGGCTCCGACCGACGGCGATCAATATGCACGCCGTTATGCAGGACCGGATGATGAGCCTTTACTACAGTTATATTTCCCGCAGTCGTGGGTTGACGTTTTTCACCGGATACGATGTTCCCCCACCCGATTTCAAAGTGCGTTTCAGCGATGAAATTGCCTGTCAGTTCGATGGTGTTATTGAACGCCGTAAAGGCGGCTATGATATTGTCTTTCAGAAAAAATCGGTAGGAAAAGGCTTGGGAGCGCGCATGGGCGGACGTCGCGCGATGTCCTTCCTGTATTATTTGAACAAGGCTTCTGCTGATGTGGAACGCTTGCCGTTCCATTTCTCTGACGGACACGAGCTGAGCCTTGGCGGCTTCTTCTTTTCCTCATACCGCGAGGATGCGGCTCTCGTGCCGGACCAGTATTTCTTTGAGGCGCAAGGCTTTGAGGAGATGCGCGACCGGATTGAAAGCGAAGACGTCGCATGGGGCAGCCGCAGTTCCGATCTGGTCTGGCGTGGCGGAGTAAATGGCCTTGGTTGGCTGAGCGGGCAGGCGTCCTTGGCCACACATCCGCTTTTGCAGCAACGATTGCGATGCGCTTGGTTGTGCAAGGATAGTGAAATCGATTTTGGCTTCTCAGCAGGTGTTGCCCAGCCACATGACCCGATAATCGCGAAGGCCGGTTTGAACAGACCGCGGGTCGAGAACATTTCCTGGTTTGGCCGGAAGTTTGCTATCGACATCGACGGTTACTCGAATACTTGGGACAACCTTTTCCACCGGATGTTGATGGGTTGCTGTGTGCTCAAGATCGCTGGCGACTATGGGTATCGCCAGTGGTACTATGATCGCCTGTTGCCATGGGAACACTTCGTCCCGGTCGCGGCAGACCTGAGCGATCTGTTTGAAAAATACGATTGGGTTCGCGCAAATGACACGCGGGCAAAAGAGATCGCGCAAAACGCCCGCGCACTCGCGCTGTCGATGACATTTGAAAATGAGGTGAAGGTCGCTGCCCGGAATATCGAACATAACTGGCAGCGGCTCTCGTAGGCACATGCCTCGGCCGATGCGGGTCTGACGGCCCAAGGATTGCGGCTCGGGGTGTACGCAAATTTGCGCCCAAATCTCGTTTTTTGCACTTGTCCTTCCTGTCACAAGGCTGATACACGCGTCGGCGGAGACGTGGCCGAGTGGTCGAAGGCGCTCCCCTGCTAAGGGAGTAACGGGGAAACTCGTTCGAGGGTTCGAATCCCTTCGTCTCCGCCACTTTCACATAGTGTCGTGAATTCAATGGCTTGACCCCGTGCGGGTTTCCTTTCCGTAACAGTTCACCGAAGCGATTTTGCGGCAGTTCGGAACTGAACGTGAGGCACTTCTGGATTGCCTTTCCAGCGCTGGCTCAGCTGTGAGGTTTTTCTGAGAATTGGTTTGGGATGTGAGAGACCCAGCGACCGGCCGTTCTGAATACTTATACAGACAAAGCACAGAGCCTTTCTGTAATCGTTTGGCGGTGTGGGGTGCTTCGGATTCTGGGAGGGGCCGTAACGGTGCTGAGCGTTGCGCGGTGGCACGCAGGGCGGCAAACGCTTTGCTGGTAACTTTAAGTGGTTTTCGAACAGATCAGGCCTTCGGCCCGAGCGAGACCGCCTTTCGCGCTTTATGCTCGCCATTCGGGCTTGTTGGGCGCAGTCGAGTCTCGCAGGCCGCTTCGCGGCCAAGAACTTTCGATTGGATATGCCTGCCTTTAGGCAAAGTTCGGGGCAGCGCTTGTCCGAGCAAACTGCAAACGAGTGGGTGCCCAGCGCATTGGACGAAGAAACGGGAGCCAGTCATGTTGATATTGGGAAAATCGATGCGACGAAAATCGCAGCGCCGCTCAGTTAACGGATTTCGGGACAAAATGAACGCATCACCCACTCTTGGTAAATCTACCTAAGGCGGCTCAATGAAAAGACGGTGGATGCCGACTTGACCAACATTCGCGCGTTCGGAAAAGCTCTGGGAGGCAAGCCGTTTGAGCAGCCAACCCAGATCGGTGTGGCCGCATATCGCGATACCTTGATCGCGTTAAGCAAGTGGAATCCTTCCGCGGGAAGGCTGAGCAAGACGACGGTTCGCAAGCGGACATTCTCCACGCTCTCGCGGTCCCTGTGGCAGCGCCGCGAAAGCTGCCGTTCATCGATTGTCCCAGCCGCGCCTTCTACTCCTGCATCCCCGATCAGAACACGAACCCGTTTAATAACCCGCGTCGTCTCTTTGCTCGCGAAATCCGCATCAAATCAGGAAAACAGATGTCGTCGCGTCGTCGAAGGACAGTGCAAAATCCTGAGTTGTAATTGGCAGGTACTCCTCGACATCGATTACGTTGGAGTTGGTGGATTTCCAGGGACCCAGAGTCTTTGAGAAGTCCTCCTCGAGCACTCCAAAATCGATCCCGCCGCCAAAGCTGGCCTTGAGGATTTCCAGCCGATCAAACATCTCATAGACAATCTGAGCTTTGGTCTGAAACTGCGCCGTTGGGTCAAGTTCAAAACTGTATTCAAGCTGCCCATCCCCGTTCACGTCGTGGCTGGCGAGTGTGCCAACATCGATTGTGTCACCAAATTTGAACTCAAAGCGGTCGCCATCTTCGAGCACCAGCACCCCGGGTAAGGTTTCACCCGGTGTCAGGATATGGTTCTGCTGATAGCTGAGCCGGTTCACAAGATCGAGGTCCAAGGCCTCGAGCGACAGAAACGCGTAAGCCGCGTCTCCTTCCTCGCCGATCCCTTTTCGCAGATGCACAGGATTGGGCTTACCAGCAGCCGTCGCGATAATCCCATCCAAGTCCAGCGTAAAGTTTGCAAACTCTGTCTTGGCACCGGATGCAAGCGAAGCCGAATCAAGCTGTGTCGACGTCGAGTTAACTTGGGGCGCAGTCAGTGTGACCGTACCCAACTCGTTCGTGCCTTTGGTGAAGGTCTTGGTATAGTTGGTGCCATCCTTAGTCGCCAGCCCCTCAAGCAGGCTGAGAGTTGTTCCGTCGTAGGACACCAACTCAAGTCCCGGGAGGTTGACACCGATGTTCTGACTGCCGCCGATGTTGAACTCAGGCCCGGTCGTGGTGACGCCGCTCTTTAGATGCACATAGCCCCAGATTTTCGCATAGGCCGAAAGGTTGAAAACCAGGTTATTCAAAGCAGAAGAGAAGCCGAGTTCAGGCGAACCGGCAACGAAAGAGGAGTTGGCCAGATCCAGCATTGCCGACGTTTCAAACTGCACCAGATCGGTGACCTTGTTGTGAAAAATGTTCACTGATCCGTCGTACGTAACCCCACCCGAGGTGCCGCCACCCTCGGCGTAGACAGTGTTGGTCATGCCGAAGGTCGTGAAGGCATCAACTCCAATCGCGCCGGAAATATGGGTTTTTGCCCCAACCCCACCCGCGGTAAGGTTCGCGTATAGCAGCGTTTGGCTCTCATCGATGCCCGCACCCAGCGTTGCACCCAGACCAAAGCTGGCCTCGTGCCGCGTGTCTGCGGAACCGTTCTCCCAAATTGATTGGTCGGAGAAAGTGACCGTTTCCTCGAAAGTGTTGGTCGCGCTCTTCCAGCTGACATCAAAAGTACTGGTTGCAGTGGTGAATTTGTCTGGGTCGGTCGACGTGAAGTAGAGACCTGGCGTAAATGCAGTGACATTGGCACGGATTCCAAAGTCGGCTGGGGCACCGTCAGGGATGGTAACCAATACTCTTTGTGCCACGTTGTCGCCGACCCAACTGGTCGGAGAGAACGAACTCTGGCTTAGATATGACGACTGGTTGGGAAGCAGGTTTCCGTTGGAATCCACGACTTCGAGCGTAAGTTCGCGCAGGTTTTCACCGCTGCTCTCCAACGCACGAATGGCTGAAACGTCCAAGTAAAACTGATTGACCTCAGGCCCTTCGGAGACCTCAAAGCCAACCGAGATCGGGTCTGCCGTCCCGTCCACCAGAATGTCGACGGTTTGGGTTACGCTGGCTCCCGAAGCATCGTCAACTGTGACCTCAAGCGACGCCTTGCCCCAGAAATCCGGGTCCGGTGTAAATTCAATCGTCCCGTCGGGCAACAAACGTGCCGAACCGCCCACAGCGTCCGCGATACCTTTGATTTGGTGGCTGTCGCCAAAGTCAGGATCGATGACACCTCCCAGCGACAGGATCATCGGGCCCGCGTCTTCTTTGCCACCGGTGCCGGATATCCAGAAGCTTTCCGGCGCGTCGTTCACGCCTGTGGTCGAGATTTTGAACTCGGCAGTGTCGCTCAGCCCACCCGCGTCAGTGACCTTAACGACAATAGTCTCGGTCAATACCTCACCTGCAGCAGCGGTTACAAAAGCGTCCTGAGGCGAATAGATGACCTCACCCGTAGACGATTTTATATAGAACTCGCTCGCACCAAATCGCGCCGGGTTTTGATCAAAAAGAGTGTCTGAGGCAGCATAATCGATCGATATTATATGCGTGTCACCATAAACGATGTCCGGGTCAATAAACTGCAGGTCCAGAACGAACTCAGGCGCGGGAACCGAGGGGTCGATAATAATGTCATAACCGGATGCAACAGGCGCATCATTCACCGCCGTCACCGAGATCCCTGCCACGGCGCTGCTGGTCTCTCCATCCGGATCCCTCAGTGTGTAGGTGAAACTGGCTGGGCCGTTGTAGTTTCCATCCGGAGTAAACGTGACTGACGTGCCGTCCGCGCTCAACACGGCGCTGCCGTTTAGCACATTCGAGAGACCGATAATAACGAGCGCGTCGCCGTCCCCATCTATATCATTGCTCAACGGAGACAGAACGGTTGGCGTGTCTTCCACAACAAAGAAAGTGTCGGCCACAGCGATAGGGGCCACATTCTGCCCCGTGACAGTCACCGTTGCGGTTGCATTTGTTATGCCGCCATTGCCGTCAGAAACAGTGAAAATGAATGTGTCGGTGGCAATGGCGCCGTCCGCCAGGCCGCCAAACGCGCCGTTTGGATCATAGGTAAAGGTGCCGTCTGCGTTTTGTGTCACCGCCCCTTGAGTGCCGGTATCGTCGAAAGACAGTGTCAGACTGTCGCCATCAACATCGCTGAAGATCGGAGTGAGCTGGATTGTGCTCGTTTCCATTGTGCTGCCAGAAAGGGCTTGCAGCACTGGGTTGTCGTTTTGTGGCGAGACTTCGATGTCCACCTTTGCCCAGTCTTTTAACCCGCCCGCGTCAGAGACTTGATACTCGAGAAAAGTCGTCCCGCTCCAGTCAAGATCTGGCGTAAACAGTATCGACAACCCGTCGGCAGCGATCTTGGCTGTGCCGTTCTGCGGCGGGCGAAGGGCGACGATCGTAAGGCTGTCCCCTGTATCGGGGTCTGTGTCGTTGCCAAGAGGGGTGATGACAATCGGCTGGTCTTCATTGGTGGACACCGAGTCATCACTCGCGACCGGCGAGTCGTTGGCACCGTTTACCGTGATGTTGACGGTTCCTGTTGACGAAAGACCACCAAGGTCGGTGACCGTGTAAGTAAAGCTTTCAAGTGCCGTTTGCCCCGCAGCCAACCCTTTGAAGGCATCGCCCGGATCGTATGAAACTGCTCCGCCTTCACCCAGAGTCACGACCCCCAGCAAACCTGCCGTGTTAAGGGTGATTGTGTGCTCGTCATAGGCGTCAGGATCACCATAGGCACGCGGTAGTGTAAATGGGTTGAGATCTTCACCGTCCGCAACCAACGACGGCTCAAAATCCCCTAGGAGGAAGTTGACCCTCAAGCCCGCCTCGGTTTCGTCCGACAGATTGCCGACGTTCGGAGCGTCGTTCACGCCTGTGAACCCAACCTCGAGACTGCCCCAGGTTGCCGCGCCAAAAGCGTCCTGAACCAGGTATTCAAAAGTCACGCCGTCGTCGAAATTCCGGGCAGGCGTAAACAGGATGGACTGGCCATCCGGGGCGATTTCAGCTGTCCCGTTGGAAACACCACGCAGTGCGACGATCGTCAATGCGTCGCTCTCGGCATCCGTGTCATTCGCCAACGGAAAGATCCGAAGCGCTGTGTCTTCGGTGCCTGTCGTCGTTTCCTGCACAACCATGGGCGCGTCGTTGAGCCCGAGCACAGTGACATGAACACTTGCCTGCGACGTCACACCCTTGGCGTCGGTAACGGTATAGGTGAACAGCTCCTGTGCTGTTTCGCCCAGCCGGAGATAGTCAAAGGCGCCAGCTGGATCGTAAACGATTGTCCCGTCGAGTTGAACTGACGCAAGACCGGAAAGGCCCACTGTGTCCAGACTTATCGTATAGGGCTGAGAAGCAAGTGGACCGTCGATATCAGGTGTTATCGAAAGAGGGGTGTCTTCTCCGGTTTCGGCGTTGACGGCACCGGCAACGGTGCTTGGCATCGGAGACACAGGCATAAGTGGTGTGGCTTTGGTTACTGTGAAAACCACGTCCTGATAGTCTTGGTCGCCACCGTTTGTTTGATCTTCAAAACCAAGCGATAATCCAGCGCCGCCGGGCGCGACACCGGAGAGAACATGCTGCTGATTGCCCGGATTCAACTCAGGGCGAAAGCTGTGAAATACAGCGACATCCGTTTCAACACCATTTACCGTTAGCGTTGGCGCCGCGCTGTGGACACTTGAACCTGTAAACCCAAGTACGTCCTTAACCTCGAGCGCCTTTGCCCATTGGGCTCCGTCTTGCACAATGAAAAAGCCAAGCTGCATGCCAGCAGCGACACCTGAGATTTCAAAGCTCGTGTTCGCGCTGTCTTTGACACTCTCGGCGAGCAAGCGCACATTTGAAATCGTCCCATCGTCGGCGATCTCATAGACCCCCAACGTATTATCGTATCGTGCACCCATCTGTGCTTCGTTCAACGTCACCAGAAACGTGTTTGCCCCATCGCCGGTCAAGAAAGCTTGGTTTGCAACGCCGTTGATTGCGCCCGGAGCAACCCTCACGCCCTCACCAAGGGCTGGCAGAAACGTTTCAAAAGTCACCTGGGTGTTCAGCCCATTCGCGACTGCCATGAAATCGCCGGTCGAAAAGTCTCCCAACATGGTCAATGTGCTGTCGGCGGTCCCGTCTCCATCGGCATCGAGCTCTAGCTCCGCGGCTTCAAAACTCGCGGAAATGCCGCTGATGCTTGCATGTTCTTGCAAAACGACGATCCGATCTTCGAGCGCGAAGTCGGTTATTGTGTCGCCATTTAAATCGTGGAGTGTGCCTTGCAACGCATCTGGTCCGCCGTTGAGCGTTACAGTGTCGGCGCCAAAGCCTGAGGCTATTGTGTCGGCGTTGTTGCTACCAACTAGCAATTCCGAAAGGTTGTTGACTGTGATCCTAAGAGACTGATCAACTGTGAAGCCGCGGTCATCGGTGGCGCGAACTGTAATTGCGTGGCTGGCCGCGCTTTCGAAATCAAGAGCCTTCCCTGGGGCGACACTGAGCGTGTTTCCTGAAATCGCAAACAGGCCTGATGAATTGGCAGAGAGGCTCACTGTGTAGGTGTCGCCAAGCGATGGATCGACGACGTTCAGAGATCCAACAATCGCCGCTCTTTCGTTCTCGTCCACCATTGATTTTGTAAGAACAATCGATTTCTGCGCTACCAAAGCTTCCGACCGTGTAACCTTCATTATCCACTCAAACTCAATTTTCTGAAAAACGCTTAATAGTTAACATACAAAACAAAAAATCAACCATTATCGAGTTTGCGCACAATGGAGTGCCGGAGGACGCGTTCGTTGGTCTCAGAGCGCGAATTTGATCTCCAATCGCGAAGTCGCTCCGCATGCCGACAATCCCGCCAACGGCGGCTTTGGGCCGATCTGGTGTTTTTGCGGATCGGGCGGATTCCTGTCATTCTCTGCATTTGCGAATGCTGAGCTTCAGCTTGGCCAAAGCGGCCATTCATACCCTGTCAGAGCGGAACCCGCTTGCTGCGCGGTGCATCAAGGTCTGCAGCTCGCAGAAAGCGTGCTTTGCAAAGTCGCGCGAACGGCTTATTGCGCACATTCGTAACCGCCACGCGCTCCACGATGCAGCTCTATCCGCGCGAACCAGCCCCATGTGCCGCAATACCTTTTACTTGCAATGCTGGGGATATTGGGCGTTGGCGCTGCGGGTCAATCAGCAACCCTAGGAAGGATTTGAGACGAGGTTCAAGCGCACCGAATTGTCAGTCTTCACTGTGGTGAAGCAGAAATCGAACAGCGCAAATCTATGTGTGACAAATTTCAAATTCTACGAGAGCAAAGCGCACTTAAGAGGCCATCGCCAAGATGGCATTGTAGCCACTGTTGATCGATAGATTTCGGTTCGGCGGACGCGAAAAGAGGTGCCCAAATGAGTGGGCACCTCTGGAAGTTGAGCTTTGCTTGGCAGCCAATTAGGCGACGAAATCCCAATAGCTTTCGATCGCCTGCTCAACGAGATCGCCTGTCAGGACCAACGTGTCGGTGTTACCACCTTTTGTGGCGAGTTCGACCTTGATGAAATCGTCACCCTCTTGTCCCCCGAGAACAACATCCACGTCTTTCGCACCGTCGTTTGAAAGAGCCAGGAACACAAACTCGTCTATCTCCCCAGTGTTGAGTTGGTTTCCGGACGTATTCCCGAGGGACACGGTTTCATCTTCATCAAAATGGACGATGTTCTTGCCACCGCCCCACCACATGGATCCCCCTTCATCTGTGTCCCAGAAGGCGAACTTGGATCGACCGTCACCAGTGTCCATGTTGGTTGTAAACTGATCCGCGAAGCCCCCGATAACAGCCTCTACTTCGCTTCCGGTCAGAACAATGGTGTCGGTTGCTCCGCGAGTGTTGGTAATGCCAATCGAGATGCTGGAGCCATCGTCGTTGAAGTAGGTCAGGCCGTCCAATTCAGCGATGCCGTATTTCTGGTTGAGAGCAGCGTTGACCACAGCGATCATTTCCCCGTCATTCATGAAGGAGCCGCCGTCCAGAAGGTCGCTCATGTCTTCCGTGGAGAAGTTGTTGCGGCCGTGATAGACGGAGTCGTTTTTGTCAGGCCTGTCAAAAACAAAAACCCCAACCTGTTCGGATTTGTCGAAGAGATCAACGTGGGTTGGGCCAGCGCTTCCAAAGGTGGCTGCGTAACCTGACGGGTCTTCCTGTGCCAGCTGCTGCATGGCTTGTGCCACGTAGTCGCCGGAGAATTTCAGGATGTCAGAGCTCCAGCGTCCTTGCACTTCGATCTCAAGCACGTAGTCACCGCTGGCGCGGGACAGACCACCCAAGGTGATGCCTTCATCACCCTCCATAGCCTCTTTTACGAGGGCCACGAAGTCGTCGGCCACATTGCCTTCAGAATCGAAGAGGTCGAGCTTGTTGCGGCTTTCGCCGTCGCCGTTGTTCGCCTCGCCCCAGTTTTCGCGGCCATCGTTGGTTTTTGCGATGCGCTTGAGCACGGAACTTGTATCAAATTCGGGGCGGTTGGTTTTTCCGATGATCTTGAAAGAGCCCGGGCCATCTTCGTCAAAAACGTAGGTTTTGGCGCGGTCACCCGTATCAATAACTCCGGATTGGGACTGGCTGAGGTGCGAGTAGTCTTTCACAGAAAGTGTCGGGTCGAGTCTTTTGTTCATTGTGGTTCCCTCTGAACAATTTGGCAGCAATAAGTCTCAAATTGTGGTTTTATCACGACAATCTTCCTTCAGTTGACAATATTGCAATTGAAACATTATCATCTGAAGGAAAATCTCCCTGATTTCTTCGCGCTTTTGGAGGTTTTTTCTCATTCCCCGTTGCGTAAGCGATTGATTGCTTTAGTGATTTGACCTCGTTAACCAAGTGTGAATTTATGAGCTATGACCAGCGACGAAATGCAGCCAAAACGCGACGTTCGCGATGTTTCGCTCGGCGTTCTTCTCCAGATCGCCGGCCGGGTTATGACCTCGGACCTTGAGAGAATCTCGTCAGACGTAGGTTTGCCAACGGGACACCTGTCGCTGCTTGGCATGGTGTGTCGTTTCCCGGATCAACCGTTAACGACTTACTGCCGGATACTTGTTTTTAATGACGCTACCTTGGGCCGGTATTCCGTGCGTCTGGAGGACGCGAATTACCTTAAGCGCGTCCGCTTGAGCTCCGATGGGCGCGAAGTACGACTTACGCCTACTGAAAAAGGCCATGAGCTGATGAATTTGCTTAGTGAAAGATTGGTTGACGTTGCCGAGCATCGTCGCAGTCGCCTTGGGGATTGTAGCTACCAAGAGCTCGAGCGTCAGCTCAGAGTGTTTCTGGCCGCTTCTGGATGGGAAATGCCAGGCGGGGATTAGTACTAACCCGCCACAAAGTGTCTACAAAAATTACGCGACACGATCATGCGCTCTGGTGGGGGATGTTGAACAGTTGACCGCCGACCGCCGGCAGATCCCGCATTGGCACAGACGGGACGTGCTCAACCCGGCCTCGCTTGTTCGTCTGTTTGGGCAGTAAGGCAAACACCGCGGAAACTGGGTTGCTCGCAGAAAGCTCGTGTGCGAGGCACCAAGTCATACATATGAAATTGACTGGCTATGCGTGGCTGGGAGGCTGCGTCAGCCTTTGTATGCGCGCACTTTGGCGTCCTCGATTGTGTAGCCGATTTCGGCCAGATCGGTGCTTGTGGCTGCGGTGCCGAACACGCCAGTTACCTCCACCGCATCAAACATGTCCACAAGCTCGTAGGGCTTGCGTGCGGTGACCAGAACCAGCTGGTTTGCCGGCGGGGGAGGGACATGGATACAGGCGCCTACAAACGGCGCCAGTATAAAGGTCGTGACACCGGTCGCACTAAAGTCGAGGGGCACGACAAACCCGGGTATCCGCACAGTTTGGCCATTAAACGCTTCTGTTACGCCACCAGCTTCAGCCTGTTCAAAGCCGGTGGACAATTCACCGTGCTGCACGACGCCCAAGCCTCGCAAATCCCGCATGAGGGTTGCCATGTCGCCCGCCGGAATCAAGTCGCTCCAGTCCAGATCCACGGTGTCGCGGGCCCAGGCACCGGACGTCGCCGTGGCCAGGGTGGCCGTCGTTAGAACTCTAAGAAAGTCGCGCCGCGTTTGCATGTCTCTATCCTATGTCTCGGCCTCAGGACCGTACCTGCATTCCGTCCGCCAGCGAGAGAAAATAGGCGCGGACGGCGGGCAGAAGACTAACCAAAGTCCCCGCAACCACAACCGCGGCCAGAACCAGATACTCACGCGTCGTAGGCCAGGTGATCTCGAGATACAGACCAAATGCCGCGTCCACATAGGATCTGGCAACGAACAATCCCGTGTAAAGCAGGGCAACGCCCAGCAGCGTCGCAACCAGACTCATTACGGCAGCTTCGGTCATCAGCAGCGCCAGTACCGTGCGGGGACGCGCGCCAATCGCGCGCAAAAGGGCCATCTCGCGCCGTCGTTCATTCAGACCGGAAAAGATCATTGCCATCATGCCCAGAAGCGCAGTGACGACGACCATGACCGAAACGCCCACGAGCGCGGTTTCAGCGACGCCAATCAAGCTCCAGAGTTCGCTCAGTGCAACGCCGGGCAGAATGGCCAGCAACGGCTCTTCCGGATAGGTGTTCACCCAGCGCTGCAGCCCAAATATCTTTAGCCGCGATTTGACCCCGACAAGCGCCGCTGTGATGGCCTTGGGGGTCAGATCCATCTGCCGCACCTCTTCCGCACTGATCGTGTTCTGGGATCTGCCGCCGCCTTGCCAATCGATATGGATGGCCTCGATGGCCTCAAGGCTTACAAACACTGTGCGATCCACCGGCGTGCCGGTCTTTTCGAGGACACCGGAAACCTTGAATGGCTTGTCATCATGCTCTGTGAACGATGCCAACCCATGCGCGACGACGATCTCGTCGCCGGGAACATAGCCCAGCTCATTGGCAACGTCCGCGCCAACAACTGCCTCAAAAAGGTCGTCAAAACCCACCCCGGAGCCAAACGCGATGTCGCGTCCGCCCCTGTATTTATAGCGGTCAAAAAACGCGGTGCTCGTGCCCAGAACGCGAAACCCGCGGTGGCTGTCTCCTAGAGACAATGGCACGATCCAATCGACCTCGTCTCGGTTGGCAATGTCCTGATAGCTTTGCCACGTCACGTTGTTGGTCGCGTTGCCCACACGGAAAACCGAATATAGCAAGAGCTGCACGCCGCCTGATCTGGCGCCGACGATCAAGTCTGTGCCGGAGATGGTATCGGCAAAACTGGCTTTCGCTCCCGTGCGCACCTTCTCGACACCAAGGAACAGCGCCACCGAAAGTGCGATGGCAAACACCGTCAATCCGACAGTCAGAATGCGGCTTCTCAGCGACTTTATGGCGAGACGGACAAGAATCATGTGCCGCTCCGCGATACCTGCGCGACTTCGGAAAGATCCAACGCTCGGTCAAACCTGTCTGCAAGCCGCGCATCGTGCGAGACCATGATCAAAGAGGCATCAGCCGCCGCTGTCTGCTCCATCAAAAGATCAACAAAGGCCTCCTGAGTGTTGGCATCAAGCGACGAGGTCGGCTCGTCAGCAATTATCAACCGCGGTTTGCCGATCAGAGCCCGCGCCGCCGCCACCCGCTGTTGCTGTCCGATGCTGAGTTCGGTTGTGCGTGCCCTTGTGACAAGCGTTTCCGGCAAACCCAGTGCTTTTGTCAGCCGCAGAGCCTCTGCGGTCTGGTCGCCAGCCTGTTTGGCGCGATTGGGGGCAAACGCGAGCGGAAGAACGATGTTTTCAATTGGTGAGGCGTAGGGCAACAGGTTGAACATCTGAAAGATGACGCCGATGTTTTCTGCCCGAAACCGATCGCGCTGTGCTGGCCGCAGGTCAGACAGCGTTGTGCCGTCGATCTCGATTTTTCCGGATTGTGGCGTCGTGATCCCGCACATCAGGCTAAGCAGAGTGGACTTCCCGCTGCCGCTTTCACCCAACACAAAGAGTTTTTCGCCCGCCGCCACCGTCAAGTCTGGAAGGGCGAGCGAAAACGTCGTTTGTCCGCGCCAAGCGAACGCCACATCGGTCATTTTCACGGCGGCATTCATTGGCGACGAAAAAGTCCTGTGCTCAGTTAAGATCAATCACGGGCGAGTCCCCGCTGACCTCCACTTTACGCGCGCCAGCATCAGACACCAGTTGAACTTCGAGTTCTTCTGCATTTGGGAAAACGCTGAAGTAGGTCATTTCTATTTTGTCTAGTTTCGACGGATCTGAGCACGTCAGAACGTATTCGGCATGGAATTCCGAATGCGAGGCCTCATCGGCATGTTCGTCCTCATGCTCATGGTCATCATGGTCATCATGGTCATCATGGTCATCATGGTCATCATGGTCATCATGGTCGGCATGATCGTCATGCTTTTCATCGCCATGGTCGTCGTGGTCATGCTCGTCGTGATCAGCGTGATCGCCTTGTTTTTCGTCGCCGTGGTCGTCATGCCCGTGGTCGTCGTGCCCGTCGTGATCTTCATCGCCGTGCAATTCCACCGAGGTTTCCGTCACCTCGCATCCGGCTGCTGCGGGCAACGCCATGAGGCCGAGCGGATCGCCCAGTGTTTCCAGCGCAGCCGCAATCGCCGCCTTGTCGGCATCGGATTCGGCTGCATGTTCGAAACCAACGATGTCAAAACCTGGCACTTCAAGTTCTGCTGCCAGCACATTTCCGTCCAAAGCGAGATTCAACGCGCCGTGGCCATGGGCGTGGGCGCCAAGTTCACGCTTTTCTTCGCTCATAGCGGGCAGAGCGGTGAAAATGAGCGTGGTACACAGCAAGACGGATTTGCGGGTCATGATTTATCTCCGGAAGGGGCTAAATGAATTGCAGGAATTGTTATGTTATTCCATTTCTTCTCGCAAGATGTTCGTAGTCCCAAACGGGTGAAATTCGCCCAGGGACGAAGAGGGATGGCGGGCGTTTTGATCGTTTGAGATTTCAGGTATCCGTCATTATATAATTTAAAAACAGTATCTTACTAAAAACTAAAATTTTAGTTTGACAGGAAGCCCCAGCATGTGAAACCTCTATGTCAGTCACGAAACCAGAAGGTTTCTGGCACTATTACAAATGGGAGGAAAGAGATGCGGAAGTATCTTCTCTCCGCAGTTGCGGCGGCGGCCGTGATTGCGGGCGGAGCCGTGCACGCTGATGAAGCGGCGGCCAAGAAATGGATCGACGAGGAATTCCAACCGTCGACTCTGTCCAAAGACGAACAGCTATCGGAAATGCAGTGGTTCATTCAGGCCGCAGCTCCGTTCGCTGGTATGGAAATCAACGTTCTGTCCGAAGGCATTCCGACGCACGGCTACGAATCCGAAGTGCTGACCAAAGCATTTGAGGAAATCACGGGCATTAAGGTTAACCACCAGATTCTCGGCGAAGGCGAAGTTGTGCAGGCGGTGCAGACACAAATGCAGACACGCCGGAACCTCTACGATGGTTATGTGAATGACTCCGATCTGATCGGCACACACTCGCGTCTTCAGCTTGCGTACAACCTGACCGACATGATGGCAGGGGACTGGGCTGCGACCACATCGCCGACGCTCGACCTCGGCGACTTCATGGGCAGCCAGTTCACAACCGGCCCGGACGGTGATCTTTATCAGCTTCCTGATCAGCAGTTCGCAAACCTTTACTGGTTCCGCAAAGACTGGTTCGACCGCGAAGACCTGAAGGCCGCTTTCAAGGAAAAGTACGGCTATGATCTGGGTGTGCCGGTCAACTGGTCCGCTTATGAGGACATCGCCGAGTTCTTCTCCAACGACGTGAAAGAAATCGACGGTACGGCCATCTACGGCCACATGGACTACGGCAAACGTGCGCCTGACCTGGGCTGGCGGATGACCGATGCATGGCTTTCGATGGCCGGTGCAGGTTCCAAGGGTGAGCCGAACGGCGTGCCTATCGACGAATGGGGCATCCGCATGGAAGCCGGATCCTGTAACCCGGCCGGTGCGTCTGTAACGCGCGGTGGTGCAGCAAACGGACCGGCGGCTGTTTACGCGATCCGCAAGTGGGACGAATGGCTGCGCAACTACGCCCCTCCGGGCGCCGCATCCTTCGACTTCTACCAGTCTCTGCCAGCTCTGAGCCAAGGCAACGTGGCCCAGCAGATCTTCTGGTACACGGCCTTTACCGCAGACATGGTGAAGCCTCAGTCCGAAGGCAACAACACTGTTGACGCCGAAGGCAACCCGCTGTGGCGCATGGCACCGAGCCCGCATGGTCCGTACTGGGAAGAAGGCCAGAAGGTTGGCTATCAGGACGTTGGCTCCTGGACATTCCTGAAGTCGACACCGGCAGATCGCGCACAAGCAGCTTGGCTTTATGCCCAGTTCGTGACCTCCAAAACTGTCGACGTCAAGAAATCCCACGTGGGCCTGACCTTCATTCGCGACAGCTCTGTAAACCACGAGAGCTTCACGGAACGCGCGCCGAAACTCGGCGGTCTGGTAGAATTCTACCGCTCGCCTGATCGCGTTGCATGGTCTCCGACCGGCATCAACGTGCCGGACTATCCCAAGCTTGCCCAGATTTGGTGGCAGCAAATCGGTGACGTGAACTCCGGTGCCTTCACTCCGCAGGAAGCGATGGATCGCCTGGCCGAGGAAATGGACATCACCATGGCGCGTATGCAGCGTGCGGACGAAGCCCAGAATGTCTATGGCGGCTGCGGCCCGCGTCTGAACGAAGAGAAAGACGCGGAGTGGTGGTTCGCAAATGGCGGTGCCAAGCCCAAGCTCGACAACGAAAAGCCGCAAGGCAAGACCGTAAACTACGACGAGCTCGTTGCGCGCTGGGCCAACAACTGACCCTGAAATAGGGACACTCCCCAGCGGGGGCGAGGGATCACCTTGCCCCCACTCCCTGGCCCCGGAGCGCAATCTCCGGGGCATCCTCACCACTCACAAGGCGCCGATTGGCGCTCTGGAAAGTCGCGAAAGCAATGACACTCGAACTCAGGAATGTGACCAAGCGCGTCGGTGGCGAACTCCACATAAAGGAGACATCGCTGACCTTGAAGCCGGGCCACTTCAATGTGCTCTTGGGGGCCACCGGCTCTGGCAAGACGTCGCTGATCAAGATGATGGCGGGGCTCGACCCGAGCGCCAGCGGACAGGTGTTCATGGACGGGCAGGATGTGACCCGGCTCAACACCCAAAAGCGCAACATCAGCCTCGTACACCAGTTTTTCATCAACTATCCACACATGACGGTTTTCGACAATATCGCCTCTCCCTTGCGGGTCGCTGGCATGGCGAAATCCGAGATTCAGGGCCGTGTCGAAGAAGCTGCCGACATCCTGCAATTGCGCCCGATGCTGCACCGTCGCCCGCATGAGCTGTCTGGCGGACAACAACAGCGTACCGCCTTGGCACGTGCCATCGCCAAGGAAAGCAAAGCTGTTTTTCTCGATGAACCGCTGGCGAACCTTGATTACAAACTGCGCGAAGAATTGCGCGACCAGTTACCTGAACTTTTTGCCGGCCGCGGCGCGGTGGTGGTTTATGCCACGTCCGAACCTGAAGAAGCGCTGCTGCTCGGCGGGAACACCGCATTGATGGAGGACGGCCGAGTCACACAATTCGGTCCAACTGCGGAAACCTATCGCGCACCGTCCAACCTGCGCTCGGCCGCCGTTTTTTCGGACCCGCCCATCAACATCGCGACCGTCACCAAAACCGGCGACACAGTGCATCTCGGCGATGTCAGCTGGACGGTCATGGACAGCACTCTGGTTGACGGTGATTACACGGTTGCAATCCGTCCCCACCACGTTCTTCCGCTCAGCGATGATGTGCATCACGTGCGGATCCAGGGGCATGTGCAGGTGACCGAACTCAGCGGTTCCGAAAGCAGTGCACATTTCGACATGGGGCAGGGCAGTTGGGTGTCACTCAGCCACGGCGTCCATCCCTATGAGGTCGGCGAGGCGCACGACTTTTACCTTGATCCCACGGCGTGCTTCTATTTCACGCCTGACGGCCAACGCGCGGCATAAGGCAAAGACATGGCCAAAATAACACTCTCCAACCTCAAGCACAGCTATCTTGCCGAACCCAGAGACCGGTCGGAATACGCGCTCAAGGAAATCGATCTCGACTGGAATGATGGCGGCGCCTACGCGCTTCTTGGGCCGTCCGGTTGCGGCAAATCTACGTTGCTCAATATCATCTCGGGCCTGTTGGTCCCGTCTGAAGGCAAGATATTGTTCGATGATCAGGACGTGACCCATCTGCCGCCTGACAAGCGCAACATCGCGCAGGTTTTTCAGTTCCCTGTGATCTACGACACCATGACGGTTTACGACAACTTAGCCTTCCCCTTGCGCAATCGCGGGCGTGGCGAAGACATCGTGAAGTCTCGCGTCACAGCTATCGCCGAAATGCTCGAGGTCACGGATATGCTTGACCAGAAAGCCGCCGGTCTAAGCCCCGATAACAAACAGAAAATCTCTATGGGCCGCGGTTTGGTACGCGAGGACGTGAATGTGGTGATGTTTGACGAACCACTCACAGTGATCGACCCGCATCTCAAGTGGAAACTGCGCTCCAAACTCAAGGAACTGCACCAGCGTGTAAACGCCACGATGATCTATGTGACCCACGACCAGACAGAAGCGTTGACTTTCGCGGATCAGGTGGTGGTCATGCAGGAAGGCGAAGTTGTTCAGATCGGCACGCCGGTGGACCTGTTCGAACGACCTGCCCACACGTTTGTCGGTCACTTCATCGGATCGCCAGGAATGAACGTACTACCGTGCTCTGTCAAAGACCGGCAAGCGTTGTTCAACGGAGCGCCCGTTCTGCTGGAAGGTGCCGTGCCGGACGACGTTTCCGGGCAGTTGGAAATCGGTGTGCGCCCTGAGTACGTCGCTCTCGGAAGCTCCGGCATTCCCGCCACTGTCACCAAAGTGTCCGACGTGGGCCGCCACATGGTTGTCGAATGTGATGCCGGCGGGAACCGCGTCAACGCCATAATCAAGGCACCCGCGCCCGAGAAAGGTGCCTCGGTGCATCTCAAATTCCTGCAAGCCCAGACCCGCCTCTATGTGGATGGTTGGCTGGCCACTCAGCCAGAGGAGGTCTCGGCATGAAGACCGAAAACCAAAAGGCATGGTTCTTTGTCTTGCCCGTCTTGCTGCTTGTCGCATTCAACGCACTCATTCCGATGATGACGGTGGTGAACTATTCGTTTCAGGAAACTTTCGGCGACAACGTGTTTTTCTGGCAAGGCGTTGACTGGTTTGAACAAATTCTGCGCTCTGACCGGTTCCATGCCGCATTGGGCCGCCAGTTCATGTTCACCGCGCTTATTCTTGTCATCGAGGTCCCGCTGGGCATTGCCATTGCGCTGTCGATGCCGCGCAAGGGTTTCTGGGTGCCGGTTTGTCTCGTGCTGATGGCGCTTCCGATGCTGATCCCGTGGAACGTAGTTGGCGCAATGTGGAATATTTTCACGCTGCCGGACATCGGACTTCTTGGGTATTTCCTGAACCACGTATTAGGCATCAACTACGACATGACGCAAGATCCGCTGGCGGCTTGGGTGACGATCATCACAATGGATGTCTGGCACTGGACTTCGCTGGTTGTCCTGCTCTCCTATGCCGGTCTCGTGTCGATCCCGGATGCCTACTATCAGGCCGCCAAAATCGACGGCGCGTCGAACTGGAGCGTGTTCCGCTTCATCCAGTTGCCCAAGATGAAAACTGTCCTCACCATCGCGATCCTTCTGCGGTTTATGGACAGTTTCAACATCTACACCGAACCGTTTGTCCTAACAGGCGGCGGGCCGGGCAACTCGACGACACTTCTGTCTATCGATCTGGTGAAAATCGCGCTTGGTCAGTTTGACCTCGGTCCTGCCGCCGCAATGAGCCTGATCTATTTCGCAATCACTCTGTTGGTCAGCTGGCTGTTTTACACGCTGATGACCAAAGACGATCTGAACTAAGGGAGGGACCAGATGCAGAAACGATCCATCGTCCCCATCGTTTACATCCTTTTTCTGATGTTGCCGATCTACTGGCTCGTGGCGATGAGCTTCAAGACGACCAACGAAATCCTTGCCGGCTTCTCGCTCTTTCCACAAACCTTCACACTGGAAAACTACAAGACGATCTTCACTGATCCGTCTTGGTACTGGGGCTATATCAATTCGATCATCTATGTGTCGTTGAACACCGTGATCTCGGTCGCCGTCGCGCTTCCAGCAGCCTATGCCTTCAGCCGCTACCGGTTTTTGGGCGACAAACAGCTGTTCTTTTGGCTGCTGACCAACCGGATGGCGCCGGCCGCCGTTTTCGCCCTGCCGTTCTTTCAGCTTTATTCGGCCGTTGGTCTTTTTGACACGCATCTCGCCGTGGCTCTGGCGCATTGCCTGTTCAATATCCCCCTCGCGGTGTGGATCTTGGAAGGTTTCATGGGAGGCGTGCCGAAAGAGTTGGATGAGACCGCCTTTGTGGATGGCTATTCCTTCCCGCGTTTCTTCGCCACGATCTTCATTCCCGCAATCAAGGCAGGCGTCGGCGTCGCCGCGTTCTTCTGCTTCATGTTCTCGTGGGTAGAGTTGCTCTTGGCCAAGACCCTGACCGCAGTAGCAGCCAAGCCCATTGCGGCAACGATGACCAAAACGGCCTCCAGCGCAGGCTATGAACTCGGATTGCTGGCCGCGGCGGGTACGTTGACCATCATTCCGGGAGCTATCGTGATCTACTTTGTTCGGAATTACATCGCGAAGGGTTTCGCGATGGGGAGAGTGTGATGTTGAGTTGGATGGCCTGGACCTGGCCCACGGCGCTGTTTTTCATCGCCTTGTTCGCCACAATCGGTCTGTTGATCGCTCTGGAAATCCGCAATCCCGGTGGCGATGCCCGCAAAGGCGTGCTCGGGCTTACCACCACGCGGGGCGACAGGCTGTTCATCAGCCTGCTTGGGTCAGCCTATATTTTCCTGGCGTGGCTGGGGATCATGGGCACGCCGTTGTGGGCACCTTTGGCGTTGGCAATCTGCTGGGGCGCATTCTGTTTCTGGAAGGTGTGAGGGGCGTTCTCTCACATCTTCTAATTTTTTAGTTCCCAAATGAGGTTTCATTTTCTAGCATGGCAAAAATCCAACTCAAGCCGGACAGCCACAGCATGCGACGCAAACAGGACAATTCGCTTTTGACCGAGGTCGAGCTCGAATTCATGAATGTGGTCTGGGAAACCGGTGGGGGCACAGTGCGCGAACTGCTCGCCGAGCTGAACAAGGCACAGGAGCGTGCCTATACCTCGGTGGCGACCATTCTGAAAATTATGGAGCAGAAAGGTTTCCTGTCGAGCGAGCGGAAGGACCGTTCGCTAGTTTATCGCCCCGCCGTGCCAAAGGCAGAGTATCAAAGCACTCACCTGAAAGACCTGTCGAGCAAACTGTTCAACGGAACGCCCGCTGCCATGGTGGCGCGTTTGGTGGACGACGAGGATGTAACCGACGCCATGCTGGAGGAGATGCGGGCGTTGCTTGATCAAAGGCTGGGGGGAAAATGACCGCAGAGGGCTGGCTGAACGCGTATCTGGATCTGAACCTGCTCATCGCGCTGGGCGCTGTGCTGTGGTTCGGATTGCGATGGGTTTTGCGTCGGACATCCCTTGGCATGGCTTTCCTGCCGCAACTGCGCCTGATGAACGGGCTGACGTTGTTGTTGGCGCTCGCGCCGCTTTTGGCGCTCGTTTTCACAACTTGGATCATGGCACATCCGCCGAACCTCGCGGATTTGCTTGTTGCCCAATACCTGCAAGGCAACATGAACATCTCGGCCACATCACTGGAAACCACTCTGGGGCTGCGTGAGGACTTTGTGCGTGAGATGCTGGCGCAGCAAACGCTGTGGAGCAAAGTTCTGGCCGCCGTCGCTGCTGCTGGGGCAGGGTGGTGCATCGCGCATATCTGTCTGTCGCTCTGGCATCTCCGTGTTGCGCTGCGCGGTGCCTTTGTCTGGCGTCAGATTGGGCGTGTCCAAATTCGTGTAAGCTCGACCGCGCGCGTTGCCTTTTCCACCCGTGGCCTTTTCACCCGCTATGTGATCCTACCACAATCCGTGCTGGAGCGTCCGCAGGATCTGCGCCTGACCATGTCACACGAACTGCAGCACTTTCGGCAGAAAGACATAGAGTGCGAAATCGTTCTGGAATTGCTGCGTCCATTTCTGTTTTGGAACCCGGCGTTCGTGATGTGGCGACGTGAAGTGCGAAACTTGCGTGAATACGCTTGCGACCAATCCCTCTCGGCCCGTCCCGGATTTGATGTGCGCGCCTATTGCGAATGCCTGATCCGCGCGGTGGCCGAGGCCGGCAAGAAACGCACGTTCTTCAAGCGCATCTCTCCATCGGTCGCATTGGTTGACGGGGACGAACTTCAAGGCGGAGCCGCGTTGCGCAACCGTTTGATCGTGGTCACTTCACAGCAACCAACCAAACCCACCTTCGGCACTTGGGCGCTTATTTCCGCAGCATTGGTGATGATGGTGCTAAGCACTACGGTCATGCTGCAACGCTCCGGAGACTGGAGCCACGACCGGATAATGTTGTCGACCATCGTAAATCTGGAGCGTATGGCCAGCCGTCCGGCCAGCACCATCACTTTTGGCGTGGCACCTGAACTGCAACAAGCGGCGCTGCAATAACCTTATAACCCGTAAAACGACCGTGCCGTGTCGCCAAAAACCTGCGGATGAACCGCCTCGGGAACAAGGGTGCGGTGGGCGTTCACGAGGGTTGCGTAGTCCGAATACAGGCTGTCCACCGGAAAGTTTGAGCCAAACATACAGCGCTCCGGATCGAATTGCTCCAGGCAAGTTTCCACGATTGGACGAAAGTCTTCCGTTGTCCAGTTATGCTCAAACATGCCAAGTCCTGACAGTTTGCACGTGATGTTTTCCAGTTCCGACAAGAGCTTCAGCCTTTCGGCCCAATCCGCAAGACCTGACGGGCTTCGGTCGTGCGGACTTCCGGCATGGCAAAGGGCGACCTTTGTTTGAGGCGCACGGGACAAAACCCTCGCGGTCTTCTCCATCAGTTCCGGGATGAGTTGCAAATCAAACGACAGCCCGCGATCACCGGCGATTTGCAGCCCGCGTAAAAACCTTGGATCGTCCAGCAGGTCGTTGGTCCCTGTTACAGCATCCTCGCCCGGTGCGCGCCCTACGATCTGGCGCACGCCTCGCACGGTGGTCAAAGACTGAAATAAATCCAGGTTTTGCTCCAGATCCGTGCGTGTCAAATCGCAAAAAACAACCTGAGCCAAGGGCCAATCGGGAGCGTCATCCGCCAAGGCCTGCACCCATTTTGCTTCTTGCCAGCCATCTTCCGCGCCCACCTGAATGTGAACTGATCCGGCAAATCCAAGTTCTTCGGCGCCTTGGCGGAACTCGTCCATCAGATAGTCGCGTTGGATCGGAGCGGGGTCGCCAAAAAATCTCGGTTCGCCCTGCGCCATCAGCCAGGGGTAATGAACCGCTGACAAATCCCAGAGATGGTGATGCGCATCAATCAGCATGTGGCCTCTCCGGCGGCGATATCGGTGGTGCGCGCAAGAATGTCCACTCCCTGCATCTTCCAGAAGTGCAGAAGATCAATGAAGATCCAATTCTCCGACAGCTTGTCTCCATCCCGACGGTAAATGTCGATCACACGAAACTCGCCGGCTTTGCCTGTTGCGGGCATACCCATGAAACCGCCTGTTGGAACCGCTGTGAAATTCGGCCACCCGAAGAAGCCGCCATAGTGGCCTTCTGCCATACGGCACACATGTTTCGTTTTCGAGCGTTCTCCGAATGCCGCGCGGAATGGGCCGGAATGTTGTTTGGCGTAGCGCTCGATCGTGTAGGTCGCGCCGATACCGGTCGGACCCCACCAGATCATGTCGTCATGCCACGTTCGCGCCAGTTCCTCCTCCAGAGGCATCCCGCTGTTCCATTGTCCAAGATCGGTGATCATCGCTTCGATCGCAGCAAGCGTTTTGGCACCTGCGTCTAAGGGCTGCGCCTCAAACAACAACCCGTCATGGGTGCGCGGCCCCGGTTGCACCAATTCCGCTGCCGTCTGTGTCGGAAACGGGCGCAGACCTGCCTGCATCATCAGATGTGGTACGTCAAAATACATCGCGGTTTCGACGATCTTGCCATCTCTTACTTTGTGGAAGGCGGCATAGCGCAGAAACACAATCTTCCCTGTTGGCAGAATGCCGAGCCATGGCGCATCAAACAGTCCCATCAGGTGTCCCATTGAACAGACCCACGGATCGCCATCGGGATCATGGCGGTTCTTTGCACCGAAAAAGATGTCCATGCGCCGCTGCAGACGTGTGAGGCTGCGACGCAAGGGCTGCCAGAACTTCTCTGCAACGGCTTGTGGGCCAACGATCTCATCAAATGGTGAAAAGCCGCGCCACAAAAGGTTATCAGCGCAGAATTCTGCCATCACATCCGGTAGCGTCTGGGTCCTGCGGGTTTCCAAAGCATCATAGAATCGGCGCACCACGTCTTTGGCGTCCTGTACGTCGTTTTCCGTGTTGTCGCTGATATTCATGGCTTTTCCGTTGTTTTATCTGCATGGATTCGGCTCTCTGACCGAGTTTTGCGTACGTATGCAAAAAAGTCTTGCCAAAATTGCCCTCACGTCATTACGTTATTTTGCAAACGTATGCAAAACGATTCCCGATTCCTCGAGAGTCGGCTCAGCCAGAAGCGGCAGGGGGACCAAATGGCAGAAATTCAGCTTCGCAATGTTGGCAAGCGATGGGGCAACTTTGTCGGGGTCGACAATTTCGACCTGACCATCGCGGACAAGGAGTTTCTGGTCCTGCTTGGCCCATCAGGCTGCGGTAAGACCACCACCATGCGGATGATCGCCGGACTGGAGGACGCCACTGAAGGCGACATCCTGATCGACGGCAAAAAGGTCAATGATCTGGAGCCTAAAGACCGCGACGTGGCCATGGTGTTCCAGTCCTACGCGCTCTACCCGAACATGAACGTCTACGAAAACATCCGCTTTCCGCTCAAGGTGCGTGGGATTGATCCGGCGACCCATGACGAGAAAGTCCGCCGCGCGTCGGCGATGGTGGAGCTTGACGATTTCCTGCACCGCAAGCCTGCGGAATTGTCAGGTGGTCAGCGCCAACGTGTTGCTCTGGCCCGTGCGATCGTGCGAGAGCCGAACGTGTTTTTGATGGACGAGCCGCTTTCCAACCTTGACGCAAAGCTGCGGGTTTCCACACGCGCCCAGATCAAGAACCTCAGCCATGAACTGGCTGTGACCACAATCTACGTGACCCACGACCAGATCGAGGCGATGACGCTGGCTGACCGCGTTGTGGTGATGAAACAGGGCGTGGTGCAACAGGTCGGCAGCCCGACCGACATCTATGACCGGCCGGCCAACACTTTTGTTGCGAGCTTCATCGGTAACCCCGCGATGAACTTAATGAACGGCACTATGGAAGGTGGCACCTTCCGCGCCGAACACGTTGAAATCGCGGGATTGTCTGCACCTGATGGCCCCGTGACCCTCGGGTTCCGCGCCGAAGACGCGGGTTTGGGGGACGCTGGTCACCATGAAATCACCGCTCCGATCTACACGCTCGAACTGTTGGGCGAGGCCACAATGGTAACCGTCCGCATCGGTGGCGAATTGGTCGCCGTGCGTGCACCCAAGGATTTCCGGTCAGAGATTGGCGACACGGTATCACTCTCCGTGCCAGCCGAAATCTGCCACCTGTTCGACGCCCAGACCGGCGCTCGGATCGAGGCCTGACAGCCTCCGCATTTCCGGCGGTCTCCTGCCGGAAACACCATTGGGTGCGCGGTTGCAAGGCGCATCCAAATACAAAGAAACATAACAGGGAGAAGAAAATGTTTCTGAAGAAAGTAGCCATCGCAGGGGCCGTATCGGGCCTCATGGGCACGGCAGCCTTTGCCGCCGATTGTGGCCCTTCCGGCAATTCCGTCCGCATTCTCGGCTCCGACTTCCCGGCCATTCAGGCCGTGTCGGGTGCTGCCGAGGCAAACTGCGCGAGCGGTGCAAGTGAATTCACCATCAACCTTCGCGACAATACACGCGATATGATGAATCAGGCTCTGACGCCGAACCCGGCTGAATATACGTCCGTTATCGTTGCCAACTCCACTCTGACCCAGTTGATGAACGACGATCTGGTGCGTCCGCTTGACGATCTCGTTGTCAAGTATGGCGCGAATATCAAACCGTCCCAGCTGATCAAGATCGACGGCAAGGTGATGGCGGTGGCCTTCATGGCCAACTCTCAGCACCTGTATACCCGCACTGATATTCTGGAGCAGGCAGGTGTGGACGGCATCCCGACCAGCGTCGAGGAAATGGTTGCCGCAGCAGAGAAAATTCGCGCGGCAGGCATCATGGAATACCCGATTGTGATGAACATGAAAGTCGGCTGGAACGTCGGCGAACTGTTCAACCTGTTCTACTTCGCCAACGGCGGTGAACTGTTCAAGCCCGGCACAGCCGAGCCGAACGTGAACTCTCCAGAGGGCATGGCAGCACTTGAGTCTGTGAAAGCGCTGCTGGAATACACGCATCCGGACCATCTGAGCCACGCATCCAACGAGACGCAAGGTCTGTGGGAAGCTGGCAAAGCTGCAATGGCCATCATGTGGGGGTCCCGCGGTGGCGCGGTTCTGGATGACGAAGGCTCGACCGCCGAAGTCACTTCCAACACCGTTCTGTCCGCCGCACCGACAGCAGGTGGGGGCTCTACCCCAGCCGCTACACTGTGGTGGGACGGTTTCACCATTGCCAAGAACGTGCCTGATGCCGACGCAGAGGCGACCTTTGCGGCGCTGGCAAGCGCGATCAACTCTGACCTGATGGCGGAGCACAACGACAAGGCCATCTGGCTGATCGACGGCTTCAAGCCTGGCCCTGCAGCAGCAGGTGTTGCGGCAACAGCCGCGGGCGGCGCGAAACCTTACCCGATGATCCCCTACGTCAACCTGATGCATAACGCGTTGGGCGCGGAACTGGTGGATTACTACAAGGGCGACGAGAGCGCAGAAGATGCGCTGGCAGACGTAGAAGCGGCCTATCGCACCGCCGCCAAGGAAGCAGGCTTCCTGCAATAATCACTCCCCTGAGTTGGGCCCTTCGGGGCCCTTCTCCCCCACGTAAATCCTTCGACCGGGACGTTTGTCATGAAGCATCGCACCTTCTTTTGGTTCATCCTGCCGACACTCTCGGCGATGATACTCTTCATCGCCTTGCCCATTGTCTCGGTCTTCATTCAGTCACTGTTTGTGGAGCACGAACAGGTTCTGATCGTGACCGAAAGCTGCGGCCCCTTCGGGTGTACGCCAACCACGACGATTGACGCCGAAGCCACTGCACAGCTTCGAGAAGAAAAGCCACTCGGTCGGTTCAACGGACTCGGCACCTATTTTGACCGGTCTCACCTCGCGATTGCCGAAATCGGCGAAATCTGGAGGTCTACCAGCGGCATTGGACATTTCCTTGCGGAAATCATGGATCTGAAGTTCTACGCCGCCCTGGTCTTTACTTTGACCTACACTTTCGTCGTCACACCTTTGGTTCTGGTGTTTGGCATGGCCATTGCAGTTGGCGTAAACAATCTGCCCAGAGCCGTCCGTGGCCTTGCGATTTTCATTTCGCTCTTGCCATTTCTTGTCCCGACCATCGTCGGGTCGATGATCCTGTCATGGATGGTTGACGGTGACGGGGTGATTGGCGCGACGCTGCAGAGCATCTTTAATGATCCGTCCCTCAGCATCAAAGCCTCGACCCCGCTCATGTGGATCATGCTGATGGTCTACGGTGTCTGGCATACTTTGCCGTTCTCGTTCATCACCTTCTACGCAGGCTTACAAACCGTCCCTCAAGACACGCTGGAAGCTGCCCGCGTAGACGGGGCCAGCAAATGGCAAACCATGATCAGCGTCGTGGTTCCCCACCTGATGCCGCTGGTGTCCTTCGTGACCTTGATGCTCCTTATGGACAACTTCCGCGTCCTTGAACCGCTCGTCAGCTTTCAGGCCGAGGCGCACGCCCAGTCCCTCAGCACCTTCATTGTCAGCGATCTGATCGAAGCCGGTAACCCGCTCTACGCCTCTGCAGGGGCCACCTCGATCCTGACGATCATCGGTGTCGCGATCCTTCTCACTCCGGTGCTGATCCGCACCTGGCGCGATTTTAACGCCAAAGCCCACTAAGGAGACGACAGTCATGGCAACCAAGGCAGAATCCCGTCTCTCAACGCTCAAGGTCGTTTCCTACGCGCTGGTGATCGTTTGGCTCATTATCGCGGCGTTCCCGTTCCTTTGGACGGTCTGGGGCAGCTTCAAAGTTCAGGGCGATTTCTTTTCCAAGGCGGACTGGACCAATGCGATTTATGGCGTCTTCACGACCCGTGAAACCGGAAGCGCCTTTACGCTTGACGGGTATCGCGGCGCTTGGATTCAGGAAGAGTTCTGGCGCAACGTGCTCAACACCTCGGTGATTGTGTTCTTCACCGTTATTATCTCGCTGACCTTCGGCACGCTGGGTGGCTACGCGCTGGCCCGCTCCGGCTTCAAATACGCCTTCTGGATCCTGATGGCCGCACTGATCTTCCGCGCCATGCCACACATCACGCTGGTCTCCGGTTACATGCTGCCATTCTTTGAATGGAACATCTGGGGCCTCAAAGGCACAGCCATCATCGTGCTCGTGGCGATCAACCAACCCTTCACCCTGTGGATGTTGCATAGCTTTTTCAAGAACATCCCCAAAGACATGGACGAGAGCGCCATGGTTGACGGATGCACCCGCTTTCAGGCCTTCTGGCACGTGATTGTACCTGTTATGTGGCCTGGCGTGATCACGACCGGTCTCTTCAGCTTCCTGCTGGCATATAACGACTACATCGTGACCAACATGCTGCTCAGCAAGCCCAACGAAACCATGGTGCCTGCCGTTGCCAGTTTCCTTGGGTCGGTACAGGTGCAGGGCAACATCATGTTTGCTGTCGCCGCCGCAGTGTCGGCCACGGTACCGCTCTTCATCATGATCCTGTTCTTCCAGCGTCAGATCGTCTCGGGCCTGACAGCAGGGGCCGTGAAAGGGTGAACTCAGCACACGACCATAACCGGTCTGCCATGACCCCTCTGCGCGCAGCCTTTCAAAGAGGCGACAGGGCGGAAATGCGCGCAGCTTTGCTGGCACTCTTTGCTCCCGACGCAAAAATCCGCATGGGTCACCCGTTTCAGGATGTAGCGGGTCCGCAGGATTTATGGGAGCGTGTCTATACACCTCTGATTGACGCGATCCCCGATCTTGAAAGACGGGATTTCATCGTGATGGCCGGTCCCAGATGGGGGCAAGACAAATCAGGTAATTGGGTTGGTCTCGGAGGTAACTTCGTTGGGACCCTCTCCGCCTCTTGGCTTGGCATACCTGCCACCGGACGCCCCGTATTCATGCGTTATCACGAATATCTGCGCATCGAAGACGGTAAGGTAGTCGAGATGGAAGCGCTGTGGGACATCCCGCAGGTCATGTATCAGGCCGGAATCTGGCCCATGGCACCGCAAAAGGGCGAAGAGTGGATGTGCCCCGGACCGATGGATGGCGCAGGCGTGATGACTGCGCCCCGAAACGCCACTCAATCGAACGCCTCAGTGCAACGTGTCTGGGACATGTTGCACGATCTGAAACAAGGAACTGCGGAAACGCCAGAGCGTGGCTTGGGCGGTTATTGGCATGACCACGCCAACTGGTACGGCCATACCGGTCTCGGCACAGCGCGCGGCCATCACGGCATTGCTACCCGCATCTTCAAGCAGTTCCGCGAAGGGCTTTCAGACAACACACGGCACCTTCATGACGGTGTTTTCTTTGGTGATGGCGCACTCGTGGCATTCACCGGCTGGCCGTCCGGTACGGCCGTGCATTCCGGTGACGGCTTTCTGGGTCTTGCCCCTACCGGTAAACGCATCACCCGCCGTTCACTCGATTTCTGGCGGCTTGAAAGCGGTTTGGTGCGAGAATGCTGGGTGATGGTCGACATGCTCGATCTTTACCGCCAACTCGGCGTCGACGTTTTGGGTTGCCTTCAAGGTCCCTCGACCGTGGAGGCCGCCGCCTGATGCGTGACTACCTCGTCATAGGCGCAGGCTCCGCCGGATGTGTGATGGCCGCCGAACTCGCCCGCCGCGGTGCGGGCTCGGTGATGCTGCTGGAGGCAGGTCCTGCCGAAACCCACCCGCTGGTATCGATCCCGTTTGGCCTTGTTTGGCTCATGAACGGGCCGCGTGACTGGGCCTTCAAAACCACTCCTCAAACGCACGCTGGCGGACGCGAAATTTCCGTGCCCCGTGGCCGCATGGTTGGCGGATCGGGATCGATAAATTCGATGGTGTGGTTTCGGGGAAGACAGGACGACTTTGACAATTGGGGCGTAGACGGCTGGTCCTATGCCGATGTTGCTCCGGCCTTTGACGCGGTTGAACAAGAGTTGCACCCCGTACGCCTGACCAAGGCGCACCCGTTGTCGCATGGTTTGGAGCCGCTGTTTGGCAACACCAGCCCGACGCCGGAGGCGCAATCGGGCGGGCTGCTTTCGCACAACAAAACCCGCTACCGGCGGCGATCGGCTGCGCGAGCTTATTTGCGGCGTCGCAATGATGTCGAAGTGCGCACAGGATGTGAGGTTGATCGCATTCTTTGGAACAATGACAGGGCTGCGGGTGTGGTTCTGGCTGACGGAACCGAAGTCCGCGCAGCAAAAGGCGTTGTGTTGTGCGCGGGGTCGGTTGCATCGCCTGCAATTCTTATGAGGTCGGGCATCGGTCCAAAGGACCACCTGTCCCAACTCGGCATCGACCCTCGTTTGGACTCGCCCGATATCGGAGAGAACCTTCACGATCACCCCGGCGTCGGCCTGCACTTTGAGGGGCCGCGCTCCGGCTATGGACTGGAACCCGCTCAGTGGCTGTCCTGGGCTCTGGCTCCACTCAATTATGCACTCGCCGCATCCGGCCCGCTTTCTTCGCCAACAGTGGAGGCCGGCCTGTTTTTCAATGCGCGTGGCAACAGCGATCAACCGGATGTACAAACCCACTTCATCCCGTTCCATCTGGCGCATAAGCCCCCCAAATATCAGGCGAAAGCAGGCTACTTCGCTGACGTTTGCCTCTGTCGCCCGAAGTCTCGCGGTCGCTTACGTCTTGCAAGCAAGGATCCAAAGGCGCCGCCGCTGATCGACCTCGGGCTTTTCGCAGATGACAGCGATCTGGACACGATGGTGGCTGGCATTGGCCGTCTGCGCGAGCTGTTGAAGGACGCCGATTTCGGCAAGCACAGGGCACCTGAGGTGCACCCCGGCGAAACCGTTACCGGCGAAGCACTCAAAACCCACATCCGCAACAGCGCTGGAACGGCTTATCATCCGGTTGGCACAGTTCGCCTCGGCGGTCCGCTTTCCGAACGCCTTTCTGTGAACGGTGTCCGCGGCCTTTGGGTCGCGGATGCATCTGTCATGCCGCAGGTCACGTCTGCTAACACAAACGCGCCTTCGATGATGATCGGATGGCGTGGAGCGCAATTCATCTCGGAGGAGGCCGCATGAGTGCATCTGCCCGTTCCTCCGCCATGGCGCGCCATCCGGCTCTCAACAGACTGCCGCGGGATTTCATAGGGCGGGGGACAATCGTTCCCCTCGAAATCCCCAACGCACTTCTGAAAGGAGACGCCCCATGAAAGGCTCCCGCCCCGAACAAGCCGTGCTGACGCGCGACACCGACATGAGCAAGACCGAAGAAACCCGTGCCGTCATCGAAGGTATGGTTGATGGCCTGAACGACCACCGCATTGACGACATAGGAGAGTTCTTCACACAGGGTTTCCGCTGGATGGGCAATCAGGGGTGTGGAACGAAAACCGGCCTAAAGGAGTTTCAGGACAATTGGCAGCGTCCGTTTCAGGCGGCCTTTTCGGACAAAACCTGCATCGACGAGGCGCGCCTATACATGGGCGAATGGGCAGCAGCATTTGGTCGTCAGGAAGCCACCCACAGCGGTGAGTTCCTTGGCATAGCGCCCACCGGAAAGCGGGTCGAAATCCGCTACATGGACTTTTGGAAAGTGGTCGACGGCAAGATCGTCGACAACTGGGTGAATGTCGATTTCGCCCATGTCGCCGCGCAGCTGGGCGTGGATCTGTTCAATGGTGAAGGCTGGGAAGCCTTTGATCGCGGGGAAAAAACTGCCCCGCGGCCCGAATAATCGAGGAAGATGGTATGACAATCGAGTATCTCAAATGCGGCAAGGACCAGGCCGAGCGCGCCGAAGACGACGCCAAAACCCGCGCTGTGGTCGAAGCGACCCTGAAAGACATCGAAACACGCGGTGACGCCGCCGTGCGAGAGTTGTCGGAGAAATTTGACAATTACTCCCCGGCGGCCTTCAAGCTGAGCCAGCAGGACATTGACGACCTTATCGCCCAGCTGACGGACCGCGAGCTCTCCGACATCAAGTTCGCGCAGGAACAGGTGCGCAACTTCGCGCAGGCGCAACGCGACACCATGCTTGATCTTGAGGTCGAAACGCTTCCCGGCGTGATCCTCGGCCACAAGAACATCCCCGTTCAGTCAGTTGGATGTTATGTGCCCGGCGGCAAATTCCCGATGGTGGCCTCGGCGCATATGTCGGTTGCCACTGCCTCGGTAGCGGGCGTGCCGCGCATCATCGCATGTACACCCCCGTTTCAGGGCAAACCTAACGCAGCGGTGATTGCCGCGATGCACCTTGGCGGTGCGCACGAAATCTACGTCATGGGCGGCATTCAGGCGATTGGCGCAATGGCATTGGGCACCGAAACCATTGATCCCGTGCATATGCTTGTTGGCCCCGGCAATGCGTTCGTGGCGGAAGCCAAGCGCCAGCTTTTTGGCCGCGTTGGCATCGACCTTTTTGCCGGGCCAACAGAAACCATGGTCATCGCGGATGACACCGTTGATGCCGAAATCTGCGCAACCGATTTGTTGGGGCAAGCCGAACACGGCTACAACAGCCCCTGCGTGATGGTGACAAACTCACGCAAACTCGCCGAGGACACCCTGAGCGAAATCGACCGCATTCTCAAAATATTGCCGACCGCCGACACGGCCTCGGTCAGCTGGGAAGAGTATGGCGAGGTGATCGTTTGCGACACTTATGATGAAATGCTCAAGGTGGCTGACGACATCGCGTCCGAACACGTGCAGGTGATGACCGACCGGGACGATTGGTTCCTCGAAAACATGACCTGTTATGGTGCGCTGTTCCTTGGACCACGCACCAATGTCTCCAACGGCGACAAGGTCATTGGCACAAACCATACCCTGCCGACCAAAAAAGCGGGGCGTTATACCGGTGGACTTTGGGTCGGTAAGTTTTTGAAAACCCACAGCTATCAGAAGGTCCTGACAGACGAGGCCGCCACCATGGTTGGCGAGTACGGCTCGCGCCTCTGCATGCTCGAGGGCTTCGTTGGCCATGCCGAGCAGTGCAACGTGCGGGTACGCCGATATGGCGGAATTAACGTGCCGTATGGACAAGGCGCACCGTATCGCGACGCGGCAGAGTAAGGAAAAACTGTAAGCAGGAGCGCGGCTTTTCGCGCTTCGGTTTTGTTGAGCAAGAAGATGATGGACAGACATACAGAAAACAAGGCGCTCATCGCTCCTCTGCGCGAAGCCATGTACAACTTCAGCGAGGCGGGCGTGCGCGCGGCCCTCTCGGCTGTTTCCGCACCCGACGCCGTGTTCCGTCTCTGCGAGCCTTTTGGGGACAGCACTGGGGCCGATGCATTTTATGATGCGGCTTACGCCGAGTTGTTTGAAGCGTGGCCCGATCTCGAGCGGCGTGACTACATCGTTATGGCCGGAACCGACGACTACGAGGGCGACTGGGTCGGTTGCGGCGGATACTACACAGGGGTGTTCACCGGCCCTTGGCTCGACATACCGCCAACTGGCCACCAGGTGACAATGCGCTTTCATGAGTTTTTCCGCATAGTCGATGGCAAAGTCGTGGAGTTTCAGGCACTTTGGGACGTGCCCGAAGTCATGATGCAGGCGAACGCATGGCCGATGGCCCCGTCGCTGGGCCGCGAGTTCCATGTTCCGGGTCCCGCAACGCAAGACGGATTTGTGCCCGGTCCACATGATGAAGCCAAGGGTGAGGAAACGCGCCAGCACATCATCGAAATGCTCGAACACCTCAAGAAACATCCCTCTGATCCTGATCCGCAGTCCATGGAAATGGACCGGTTCTGGCATCCGCGCATGAACTGGTACGGGCCATCCGGCATCGGCACTGGTCGCGGGATTGCGGGTTTCAGAAACTGGCATCAGATCCCGTTCCTCAACGGCATGCCAGACCGCGGCTTCGAGCGGGCGAAGATCAAATACCATTTCTTTGGTGATGGCGAATATGCCGCCGTAACCGGCTGGCCCAACATGATCCAGACTGTGACGCATGACGGCTGGATGGGCATTGCGCCTGCCGGCAAGAAGATCACCATGAAATCACTTGATTTTTGGCGGTTGGAGGATGGAAAGATCCGTGAAAACTGGGTGTTGGTTGACCTGATCGACGCCTATAAACAGCTCGGCGTAGACGTCTTTGCCCGTTTGCGCGAATTCAACAAGGCGCGCAATATCGCGCGCATAGATATCCCTGATGGAATGAGCTGATGACCCAATTGCCCCGCACACCGACGTTTTCACTCAAAGGCAAGACCGCTTTGGTCACCGGAGCCTCTTCCGGTATTGGCCTCGGATGCGCTGTCGCCGTTGCAGAAACCGGGGCCCACGTGGTCTGTGCTGCGCGCGGGGCGGAGCGGCTGAACGAAAGCGTGGCGGCAATGCAGGCCGAAGGCCTGTCAGCGGAAGCGTTGATACTTGATCAGGGCGATCTGGGCGCATTGGAAACCCTTTGCGCGGATCGGGCCTTTGACGTGGTCGTAAATTCGGCGGGACTGGCACGGCACGGGCCGTCTCTGGAAACCACCCCAGAGGATTTCGACGCCGTGCAATCGGTCAACCTGCGTTCGGCATATTTCCTGTCCACTTATGCTGCAAAAGCCATGATTGCAGCAGGCAAGGGGGGCTCCATCGTGCACATCTCCTCGCAGATGGGGCATGTCGGTGGAATTGACCGCGCGGTGTATTGCGCCACCAAACACGGGCTCGAAGGTATGGTCAAAGCCATGGCCATCGAATGGGGAAAGCAGGGCGTCCGGATCAACACGATCTGCCCGACCTTCATCAAGACGCCTCTGACCGCGTCGACGTTTGAAAACCCGGAACGCCGCGCCTGGATCGAAGACAAGATCAAGATCGGGCGGGTTGGCGAAGTCGAAGACATCATGGGCGCAGTCGCCTACTTGGCCTCTGACGCGTCGGCTCTTGTGACAGGCACTTCTATGCTGATTGACGGAGGCTGGACCGCAGACTGATGGCTGAGAAAGTAACGTCTTTACAGGTTGCAGAACGCGCGGGTGTCAGCCAGTCCGCGGTCAGCCGTGTGTTCACGCCCGGTGCGTCTGCCAGCAAGAAAACCGTTGAAAAGGTGCGCAAGGCGGCCGAGGAACTCGGTTACCGACCCAATGTTCTGGCCCGGGCCATGGTTTCCGGCAAGAGCCGCATCATCGGGCTCGTCGTGGCGTATCTCGACAACTATTTCTACCCCGAAGCCCTGGAAATCCTCTCAAACGAGCTTCAGGAAAAAGGGTACCACGTTCTTGTTTTCATGGCCTCGCAAACGGCGGGCAATATCGACACTGTTGTCGAGGAAATTCTGGATTATCAGGTGGATGGGATCGTTACGGCGTCCGTCGCCCTGTCCTCTGATATTTCACAGCGCTGTCAGGCCGCGGGTGTTCCGGTCGTGCATTTCAACCGGGTTCAGGAAGGCGCAGGCGTATCCTATGTGACGTCAGACAACTTTGCCGGCGGCAAAGAACTGGCCGAGTTTCTCATCGATGGAGGCCATCAGCGGATCGCATACATAGCCGGATGGGAAGGCGCATCCACCCAGCGCGACCGTGAGGCCGGATTCCGCAAGGGGCTGCAACAGGCAGGCCGTGACCTCTTTGCCCGAGAGGTCGGCAATTTCCAAACCGAAACAGCCCGGGATGCGGCTCGGCGAATGTTCGACGTCCCTGTCGAACGGCGTCCCGACGCAGTGTTCGTTGCCAATGACCATATGGCTTTTGCGGTGATGGACGAATTGCGCTTCGGCCTCGGTCTCAAGGTGCCCGAAGACGTTTCGGTTGTTGGCTTTGACGACGCGCCGCCCGCTTCATGGCGTGCCTATGACCTGACCACCATGCGACAGCGGGCCAACCTGATGGTGGCCGAAACGGTGGACGCCCTGCTGTCGCACATTGAAACGCCCGCGAGCGCCACTCCCAAACAGAGTGCCATTCACGCCCCCCTGATCCTGCGCGGCTCTGCGCGCGTTCCTGAAGGCTGGGCTAACGACAAAGGAACCACCTGATGCAAGGTTTTGACTCCAAATTCACCGATTTTCCGGACTACATCATCGGCATTACCAAAGAGATCTGGGAAGATCGTGGCATCGCGACTCTTCACCACTACTACAGCGACGACATCGTCGTACGATCTCCTGCGTCCGTGGTGATTGGCAACCAGAACGTTATCGGTGCAACAATGGCAACGCTCGCCGAGTTTCCTGACCGGGAATTGCTGGGCGAAGACGTGATCTGGTCCGGAACACCCGAAGACGGCATGCTCTCGAGCCACCGTATCATTTCCACCGCAACGCACATGGCAGACGGAGTTTACGGAAAGGCGACCGGCAAGCAGTTGCGGTATCGTATCCTTGCGGACTGTCACGCGATCAACAACCAGATCAACGACGAGTGGCTGATCCGTGATCAGGGCGCCATTGTGCGTCAGATGGGCTGGGAGCCCAAGGCCTACGCCGCCAACCTGATCGAAGCAGAAGGCGGCCCCGAAAACTGCATCAAACCCCTGACGCCCGACACCGATCAACCGGGGCCCTACAAGGGCAGGGGAAATGACAACGAGTGGGGACAGCGTTACGCGGACATCATCAGCCGCATCATGGGCGCAGACATTGCCGCGATCGAAACCGAATATGACCGTGCGGTGCAATCCGAATATGTCGGTGGCGTGACCGGACACGGCTGGGGTGCGGTTGACCGCTTCTGGATGAGCCTGCGCGCGGCCTTCCCGAATGCCGAATTCAAGATTGAACATCAAATTGGACGTGACGATCCGATGATGCCTCCTCGCGCAGCCCTTCGTTGGAGCCTTTGGGGCAAACACGAAGGCTGGGGCGCATTTGGCGCTCCAACGGGAGCGGAGGTCTATGTGCTTGGCATCAGCCATGCAGACTTCGGTGCGGTCATTTCCGGCCAACCGAAAGTGCGCCGCGAGTACACACTCTTTGACGAAACGACGATCTGGAAACAGATCCTCCTTCAGACGGGCCAGGGGTGAGCGTCGCGCCACCATATCGACCCCTGTGCGATTCACAGGCCGCGCGGCGCTTTCATGCACACCGCGCCGCCTTACGCGCACGTCGCCTCAACAACCGTCCTCCGGGGCGGCGTTGTGTTTTCCCGAACTGAAATCACAACACGTAAAAAGGACGACCAGTATGACACCTCAGGAAATGGAATCCCGCATCGTTCGCTACGGCGAACTGCAACCCTGCAAAACCGCTTTCATTGATGCCCACACTCCGGGCAGCGATCAGAAGGAAAACTTCACCATCATCGGTGGCGGCGTGTCCGAAAGCCCCGATCAGCATGTGCACATCACCATCCCGCACGGCTTCAATATTGGCGCGGCCGGCCAACCCCCGAAATGCCGCAACTCGTTGCACGATCACCGAACGGCCGAAGCGTTTTTTGTGCTGTCTGGCCGGTGGCGGTTCTTTTGGGGCCGCTACGGCGACGCAGGCGAAGTGGTTCTTGAAAAAGGCGACATCTTCAATATCCCCACCGGCATCTTCCGCGGTTTCGAAAACATCGGCACAGATTACGGGATGATCATGGCCATTCTCGGGGGCGACGACGCCGGCGGCGGCGTCATGTGGGCACCGCAGGTGATTGAGGATGCCGCGGATCACGGTCTCGTTCTCGCCGAAAGCGGCAAGCTCTATGACACCAAGAAGGGAGAGGCACTGCCTTCGGGCGTGAGCCCGATGCCTTTGATGGCGGCCGATGAATTGGCAAAGCGGGGCGAACCGACCACTGCGCAGGTTCTGCCAAATCATGTTGCGCGCTACTGGGACATGGTTGCCTTGTCAGACAAGACGCCAGCGAAGGTGATCGGCGAAACCGGTATTCTGCGCGACAAGCCGGGTTTTGAAGTGAACTTCATAACCCGCGGTTCGGCATCGGATACCACAACGTCATTCGACTATCCTTCCGTTCTCATGCCGGTCACCGGCCACTGGAAGGTGACATGGGACGGCGGTAGCGCAACCCTTGCACCGGGCGACACCATGTCAGTCCCGGAAGGCATGGCGCACACCGTTCTGCCATCCATGACAGGAGAGGCTGCGATCTATCAGATTGTTGGCACCGCTGATCCTGCCGGACTGACCTGGCAGGGTTAACAGTGCATCCGTACGGCGGGGAATTGCCTTCGCCGCACGGAAACCTGGCCCTAAGGGGCGAACGGCGCCAACCGGTTAACATAACCGCCGGAAACGCGCACCGACGTAATACCGACGTTTTGCCGACGTTGTGCAGACAGGGAGACAAAGCGAAATGGCTAAGATCTTAACATCCCACGTGGGCAGCTTGCCACGCACACAAAAAGTGGTGGATTTCATCTTCGCACGGGAAAACGAAAAGCCTTACGATCAAGCGGCGTTTGATGCGGCCATGACCGAGGCTGTGGACGAAACAGTGCGCAAGCAGGTCGAGGCGGGGGTGGACATCGTAAGCGACGGGGAAACAAGCAAAATTTCCTACGCGACTTACGTCAAGGACCGGTACACGGGGTTTTCCGGCGACAGTGAACGCAACGCCCCGGCCGATCTGAAAATGTTCCCGAGTTTCCTGCAACGGTTGGCCGATGACGGCGGCACGCCCCAATATGCACGTCCAAAATGCACCGGCGAAGTCCGCTCCAAAGGGCAGGACGAACTGATGAAAGACATCAACAATCTCAAATCGGCTATGGCCAAGCACGGCGTTGAACGCGGCTTCATGAACGCAGCGTCTCCCGGGGTTATCTCTCTGTTTTTGCAAAACGATTTCTACGGAAGCCGCGAAGCATATCTGGCCGCACTTGCTGATGCGATGAAGGCTGAGTACGAGACGATTGTGGCAAACGGGCTCGATTTGCAGTTGGATTGCCCCGACCTCGCGCTGTCTCGTCATATGTTGTTTACCGATCTCAGCGACGATGAATTCGTCAAGGTCGCCGACATGCACGTCGAGGCCCTGAACCACGCGCTGTCAGACGTGCCGCAAGACCGTGTGCGTGTTCACATCTGCTGGGGCAATTACGAAGGGCCACACTGTTGTGACATCGCTATGGACAAGGTCTTTTCGACTCTGATGGCCACCAAGTCACGTTATGTCCTTTTTGAAACTTCGAACCCGCGCCATGCCCATGAATGGACCACATTTCGTGACCGGAAAGCGGAAATTCCTGACGACAAAGTGCTGGTGCCGGGCGTTGTCGACACGACAACAAACTTTGTCGAGCATCCGGAGCTTGTGGCGCAACGTATTGAAAGGTTTGAGGGAATAGTTGGAGCGGACCGTGTGATTGCCGGTAGCGATTGCGGGTTTGGCACCTTTGCTGGATTTGGTGCCGTGGATCCGGATATTGCCTACGCCAAGTTGGCCGCTTTGTCCGAGGGCGCGGCACTGGCAGGCAAGAACTCGTGACGCTGCCCCTCGTTCTATTGCCGGGTATGATGTGTGACGCACGTCTGTTTGCCCCGCAATTCGCGGCGTTTTCAGGCGCGCGCACGGTGATAGCCGCACCGATCAGCGCCTTCCAGACCATGCGGGAACTTGCTGCAGACGTGCTGAATTCACTTCCGGCACGCTTCGCACTCGCTGGTTTGTCGATGGGCGGTATTGTCGCCATGGAAATGGTGCGACAGTCACCGGAGCGCGTGGCTGGTTTGGCGCTTTTGGATACGAACCCGCTAGCGGAATCGGACGCGGTAAAAGCGCGGCGGGGGCCGCAGATCGAAGCGGTAAAGTCCGGAAATCTGAGGCAAGTCATGCGCGAGGAAATGAAACCCAATTACCTCACAGACGGCCCAAATCAGGGGGCGATCTTGGACATCTGCATGGCGATGGCCGCGGACCTTGGCGATGAGGTTTTCATAAACCAATCCAAAGCTTTAATGACGCGACCTGATCAATCTGAAACGTTGAAATCGTTCGCGAAGCCTGCGCTTTCTCTTTGCGGGGAAGACGACACACTCTGTCCGGTTTCCCGACATGAATTGATGCGGGATCTGCTGCCGGACTCGGATTTGGAGATCGTTCGAAACGCTGGCCATCTCCCCACACTGGAACAACCCGAAGCAACAAACGCCGCGCTGTCGCGATGGCTGGAGAGACTATGACCCCATCACTTCTGAAACTGCTCCGTTCCGTGGATACACCCACGGTTTGCAATGCCATTGAGGTCGCTCAGGGCAAACGCGGGTTTGCGCAATTCACTCGAGGCACCATGCTCTGCTCGGCTCCCGACGAACCGCCCATGGTGGGATACGCGCGCACGGCCAAAATCGCGGCGCTCAACCCGCCGACCGAGGCCGCAGATATCCTCAAAACACGTCGCATGGCATACTATCGACATATGTCCGAAGGCGCGGAACCCACTGTCGCCGTTGTCGAAGACGTCGACTTCCCGGACTGCATTGGCGCTTTTTGGGGCGAGATCAATACAACTGTTCACAAGGGTTTGGGGTTGTCCGGCGCGCTTACAAATGGCGTCATGCGCGACCTTGGCGATCTGCCCGAGGGCTTCCCCGTGGTTGCGGGATCGATTGGTCCCAGCCACGGTTTCGTGCATGTGCGGGAAATCGGGACCCCGGTGACCATTTTCGGGATGCAGGTGAAGAACGGCGATCTTGTTCACGCAGACCGACACGGGGCCCTCGTCGTTCCGCCCGACGTTCTGGACTCCCTCGAAGCGTCCATTCTGAAGTTGCTGGAAACCGAAAAGCTCGTTTTGGAACCGGCACGCCAGGATGGGTTCGATTTCGAGGCTTTCGAAAAGGCATGGGCGGCGTTTGAGGCGGCGCGCACCTGATTGCGCCGCCATTTTGCGGTTGCGACGGGATTTGTGGACTGCTCAGATGCACGCTGAGTCGTGCGCCCAATCGGAGAAAATTCCATGCCCGCAAGCCGTTCTGAAAACAGTGAAAATTCGCGTCATGGCGGCAGAATTCTCGCGGACCAACTTGCCATACTGGGCATCGAAAAGGTGTTCTGCGTTCCTGGCGAAAGCTATCTCGGTCTGCTTGATGGGCTTTATGATCACGCCGACAAGATCGACGTTGTAACCTGCCGGCATGAGGGCGGCGCAGCCAATATGGCGGATGCCTATGGCAAGCTGACCGGAAAACCTGCGGTCTGCGCTGTCACCCGTGGGCCGGGCGCGACAAACGCCTCCAATGGCGTGCACACTGCCTTTCAGGACAGCACGCCGATGATCGTCCTGATCGGGCAGGTGGCCACATCCATGATGGACCGTGAAGCCTTTCAAGAGATCGATTATCGCCGCATGTTTGGCGAGATGGCCAAGTGGGTCGCGCAGATCGACGACATCTCAAGAATTCCTGAATATATTTCAAGAGCTTGGCATGTGGCTTTGTCGGGCCGTCCGGGTCCGGTTGTATTGGCCTTGCCAGAAGACACTCTGTCTGCCGTGGCCACTGTCCCGGATGCCCGTCCGGCGCATGTTGGGTATGCTGCACCGGCTGCCGAAGACATGGCGCAGCTGGAAAAATTGATCGCGCAAGCCATGAAGCCCATGCTTGTTGTTGGCGGGCCGGGCTGGAGCGCAAGGTCTGCCGAGTTAACTGCGCAGGTTGCGGAAAAATTCGACCTTCCTGTAGCCACAACCTTCCGCTGTCAGGACTACGTCGACAACGGGCACCCCAATTATGCGGGCGTCATCGGAATCGCAGCCTTGCCATCTCTGTTGCAAAGCGTGGGTGAAGAGGCCGACCTCTTGATTACGGTGGGAACACGGTTCGGAGAAATGACCACGCAGGGCTATGAACTGATCGATAGTCCTGTGCCACAAATGAAGTTTGTGCACGTTCATCCGGGACCGGAACAGCTCGGCCACGTTTATGCGCCTGACGTTTCGATCGTTTCTTCGGCTGAGAACTTTCTGAGCGCAATGCTCGAGCTGTCTTCGCCGGATGTTGACCGGAGCGATTGGACTGGCGGTTTCCATGCCCGTTATCAGGCCTTCCGAACGCCAACCGAAGTGCCGGGTGATCTCAACATGGGGCACGTGATACGGCACACCTCAGACACACTGCCGGCCGACACTGTTTTCACGAACGGCGCAGGCAACTACGCCGTCTGGTTGCATCGTTTCCATGCCCACCGCACGTATCGCACCCAACTTGCGCCAACGAGTGGCTCCATGGGCTATGGGGTGCCGGCTGCTGTGGCGGCCAAGCTGGAAAAACCCGAAAGTACGGTGGTAAGCGTGGCAGGGGATGGTTGCTTCTTGATGACTGCACAAGAAATGGCAACGGCAAAAAAATACGATCTGCCAATCATTTACCTTGTCGTTAACAACGGTATGTACGGTACGATCCGCATGCATCAGGAACGTCACCACCCCGGGCGCGTGATTTCTACCGAACTGGTGAACCCTGATTTTGTTACCTATGCCAAGTCGTTTGGAATCCCCGGAGAAGTCGTGACGCGTACCGAGGACTTTCCGGCTGTGCTTGAACGGGCACGCACATCGTCATCCGGCTACCTGATCGAATTGCAGGTTGACCCAGAAGCCCTGACGCCAGTGCAGTCATTAAGCGAGGTGCGCGCGCAGGGAGTGGCCGCGCAAAAGGGCTAGAGCTGCACTCGGATCAGCGGCAAAGGACGATAGAGCGTTCTGCCCCTGAATGCCATGGGCACGGCTCGCTAGAAGGTTTTGCTGGCGGAAGTTCGAACGTGGACCCCAAAGCAGGCCGCGTGGCCAGATGAGTCGGATGAGATTTACTGTCGGTATTGGCGTCCAGTCCATCGGTGGCTGTCGTGGTGAATAGCTTGGTTAAGCCCCTGCAAGGCACCGTGGAAGGCACCACCAAAAGCACTTAAGGACGCGAAAAACGGCCTCCTTATCAGACAGAAAGCGGACCAGCTTGCTCAGAAAATGGGGGCGGCCGTTCGCACGCGGTTCGTTTGCCACGCGTCGGATGGAGATGGAGAAGGGATCGCTCACATCACGCTGACCATTTCCTCAAACGGTGTTGTGTCAGCGTGCGGCTGGCAAAACCTTCCGGTAAGGTCTAGCTCGAAAAACTGGCTCTTGAGGTCATCGGGATGGCTGGCCGGACGCCAAAGGCGCCAGCCGACCTCCAGATAAAACAACAGCAGTTCACGCTCCCGATCCGTTCAAGATGAACCGTCTTCGACTCTCGGAAAGCGATAGAAATTATTGGCTTCTGCCCAGTCCATGTGATTGCGAACATATTGCTGTGAAGCGTCTGACGGCGGGTTGTAGTCCCAATGCTCTCCGGCGCCAGCTTCCATAGCTGCATGCAACGCTCGTCGCGACTTTTGAGTGGCGATAACCCTGGCTCGAAGAGCTTCGCCATCCCAACGCTCTTTCACTTCGTCGGCGAATCCAGAAGCCGCTTCAGCATAGGCTGGGTCTTTGGCGAGGTTGGTGGTTTCAAGAGGGTCTGAAACGACGTCAAACAACTGCGGTGGGTCTATGTCGCAATGCACATATTTCAAAGATCCGCGCCGGATCATCACCACAGGATAGGGCGTCATTTCAGCACAGTATTCACCGATAGCCTCGTCAATCGGATCGTCCTCGGCGCGGGCCAATCGCATGAGGCTGCGCCCGTCCACAGGTTCGCCGACCATCTTCAAATCCCCGCCGCCAATGTCGATCAGTGTGGGCAGCATATCCACCAGCGAACAGGCATTGGAGGCGGTGCCGGTTTTGATGCCCGGTCCAGCCATCACCAATGGAACCCGCGCGGAGTGTTCAAAGAAATTCATCTTGTACCAGAGCCCACGTTCACCAAGCATATCACCATGATCGGCTGTGACGATCACCACGGTGTTTTCCAGTTCTCCTATGTCTTCAAGCGTTTGAACAAGTTCCCCGATCTTGCTGTCGAAGTAGCTGACATTGGCCAGGTATGCGCGACGCGCTCTGATCAGTTCTTCATCGGAAAGGGGAATGTAGCTGGCTTCAATGCCGTCCATCAGACGTCTTGAAAATGCATCTTGTTCTTCGATCGGTGGCACAAAGGCAGGTAAGTCCACATCTTCATTCGAATACAGATTCCACCATTCGGGCCGCGCAACGTAGGGATCGTGCGGATGGATAAAACTGGCCACAAGCGCGAATGGGCGATCATCTCCGGCGCCGCGTCGGCGGGCCTCGTCAAACAGCCAGCGTTTGGCGGCAAATCCTACTTCGTCGTCATAGTCGATCTGATAGGTGGCCTGCGCGACTCCACTTTCCTTTACGGTTTGCATGTTGTGATACCATTTGTCGATCCGCTCGTCGTGCGCCTCCCAATCCGGCGTCCAAGCAAAGTCTGCAGGGTAGATGTCAGTGGTCACGCGATCCTCGAAGCCATGCTTTTGATCGGGACCAACAAAGTGCATTTTTCCGGAAAGACACGTACGATAGCCGAGCGCTTTGAGATAATGCGCAAATGTCGGGACCGAAGCTCGGAACTCCGACGCATTGTCATAGGCTGCAATCCGGCTGATCAACTGGCCGGACATGAAGGAAAATCGAGACGGTGCGCAAAGCGGCGAATTGCAATAAGCGGCGTCAAAACGCATGCCTCGTTCTGCAAGCGCGTCTAGGTGTGGGGTTTTTGCGGTGCGGTGACCGTATGCGCCTGTAAAATGCGGCGCCAGTTGGTCGGCCATAATTACCACGATATTGGGTTGTTGAGCCATAAAGCCTCCGAAATGAGTGGTTTATCAGAAAGAAGAACCAGTTCAGACCGGGGGCGGCTGGAAATGCATCGCCTTGAGGTGTGTCCGCGTGGAGCCGTAGTCAGCCTCAAAGAGGTTTGCAGCGGGCCGCAAAAGGCCTGAACAAGACGCGAGGCCTTCGGGTTGGGAATCTCTTCCGGAATCCATTTCTAACATCGGCTGTTTTCACCCGTTGAGTATCAGCGGCAACCTCCACTGTCCGTCAGATTTTCCGGTTCGCCAAGAGAAAACCACCGAACATTGTTTCGCAATCAGTCCTGAAGCGCCTTGGCCAGAAAGTCCCAAAATGGTCCAATCAGATAGTCGGCAAAAGTCGTCTGGCGTCCTGTGAAAATTAGCGTCACGGGCATATCGATCGATAAAGACAGTTCGTCCCCCATTTGTTTACGCAGGTTTTGCAGGTCAGCCCGGTTGATCTGCGCTATCCCGTCATAGCCCAAAACAGTCTCTTCAGCATCGCGTTGTGCCTCGGGCGAAATGGACGCTATTTCGACCCGTATCTCCGGGTGATTGCGTTGAGGCAGGCTGGACACTTTGAGCTTTCCCGCCATTCCGACCCGAACCTGGTCTATGGCGTGCGGTGGCACGACGAAGGCAACATGATGCGCTTTCGTATGTCGCGTCAGAGTGAGCACCGTCTCGCCACGCGGCACATACATGGCTTCGGTGTCATAATGAAGTTGCGCGATCGTTCCGTTTGCTGGCGCGCGCAATTCCGCATGTTGCAAGACTGCCTCTAGCCGCAAAAGCCGCATCCGTAGGCGAGGAATCGTTGTCGCGATCTGGCTTTGCCGGTCCAGAAGTTTTTGGCGCAGTTCAAGCTCCTCTGAATGAATTTGTAGCTCCGTTTGCGCAGCTTGTAACTTGATTGCGGCCACCTCGGCCTCTTGGGAACGAATGCTTGAGTCCAGATCGAGGATCGCTTCAAGCAGAGTGTCGTTGTCCGACGCGCGGAAAGCCCCTGTCGCGACCAATTGCCGGAATTTGTCGAAACGCGCCTGCATAGACCTGCGTTGCTGCAACCGAGCCTGCAGGCCGTGTTCAAGCCCCTGTGCCCGCACCAGCATAGCGTCGGCGGTTTGCGTCATGACATCCTTGTGCAGCCTAAGCGCCCCAAGCATGTTGGAAATTCGGGCCATATGAGATGAGTTTTGTGCCGTGGATTGCGCGGCAGTAGACAGCTCTTCTTTCAGGCCTGAATAGGGCGTTTGAACAGCCGTCGGTGTGAAGGAAAGCGCCCATTGAATCGCAGCACGCTCCGCAATGAGGGATTGCAAACTGCCTTCGAGTTCTGCGTGTTGCGCTCTCTCGTTGGTGACGTCCATGCGCACAAGAACTTGCCCGGCGACAACTGGTTCGTGTTCTTTGATAAGGACTTCTTGGATGTCTCCGCCAACGGGGTGTTGAATATCAAAATTCGGAAGTGGCGCGTTCAAGTGTCCCATCGCGTAGATCGACGTCGATAAGGGAGCAAAAATTGCCCAGAGGCAAAAACAACAAGCTGAAATCAGAATTGCCCATCCCCCCCAAATAAGGGGGCGGAGGATTGCGCGAGGCAATTGCGCAGGCTGAGTATCGGCTTGTTGTGAGGCTCCGTTTTCAGTCAATGCGATGCACCTCCGTTCACCCTGCGCTTTGGCCCGGACAACGCGGCCCGAAATACGGATGTCCCGTCTTGCGACTGGATGTCGAATGTGTCGCTCATTTGGGAAATGGTGGCCATTGCGGCTTCGTCTTCCGCAAGTTGCGCAAGGTCGAACTCCGATCGCGACAGGAGCTTCGTGACGCCCTTCATTTTGGAACGAGCCTGCGTCGGAGCATCTTGGATCAGGCTAACTTCACAGGTTGCGTCACTCAGAAAGCGAAATTGAAAACTGGCAGCGCAGACATCATCCGCATCCTTTTCCAGAAGCGCGAGATTGAATAATTCGCGGGCCAAAACCTCGGCTTTGCGTGCGAATTCCGCGTCACTGCTGCGTGTGAACTGAGCGCCTACCCAGTCGGTCAGATCCTGCAACGCGGTTTTGGCCAGTGGCAACTCGATACGCCGGTGTCCACTGTTCATGCGCTCAAGCACCTCGTTGCGCGGTCCAATATCGGCAATCCGACCTTTTTCCAGCGCGAGGACTTGGTCGGCGAGCCCCATGAGGCCCGACCGGTGAATGTTCATGACGATGGTCGTTTCCAAGCCTTTGAGGCGCGCGAGAGCAGCGCAAAGCTGACGTTCGCCGGCGGCGTCCAGCAAAGCATTGGGTTCATCCAAAAAAAGGTATCTAGGCTGGCTGAAAATCGCGCGCGCCAGCGCGACTCGCTGTTTTTGACCTGCCGACAGCACATGAGGATGTGCGCCTATGTCCGTGTCATAACTTTCGGGAAGCGCACTTATGAGCCCATGCACACCGGCGGTTTTTGCTGCGGCAACCACGCGTTTACCATCCACGTTGACAGCGAAGCCACTGATGTTTTCGGCAAGCGTGCCCCTGAACAGTTTCGCTTGCTGCGGCAAATACCCGACGTGTTTTCCCAGACTTTCGATGGGCAGCGTCTTGATGTCGGTTTCATCCAATAGAACCGAGCCAATAGGGCAGTGGGCCACTCCGCTCAGGGCTTCCAATAGAGTGGTCTTGCCGCCACCGCTTGGTCCGACGATGGCGAGGCACTGTCCTGGTGTGAGTTTGAAACTTACCCGATCAAGGCGCGGAGGCGCGCCTCCACCTCGCGGAAAAATAAGCCCGCTGCATGAAAGGCGACCGTCGAGTTCAGCAATCTCGGTCCTGATGTCGGATTGATGGTCCCGAGGCAATGACAGCCGATCAAACGCGGTCCGTACCGCACGCAGTTCCGGCCAGGCTTTCACGGCCATTTCGGCGTTTGCGACGGTGCGCGCCAGTATGAGGCTCGCGGCAATCATGCCGCCAGCTGTCAACTCGGCCGAAACGACCAATGCGGCCCCTAGGCTCAGTCCCAAAAGCTGGGTCACACCGCGCAAAAAGCCAGCTGAAGCGGTCGTCGCGACTGAGGCCGCGAGCGTTTCGCCAAGAGAGTGGATACGACTGTTTGAGAGTGTTGCCCATCTTTCCCAGAAGTTTCGGAAAACGGCGGGCATACCCGATCCACACACAACGTCATCGGCATCTCGAAGAGTTTCGACCTCCTCTTGCCGCAGCGATGAACGGGCCTGTGCGTTGCCTCCGGCAAGGCTTTCCCCGGCGAATTTGATCACCGCCGCAAAAGTTGTCAGCGCGAGTGCCAGTAGTAGAAACAATGGGTGGATGATCCAAAGGACAAGGAGAAACAAGGGAATCCAGGGCAGCGTCAAAGCTGTCGCGCAAGTTCCGCCCGCCAGTGCTTCGGTTAATACAGTCCGGTCTGCAATCAAAGACTGTCTTTCCTCAGCCGGGGTGTTCATGACTGCCGGAATGGTGCTCTGTTCGATCCAGAGCGCCGCGCGCTGAAAGCACAAGTCGCGTATGAACTCGACGCTTGCCTGCAAGGCCAGCGCCCCCACACCCACAATGAGCAGCATCGCAAGCGTGTTCAAATTACCGGTTGGAACCACGCGGTCCAAAACCTGCATCATGAAAATGGGGTTCACCAAAATTGCGAGATTGGTGATCAAGCTGAGACAAAACAGCGGAACGATCAGCCGCCTGAGTTGCCCTATGGCAGCATTCGGCATGTCGCACTCCTCAGAGCAGGAAGTTGCTTTCGTCCAGATCGTCCGGAGAAACCGATTTCAAAATCAGTTTGTCATTGACCTCGCCGCCCGTTAGCGCGCTCAGGTCAATAATCGTGGCCCAGCCCTGATCCTGAATATGGTTTTCAAGGTCAGCAAACTCGAGGCCGTATGCCGTCAGGTCAATGACATCCTTCTCGCTTTCGAAATCATGGATCATGTCGCTGCCGCCGCCGGCAGCTGTGACAAATGTGTCTGTACTGCCGTCCTTCCACCAGTTGCCTCCCCACAAATGGTCGTTTCCGGCGCCTCCTGAGATCGTGTCAGACCCGACCCCGCCCACAAGTTTGTCGTTTCCGGCGCCGCCATCCAGGCTGTCCTCCTCGGACCCGCCGTGCAAATAGTCTCGGCCAGAACCGCCGGAAAGATGATCGTTGCCACGCGATCCGATCAGCCTGTCGTTTCCGGAGCCTCCAGCTGCCATATCATCTCCAGATCCGCCAAAAATCCGGTCGGCCCCCGCGTCTCCATGCAACACATCGTCATCAGCACCGCCGTGCAGAGTGTCGTCGCCGCCACCACCGTGCATGGTGTCATTTCCCTCAGCTCCACGGAGTTTGTCGTTTCCTCCAGAGGTTGGCTCCAACGTCGGGTTTCGTATTAGAACGCTGCCGCTTGGGTCTACCTCGGAAAAGGGGTCAGGCGCGCGCGGGTCCACGGCCCCATCGTTGCTGCCTGTGGCTTGCGCCTCCGCCATGAGTTCGCTGTAGGCCGCTTCTTCGGTCCAGTCGATGTGTACTTTAAAAATGCCGCCAGTGGCTTCGGTGGATCCGTCGAGATCGTGATCCCCCTTGTTCAAGCCAAAGTAGAGATTGCCGTCGCCATCCAGAAAGACCGCACCATACGCGCCTTTGGGCATTCCCGCGGTCATACCGTCATCATAAAGAGTTCCAGTAATAGGAACCGAAGTGATCGCCGGAGGCCCGCCATTTTCAACGCCCCTGAGGTCGATCCGGTGCACGGTACCGTTGCCGCCGTTCGTACCCGGACTTTCCACGGCAAAAAACGCGTCTTCTGCGGCGTTGTAGGCGATGTCATAGCTGCGGCCTTTGAACAGGCTATCGGGCAGATCAAAATTGGTTGCTTCCGGATTGCCGTTTGCATCCAGTGCATTGACGTCAATTTTGGTGACGCGGTTGAGGCTGGACTGGAACGTCCAGAGATTGCCGTCGCTGTCAAAGTCTCCAACGTAGTCACCAACGGGTGTTTCGCCAATCCGGTAGGCTTCTCCATTCGCGTCAAGCATCACAAGGTCCCGGACCGAAACCACATTTCCCAGGGTGTCAGTGCCATTGGCCTTGGCGATACCGTAGATTAGGTCGTCTTCGGTATTGAACCCGATGGCGTTGATACGCAGGCCTGTCGGATCACCCGCCACTTCGTATTGTTCCGACTGCGGGTCAAACACGTTCAGTTGGCCGTCGATCACCTGATAAAGCTTGCTTTGTCCCGGAGCAAAGGCGGCAACCTCGACGCTGTTTCCACCAAAGTCCATCTCTTTGGCATAACTGAAAATGGGTCCGCTCATATCAATCACAGGCCCGTCTTGCGGTGGGGGCAATTCGCGAAACGTTAGCGTGCCTTCACCACCAGTGCCCTCAATATCGAATGTGACTGTTTCATACGCTCCAGACAAAGGCTGCATCACGCAAACCACATCTCCATTCCAAAGTACTTCGACATTGCCCGACGTAGATCCTCCGGCAAGATTGGCGGCAACGTCAAAGCTCATTGAGTATGTTTCACCCAGTTTCGTGGACAGTTTCTGGCTGATCTCCGAAACTCCATTGTGGTCCGCAACACTCCAGGCGCCGTTTCCAGCGTGTTGGGCGAACGTTGCCCCCCCTTCCATCTCTCCGCCGAGCATGTTTCCGTTTGATAAGTCTCCGTACACGAGGTCGTTTCCGGACCCGGCATTGATCGTGTCTGCGCCGATGCCGCCCGCGCCGGTATCATCTCCGCTTTCGAGGTTCAGAATGTCATTGCCTTCGCCGCCATACGCCTTGTCTCGCCCCGTGCCGGCATTGACAGTGTCGTCGCCAGCACCGGCGCTCAGGATATCGTTTCCGCCGTTGCCAAGCAGAACGTCGTCTCCGCTTCCCGCCGTGATAATGTCGTTGTAGTTGCGGGTTATGGCAGGGCTTGTGGTATCGATCAGGTCCGGATTGTAGACCCACTTGCCGTCAACAAAGACCCACTCATTGCCGACCATGTCGCCGGCCACAAGGTCATTCCCGTCGCCGCTTTCCAGCGTGTCGTTGCCAGCGTTTCCATTGATAGAATCGACGTCGCCGTCGGTGGCAACGATTGTGTCATCGCCAGATGTGCCGACAATCTTTTTCGCACCGGGCTGGGGGCTGTTTTGCGCCATAACCAAAAACCTTTGAAACAAACAAATTTCCGGCAATGGTGCGGCAAGGGAAATAACGAACCGTTAACAGGTTCCCCTTTTGACCTACTTTTGTTCCAGTTCGACAGGCATCGTCTATTCAAGGTCACCCGAACAGACAGCTGCTCCGGCGCGGACCTTCTTTCATAATTTATTATTGGTTTGAGTGGGTTGCGCGGTTTAGTGTGTGCCCGCTGTGATATGTTTGATTGGCTGGTCGCGATACAGCAGGGATTGTGTGTCTGCGAAGATATGAACCTTGGCTGCAGGCGCGGTCAACGCCACCGACTCACCCTTTAAACCCTTGTGCACACCGGGCAGCTTGCCAATGACAGTTCCCCCGTTTGCATCGGGCTTGAAGTAGAGCAGGGTGACCTCGCCAAGAGCTTCGGTGTAGGCGACTTCGCCTCGGTATATAGCCGGTCCATCTGTTACCGTCAGATCCTCCGGTCGAACGCCGATATTGACGGTGCGGCCCAAATCATCTGTCACGCTTGGAACATCGGAAACTGCTTGCCCGCCAGCATCCAACTCGACCCGTGTTTGCTTGCCTGTTTCGACAATTTTTCCGGACAAAAGGTTCATCGACGGTGAGCCAATAAACTGTGCGACAAACTCGTTCTCGGGTCGTTCGTATAGTTCCAGAGGGGTACCAACCTGAGCTATCCCGCCTCCCGCAAGCACCACGATCCGGCTTGCAAGAGTCATGGCCTCGACCTGATCATGGGTGACATAGATCATCGTGCTGTCTGGCATGCTTTCCTTGAGTTGGGCAATCTCGATCCTGGTGGCGACGCGGAGCGCGGCGTCCAGATTGGAAAGCGGTTCGTCAAACAGGTACACCTTAGGGTCACGCACAATAGAGCGCCCTATGGCCACACGCTGCCGCTGCCCTCCAGAGAGTTCTTTGGGCAAGCGATCCAGAAGGTTGTGAAGCTGAAGGGTCCTTGCAGCCTTTTCAACACGTTCTTCGATTTCGGCGGGCGCCATTTTTGCAATCTTGAGCGCAAAGGCCATGTTCTCTCGCACGGTCAGGTGCGGATACAGTGCGTAAGACTGAAACACCATTGCTATGCCACGTTCGCTGGGCGGGACGTCGTTAACCACAGTTCCATCGATCTCGAGCGTACCACCCGAAATCTTTTCAAGTCCGGCAACCATCCGCAACAAGGTGGACTTGCCACAGCCTGAAGGGCCGACAAAGACGATCAATTCCCCTTTGTCGATTTCCAGATTGATGTCTCCAAGAACATTCACTTCGCCATAGGATTTGGACACCTGTTTCAGGGAAAGTTCAGCCATCACAAAGCTCCTTTTTCGTTGGCAAACGCGGCCTGCCATGGTCCGAGAGACACCGTTTCGCCATTGCGAACATCCTCAAATGGCGCGGTTCCATTCCAAGTCCACTCTCCACTTGGCAGCGGCACGCTGATCGGCGCATCAGACAGGTTGAAAACACACAATATGCGGTGCCCGTCATGTTCGCGCTCGAAGGCAATATGCGCGTCATCCGCCGAAACTGGCGCATAGTGCCCCTTGAGCAGTGGTGTCTGTGTTTTGCGAAAGGCGATCATGGCCTGATAAAACGCCAACATCGAAGTCGCATCTTCCTGTTGTGATGAAACAGACTTGTTCAAGTGGTCAGCCGATACTGGCAGCCAGGGCGTTGCAGTTGAAAACCCACCATTCCGATTATCGCTTTGCCAGACCATAGGGGTTCTGCAGCCATCGCGCCCTTTGAATTTTGGCCAGAACCTCTTGCCATAGGGATCTTGCAGAGCCTCGAACGGAACCTCTGCTTCTTCGAGGCCAAGTTCTTCCCCCTGATAAAGACATACAGACCCGCGCAGGCACATCAACAAAGCCGCATAGACACGCTTGGCCTCATCAGATAGGCGCCAGCGAGAGCCGTGCCTCTCCACATCGTGGTTAGAGTAAGCCCAGCACCCCCAGCTGTCCTGACCGAAGCTTTCTGACGTTTTCATAACCTCTGCAATCCGGGTTCCGGTTGGATATGCATTGGCCAGCAGCGCGAAGTCATAGGCCATATGCAATTTATCACCGCCGCCGGTATAGGTGGCTTGAATTTCGCTGCCGCGCTGGGCATCCCCAACTTCACCAACCGTTGTGATAGCATCGTAGGAATTCAGCAGGTCGCGGAGCTCCCTTAGGAATTCGAGATTTTCCGGCTGGTTCTTGTCGTAGAGGTGTTCCTGAAAGTTGTAAGGGTTCACGGCAGGCGCGATGCTATCGTTGCGTGCCGTATCGGGTAGGGCAGGATTGTCCCGCAACTGAGCGTCACAATAGTAGAAGTTCACAGTGTCCAGCCGAAATCCGTCCACGCCGCGATCCAGCCAAAAGCGTGCCACATCCAACAATTCCTGCCGCACCTCGGCGTTGTGGAAATTCAGGTCCGGCTGTTCGATCAGGAAATTATGCAGATAATACTGCATCCGCTGTCCATCCCACTCCCAAGACGAACCGCCAAAAATCGACAGCCAGTTGTTGGGCGGCGTTCCATCCGGCTTTGCGTCTGCCCAGACATACCAGTCAGCTTTGACGTTTTCGCGGTCCGCGCGGCTCTCAACAAACCAAGGGTGCTGGTCGCTGGTATGGCTCAGCACAAGGTCAATGATGATTTTGATCCCCCGGGAATGAGCCGCTGCAATCAGGTCGTCAAAATCCTCGAGGGTGCCAAACATCGGATCAACGTCGCGGTAGTCGCTCACGTCGTAACCGAAATCGAGCATCGGAGAGGTGAAAAACGGGCTTAACCAGATCGCGTCCACGCCGAGCTTCTCCACGTGATCAAGGCGTTGAATGATCCCGGCAATGTCGCCGATACCGTCGCCGTTGCTGTCCTGAAAGGAGCGCGGGTAGATCTGGTAAATCACCGCGCCACGCCACCAGTCAGGGTCTTTGATCAAAGCGGATTTCTGGGTCATTTTCGGGTCCTGAAGGGTCATCTAAGGTCTCAATTCAGTCGTTATTTCACCGAGCCGGCCAAAAGGCCGCGCACGAGGTAGCGTTGCATCGCAAAGAAGACAGCCAACGGAACGGCGATAGACACAAACGCCGCCGTCGCGAGAATTTCCCAATTGCCGCCGCGCGTGCCAAGCAGCTCGACAATCTGGTTGGTCATCACAGTTGTTTCTCCGGTGGCATCGATCAGGAAGACCTTCGCCACCAACAGGTCGTTCCATGTCCACAAAAATTGAAAGATCGCAAAGCTGGCGAGGGCAGGGAAGGACAATGGCAACACGATCTTGGTAAAGACCTGAAAGTCGGTGGCGCCATCCACCTTCGCATTTTCGATAATGTCCCGAGGCAAGCCGGCCATATAGTTGCGCAGCAAGTAGATCGCCAATGGAAGGCCAAATCCGGTGTGTGCCAGCCAAACACCGAGATATCCCTTACCAATCCCGATACCGAGATGAAGTTTGAGAAGCGGGATAAGGGCCAGCTGCAAGGGGACAACCAGCAGCGCAACGACCGCCGCGATCAGCAATGATCGACCGGGGAATTCCATCCAGGCCAAGGCATAGGCCGCAAAGGCCGCAATAACGATCGGTATGATCGTCGCCGGAATGGTCACGGTCAGCGTGTTGAAAAACGCTTTGGCCATACTGTCGGTAGTGTCTCCGCTCAGCAGTACCTGCTCGTAGTTCTTTAGGGTAAACTCCGGCGGCAGTACGGCGGTGACAAAGACCCTCTGACCGCGTGACTTAAGCTCTTTGGTGGATGTCAGGCGATAGCTGCCGTCCTTTAGCAGGGTGAATGTCTTGCTGTCTTTGGAGAATACGGCTTCGTCGCCAATCTCGAAAGCATCTACCGCTTTGGACGACACGCCAAAACGGGTGATTTCCACATCCGAGCCAGGAGGCGTATCCCCTTCGGTGAGGAGGTTTCCCTTAACGATCCAAAGTCCGTTTTCCTCACGCGCGGCATCCTTGCCGCCGGTGCGGAGTTGGATCACCTGCTCGGATGCCGTCAGCGATTTCCACCAGCCTGAACTGGAAATCTGATCTGCGGTCCTAAACGATGAGACCAAAAGTCCAACTGTCGGAAACAGCCAAAGCGCGACAAGTGCGAGAGTGGCGAGTTGAACCGTCCAGACCAGAGAAGATTTGCGACCAGCGATATTGTCCATGAACTCTCTCCTCACCGCATCTCTTTGCGGGCTTGGACGACGTTCCAAACCAGAATGGGCGACACCAGCAACATGATGACAATTGCTGCAGCTGACCCAACACCCCAGTCGTTGGCGCGGAAAAGCTTGTCGAACATGTAATTCGCCAAAACCTGCGTTTCCCATTGCCCGTTGGTCATTGCAAAGACGATGTCAAAGATCTTGAGCACAACCAGAGTGATGGTCGTCCAGACGACGACGATGGTGGGAATGATCTGGGGAACCTTGATCTTGAAAAACACCTGGAGAGGGGAGGCGCCATCCACAATAGCTGCTTCGATGGTCTCTTCGGGAATGCCGCGCAAAGCAGCGGAAAGGATCACCATCGCGAAACCAGTCTGAATCCAGATCAGCACCACCATCAACAGGAAGTTGTTCCAGAATGGAATGGTCAACCATGTCTGGGGCGTGCCATACGGCAAATCCGCTGCAAAGATGTCCGCTGTTTGCATGACACCCATCGCCCCTAATGCGAGGCAAGCAAACAAGACCACCAAAAGTCCGAGTTTGCCTATGCCGCCAAGGGCGCGGTCTTCACGCAGACGTTTTGCCGACGTAATACCGACGTAAAACAGCAAGGCCACAATCGAGAGAAGCAGCGCTATTGGAAGGGCTTTCAGAAACAGGATCGAGCCCCATCCCCCGTCGAAAGTCATCCAGATCGCATTCAGTACACCGATCTGTTCCTTGCCTGCCGGACGGGCGTCATAAACCAGCTTGAAAATCACGGCCGCGCCAACGAACGAGATCGCCATCGGCATAAAAATTAGAGATTTAGCGATGTTTCCCCAGCGAATTCGGTCAGTGAGTTGCGCGGCCAGCAGCCCAAAAGCCGTAGAGGCTGCGGGCACTACAATCAGCCAAAGCATGTTGTTGCGCATGGCTTCCCAGAATTTGGGCTCGTTCATCATTTGCTGGTAGTTGGCCAGCCCAACGAACGTTCCCCCTGCGTCCCTGTCAGTTAGAGAAAGCCGCAGAGTTTCGACCACTGGGTAGCCCAGATAAAGGCCAAGCGCGAAGACCGCCGGAAAAAGGAACAGCCAAGGCCGTATCATATTGGCGCGATTGATATTTTTCCCCGCGTTTGGTCCGCGTGCTGGAAACAGCACTTTGTCCAGAAGCAGGTTGGAAAAATAGAAATATCCGAGACAGCCCCCAACGCCGAGCGCAATCGTCACTAGTCCTAGAATGGCCGGATGCATGGCTGACCCTCCCCCGAGGTTTCGAATGCAACAACGCCCCGCACGGTGGGTGAAGGGCGTTGTAAAGTTGTTGGGTTACTTCAGGGCGTCCCAGCTGTTCTGGATTTCTTGAGCAACTGTCTCCGCGTCCTTTCCGCCAGCATAGTCAACCATACCAGTCCAGAAGGAGCCCGCACCAACACCACCCGGCATCAGGTCGGAACCGTCGAAGCGAAAAGTCGTGGCGCCTAACAGAATGTCGTTCATTTTGCGCAAGGTCGGGTCCCCAAAAACTTCGGGGTTCACGCCTTTATGGGGCGTAAGGAAGCCTTCCAGTGCCATCCAGATTTCATGTGCCTTCGGGTCCTGCAAATAAGCGATCAGATCGTGCGCTGCCTGATTCTCGTTGGTAATCGCCCAAAGCGTGCCTGCGCCAAGAACCGGCTTGCCAAGATCTTTGCCCGCATAAGCCGGGAAGTAGAAAAAGTCTGCGTCTTCACCGACGACAACCCCGTCAGGGAAAAATGCCGGAATGAATGATGCCTGTCTGTGCATGTAGCATTGTGGCGGGCTGTCAAAGACTCCTTTCGGGCTGTCGCGGAAGTCGGTTGACGCAACCGCACCTGCCCCACCAGCGACATAGTCGTCGTTGCCGGCGAAGGCGCCAAATTCTTCGATTGCCGCCACGATGCGCGCATCTGTGAACGGAATTTCGTTGCTAACCCAGCCGTCATAGACGTCGGGTGTTTGCGTGCGAAGCAGCAGGTCCTCGACCCAGTCGGTTGCCGGCCAGCCCGTTGCGCCGCCAGAACCCAGTCCGATGCACCACGGAGTTTCGCCATCTGCGACGATCTGATCCGTCAACGCTTTGAGATCTTCCATGGTTTCGGGCACGTCGTACCCTGCGTCTTCGAAATTCTCAGGCGAGTACCAAACCAGCGACTTTACGTCGACTTTGTAGAAGAAACCGAACAGTTGGTCATCTCCATCGGCATCCGCATAGGTGCCCAAATCCACCCAGGATTGTCCTGCCGCATAATTGTCGCGTACCCACTCGCCAGTGCCATCAGCGAGTGGAGTGAGAAAGCCGCGCTTCGCCATGTCCGCGGCAAGGCCAGGTTGCGGGAAAATCGCTATATTCGGCGCGGAGCCGGCTTCAGCGTCGACCATGATCTGCTGCTCAAAGCTATCCGAACCGACATAGCGAACATCGTGTCCGGACTTTTCGGCAAAGTCCGCTAGCACGGTTTCCACGTTTTTTTGGTCCGGTCCAAGCCAGGGGCCAAAGACGGTGAGCTGCTCGGCCAATCCGGCAGATGCAGAGAGAGCCAGCGCTGCGGCGCCAGACATAAGAATCGGTTTCATGAAGAACCTCCCGTTTCATGTATGTAAGAAATTTATCAAAGCGCTTTGGATAAATCAATCTCAGGGTAAGTATGTGCTTTGGGTGTCAAAATATTCTGTATTTTAAAGCATTTTGCAGGGCGTCCCTTTGACGGGGTGGATTTCACAGGTTAACTTGCTGAAGGAAATTCAAAGCGCTTTGAGGTGATTCGACTTGGCAACCAATCTGAAAGACCTGTCGGCAAAGCTGGGGCTTTCGCAGACCACTGTCAGCCGGGCTTTAAACGGGTATCCGGAGGTCAGTGAGAGCACGCGACTGAGGGTGATGCAGGTCGCCAAGGAAATGAACTACGCGCCCAATGCGAGGGCAAAACGCCTGGCGACCGGCAGGACCATGACCATCGGTCACGTCCTGCCGGTCTCTAAGAAGCACGAGATGGTCAATCCGATTTTTGCCGATTTCATAGCTGGTGCGGGTGAAGTCTATTCCGCAAACGGCTACGATCTTCAGTTGTCAGTTGTAGAGGATGTCGATGAGGAGGGGTTTTATCGTCGTCTGGCTGCGAGAGGTACAGTTGACGGAATGGTCGTTCACGGGCCCAAAGTAAACGACATGAGAGTACCGCTTCTGACTGAGCTTGGCATGCCGTTTATTGTCCATGGTCGTTCCAGTGACGTGGACCTGCCCTACAATTTTGTGGACGTAAACAATCGACGGTCTTTCGAGCGCGCCACCTCATTTCTTTTGGATCTTGGGCATCGCCGCATCGCCTTGCTCAACGGCTTCTCGGATATGGATTTCGCGGCTCGCCGCGCCGCAGGATACAGCAGCGCTTTAGCCACACGCGGTGTGTCACCTGATCCGGACCTGATGTTGCACGACGAAATGACCGAGGCTTTCGGATACGACGCAATGCGCAGCTTTTTCGAGATGGACAATTCTCCAACCGCAGTAGTTTGTTCTTCCATCATTCCAGCTATTGGTGTGCGACGCGCTCTTTGGGATGCCGGCCTCGTCATGGGCAAAGATGTATCCGTGATCGTGCACGACGACGACTTATCCTACTTCCGGAACGGAGGAGACGTGCCAGAGTTCACGGCAGTCCGTTCATCTGTCCGCGAAGCTGGCAGACGGGTCGGCGAAGTCTTGATGGATATGATTGAAACCCCCGATGCTCCTGTGCGCCAAGTGATGCTGGAGGCTGCGCTGCTTGTTGGGCAGTCCACCGGCCCTGCGCCTGCCTTTCTTGATGCTCAAAACAATGGAACTGTGACATGACATTCAACCGCTCGGAGTACCCGGATGGCTTCAAATTCGGCGTGGCGACGTCAAGCTATCAAATCGAAGGGCACAGCTTCGGTGGAGCAGGGCGGACCCACTGGGACGACTTTGCACAAACGCCAGGAAATGTCGTGCGTTCCGAAAATGGAGACAAAGGGTGCGATCACTACAATCGTCTCGATGAAGATCTGGATCTGATCGCCAATCTGGGCGTGGATGTTTATCGTTTTTCGACCAGCTGGGCCCGCGTGTTGCCTGAAGGTCGCGGCGCGCCGAACATGGAGGGGCTCGATTTCTACGACCGCCTTGTCGATGGCCTACTTGAGCGCGGTGTGAAGCCGGCCGCAACGCTTTACCATTGGGAATTGCCGTCGCCATTGGCTGATTTAGGTGGTTGGCGGAACCGCGATATTGCCAATTGGTTCGCGGACTTCACAGAGGTCATTATGGGGCGTGTCGGGGATCGCGTCTGGTCGGCCGCACCAATCAACGAACCTTGGTGCGTGGGTTGGCTTAGCCATTTCATGGGGCTGCATGCACCTGGTCTTCGCGACATACGCGCAACCGCGCGGGCTATGCACCATGTGTTGCTGGCTCACGGTCGCGCGATTGAAACCATGCGGGGCCTCGGAATGGATAACCTGGGAGCAGTTTGCAACCTTGAGTGGGCGATGCCCGCGGACAACTCTCCCGAAGCTGCCTTGGCTGCAGCTCGGTACGACGCGATCTACAATCGGTTTTTCCTGTCAGGCATTTTCAAGGGTGAGTATCCTTCGCTTGCACTTGAAGGTCTTGAGCCGCATTTGCCGAACAATTGGCAAGATGATTTTGCTACGATAAGTGCGCCGGTCGATTGGTGTGGACTGAATTACTACACCCGAAAGATCGTGGTGCCTGACGACAGTCCTTGGCCGGGCTACGTGGAGACCACAGGCGAGTTGCCGCAAACAACAATGGGGTGGGAAATTTATCCTGAAGGTTTGGCCAACTTCCTGCGTAGAGCAAAGGATGAATACACCGGCGACTTGCCCATTTTTGTCACAGAAAACGGTATGTCCGCAGATGATGTTGCGGTGCATGGTGTTGTAGATGACCCGCATCGGATCGACTACATTGGATCGCATTTGGAGGCGGTAAAGTCAGTGATTGCGGAGGGGGTGCCGGTTCAGGGCTACTATCTCTGGTCGTTGATGGACAACTACGAATGGGCGCTGGGCTATGACAAGAGGTTCGGCCTTGTTCATGTCAATTTTGACACCTTCGAGCGAACACCAAAGGCTTCCTATCGTAAGCTGGCGGAGATGCTGAAAAACTAATCCAATCCTCCGGCAATATGGTCCAGGACGTTTTTGGTATGGCTGAACGCCAGGCTGTGTCCGGCGTTCTCCACAATACTGAGAGGAGCCTTAAGTTCACAGGCGAACTTCCTGACCCTTTGAATCGACGCAATTTTATCTCTTCCACCATGAACAACTGACACTGGAATAAGATGCTGCTGCATTTGTTTGGACCAATCCGACGCAATAAGTCGGCAGTCGTTGATGAATCCTTCATTTCCGGAAAGGACGTGAAAGTGATGTCCTTGCCACATTACCTCAAGTATTTCTTCGTCCTGACAAGCGACAAGGTCGGCGGTACTATCGGCAAACACGGTTGCAGCGAAACATTGAGGGCCCTCGGCGCGTATCTTGCGGTCCCCGATGACTGCAAGATAACGTAGTAAGGGCTCCGACGTCTTAGCAGCCATTGCCAATATTCTCTGTGCCATTGGGGCATCCGCGAAATCCCGCAGGCCACGTGTCGGGGGAGTCGGTCCGACGCAAACAACTTGCGCCAAACGCGATGCCAGATTTGAGGCCGACAAAAGAGCAAATGCCGCTCCAACGTCATAGCCCACCAACGAAACGTCCGACAAATCCAAATGGTCAAATAGTTCAAAAAGATCGTTACTGTAGGCTGTTGGTCTGTCGGCAAAGGAAGTGTGTCCTTCTGATCGCCCATGCCACGGACGGGCCGGGGCTATCCATCTCAAATTGTTTTCAAACAAGCAATTTTCGGCGGACTTCGGCAGCCTGTTCCCTCCAAGACATCCGTGAAGAAAAACCACTGGTCGGCCATTTCTCGGACCCTGTTCGATGAACACGAGCCTCCGGCCATCACTCAGAAAGACTTCGCTCTCTTGGTTTTGGAACCTCTTGGATTGAGATAACGTACAGCCCAACGTTGTTGCCTGTCCTAACTGTATCAAACCACTGAGTCCCTGCGCATGGGTCTTATCAATCATTGCGCGTATTTGCTGGCGAATTGTTTCAATAGATCGTTGACGTTTTTCAGCCGTCTCCGCGGGTGAATGGCCTTCGCACAAAAAACCGAGAACTTCTGTTTCTGACGGGGTCAGTCCATACAGAAATTGCATGGTCCGAGAAGCTTGTTGATGCCAGGCAGCTTCAACTCCAGTGAGACGAAGCGTTCCATTCGATGGGATTGCGCGAACTACAAAGTGGACCAGCTTGCCGTTGTCCTCGCGCGGCAGACGCAGTGCCGGAGCGAATTCAGCGCCGCCATCAGAATAGGCGGCCAGAGCTTTCAGCACACTGGATTCTACGTCGTAGGATTGGCAAAGCAAATCACCTTCTTTCAATCCCATCAGCCTCTGCGCGAGCTTGTTTGGCCGTGCAACGCGCCCATTTCTCTCTAAGTCAAATGCAGGATTGGTTTCCGTATCAGTCGGGTCCATCGGGAACTTGGTCAGAATGTCTTCTGCCCGTGCAATGTGTGCTTCCCAAGCTGTACGCAACGCTGAAAACGACACTTGGTCTTCAGCTTTCTCGAAGCCGGCTTCGGCCAGTCTCAACAGTCGATCAAATTTCGCTGGGTCAGCGGCTGCTTCGTATAGCGAGCCAACCAATTCGGGAAATGCCTTCATGAATGTGTCCCGGCCGGAAACGGCCTTTCAAAATTCTTTTGAAATTCTGTCTACATAACCAGAAGTGGTCATGTCCAAAGAAACAACGATTGCTAAGGCCATAATATGCTTAATACTCCGAATTTCAGGACAAAAAATGAAATTTCCCCGACTTTGCTTCTTGCTTGCTCTCGGTACATCTCCGGAGTTCGCCATCGCGAACTGCCTCGCACCAACAATTTCTCTCGACGGTGAAGGCGCGCGTTTTGAGGTGCCCGATGAAGCCGCTTCTGCGGCGCGGTCCAAGAAATATGGACAGCCTCCTGAGGCCGGCTATGGCCTCGTTTTGCATGATGGCGAGGGGTATTGGGTGCCCGTCGAAGAATTGACCGCAGTTCAGGTGGTATTGGGAACTGCCTTCGAAACCTATGACTATCGAGGCCCCGACCATTGCGTGCCGAAAGGCCTGCCTATCGAAACCGGCTTGGAGGCCGTGTCTCCCGAAGCGGTAGGCCTTCAACCAGCCAACGGGCTCTGGAAGTTAGATCTGTCGCCGGTAATTTACGAAGGCTGTCCAGATGTCATGTTGCAAGCGGTGCCCGCAGACCTCGTGGCTTTGCCGGCAGAGGTGGCCACACCTCAACCGTTATCTTTTCAAGTTCCCTTTCACCCGGATCAATTGGAAATGAGTTCGCGGTTTCCATTGGAGTGGGCCGCGATGGGTGACGCGCAATGGCAAGCCCGTGCCATGGAACACATCTTTTCGGCAATGCCGAGCCACGGAGGCAAGAGGAGCGAGTTGCTTTGGACTATTGAGGTCCTGACACCTGACTCAATCAGTCACACGTCCAAATTGACATTTGTGTTGCCACCTGAAGCTGTTGCCGCATTTGGCACGGATCATTGCTCGGCAAAGGCAACCGGGTTTTGGCGCCGCGTAGAGGAGTAGAGAAAATGCGTGCATCTGATATTTGGAGCGCCTTCGCTTTCGTATCTTCATTGCTAGCGTCGCAGTCACAAGCACAAGACACAAAAACAAGCCTTGTGCTCGATGCGTCGGGCTCGATGTGGGGGCAGGTAGACGGAGTGGCCAAAATAACCATCGCGCAGGATGTTGTAGGCGATCTGCTGAAACAGTTACCTGAGACACAGGCGCTCGGTTTGACGGTCTATGGCCACCGTCGAAAAGGCGATTGCAGCGATATTGAAGGCGTTGTTGCACCAGCCCGCGGCCAACATTCGGAAATATTGGCGGCGGTAAATGCGGTCAGCCCAAAGGGTAAAACGCCTCTTTCAGCGGCAGTTATGCAAGCTGCCAATTCGCTGAAGCACACCGAAGATAAAGCCACAGTGATCCTGATCTCGGATGGGGAAGAGACTTGTGGGTATGACCCATGTGAGGTCGGGAAGCAGCTCGAAGCAACTGGTGTGGACTTTACGCTACATGCCATTGGGTTTGCGATCGCAAATGAAACTACCCGCAGACAGTTGCAGTGTTTGGCGGAAAACACCGGTGGAAGTTACCGGAGTGCAAATGACGCAAGCGGGTTGGCACAGGCCTTGAGCGAGGTCGCATTGGTTGCGCCAGAACCAGAAGTAGACAAGGTGACTGCGACTTTATCCGCGCCTGAGAAGGTTGTGGCAGGTACGGAGTTCAACGTGCAATGGCAAGGACCCGCAGAGCAAGGGGATTGGATTGGCATCGTTCTCGATGGTACCCGCGACGGCAATTTCCTGAGCAGAGCGGACATAATCGGTGGCAATCCTCTCACGGTTCCAGCGCCGCCCAATGATGGTGCCCATGAATTGGTTTATGTGCGCCATGGGACAGGAGAGGTGCTGGCGACCAGACCGATCACTGTGGCGCCGATGAGCGCGGGTATCGAAGGCCCAACTTCGGCCATAGCAGGCGGCAGTGTCGCGATTAGGTGGAGCGGGCGCGGTGACGCTGGCGACATAGTTACGATTGCAAAGGTTGGGGCAAGCTTGCCGGAAACCATGTTCTATTTTCATACAGAAGGCGCGGCGGAACAGAACCTTCGGATGCCGTCACATCCTGGAGAGTACGAAGTGCGCTACATCGCTTACACCGATCCGCCCGAAATTGTTGATCGCTTTCCTGTCGAAATTGTTGATCCTCCGTTGGAGCTTGTTGCACCAGACAAAGTTCAGGCCGGAGCGGATGTCCCAATTCTTTGGAGTGGTATCAAATCGAGCAACCACCGGGACTATATCGCAATAGCTATCGCCGATGACGAGCTCCCGCACATACAGTCATATGCACATACTGACACAGGAAATTTTGTTAAACTGCAGGCTCCTGATGTTCCGGGACAATATGAAATCCGATACTTTTTTGCGGAAGGTGATCGGATCGTCCGCGCCCTTCCTCTGATTGTAGAGTAAGTGGGGGAAAGTTTCTCACCGCTGCGATTCAGCGGATCGGTCCCGCAGGGAGGAAACCGGGTCATCCTATGTTGGTCTTCGGATTGACCGTGCCGAAGGCCGATTGGTTGATCTACTCCCTTTCTAGTCCTCGTGTGATCAAATTTGGTTGCGCATTGATCGCATTGGCATTGCTGAAATTGGGCTTCGCATCAAATATCTGGGCGGCTGCATTATCTCTGGTGACGGTATTTTAAATGCCGTTTGAGGGGGGCGTAGTCCTTCCTGCAGGCGGTGACATCTCGCGGGGCCTGCGATCGTATGATCTTGGGACGTAGAAATGGCCTGTACTGGTTAGAACCGTAGTTCGTAATCTCCTACCGTTGGTGTTTTTGGGGCGTCTTTTCTTTTGGCAAAAACTAGCGAACAGCGGAGGCGGCTCACCAAAAATTAACTACGTCGCCAATAAGTTCGAACCAAAGATTCGGCCATTGTGCCGCGAAGCTTGTTGGGGGCCAGAATGGCAGTGAAAGTCTCAGGGGAATTGCGCAAGGCGCGTTCCTTCGAAAAAAACGGACAGTTCGCCGAGGCGCAAGCGTGCTATGAAGCAATCCTGCAGGACTACCCCAAAAACGCAAAAGCGCGTCAAGCGTTGGCAAACTTGCGCCGGAACCATGGGGCACCCTCAGGCGACATGTTGCGAAATCTGATTGGGCTTTATCGTGAAGGTCGTTTTGCAGACATCCTTGCGCTCTCAGAAACCCAGAAGAAAGGCTTTCCACGTTCGGACAAAGCTTGGAACCTTGTTGGAGCAGCTGCTGAAGAACTTGGACAGCATGATCGCGCCTTGCACGCTTTTGAGCAAGCAATTGAAGTCAACCCGAACTTTTCTTCCAGTCATGCGAATTATGGAACCGTGCTGGAGCGTTTAGGTCGGTTTGAAGAGGCGATCGCCCCTTTTTCGAAAGCGGTTTCGCTGGAACCGACCTCCGCAAAATACCTGCTCTCACGGGGCAATGCCCATCTTGTGCTGGGACAAATCCACGAGGCCGTCCAGGATCTTGAGGCTTGCTTGTCCGTTGATGGGAAGAACTTGAAGGCCAGACAGCTCTTGGGTGACGCGTTGAGGCAGGCCGGCGAGCATACTCGTGCGATTACGGAACTTGAAAAAACCGTAGCCTCTTTGGAGACGCAATTCGAGATGACGCCATCTTACGCCAATCTGCGAAATCAACTTGGCCAAGCATATCACAGTCTTGCAAACGCACATTTTGTTGCGAAGTCACTTGATGCAGCGGCCAAATTCTACGGCAAGGCTGTGGAAATTGATTCCGACAACGAAGCGGCTCTCGCGGGAAAACTCCATGCCCAAGCTAATATTTGCGACTGGGAAGCTTTTCGCGAATTTGAAAAGTTCTGCCCAAACTTAGGCGTTGTGGGCGATGGCCTTCAGCCATGGGCGTTCTTGGTGTTCGAAGACGACCCTGCCAAGCAACTAAAACGGTCGAAAAACTTTGCTCGTCAATGGAATCTAGCGCGACCGCAATTCGAAAGGCTGCGGTTACGAGACAAGGTACGGGTAGGTTATTTTTCAGCAGATTTGTCGGACCACGCGACGCTCACCTTACTTTGTGGCGTGTTGGAGAAGCATGACCGTTCTGACTTCGAAATCATTTTCTATGGGTTGAACGCGCCCAAGCCCGGAAAGCTTTTCACGCGTTTGCAAAACGCAGTGGACCGCTTTGTTGATTTGCAGCATCTGGGCGATGAAGAAGCGGTGTTTGCTGTCCGACGCGACAAGCTCGATGTGGCCGTCGATTTGAAAGGATACACAGAAAGCGCACGCGCAGGCTTGTTCTTCGCTGGACTTGCACCTGTGCAGGTCAACTATCTCGGATACCCTGGGTCACTGGGTTCAGGCGCCTTTGACTATATTGTTGCAGATTCGACGGTCATTCCTGATTTTCACCGTGCGGGTTACAGCGAAGCGATAATCGAATTGCCGAACGCCTATCAGCCTAATGATCGGGTTCAGCAAATTGCCGATACACCGACACGCGCCGACGTTGGCTTGCCGGAAGAGGCTGTTGTGCTGTGCTGTTTTAACAGTGCCTACAAGGTCACGCCGCGCGAGTTTGACGTATGGATGCGCGTGATGGCGCAGAACAAGAATTCGGTTCTGTGGTTGTTAGACTGCGGCGAGGTCGCGAAAACCAACTTGCAACGTGAAGCGGAAGCGCGCGGTATTGACGCCAGTCGGGTGATTTTCGCCCCAAAGGCGCCTCGTGATCAACACTTGGCACGACATAGGTTGGCTGACCTGTTTCTGGATACATTCAATGTGAACGCGCACACCACTGCCAGCGATGCGTTGTATGCAGGTCTTCCGATTGTGACGTTGCCTGGAAAACAATTCGCCTCAAGAGTAGGGGCAAGCCTTTCAAAGGCGGTCGGCATGCACGACCTCGTTGCAAGTGACATATCGGAATACGAAGAAATCATCTGCCGATTGGCGCAGGATCCAAAGGCTCTTAGATCTGCTAAGGCCGAACTGGCAAGAAACTTGCCAACTGCGCCGCTCTTTCAAACCACTGAATACACGCGCCATCTTGAGGCAGGGTACCGCACGGCTTGGGAAAACTGGCGAGACGGCCATGGGCCGATTGATATTCGCGTACCAGCCTGACCAATCAACATATAGAAAAGTGAGCAAAGACAGTGATTATTTGTCATCCTCTGAAGCTGATCTTTATCAAAACAAAGAAAACGGCGGGCACGTCATTTGAGATCGCGTTGTCCCGCTTTTGTGGGCCAGAGTGCGTCATCACGCCAATTTCGAATGTCGACGAGAACCTACGCAAAGACCGGACAGGAAAAACTGCGCAGAACCATGCTGCACAAGTCTGGCCAGACGGCAGCGAAACCCATTCAAATTTCTATAATCACATTCCGGCGGCTGAAGTCCGTCGCATGGTCCCAGCAAAAATTTGGGACAACTACCGAAAGATAACAATCGTTCGCGATCCTTTTGACGCGGCCATTTCGCGCTACTGGTGGGAAGGTGGTGACAAGACGGGGCTGGATTTTGGAACGTTCGTGGATGCAGCCAGAGTGCTGCTAGGCGAGAACGACATCATCGCTCCGCTGGACGGTTCCGTCGAACTGGACGATTACCTGCGTTACGAGAATTTGTCCGCTGAAATCGAAACTCTTAAGATTGATGGTCTTGGCAAAGAGTTTTCCGGCTTGCGGGCCAAATCAAACCAACGGCCAGATAAAGGTGCTGGGGTCTCAGAAACCTATGCAACGTTCCCAAAAGCTGCGGACATCGTCGCTGACGAGTGCGCGCACCTCCTACAAAGGTTCGGGTACAGCAAGCCGGTGACGGCGGTTGCTTCAGTCGGTGATGGCACTGATGAACAAGTGATTTTCACACTTTCCGCTGGACGCACCGGCACCGCGTGGCTTGCGCGCTTACTTGATGACAATCTGGATCTGAAATCGATCCACGAACCTTTGTTACCCTCTGACTTCGGGACAGAAATGCCCGATATCCGTACAATGCGCGAATTCAACAGCTATGGCATAACCCGGAATGTCAGGGACTTTTGGTCAAAAAAACTTGGTTCGATTTCTGGCGGATATGCCGAGTCAAATCACACTCTGGGTAAATGCGGCCTGATCGAGACGCTTGCTTTGCATCCTTTGGCCGAACGGACAAAGGTGGTGGTTCTGCGACGCGACATTGTCGACCAGTGTAGTAGCTATATTGCTCGAGGCGATTTCAACAATGTCACGCTTGAATGGCAATGGTACCTCTCGCCTCAGTACCGCAACGTGATGGTTGATCCTTCGGCTTTTCTGCCGCGCGGAGCCGTCGGTCGGGCTCTGTGGTATTGCTTCGAAATGGAGGCTCGATACGCCTACTACAAGCAACTTTTTGGTACCCGTATCCAGTTTGTGGAAACAACACTCGAAGAAGTTTCGACATTGAATGGAGCACAGGAATTCCTTTCAAATTTTGGGCACACAGGACCCGTGTCGCTACCGGAGCGTGCCAACGCGACCGCAGACCAAGCCGGCTTGGAAAACTTAAAAAAAGAAATTCGCAAGATCGTGGAAACGATTCAATTCGACCCCGCCAAGATCGCCGAGAGCTACATTCGCAACGGAAAAAAACTAGCTCTGATTTAAGCGCTGAAAGAATATCGGTTCCAAGTGACGTGGCAGGCCGTGAAGCCTCTGCGGTCGCCGTTGAAAATTAGACGCCAAAAGCCGACGGGGCAGCGTTTGATCCTGCCCAGATAGTCGGCGTATTCGCTACGCCGCCTGTTCGATTTTTATGGAGCGCTCAGCCGCCCTTACACAGTTTCTGCCGGCGTGTTTGGCAGCATAAAGTGCTTCATCTGCCAGTTTGAGAAGGCGGTCCGCTGACATCGTCGCGGCATCAGGGGTTTCGGCTACTCCAAAGCTGCACGTCAGGTTGAGTTCGTCTGGATTGCCGAGAATGGGCGTACTTGCGATCGTTTGACGCAAACGTTCCGCGATCACGGTGGCCTCGGCCAATGAGGTGTCGGGCAGAAAAAGAAGGAACTCCTCTCCGCCAAAGCGCACGAAGCGGTCGTCACGGCGAAGGTTTGCCTCTTTCAGCAGTCTACTGAGGCCGATCAAGACCTTGTCCCCTATATCGTGCCCGAAGGTGTCATTGACGGACTTGAAATGGTCGACATCGAAGAGCACCAGTGATGCCGGTTGGTTTTGAGAGCGCCTGTCTGCCCATCTTTCCTTTAGCGCCTTTGATAGGCCTTGCCTGTTCATTAAGCCGGTCAAGTGGTCATGAGTTGCCCAAAACAAAGCATCTTCGTGAGCTTTTGCCAGTTGTTCCTTCTCGCCCTCGAGTATCGCGTTTCGAGCTAGAGATTCCGAAGCGCGTTTGAAAATTGCCTGACTGTAAACTGCCATCAAGATAAGAATGGAGTAGGGGGCAAGAAGCATCTGGTAAGTGTTGGAAAGCGCAACGACAACGTCGTTCACCCCAGTGGCAGCACAAGCGAACAGCGCAAAAGCCAGCTTTCCTGTCTTATGCTCGCGTCTCAGCAAACCGATTGCAAAACGAACAATACAGATGCCAAATACACCCAGCAAATGAACCTGCACAATGGGCACAATTGGTGACAATATTGAGAACGTTGCCACCATCGTTAGACAGGCTAAACCGATCGAGGCTGCTGCGATCGACCTCATGAGCCAGTTTGGCAAAAAGTTTTCACTGAGGTTCTGGTTGATCGCCGCTGCAGCCCAAGCCAATAGAGGCATCAGGGCAATCTCCAGGCGATACCGGAACTGGTACCACTCAGTACCAAAAGCCATCTCGATTGCGTTTGATGTCGCCAGCGTACGCAGCATGAGACCCAATGTGCCAAGTCCAAGGATCAATGCGGCCTTGTCCCGAGCATGGCCCAAATAAAGCATCATATTGTTCCAAACGATCAGGAACATTGCGCCAATGACGAAGCCGGTTTCCAGAGTTTTGAGACCAATTCGCGTATTGTTGGGTTTCGCGGCTGAAAGTTGTGGCGCCTTTCTAAGGCCGCCACGGGACGCCGTCTCTTTGAACACATGCAGCACGAGAAAGCCGCTTCCACTAATATCTGCGGGATGAGTCAGCATCCTCTGTGCGACTTGCTGCGGTGCGCTGAGAGAACCCTCTTCGGCCAACAGGCGAGTACTTCCGTCCGGTTCATCTGGTTGCCAGAAAAGTCGGTATCCGTCCCGGACTTCAGGCAGTAACAATACAAGTGGTTTTCCAAGGTTTTCAGGCAACGCAAGGTGAGCGATGAAAGTTGCCTTTCCCGGTTTATCAGAGCTTTGAGCAATTTCGGACGAGTAGTGGCCCCATCGAGATGGCACTTCGACCCGCACCATCACGTTTCTATCAATCGCTTCCGACGCTTGGTCGGGAGGAAGAAACTCACCCCATTTGAAGTGCCATTCGCCTTGTAAATCCACAACGGAGCCGGCCGCGAAGTCCGTCTGGCGCAGGTCAAATGTAGCACGCTCCGCCTGCGCGCAAACGGCCTGCACAGTCATCAAACCGAAAAGCACAAGGACGCGCAAAAGAGATTTTACTTTGGCAGGCATGAGAGACCGAAAGTGTTACTGGAGCCATGTTCCTAACGCTTATTCTTTATTGGTCGGTTAACCCCCCAAGCTGTCGGTTTTCCTGAAGCGAACTCCACTGGTCAATTGCTCCGACTTTGGCCTAAAATAAAAATATACTGGCCAGTAATTGAAATAAATTGAATAGGCGGGCATCCAAATTTGGATCAGAAGGCAGCCAAGGTGGTTGCCAAAGTCAGAAAAGGTTGGACCCCATGACAAACACTTTCAAAACAGCTCTATTTTCCGCAATCACTGCCGCGTCTGTTTTCGCGCTGCCTATGACGGCACATGCTGACTACGTGGCGGAAAAGGCGGTGAAAGGCGCGGTAGCTGGAGCTGCTGTTGCTGAGATCGCGGGCGGCGACGCAGCTGAAGGCGCCGCGGTTGGCGCGGCAGTGGGCGCAATCGCCGGCGCGTCCGATAAGAACAATGTTGAGGATCGTGTTGACGACCGGCAGAACAACCGCGACAACCGCCAGAACGATCGCAGAAACTGATAGTTTCCAACCTGACGCCGGACTGTTCCGGCCTCTGCTTCAAGCCCGGTAAACGTACAGTTTGCCGGGTTTGTTGGTTGAATTTTTCTTCCAGAATACGCAGGCACCGCGCGCACCGACTTGCTTAGCAACAACACTCAGAAGCTATTCGACGCTGACTGAGGAACGATAGGCGTTCGGGGTCATACCCGTCCAGCGCTTGAATGCCGTGGTAAATGCCGCTTGATCTGCGTAGTCCAATAGGAAAGCAATCTCGGCTAAGGTATGTGTGTCACGCAGCCAAGTTTGCGCCAGAGTGCGGCGGACGTCATCGCGAATTGTACGGTATGGGCGCCCAGACAATGTAAGCTTGCGAGTAAGGCTTCGTCGGCTCAGGCCCACACGTTGTGCCACTTGCTCCGCGGTTGGCAATCGTCCCGGGAGACTTTGTTGGAAAACGGCTTCAACTTGATCTGCAAGAGGCGGGTTCGCGCTGGCACGGTTATCAGCAACATTGTCGCCATATTGCAATAGGAAGGCGCGAAGCTCCGGATCGGCAGTTGAGATTGGAAGGTTCAAAGTCGACTGCGTCAACATAAGACCGGACTCAGGTTGGTCGATCAAAACCGGACATCCGGCCAGTTTTTCCATTCCGGCCCTATGAGCGCGGATGTTATGTTTGAACGCCATACCCTTTGCTGCAAAAGCGGCACCTGAGATTCTGCGAAGGCGCGCGAGTAACGCAAAAAGCAAAAATTCACGATGTCGATGTTCAGCCTCCGTCGTGCCACTGCGGCTTCGCAAAACACAGAAGGGTTGCCCATCTCTTTTGATGACTTCCAATTGTGTGTCTGTATCTGACAATCGCAAATACTTAGATGCGTACTGGATTGCTTGTTCAAGCGTTTCACAACTCTTGGCGACATACGCCGCCAAAGTAATGGCATCTCTGTTGTCCAGTCCGGCCCTGGCTGCAAAAAGCGGATCGTTCAAGATCTCACAAGCTTTTTTGACAAACTCGGCTTCTTGTCGAATGGCGATCCTGCTCGTCGGGTCAGACATTTTTGCTGTCGAGATGCCGCACGCGCGCAGTAAGGGGCCGGCAGGCCCGTACTCCTTTTCAAAAACGCTGGCGAGTAAGCGAAGCCGCTGAATTGAAACCTCAGGCACTTGGACTTCGCCGGTGTTTTATGTTTGATGTCAAAGTTTCGGTCATTCTTTCAGAGCTTCTTGATCCTGTAGGTCTCGCGTCAGTGGCATCTAAGATTAAGGGATGCACAACGAGACTACTCCACAAAAAGTCTAATGCGATAGGCACGTTCGCTGAGACATCGTGGATTAGACAGCAGTCTGGTCGCTCCCTTGTGGCATCGCATTCCAGCAACTTCGTCGCGGTTCGCGTAGCCGTTCAAAAGCTCAACCTGATAACCTTTCACGCGTCCTAACTATTCTTTCGAGTGCACCACTGACGCTCCCTCGTAGCTAAAACTCTGGCGAAGGAGTCCCACAATGATCAAATTCAAACTCTATCCACTCATTGCTCTGTCTTTTGTGAGCGTTGGAACCCTCGGCCGAACAGCCGACAACGAGCTGTATGATGCGCCCCCACCTGACGATGCGGCCTTCATTAGATGGATCGACACCGATCCCGCACCGGAGGTTCTGGGCGTACGTTCACTTGGTCTGGACGGTGATGCCTTTCACCCTGTTTCAGTAGCTTTGACGGACGGTGCGAGTGTCGGAGCATTTTACACTGCGGCAGTAAACGCATTGGGGCATTTAGTGGTCGTGGAAGAACCTCCACGTGCCGACAAATCCAAAGTCCTAGTCACTTTGTTAAACCTGACGAACAACCCGGTCCGTTTGGTACTAACTGATCAAAAAGTCGATGTCATTGGCGCCACTGCGGCCAATGCAGCGGGCGGGCGATCAGTCAATCCTGTTTCAGCCAAGCTCTCTGTCCTTTCTGTGTCGGATGCCGTTCTTGGCGTTTTTGACGTTCAGCTACGTCGGGGGCAAAACATAACGTTTGTGGCTCGTCCGGAGGGAGCGGAACTCATCGAAAACCGGTTTGGTCCAAACATCGAGGGCTGACAAATGGTCTTTTCGACACCCATCTTCGTGTTCGGGTTTTTGCCAGCCTTTTTGGCCACCTACTACGTGCTTCCATCTAAGGCGAGGAACTGGCTGATTTTGTTGGCGTCCACACTATTTTACGCGTGGTGGCGTGCAGATGCGCTTTTCGTTCTTTATGCAATCGCGGGCGGTAGCTTTCTCTCGGGTCACGTCGTATCTCGTACCACACATGCTGCAGTCAAAATTTGGGCGGTCCGTGTAGGCGTCTGCTTCAATCTCGCCGTCTTGTTCTGGTTCAAGTACACGACTTTCCTGCTTGGAAACCTCAACACCGCCTTGGGTGGGGATGCTTTGGTGGTGCCAGAAATCATCCTGCCCATTGGTCTTTCGTTTTTGGCGTTTCAATCGATCAGCTACATTGTTGATGTTGCTCGAGGCGATGCGCCGGTAGCAAAAAAACTTTCGGATTTTTTAGCATTTTCCACACTGTTTCCGCAGCTGATTGCGGGCCCGGTGCTACGCTACAAGGACCTTGCGCATCAGTTTGCGCACAGAAAACACTCGCTTCTTCTGTTTTCCGCCGGTTTGCGCAGGTTTCTTCAAGGACTTGCGATGAAGCTGCTTGTTGCCGACGGCGTTGCCCCCTTGGCAGACAGGATGTTTGCCCTACCGGATCCGTCCATGGCAGAGGCTTGGCTCGGCGCATTGGCCTTTTCGGTACAGTTGTTTTTTGATTTTTCCGGATATTCATCGATGGCTATCGGGCTTGGCTTGATGATCGGCTTCCGCTTCCCAGAAAACTTTGCCAATCCCTACACCAGCAGTTCGATTACAGAGTTCTGGCGCCGATGGCACATTAGCTTGTCTACTTGGTTGCGCGACTATCTCTACATTCCATTGGGTGGCAACCGATCTGGCAACTTTAAGACATACCGAAACCTTCTTTTGACGATGGTCCTTGGTGGAATTTGGCACGGAGCAAACTGGACTTTCGTCATTTGGGGGATTTGGCATGGTGGGTTGATGGCTGTTGAAAGGGCTTTGGTTGCCAAACACCGCAGCTTTGCCTGGCCAAAAGTCATCGCTTGGCCGTTGACTATGGTGTTCGTCCTTCTTGGGTGGGTTGTCTTTCGCGCAGAGACACTTGGCGAAGCAGTCGCAATGTACGCCGGAATGTTGGGAGCAAACGGAGCCTCCTTGCGTTTGGAGGTGGTCACGCTCACGACCACTTCGGAGCTTCTGTTTCTTCTTCTGGGCGTCGTGCTCTCGATCGCGCCGCGTCTGAATCTTCCACGGTTTGAGCCGTCGCCAGCCCTGCAATTCGCGACCCTCTCGATCCTTTGTTTTGTCGCCTTGCAAGTGCGAACAAACAGCCCCTTCCTCTACTTCCAATTTTAGGACGAGCCGGATGCAGTCCCATTCCGATACAATTAGCACGCTCTGTATTGTCGCCTTGACGGTAGTATTTTCATTGGGCGCAATCTCGAACACACATGCCGGTGACCCGACCCATGGATGGCTAAAGGGCACCTATCAAAGAGGCTATGAAAGCCGGTTTGAGCGGTCCGTTCCCGCAAACGACGGGGCTGTCGCGCTTTGGGCGGCTGTCAAATGGTCTCTTTTCCAGGAGATGTCTACAGGGGCCGTGGCAAGCAAGGACGGGTGGTTGTTCACCGCTGAAGAGTTTTCTGAACCTGGAGAAACCCGTGACTTGCGTGAGGAATTGGCTCGAGTCGGAAAGATCTTGGCAAAATATGGCATCTCTCTCGTCCCAGTGATTGTGCCAGATAAGGCGAGGATGCATGAGCACCATTTGGCCCGCGGCCGCTCCGAAAAATTTGCTTCGAGATACGATCGCGCGCTTTCTTCGATCAAAGCAGCTGGACTAGTCGGAGTAGATTTACGTGATGCACTCAGCTTTCCGGACAGTTTCAAACGCACCGACACACATTGGAGCCCCGAAGGCGCGCGGCGTGCAGCTTTGGAAATTGCTGCCGTGGTGTCGATTTACGACTTTCCACACACAAACGTTACAACCGTTGAAACCGGGAGCGTACTTTTTGAAGGCGACCTCATAGCATTTGTTCCAACTGGTCAGTTTCGCGCTCGTGTAGGTCCACCACGAGAATATATCAAAACATTCGAGACGTCAGTGACACCTGCGGGGGACCTCTTCCAAGAGGTTACGATCCCTGTTGCATTGGTGGGCACGAGTTTTTCCGCCAAGCAAGAGTTCCATTTTGAGGGTTTCCTTAAGCAAGCTCTGCAGGCTGACGTTCTAAACGCAAGCAGTGTGGGGCAAGGCCCTTTCGTCCCGATGGACACTTTTTTGGACGAAATATCAAAACTCTCCAGTCTGCCATCCGTCGTCGTCTGGGAAATTCCCGAACGTTTTCTTTCCAGTCAGAGGTAGCCAAATGAAGCGCTTGTTCCCCTTACTTTCCATTATTCTTGCCGCCACGACCGCACAGTCGGAACCTTACTGTGAGAGTCTGTTGCACAAAGAAACGCTGCCAAAGAAATACGCTAAGGTTGCTCCTATCTTCAGCGACGTGACCAACGGCTGGATCTTCACCAGTGACCAGTTGAAGGATCGCTATGACATGAAGGCGACATCGCAAAAACTGGTAACTGCGATCGTCGACGAGTTTACAAAACGCAACGTTCCGTTGGCAATAGTAGTGGCGCCGCCGCGCCCCATTGTTGCCGGACAAGAGCAACTCGATTCTGCCATGGGTGGAAATTTGTATGACGTGTCCGCGGCTAGGGCGTCGTTTGATGACCTAATTGACGGATTGGAGGTTGCCGGAGCCATCGTGCCGAATTTGCTGAACGCGGCCATGGCTGAACCGCTTGTCAGAGAAAAGTTCTACTTTCAAAGGGACACGCACTGGACAACAACAGGGGCTGCAGTCAGCGCAATTGCGCTTGCAAAAAGCGTAAACGATGTGTCTCCAGAAATGTTTCCAAACGACGGGCAGTTCAATGTGCAGGATTTGGCCGCGTCTGGATCGATCGATGAGGAGGGATCGCTGACAGAAATCGTGCTTGCAGCTTGCGAAAAGAGCCTGCCAGCCGAAACGGCACAAACATACGACCTCACCCGCAGCGGCGGACTATTGGATGAGACAACCAATGGTGCCCAAATTGCCTTGCTGGGCAGTAGTTTTTCAAACCGCGACAAGCGGGACCACTACAGATTTGCGGATGCATTGTCTCGTGCGTTTGACGCAGACGTCGAAAATATGTCTGTCTCCGGTGGCGGGCCGATCGGTGCGATTGAAGCTTACATTTTATCTGGCGCGCTTGACCGACGCGATCATGAGTTGGTCATTTGGGAATTGCCATACACAGAGAGTTTCAATTCACATTCGTTTTTGCGTCAGTTGCTTGGAGCGCTTCGCAAGGAAAGCGAGACTCTGAATTCGGTAGAGATTTCAATGGAATCAGGATCGAGTTTGGTCAGATCGCTCGACGGATCACCCATTGCAGGAATTGAAATCGCCACGTCTGACCTGTCCAAGCAAAGCTTCAACCTGGAGATCCGTTTTGACAATGGCTCGACATCCAAAGTCTATCTTGGAAGGCGCAATTCGGTACCAGTCCAATTGCGATCCAAGAGCCTTTCGAGCAACTTATCCTTTTTCGGAGACCGAAAACCGCTCGAAATATTGGTGTCCCCTCTAAACGGAGCGGACATGGCGGACGTCGGGGTCTACTAGACGAAAACAAGCGAGAGAAACTTGCGCCTAGGTCTTGTTGTGCTGATCTAGAGAAAGTGGCTGGGGTGGTAGGATTCGAACCTACGGTACGCGGTACCAAAAACCGTTGCCTTACCACTTGGCTACACCCCAACGGTGAGCGGCTAATTACTGTGGCTTGCTTTCGGGCGCAAGACCTGAATCGAGATTTGTTGTGGAAATTTTCGCTTTTCTCTTCAGCCTTTCTTTATCCCTTCGACCAATTGGACCCAGCGTCATTTTAGGCGCAGACCAATGGACAAGTGCTGACAACGCACGGCAAGGTCTTTTCAGATAATTTGAGGAGAGAGACGATGTTTCTAGGCATCCGTCCGGAGATGGAAAACCTGCTCGAGCAGGTTAGAGACATGATCCAGAACGAGGTCATGCCTCTGGAAGAAGAGTACCACAAAGAAGTTGCGACCGGGGATCGCTGGCAGTTTACAGAGCGCCAGACCGAAATTCTTGAGGGCTTGAAAGCCAAAGCAAAGGAGCGCGGGCTCTGGAACTTCTGGCTCACGGACAGCGAACGTGGTTTCGGTTTGACGACGGTGGAATACGCGTTTTTTGCCGAGGAAATGGGCAAAACCCCACTGGGCGCAGAGGTGTTCAACTGCTCGGCCCCCGATACCGGTAACATGGAAGTGTTCGAGCGGTACGGCACCGAGGATATGAAAGAGAAGTGGCTGGCCCCCTTGCTCGAAGGCAATATCCGCTCAGCCTATCTGATGACCGAGCCGGATGTGGCTTCGTCGGACGCGACCAACATCTCTATGGAATGCGTGCGAGACGGAGACGAATACGTGCTAAATGGCGAAAAGTATTGGTCTTCCGGCGCAGGCGATCCTCGCTGCAAAGTCTATATCGTCATGGTCAAAACTGGCGGGGATGACCTGCCTGTTCATAAGCGTCAATCGATGATTGTTGTGCCCGCAGACGCGGAAGGAATTGAAGTTCTGCGTCCGATGTTGGTCTATGGCCAAGACGATGCGCCACACGGCCACATGCACATTCGTTTTACCAATGTTCGGGTGCCAGCCGACAGTATTCTGCTGGGTGAAGGACGTGGCTTCGAAATTGCACAGGGACGGCTTGGGCCGGGTCGTATCCATCACTGTATGAGGGCAATCGGGCAAGCGGAAACAGCGTTGGCGCAGATGATCCGCCGGTCGCTGGATCGCGAGGCATTTGGTAAGCAGTTGGCGCACTTGGGGGCTAACTATGACATCATCGCAGAGTGTCGGATGGAGATCGAGCAGGCGCGATTGCTGTGTCTGAAAGCGGCCTGGATGATGGATCAGGGTGACCCGCGGGCGGCAGCGCCTTGGATCAGTAAAATCAAGGTGGTAGCCCCTAATGTAGCTCTCAAAGTGATCGATGAGGCTGTGCAGATGCACGGTGGTACGGGTGTCAGTCAGGATACACCGCTTGCCGCTGCCTGGACGGGAGTACGGACCCTTCGACTGGCGGATGGGCCGGACGCGGTGCATAGGCGCCAAGTGGCTCGTACTGAGCTGCGTAAATATACCCAGCAGAAGGTGTAAAATCTGGTCTGCAAAACGTCTGCAAAACGTCGGTATTACGTCGGTGTTGGAAAAGGGGCCCAGATGGGCCCCTTTTTCCCTTTTGATCCTAAGGTCAGGTGAAATCTGTCGCCCGAGCCAGCCCGTCCGTGACCGCGGTGAAAACTTCCGAAAAACTGTGATCAGCCTCCGGTGTGACGGATTTAACCGCATCGGAAACCACGTGGAGCATACTTGAGCCGCCCACGTAAATTACGCGGTCAATCTGGCCGGTGCTCAGGTTTGCCATTTTCAAGGTGTCTTGAACCCCTTGGCGCAGGTCCTCGCCAAACGGGGCAAGAATTTCCGTAAGTGTTGCTGTTGGCAGGGGGACAGACAGTCCGCTTTCAACAGGTGTGAGGTCGATCCGAGGATCGTTGAGCAAGTCGTTGGCGGCAATCTTGCCGCGTTCTGTAGCGAAGGCTATGTCATGCCCCAATTCGTCACGCAGGACGTCTGCAAGGCGGCCGAGTTTCTCCGGTTCAACCGCCTGTTTTTCCATGTCGGCCACCTTGCGCCGGATTTGCGCCGTGTACAGGAAAGGGATTTTCTCCCAAGTGGCGAGGTCATTGAAGATAGCATTCGGTGCCGGGAACCGCCCCGGACCGAACTGATCGCGCAGAAGCGAGCCTTTTCCAAGATATGGCATGACTTCGGAAAAACTCAGGGCACGGTCAAAGTCAGTGCCACCGATGCGCACGCCGTGATTGGCGAGAATATCGACCGATCCGCTAGATGTCCGGAACAGAGAAAAATCCGAGGTGCCGCCTCCAATATCGACGATCAACCCGAGCCCATCGGATTCGACCAGGGCTCCGTCGGCAATTGCTGCTGCCTCGGGTTCTGGAACGAAGGTGACTTCGGAAAAACCGGCGGCAAGATAGCAGGTACGCAAATCGTCTTCGGCTTGTTGTTCGCGTGGGTCACCTGTGCCGTGAAAAACAACCGGGCGTCCGGCAACAGCGCGGTCGAATGTCAGGCCGGTTTGGCGCTCTGCCTGTGTTTTGATGTGTTTGAGGAAGCGGGCAATGATCTCAACAAACGTCACGCGTGAGTTCAATATCTGGCGCTTCTCGTGCATGAGCGTAGTGCCGAGCACCCGCTTGAGCGCTCGCATGAAACGGCCTTCGAAACCTTCCAGCAGTGCCTGGTTTGCAGGTTCACCCAAAAGCGTTTGACGAGTGTCGAAATCAAAAAAGAACGTGGTAGGCAGTGTCGGCGCGCCGTCGAAAGTGATCAGGCGTGGCTGTCCGTCCTGCATGAAGCCGGCGGCTGAGTTGGACGTTCCAAAGTCAATACCAAGGGAGCGGGTCATGTCTGGGCCTCCGAATTCCGGTCAGCGAAGGCGCGGTCTTTAAAGAAGAGGCCGGTGAGCGTCAATGGGGCGCAAAGAAGTGTTCGTCAAAGCGACGCGGGGCTTTTGCTACTGAAGAGTTTTCTCACATAGATTGCGACTTCAATCCGGAGGCCGAGGAAGCCTTGTCCAATCCTCTCGCATCGTTCCCTGTCGAGCAAAATCAAGACCGCGCATCGCTGTACTGCTTACGGTTTGGATGTGTATCCGGAAACGAAAAAGGCGGCCCGTGGGCCGCCTTATCTCTTCTTGTGTAATCCGGCGATCAACCTTGGAGGCTGCGCACGTCCAAATCCTCTTCGCGACGGGCCTGCATGGCTTGCGCGGCGGCGTGGCTCGCAGCGGCCGTGGTGTAGTAAGGGATCTTGTCATAGAGCGCGACGGCGCGGATTTCGCGACTGTCTTCAACCGCTTGTGTATCTTCGGTGGTGTTCATCACCAGAGAAATCTCGCCATCCTTGAGCATGTCGACGACGTTGGGGCGCCCTTCATAGACCTTGTTGACCACTTCGCAGGCGATTTCCTGACCTTCGAGGAAGGCGGCGGTACCGCGTGTGGCAACGATGCCGAAACCAAGATCGACGAGTGTTTTGGCGGTTTCCACAAGTTGTGGCGTCTTGTCGTCGTCCTTGATGGAGAAAAAGACTTTGCCGGAGTCGGGCAGGTGCATACCTGCGCCCATTTGTGCCTTGAGGAAGGCGCGCGCAAAGCTGCGGTCCCAGCCCATGACTTCACCGGTTGAACGCATTTCCGGCCCAAGGATGGTGTCCACACCCGGGAACCGGGCGAAGGGCAGAACGGCTTCTTTTACGGAGAACCAAGGCATGTCCGGATCCGCCAGCGTCATCTGGTCGGCGATCGGCTGATCTTTGGTAGCGTCTTCTTCCTTGTAGGGCGGGCGCTGCGGGAAGTTCGACAGCGGTTCGCCGGCCATGATGCGTGCCGCGATGGAGGCAATCGCGCTATCGGTGGACTTTGCTACAAAAGGCACGGTCCGCGATGCGCGCGGGTTGACTTCGATCAGGTAGATTTCGCCGTTTTTGACCGCGAATTGCACGTTCATAAGGCCAACCACATTCAGCGCGATGGCCAGCGCGTGTGTCTGGCGTTTGATTTCCTCGATCGTGCCCTTGTCCAGCGAGTATGGAGGTAATGAGCAAGCAGAGTCACCGGAGTGCACACCGGCCTCTTCGATGTGTTGCATGATGCCTGAAATATGCACGTCGTTGCCGTCACACAGCGCATCGACGTCAAGTTCGACCGCGCCAGCCAGGTAGCTGTCCAGCAGTACCGGGCTATCACCGGAAACGACGACGGCTTCGGCGATGTAGCGTTCCAGTTGTGCCATATCGCGCACAATTTCCATCGCGCGACCACCCAGAACGTAGGAAGGACGGATCACCAATGGGAAGCCGATGTCGCCTGCAATGGACAGCGCTTCGGCGTCGGTGGAGGCGATGCCGTTTTTCGGTTGCTTAAGACCGAGTTCGTTGACCAGCGCCTGGAAGCGCTCGCGGTCTTCGGCAAGGTCAATCGCGTCCGGTGTGGTGCCGAGGATCGGGATGCCTTCGTCATGCAGGGCATTGGCGAGCTTCAGCGGCGTTTGGCCTCCAAACTGGACAATTACGCCATGCAGTGTGCCGTTTTCCTGCTCTACACGCAGGATTTCCATAACGTGCTCAAAGGTGAGCGGCTCGAAATACAGGCGGTCCGAGGTGTCATAGTCGGTGGACACGGTCTCGGGGTTGCAGTTGATCATAATGGTTTCATAGCCCTGCTCCGTAAGGGCGTAGCAGGCATGACAGCAGCAGTAGTCGAATTCGATGCCCTGACCGATCCGGTTGGGGCCGCCGCCAAGGATCACCACTTTTTTGCGGTCGCTTGGACGGGCCTCACATTCCACTTCGCCCATCATTGGAGCTTCGTAGGTGGAGTACATATAAGGAGTCTGCGCTTCGAACTCGGCCGCGCAGGTGTCGATACGCTTGAACACTGCGGTTACGCCGAGATTCATACGCGCTCGACGCACGTTGTCCTCGTCGCGGCCGGAAAGCTTGGCCAGACGTGCATCCGTGAAGCCGAGCATCTTGAGGCGGCGGAGGCCTTCTTCGGTGACAGGCAAACCATTGGAGATGACATCGGCCTCGGCGTCCACGATTTCCCGGATGCGGTCGAGGAACCACGGATCAAACATGGTAACCGCGTTGATTTCGTCATTGGATAGGCCGTGGCGCATGGCCTGTGCGATGGTCCTGAGGCGGTCCGGTGTCGCGACACTGATCGCTTTGATGATCGCGGCTTTGCCTGACGGGGTGTCATCCGCCCCTTCGATTTCGATCTCGTCAAAACCGGTCAGGCCGCTTTCCATCGACGCGAGAGCTTTTTGCATGGATTCGTGGATGGTCCGGCCGATGGACATGGCCTCACCGACGGATTTCATCGCTGTGGTCAGGTTCGGTTCGGACCCCGGGAACTTCTCGAAAGCGAATTTCGGGATTTTGGTGACCACATAGTCAATGGTCGGCTCAAACGAGGCGGGGGTGACTTTGGTGATGTCATTGTCCAGCTCGTCCAGGGTGAAGCCAACAGCCAGTTTGGCCGCGATCTTGGCAATCGGGAAACCGGTCGCTTTGGAGGCAAGCGCGGAGGAACGCGACACACGCGGGTTCATTTCGATCACAACCATCCGGCCGTCGGCGGGGTTCACCGCCCACTGCACGTTGGAGCCCCCGGTTTCCACGCCAATCTCGCGCAGGACCGCGATCGAGTGGTTGCGCATGATCTGGTATTCTTTGTCGGTCAGCGTCAGGGCAGGGGCCACTGTGATGGAGTCGCCGGTGTGCACACCCATTGGATCGACGTTTTCGATGGAACAGACGATGATGGCATTGTCGGCTTTGTCGCGCACAACTTCCATCTCGTATTCCTTCCAGCCAAGCAGGCTTTCGTCGACGAGGATCTGGTTGACCGGAGAGGCGTCCATGCCCGTGCGGCAAATGTGGATGTAGTCTTCGCGGTTATAGGCCACACCGCCGCCTGTTCCGCCCATGGTAAAGGCGGGGCGGATGATTGCGGGCAGGCCGACGTGATCAAGAACCTGAAGCGCTTCGTTCACGCCAGCGTCCAGATCGGTGCTGCCGTCTTCGCGCTTCGGCGCGGTGACGATTTCAGCCTTGGGGTTTTCGATGCCAAGCCGGTCCATGGCTTCGCGGAACAGTTTGCGGTCTTCGGCCATTTCGATGGCGTTTCTGTCCGCGCCAATCATCTCAACGCCGAATTTTTCCAGTACACCCATTTCCTCGACCGCGAGGGCGGTGTTGAGGCCGGTCTGGCCGCCCATGGTCGGGAGCAGCGCGTCGGGGCGCTCTTTTTCGATGATCTTGGCGACAACTTCGGGTGTGATCGGCTCGATATAGGTCGCGTCCGCCATGTTCGGGTCGGTCATGATTGTTGCCGGATTCGAGTTCACCAGGATGACGCGATATCCCTCTTCTCGGAGCGCTTTACACGCTTGGGCACCGGAGTAGTCAAACTCGCAGGCCTGGCCAATCACAATGGGGCCGGCCCCGATGATCATGATCGAGGAGATATCTGTTCTTTTGGGCATGGTGGACCTCGGGCTGGTGGGCGACGGGCAGGAGTCGCCAAATGCGCAAATTGTCGTGGGTTATACGTATCATTAAGAAAGGCGCAAGGGGGTTCGGCAAGAGAGCCGGATTTTGACGGTTTTCGCCGTTTTTGCGCGATTGTAAATGTGAGGTGCGCTTTAGGTAGGAGGTCTTTATAGGGGCGGCACCTGAAGTGGGAGCAATGCGTGCAGATTCGGTTTGACCAAGGTCCGGAAGGCGCCGCGACGGAATTCGCGCGGCCTGAACGCATAATCCGTGCAGACCAAGCCGCTGAAGTACCCGGTGCACTGGCGGCGCTGGATCAGGCACGCGATGAGGGGCGATGGGTCGCCGGTTTCTGTTCTTATGAACTCGGGTATACGCTTGAACCGCGTCTTTCGGCGCACCTGCCAGATGCGCGGCGATTGCCGTTGCTGTGTTTTGGCGTGTTCGATGCGCCGCGGCCGGCCATAGTTATGCCTGAGGCAAGCCTTGAGGGATTGTCGTGGCAGGCCGGATGGGACGCTGCGGCTTATGACAGCGCTTTTCAGGATGTGCATGCCTACATAGGCGCCGGCGATATCTATCAGGCCAATCTGACGTTCCCGTTGGTGGCCGAGTACAGTGGTCAAGTGCGCGCCCTTTATGCAAGGCTAGTTGCGCAACAGGCAGTCGGCCACGGTGTGTTTTTGGAAGCGGACGGACTTCCAGCCATTTTGTCGCGATCGCCTGAGCTCTTCTTTCGAACCGACGCGGCAGGGCGCATCGAAACGCGTCCCATGAAAGGTACCCAGCCTCGCAGCAACGATCCGGTTGAAGACATCCGTGCCAAAGCATGGCTGGCAACAGACGAAAAGAACCGTGCCGAGAACTTGATGATCGTGGACTTGCTGCGCAATGACATCAGCCGCGTGGCCAAGGCCGGCACGGTGCATGTGCCGCAGTTGTTCGAAGTTGAAAGCTACGCGACGGTCCATCAGATGGTATCGACTGTGGCTGCCGAATTGCAGGATGGCGTTGGGTTGGCCGGCATTCTGAGGGCTTTGTTTCCATGCGGATCAATCACAGGGGCGCCAAAACTCCGTGCAATGGAGATTATTCACGATCTGGAGCAGACACCGCGCGAGATTTACTGCGGGACAATCGGTTGGGCTGCACCGGATGGGCGTTCCGAATTTAACGTGGCGATCCGAACACTGATGATTGAGGATGGTCTGGCAGTATTGAATGTCGGTGGTGGTATTGTGTGGGACAGCACTGCGGGAGCCGAATACGAGGAGGCGCTGTGGAAAGCCCGTTTTGCGAAGCTCAGAGAGATGGCACCCGCCTGATCGAAACCTTCGGTTACCGGCCGGGACAGGGCATTGCCCGTCTTGACCTTCATCTCAAGCGGCTTGAGCGGTCCGCCGCGGCGCTGGGATTTGAGTTTGAGCCAAAGGCCGTTCAAACAGCAGTGGCGGAGATCCGTGGCAAAGAGGCGTTGCGCTGCAGGCTGACGCTTGGAGCCGCAGGGGATGTTGAAATCACAACTGCCGCAATGCCGCCTGCGGCAAACGCGCCTTGGGTTTTTCGCATCGCCGAGGAGAGTCTTTCATCTGCCGATCCCTATCTACAATACAAGACGACGCGCCGTGCCGTGTATGACCGTTGGCGGGCGGATTTGCCGGATGGTGTTCAGGAGTGGGTGTTCCTCAACGAGCATGGCGAAGTTTGTGAAGGGACCATCACGAACATTACGGTCACAACGCAGGAGGGCGAACGACTGACGCCTCCGATCGCGGCCGGATGTTTGCCCGGGGTTTACCGGGAGAGCCGATTGCGAAAGGGCTTGTTGGTTGAAGCGCGTTTGACCCTTGAGGACCTGAGGTGTGCCAAGAGCATCAACCTAGTGAATTCATTGCGTGGATCGACGAATGCACATTGGGATTGCAACTGCAGTTTCTTTCGGTGAGCGGAGCAACAATCCAAGGCGTACCTTTTGCTATGTCCGAACTGATCGTGCTCGGGTTCTGAAATGCCTCTTCGCCGGTCAATCCGGACTTGTCCGAATCCCGTAAGTGTCTTCATGTGACACCGCGCAGCAGGGAAAACAGGCATGGGCACTCAATCGACCATATCCCAGAATTATCGTTGGCAGCTTTGCGTCGAGTTCTGCCTTCTTTTTGTTGCGGCGCCAGTTCTGATCGCAACGCTTTTGCCAGCGACCGTCATGTTCACAGCCTTGTTCGCGTTGACGGCATTGGGATTAGGGCTTTTGCATATTACGCTAGGCTTTCGCTGGCATTTTCTGCGCGAGGGAATATCGGAAATCAAGCTTGGGGAAACTTTGGTTTTCACAGCTTTGATGTTCATCGCCTGTTTCGGTGTGATGCGAATTTTTGCATCGGAAGCCGCGTTCTTTTTGCTGCGCAACGAGCCACTTTTGTTGCTGATGATACTGATTTTCTACCCAATCGTGTCCGCGTTGCCGCAGGAGCTGGTTTTTCGCCCTCTTTTCTTCCGCCGCTATAAGGCAATCCTGCCTGACGGCGCGGCGTCGATCTGGCTGAATGCAGCGCTGTTTTCGCTGGCGCATCTGATGTACTGGAGTTGGATCGTTGCGATCATGACCTTCATTGGAGGTCTAATATTCGCCCATTCCTACAAAGAAAGGCGTTCGCTGCCGCTCGCGGTGCTGCAGCACGCCATCGCGGGCAATATCATCTTTTTGGTGGGCTTGGGCGTGTTTTTCTATTCCGGCAACGTGGTCCGGCCGTTTTGAACCATTTTGGAAGGCTGTTCCCTTGACTTTGGCCGCCCAAACAGGTGTATCGGCGCGACTGTAGATATTCACCCTGAAAGAGGGCCCGCACATGCACGCCTTTCGCAGCCACACCTGCGCCGACCTGAACAAATCCAATGTGGGCGAGACCGTCCGCCTGTCCGGCTGGGTGCACCGCATCCGCGACCACGGCGGTATCCTGTTTGTCGACCTGCGCGATCACTACGGCATCACTCAGGTTCTGTGTGATCCGGACAGTCCGGTTTTTTCCGAGATGGAAAAGGTGCGCAGCGAATGGTGTATCCGCATCGATGGCAATGTGAAGGCGCGTGACGAGGATTTGGTGAATGACAAGATCCCGACCGGGGAGATCGAAGTCTTTGTGCGCGATCTCGAGGTTTTGGGCGATGCCGACGAACTGCCGCTGATGGTCTTTGGTGATCAGGAGTATCCCGAAGAGACCAGACTGAAGTACCGGTTCCTTGATTTGCGTCGCGAGCAGATGCAACAGAACATGACATTGCGTTCTGATGTGGTTGCCTCCATGCGCAAGCGCATGTGGGACAAGAACTTCCGCGAGTACCAGACTCCGATTATTACCGCATCCTCGCCAGAAGGTGCGCGCGACTTCCTCGTCCCCTCCCGTCTGCATCCCGGTAAATTCTATGCTCTGCCGCAGGCGCCGCAGCAGTTCAAACAGCTGATGATGGTTGCGGGTTTTGACAAGTATTTCCAGATCGCGCCTTGCTTCCGTGACGAAGACCCGCGTGCGGACCGTTCCCCAACCGATTTCTACCAGCTCGATATGGAAATGTCGTTTGTGGAGCAGCAGGACGTCTTTGACACCATCGCGCCGGTTTTGGCGGGCGTGTTCGAAGAGTTCGGTGGTGATCGTAAGGTAGATGCACCGCAGGATTGGCCTCAAATTCCCTATGCCGAAGCGGCGTTGAAGTATGGTTCGGACAAGCCTGACCTTCGCAACCCCATCGAAATGCAAGTGGTGTCCGAACATTTTGCCGGTTCCGGCTTTGCGATCTTTGCCAAGCTTCTGGAACAGGAAGGTACCGAAGTGCGGGCTATTCCGGCGCCGACCGGTGGAAGCCGCAAGTTCTGTGACCGCATGAACAAATTTGCCCAGCAGGAAGGTTTGCCGGGCATGGGCTACATCTTCTGGCGCAAACAGTCTGCGGACACCATCGCGCAGGAGCAGGGCATTTCCGTTAAGGAAGTGAATGCCAAGATCAAAGCCGGTGAAATCGTCCTTGGTGAGGAGGCCGCCGGGCCTCTGGCCAAGAACATCGGCCCGGAACGCACCGAGGCGATCCGTCAACAGCTTGGGTTGGGCGTGGGCGACGCGGCCTTCTTCCTTGGTGGCAAGCCGAAGGCGTTTGAGCCGGTTGCAGGCCGTGCCCGGAACGTGATTGGCGAAGAGCTTGGCCTGACCGACAAAAACCGTTTCGCCTTCGCATGGATCGTGGACTTCCCGATCTATGAGGCGGACGAAGAGACAGGCAAGATCGACTTTGAGCACAATCCGTTCTCTATGCCGCAAGGTGGGCTTGATGCGCTGAACGGAGATCCTCTGGCGGTGAAAGGCTATCAGTACGACTTGGCTTGCAACGGGTATGAACTGGTGTCGGGGGCGATCCGGAACCACAAGCCCGAGATCATGTTGAAAGCGTTTGAACTCGCCGGTTATGACGAAAACGAAGTGAAATCCCGTTTTGGGGCCCTTTATAAAGCCTTCCAGTACGGCGCTCCGCCGCACGGCGGCTGTGCCGCGGGTGTGGATCGTATTGTGATGTTGCTGGCCGACCAGCAAAACATCCGTGAAGTGATGCTCTTCCCGATGAACCAACGTGCGGAAGACCTCATGATGAATGCGCCGTCTGAGCCTGCCGCAGAACAGTTGATGGAGTTGAACCTGCGGGTCATTCCCCAGGAGTGATCCTTGTTTGATCGCAAAGTCTTTAGCCGCCTCTGGTGTCCAGAGGCGGCTTTTTCTTGCCGGTTGTTTTCTGTGAGCGATCCGGTGCTGTGAATCGATCCGAACTCGCGTACACTGGCTGTGCACGAAGCGAAGAGAGTCACTATGTCTTTTACTCCTGTTTTGGCGGCACAAAGGTTCGGATACGGACTATCTCCGGTTCAGAAGCCACCCGCTTCTGTTAATGCGATGTTGAAGTCGTTGAACGGGCCAGATGTTGCTGCCCAACGGTTTCCGCTTCCTTCGACCGAAGAAGTCCACGCTGTGACTGCCGAATTCAGAGCCCTTCGCAAATCGAAGCGGATGGCGGTTGAGGCGGGCGACCCAGACGGAGTAGACGCGGAAGCTCTTCGAAACTTTCACAAAAGAACACGGCCGGTGGTCGCCAACTGGTCTAAACAACGTCTTACGCGGCGGGTTTGGGCAGAAGACGGCTTTCGTGAGCGACTTGTCGATTTTTGGGCCGATCATTTTGCGGCGCCCGGTAAGGACTACGAGCGCAGAACCAATGAGGAAAACTATGTAGAGGTCGCCATCAGACCCTATGTTGCCGGTCGCTTTGAGGACATGTTGATTGCTGCAGCGTTGCATCCGCAGATGCTTCATTTCCTGGATCAGACCTTGTCGATCGGGCCAAACAGCAGTTTTTCGGACAGGCGAAAAGATCGGGTTGTCGGCCTCAATGAAAATCTTGCGCGTGAAATTCTCGAACTACACACGCTTGGCGTCGGGGGCAGCTACACTCAGGTGGATGTGCGGGAACTTGCAGAACTGCTCACCGGAGTGCGGGCAATCCGCGACAAGGAAATGCAGTTTGATGCGAACAGAGCCGAACCCGGTGCTGAAACCATTCTTGGAAAGTCTTACGGCGGTTCGCGTCGGGCCAGTCTGGAGGATGTAACGGATGCACTGCGAGACCTAGCCCGACATCCGGATACGGCCAGACATCTGGCAGAGAAAATGGCGATCCACTTCATTGCCGACGCACCGGACAGGGACTTGGTTGAGGATATGAAGGCAGCCTATCTGGACTCGCAGGGCGACCTGGCTGTTATGACGGAAGCCATGCTGAAAAACCCAACGGCTTGGAGCCCCGAGCGGCGGAACTTCAAGCAGCCGCTGGTGTTCGTTGCGTCGGCCTTACGGGGGCTGGGGGTTGAGCCGCAAACGCTTCAGGAGATGCGGCAAGGTCAGCTTTACAGATTTGTCCGGCGACCGCTTTCCACGATGGGACAGCCTTTGGGGCGCCCTCTCGGGCCAGACGGATTTGAAGAAGGCGATGCGCATTGGCTGAGTCCACAGGGGCTGGGAGCCCGATTGCAATGGAGCCTGTCCGTGCCATCCGCGCTAACGGATCCGTTGCCGGATCCGAGGGCCTTTGTCGTGGATGTTCTGGGCGAGGATGTGCCTCCCGAAGTACTATTTGCCGCGCAGGCGGCTGAAAGTCGGCGCGAAGGTGTGGCGCTGGTGTTGATGTCTCCAGCATTTCAAAGGGTATGAGGGCGCGATGGCTAAGGGACTGACACGACGACGTTTTCTGGCGCAGGGTGCGTTGGTTGGGTGCTCGTTGGCGGCGTCGCCGTTGATCACACAGGTGAGTTTTGCTGCTGCGCCAACTGACCATCGTCTGGTGGTGATCATCTTGCGCGGCGGTCTTGATGGGCTTGATCTGGTACGCCCCCGACATGAAAAGATCCTGTCGACGTTGCGCCCAACGCTGGCAGCCTCCTCCGACTCGGAAATTCCGCTTCAGGATGGCTTTGCCCTACATCCTGAGTGCGCACCACTTTATCCCATGTGGCAGGCGGGCGAGCTTGCCTTTGTTCAGGCCGTGTCCACGCCTTACCGCGACAAACGCAGCCATTTTGATGGACAAGACTTGCTCGAAGCTGGTCTTGGCGCGTTGGACGGCCCGGCCCGCGATGGCTGGCTCAATCGGGCAATCAGCGCGATGGGAGGGATGGGTGTCCAGACGGCCTATGCCATTGGCGCTGACCCGATGCTTTTGAGCCGTGGACCGGCGGAAATGACGAGTTGGTCGCCGGATGTTGATTTTGTTCTTTCGGAGCAGGGGATTTCCTTGATGCAGCAGACCATGCGCGGCGACCCTGAAATGGCTCACGCCATGGGAACGGCATTGGGGCTGGCCAGTTTCGGCGGGATGGGCGCGAATGCCGAAATCGGCGACATGGAAGAGGCCATGGACGCGATGATGGACACGTCGGGCAAGGGGGCCGGCAAGGCGCATTTGAGAGTTGCCTCTTTCGCGGCAGAGCAGTTGCGGGCTGACGCGCGGATTGCATGCTTTTCGTTGGGTGGGTGGGACACGCACGCCGGTCAAAGCAGGGCATTGCGCCGGCCTTTGGGGCAGTTGGTCGACACGCTGTTGACCCTCAAAGGCGGCATGGGCGCAGCCGCCTGGCAGCGGACAACCGTGGTTGCGATGACCGAGTTCGGGCGCACCGCGGCGGAGAATGGTACACGTGGCACCGATCACGGCACGGGCGGTGCCATGGTTCTGGCTGGCGGCGCACTGCGAGGCGCCGCGGTCCTTGGCAAATGGCCCGGGCTGGATGAGGCGGATTTGTACAAACGCCGCGACCTTCGGCCCACTCAGGACGTGCGGCGGTGGGCGGCTTGGGCCTTGCGATCAAGTTTCGGTTTGGAGCGTAGTCTACTGGAAACGCAGGTCTTTCCGGGTCTGGACATGGGAGACGATCCGAAACTGCTCGCCTGACGCGGTGCGATGCCTTTTTCTTGGCAGCACGCGACCTTTGTGCCACTGATGCTCAAAAGACTGGAGCAGGCCGAATGACTGACGCTAGACCGATTGGTTTTGCGGTGCCCGATTGGACGCCGCCCTCTGCGCCGAAAGGCGCAGTGCTTGAAGGGGACCATGCCCGCCTTGAGCCTTTGAGCGCACAGCGTCATGCCGCCCTTTTGTTTCGTGCTTATCAGGCAGATGACGCGGTGTGGGACTATTTGCCTTATGGCCCGTTTCATTCAGCGGCGGCCTATCACCGTTGGGTGCATGAAGCCGAAGCGGAAACGGATCCCTTTTTCTATGCAATTTTTGACAAGGCAAAGGGAATCTATACAGGCGTTGCGTCGTATTTGAGGATCGCACCCGAGGCAGGCTCCATCGAAGTCGGTAACATCAATTTCGCGCCGGTAATGCAAGGCACGCCTGTGGCGACAGAGACCATGTTTCTGATGATGAAATGGGCTTTTGAGTCAGGGTATCGTCGTTACGAGTGGAAATGCGATGCGCTCAACAAGCCGTCGCGCCGTGCGGCACAGCGCTTGGGCTTGAGCTATGAGGGCATTTTTCGCCAGGCCACCGTGTATAAAGGGCGGAACCGTGACACGGCTTGGTTTGCAGCGATCGACAAGGAATGGCCCGCTTTGAAAGAAGCATTCGAGCTTTGGCTGTCGCCGCGCAATTTCGATGAGGCGGGGCAACAGCGTGAAAAGCTTAGCGATCTGACTCGGCTGGTGCGCGCGGCGGACGATCCGACGCTTTAGATCACTGCGGTCTCTTCGAGGCGGTGTTTCAGCAGGTCGTTCAGCCGAGATACATCCTTGGCCAACTCCGCTCCGGAGTGCTGTGCAGCGGAGACGGTCTTTACCGCCCCGAGAAGGGCGTCATCACGGGCGCTGTGTGCGATGCTCGAAAGGAATTGGGCCACGTAGTCAACGACATGGGCGTCGCCGGGGTGGGTGGACAGGGTGTCGGACGCGTGAAGCAAGTCGTCGCGGAGTGCAACCGGATCGGCTTCCATCACGTCTTCCGGAAGGCGGCGCGGGCCTTTGGGTTGCCGGTCTTTCGGCAGGCGTGAGAGGATCTCCGACTGGAATTGCGCCAGGCCGGTCAGCGGTTTGGCGATAAAGCCGTCGGCACCAGCGGCCATCGCTGCTTCTTCGGAAAAGTCGTCGCCCGAGGTGGCGAGAAGCACTTCGACCCGCGGGGTTGCCTGTGCCAGTTCCTCGATCAGCTCGGTGCCGGAACCGTCGGGCAGGCCGAGATCGACAATCACCACCGAAGGCATATAGGTCTTGAGGTGACGGTGAGCGGCGGCAAGGCTGTCGGCACGGCGGATACGTGCACCGGAGCGCACACACATCATGCGCAGGGCATCTGATGCAAAACGGCTGTCCTCGACAACGAGAACGGCCATGCCCAACAGCGGACGTTGGGCGGTGGGCGTGAACAGGGGCGACAGCGGCAGCGGGTCGTTCATATTGGGTTCCTGACATTCTGACAGATAAAAATTTTCGCGACTCACCATAGGGAGTCGTGGCTAACGGAACGTTAATCGCGCCGCGACCCTGTGCCGCTTGCGCGCGGGCCTGCAGCACCGCATAAGGACGGGCGAAGCGAGGGCTGACTCTTTGGGAGAGAGATATGATTGGACGTTTGAACCACGTCGCCATTGCCGTGCCGGATCTTGAAGCGGCAAGTGAGCAATACCGCAGCGCCCTTGGGGCCAAAGTCGGTGCGCCTCAGGACGAACCTGATCATGGTGTAACCGTGGTATTTATCGAATTGCCGAACACCAAAATCGAACTGCTTTATCCGCTGGGAGAAGACAGCCCGATCAACGGGTTTCTCGAAAAGAACCCGTCGGGTGGCATTCACCACGTGTGCTATGAGGTTGAAGACATCATTGCCGCGCGCGATCACCTTAAAGAATCTGGCGCCCGGGTGCTAGGAAACGGAGAGCCGAAGATCGGCGCACACGGCAAGCCGGTGTTGTTCCTGCATCCGAAAGACTTCAACGGCTGCTTGGTCGAACTCGAGCAGGTGTAAGCCGTAACATCAGGCCTCGTGCTGTGTGCGGGGCCGACAAGAGGAAACGCTATGGGTATCACGTCAGCACTCGTTCTTTACGCGGTCTGTTGGTTCATGATCTTTTTGATTGCGATCCCGATCCGCCTGCAAACGCAGGGAGATCTTGGCGAAGTTGTGCCCGGCACACAGGCAGGTGCGCCGGAGCATCATTTCCTCAAAACGAAAGCCAAGATTACCACTGTCGTTGCAGCGGTGGTCTGGGTGATCCTCTATCTGATCATCACATCGGGGATCATCACCGTACGGGATCTGGACTGGTTCAACCGAATGGCGCCTGAAGCTATCGAGGCTCCAGTCGGTGATACAGATGGGTAAAGGTCGCTGCGCCTAGGATCGGGATCACGAGGTTGATCAGCGGTATCGAAAGCGGCATTGCCATGAGTGTTCCAGCCAGCCAGATCGTGCCGCCATGCTTCTTTCGCAGCTGCTTAGCGCCATCGCGACCCAGGTGACGCATCGCTGCAAGTGTGAAGTATTCCCGCCCAAGCAGAAAACCGTTCATGCCCCAGAAGATGAACAGCGCAAACGGCGGAAACAACGCGTAGACGATCAACGCGACGATATTGGCGAAAATCAAAACCCCGAGAAAATTGACAGTGTCTTTCAAACCTTCGGCAAAGGGCACCGGCGGGACCTTGGGAATGTGGGGGTAGTGCCGCTCTTCTACAGCTTCAGCGACTTCATCAAGAAACATCGATGTTATGGCCGAGGCGACAGGCACCATCAAGAAAACGGACAAGGCAACCATCAGGAAGAATGATGTCCATGTGAATAAATCGCCCACCCAACTGATGTTGCCGAGCAACTCTTGCACCCACATGGCGGCGCCAAGCCAGTTCAGCAAAATAAGAAAGCCGGCATAGGCGGCGACCAAGAGAGCGAACGTGAGCCCAATACCCTTGAAAAGTACGCGGCGGAATCGGGGATCTCCGACTTGGCCGAGGGCTGCAAAAAAGGATCCGACAACGGTTGTTACTGCCATGAGACTTTGGCCTCCATGTCGGGCCGCGGGCGTTCGGGCGGCGCAACTTTCTCGGTTCCGATATGGATGAAACCGGCTACTTTTTCGCGGGGCGAGAGATCAAGGCCGCGTTCCACAAACGTGCGGTCGTGGCTGGCCCAGCCCGATAGCCAGTTAGCGCCCCAGCCGGCCGCAAGCGCGGCATTGAGAAGTTGAAGGCAAACAGCACCGGCTGAGTAGGTCTGTTCGATCGCAGGAACCTTTTCCGAGATTACCGGAGCTTCGATGACGGCGACGGCCAGATCAGCGTTGGCGAATTGCGCGTATGCCTTGGTGATCTTGTCTTCATCAACGCCCAATTCCTCACCACGCAGTCGCGCGAGGTTGGCTAGTTTGTCCAAGCTGTCCCTTGTGAGAACAATCAGGCGCCAAGGCTCGAGTTTGCCATGGTCAGGACTGCGCAGGGCGGCCTGCAAGAGCGGTTCGAGTTGGTCGCGCGTTGGTGCCGGCGCCACCAGTGTCTTGGCTGGGCGCGAACGGCGGGTTTGCAAGAATTCCAGCGCCGCCGGATTTGGAGTGGGCATGAATGTCTCCCTCAGATCGTTGCGGGATAGGTCAGGCTTTTCCCGCGTGTTTTCAACCGCCTTCGGGCGGTTTTGCAAAGAAATCAGCCATTTCGTCGATCAATTCGGCAAAAAAGGCTTCTACGCGGGCGTTGGGCTGGCGTGTCGCCAGAGAAGCGGCCATAGGATCGTCGGCAGTGATCGCCGAGCCCGAAAGCTCTTCAATGACGGCATGTCCGCAGAACGGAACATAGGCTTCGGAGTACCCGCCCTCGTGAACAAGCACAAGTTTGCCATCGCACATGGCCTGCGCGCTGGCCATGACCTGTTTGGTCATTTGGCGGAATGTATCGGCGGTGGCAAGCATCCGAGAAAGCGGGTCAAAGGCAGAGGCGTCAAATCCGCAAGCAACGATGATGAGGTCGGGTTTGTAGTCCGCGAGTGCCGGCAGAACAACTTTTTCCATCGCGTGAAGATAGGTGTTGTGACCGCCGCCCGGGGGGAGGGGAATGTTGATGTTAAAGCCGAGGCCTGCGCCTTTGCCACGATGCTCAAGATCACCGGTGTCGAGCGGATAGTTTTTTTCCTGGTGGAGCGAAATCGTGAGTACGTCATCACGATCGTAGAAAATGGCTTCGGTGCCGTTTCCGTGGTGCACGTCCCAGTCTAGAACGGCAACTCGGTCTACCAGCCCCTCAGCCTTGGCGGTTTCAATCGCGATAGCGATATTGGCGAGCAGACAGAATCCGTTGGGCCAGTCTGGCAGGCAGTGGTGCCCCGGAGGGCGCGACAGCGCATAGGCGTTCTGAAGATCGCCCTTGGCGACGGAGCGCACTGCTTCCGTGGCGAGACCGGCAGACAGCACCGCGATCTCATAGCCACCTTTTCCAAAGGGCGTGCGCAGTCCGAGTTCGCCGCCACCGGCATCAGACATTTCCTTGAATCGGTCCAGTAGATCGGCCGGATGCACTCTTTCCAGCGCGGAGCGGTCCGCAGGAGTGGCAGAGCGTAGCGTCAGTTCGGCCGCGAGACCGCTGACGTCCAGTAGATTCTTGAGCCGACGCTTTGTTTCGGGGCTTTCCGGCAAGCCCCCAGCAGCGAGAGGTTGGACAAGGTCGCCAACGGGCAAAGTGAGCGCGTAGTTGCCGCCGCTGTGCCAGAAGCAGCGTTCGTCAAAGTAGAAACCTGTGGTCATGTCAGCCTCGCTCGCAGATAGTTGCGCGACACTGTTGCCCGATGGTCGGGCTTTGTAAATTGGCGAGGTGAAATTGATCGCTGACCTGAGCCATATGGCCGTTGCTGGAACACTGATCGCGGTGCGTGTGACTCCCAAGGCGTCGCGCAATGCGCTTGTGACGCAAGACGGCAAGCTTCGGGTTTATGTCACAACAGTTCCCGAGGGCGGTAAAGCCAACGCAGAGGTGCAGAAGCTAGTGGCCAAGGCATTGGGTGTGTCCAAGTCCCGATTGGAACTTGTCCGAGGAACCACGTCGCGAGACAAAGTTTTCCGCGTGACCTAGGTCGGATCGCGTTTGAGCATGTAGACACCTTCAGGCAGATCCAGAGCGGCGGCGAGATCCTGCACCTGATTGGTGGACAGGGTGATTTTCTGCATTGTGTCTGTGCGCGCATCGTATTGTTCGATGGTGACGCAGTCTTCAAACATGTTGATCACCACATCTTCGCCCAAAGGCGCATCGCCTTCATCCACGAGGGTCACAACGGTTGAGTCAAATTCGTGCTCGATGCTGAACATACCTCAAGCCTAGCGTGGATGTGTCAAATCGCAAGGTTTTCCCACTAGAACCTGCGCGGATGCCGAATTAGGTTGGTTGGCATCGATTGGGAGGGATGGGATGCGCAGTGTCGTAAAGCCATTGAGAGCGTTGAGAATTTTGCCAGTTTTGGTGCTGGCAGGGTGTGTCAGCACGACGTCTCCACCGCCTCAGCAACAGGCGGCGCGCGCAGCGCCTGCTTCGATCACTCTGTCACAGGCCAAGGCCAAGCTCGCACCAATTACCGCGCGAATGGAAGGCGTTGCAGAGCGGGAGTGCCGGGCGCGCACGCCTGCCGGTACAAACTGTGACTACAAGATTTCCGTGGACGAGCGTCCGAACCAGCCGGCGAATGCATATCAGACCCTGGACAAGACCGGGCGCCCCCTGATCATCTTCACTCCGACCTTGATTGCGCAGACCCGTAATCAGGATGAACTGGCCTTTGTGATGGGACATGAAGCGGCTCACCACATTGCCGGACATATTGGCAAGACGCAGAACAACGCGGCACTCGGCGCGATTCTGCTGGGGGCGGCTGCTGCGGCTGCCGGTGTGGACGGCAGCGCATTGGACATGGCTGTGAACACGGGGGCACAGATTGGCGGCCGCGCTTATTCGAAGAACTTCGAGCTGGAAGCGGATGCCCTTGGCACGATTATCGCACATAAATCCGGGTACAATCCTGTGCGTGGTGCCGAATTCTTTGCGCGTATCCCTGATCCGGGCAACCAGTTTCTTGGCACCCACCCGCCAAATGCGGCGCGGATGCAGATCGTACGAGAAACGGTAGCCAAGCTCTGAAGATGTTGCAACTCATGAACGTGGTGAGCGATCGCGGCTCAAAGTACGCGGTGTCCGGCGGACCGGTGAGCGGGCGAAAGGATGTGGATGCCTTTCTAAAAAACCTCAAGAAGAACAAGAAATTCGCTAAGGCCACTCACAACACCTGGGCGGCATTGATGGAAGATGGAACGCCCTTGAAGGGGGATGACGGAGAAAGCGGAGCGGGTCTGGTGATCCTGCGCATGCTGGAGCGCCAACAACTGACCAATCACGTGATCGTCGTGACGCGCTGGTATGGTGGCGTGAAACTGGGCGGTGACCGGTTTCGGCGCGTTCAGGATTGTGTCGACGCTTATTTCGCGGAGATGGATTGACCCACATCAATGGTTTTTGAACCCTTGGGTGGTATGCGCTGTCCTGTCAAAAGGAGAGCGCAATGCCAAAGGCCCAAAATCTCAGACGTCATGTGGCGCTGATGGACAATGCCGCCCGTCGGGTCGGCATGGATCTTCAGGAAGCTGCCATTCGTGGCGCTTTGCGTGTGGACGAGATATCCGACGCGGTTGTGCGTTGTACGAATTGTCCGAAGCCCGACGCCTGCGAAGCATGGCTAATGAAAGGCCCAGGCACAAAAGGCGATTTGCCGGAGTTTTGCCGGAACAAGGTGATGTTTTCCCGTGTCGGCGCGGTGCTGACATGAAACCACTGGGGAAGGCACCAGAGCACCTGATGAAAATCCGCTCCATGGCCAAAGTGGCCGGTGCTGATTTGCAAGGCGCAGCGGAGGACGGTGTTTTGTCACAGGAAGACTGGGCCCGGATGGTTGAAAAATGTCGAGCGTGCGATTGGGATGAAGGCTGCGCCCGGTTTCTGGCGCGTGGGCGCTTAGAGGGACCTGTGGATATTCCGGAGGGGTGTGTGAACCGCGACCGGCTCATGGAGTTGGCCGCAACAAATGGTGAAGAAGAATGACGGCACAGATTGCCCACCTAGGCGACCCCGCTACACATTTTTGGCTGACGCGTTCCATGGCACGCGTTGTGGGGGTCTCGTTCTCTGAAGCGATGGCAACGGGCGTCATGAGCGCCGCAGACTATGCCCAGATGGTCACACGTTGCCGCCAATGCCCCTATGTGCAGGACTGTCAGGCATGGCTCGGGGCGCAGCAGGGCGTCTCTGCATGTGCGCCTGAATTTTGTCGCCATGCGAAAACGTTGAGCGATCTGATCGACGCGGTCTAACCGCGTCAGGCAGAGGACGCTTGAGCCATCCTGCGTTTGTGCCGCTTGTATAGGGCAGGTGCCAATGCGCGATCATAGACGAATGCCGCAATTGTGCGCACAATAGGGAGGCCAACCAGTTTGGCCAGCCATTGGTATCGCGGCATTTCATTCCACAAAACGATAAACGCCGGTACGCCTGAAAAGAGCTGCCCTTCGTGTGCAACATGCAGGCGCCGCGCGGCGTCTTCTGCATCTATTCCCCACTGAGAAAGTGCATCGGAGTTGAGGTCGTCAAACCTGATCGTGAGGTTCTGTTTTTCGGAATAGGTGCGGTAGTGACAGATTTCCGCGTTACAGACCGGACATTGGGCGTTGAAGAGTACGCGTGTTTCTGAGGGCATTACGTTTCCGACTGTTGATACAGAGTGGATACGCTGCGCGATCAGTTTTGGCTCAGCCGGCGCCCCCAAAGATCATATTCGCCTGCTTCGTCGACTTCGACGGAAACGATGTCACCGACCTTTAAGCCATCGGTGTCTTCGTCGATGAAAAGGTTGCCATCGATTTCAGGCGCATCGGCTTTGGTTCTGCAAGTCGCGATGCCGTCTTCGTCGATATCGTCCACAATAACATCCGTCACCTGGCCAACCTTTGCCGCAAGCTTGGCTTCGGAAATGGCTTGTGCTTTTTCCATGAAACGCTCCCAGCGTTCTTGTTTAACCTCGGCGGGGACATGGTCAGGCAGGTCGTTGGAGCGGGCTCCGTCTACGTTTTCATATTGGAAACATCCGACGCGATCGAGTTGGGCTTCGTCCATCCACTCGAGAAGATGCTGGAACTCTGCTTCGGTTTCTCCGGGATATCCGACGATGAAAGTCGAACGCAGAGTGATGTCCGGACAGATGTCGCGCCATGCCGCGATTTCGGTGAGCGTTTTGGATGTATGCGCAGGCCGGGCCATGCGCTTGAGGGTATCCGGGTGGCTGTGCTGAAACGGAATGTCCAGATAAGGCAAGATCAGGCCATCAGCCATTAGCGGAACCAGGTCGCGTACATGCGGGTAGGGGTACACGTAGTGCAGGCGCACCCAAGCGTCGAATTGACCGAGTTCGCGTGCCAGATCGGTGATATGACTGCGTACTTCGCGGTCTTTCCAAGGGTGGGTCGAGTATTTGCGATCCAAACCATATGCCGATGTGTCCTGTGAAATCACCAGGAGTTCGCGCACACCGTTTTCAACCAGCTTTTCTGCCTCGCGCAGCACCGCGTGGACCGGGCGAGACGCCAATTTGCCGCGCATGTCGGGAATGATGCAGAATTTGCACTTGTGATTACAGCCTTCCGAGATTTTCAAATAGCTGTAGTGGCGGGGCGTGAGGCTGACACCTGAAGCGGGAAGCAAATCTACAAAAGGATCAGGCGACGGTGGCACCGCGCCGTGGACGGCGTCCAGAACCTGCTCGTATTGATGAGGACCGGTGACGGCGAGCACTTTGGGGTGCGCGCCGGTGATGTATTCGGGTTCAGCGCCCAGACAACCGGTCACAATCACCTTGCCGTTTTCTTGAATGGCTTCGCCGATCGCTTCCAAACTTTCCGCTTTGGCCGAGTCCAGAAAGCCGCAGGTGTTCACGATCACTGCGTCCGCGCCTGAGTAATCTGGCGAGACGCCATATCCTTCCGCGCGCAGGCGGGTCAGAATGCGTTCACTGTCCACCAGTGCCTTCGGGCAGCCCAGCGACACCATGCCTATGGTCGGCTGTCCCGGACGGCTGTCGCCGGTCACGGTGGCGCGGGCGAGATCTGGGCGAAGGTCGGGCGGATTGCTGGAAGACTGGCTCATGCGCGGCATATAGGCGAGTGTGCCCCGTTTGGCAAAGGGGGAAAGGTTCAGGCCGTTTGGCCTGAACGGGACACATCCGGGAGATGCAAACGAATCCGGTCAGAGAATGTTCAGAACTGCCTCAGGTGGACGCCCGATTGCAGCTTTGTCTCCGTGAATGACAATAGGTCGTTCGATCAGGATTGGGTTTTCGGCCATAGCTGCCAATAACACCGCTTCGTCGTCGGATTTGGACAAGCCAAGTTCCTTGAACAGCTTTTCCTTGGGGCGCATCATGTCGATGACCGAAACACCTAGTCGCACGCGCATTTTTTCAAGCTCGTCCAGCGAAGGCGTATCCTCAAGGTAGCGGCGAACGGAGACGTCGCCCTTGCCTTCGATCAGCGCCAGCGTTTGCCGTGACTTTGTGCAGCGCGGATTGTGCCAGATTGTGATCAAAGCCAGTCCCCCCGCTTGGTCCCAATGGCGTCGGCCACATTGGCAAAGCCGTCCCGTTCCAGAAGCGCGTCAAGGCCGCGAACGATATCCTCACCGAGCGAGAACCCGCCAAAGACCAGAGCGGTGTAGACCTGAACCGCCGACGCGCCCGCACAGATTTTTGCGTAGGCATCTTCCGCAGAACTTACGCCGCCCACGCCGATCAAAGGCAGTTCGCCGTCTGTCAGTTGGCTTAGTCGGGCCAGAACGCGCGTAGATTTCTCAAACAACGGTTTGCCAGAAAGCCCGCCAGCCTCGGATTTTTGCGGATTGAGCACGCCATCGCGCGACAATGTGGTGTTCGTCGCGATCACTGCATCAACACCGCTTTCAATCGCCACCTCGGCAATTTCGGAAAGTTCTCCATCGCTCAGGTCAGGCGCAATTTTCAGGAAGACCGGAATTTTGCGTGCGAGCTTATCGCGCGTTTGCATGACACCCGCCAGCAGCGCGGAAAGTGCCGCCTTGCCTTGCAGATCCCTCAGTTTTTCAGTGTTGGGGCTGGAAACGTTCACGGTCGCAAAATCGAGATGTGCACCACAATGCGCCAGCACCTTTGCAAAGTCAGCAGCGCGATCGTTGCTGTCTTTGTTGGCTCCGAGGTTCAAGCCGATCACGCCTTGTGCGGGGCGGTTTGCAAGGCGCTTCGCAATAGCTTCCATGCCGTCGTTGTTAAAGCCGAAGCGATTGATTGCGGCTTTATCTTCCATGAGGCGAAACAGGCGGGGCTTGGGATTTCCGGGTTGCGCTCGCGGGGTGGCCGCGCCGACCTCGGCAAAGCCGAAACCGGACACAGACAATCCTTTGAGCGCGGTTGCGTTTTTGTCGAAACCCGCTGCGATTCCCACCGGATTTGGCAAATCAAGTCCAGCAAGAGACGAGCGCAATCGTGGCGATGTGATCGTTCCGGGGGCATGTGCCAAACCGAGTTGTAAGGCTTTGATGGCCAATCCGTGGGACACTTCAGGATCCACGCTGCGCAGAGCCTTCATGCCCAATTGCTCCATCGAGCGCATCAGTGTCATGTGATCACTCCAGCCGGAAATTGGTGACTGCCGTCTACCAGCGGAAGGGGCTGCGCCCATGACACATCCGAGAGACGCAATTCCCGATAAAGATGCGGGAAGTCCGCGCCGCCTCGGGATTTCTCCCATTTGAGAGCGTCGCCCAGAGTTGCCGCTTCAACACAGAGCAAAAACAAGTCTTCCTCACCGGCGAAGTGTTTGTCTGCGGTCTCGGTGACTTGTTCCGACGTTGAAAAATGAACATAGCCGTCAGCTACATCGATCGGCGCACCGGCCGTTTGGCCATCTGCGCGCAAGGCCGCCCATTCGTCGGCACGGAAGATCTTGAAAATCAGCATGCTGCTCAAATGCCTTGCACTAGCAGTCAGGTCAAGTTGCCTAGGCGGTGTTATGCCTTTGACATCACAGGTGGTTAGATTGCACGATATTGACTGAATGATAAAAACAGAGGGGGATTCCCATGATTTCCAGATTGATGACCGGAGCCGCTGCGCTGGCCGTGACAGCAGGCATGGCCGCCGCAGAGTATAAGCTTCACGTCGTACACATTAATGACCTACACAGCCGGATTGAGCCGATTAACAAATACGACTCAACCTGCAAAGCAGAGGACAATGCCGAAGGTAAGTGCTTTGGCGGCTATGCCCGGGTGGCGACCAAAATTGCCGAGTTGCGCGCGCAATTGGCAGATGAAAACCTGATCGTTCTGGACGCTGGAGACCAGTATCAGGGCTCTCTGATGTACACGACCTACAAAGGCGACGTGGAAATCGAGATGGCCGAGAAGGTTGGCTTTGATGCGATGGCCGTGGGCAACCACGAATTTGACGACGGTCCGGAAGGCCTTTTGAAGCTGATCGAGGGTGTGTCTTTCCCTGTGATTTCCGGCAACCTTGATGTGAGCAAATCCAACGTGCTTGCGGGCAAGGTGCAGAACCACGTCGTGCTCGAGGTCGGTGGTGAAAAAATTGGGATCATTTCGGCGCTTGCGACAGATACTGCCGAGACTTCCAGCCCAGGCGAAGCTGTGATTTTTCAGGATGAAATCCAATCATTGCAAGCCGATGTCGATGCGCTGACAGCGGAAGGTGTCACAAAAATTATCGCGCTGAACCACGTTGGCGTGAAAAAGGACATGGAAATCGCGGAAGCTGTGAAAGGCGTCGATGCGGTTGTAGGAGGCCATAGCCACACCAAGTTCTCCAACACCGAAGAAGGCGCGATGGCCTATCCGACGATGGTTGGAGGCGTACCAGTGGTACAGGCCTATGCCTATTCCAAATACGTTGGTCATTTGGTGCTGACCTTTGACGACGAGGGCAATGTGACGTCCGCGACGGGCGACACGATCCTGCTGGATGCTTCGGTTGCCGAAGATCCGGAAATCGTCGCGCGTGTTGCCGAATTGGCAGGCCCGATTGACGAGATGAAAAACCGTGTTGTTGCAGAAGCAGCCGAGGCCATCGACGGCGAACGCGGCTCTTGCCGGGCTATGGAATGCGCAATGGGCAACCTGGTGGCGGACGCCATGCTAGACCGCGTGAAGGATCAAGGTATCCAGATCGCTATTCAGAACGGGGGCGGTTTGCGCGCGTCCATCGACGCAGGTGAAATCACCATGGGTGAAGTGCTGACTGTTCTGCCGTTCCAGAACACTCTGTCCACCTTTGAAGTTACCGGTGAAGCAATCGTGGCTGCGCTGGAGAACGGTGTGTCGAAGCACGAGGAGGGCGCCGGCCGCTTTGCTCAGGTTGCGGGCATGACCTATGCCTTTGACGTGACCCGCCCTGTTGGTAGCCGCGTGAGCGACGTCATGGTTGGTGGTGAGCCAATCGAGCTTGGCAAAGTTTATGGCGTTGTGTCCAACAACTATGTGCGGAACGGTGGTGACGGCTACAAAATGTTCCGTGCCGCGCAGAACGCATACGACTTTGGCCCCGACCTTGCAGACGTGACTGCCGAATATCTGGCAGCCAACGGCCCGTTCAAGCCGATGCTAGATGGACGCATTACTGCGAAGTAGGGAAACTTGCTTGACGAGTTAGGCCCTCGCCAGGAAACTGGCGGGGGTTTTTTGTGAGGGGCCATGGATCATCCGCTCATCGATCTGATAAATCAGAAAATCCGGGATGCCGAGGCGGCTGGTGAATTCGACGACCTGCAAGGTTCCGGCAAGCCGTTGCCGCGCCATGACGATCCCGAAAACGCACTGATAAACCGCCTCATGGAGGAAAATGGTGCAGTGCCTGAATTTGTTTCCTTGTCGCGTGAACTGAGCAAACTGAGGGACGAGTTGAGGGAAACCGGCGACCGCACAAAACGGTCTGAGATCATGAAAGAGATGTCGATGATGGAGGCGCGCATTGACCTTGCCCGAAAAGGCGGTCGGTGAAGGCTAGTCGAGGTCCGGCCACAGGTCTGGATCAAGGTTGTCGACAAGGGGCCGCATCAAGTCGGCGTGCGCCCGCCACTTACCGAGTGAACGGGTATGGATTTCGCTTCTCACTTCGCTGATTGAGGCGGTTGCTACTGACTGTGGATTGGTCTCAGGCCGCGCCATTGCTGGCTCCCATTCAAGATCGCAAAAGGAAGCAAGGTGTCGCGTCGCGGCCTCCGGATCTTTCACAAGATCCGCATACTTGATCGACACAAAACGCTGGCCCAACTGAGTTTCCCATAGTTGAGTGTACTTGCGGTAGTTATTTAAGGCGTGCGCAATCCAGCGCATGTCCGAAGTGTAATATGTCCGCCATCCTGACAAATGCCGTTGCCACATAGAGAAGGCAATTTCACGTGGGTCACGGCAGATGTTGATAAAGCGGGCCTCTGGGAAACACTCTGCGATTTTTCCGGCTGTCTCGTATTGCCCCGGTGTCTTGTCAACGACCGCCTGCGTTCCAGCTGGCAAGTCTGGCATTTCGTTTACGTAGTGACTTGCAAGCGCGATAGGGTCCGCTTCAAAGTCATCGAAACGGGTGTTGATCCCGAACTCACCCAAACCCTGAACTCTGGAGTGATTGGATATCATCAGTTCGGCAAGAGTTGTCCCGGACCGCGGCATGCCGATCACAAAAATCTTGGTGATCGATGAGGCTTGCGCGTGGCTCTCGAACGACGTGGGGTTTTTCTCAGACCAGTTCAGGGCAGCTTTGAAGTCGGCATCCGCCCGTTTTCGATCATACGGTAGCGCACGAGCGCGCCGCACGTTGGACACTTGAAATTGCTCCAGGGCAGCGTCTGTTTTACCCTGTTTTAGCAGGGCCTTAGCCAAAGAGAGTTCAATCGCAGCACGTTGTTCTTCCGACAGGTTTTTGTCTTTCAGGGCCTTTTCGCAGACCAACCTCAAAGAAGGTATTTCGTCTTCGCTGGAGATCTCTACGAGCGAAGAAATCGAGTCGTCGTGAGCAGGCGTTGTCTTGATAATGCGTTGGAAATTCCGTTTGGCAGCCTCAAATTGCGCCAGTTGCGACTGTAGCAATGCCAAACTGTAGCGGTAATCCACATTTTCAGGCGCGAGTTTCACGGCTTTGCCGAAGGCGGCGGTCGCGTCTTCGAACCGGTGGAGTTCATTCAGGGCAGATCCGTAGTTTCCGTGTGCCTCAGCGTTCATCGGTGCGGCCAAGGTGACCTTCTCAAACTCAGCGCAAGCCTCTCGGAAGTTGCGCATCTCGAAAAGGATCAAGGCCAGAAAGCTACGGGCTTGTGTGTTTTCCGGAGCGATGGCGATGGCACGTTGAGCGTTCCCAAGCGCAGCCTCAAGTGATCCAAGTTCCAGTTGAGTGCCTGCGGCAAGCAGCGATAGTTGAACGTCTGTCGGGGATGCATCCAGCCATTTTGAAAGAAGAGAATTGGCTTTCTCCGTTTGGTCGAGAGACACCAGAGTACCGATCAGATGTTGCCGGATTTCCAAATCGCCGGGAGTTGCCTTGTTTGCCTCCGCAAGAAATTTGAGCGCTTCTTTCGGTCTCCCAGACAGGCGTAGCGCGACGCCGGCAAACTTCCGGAATGCAGGTTCTTTCGGATATTTTTTTACGCTCTGGCGTGCTTGCTTTGCCGCGGAAACGAAGTCGCCGGCCTTCAATTTGGCAAAAATAGCCTGCAGTTGCGCTTGCACCAAAACTTCCCCCGGTCGCGAGACTTCAAGTCATTGATATTAGGTCTCGCTCACGAGTGCCAGAGTTTGGGGGACCCATTGGCTTGAGCGGTGACATTCAAGCTCGAGGTTGGCATTTTGGAAAAATGTGCGGACGATTTGCGATCACTCTCCCGACCGATGCCATGGCGCAGCTGTTCTCGGCCGTGCCGGCCAACAACTTGCCTGCGGTGCCAAACTACAACGTATGTCCAACCACTCAGGTTCACGTCGTGTTGGGGGCTGCGGAAACTGAGCGGCGCTTGGTGTCAATGCGCTGGGGTTTTTTACCGAAGTGGTACAAGTCTCCAACCGACGGGCCGCTGCTGATCAATGCGCGTGCGGAGACAATTGCAGAGAAGCCTGCGTTTCGAACGGCTTGCCGGGAGCGGCGATGCCTGATCCCCGTAACGGGATTTTATGAATGGACCAAAGACGACGATGGAACGCGATGGCCGTGGTACATTCACGGCGCCGAAACTTTGGCACTGGCTGGTGTTTGGCAGGAGTGGGGGCCCGAGGAGGCTCGACAAGTAACCTGCGCGATAGTGACAACAGGTGCCAACCAAACCATGTCACAGGTGCATCACCGCATGCCTGTTGTTATTGACGAAGGTGACTGGGGACTTTGGTTGGGTGAGCAGGGACACGGGGCTGCGACCCTGATGAAAGCTGCGGAAGAAGACCTTTTGTCATTTCATCAAGTTGACAGGGCTGTGAATTCCAATCGCGCGTCGGGAGCAGAATTGATAAATCCGATTGAGGCGTAATCTATTGGAAACGCCGAAAGGACGCCGGAGCATTTTCAAGAAATGTGGAACAATCCTTCAGGGGGATATGGGCTGGCGTTCCGCCCCTTAGAACGGATGATGAGACCAGTGTTTCAAGGAGTGTCTGAATGTCTCGTTCGTCGTATTTTGCACCCAAGGGTGGTTTGCCGCCGCAGACCCAGCTTTTGACCGATAGGGCCATGTTCACCGAGAGTTTTGCGGTGATCCCCAAAGGCACAATGACAGACATCGTGACGTCGAACTTGCCGTTCTGGACGGATACCCGCGTCTGGGTGATTGCCCGTCCAATGAGCGGGTTTTCGGAGACGTTTTCGCATTATATCGTTGAAGTCGCGCCGGGTGGCGGTAGCGAAAAACCGGAGTTGGACGCGCAAGCACAGGGCGTGCTGTTCGTTGTGGAAGGGACAGCGGTTTTGCATATTGGCACGTCGCGCCATGAGTTGACCGAGGGCGGATATGCCTATCTTCCGGCGGGACAGGAATGGCACCTCAAAAATGAAAGCGCCGCGCCGGTCAAGTTCCACTGGATTCGAAAGGCCTATGAAGCTGTGGATGGAATCGATGCGCCTGACGCCTTCGTCACGTCCGATCATGAAGTTGATCCAATTGCGATGCCTGATACCGATGGGCGCTGGGCTACGACGCGGTTTGTCGATCCGGACGACATGCGCCACGACATGCACGTAAACATCGTGACATTTGAACCTGGCGGCGTGATCCCGTTCCTGGAAACGCATGTCATGGAACATGGGTTGTATGTGCTTGAGGGCAAAGCGGTTTATCGACTTAATCAGGACTGGGTCGAAGTTGAAGCCGGTGATTATATGTGGCTGCGCGCCTTTTGCCCGCAGGCCTGCTACGCCGGTGGTCCGGCGAAGTTCCGCTACTTGCTGTACAAGGACGTGAACCGGCACATGAAACTCCGCTAAGGTTCCCGCAGGCAACGGAGGTGGCGAACATGGCTGAGTTGGAAGAACTGGAACTCGGGTACGATATTCCTGCGCGTGTTGGCATGTCCGAAGAAGAGGTTTTCACACCTGCGCTTGTTCTGGATCTGGATGCGTTGGAGCGCAACATTTCTAAAATGGGAAACTTTGTCCGTGCTCATGGTCTGCGCCATCGCGTTCATGGCAAGATGCATAAGTCCGTGGACGTCGCAAAGCTGCAAATCGAGCTAGGCGGTGCAGCCGGAGTTTGTTGCCAGAAGGTCAGCGAGGCGGAAGCCTTTGTGAGAGGTGGCATCTCAGATGTTCTGATAAGCAACCAAGTGCGCGATCCAAGGATGATTGAGCGCTTGGCGCGTCTACCGAAGCTCGGGGCAACTGTCAGTGTTTGCATTGATGACCTACGCAATGTGAGCGAGCTATCAGCTGCTGCAGAGAGTGCTGGTACAGAGCTTCAGGCCTTTGTCGAGATTGACTGTGGAGCCGGTCGATGCGGCGTTTCAAGTGCGCAGGATGCTGTCGAAATTGCGCAAGCGATCGAGATTGCAGACGGTCTGAGTTTTGTGGGTATTCAGGCCTATCAAGGGGCAATGCAGCATCTGGAGACGTTTGACGAACGCAAGTCCGCCGCGGAAGCTGCGCATGGTATCGTGCGCCGCGTTTTGGACGCTCTGCGAAATGCTGGACTTGACCCCAACCTTGTAACGGGCGGCGGAACCGGTTCGTTCCAATTCGAAAGCGCCTCGGGGCTCTATGGCGAACTGCAATGCGGGTCTTACGCATTTATGGACGCTGACTATGGGCGGTTGCTGAACGAAGATGGCGAACGGTTGGATGAAGGCTCATGGGAAAACGCGCTGTTCGTGTTGAGTTCCGTAATGAGCACGGCGCGTCGTGGCCAAGCAGTTGTGGATGCGGGGCTCAAGGCAATGAGCATGGAAAGTGGACTGCCGTTGGTCGCGACCAAAGAGGGGCTCACATACGTTGAAGCGTCCGACGAGCATGGCACCATCTCCGACCTGGACAATGTTCTATCAGCGACCGACAAAGTCCGACTCGTTCCCGGGCATTGTGACCCGACGTGCAATCTCCACGACTGGTATGTCGGGGTGCGAAATGGGGTTGTCGAATGTCTTTGGCCCGTGACCGCAAGGGGCAAAGTCTTCTGAAGTTCAAACGTTGCGGAATGATTGCGCTAACACCATCTTCTGCGGCGATTTCGCTCCCCATTAAGGGTGGTCTTTTGCCTGCAAACCCTATCAATTGGCCTTTCAGGAAAGGACCAGTGCGATGAGCGCGCCGAAGATCAAGATATTCATCAACGGGTTTGGCCGGATCGGCCGGACTGTTTTGCGCATCCTGGCGCAAGGCGCGCACTCCCAGTTCGACGTCGTAGGGATTAACGATATCGAGTCTTTGCAGACCTGTGCCTACCTTTTTGAATACGACAGTGTTTTTGGCGCTTACCGAGGAGAGGTGATCGCGGAAGACGGGATGCTTGCCGTTGACGGCTTGCACATTCCCTTTCATGCCGAGCAAGACCTGAGCGCAATGGATCTGAGCGATGTTGACGTTGTTCTGGAATGCACCGGGATGGCTGGTGCCAGAGCCGTGGCGGAGCGTGGCTTGGCGGCAGGCGCAGGAGCTGTGTTGATTTCAGGACCGTCCGATGAGGCGGATGTGACAATCGTGATGGGGGCCAACGAGGGTGACCTCCAAGATCAGAAAATCGTTTCCAACGCATCCTGCACGACAAACGCGCTCGCGCCGCTTCTGCGGGTACTTGATCAGAATTTTGGACTTATCAGCGGGCATATGACGACGGTGCACTGTTATACGGGCAGCCAGCCAACAGTGGATAAGCCGCGGGCTGATTTGGCGCGTAGCCGCGCGGCCGCGCTTTCTATGGTGCCGACTACAACATCTGCGCAACGCATGATCGATAAGGTTTTGCCGGCTCTAAAGGGACGGGTAGAAGCGCGGGCGATCCGCGTGCCTACGGCGTCTGTATCAGCAATTGACTTGACCATTCAGGCCGAAAAAGCCGTTTCTGTAGAGGCGGTTAATTCAGCCTTGCGAGCGGAAGCGGAGAATACGCATCTGATAGGCTGGACCGAGAAACCTCTCGTGAGCACGGATCTTCGGGCGCGGCCCGAATCCTTGGTTCTTAGCGGGCCGGAAACGTCGGTGTCCGTAGGCGGGTTGCTTCGGGTTTTCGGGTGGTATGACAACGAATGGGGCTTTTCCAATCGCATGTTGGATATGGCCGAGCGAATGGGGCGGCGGTAACGCCGGGCGAGGGGATTTCGGAGAGGAAAGATGAGCAACACCAAGGATCAGGATCGCGCACGTCAGGCGGCGCTGGATTATCACGAATTTCCAAAGCCGGGTAAGCTTGAGATCCGTGCGACCAAGCCAATGGCGACTGGACGGGATCTGAGCCGGGCATACAGCCCCGGCGTGGCGGAGGCCTGCGTCGAGATCGAGAAGAACCCCGCAGATGCAACAAGGTATACATCCAAAGGTAACCTTGTCGCGGTGATCTCGAACGGAACAGCCGTGCTTGGTTTGGGTAATATCGGTGCCCAGGCAAGTAAGCCCGTGATGGAAGGCAAAGCCGTCTTATTCAAAAAATTTGCTGGCATTGATTGCTTTGACATTGAAGTGAACGAGCCTGATCCGGAAAAACTTGCCGATCTCGTGTGCCGGCTGGAGCCAACCTTTGGGGCTGTGAACCTTGAGGACATCAAAGCGCCTGACTGTTTTCTGGTGGAACGCATTTGCAAAGAGCGGATGAATATTCCGGTGTTCCACGATGACCAGCACGGTACTGCTATCGTTGCAGCCGCGGCTGCCTACAACGCTTTGATTGTGGCCAAGAAAAAGGTCGAGGAAATCAAGGTTGTCGCGCTGGGAGCGGGCGCAGCAGGAATCGCCTGTCTGAAGATGCTGATGACCATGGGCGTCCAGCACGAAAACATCCTTATGCTGGACAGCAAGGGTGTTGTGCACACGCAACGCAATGATCTGTCGCCCGAGAAAGCCGAGTTTGCACAACCGACTGACAAGCGTACCACCATGGAGGCCATGGAAGGCGCAGACCTTTTCCTAGGGGTGTCCGGTCCGGGGCTTCTAACGAAGGAAATGGTAGAGCAGATGGCGGATGATCCGATCATCTTTGCGCTGGCCAACCCGACGCCCGAAATCATGCCGGAAGAAGCCCGTGAAGCGGCTCCCGGAGCGCTGATTGCCACGGGGCGGTCCGACTATCCGAACCAGGTAAACAACGTGCTGTGTTTCCCGTTCATCTTCCGCGGTGCCTTGGATGTCGGCGCGACGGAAATCAACGATGCGATGAAACTGGCATGCGTTGAGGCGATTGCTGGGCTTGCACGGGAAACGACCAGTGCCGAAGTGGGTGTGGCCTACCGTGGTGAAACGCTGACATTCGGGCCCAACTATCTGATTCCAAAACCATTTGATCCGCGTCTGCTGCCGACTGTGGCCGTTGCTGTAGCCAAGGCGGCGATGGACAGCGAGGTCGCGAGCAAGCCGATTGATTTGCACGCGTACGAGGAAAAACTGCGCGCTCAGGTGTTCCGTTCTTCGATGATCATGCGGCCTGTATACGAAGCGGCAAGCATGTCCCGGCGCCGTATCATCTTTGCCGAGGGTGAAGATGAGAGGGTGCTGAGAACGGCGCAGGCGATGCTTGAGGACACGGTTGATACACCGGTTCTAATCGGGCGTCCCGAAGTGGTTGCGCACCGCCTTGAAAAGGCAGGGCTCAAAATCAAACCGGGCGTGGATTTCGAATTGATCAACCCCGAGCAGGACGAGCGGTATCGCGACTATTGGACGACGTATCACAGCAAGCTGCGCCGCAAGGGTGTCAGCCCGGATAACGCCAAGGCGATCCTGCGGACAAACGCAACCGCGATTGCTGCTGTGGCAGTGGAACGGGGCGACGCCGATAGCATGATCTGCGGCACCTTTGGAGAGTATCGCTGGCATCTTCGTTACGTGACAGAAATGTTGCAAAACAAGGAGTTGCACCCGGTTGGGTCACTGTCACTGATAATTCTCGACAAAGGACCTCTGTTCCTTGCGGACACGCACATCCACATTGAACCGACTGCGGAGCAAGTGGCCGAAACCGTGATTGCGGCAGCGCGCCATGTACGCCGGTTCGGGGTCGATCCCAAGATTGCGCTGTGTTCGGGAAGCCAGTTTGGTAACCTGGACAGCCATTCCGGCCGCGTGATGCGTGGTGCATTGGATGTTTTGGACCAGTACGAACATGACTTTGAATACGAAGGGGAAATGCACACGGATGCGGCCCTTGATCCAGAGCTGCGCGACCGACTTTTCCCGGGTGGCCGCTTGAATGGGAAGGCCAACGTGTTGGTCTATTCAAACACGGATGCGGCGGGCGCGACCCGCAATATTCTGAAGTCTGTCGCTGACGGTCTGGAGGTTGGGCCTATTCTGATGGGAATGGGCAACCGCGCGCATATTGTGACGCCTTCGATCACGGTTCGCGGTTTGATGAATATGGCGGCACTGGCTGGCACTACGGTGTCAACTTACGGATGACCGGGGGTCGTCTGTAAAACGACGGCATAGCGTCGGTGAGACTAAATGGGGCAGGGTGCACGCACCTCTGCCCCTTTCTTACATTGGCCAGAACACGAGGATGGCGGGGATCGAGACTGCCACGACGAGGATTTCCAGCGGCAACCCCATCCTCCAGTAGTCGCCAAAGCGGTAGCCGCCGGGGCCAAGGATCAGCGTATTGTTCTTGTGGCCTATTGGCGTCAGGAAGGCAGAGCTGGCCGCGACAGCCACTGCCATCAGAAACGGGTCGGCAGAGACGCCAAGTGTATTTGCCATCTGAATGCCGACAGGCGCGGCGACGATCGTGGTCGCAGTGTTGTTCAAAACGTCTGACAGTGTCATTGTCACGAGCATCAGGACCGTCAAAACTGCCCATGCCGGAAGGCCGGATGTGAGATCGACCAACCCGTTTGCGATGAGGGAAGTACCGCCCGAACTGTCCAGCGCAGCGCCCAGCGGGATCATAGACCCGAGCAGCACCACCACCGGCCATTCGATGTGCGTGTATAGTTCCGAGATCGGCACGATTTTGGCCAAGACGTAAGCCACGACCACCAATCCAAGCGCCACAGGAAGATAGATCAAGCCCAGTGAGGCGGCGGCAACTGCGCCAACAAACAGCCCAATCGCCAGCCACATTTTGCCGTTGGCGGTGACGACGAGGCCACGGTCAGCGAGCGGCAGACATCCAAGCCAATCTGTGACGTCGGCGCCGCGATTTTTCTGGACGAGGATCAGGAGAATGTCGCCGGGTTGCACAACCGTTTTTCGGATTTGGGTCCGGATGCGGCGACCTTCGCGTGAAATCCCCATAAGAACCGCGCCCTGACGCCACGCCAGACCAAGAGCCTGCGCCGACTTGCCTGCTATTCGGGCGTTGTCGGGCACCACGACTTCGATGATGTCCAGCCCGTCTCCGGCAGCCTTGAGATGCTCCTCGCGTTTCTGGTCGGAAAAGTTAAGGGAGAGGGCGGATCTAAACTCGTCCAGAGCGTCCGGCGATGCCTCAAGAACCAGTGCATCGCCTTCCTGTAGTATTGAGTTGCGCGCAGCGCCATAGCGGCGTTTGCCGTCTCGCATCAGGCCGATCACATTGACGTCGGCGTCTTCGGCGTCGCTTTCCAGTTCCGCGAGGCGCTTTCCGATCAATCTGCTTTCGGCAGGGACCGTGAGCTCGGCAATGTATTGCCCAATTTCAGCGGCTTTTTTTCCGGCGTCGTCGCGTGCGGGGATTAAGCGCCAGCCGATCAAGGCGACAAAGGCGAGGCCAACGATCGCGGTGATACCGCCGACCGGCGCGAAGTCGAACATGCCGAAGGGTTCCCCAGTGGCTTCCTCGCGGATTGAGGCGATGATGATGTTGGGTGGGGTACCAATCAAGGTGGCCATGCCGCCAAGAATGGTGGCGAAGCTAAGCGGCATAAGCGATTTGGCGGGGCTGCGGCCTGCCTTGCGGGCGGTCTGGATGTCGACGGGCATCAGGAGCGCAAGGGCGGCCACGTTGTTCATAAATGCAGAAAGTACGGCGCCGATGCTGCCAATGATGGCGATGTGTGCGCCCAGAGACCGCGCGCTGTCCACCAGAGTTCGCGTGATCAAGAAGACGGCGCCGGAGCGCACGAGCCCGGCCGAGACCACAAGAACCAAAGCCACAATCAGGGTGGCGGGGTGGCCGAAGCCGGAAAAGGCATCCTTGGTAGGCACAACGCCAAGAACAACGCCGGCCATAAGTGCGGCGAAGGCCACCAGATCATACCGGAAGCGGCCCCAGAGAAGCATCGCAAAGACAAGTCCAAAAAGGCTGAAAAGGATGATCTGGTCGGTGGTCATGGAAATGTGCCTGCTTGCAATCTTGTTGCGCGGAGTCAATCCCAGCACGCCCCATAAAGCAAGCGGGTTGCGACCCTTGTGGACCTTGACGTATAGAGACCCCTGACACGCGAAAAGCCAAGATATCCGGAGGCAATCCATGGCCGGCCACAGTAAATGGGCAAACATTCAGCACCGCAAAGGGCGTCAGGACGCTGCGCGCTCGAAGCTGTTTTCTAAACTTGCAAAAGAGATCACCGTGGCTGCCAAGATGGGCGACCCTGATCCTGAGAAAAACCCGCGCCTGCGTCTGGCCGTGAAAGAAGCCAAAAGCCAGTCTGTCCCCAAGGATGTGATCGAACGCGCGATCAAGAAATCTGTGGCAGGTGAAGGCGACGACTACGAAGAAATCCGCTATGAGGGTTATGGCCCCAACGGCGTCGCAGTGATCGTCGAGGCTATGACCGACAACCGCAATCGCACAGCATCGACTGTGCGTTCCACCTTCTCGAAAAACGGTGGCAACCTTGGCGAAACCGGGTCTGTTGGCTTTATGTTCGAGCGCAAGGGTGAAGTGACCTACAACGCGGAAGCGGGCGATGCCGATAGCATCTTTGAGGCCGCCATCGAGGCCGGTGCCGAGGACGTGGAAAGCTCTGAGGAAGGTCACATAATCTGGTGTGAGGATACGGATCTGAACGAAGTGTCCAATGCGCTGGAGGCATCGCTGGGTGAATCAGAAAGCACCAAGCTGGTGTGGAAGCCGACCACGACTACCGAAATGGATCTTGAAGGCATGCAGAAGCTGATGAAGCTGATCGACGCCTTGGAAGATGATGACGACGTTCAGCGCGTTACTGCGAATTTTGAGGCTTCTGACGAGGTCATGGAGCAACTCTGAGTTCGGAATGCACGGCGAACTGCTAGAAAACCCAGTCAAAATCGCTGGGTTTTTTGCTTTTTGTCGCTTTTGTCGATTTTTTTTGGTCCGGTTTCCCTTACCCTGCGTAATGAGTTCTAGATGCGTTTACCGGAAGGGATGGAATGGACGCGGACAAGTTCGACCGGGTGGAAATTACGAATTCTCAAATGCTGTGGGACTGGTTGGAAGCCAATGCGAGCAGGCGGAGCAGCTTGTGGCTTGTGACTTACAAACGACATCAGGGCGCAGCGTATGTGTCCCGTGATGAAGTGCTGGATGCACTGGTGGCGTTTGGCTGGATTGACGGGCGGCGAATGGCGTTGGACGATGCACGAACGATGCAGCTTATCGGGCCGCGGAAGCAGAACGCCTGGGCGGAAAGCTACTGCGAACGTGCAGAGCGACTGATCGAAAATGGATGGATGCGTCCTCGCGGGCTGCAGGCGGTGACGGAAGCCAAGGAAGCGGGTCTCTGGCGGGCGTCTCCTCATGTCGACAAACTGGTAGTACCCGAGGATTTGGCACAAGCGCTGGCAATCGTCGGTGGTGCGCGTGCGCTATGGGACGCGGCGCCGCCTGCCTATCGCCGCAACGTGCTGCGATGGATCGACAATGCCCGCAAGTCGGACACAAGAGCCCGCAGGGTGGCGGTGGTCGTAGACACAACCGCCCGCAACCAGCGTGTGCCGCAGATGTAACACTGCCCGTGTTGCGCGGAGTCCGCGCCCCCGTTTCGCCGTAATTACATGATTTACCAAGCGTCAAGTGATCTTGGTTAATGGTTGATTACAGGTGGACCGGTGATGCGGTTTGATCTTTTGGACGGGGTGCGCGGGCATCTGCTATTTATGATGATGCTGGCGCATTTGGCGGCTCAGCCCGGTATGAGCTACCTTTATGATGTGCATCATACACGGATTATCCAGTTGCTGGATGCCGAGTTTCTGGTGTTTCTTTCCGGCCTGCTTGTGGGGATCCTCTATGTGACAAAGTTCCGGACACCGGAACGGCTTGGCACCTTTCTGGGACAGCGGATCAACAAAATATATGCGTATTACCTTTTGTCAGCGGGGCCTTTCCTGATTTTTATCTTGATGGAGAGAGCAGGGCCGATTGCCTATCTGTTCGGGCTGGGCGAGGTCGCGGTATTGCAGAATGGTGGTGCATACTCAGACATTTTGCCAATTTACATCGTCTGCTTCACGTTGCTTTGGGCGGGGCGGTGGTTGTTGCGTTGGCGGGCACCATGGCTGCTTCTGGTGCCGTCTGGAGCACTCTACGCGGTTAGCCTTTTTGACTACGGCGGTGGAATTTTCGGGTGGGGACAGCGGTACCTCGTTTTTGACCTTGTGGCGTGGCAGTTCCTGTTTTGCATTGCCTTTGTCTGTGGCTACAAGTTTCGTGCAGTTCTGGATTGGATCAACGGGTTGAGCCCGCGTGCCTTTGGGCTGCTTTTTGTTGTGACGGCCATTGCCGCGTTGGGGCAAAGATGGGCATTTGTTTATCCGCCTGTTGGAAGTTTGCCTGCGGATGTGGCGGATAACTGGCCGCGCATGCATTTGCATCCTGTGCATGTACTTCGCACTTTGGCCGTGGTGGCCTTCGTAACCGTGGCGATGACAAGGTCTATGCGCGGGACCGGCTGGGTGACTCGCGTTTTAAGGTGGTACTTCAGCCTGCCTTTGCTGCGATATTGCGGAATTTGGGCGATACAGATGTTTGTGATCCACGTGTATCTGATTGCCGGATTTACCTACGTTCGGCCATCGCTGAATGGCCAGGAGGCCTTGTGGCTTGCGGTTGTTGCGCAGGCGGTATTCATGGCGTTGCCGTGGCTGATTCACAAAGCTGTTTTGCTGCCTTTGTTTGTCAAACGATCGAATGCCTAAGACAGCGCGGCGCGGGCGGTCTGCTTGATAGCTTGTGTGAGCGGTTCAAGTGCCGGTCGAAGCAAGCGGGTCGATTGCCAGAACAGGGGTGTTGCAAGGGGCGCATTGGGTAGCAAGGGTACAAGTGTTCCATTTGCCAAATGCGGAGCCACGAGAGGCGCCGGATTCATGCCCCACCCCAACCCCAGAAGGCAGGCATCCACGAACCCGCTCGAGGATGGCAGCCTGTGGCTAGGTGGTGTGGGGGCTGCACCGAGGTACTTGCCCATCCAAATTTGCTGAAGGCGGTCCTTGGGGTCAAAAACCAGCATCGGCGCCTTTGAAATGGCTGCGGCTGTTACTCCATCCGGAAAGTGGCGCGCGACAAAGGCGGGGCTTGCGGAGGCGACGTAGTCCATATCCCCCAATGGCAGGCTGTCGCAACCGGCGACCGGCGCTTCGTGCGAAGTGACAGCCGCGACGACTTCTCCGCGGCGCAGCCAGTCAGCAGAGAAGTCCTGATCATCGACCACCAGATCGAACAACAGGTCGGGTACTCTGGCGATGGCGGGTAAAACCCAAGTGGCAAGACTGTCGGCAGTGACTGCGATTCGTAGACGCGCGGAGCGAGGCGTTAGGGCATCCAGGTCACGGGCCAAAGCGTTTTCAAGCATACCTACCTGATCCAGGTGAGCGGCGAGTCTGCGTCCTGTTTCTGTGCCTTCGCAGGGTTGACCGCGCTTCACCAAAGGCGTGCCTGCTCGGTCTTCAAGCGCCTTGAGGCGCTGGGACACAGCCGATTGGGTAATACCTAACTCGCTCGCGGCCCCTTCGAAGGAGCCATTGCGCAGAATGGCTGAAAGTGCCGCCAGTTGAGCGTAATCAATGTTCATTAGTATCTCTAATGCCTGTGAAGATGTTTTAATTTGAGTAATTCGCAGGCGCGCTTTAGTCAAACCGTGCAAACGATGGAGAGACAGGATGTTTGAGGCAGCGGGCGCAGGATTTGCTCTGGGGTTTTCCCTCATAATGGCGATCGGCGCACAGAATGCGTTTGTTTTGCGTCAAGGCTTGCGTGGGCAGTACGTGCTGCCGCTGGTTCTGACATGTGCGATTTCTGACGCAATCCTGATCACCGCAGGCGTGGCTGGCTTTGGCGGGTTGATTTCCGCCAATCCATGGGCGCTCAATCTTGTTCGTTGGGGTGGAGCTGCCTTTCTTTTTGTTTACGGCGCCATGAATTTCCGGGCCGCATTTCAGGGGGGGGACAAACTTGATGACAAGGGTGGAACGGCAGGGTCGTTAAAGGCCGCGCTGGTCACCTGTCTGACGCTGACCTGGGCAAATCCACACGTGTATCTGGACACAGTCGTTCTGCTTGGAGGCATTTCGGCGCAATATGATCCAAGTTGGGCGTTTGGTATTGGCGCGGTCCTATCGAGCTTTGTGTTTTTCTTCTCGCTTGGTTTTGGGGCCCGTCTTTTGCGCCCGATTTTTACAAGTTCCCAAGCTTGGCGCGTACTGGATGTCGTCGTTGGCACGACCATGTGGGTGATTGCAGCGAGCCTCGTTTTCTCGTTCTAGAGGGCTGCGAATTCGCACATACCCTGTTGATGGGTGGGTGTTTTGTGCGTCCGTGCGTATGGCATATTGTAAGCACAGCAACCAGTGGAGGACGTTATGAGCTGGAACCCGTCGCTTGACCCAACAATGCCCGACACTACAAATCTCGACTCGATCGAAACCGTTATTGTGCCCCGCGCGCGGGATCTGGGCGGGTTTGAAGTACGCCGCGCCCTCCCTGCTCCGAAACGACAGATGGTTGGGCCATTCATTTTTTTCGATCAGGCAGGGCCTGCGGAGTTCATCACAGGTTCTGGAGTAGACGTCCGGCCACATCCGCACATTGGCCTTGGCACTGTCACATATCTCTACAAGGGCGAGTTCGAGCACCGCGACAGCCTTGGGACACACCAGATGATCTATCCGGGTGAAGTAAACTGGATGGTGGCGGGCAACGGTGTGACGCATTCGGAACGCACCAGCGAAGAAACACGTAAAGCGCCGTCAAGTCTGTTCGGTATTCAGACCTGGATTGCTTTGCCGGAAGATCGTGAAGACGATCCCGCAATGTTTGAGCATCATGGCAAGGAAGCGCTTCCATTTCTGGAAGGCGAGGGAAAACAGCTCCGCCTGATCCTCGGGAATGCTTGGGGCGAACGTGCCCCGGTTACGATGATGTCCGAAACATTCTATGCAGACGTGATCTTGCAGGCGGGTGCGAAACTCCCGATGCCTGACGATCACGAGGACCGTGGGCTCTATGTTTCGGAAGGCTCGGTTGAAATAGCTGGCGAAGTGTTTGAAGCGGGTCGCATGATGGTGTTCCGCCCAGGTGATGCGATCACGGTTACGGCCGGTCCTGCCGGCGCGCGATTGATGGCGCTGGGCGGCGAGACAATGAATGGGCCGCGACATATTTGGTGGAACTTTGTGAGTTCTTCCAAAGAGAAGATCGAAGCGGCCAAACAGGCTTGGGCCGAAGGGGATTGGGAACACGGGCGCTTCCAGCTTCCTCCCGGTGACGATGCGGAGTTTATTCCTTTGCCCTAAAACATAAAATCCTAAAGTCGTTAACCTGTTTGCTATCTCGACATTCCTGATCTGCCATGATCCATTGCGGCCATGGCAGATCAGCACGCACATAATCCGGTTAAGGGCGTTTTTTGGATGCTCGTTACAGGGCTGTGCTTTGTCGCTGTGACGGCGTTGGTCAAAATGGTCGGTCCGAGGTTGCCGGCTGCGGAAACAGCGTTTCTTCGATATGCGCTAGGCATCGTTTTTCTCATCCCCATGATCCGGCCGATTTTGCAGGCCAACCTGACCAAGCGGCAGGTAGGCTTGTTTGCGTCACGTGGCGTGATGCACACGGCTGGAGTGGTGCTCTGGTTTTACGCGATGGCGCGCATTCCCATCGCTGAGGTCACCGCGATGAATTACCTGTCCCCGGTGTATGTGACTGTTGGCGCTGCGCTTTTTCTTGGGGAGAAGCTGGCGGCGCGGAGGATTTTCGCCGTGGCGATGGCCTTGATTGGAGTGCTGATCATTCTACGCCCCGGATTTCGTGAACTGAGTTCCGGGCACATCGCGATGCTGGGAACGGCATTGTCGTTTGCCGGCGGGTATCTGATCGCCAAAATCCTGAGTGAAGAGGTCAGCGCGACGGTGGTCGTCGGGATGTTGTCAGTGACGGTGACAATTGGTTTGGCGCCTTTGGCCGCTGCGGTTTGGGTGACGCCGACGGCGTCGGAATTGGCAATCTTGTTCGCTGTTGCATGCTTCGCCACGGCAGGGCACTACACGATGACACTGGCCTTTGCCGCGGCACCGGTGACCGTCACGCAACCTGTCAGTTTTTTGCAGATGGTTTGGGCGGTTTTGTTGGGCTGGGTTGTGTTTCAGGAGGAGCCTGACTTCTGGGTTATTGTTGGTGCAGGTGTGATAATCGCCGCCATTAGTTTCATGACGTGGCGCGAGGCTGTGATAAAGCGCAGACAGGTGACGCCGCTGGTTGGGCAGACCAAGGTCTAGGCTGTCTTTGCGTTTTGTTCCCAAGGCGTTAGTCTCTCGCGTAAAGGGAGAGCAGGATGAAGAGATCAACACTTTTTTCGGCAGTTGCCGGGCTGGTGCCTATGGCAGCGGTGGCGGGCAACATGATGGTCGATACGGGCGAGGAGATGGGCACGCACGGGGACCCTTACGAAGGCGCCGTGTTGCTGCAGGAATGTATTTTTGAAGCCGAAGAGCCTTATTGCAGCTTTATTGCCGGTGGGGCGACCTTTTATGCGACCTGGGAGGCTCCGACACCCGGGTATGTGTTGGAGGCAATCGGTACGCTCTATCAGAATGCGCCGTTGATGCTGCGGGCGGACATCATTTCCTTGGGGGATGTGTCGGCCGATATCGCCATCCACAGTTTTGAGCTGGATCCAGATCTGGATTGGTTTGCGGAAACCCGCGGTTTTTTGCAAGGGCAATGGATGCTCGCGGCAAATCCGAAATACCAGAGCCACGTGGATGGCTCTAACGTGACCGAATACGCGGATGGCCAGGTTCAGTCGGAATATGTGATGGAGCTGGCACACACCTGCAACGGTGCCAATGAACAAGGGCCGGTGTTGATCGCCTGGGCCAATCCGTGGGACGATCCGGCTTGTTTGATCCTCGACACGGTCACGCCTGAACAGATCCGGGCGCGTCTTGTGGGCGGGGACGGAGCGCAGGCGATTTACATTCGTCCGTGAGGCGTCAGGCCGCGTTGTCCAGCATCAGCATGGCAAAGCGGCGAGCCTCGGCGCGGGCTGCGGCAGCATCAAGGGCTTCGTTGGCTTGCGCGGCCTCCAACCAAACACCATCCATATAACTTTGAAGAGCTTCGCGCACGATTTCGCGTCGGCTGTCAGGCAGCAGGCTCCGGAGTTCGGCACGGAAGTGGCTGGTCACGCGGGCACGGTTGATGCGGTGCAGGCGTGACAGGCTGTCAACATAGGGGGCATTGGCCCAGAATTGCATCCAGATGGAACACTGCTCGATTGTATAGAGCCGATCGGAAAAGTTGGCGTCGATCACGGCCATAAGCCGGTCTAGCGGCGTTTCGGCATTGGCATAGCGCTCAAGCTGCGCTTCTTTCAGGAGTGTCAACATGCGCCGCATGGTGGCCTCCATCAGTTTTTCCTTTGAGCCGAAATAGTAGTTGATCGAGGCAGCGGACGCGCCGGCTTCGGCTGCGATTTCTGCCATAGTGACAGCGGCATAGCCGCGTTTATGCACAGCCGTCACGGTGGCGTGGATCAACTCTTCATGTCGGATATCGCGGATACGTGTTCGGCCCATGGCGCTACTTTGACGGGAGCGGGCCCTCGGCGCAATATTGTGGGTCAAATAAATTTTTTAAATGACCATTTAAAAATTTGTTGGCCAATGCTACGGTTTGGATCGCCGGAGAGATTCCGGTGAATTGGGGTGCCTGAGAAAGGCCATTTGCAAGGAGCGCGCGATGCAGCTGCAACCGACTGCGAGCCATTTTATTGGCGGCGAATACGTTGAGGATAAAACCGGCACACCGATTGAAATTGTCTATCCGGCGACCGGCGAAGTGATTGGTACTGTCTATGCCGCCACCACTGACATTATCGAGCGTGCGCTGGAAAGTGCGAAGGCTGGTCAAAAGATCTGGGCCGCGATGTCCGGCCGCGAACGGGGGCGTATTATGACACGCGCCGCGGCGATGATCATGGAGCGCAACCACGACCTTTCCGTTCTGGAAACCTATGATACTGGTAAGCCCTATCAGGAAACCATCGCGGTGGATGCCACCAGCGGTGCGGACGCGCTGGAGTATTTTGGTGGTCTGGCTGCGACACTGACCGGCGAGCACATACCGCTGGGCGAAGACTGGGTGTACACGGTGCGTGAACCGTTGGGGGTTTGTGTCGGTATTGGTGCCTGGAATTATCCGACGCAGATTGCGTGCTGGAAAGGGGCCCCCGCACTGGCTTGCGGAAACGCAATGGTGTTCAAACCCTCGGAAACCACACCGATGTGCGCTCTGAAAGTGGCCGAAATCCTGCATGAGGCTGGCCTTCCTGCAGGTGTCTATAACGTTGTACAGGGGATGGGAGAGGTTGGAGCTGCGCTGGTCAATGATCCGCGCGTAGACAAAGTGTCTCTGACCGGGTCTGTACCAACGGGCAAGAAGGTCTATTCCGCCGCGGCCAGCCACATGAAGCACGTGACGATGGAATTGGGCGGCAAGTCACCATTGATCATCTTTGATGATGCGGATGTCGAGAACGCCGTGGGCGGAGCCATTTTGGGAAATTTTTACAGCTCTGGACAGGTGTGCAGCAACGGAACACGGGTTTTTGTTCAAAAGGGGATCAAGGAGGCCTTCCTTGCGCGACTTTCAGAGCGGCTTGAGGGCGCCGTGATCGGCGATCCGTTGGACGAAGCCACATCATTTGGACCGATGGTCAGTGAACGACAAATGGAGATAGTTCTTGGGTATATGGCCAAGGGCTCCGAAGAAGGCGCGCGACTGGTCTGCGGCGGAAACCGGTTGGATCGCGAGGGTTTCTATCTCGAACCCACAGTTTTTGCGGACGTGACCGATGGCATGACCATCGCGCGTGAGGAAATTTTCGGGCCGGTAATGTCGGTGCTCGATTTCGAAACTGAGGAAGAAGTCATCGAGCGGGCCAACGCCACGGAGTTCGGTCTTTCGGCGGGTGTCTTTACGTCTGATTTGAGCCGTGGCCACCGAGTGATCGGAAAATTGGAAGCGGGCAGCTGCTTCATCAACTCCTACAACGACGCGCCCGTGGAAGCACCGTTTGGCGGGGTGAAAAACAGTGGCGTCGGACGCGAGAACTCCAAGGAAGCGATCAACCACTACAGTCAGGTCAAAAGTGTCTACGTGCGCATGGGCGATGTCGAGGCTCCGTTTTGATGCGGTCCGGCCTTTCCCCTTTTGTCCAAAGGCCAGTTTTTCAGAACATTAGAGGGTACGTCTGATGCAGGCGGATTATGTGATCGTTGGAGCAGGCAGCGCAGGTTGCGCCATGGCGTACCGGTTGAGCGAAGCTGGCAAGTCGGTTCTTGTCATTGAGCATGGCGGTACGGACGCCGGGCCATTGATCCAGATGCCGGCGGCTCTGAGCTATCCGATGAACATGCGGACCTATGACTGGGGATATCTTAGTGCGCCGGAACCTGGTCTGGGCGGGCGCCAGTTGGTGTGTCCCCGTGGCAAGGTGGTCGGCGGCTCAAGCTCGATCAACGGCATGGTCTATGTGCGTGGACATGCGGGCGATTATGAACACTGGGCTGAAAGCGGTGCGACCGGCTGGAATTATGCGGACGTGCTGCCGTATTTTAAGCGTATGGAGCACTGGCATGAAAGCGGGCAGGGCGGTGACCCGGAATGGCGCGGTAAGGATGGCCCTCTTCACGTCAGTCGCGGACCGCGTGACAATCCTTTGCATGCGGCCTTTGTCAACGCGGGGCGTCAGGCCGGTTATCCTGTGACACAGGATTACAACGGGCATCAGCAGGAAGGCTTCGGCCCGATGGATATGACCGTTTACAAGGGGCGGCGTTGGTCGGCTGCGAACGCTTATCTCAAGCCTGCCCTGAAACGTGAGAATTGTGATTTGGTCCGTGGCCTTGCAAGGCGTGTGGTCATGGAAAATGGCAGAGCGGTCGGTGTCGAAATTGAGCGCGGTGGACAGGTGCAAGTTGTGCGCGCCAACGCCGAGGTCATTCTTGCTGCAAGCTCGATCAACTCACCCAAGCTCTTGATGCTTTCGGGCATCGGGCCGGCTGAGCACCTTGCTGAGCACGGCATTGACGTTGTTGCGGATCGGGCGGGCGTCGGTCAAAACCTGCAGGATCACCTTGAAGTATACATGCAGATGGCCTGCACGCAGCCCATCACATTGTATAAATATTTCAACCTGTTGGGCAAAGCGATGGTCGGGGCAAAGTGGCTCTTTGCCAAGAAGGGTCTCGGCGCGTCCAACCAGTTTGAGAGTGCTGGTTTCATTCGATCACGCGCCGGGATCAAATACCCGGACATCCAATACCACTTCCTGCCGATTGCGGTGCGGTACGACGGGCAGGCGCCTGCTGAAGGGCACGGCTTTCAGGCGCATGTGGGGCCAATGCGCTCGCCTTCGCGAGGCGCGGTGACGCTGAATTCAAGCGACCCGAAAGAGGCGCCGCACATCTTTTTCAACTACATGTCGACCGAACAGGACTGGATTGATTTCCGAGCGTGCCTGAGGTTGACGCGGGAGATTTTCGCACAGGACGCGATGAAGCCGTATCTCAAGCACGAAATACAGCCGGGTGATGCGCTGCAGAGCGACGATGAGCTCGATGGTTTCATTCGACAGCACGCCGAAAGCGCCTATCACCCTTGCGGGACCTGCAAAATGGGTGCAGTCGATGATCCGACAGCAGTTGTCGATCCGGAGTGTCGTGTGATTGGCGTCGAGGGTCTTCGGGTCGCGGACAGTTCGATTTTCCCGCGGATCACAAACGGAAACTTGAACGGGCCTTCGATTATGACCGGAGAGAAAGCTTCCGACCACATTTTGGGCCGGAGGCTTCCGTCGTCAAACGCGGAACCTTGGTTCCATCCTCAGTGGGAAACCCAGCAGCGTTAACCATCGCGGCGGGACGTGGATCGGAATAGGTCGGGGAGGTCCTTGACCTCGACAAAGTGGTCCACGGCAAAACTCGGGTTCTGCCCGCCGCTGGTGTCGCTCCAGACCGGTTTCAGGACATACACATCAAAGGCGACTTCTGTGTCGGTGCCTTGGATCGCGTTTAGGCCTTTGCCCTGAAGGCGCACGTTTACATCCGCACCTTTGATAATCACCGAGAACCCGCCACCAACTTCGGCCTCTCCATCGACAAGAAGCTTGATGCCGTCACCGTAGGTCACCTTGCGCACAAGCACGTAATATTGCTCGGGGTCGTTCACCGCGTTGCGGAAACCCCATTCATCCAAAAGTCCGCCGCCCTCGCGGATGTCGTCCCCCAAATATCCAGTGATGCGCGTGATCGTGTTGTCGTAAACGACCGAGTTCGGATAGGAAATTTCAAAGGCTGAGCGGCTGGCGATCATCGCGTCTGCCTTGGCCTTCAGACCCGCTTTCTGGACACCTGCGCCGAAGTCGGCCCCACTTGTGTAATCTGCTACCTGTCGCGTTTTGTCCCGCGGGTTGGGCGGAGCGTCAAAACCAGGGATGTCGGAGAGATGAACCATGCGCTTTTCGCCCTTGTCCCAAAGGAAAAAGCTTCCTGCCTTGAAGTCGCCGGAGTTGATGTAGCCGTAATTTGTCTTGGCGTAGTCGAGATTCACCGCCACCACATCACCGTCACGTAGGCAAGCTGTTAGAAAAAGCGCGGCGGTGAGCATGGTCGCCGGTTTAAGAATGTGCATATCGTCCCTCAAAAAGTTGGTGCTGAATAGTGTTTGAAAAGTCTTTTGCCGGCGAGGCTACATCACCGCGGGGCGCCCTGTCACGAGATGGTTTTGACGCCTTCTTGATCGGGGTCAAGGTTCTGGTTCGGCGGTGTTGCTACACTTGTGGTGAACATTGCAAAAGGAGCCGAATGATATGGCGAACACTCCGCACGAACTGGCAGAGGAATTCCCGGAGTTTGTAGAAAAAATGAGTTCTTTGAAGGTGACGGACAAGCATTTTGCAAAGCTTGCAAATGACTATCACGACCTGAACCGAAAGGTGCATGCGGCAGAGACCAACGTAATGCCACGAGAAGAGTTGGCCGAGATTGATCTTCGCAAGCGGCGTGGGGCGCTGAAGGATGAAATCTACGCCTATCTCAGAGCGAACTGATCAATAAACCTGTAGAGTTCCGGCAGCACATCGGAACGCCAAAGATCATTGTGGCCTGCGCCTTTTACGGCAAGAAACTCTTTGGATTTTGATGGGGCGGCAGCGTAGATCTGCCGCCCCATTTCTATGGGGATCAGCGTATCGTTGGTGCCATGGAAGATGAACAGCGGAACAGAGATGGATTGCGCTGCGGTCAGGCTGTCCCATTGATTTTGCAGGTTTTTCGCAAGTTCTCCCGTGCCGGGGTAGTGGTAGTCCGCCATGGCCGGGATGGACGCGAAAGGGGCTTCGAGAATGAGGGCCGCGGCGGGGCCTGCGCCTTTGACCGTGTCGGAGGCCACGGAGGCGTTGAGGTGAATGGCAACTGCAGTACCAAGGCTTTCTCCATAGAGGATGGTCGGAGATGACGATGGAAAAAGAGTGGTTTTTTCCAACCAGAGGTGGGCGGCAGCCGCCTTCAAGGTGTCTTCTGACGGCGTCCCCGTGCTGCCGCTGCTGCCGGGATAGGCCAAAGCGATCAGCCCATAGCCGCGGTCCATGAAGCGGCGAAATCGGCCCGCGCGGTTGGCAAGATTGCCGGCGTTTCCATGCAGGTAAAAGATCACGGGCTTGCCTTTGGCAGGCGGTGCAGTCCAGACAATAGTGCTGTTTTCTCCAACCTCGACGATGTCTTCAGTGACTTGCGGCAAACCTGCCTCGGCGGGGCTCACATGCGTGGCGTCAAAAGGGTAGATGATCATGCGCTCGGCGGGGCCTGCGAGCGTCACGGCCGCGAAGGCCAGCATGATGCAGAGCGACAGGAGCCGGAATGCGAGGCGCATCAGCCGACCTCGTATGGCAGCACGCCGCGGGCGTTTTCGTTGATCGTCAGGCGGCGTTCCAGTGGCGGTACAGAGCGCTGGTGGCAGTCGGTGCGTTCGCAGATGCGGCAGGATATGCCGATTGGCTCAAAGGCTTGTGGATTATCCAGTTCCATATGATCGGCGTAGACCAGCGCGTCGGCGTGGCGAATTTCGCAGCCCAAGGCGATGGCGTAGCGACGGACGGGCGCGCCGAAGTGTCCTCCGGACTTGGAGACGTCACGGGCAAGAGAAATGTAGCGCACTCCGTCGGGCGTTTCGGCGAGTTGGCGCAGGAAATGGCCTGGCGTTTCAAAGGCGCGGTGCACGTTCCAGAGCGGACAGGCCCCCCCGAAGCGGGCGAATTGCAGGCGGGTTGCTGAGTGGCGTTTGGTGATGGTGCCGGCCTGATCGACTCGCACAAAAAAGAAGGGAATACCTTTGTTTCCAGGGCGTTGCAGGGTGGAAAGCCTGTGCGCCACCTGTTCGATCGAGGCGCCGAAGCGGTTTGCAAGGAGTTCCAGGTCATGGCGTGTGTCATGTGCCGTCGAGAGGAACTCGCCGTAAGGCATGAGGGCTGCGCCCGCGAAATAGTTGGCAAGGCCAATTTTTGCGATGGAGCGGGCGGCATCGGTCTGGAAGCGGGCAAAGTCCAGAGTGGCTTCGAGCAGTTTGTCGCTTTGCAGGAGAGCCACTTGAAGCAGCAACTGGAAGGTTTGCGTTTCCGGTTGGGCGTAACGGGAAATCTGAAGGGTCTGTCCTTTGGCGTCAAAATCGCGCAGCGAGTCGATGTCCGTGAAAGCGACGGTGATACCGCGAGTCTGTAGCGCGACAATGGCGGCGGCGCGAATGCCACCTTTTTCAGCGGCAGAACTGGCGAAGTGCTCGGCAGCTCGGTCAACGGCGTCTATGTAGTTGTCGCAATAGTGGAAAAAGTCTCGCACCTCGTCCCATGGGCTGGCCTGCGCCTGTCCGTCGGTGCGCCCCAATGCCTCGTCCAGAGAGGCGAGACGTTCGTGCGTCTGGCGATAGGCACGGTGTAGCTCTAGGAAGGCGCGGGCCAGTGCAGGCGCGTTGGATGCCGTCAGTCGCAAGTCGGCAAGCGGCACGGAAACGTCAGTCAGAACGGGGTCCGCAAGGGCTTCGCGCATGTCGCTTACAAGGCGTTCGCTGTCGCCGGCGGAAAGCTCGGTGACGTCTAGCCCGAATTCCTGAGCGAGCGAGAGCACGACCGTTGTTGAAACCGGACGGTTGTTGTTTTCCATCTGGTTCAAATAGGGCAGCGAAACCCCGAGTTTCTGGGCAAAGTCCTTTTGTGTGAGATCAAGCCGTGTGCGGATTTCACGGAGTTTTGCGCCTGCGTAGAGCTTTTGCGTGGGCATGTGAGTCTCCCGATTGCATATCTGCAAAGATAACTTTGCAAAGTCTCTTGCGCCAGACGTTCCTTAAGCCTGCGGCGAATGGTCGTTTATGCCTTTGGTTACGCTGGCGAACTGCTGTCGGCATCGCGTCTGCATCGAGTCGGTATCGCGGCTGTGTAAATTTCGGTTTGCCCGTCGGGACTTCCTTTTCAGAGGCCGAGACTTTTTTCTCGCCAGATCACGAGCAAGATGGAGGTCAGCCCGGCGATGCTTGTCGCCACCATCAGAACCAGAAGCGGCAATGCGCCGGTCTCGACGCTGAGCAGGGCACCAGCCAGTGCTGACAGCGCAGCGCCGCCGCCGATCATGATCGCGCCTGTGAGGCCAGAAGCAGTGCCAGCGAGGTGAGGTCGGACAGACAGGGCGCCGGCGGTGGCATTGGGAATGGCGAGGCCGTTGCCGATCCCTACGAGGGTCATATAACCGAAGAAAACTTCGGCTGACCCATGCCCGGACAGGAAGATGCTTAGCGAAATGGTGACACCGATGCCGCAGATGGCGCAGCCCGCGAGCACCATGCGGTTGATGCCGAAGCGCGCTGAGTATCGCCCGGAGAGGAAGTTCCCGACAAAGTATCCCACAGCAGGTGCACCGAAGAAGATGCCCATTTGCGCGCTGGTCATTCCGAAGAGTTCCGTGGCCACAAATGGGGCGCCGCCGAGATAGGCGAAGAACGCCCCCGAAGTGAACCCGTTGGCGAGGCTGTATCCCCAGAAGCGCGGGCTGAGCAGGAGTTCGGGATATTCGCGGAATTGTTGAGCGAGCGTAAGACCGGAGCTGGATTTGGTTTCACCAAGGTCGCGCCATGTAAGCCAGAAGATGGCAAGGCCGACGAGGAACAACATCCAGAAGGAGGCCTGCCAGCCGAAGTACTGGTCAAGGACGCCGCCTAGGGCCGGGCCGAGCATTGGCACGACGGTCATGCCCATGGTGACATAGCCAATCATGCTGGCGGCCTGGTCGGCCGGTACCATATCGCGGACTACGGCGCGCGACAGAACCATCGCCACCACAACGGCGGCTTGCAGCATTCGGAATGTGAGGAAGATGGCGGCAGTGGGCGCATAGATGCAGCCGAGCGTTGCCAAAAGGAAAATCACCAGCCCCCAGAGAATGACCGGGCGGCGTCCGAGTTTGTCCGATATTGGGCCGACCACAATCTGAAGGACTGCGTTCACACCAAGATAGACCGCAATCGACAGCTGCATGATGCCGTAGTCCGTGTTGAAATACGCGGTCATCGACGGAAGGCTTGGCAGGAAGATGTTCATGCAAAGCGCCGAAACACCCGCCAGCAGGATCAGCGTGGCGATGTTGGGCGGGGACGACCGGTCCAGAAATTTGGCAGGTGAATGATCGTTCATATCGTTAGAGGTAGGCGCGCGCGCAAGAAATGTCCATGGGGTCGTTAAACTGTAAAATATTTGCTAATTTGCAATTTACTCATCGTGAGTGCTGTTGGTTTTGCAAATTTGCGGGAAAATCCTTTTGCACTGCAGCATGGGCGACTATGGTCTGCCTCAAATTACAGGGGTCCTGCTATGAAAGATATCCTCCAACAACTCGAAGAACGCCGTGAAATCGCCCGATTGGGGGGCGGTCAGCGTCGCATTGACAGCCAACACGCCAAAGGCAAGCTGACGGCGCGTGAGCGCATCGAACTCCTGCTCGATGAAGGCAGTTTTGAAGAGTTCGACATGTTCAAGACGCACCGTTGCACCGAATTTGGCATGGAAAATCAAAAGCCTGCGGGCGATGGTGTGATCACTGGCTGGGGCACGATCAATGGGCGAATGGTCTATGTGTTCTCGCAGGATTTCACGGTTTTTGGCGGTTCCCTTTCGGAAACTCATGCGCAGAAGATTTGTAAAATTCAGGATATGGCAGTTCAAAACGGTGCGCCGATTATCGGCCTGAACGACTCGGGTGGTGCGCGCATTCAGGAAGGTGTCGACTCACTTGCAGGATATGCTGAGGTGTTCCAGCGCAATATCATGGCTTCCGGTGTTGTGCCCCAGATTTCGGTGATCATGGGTCCGTGTGCGGGTGGTGCGGTGTATTCGCCGGCCATGACCGACTTTATCTTTATGGTCAAAGACACATCCTATATGTTCGTGACCGGCCCAGATGTCGTGAAAACCGTCACCAATGAAGTCGTGACTGCCGAAGAATTGGGTGGTGCCTCGACGCACACCAAGAAATCTTCTGTGGCGGATGGCGCGTTTGAAAATGACGTGGAAGCGATGGCCGAAGTTCGCCGTCTTGTTGATTTCTTGCCTCTCAACAACCGTGAGAAACCGCCCGTACGTCCATTCTTTGACGAACCGGGTCGGGTCGAGAAGAGCCTCGATACGCTTGTGCCGGAAAACCCGAACACGCCGTACGACATGAAGGAACTCATTCACAAGGTCGCGGATGAGGGAGATTTCTATGAAATTCAGGAAGATTACGCCAAGAACATTCTGACCGGCTTTATCCGTCTGGAAGGGCAGACCGTCGGAGTCGTTGCCAACCAGCCGATGGTATTGGCAGGCTGTCTGGACATCGACAGTTCACGCAAGGCGGCGCGGTTCGTGCGCTTCTGTGACTGCTTTGAGATCCCGATCCTGACGCTGGTGGATGTGCCGGGCTTCCTGCCAGGGACGTCGCAGGAATACGGCGGCGTGATCAAGCACGGTGCGAAGCTGTTGTTTGCTTATGGTGAGGCAACGGTGCCGAAGGTGACGGTGATTACGCGGAAAGCTTACGGTGGTGCCTATGACGTGATGGCGTCCAAGCACCTGCGCGGCGATTTCAACTATGCCTGGCCGACCGCTGAGATCGCGGTGATGGGTGCGAAGGGCGCAACGGAGATTATCCACCGCGCGGATCTTGGCGATCCAGAGAAGATCGCGGCCCATACTCAGGACTATGAAGACCGCTTTGCAACGCCATTCGTGGCGGCTGAGCGGGGCTTTATCGACGAGGTGATCATGCCACAGAGCACGCGGATGCGCGTCAGCCGCGCGTTTGCGAGCCTTCGCAACAAGAAGCTCGAGAACCCGTGGAAGAAGCACGACAACATTCCGTTGTAATCTGATTGCCCGTCGCGCCAGCTGCGGGCCCTGTCTGCCGGATTGACGAGAAAGACAACAAATGACGCAGCTTTGGAAAAACCAGGCTTTCACCGTGTCCCATGCCGACGATTCCAAATTCGTTGGCAAAGGGTTGCGGGCGTTTTTTGAGTATCGCGATCTCGGTATTCAGGACGCCACCAAAGGCAAGTTCGGGGCGCATGTCATTCGGGCTGTGCCGGGAATGGAGAGTCCGGCGGCGTGGCACAGCCACGAACTGGATTTCCAGATGGTCTATGTGACCAAAGGCTGGGTGGTGTTTGAGTATGAGGGGCAGGGCGAGCACGTTCTTCGAGAGGGATCGTGCGTGTTGCAGCCGCCGGGGATCAAACACCGCGAGGTGCGCCATTCCGATGATCTGGAACTGATCGAGATCATCAGCCCCGCTGAGTTTGAAACGAAAGACGAGGACGCGCCGGCGTGACCAAGTCTCGCTGGCATATCGCGCGCGATGGGGACACGCTGACGCTGAGTCGATTGGCTCGTGCGCGGTTTGATGTGTCCGCGTCCACAGAGTTGCCCGATGGCGGGCGGTTGGCTGTGGCACAGCAGGTGCGGCAGGACATGTGGCGGGCGTTGCAGACCCTTCGCGGATTTGCGCCGGTGGTGACTGTGTGCCGTCAGGGTGGTGTTCTGCATGTGACTGCAGGCGGGCAGGTCGACGGGCCAGTGGCAAAGGCGCACGTGCAAGCTGCCATACAGGGCGTTCTGGACGACCCGACACGTCGAGCGCGCTGGCTGCGTCATGCCAACCGCGGGAGGGCCGCCGCATGAGACACGCTCTCGCAACAGTATTCGTCGCGTTTGGAGGGACCCTTTGGGGCGCGACCACGGCCGGGGCCTTGGAGGAGACACCGGCCGTGCCTTCCGGTAATGAAATCCGATTGCAGGAAATCATTTACGAGACCCGCCAGGACAACTCTCAGGTCGCCCGGTTCCGGTATGTGATGCCTTTGATCCGGCATGGTTTGGAGTTTCACGAAATAGAGGAAGACTTCTTCCATCTCTGTATCGGCGTTGCGGTGCCCTATCTTGCTGTTGAGCAGAAAGAGGTCGATCAGGTCATCATCTCGATGGCGGATCGCGAAACCGAATTTGGTGTCACAACCACCCTAGCTACCCAGTATTTCGAGGCATTCAGCATCGAAAACGGAGCCTGTATCTGGGAGGGTTTCTGATGACACCACAACATCTAGCGACCAAGCAGAGCCATAGGCGGGAAGTTGCGACTTTGCCGCCACAGCGCATTAGCTGTACCCGCTATCTGTATCTTTTTGCTGATGAATCCGCTATTGTGCGCCCATGCCGTGTCCGCACGGCTTTGAGGCAGGCAGGGTCACAAGGCCCTGCTAAACATGAAAACAATACGTGGAGACAGAGATGTCCAAGAGCATCAAAGCATTCCTGGCCGTTGGGCTGGTTGCCGTTGTCGCAGCCTGCGCCGACACCGCACCGGTTGAAGAGTACGTGGTCGTCGACCCCGAGCCGATTTCGACCGAACCGGCATACACCGGAAAATACAAGTAACTCCGGTTACGCAAGATTTGGACAGGCCGGTGGGCCTGTCCACCCCATAACCGCGCGATCGAGCGCCTCTTTGCAGAAAGGAGGCGCGGCATGATCAAACATCGCGGCTTCCCCGGGCGTCTTCCCGGTACCGATTTCCAGTTTGTTATCCGTCGCGCCAACCCCAAAGGTGTCACGCCCATCACTCGGCGCGAGCGGTTCCGCGACCGCAAGCCTGCCGATCGTCGTGCCGATGCGGGGTTCATGCAGGCGCTGTGGGAGCAGTTTGGTGAGGAACCTTTCGAACGCGGAAACCTGGATGCAGGCCGGTTGAGCTGGCTCTTTGGCCGCGAAGTTGTTCCGGCAGAAGATCCATTTGATCCAGCGAGTTACGACGCCCTGTTGCGGATCGATGTAGATGTTGCGCAAGCGTCCTTTCCTGATGCCTTTAACGGTGGCGGAGAGGAATGGGCATGAATTCGCCGACGCATAACGCGAACGGGCGAAAACGTGCTCATCCGACAGGTGTTACAAATCTGTTAATTGTGCCCGGCGCTGCCTGTGCCATGGTCCATCACATGGAGGCTCGGTCGGGAGCGGCCGGCTCCTGTAACAGTGTATTCCGTTACCCTTCCCCTTTCGGGTGGTTCTGTGGTGTCCCTGCAGGATCACCCGATTTTTTGATCCGCGACGATAGCGGGTGTGTTGCAGTTATCAGCGCCGGGGTGGCGCACTGTTGCTTTGATACAGAAAAGCCGGCCGGAGACGCCGGCAAGGCAGAAGGAACAGGTTCATGCATACAAAGAAACTCGCACTTGCCTTTGCGGCAGCGCTCGGGCTCGCCGCGTGTGGCGAGACCATCGGCGAGCAGGCCGCAATCGGCGCTGGCGCGGGGGCGCTTGCCGCGGCTGTTGTCGACGGGAACCTGGTCACCGGTGCGCTCGTCGCAGGTGGCGCGAACGTTGCCTATTGCCAGCTCAATCCAGGCAAATGCTGACCACGGGCTGACGCCCCAAGACACCCTGACTGCGCGGCAGTCTTCCGACACACACAAGCCATCGACGCGCGACAGCGCGGCGGTGGCTTTTTTGTTGCCAATGTCTGCGGGTCGCACCGCAGGCCAAGACCAAGAAGGACGATAAGATGTTCGACAAGATCCTGATTGCAAACCGGGGCGAGATCGCCTGTCGCGTGATCAAGACCGCCCGCAAGATGGGCATCAAGACGGTGGCGATTTATTCCGACGCCGACAAGCAGGCTCTGCATGTGCAAATGGCGGACGAAGCCATTCACATTGGCCCGCCGCCCGCGAACCAGTCTTATATTGTCATCGACAAGGTCATGGATGCGATCAAGCAGTCCGGCGCTCAGGCTGTGCATCCAGGGTATGGATTCCTTTCGGAAAACGCCAAGTTTGCCGAGGCATTGGAAGAAGCTGGTGTGGCGTTTGTGGGCCCGCCCAAGGGCGCCATCGAGGCCATGGGTGACAAGATCACGTCCAAGAAGATCGCTCAGGATGCGCAAGTGTCTACGGTTCCCGGCTACATGGGTTTGATCGAAGATGCGGACGAGGCCGTGAAGATCTCAAACGAGATTGGTTATCCTGTGATGATCAAGGCCTCTGCCGGTGGTGGCGGCAAGGGCATGCGGATTGCGTGGAACGATCAGGAAGCGCGGGAAGGGTTTCAGTCCTCCAAGAACGAAGCGGCCAACAGTTTTGGCGATGACCGGATCTTTATCGAGAAGTTCGTCACCCAGCCACGCCACATCGAAATTCAGGTACTTTGTGACGCGCATGGCAACGGCATCTATCTGAACGAGCGGGAATGCTCCATTCAGCGCCGCAACCAGAAGGTTGTAGAGGAAGCTCCGTCACCTTTCCTTGACGAAGCCACCCGCAAAGCCATGGGCGAACAGTCTGTGGCACTGGCCAAAGCTGTGGGTTATGCCTCTGCAGGTACTGTGGAATTTATCGTAGATGGCGACAAGAACTTCTACTTTCTGGAGATGAACACCCGCTTGCAGGTGGAGCACCCGGTGACAGAGCTGATCACAGGTGTCGACCTTGTGGAGCAGATGATCCGCGTTGCCAACGGCGAACCGCTGACGATCACGCAAGATGATGTTGGTATCAACGGCTGGGCTATCGAGAACCGCGTCTACGCTGAAGATCCTTATCGGAACTTCCTGCCGTCAATTGGCCGTTTGACCCGTTATCGGCCGCCAGCGGAGATTGCCGCAGGTCCCATGCAAGACAATGGAAAGTGGGCGGACGATGCGATCGAAGGCAAGGCCTTCGCAGTGCGAAACGATACCGGTGTCTATGAGGGCGGCGAGATCAGCATGTACTACGACCCGATGATCGCGAAGCTCTGTACCTGGGCTCCAACCCGCGATGAGGCGATCGAGGCGATGCGTACTGCTCTGGACGGTTTCGAGCTTGAAGGCATCGGACACAACCTGCCGTTTGTTGCTGCGGTTATGGATCACCCGAAATTCATCTCGGGCGACATGACGACGGCATTCATCGAGGAAGAATATCCCGAGGGCTTTGAAGGCGTGAGCCTGCCGGACGAGGCACTCCGCAAAATTGCAGCGGCTGCCGCAGCGATGTACCGCGTTGCCGAAATCCGCCGCACGCGTGTGTCGGGTCGTATGGACAACCATGAGCGCCGCGTCGGAACAAAATGGGTGGTTACGCTGCAGGATCAGGAATTCCCTGTGAAAGTGAAAGCCGACAAGAAAGGTTCAACCATCAAGTTTGCCGATGGCGAAAAGCTGCGCGTGTCTTCCGACTGGACACCTGGTGACCAGCTGGCGACCCTAAAAGTAGGTGGCGAGACGTTGGTTCTCAAAGTGGGCAAAATTTCCGGTGGCTTCTGCATTCGGAGCCGGGGCGCAGAGCTGGACGTTCATGTGCGAAGCCCTCGTCAGGCGGAGTTGGCCAAGCTAATGCCGGAAAAAGTCGCGCCAGACACTTCCAAGATGCTGCTCTGCCCGATGCCGGGTCTGATCGTGAAGGTCGACGTCGAGGTCGGTGACACAGTTCAGGAAGGTCAGGCGCTTTGCACGGTGGAAGCCATGAAGATGGAAAACATCCTGCGGGCTGAGAAGACCACTGTCGTCACCAAGATCAACGCCGCGGCGGGCGACAGTCTTGCGGTTGATGATGTGATCATGGAGTTCGAATAATGCATGAAGCCGTCTGGAAATGGCTCGCGCATTTGGGCGCGTTTCTGGGCGGCTTTGCTGTGACTGTTGTGCTTGGTTTCATCGGCGCTCCCCTGATTTTCGGCGGGGGTGGCACGAACCTCGTGGTGATTGTCTGGTCGCTGGCTGCGTTCTGGCTTCTGGTTCAGGTGGCGCTTCTGGTGGCGGTGCACGGCTGGCTGTTTGAAGTTCTGAGCGGCGATTTGCGGGACGAAGGGTGGTTCTGGGGCCGGTTCGGAACCGTACTGGCTGTCGCGTTTTTGTCGGGGCTGCTTGGCTATTGGGGGCTTATCGGGCCGCTCGGGGCCGTCGCGCTGGCATATGTGGTGATATTTTTCGGAGGCGGGTTTCTCTTGATACATTTGAAGGGGGCGGAAGCGCTGTGAAAGACCAGAGCCAGACAGAGGGCGTTTTGTCCATTGAGCGCACCGGCCGGATTGGTGGATTTGAGGCCGGAAGGCTGGCCTACGGGTGCTGGCGTTTTGCGGGCTCGACGGTCTCCGAGGCGACAAGGAAAATTGAGGCGGCGCTGGAGATCGGAGCAAATTTGCTTGATACAGCAGCCATTTATGGCTTCGGAGATCAGGGATTTGGTGCGGCCGAGGCTGTGCTGGGTGACGTCTATGCAGCGCAAAGTGGCCTGCGCGACCGCACGGTTCTGGTCACCAAGGCGGGCATTCATCCTCCGGTGCCCTACGACAGCCGCGCGTCAAATCTGATTGAGAGTTGCGAGGCGTCGCTCGCGCGGCTCAGAACCGATGCGATCGACGTTTTCCTGATCCATAGACCGGACCTCCTTGCATCCTTTGAAGAGGTTGCGGCAGCTTTGACGAAATTGCGCGCTGACGGCAAAGTCCGCGCAGCGGGGGTCAGCAATTTTACTCATACCCAGGTACGGGCGCTGCAGAGTAAACTGGATTTCCCACTGGTGGCCACGCAGCCGGAGTTTTCGCCATTGGCTATCGCGCCTCTGGAAGACGGCACGCTCGATGTGGCGCAGGAATTTGACATGGCCACCATGGCGTGGTCACCGCTTGGCGGTGGACGGCTGACCGGTGCGCATCACCCCGACGCTGGCACACAGGAAGCGCGGGTTCTGGCTGTGCTGGATGGCATTGCAACACGTGAAGGCGTCGGCGTGGATCACGTGGCTTTGGCTTGGGTGTTGGCACACCCGGCGAATGTTTTTGCGCTGATCGGGACCCAAAACGTGGGCAGAATAAGGGAGTCGGCAAAGGCTTTTGACGTCTCGCTCAGCCGGCAGGACTGGTACGATGTTCTGGTTGCGGCCCGTGGGGCGCCGATGCCGTGAGGCGATCGTGTGCTCATATCACGCCTCAGTTGCGGCGGTCGCGGATTTCCTGCTGGCGCATCGGCATTTTGTCGATGGATGCAGAGATCTCCCGAACGTCCCACGGAAACGGTTTGCGCAGGTACGGGATACCGTCTTTCCCGATTAACACGAGCATGAAGCCGCGAGGACGGAGCCGTTCGCGGACAGCGGAGGGCGTGTCGGTGTCGGTATCCACAATCACGACAACATCGCGTTCGGCAAGGTCCGCCGCCCTCGCTTCGATCAGCGCCATTTGCTCGACGAAGCGTGGATCGCGGTCTGTATCGGCAAAAACAACGAGGGGTCTGTTGAGCCAAAGGAAATCGTCGAGAACAACCTCTGAAGCCGGGCGTATTAGCGTTTCCGTAGGCGTTTCCTCAGCGGCCAGAACCGGTGCGGTCAGAAAGGCCAGAAAGCTCGTCATAACAAAGGCTAAGCGGTGTTTCATGATGTCTCCTGTTAGAGGCAATATAAGCGCTTTTACTGGCAATACGACCACCTTTGGCGAGCAGGTCAGCAAAATTCATGTGATTAACCCGAAATGCACAGGTGCGGCGGCATGATGCACGTAAGTGATATCCGGCCGGTAACGCCCGCGTTGGCGGCCTCTGAAGGGGTGCATGGCAACATGGACGTTATTTTGCATGTGGGCGCGCATATGACCGGCGTGACCTCGTTGACGTATTATCTGGATCGGAATCGACGCGCGTTGCGCAACCGTGGCCTTGCGTTGTGGACAATGACGGACACGCGAAAAGGGCTTTTTGACGGGCTGACCCTGCGTTCGGGCCTTTACGGCGTCGAGCGGCGTCGGATGCGGGGCGCGGGACGTGTGCGGCTGCGTTGCGCCAGTCTTGAACGGGCGCGTGCAAAGGAATTGCTTGTCTGTGATCCGGGGATGCTCGGCGGCGTCTGTGACAACGTGGCCACCGAGCGGCTTTATCCTGCAGCCGGCGAGCGGTTGGCGCGGATGGCGCATGCGTTTGATGGTCGGGTGAAACGTGTGATCATCAATATTCGGGCGCTGGAAGATTACTGGGCTGCAGCGTTGGCCCATGCGGTACAGAACGGGTTTCCGTTGCCGCTGCAATCCGAACTGGACCGCTTGGTGACGCAGCCGCGCAGTTGGCGTCGGGTGATCACCGACATTGCCGCTGCGGCTCCGGAGGCGGACATACTTGTGGCGCCATTCGAGCGCATTGGCGAGAAACCGGATGATGTTGTCGAATTCGCCGTTCAGGGCCGGTTTGACGCTCCTACGCCTTTGCGTGTCGGCATAACGCCGCAAGTGCCGCATCTGGATGCGTTGCGCGAGGCGTTGCTGGACCGGTTCGAGGATGAGGAAAGCCTGCCGGAGGGCAATGGACGGTGGCAGCCGTTCAATTCGGTGCAGGTTGAGACTTTGCGGGCAATCTATGCGTCGGACCTGGCTTGGTTGCGGTCGGGCGCGGAAGGGCTCGCATATTTGATTGAGGAGAAGGATCCGTTGCGGTTGAGGAAACCGTTGGTCGGGACCTGACCGAGGGACAAGAAAGAGGGACATTGCGATGAGCGATACCAAGAAGTGGGAAGAGTTGGCCGAGAAGGAACTGCGCGGTCGGCCGTTGGAAGACCTTACGTGGAAGACGTTGGAAGGCATTGACGTCAAACCGCTTTATACCGAGGCGGACACACAAGGGCTGGACCACATGGGATCGCTGCCCGGTTTCGGCCCGTTTACGCGCGGACCAAAAGCAACGATGTATGCGGGGCGTCCGTGGACCATCCGCCAATACGCCGGGTTCTCGACAGCGGAGGAATCCAATGCCTTTTACCGCCGCAACCTCGCAGCCGGTCAGCAGGGTGTTTCGGTGGCCTTCGATCTCGCCACGCACCGTGGCTATGACAGCGATCACGAGCGGGTGGTTGGTGACGTTGGCAAGGCAGGGGTAGCGATCGACTCTGTCGAGGACATGAAAATCCTGTTTGACGGCATACCGTTAGACAAGGTGTCGGTATCGATGACCATGAACGGTGCCGTTGTTCCGATCCTGGCAAACTTTATTGTCGCTGGCGAAGAGCAGGGGCATGACAAGGCGCTTTTGGCCGGGACCATTCAGAACGACATTCTGAAAGAGTTCATGGTGCGAAACACATATATCTATCCGCCAGAGCCGAGCATGCGGATTATTTCCGATATCATCGAATACACGTCCAACGAGATGCCGAAATTCAATTCGATCTCGATCTCCGGCTATCACATGCAGGAAGCCGGCGCGAACCTTGTGCAGGAGCTGGCCTATACGCTGGCGGACGGGCGTGAATATGTACGCGCCGCGATGAACGCGGGTATGGATGTAGACAAGTTTGCGGGGCGTCTGAGTTTCTTCTTTGCAATTGGCATGAACTTTTTCATGGAAGCGGCGAAGCTGCGGGCGGCGCGTTTCCTCTGGCACAAGGTGATGACCGAGTTTGGCGCGAAGAATGAACGCTCGAAAATGCTGCGCACCCACTGTCAGACGTCGGGCGTAAGCCTTCAGGAACAAGACCCGTATAACAACGTGATCCGCACTGCTTACGAGGCGCTGTCGGCTGTTTTGGGTGGCACGCAGTCCTTGCACACAAACGCGCTGGATGAGGCCATTGCGCTGCCGACGGACTTTTCGGCACGCATCGCACGCAACACACAGCTGGTGTTGCAGGAAGAGACTGGCGTGACGAACGTGGTCGATCCGCTGGCGGGTTCTTATTACGTTGAGGCGCTGACAGATGACCTGATCCAGAAAGCCTGGGCGCTTATGGAAGAGGTCGAGGAAATGGGCGGCATGACCAAGGCGGTGGCGTCCGGCATGCCGAAGCTCCGGATCGAGGAAAGCGCTGCGACCCGCCAAGCAATGATCGACAAGGGTGACGAGGTCATCGTGGGCGTGAACAAGTACCGCAAGGAGCAGGAAGACCCGATCGACATCCTCGACGTGGACAACGTCGCGGTTCGGGAAAGTCAAATTGCGCGGCTTGAGACCATCCGCGCCGAGCGCGACAGCGAGGCTTGTGAAGCGGCACTGGACAACCTGACCAAAGTGGCAAAAGAGGGCGGCAACTTGTTGGCCGCGGCAGTGGAGGCAGCGCGGGCACGTGCGTCCGTGGGAGAGATCAGCATGGCGATGGAGAAAGAGTTCGGACGCCACCGCGCGGAAGTGAAAACTTTGGCAGGTGTGTATGGCGCAGCTTATGAAGGCGACGAAGGCTTTGCAGCCATCCAGAAGTCCATCGAAGAATTCGCGGAAGAAGAGGGGCGCCGTCCGCGTTTGCTCGTGGTGAAGATGGGACAGGACGGGCATGACCGTGGCGCCAAAGTGATCGCGACAGCCTTTGCCGACATTGGCTTTGACGTCGACGTGGGTCCTCTGTTCCAGACGCCGGACGAAGCCGCACAGGATGCAGTCGACAATGATGTGCATGTGGTGGGGATTTCCTCTCAGGCGGCCGGTCACAAGACTCTGGCGCCGCAGCTAATTGAGGCCCTGAAGACCAAGGATGCCGAAGACATTATCGTCATTTGCGGCGGCGTCATTCCGCAGCAGGATTATGAGTTCCTGCAGAAAGCTGGTGTGAAGGCGATCTTTGGTCCGGGCACCAATATTCCCGAGGCAGCGCAGGATATCCTGAAGTTGATCCGCGAAGCGCGAGGGTAAACTCCGCTTTGAACGGGTTTTGGGAAGGGGCGCTGAGGCGCCCCTTTTTTTGTTGGCGCGCATTGAAAGGAAATTGCCGTTGTAGAGGTCGAGTCTTTGGGGTTTGCTGAAGCGCGGATTGAAGGGGAATCGCAGATGTTGGAACTGGATCATCTGGCGGTCGCGGGCGAGAGCCTAGAGGCGGCTGTGGCGCATGTTGAGGACGCGTTAGGTGTGAAAATGTTGCCCGGAGGGCAACACGCGCGATATGGCACGCACAACCAGCTTTTGGGCCTGGGCGACGGGCTGTATCTGGAGGCGATCGCGACAGACCCCTCAGTCGGGTCTTTGCCCCACGCACGGTGGTTTGATCTGGACCGGTTCGAAGGCTCGCCACGGCTGGGCAACTGGATTTGCCGCAGCGATGATCTTGAGGCGGATGTGGCCTCGATCCCTCTAGATGTGGGTTTGCCGGTGGCTTTGACGCGTGGGGATTTGCGCTGGCGGATGGCGGTGCCGGACAGTGGCGTGTTGCCCTATGGAGATTGCTTTCCGGCGTTGATGCAGTGGGATGTATCGCCCACGCCTGCAAGTTTGCTGGCGGGATCGGGTTGCACCTTGCTTCGGCTGGAGGTCGCGCATCCTGATGCAGGAGACCTGCAGGCCGCAGTGCCGTTAATTGATCCGAGGATTGTTTATGTCGAAGGAACAACCGCACTGCGCGCAAGTTTCGACACACCGCACGGAAAGAGGGTTTTGCAATGATCATTCGCACGGCGCGGATCGGTGATGCTGCCGGTGTCGCGGTGATCTGGAATCATGAAATACGCGAAGGCGTGACTACATTTACGACGGCTGAAAAGACCGAAATGGGGCTGGATGCCGATATCGCTGACCGCGGGGATGCATTTCTTGTGGCCGAAGAAGCGGGCGAGTTGCTTGGTTTCGCCACTTTTTTTCAGTTTCGTGGCGGTCCGGGCTATGCGCACACGATGGAATATACCATCCATCTTGCGCCCCGTGCGCGGGGCAAGGGCGCCGGGCGGCAGTTGCTCTCTGCGCTTGAGGACAGGGCGCGGGCGGCGGATGTGCACATACTTGTGGCCGGTATCAGCGGTGAGAATGCCGCCGGAGTAGCGTTCCATGAGCGAATGGGATTCGAACACGTCGGGCGGATGCCTGAGGTTGGACGCAAGTTCGATCGGTGGATGGATCTCGTACTGATGCAGAAAGTCCTGTAAGCCACAATTGATTCTGCGCCTGCAAAAGTTAAGGTGGTTCCATGTCGATCTGGACCCGAATTTCCCAAGCATTGGCGGCCCTTAGTCAAGGAGAGCCGCTGTCTACCGTTTTTGAACATCTGCGCGCGCCGCCCGAGCGATCGGTGGCGTTTACGATTGCCGTAATCGCGCTTGGAGCGAAAATGGCCAAAGCGGATGGGTTGGTTACACGAGATGAGGTTACGGCCTTTCGCGAAGTGTTCCAAATTGCGCCCGAAGACGAAGCGAATGCCGCCAGGGTTTTTAACATGGCGCGGCAGGACGTGGCAGGTTTCGAGGAGTATGCGTCGCGTATTTCCGGGTTGTTTGGCGCCAATAAAACAGCGCCGGATGACCTTATGGAGGGGCTTTTTCATATCGCGGTGGCGGACGGCGAGTACCATCCGAATGAGGATGCATTCTTATTACGGGTGGCGGAAATTCTCGGCGTTGAGGAACGCAGTTTCGTTGCAATGCGAGCGCGTTTTGTACCTGATGCGGAAGCGGACCCCTACACGGTGCTGGGTGTGACCCCAGACATGGACAAAGCTGATATCCGCAAGGCGTGGCGTAAGCTGGTAAGGGAAACACACCCGGATGCGATGATTGCAAGGGGTGTGCCGGAAGAGGCGATCAAGCTGGCCGAAAAGCGGATGATTGATGTGAACCGCGCCTGGGAACAGATCAACGAGGCCGCCTGATGCGGATCGCCGCATATAACGTGGAATGGTTTTCTTCGCTTTTTGACGATGACAACAAGCTGGTCATGGATGACGGATGGTCAAGCCGTCGTGGCGTAACGCGGGCCCAGCAGGCTGAAGCGCTGGGGGTGGTCTTTACGGCACTGGATGCGGATGCCGTGATGGTGATCGAAGCACCGGATCAGGGGCGGGTGCGCCGGACGGTTGAGGCGCTAGAGCATTTTGCACAAGTTTTCGGGTTGCGGGCGCGGGAAGCCGTAATGGGGTTTTCCAATGATACGCAGCAAGAGATTGCGTTGATGTATGATCCGGATGTTCTTGAGGCGCGGCATGACCCTGTGGGGCACAACACGACAACTGAAGCGCCAAGGTTTGACGGCGTGTTCAGCATTGATCTGGACGTGGATGCAACCAAGGATCAGGTGGTTTTTTCAAAACCGCCTCTGGAGCTGGCTTTGCAGACAAAGTCGGGGCGTCACTTGAGGATGATTGGTGCGCACCTGAAATCCAAGGCGCCCCATGGCGCGAAGACGCGGGACGAGGTCATGCGGGTGTCGATTGCCAACCGGCGCAAGCAGTTGGCGCAGGCAATCTGGTTACGACGGCGGATCGAGCGACACCTGTCAAAGGGTGAGGACCTGATTGTTTTGGGCGACTTGAACGATGGTCCCGGACTAGATGAATACGAAGACCTATTCGGCCGTTCATCCGTAGAGATCGTCATGGGCACTGGCAACGAGCCGCGTTTGTATGATCCGCATGCGCAAATGGCGCTGCGCCAAAAAATCGGGGCGCAGCCCTCGTCGGCGAGGTTCTTTATCTCGGATGAAAACCGCTATTTGCAGGCCCTTCTGGACTATGTGTTCATTTCAGAGGGACTGAGGTCGGCCAATCCGAAATGGCGGATATGGCATCCGTTTGAGGATCACGGATGTTACGCAGTGTCAGAATTACGCGAGGCCTTGTTGCTTGCCAGTGACCATTTTCCTGTGGTTCTGGATATCGATATTTGACCTGATCAGGGCGGGGGCCCATATCGGTGCTATGAGACATGTTTTGATTTTGTGTGCCGCGCTGGCGGCAGGCCCTGTGTGGGCTGAAGAGGCGACACCGACAGAGGAGCCGGATACGGGCACGAGCTTGATGGAAGAAGGTGCGCGCCTGTTTTTCAAAGGCCTACAAGAAGAAATGGCCCCGGCGTTGGAAGGCATGCGCGGTCTGGCTGAACAAGTCGGCCCCAAAATGCAGGAGTTCATGCTTGAGATGGGGCCTGCAATGGCTGAGATCGTCAACAAGGTTGAGGACTGGAGCAGTTACCACGCGCCAGAGGTGCTGCCCAACGGTGACATAATTCTGCGCAAGAAGACCCCTGAAGAGATGGTAGATCCGGAGGTGGAGACCGGCGAAGGCGCCATAGATCTTTGAGGCTTAACAATCAGCGTGCTCCGGCGCGTGGCTACGTCCCGATCTTGATCACGGGCTCCGCGTCGAGTGCGCGGCAAAGGGAATGAAAACGGGCTTCGGCGACTTCGCCAAAAAGTGCGCCCGTTGCGGGAGGCAAGCTCAGGTGTAGCTCTCGTTTCTTGGGGCGCCAGCGCAGAGAGCCCATGTCCTCGCGGTTTTGCATCCAGAGCATAGCGCCGAAACGCATCGCCTTTCCAAGGACTTCAGCTTCTTTTTTTGCTTTGTCGTCAATGAGTTCGTAGATGTCCTCAAAACGTGTGCCTTCACGGCGATTGCGGTAGCGATAGAGCAAGGCGAGACCGATGTAGACACGTTCAGAGTGCTTCAAACCGCCAAGGTTGGCTTGCGTGATCGCGTCGAAACAGGTTTCAGCGCGATAGTCCGGGTGGGCTCTCCAGCTCACGTCATGCAGCAGTGAAGCAGCTCTGAGCAGGCGTTGGCGCTCGTAGCTTTTGGCGTGCGGAAAGAGCGGCAGAATGAATTTGTACAGCGAGCGGCCAAATCCCGGCATGCGTGCGTCCTTAGCTTCCTGAAAGCGGCAAGCCTCGATTAACGGATCGCGTTCCCGCACATGGTCAGGCATTTGCTCATAGAGCATGCCTTCGCGTATGCCGTAGGAACTTATGGCGACATCACGCGGCTTGAAGCGGCGCAAGACCCCTTTAAGCACTTCGATGGCGAGTGGCACGAGGTCCATCCGGGACGCGGATATACCGCACTCCTGGCGCAGTTCGTTCAGATCGCTGTTTGCTATGTACTTTGCCGTCTTTTGAACCGCAGAAGTGGACATGCGGTACTCGTGCAGGACATGCAGCGGATAGCCGCGTCGGTGCATGTCGACACGGGCAATGGCACGCCACGAACCGCCGACAAGAAACAGGCGGTTTTTTTGTTTGCCCATTTCGGCGTGCAGTTTGTCCAATGTTTCGTTGATGTAAGCCTTCCGGCCTTTTTTGCCGCCTTTGACATCGCGCAGCTTGAGCGGGCCGAGGGACGATGTGACGCGGCGGCCGACTTTTCCGTCCTCAATTTCGGCAAGTTCCATAGAAGACCCACCAATGTCGCAGACGAGTCCATAGGCACCGGGCCAGCCGAGCAGAACGCCTTGTGCCGAAAGGCGCGCCTCCTCCTGACCGTCAATGACGTGGATGTGGACACCAGTTTCGCGGCGGACTTCTTCGCAGAAGTCGGGTCCGTCTTCGGCTTCGCGCACGGCAGCTGTGGCGACTGCGGTAAGCCCGTAAAGCCGCATTCCGTCAGCCAGACGCTGGAAGCGGGCAATGGCTGCAAGCGCGCGCTTGCGACCCTCGGGGTTCAGCTTGCCGGACTGAGCCAAACCCGCGCCAAGGGCGCACATGATCTTTTCATTGTAGAAATAGGCCGGACTGCGGGCAGCCCCATCAAAAACGACTAGGCGGACGGAGTTCGATCCGACATCCACGACACCTACACGCGACAACGCGCGGGCCTCTGGGTCCTCGAAAATCGGGAGGTCAAACAACCCGCTTTCCTGTGCGATTGGGTCGGTGAGGTCGGTCGTCATAGTCATCCCCAAAAGACGTCCCCAAGGCGGGGTGCCTCAATGTGAGGCACCGCGGCTTTTGGGTCAATCTTCGGTGTGAGTCAATTTGGGAACATCTGATGCGCCGGCAGAGCCCCGGCCCGACAGAGAGGGGTTTTCCATGAAGAACCTATGGCAGTTGAAGGCAAAGGCCCCTTCAGGGACCGGCAGCCGGTCAAAGGTGCCATCGGGTTTCATCACCCAGCTTTGCGCAACGTCCGCAAGGTTTGCCGCCATGACCTGCGATACGATCTGTGCCTTGACGGTGTTATTCCGGACCTCGACCAGTGTTTCAATGCGACGGTTTAGGTTGCGACCCATCCAGTCGGCTGAGGAAATAAAGACGCGGGATTTCTTGGATGGCAGCCCGCCACCGTTGCCGAAACAGACAATGCGAGAATGCTCCAGAAAGCGGCCGACGATGGATTTTACGCGGATGTTCTCAGACAGGCCCTTGATGCCCGGGCGGAGGCCGCAGATGCCTCGGATCACAAGGCTGATTTTCACGCCGGCCTGACTGGCGCGATAGAGCGCGTCGATGACTTCGGGCTCGATCAGCGAGTTCATCTTGGCCCAGATTTCCGCTGGTTTGCCGGCCTTGGCGTGTTCGATTTCGCCGTCGATCCGTTCTATCAGCGTCGATTTCAGGGAATGCGGCGAAATCGCAAGGTTCACGAGCGTTTCCGGCTTCACGTAGCCTGAGAGGTAGTTGAAAACCTTAGTGGCGTCGCGACCGAGATCCGCGTCACAGGTGAAGAAACTGAGATCGGTGTAAATCTTGGCGGTGATAGGGTGGTAGTTGCCCGTGCCGTAATGTGTGTAAGTCACAAGCTGTTCGCCTTCGCGGCGCACCACCGTCGAAATTTTTGCGTGGGTTTTCCAGTCGGTAAACCCGTAGACCACATGCGCCCCCGCTCGTTCGAGGCGCCGCGATTGGCGAATGTTGGCGGCCTCGTCAAATCGGGCTTTGAGTTCCACGAGTGCAGTCACGGATTTGCCGTCTTCGGCGGCTTCGCAAAGCGCTTCCACGATCGGTGATTTCTTGGAGGTACGATAAAGCGTCTGCTTGATCGCCACTACGTTGGGATCGCGTGCGGCTTGTTGTAGGAAGCGCACGACCATGTCGAAGGTTTCGTAGGGATGGTGCAGCAACATGTCTTTTTGACGGATGGCTGCAAACATGTCGCCGTCGAAGTCTTGCACGCGTTCCGGAACACGGGGTGCGAAGGTTGGCCAAAGCAAGTCATGCCGCTCGTCCAGAACCAGTTCCGACAAATCCGCGAGGCCAATCATGCCATCGATTTCGACCACTTCGTCTTCGGTAACCTCAAGCTCTTCCATGATAAGGCTACGCAATGCAGTCGGCGCATCGGTGGAGATCTTCATGCGCACAACTTCGCCGCGGCGGCGCCGTTTGAGCGCAACTTCAAACTCGCGCACGAGGTCTTCGGCCTCGTCCTCTACTTCGAGGTCGCTGTCGCGCAGCACCCGAAACGCACAATGACCTTTTTCCTTGTAGCCAGGGAACAGGCTGTCCAGATGCAGAAGAAGCAGCTCCTCGAGAGGCAGTGCGCGATACGAGCCATCTTCCGAGGGTAAAAACACGAAGCGGTCGATCTGATGCGGGATCGGGAGCAGGGCGAGCAGGGCGCGTTTGGATTTGGTGCGTTCCAGTTGCAGCGCAAGGGAGTAGCCAAGGTTCGGAATGAACGGGAAAGGGTGTGCGGGGTCGATCGCGAGCGGCGAAAGAACAGGAAATACGCGGTTCAGGAAGACATCAGCAAGGAAGGCGCGATCCTCTTCGGAGAGCGCGTGGCGGTCCAGAATGTGGATGTTGGCCTCTTCGAGTTCGCCACGCAGCACGTTGAACATGCGTTGCTGTTCCTGAAGCAGGTTTCGGGCATCATCGTTGATCAGGACAAGTTGCTCAGCAGGTGTAAGGCCGTCTTGAGCTGGGGTCATATTACCTTCGCGGGCGAGTTCGCGCAGACCCGCAACCCGGACGGTGTAGAATTCGTCAAGGTTGGTTGCGGAGATGGACAAGAACCGCAACCGTTCCAGCAGAGGAACACGCGTGTTTTCGGCTTCTTCCAGAACCCGCCAGTTAAAGCCTAGCCACGAGAGTTCGCGATTATAGAAGCGATCGGGGCCGGTGAGGTCCAGATGCGGCATCTCTTTGGGGGTAGGGAAGTCGGATTTCAAAAAGTCAGCTTGGGTCATATCGGTCTCATGCCATTGGCAGGTAACGAGAAGATGACTTTAGGGCGCTTTGGCAGGAGGGTCCAGAGAACGGGGTGTCGCGGGGAGGCGGACGAGCTGCGGTTGGCGAAATTCTGCGCGGTTGCCCGATGCGATAGCACCAAAATTTCTGAAGATGAGGACGGGTGCCAACTCGGACAGCAAGCCGCGCGTGAAAGCTCTATGTTCCCCGATGAGAAGCGGATTTCGTTGGACGGGTTTTCGAGGGTTGAATAACGAATCTGATAGTCATTTTGACGAGGCTGACCAAAGACCCACGCCGCTTTTCGGACTCCTACTGCCGGAGGCAATGACCATTCATAAACACCCCAAAAGGTCCTTGGGTTGTTTTGGGATTATGGTTCGAGAACCCTTTTCGCGAGAACTTTGGTTATCGGTCGTTTTTCGCTGAGGCTGAGTGAGTCCAGCTCTTGTACGACACGGGCGACATCGGCAAACGACCGCTCCATGTGCTTGACCAGATAGCTCAAGGTGTCCGGGTTGGGCATGAGTTGGCGATCCCCGAATTGTTTCGCCATCACTGCCATCAGCAACATGTCGTCGGGGTCTTCCATTACGGCAACTGTTGCGCCTTGCATGCGGCTAAGCAGGTCGGGCAGGTCAAGGCCCCATTGTGGTGGCGCACCGATGCCTGTCAGAAGCAGTGTATTGCCCTCTGCCAGAGTGAGATTGTGGAGGTGAAAGAGCGCGGTCTGCGCATCGGGAACTCCGGCGATCCGATGAACGTCTTCGACAGCAACGGGATGTTTGGCTAGGTGTGGAACGTTGGCTTCGGTCAGATCGGCGGCAGCGACGACCTGTGCACCGGACATATGAGCCCACACCTGAACGAGATGCGATTTGCCGGAACCTGACGGACCGGAAATTACAAGTTTGCCACCAGACCAGTTAGGCCAACTCTCCACCAGACCGAGGGCCATAGCGTTCGCGGGGCTGACGAAGAAGTCTTCACGCCCCAAGGCTGCCCGGACGGGCAGGTCAAAGTTCAGTTGTTCCGCCATAAATCAGTCGTTTTCGGTCTCTTCCAGCTCTGCTTCGGCGTTGCTGTGGCCGAGGTAGAGTTTGGAGGTGGTGTATTGGGTTGCCACGAAGCGCGCAAGCACGCCAATTGCGGCAGCTACGGGCACTGCAACAAGCATTCCGATGAAACCAAATAGGGCTCCAAAGACCGAGAGCGCCAGCAAAAGCCATACAGGATGAAGGCCGACGGATTTGCCAACGAGTTTGGGGGTGAGCACGTTGCCTTCGACCATTTGGCCGATGGCAAAGATCGCGCCAACAAGCCCGATAGAAATCCAGTCACCCCAAAACTGGAACAAGGCAAGTCCGATGGCGAGAACTCCGCCAATGAGAGCACCTAGGTAGGGTATGAAAGTCACGAGCCCAGCGATGAAGCCTACAACAAGGCCGAATTGCAGACCTACGATCATCAGAGCCACGGCGTAATAGGTGCCGAGGATCAGGCAAACCGTGCCCATGCCGCGCACAAACGAAGCCAGCGTGTTGTCCATTTGTTTTGCCAGCATGCGAACGGTTGGCGCATGGTCGCGCGGCAGCAATGAGTCGACCTCTGCGATCATGCGGTCCCAATCCAGGAGCAAGTAGAAAGCAACGACGGGCACAATCACCAGCAGCATTACAACGTTGAGAAGAGAGGCTGCTGAATGCAACGCGCCCTGAAACAGCTCCGGTCCTTTGGTTTGAAGAAATTCGCCGGCGGATTTTAAAGCGTCATGCACCACGCCTTCAGGTTGCAGTAGGCTAGGGAAACGTGCGTTTACAAAGGCTTGTAGGTCTCTCACGAGTTGAGGAAGTGTTTCGATCAGAGAGGCAGCCTGAGCAACCAGTGTCGGTACCACCGCGAGGATCATGACCACAAAAATCAGAATGCTGCAAACCGTGATGACAGTTGTTGCGAGGGCGCGGGAAAGACCGGCCTCTTCCAGTCGGTCCGCCACTGGGTCCAGGAAATAGGCGATCGCCCCGCCCAGAACGAAAGGCAGCAAAACGTCGCCCAAGGCCCAGAGAATGACCGCAAACAGGACCGTAAAAAGGCCCCAGAACTGCATTTGTTTCTGCGGAGAAAGCGCCATTTGGGCCCCACTGTTGCTCGCGTGTTGGACCAAGTGATCGCTGATAGGGCGAGCGGTTGCAAGCCCTGCTACCGAGAGGAATCAGAACTGGTGCTGCATGGCCAAGGCGACAAGATCGTCGCGACGTAGCGGCTTACCGAGGCAGGCATCAAATCCGGCGTCCAGATATGATGCGATCTGTTCGGGGAAGACGTTGGCCGTCACCGCGACAACGCGACAGGGTTTGGCGAGATTGCTCAGGATGCCGGATTCGCGCAAGGCACGGACAACCTGATCGCCGTTCATGTCTGGCATGTTGATGTCGATCAGCAGCCAGTCAAATCCGCCCTCCGCTGCGCGTTCCATGGTTTCCTTGCCATTTTCGGCCATGACGACCTCGGCCTGTAGGCCGTTCAGCAATTTGCCAAGAACAAGTCGGTTGACGGGGCTGTCGTCAGCGACAAGGACGCGTGCACCAATGAAGACGTCTTCTGGAGAGAAGGTCGGAAGGTCTGGTAGGGGTTCAAACTCATGCACCGGCATTGGAAGCCGCACATCGAAGCGAGTGCCCTTGCCAACTTCTCCGGAAACGGCGATCTGGCCGTCCATGAGTTGCACGAGGTTGCGCACAATCGACAGGCCGAGACCAGTACCGCCTTTGCGACGCGCTACGGTTTTGTCGGCTTGAGTATAGGCGTCAAAGATCGAGTCCATCTGAGCCTGCGTCATACCGCAGCCGCTGTCCTTTACCGTCAAAAGGATGTCGTCCTGACCACCGGTGATCGTCACGCGCACGTCGCCTTCGTCAGTGAATTTAATGGCATTCGAGAGCAGGTTGTTGAGAATTTGGCGCAGGCGGAAGCCGTCTCCAAACCGCATCTCTCCGTCTTCTACATGATCCCAATCACACAGGAGCCTGATGCCTTTGGATTCCGCGGTCACGGAAAAGAGTTTGGTGACTTCGTTGCCCAGTTCGCACAGATCGAACGGGGTCTCGTCAAGCTCGAGTTTGCCAGCGTCGATTTTTGCAATGTCCAACGCGTCATTCAGAATGCGCAGAAGACCTTGGGTGGATTGGTCCACTGTTTGGAGCATGCGGGTGAAGTCGCCATTCGGATCGTCATAGTCTGCCATCGATGCCAGCACATCAACGGAGCCCATAATCCCGTTCAGAGGCGTCCGGATTTCGTGGGCCATGTGAGCAAGAAACTGTTCGCGCGCGTCGGCAGCTTCCTGCGCGCGTTCTTCGGCTTCTTCGGCTGCGTGCAGCGCTTGCTTGAAGGCGAGCTGATCGTCCACGCAATGGGCAAGCTGCTCGAGTGTTTTCAGATCAGCGTCCGTCCATTTCCTTGGGCTGTCTTCCATTACAGCGAGGCTGCCTGCCGGAGTGCCATCTGAAAGATAAACCGGAACGCCAAGATAGGCGGTGACCTCTAGTTCGCAAAGGCTGGAATGGAGTTCCGTATGAATAGCGTCGTTGATGTCGTGGATCATCAAGGGCGCGTTGGTTTCCTGAACATGGCGGCAAGGGCAGTTTTTTAAACCACCTGCCGCTTTGGCCAGAACGTGCGGTGGCAGGCCGGCGGCGCTCTTGATGTCCAGATCAAGGACGCTTTCTGGAGTGATGGACAGTACGGCAAACTTTGCGCCGACAACCTGCCTAGCCAGTGCCGTCAGATTGTCGAAGGCTGCCGCCGTGCCGGCGGCGTCAGCTCGTCCGGAAGGGGGCGTGGATACGTGTTCAATTTCCACCGAAGCGGGTTCTGCCGTGTCCGAATTGGGTTGGGCGTGCATGACCATGTGATACTGCTCTTGGGTGGCGCTGAGCGGCCGTTTCATTTGTGATTCCGAAATACGCCATGCGTTTTCGAGTTGCCGCTAGATGCACTCTTATTTCTTAATCCTGCGTGAAAACGCGGTCTTATGTCGGCGTTTGGAGCCTTCAAGTTCCTGACAATTTAAGGCAATCACAAATCGGATTTTGTTGGTCGTGAACTGTCACGTGGTGCGATGACGGGTTTTGCATCCGGACGCTCAGTATTGTTGGTTGCTTGCCTCGCGCGACCCTTTGGGCTAGCGAGAGGGCAACATGATATTGCGTCTGTGCGACGCAGCCACCTGAGAGAGTTTTGCCGATGCGCCTGAGCCGCTATTTCCTGCCTGTGTTGAAAGAAACGCCTGCCGAGGCACAGATTGTCAGCCACCGTTTGATGTTGCGGGCTGGCATGATCAAGCAGTCCGCAGCGGGGATCTATTCCTGGCTGCCGCTGGGGTTCAAGGTGCTGCGCAAGATCGAAAACATCGTACATGAGGAACAGATCCGCGCCGGTCACATCCCGATGCAAATGCCGACGTTGCAAAGCGCGGACCTTTGGCGCGAAAGCGGCCGTTATGACGCGTATGGCGAGGAAATGCTGCGCATCACCGACCGCCAGGATCGGGAGATGCTCTACACCCCTACGGCGGAGGAGCTGATCACAGATATTTTCCGCTCCAACGTGTCGTCCTACAAAGACCTGCCGCTGACAATGTACCAGATCCAATGGAAATTCCGCGATGAGATCCGTCCGCGTTTCGGCGTTATGCGCGGTCGTGAGTTCTATATGAAGGACGGTTACAATTTCGACCTGACCAAAGAGGATGCGTTGCACGCTTATAACCGTCACCTGGTCAGTTATCTGCGCACGTACGAGCGTATGGGCCTTCAGGCTATTCCGATGCGGGCTGACTCCGGCCCGATTGGCGGCGATGACACTCATGAGTTCCTTGTGTTGGCCGATACCGGTGAGAGCGAAGTCTTCTACGACAGCGCTGTCACTGATCTGACTTTCGGCGACCGTGAGATCGACTACGACAGTGTCGAACAGTGCCAAGGGGTGCTGGAAGAATTCACGTCCAAATATGCGCGGACCGACGAGACGCATGACGAAGCGCTGTTTAATGAGATTCCCGAAGAACGTCGCCGTACCGCGCGTGGGATCGAAGTGGGACAGATCTTCTATTTTGGTACGAAGTATTCCGAGGCGATGGGGGCAACAGTTCAAACCGCCGACGGGCAAAAGGTTCCTGTTCACATGGGAAGCCACGGGATCGGCGTGAGCCGACTGCTGGGAGCGATCATCGAAGCGAGCCATGATGAGAATGGCATCATCTGGCCGGAAGGTGTGACGCCGTTCCATGCGGGTATCGTCAACCTCAAACAAGGTGATGAAGAAGCCGACGCTGCTTGTGAAGCGCTGGAAAAGGCATTGGTCGCCGCCGGTCTTGAACCGCTTTATGATGACCGCAAGGAGCGCGCAGGCGGGAAATTTGCCACCATGGACCTCATTGGTTTGCCTTGGCGCATCACCGTCGGCCCACGTGGTTTGAAGAATGGCGTTGTCGAACTAACGTCTCGTCGGACCGGAGAAAGCGAAGAGTTGGCGCCGGAAGCTGCGGTCGCAAAACTGATCGAAATTTACGCCGATCATCGTGTAATCGGGCTCTGACTTTGGATGCGCCTTTGCGGGCGCGTGGGTCGAATTGAAAACCCCGCCCTTTGCGCGGGGTTTTTTGTTTTAGGGTCCAACAAAATTGAGGCTTGCCTGAACTGGGCAAGGTGACACAGTGTTCTTGCAAAGACTATTTACAGCGCGGAGGTGCGAGATGCGGATATTGACTGGATTAATTGGCGTGATGTGGGCGACGGGGGCGGTGGCGCAGACGTCACAACCTGTTCTTATGACACCTACGGCTCCTTCTGGTCCGGCCTGCTACTATGCTGGCTTGGCGTATTCTCCGGCGTCGGTGGTCACGGTCGACGTACCATTTCGCCGCGAGAGCCCGACGGCGACACAAAAGCAGCTGCTGAAATGCGTAAAGCTCGAGGATGGCGAGACGTGGGGTTGGGAGCCACACACGATGGAATAGTCGGCCTCGGAGGTCGAAAAAGAACCCCGGCTTGAGCCGGGGTTTTTTTTGTTCAGTCGGTTTGTTGCTCGCGTATGGGAAGCGATTGCAGAACCGCGAAGGCCAGTTCGATCGCAAGAAATCCCCAAAGTACAGGACTGGCGCCGTTGAGCAGAGCGTTGATCATCCATGCTGAAAATAGCCAGCGGCCGACAGCGTCATAACGTGCAAGTGCCGGATCGTTTTTGCGCAGTCGCAGAACCGACCAGACCAGAACCACAGTTCCAAAGAAGTTGGCAAAGAGCGTTGCATAGGCGTTGAGATCCGGAAGTGGCGCGAGGCCAAAAGCTGAGTGCGCGCCGCCAAGGGCGCTCCAGAATAGAGCGAGCGTGATCGGCGTGGCGTAGGGCCATGTCACGACAAGATCGTAGTAGGCCGAAAACCAGTAGATTTTCTGAAAGGTTGTCGGGGTCATGGGTGCATCCTTTGCGTTGTTTTGGATGCCACGATGTGTAAACCTTGGAGTTAGGTCCAAGGTCAAGGAAGGAAATCATGCGCATTGGTGTTTTGGCGGCAAAGACCGGCGTTAGCCGGGATGCGTTGCGGTTCTATGAGCGTGAAGGTTTGATTTCTGCAGACAGGCATCAGAATGGTTACAGGGATTATCCGGACGGCGTCGTTGTTCTGGTCGGGTTGATCCGTCAGGCGCAGGCACTCGGATTTTCGCTGGCCGAAATTGGCGCTTTGTTAAAAGGGCTGGGAAGCGGGCTGTCGCAAACGGAGATCGAAGCGATCTTGCGCGAAAAGCTGGCAGAAATTGACGCGCGCATGAAGACGCTGGGCGAACTGCGTGCGGTAGTGGAGACGCGGTTGGCGGAGGCCTGTCCGCTTGGGGTGGGGAACCTCTAAGGCTCCAACACGAATTTCGCGGACGGACGACCGGTGCGTATTTCAGATAAACGTGCCGGCATGTCCTCGAAGGCGACGGTCCGGAACGACGGCACTGTAAGGTCTCCGCGCGTGAATGCCGCGTTGAAGTCATGACCTGCGCGCAAGAGCGTCATCTCGCCTTGAGGGCCATTGCGGTGGCCGGAACCGAGGGACAACTGGTGAAAGCTCAGGCCTTGCATGAACGGCTCCGGGTAAGAGGACGGGCGAACTTCATCCACGAGTGCAAGCATTTCGCCTTCGTAGCCAAGGCACTGAGCCGCGAGGATATCTCCCCCCATGCCAACTGTATCAAATGCCCGAGCGACGCCGTCGGGGCAAATGGCGCGTACGGCTTCGGGAATGTTTGGCGTTGTGCGGTAGTTTATTGTGTGGGTCGCGCCGGATGCTCGCGCGGCAGAATCTGTGTTTTCCGAACAGGTTGCGATGATTGGATGTGCACCAACCATGCGCGCAATTTGAATCGCGAAAAGGCCGACGGCACCCGCGCCATTGATAAAAATGGGCATGTCTTTGGCGACGCGCAGCTTATCTAGCATGGCACGCCAGGCAGTCCATCCCGTACAAGGTGTTGCCGCGGCAGTTGCCGAAGGCAAATCCGGATGCGCAACCAGCGTTGCAGCCTTGTGGGTGGCAAACTCGGCAAAACCGCCATTCGGGCGAAACATGTTGCCGTGGTAAAGAACGCGGTCTCCGACTCGCCATTCGGTGACGCCTGCGCCGACGGCATCGATCGTGCCAGAAACATCGAGCCCGCCAACCCAAGTGTCGGACATATCCACGGCAGCGTCTTTCCATAGGTCAATCTTGGCATCCACGGGATTAAGACCGCAGGCAGCGACTTTGACACGTACTTCGCCGTCAGACACGGCGGGAACAGGGAGATCGCGAAGGGAAAAGCGGTCGCTGGAAGGATCAAATGCGATGGCGCGCATGCTGGGCCTCGTAAATCTATAACTCAAATCACCCGTTTTATTTAGCACTGCAAGATCGCGAAACCCAAGAACAACCAACGGTCGACCGCCGCACCTCAGGGAGGTAATTGGCCTTTTGATCCGGTGGGTGTATATCGGTGCAAACAAAAGGCCGGAGCAGACATGGCAGGCACGACAGCGCCGTTTTCACGTTTTGAATGGATGATCGCCTGGCGGTATTTGCGTGCGCGCAAAGCTGAAGGCGGGGTCAGCACAATGACCTGGATCAGCCTGATTGGCATCACTCTTGCGGTGTTTGCATTGATCGCGACCTTGGCTGTCAGGGCCGGGTTTCGGGCAGAGTTTGTTGACACCATTCTGGGCGCAAATGCCCATGTGACGGTGTATCAGACCGGCGAAGTGAGCGAAGCGACGGGACGGATAGATCGCTCGATTTCCGAATATGAAGCGATGGCTGAGCGGTTGCGTAATGTCGAAGGAGTTACGCGGGCCGCGCCTTTGGTGAAGGGGCAGGTCATGGCGAACCTGCGCCAGAGAAATGCGGGTGTTGAGGTCTTTGGCATTCGGGCAGAGAACCTTGCGGAGTTGCCAAGGATTGCCGATCCGGAGACCAGTGACGGCGATATCGCACGATTCGAAGAGGGGATTGCGATTGGCAGTGGCGTGGCGAGAGAATTGGGCGTCATGGTCGGGGACAAAATTAAGATCATCTCTCCGAACGGTGTAAAGACGGCTTTTGGAACTTCGCCACGGATCAATGCTTACGAGGTGGTCTATATCTTCAGCGCGGGGCGCTATGACATTGATCGCACACGGGTCTATTTGCCTTTTGCCGAAGCTCAGGCGTTTTTCAACCGCGAAGGGGTTGCTGACGAGATCGAGGTGATGATCACCGCACCGGAAGAGGTGGAGAAGATGCTTGTACCGTTGATGCAGGCGGGTGGCGATCGCGCGCTGGTGTGGACTTGGAAAGATGCATCGGGCGGGTTTCTGCGAGCTCTTGAAGTGGAAGACAACGTGATGTTCATCATTCTGTCGATCCTCGTTCTGATCGCGACAATGAACATTGTGTCGGGATTGATTATGCTTGTGAAAAACAAGGGGCGCGATATCGGAATTTTGCGCACGGTTGGTTTGACCGAAGGTTCGGTGTTGCGCGTATTTTTCATCTGTGGCGCCTTCACCGGCACTCTCGGAACAATACTGGGCGTACTGCTTGGATGCCTGTTTGCGCTCTATATCGATCCGATTTTCTCATTTGTGAATGCAATGATGGGCGGCGGCGTCTGGGACCCAACCATACGCGGGATCTATCATTTGCCGGCCAAGTTGGAGATGGGGGACGTCGTGACAGCCATGACGTTGTCATTAGGGTTGTCATTTGTGGTGACAATTTTCCCAGCGCGCCGTGCGGCGCGGATGAACCCGGTAGAGGCGCTGCGTTATGAGTGATGTCACGTTGCGCCTCAATGGCGTCGAGAAATTTTATAACAAGGGCTTGGCCAACGAAGTGCATGTGCTGCGCGGTGTTGATCTGGCGCTGAATGCGGGCGAGATGGTCGCACTGGTTGCACCTTCCGGCGCAGGTAAATCCACCTTGTTGCACATTGCCGGACTGCTGGACACGCCAGACGCGGGGGAGGTCTCGGTTGGCGGTGACGTGTTGAGCGGCCGGACGGACCGTCGGCGCACAAACGCACGACGTCGCGACATCGGCTTCGTCTATCAATTTCATCATTTGTTGCCTGAATTCAGCGCCTTGGAAAACATAGCCTTGCCGCAGATGGCCAATGGAGTTGCAAAGGCAGCAGCCGAGATCCGTGGCTTGGAGTTGCTTGGCAAAGTCGGGGTCGACCATCGCGCGGGACATCGACCCGCAGCGTTGTCGGGCGGAGAACAGCAGCGGGTGGCCTTTTGTCGGGCTTTGGCAAACGCGCCGCGCGTGATGTTGGCGGACGAGCCCACGGGTAACCTTGATCCCGGGACATCGGATCAGGTGTTTGAGGCGCTAATGGAGCTGGTGCGTGGCACCGGTTTGTCAGCGCTCGTAGCGACACACAATCTTGATCTGGCAGCACGGATGGATCGGGTTGTGCGGCTTGAGGACGGGGTTTTGGTGCAAGGGTGAACAGCGCGTCTGCGTGACCGTAGGATTGCCTTGTAGCCTCTGGCGTGGAAGCCTGAGGCATGACCAATGAATTATCCACTCAGGAAGATCAGTCCGGCGCGGCGAAGCGGCGCGCAAAAGGCGAGTTTGTGCGCGGTGTGAGCGGTTTCCGGCATGCCATCGGTGATCCGGAATTCCCGCCGGAACCGGGACGTTATCATCTTTTCGTTTCCCTGAATTGCCCATGGTGCCATCGCGTTACCTTGGCGCGCTCGGTCCTCGGTTTGCAAAACAGCATTTCCATGGACGTCGCTTTTCCAAACAGGACAGGCGAAGATGATCCGGTAGGGCCAAACCTTTGGGAGTTCAATCCGGACCGGGTGGCGACTTTGACGGGGCAAGGGCTACCGGAATGTACGTGGGAAACCGGTACCGGTGAATGCCTTCGGCTGGCCAAGCAGATATACCAGCGGGAAGGGTCACATGAGCAATCCGTGCCGATCCTTTACGACAAGGTTGCGGGGCGCATTGTGAACAACGAAAGCGCCGAAATATTGAGGATGCTCGATCGGCATGCGGCGGCGCTTGGTGGAAACCAAGCTGAACGAACAAAGCTTTTGCCGGAGTCAATTGAGGCTGAAATCGATGCGCTCAATGAGCGGGTTTATGTTGCGATCAACAACGGAGCCTACAAGGCGGGTTTTTCCTCGGATCAAGCAGTCTATGCCAAGGCTTACGACGCCTATTTCGAAACGCTGGCGTTCCTTGAAGACCTGTTGGCGGACGGACGTCAGTTTCTGACGGGCGCGAAATTCACCGAAGCAGACCTGCGCTTGTTTCCGACCCTCTTCCGGCATGATCCGGTGTATTATGTGAGGATGAAATTGAATGGGGCGCGTATCCTAGATTACCCACATTTGTGGCGGTGGCTGTGCCGCGTTTATGCTATCGAGGGGGTCGCGGAAGCGAGTTCTCTTGTCCATTGCCGGCAAGGGTATTTCGGGCGGTCATGGAACGGGGTGGTGCCACTAGGACCTCTAAAGCCGATGTCTTATCCAGAGGCTTATTTGCATCCCGAACTTTCGGATCAAGGCACGTAGAATGTCGCAGTGGCGGTTGCGACGGCTTTGTCCGAAGGCAGGGCAACCATCGTGGCACGAGCAAAGATCAGGGCCTTGCCTGCGCGGATGATTTCGGCCTCGCAACGAATTGTGTCACCAGTGCCCGGTCGCAGAAACTGTGTGTCCAGATTGGTGGTCGCGACCGGTTTGAAACCGTCCATGTGACCAAAGCAGGCGAAGACCATAGCGGTGTCCGCCATGGCGGCCAGTGCTTGTCCAGAAATGATGCCCCCCATACGGGCGAGGTCTTCGGTAATGGGCATGGTCAGCGTGGCGCCAGCGGTCGAGATATCGGTGATCGTCAAATTCAGAGCTCTAACCCACGGCGCGAAACCCGTGGGTAGAAACGCTTGGGCGTCGGCTGCGGTGAGGGGCATGGAATAGCTCCGGAAATCATTGCGTCAAAATGCCTAAGATGCCGGAACAGCAAGTGACTGTCACCACTTTTGCTGTCCGTTCTCAACGGGTGGTCCCAGTATGGCAGGAGTGTTCGGGTTTTTTCTGCTCTGGCCTGATGCCAGTTTCGCAACAAAAAAAACGCGGCCCAAAGGGACCGCGTTCGAGCAAATCTTTTGAGATCAGCTTATGCCAGGGCGAGATTGGTCGCGGATTCGCGTCCGTCGCGGCCTGCCTCGATGTCGAAAGTGACTTTCTGGTTGTCAGCCAGACCGGTGAGACCGGAGCGCTCAACTGCGGAAATGTGTACGAACACATCTTTGCTGCCGCCGTCGGGTGCGATGAAGCCAAAACCTTTGGTTGAGTTGAACCATTTTACGGTGCCAGTAGCCATTCCGTATTCTCCTATATGTGTCCTGTCCGCGGTATGCGACAGCTCGGCGTGGTCGGTCTGAATCGAAAGACTGAACGCCGTTTAAAGGGAGACAGTGGTCGACAAGAAAAACGTCTGCGAGCGGCACTTAAGCCCGACAACAGGGAGATTCAAGTGCCTTTACGGCTTCTGATTTTAGATTTGGCAACAGATTGTTCCGCAACATATGTTATTTCGCCTCAAAGGCTCGTCGCCAGCACACGGCTGATTTCGGTGAGGGAACGGCCGGATTGGTCCATCCAGATATTGAAGGCTTCCTGAACCTTTTTCATGGCGCTTTTGGAGGTCGGTTGCTTGTCGATTACCCCCTCGGCGATCAGGCGGGCGACCACATCGCGTGACAAGATAAAGCTGTCTTTGCCGAGAAAGCGCAGGCTGTATTGACCCGTGTTGCCGCCGATCCTTGAGCCGCCTTTCTTCATAAATTCCAATAGTCCGACGTAGTCTGTGGAGGGCCAGCCCCCGAGCACCCGACCGGCGCCGCCGTCGTCGCGCAGGGATTGCAGAAAATGGGCGTTGTCCATCACCGTGCGGATCTTTGGCCCATTGCGGACAATGCCCTTGTCGCTCATCAGGCGATCCATGTCCTCGTCATGCATGAAGGCGCAGCGGTCGACGTCAAAGCCGTGAAAGGCGGCTTCGAAACCTTCCCATTTGTTTTCGATAACCTTCCAATTGAAGCCCGCTTGAAACACGCCTTTGGTGAATTGCGCGAGCCAGCGGTCCTCGGGGATTTGGGCGAGGTCTTCGGCGGACTTGGGTTTGTCCAACATGGCTTCGAGCGCGTCGGCACCGCCTTTGCGCTCGGCGGAAATGGCAAAGAGGTCGTCGAAAGTTCGCATAGCTTTTTCCAAGTGGTGCGGTCTCCGGCGAGTATGTTTGCATCGAACCTCAAAAATCCAGTGGAGATGTGGTTTGTATACGATCCACAGTAGGCTCAGAAATGCGACAGTGCCGGTCGAGATCGTTCGTGTGCCGGTCAACGCGGCTCTAAGGCTATGGAAGAAACGCTTCCAATCTGATGCACCAATGCGACAGACAAGTCCGCAACGCACTTCGTGACCTTACGTGCTCTCGCAGGCTTTACCCGTCCTTAACTCAAAAATCATTAGGTGGTCTTGCAGCCCCCAAAGCCCGCTACTAAGACTCTGTGGGAGAGGTTTCGCGTGCGGAACCGCACAGCTGCAACCAAAGCGACAACAGGCAGGCGATTATGAACGATCCGTTTGAGACCTATATGAACACCCTCGTGCCCATGGTGGTGGAACAGACCAGCCGTGGCGAACGCGCCTACGATATTTTCTCGCGCCTGCTGAAAGAGCGCATCATTTTCCTCAACGGTCCGGTGCATGACGGTATGTCCTCGCTGATCGTGGCGCAGCTCTTGCATCTTGAGGCGGAAAACCCGTCCAAAGAGATCAGCATGTATATCAACAGCCCGGGTGGCGTGGTGACTTCTGGTCTGTCGATCTACGACACGATGCAATACATCAAACCGAAGGTGAGCACGCTGGTGATTGGTCAGGCGGCCTCAATGGGCTCCTTGCTGCTGACAGCCGGTGAGGCTGGCATGCGCTTCAGCCTGCCAAACTCCCGCGTGATGGTGCACCAGCCGTCCGGTGGCTATCAGGGTCAGGCAACCGACATCATGATCCACGCGGAAGAGACGCTCAAATTGAAGAAGCGCCTGAACGAGATTTACGTGAAGCACACCGGTCGCACCTATGAGGAGGTGGAAGCTGGTCTTGAGCGCGATAACTTCATGAGCCCGGAAGAAGCCAAGGAGTGGGGTTTGATTGACGAGATTGTCGAGAACCGCGCTAAGGGCGACGACGAAGAAAGTTAAGAATTTGGGAGTGTCCGTAGGGTCGTAAACCTTGACGGACACTTTCGCATTGTACCCGTTTGGCGGCTGACTTAAGCTGACTGAAACGCGGGTTGTCCCAAGGTTGGGACGGGTAGCAGGCCTGAAAGGGAAGACATGTCGAATACGTCCGGCTCTGACAGCAAAAATACGCTTTACTGCAGCTTTTGCGGTAAGAGCCAGCATGAGGTGCGCAAGCTTATTGCGGGCCCGACTGTGTTCATTTGTGATGAATGCGTCGAACTCTGCATGGACATCATCCGCGAGGAGACCAAGGCCAGTGGTCTGAAATCTTCCGAAGGTGTTCCGGCGCCGCGCGAGATTTGCGATGTGCTGGACGACTATGTGATCGGTCAGGCCATGGCGAAGCGGGTTCTTTCTGTTGCTGTGCACAACCACTACAAGCGCTTGAACCACGCCCAGAAGACGGGTGACATTGAGCTAGCAAAGTCCAATATCTTGCTGATCGGTCCGACGGGTTGCGGCAAGACACTTCTCGCTCAGACTCTTGCTCGGATTCTGGATGTTCCTTTCACAATGGCAGACGCCACGACGCTGACTGAAGCGGGCTACGTGGGTGAAGACGTCGAGAATATCATTCTGAAGCTGTTGCAAGCGTCGGAATACAATGTGGAGCGTGCACAGCGTGGCATCGTCTATATCGACGAGGTCGACAAGATCACGCGTAAGTCCGAGAACCCGTCGATCACGCGCGATGTGTCGGGCGAAGGCGTGCAGCAAGCGCTCCTGAAGCTGATGGAAGGCACGGTGGCCTCTGTGCCGCCGCAGGGTGGTCGAAAGCATCCGCAGCAGGAATTCCTGCAGGTGGACACCACCAACATCCTGTTCATCTGCGGCGGGGCCTTTGCCGGATTGGACCGGATTATCGCGCAGCGTGGCAAAGGGTCTGCGATGGGCTTTGGCGCTGACGTGCGGGACAACGACGAGCGTGGCGTTGGTGAAATTTTCCAGGACCTTGAGCCCGAAGACCTGCTGAAGTTTGGTCTCATTCCGGAATTTGTCGGGCGCTTGCCGGTTTTGGCAACGCTGGAAGATCTGGACGAAGACGCTTTGGTCACCATTCTGACGCAGCCGAAAAACGCTTTGGTAAAACAGTACCAGCGTCTGTTCGAGTTGGAAGATGCGCAACTGACCTTTACCGACGACGCCCTGAGCGCAATCGCCAAGCGTGCGATTGAACGCAAGACCGGCGCGCGTGGTTTGCGGTCCATTCTGGAAGACATCCTTCTGGATACAATGTTCGAACTTCCCGGCATGGATAGTGTGACCGAGGTTGTGGTCAACGAAGAGGCCGTCACCAGTTCTGCGGCACCGCTTATGATCCACGGCGAAGGCGAAAAAGAGCCTGCTTCCGCAGGGTGATACAACAGAAATTCTGATGAGAAGGGCGTTCCAATGGGGCGCCCTTTTGGTTTGCGAGCATTGCAGCAGGCGGCGGCAGTCGCACAGGGTAATTGGAGCCGAAATAGCCGGGGGTGGTTGACCTTTTATTGTTGGCGCGAAAGGGTGCGCGCAAAGAATGATTGAGAAGGAATTCGCCATGTCTGTGCGCCACATTTCGACAGGATCCCCGTTTGAAGAAAAGATTGGCTACAGCCGCGCCGTGGTCGCAGATGGTTGGGTTTTTGTATCCGGAACAACAGGTTACGACTATGAGACCATGACGTTGCCAGAAGATGTAGTGGACCAGTGCCGCAACACATTGCAGACAATCGGCAATGCACTGGAAGAGGCAGGCAGCTCGCTCGATGATGTCGTACGGGTGAACTACATTTTGCCTGATGGCAAAGATTTCGAAAAATGCTGGCCGGTCACAAGCGCGGTCTTTGCCAAAGCAAAGCCGGCGGCGACCATGATCATCGCGGACCTCATGGAAGAGGCCATGAAGATTGAGATCGAAGTTACAGCACGCATTTCCGAGTGAGATATTGAGTCGTTCCACATCTCCTGAGCCAATGACACATACGCATGCCAACCTCGTTGGCAGCTTGTGGATGGTCGCGGGCATGGCCTTGTTTGCGATAGAGGATGCGCTCATCAAGGCTGCTGCGCAGGGTCTGCCGATGAGCCAAATTCTGGTGATCTTTGGGGCGGGAGGTGCAACGATTTTTGCCGGGCTCGCGAAGGCGCAAGGGCTGGCTCTGTTTCCTGAAGAAGCGAAGGCACCCGCAGTGCGGGTGCGTGTGTTCTTCGAGGTGTTCGGGCGGCTATTTTATTTTCTCGCTCTGGCGCTGACACCACTGTCGTCCGCGACCGTTATCTTGCAAGCCACGCCTTTGGTGGTCGTGGGGGCTGCGGCGTTGGTGTTTGGCGAAACCGTTGGTTGGCGCCGATGGGTTGCGATCGGCATCGGTCTGGCAGGCGTTGTAGTTATCGTGCGTCCAGGCGGAGACAGCTTCTCCGTGCTGTCGTTGCTGGCCGTGGCCGGGATGTTGGGATTCGCCGGCCGTGATCTGGCCAGTCGGGCAGCACCGGCCGGGTTGAGCACAATTTTGCTGGGACTCTACGGATTCTTGACGGTTATCGCGGCGGGCGGGTTTTACGCAATCTATGAACAACGTGCCTTTGTCTTGCCAGAAGGCAGCAGCGGTCTCGCGCTTGGCGCCGCAATCGTGACGGGGGTCTTTGCCTACACAGCCCTGATGAAGGCGATGCGGACCGGCGAAGTGTCTGCTGTTACGCCGTTCAGATATACGCGTTTGCTTTTTGGCGTGGCGCTTGGCGTGTTGGCGTTCGGAGAAAGCATCGACGGTGCCACGTGGCTTGGGTGTGGTCTGATCGTTTTGTCAGGGCTTTTTATCATGCTGCGCGGCAAGGTTGCGGCGCGCTAGGCCTTTGGCGGATCGCCTGAAACGCTGCGGGTAGAGATTGCCTACACACCGATGCGGGTTGCTGCGGCGAGGCCGCCAACAACCCTGTCGGAATGGGTCATACGTCCGGTTTTACACCGGGCCACGGGCCGTGCCGTAAGCTGTGCGCGCACAAATTCTCGCACGGAAGAGGCCGTCGCTTGCGTCACCTTGAGGCTGCATTTGGATTGCCACAGTTTCGGGGGCACGGATGAGAATTCTCAAGGCGATTTCGATGAAGCTGCGAGACTGGACCTTTGGCAGCAAATGGTCCATTAGAGGGAGGAACTTTGCGGAGGCACTCATGGGCATTCTGAACACCATCAACAGCGTACTGACCTGGTGGAACGGGGGAACCCTGAATACCATGCTTTACACCCGTCGTAAGGGTGTGAAAGTGGGAGAAGACGCCGCGGGGAATGTCTATTATCGCAATGCAGATGACAGCAAGCGATGGGTGATGTTCAACGGTGAGGTCGAAGCGAGTCGAATCGACGCGGACTGGCACGGTTGGCTGCATCACACTTTTAAGGATGTTCCCTCTGAGAAAACCTTGCCACACAAAGAATGGGAAAAGCCGCATCAGGAGAACCTGACAGGGTCGGCGGCTGCCTATGCGCCGGTAGGGTCTATTCGTGCTGCGGGCGCGCCAGAAGACCGGCGTGACTACGAGGCATGGAGCCCCGAGTAAACTTATGTCAGCGGTGCGCACAGAGGCTCTGGTCGGCGCGGCTGTTTTGGCTGCCGCGGCGAGTTTTTTGATCTATGCCAGCCAATTCGCAGGTAAGGGTTCTCGAGATGCCGGATACGCTCTGAGTGCGTCTTTCCGCTCGGTTGAGGGTGTCAGCGTAGGTACGGACGTTCGCTTGGCCGGTGTGAAAATCGGAACAGTGACCGACATCACGCTAGACCCGACGACGTTTCGCGCTTTGACTGAGTTCACCGTCGCCGGCGGTATTGATCTTCCGGATGACAGCGCAGTTGTTATCAGTTCAGAAGGGCTCTTGGGGGGCAATTTCGTTGAGATTCTACCCGGCGGATCGCCTTTCAACTTCGAGGAAGGCGACGAGATTGAGGACACGCAAAGCTCTGTAAGCCTTGTGTCGCTGTTGCTGAAATTTGTTAGTGGTGGGGACGAATGATGCGGGCACTGGTTTTTGCTCTGGCAATGATACCTGCGTCCGTTGCTGCGCAGGACGTGGTGATCGAAACACTGCCAATTGCGCCTTTGGAGTTTGAAACGCTGTCTCCGACACCGGAAGTTCTGGGAGATGTGTCCTCGGAGTCTGTTGTGGCCGCGACAGTTGCAGAAGGCGCGATGCTGCGGGGGCTGGATAAATTGACCGGTGAACGGGTCGATTTCGAATTGCAGAACGGGTATTCGACGTTTCTGGGCCCTTTAAGGGTGGACATGGCGCAATGCCGCCACCCGGCCGATAACGCCACTGGTGAGGCTTATGCCTATTTGACCGTGCTTGATCAGCGCGGTGAAGGAGACACGCTGTTTCAAGGCTGGATGATTGCCTCAAGTCCCGCGCTGATGGCCTTGGACCATGCCAGGTATGACGTCTGGGTTTTGCGCTGCAAGGTGTCCGCTAAGCCTCAGGATGAAAGCACTTCCGATGGGGAAGGGAGCGACTGAGCGGTGATGTCTGCGTTTTGTCGTACCGCCCACGTCAGCAGTTTGTGATAGTCCGCTCGAGGAATTTCTATCGCACCGAGTGAGGCCAGGTGGTCAGTGATGAACTGTGTGTCAAACAACGTGAAGCCGGATAGACGCAGGTGAGCTATCAAATAGGCCAGCGCTATCTTGGATCCATTGGTGCGGTTGGAAAACATGCTTTCGCCGAAAAATGCCCCACCCAGAACGACGCCGTAAACACCTCCAGCAAGGGTGTTGTCTTGCCAAACCTCTAGTGAGTGGGCCTTTCCCGTGGTGTGCAACGCCATGTAAAGGCTGTGGATTTCGCCACTGATCCATGTTTCTTCGCGATCCGCGCAGGCGTTCAAGACCCCTTCGAAATCCGCATCAAGCGTGATTGAGTAATCGGCGCGCCGGATGGCGCGGGCAAGGCTGCGGGAAATGTGGAAGGAGTCGAGTGGAAAGATGCCGCGCCGGATTGGATCAACCCAAAAAATATCTGGATCGTCTCGATGTTCCGACATGGGGAAGACCCCCATTGAATAGGCGCGCATCAACAGTTCGGGTGTCAGATCACCCATGACGCGCGCCCATTTATGCTTAGCCCTCGGCCATATTGGATTCGAGCCACTTCTCCAACCAGTGGATATTGTAATCCCCGGAGTGGATGTCGTCCTCTGCCAAAAGCGCTTCAAAGAGAGGCGTGGTTGTGTCGATGCCATCGATGATCAGCTCGCCCAATGCACGGTTCAGGCGGGCAAGAGCTTCTGCACGGTCCCGGCCATGAACGATGAGCTTGCCGATCAGGCTGTCATAGTAGGGTGGGATATTATACCCGTCATAAAGAGCACTATCCATTCGCACTCCCAAGCCGCCGGGAGCATGATAGTGTGTGATTTTGCCGGGACGGGGCGAGAAATCGGGCAGTTTCTCCGCGTTGATCCGTACTTCGATCGCGTGCCCGTTGATTTCCAAGTCATCCTGTCCGAATGACATCGGAAGGCCTTCTGAGACGCGGATTTGCTCGCGGACGAGATCCACACCAAAGATGGCTTCGGTAACTGGGTGTTCCACTTGTAGGCGGGTGTTCATTTCGATGAAGTAGAACTCGCCGTTCTCATAAAGGAACTCGATGGTACCCGCGCCGATGTAGTTGATCTTGGCGACCGCGTCCGCACACACTTTACCGATCTTGGCACGCTCTTCAGGCGTGATTGAGGGGCCTGGGGCTTCCTCGAAAACCTTCTGGTGGCGGCGCTGCAAAGAGCAGTCGCGTTCACCGAGGTGTACGGCTTTGCCTTTGCCGTCACCGAAGACCTGAATCTCGATATGGCGTGGCGTGGTGAGGTATTTCTCGATGTAGACCTCGTCGTTGCCAAAGGCAGCTTTGCCTTCGGCGCGCGCGGTCATGAATGCGCTTTCCATGTCGGCAGCCGTCGCCGCGACTTTCATTCCACGACCACCACCGCCGGCGGTTGCCTTGATGATGACCGGGTAGCCCATTTCTGCGCCCAGTTTCTTTGCCGCGTCGAGATCTGGCACCCCGCCGTCAGAGCCGGGCACACAGGGCACGCCTAGCTTGATCATGGTGTCCTTGGCCGTGATCTTGTCGCCCATGATGCGGATGTGTTCCGCTGTGGGGCCAATGAATGTCAGGCCATGGTCTTCGACCATTTGCACGAATTCGGCATTTTCACTGAGAAAGCCGTAGCCGGGGTGAATCGCTTGCGCGCCGGTGACTTCGCAGGCCGCGATGATTGCAGCCTTGTTCAGATAGCTTTCGGTGCCCGGTGCCGGTCCAATGCAGATAGCCTCGTCAGCCATGCGCACGTGCATGGCGTCTGAATCCGCAGTGGAGTGGACTGCAACCGTGGCAATGCCCATTTCGCGGGCCGCGCGGATCACGCGCAGCGCGATCTCTCCGCGGTTTGCGATCAGGATTTTCTCAAACATTGCAGGCCCTTATTCGATGATAACCAGCGGTGCGCCGTATTCAACGGTGTCGCCATCGCCAACCAGAATGCGAGTTACGGTGCCGGATTTCGGCGCCGGGATGTGGTTCATGGTTTTCATGGCCTCGACGATCAGCAGGGTGTCGCCTTCGGAGACAGACTGGCCGGCGGACACAAAGGTCGGGGCGCCGGGTTCGGCCTGAAGGTAAACAGTACCTACCATTGGCGACGTCACAGCGCCTGGGTGGCTGGCGGGATCTGCTTCCGCGGCGGGTGCCGCCGTGGCTTCCGCCGGTGCTGCAGCAGGCGCAGCCGGTGCTGGTGCGGCTGCAACGGGCGCTGCTGCTACGGCTACAGGCGCGGCCGCGACTTGGGTTTGGCGGCTGACGCGCACGTTCAGGCTGTCATCTTCGCCGTATTCACGCATGACCTCGAGTTCGGTCAGGTCGTTTTCGCGAAGCAGCTCTGCCAGAGCCTGAATGAAGGCGACGTCGGAATCGTGGTTTTTCTTGCTCATTGTCCGTTTTCTATCCTCTGCACGCGGTGCGCGGTTGAGTCTTTTTTGGTTTCCCCTAACGGGGCCTTATAGGTGAAAAGCTGCCCTTAGGAAAGCCGAACCGTCATGAGAAGTGCGAGCGGTAACGGCGTTCCGGCAGGCGTTAGGGCTAGAGCGGCATTCCGGAGAGTTTGGCAACGAGTTCCGCCAGTTTACGAGCCCCGAACTTTCGCAGAAGGCGGGCGCGATACTCTTCAACGGTGCGGTAACTCAGTTCGAGTTCCAGCCCGATTTCCTTCGATGTCAGACCTCGACACGTCAGTATCGCCACTTCGCGTTCGCGTTGCGTAAGCGAAACGATTGGCCGGTCCTCCGACAGGTCTGCAAACGACCATACTGACGTGCTGAACGGGTTTTCTGGGGTATCGGTGGTGGCCGCCTGACCGCGCACACGGCACCAGAATAACGAACCGTCGGCGCGCTTCATGACACGTTCGTCAGAATAGCGGCCGGTCTCTCGGATCGCGGTATATACCTTGGCTCCGATGGTCTGGAAATCTTCTTCGGAGGCATAGATTTCCGCGATTGGCAGGCCTTCGCAATCGGAAGGCGTGAGACCGAACATTTCGCCAAACCGTGGATTGGCGCGTCGAATAACACGGTTTTCCAAAAGAATCAGCCCAACTGGGGCATGTTCAAAGGCGAGGGTATTTTGGTCCATGAGGCCAGTTTTTGGCACAGGATTGCGCAGAGGGGAAGTTTTGTTGTGAGTCACAAAAAAGCCCGGCGCGGTGGCCGGGCTTCTGGATTCGCTTTGGCGAGACTTAATTGACAATAGTCGCCTCAGTCGCGGCGCGGAGTTCGTCCTCGGATACGCCTTCGGCACACTCTACGATTTCGAGCCCGCCCTCGACCACGTCAAGGACGCCGAGGTTGGTGATGATACGGTCCACTACACCTTTGCCAGTAAGGGGAAGGGTGCATTCCTTCAGCACCTTGGAGTCGCCGTGCTTGTTGGCGTGATCCATTACGACCACCACGCGGCCAACGCCAGCGACGAGATCCATTGCTCCGCCCATGCCTTTGACCAGCTTGCCCGGAATCATCCAGTTCGCGAGGTCGCCGTTTTCGGCCACTTCCATTGCACCGAGAATGGCCATGGCGATCTTGCCGCCACGGATCATCGCAAAGGACTGCGCACTGTCAAAGTAGGCGGTTTGAGGCAGTTCGGTAATTGTCTGCTTGCCCGCGTTGATCAGGTCGGGGTCTTCCTCTCCTTCGTAGGGGAAGGGACCCATGCCCAGCATGCCGTTCTCTGACTGAAGAGTCACTTCGACGCCCTCAGGGATGTAGTTGGAAACGAGCGTCGGGATTCCGATGCCAAGGTTCACATACCAACCATCCTGGAGTTCCTGTGCGGCGCGAGCCGCCATTTGATTGCGATCCCAAGCCATTGTTACGCCTCCTTCTGGCGCACAGTGCGCTGTTCGATACGTTTTTCGTGTTCACCCTGAACAAGGCGATGCACATAGATACCGGGCAAATGGATACTGTCGGGGTCCAAAGAGCCTGTGGGCACAATTTCCTCGACCTCTGCGATACAGATTTTGCCGCATGTAGCCGCCGGTGCGTTGAAGTTCCGCGCGGTCTTGCGGAATACGAGGTTGCCGGTTTCGTCGGCTTTCCACGCCTTAACGATGGCCAGATCGGCAAAGATACCTTCTTCCATGATGTAGTCTTCCATCGCGCCGTCAGGGCCAGTCGGGAATTGCTTCTCCATTTTGCCGTCGGCGATCACGGTGCCGACACCAGTTTTGGTGAAGAAGCCGGGTATACCGGCGCCGCCGGCGCGCATGCGTTCAGCCAACGTGCCTTGCGGGTTGAACTCAAGCTCGAGTTCGCCAGAGAGATACTGACGCATGAACTCCGCGTTCTCACCCACATAGGAGCTGATCATCTTTTTGACCTGCTTGGTCTGCAAAAGGATGCCGATCCCAAAGTCGTCAACGCCCGCATTGTTAGAGGCAAACGTTAAGTCTTTTACACCGCTGTCTTTGATGGCGTCGAGCAATAGCTCGGGAATGCCGCAGAGGCCGAAGCCGCCTGAGGCAATGAACATGCCGTCGCTCAGAACGCCCTCGAGCGCATCGGCGGCATTTGCATATACCTTTTTCATGGATGTCTCCCCTTATTCGGAATTGCGGACGTTGTGACGGCGCGTCACCGGGGAGTCAACGTTTGGAAGGGGTATCGCGTATTACTACGGGGCGCATCAAATGATGCGCACTTGAGTGCCGACGGGGCTTATTTCAAAGAGTTCTGCGATCGATGGGTTGTACAACCCAATACAGCCGTCAGAGCTGCGACGACCGATCTTGCGTGTGTCATGAGTGCCATGGATGAGGTAGGCTGGCCATTCCAGATACATGGCGTGGGTTCCCAGCGGATTGTCTGGACCCGGAGGCATATACTTCAGTTCCGGATTGCGCTCGACCATGCTGGGCGTCGGCGTCCAGTCCGGACCCACGCGTTTGCGCACGATTTTTGTATAACCGCGTTTGGTGAGGTCTTCTGTCATCGGAACAGAGGTGGGGTAGACGCGATAATCGCTTCCATCTGCGCTCCAATAATGCAACGCGCGCGAAGTTGTGTCCGCAACAATGGTGGCCTTGCCCAGAGTGTCAAAGTGATCGCGCCAGTTCTGTTGCGAGAAGCTTGAGATGTTTCGGACGGCTGTCACCGGTGCTTCCACTTCTTCTTGAGCGAGCCCGGCGCGAGCAGTGAGTGCAAGCGTGGGCATCGCCAAAAGGAAAGCACGGCGGGGCATTCGGGAAGGGTTCATGGTGCGGACCTGCTCTGTTTTGTGATTGATGTGCAGGCACACATCAAAAAACGCAATTCCGCGGTTTCTAAAACTTTCGTGAGCAAGGCGTGTCATGAGGATGATGGGCGGAGAACCGCCCATCATCCTGCAATGATTATTTGGAAGAGGCTTTCTTTGCGGCGGTTTTTTTCTTTGCCGGCGCTTTCTTACGGGTGGCCTTCTTTTTCCCCGCCTTTTCTGAAATCCATTCGAGAGCCTGTTCCATGGTCACGTCCTTGACCTCGACCTCTTTCGGGATCGTTGCGTTGACCTTTTCCCATTTCACATAGGGTCCGTAACGCCCGTCCATGATGTTCACCGGGCCGCCGTCCGGGTGATCGCCAAGTTCACGCAGAGCCTTGGCCGCAGCGCGTCGTCCGCGCCCCGGATTGTTGCGCTTCTCGGTGATCATTTCCACCGCGCGGTTCATGCCTATTTCAAATACGTCGAGCGTTTCCTTGAGATTGGCATAGACGGGTTTTTCCTCATCCGGCAACTGGTGCATGATGTAGGGACCAAAGCGTCCCAAGTTGGACGAAATCATGCCGCCGTCGGGGTGCGGGCCGATTTCTCGAGGCAAGGTAAGCAAAGTTACGGCCTGTTCCAACGTGACTTCGTTGGGCCCCCAGCCCGGAAGGAACTCCTTGCCTTGTTTGGGCAGGGAAGAGCGTGGCGGCTTCTTATTTTCTGGGGTTGCTTCCCCACGCTGTACATACGGACCGAAGCGACCAGATTTCAGGTGGATCTCGTCTCCATTGTCCTCGCCAAGAACCTTTTCGTAGCCTTCGGCCCCTTCGCCGGAAATGGGACGGGTGTAGTTGCACTCAGGGTAGTTGCCGCAGCCCACAAAGCCACCAGTTCGGGAGGTTTTGAGGTGTAGCTGGCCATTGCCACACTTAGGGCAGACACGCGGATCAGAGCCATCTTCACGCGGAGGATACAGCTGTGGCGCGAGCGCTTCGTCGAGAATATCAAGCACTTCGGATATGCGCAGGTCGCTGGTTTCAGCGATCGCGGTGTTGAAGTCTTTCCAGAAGCGGGCGAGCACATTTTTATAGTTGCGATCACCAGCGGAGACGTCGTCGAGTTCTTCTTCCAGATTTGCGGTGAACTCGTAGCCGACGTACTTACGGAAGAAATTTAGCAGGAAGATGGTTACGATCCGGCCTTTGTCTTCAGGGAAAAGGCGGTTTTTTTCCTTTCGCACATAGTCGCGGTCCTGGATGGTGGTGATCACCGAGGCATAAGTCGATGGACGCCCAATGCCGAGCTCTTCCATGCGTTTGACCAGCGTCGCTTCTGTGTAGCGGGGCGGGGGCTGCGTGAAATGCTGCTCTGGCGAAACCGAGCGCTTGTCGGTTTTTTCGCCCTGCATGATCTGAGGAAGGCGCTTGTCATCGTCGCTGTCGACCACCTGATCGTCCCGGCCTTCCTCGTAGACCCGTAGGAAACCGTCAAATAGAACAACCTGTCCAGTGGCGCGCAACTCGACTTGCTTGTCGTCAGAGGCGATATCGACAGTGGTGCGCTCCAGGCGCGCACCCTCCATCTGACAGGCAAGCGTGCGCTTCCAGATCAAGTCGTACAACTTCCGCTGGTCGTCTTCGGATACTTTCAGATCTGCCGGCTTGCGCATCATGTCCGTTGGACGGATACACTCGTGCGCCTCTTGAGCATTCTTGGCCTTGTTTTTGTATATGCGCGGCTTTTCGGGCACGTAGTCGGCGCCGTAGAATTCCTTGATGGCGTCTCGTGTGCCCTGCACCGCTTCGGGTGCCATGTCGATCCCGTCTGTTCGCATGTAGGTAATGTAGCCTGCTTCATAGAGGCGCTGGGCTGCGTTCATGCAATGGCGCGCGCCCATGCCGAACTTGCGGCTGGCTTCCTGCTGCAGGGTCGATGTCATGAAGGGCGCGGACGGGTTACGCGATGCCGGTTTGGCTTCGACACGGGCAACAGAAAGGTTGCGGCTTTCGATTGCCTGTACGGCCAGTTCGGCAGCGGTCGAGTTTTCAATCGAGAACTTGTCGAGTTTTTCGCCACCTAAGACTGTAAGGCGGGCCTCGAACTCCTTGCCGCGCGGTGTCGAAAGCAGCGCCTTGACCGACCAATACTCGCGCGCCTTGAAGGCCTCGATTTCCATCTCTCGTTCAACGATGAGGCGCAAACAGACCGATTGTACGCGACCGGCAGAGCGCGCGCCGGGAAGTTTTCGCCACAGAACCGGCGACAGATTGAAACCAACAAGATAATCCAATGCGCGACGGGCGAGATATGCATCGACCAGAGGCTGGTCCACCTGCCGCGGATTTTGCATTGCTTCGGTCACGGCGGATTTGGTGATCGCGTTGAAAACTACGCGTGATACAGGTGTGTCTTTCTTGATGGCACGGCGCTTGCGCAGTGCTTCTTCCAGATGCCAGCTGATGGCCTCGCCTTCGCGATCGGGGTCGGTCGCGAGGATCAGGTTGTTGTCTTCTTTGAGAGCGTCGGCAATCGCTTTCACATGTTTTCGGGAGTCGGTGCCGACCTCCCAGAGCATGTCAAAATCGGAGTCCGGATCAACCGAACCGTTCTTCGCCGGCAAGTCGCGGACATGCCCGTAGGACGCAAGAACGGTGTAGTCGGACCCCAAATATTTGTTGATTGTTTTGGCTTTTGCCGGGGATTCGACAACGACAACTGGCATGAAAATTCCTCTCGACTCGGAGCGAGCTATATGGCGGCGAAAAATGTGGGGCGAAAGGGGGGATTGTCAATGCGTTGCGAAAAATCGCGTAGTTGGATTGCTAAAATTTGAGTGGATGTCACCGGTTCGCATCGCGTCGGAAACATCAGTTTCTGGACAATAGCCCACCCGACTGGCGGGTTATCTGGCCTTCTAATTCCAACTCAAGCAAGGCAGGGCTGATGTCTTCAGCATCAGCCTGAATGTCGCGTATCAACTGATCCTCGGCGATCGGGGTTGGACCGAGGCGATTGAGAATTTCCAGATGCAGCGCATGGGTTTCGCGCAGGTTGCGTTTCTGTGCCGCCGCCGGTTTAACCTCCTCCGTCACTAAGTCGTTCTTGCCGCCTGTAGGTGGGGTGTCCTGTTGCTGGAGGCTCAAGGCTTCGATGACGTCTTCTGCATTGCGCACAAGGGGCGCTCCGTCTCGGATCAGTAAATTGCACCCTGAGGCGCGGGCATCGAATGGATGTCCTGGAACAGCAAGAACCTCACGCCCCTGATCAAGAGCGGTGCGGGCCGTGATCAAGCTGCCGGATTTTGCCGCGGCTTCTACCACGACAACCGCGCGAGCGAGCCCAGAGACTATCCGGTTGCGAGAGGGAAAGTGTCGGGCGCGGGGGGCGAGCCCCGGGGGATGCTCGGATATACAGAGGCCTTGGGCCGCGATGTCATGGCCCAGCTGGCTGTTTTCGGCTGGATAAATGACGTCAATGCCGCCGGCAAAAACCGCAATTGTCCCGGTTTTCAGAGCGGCGCGGTGGGCGGAGGCGTCGATACCACGTGCAAGACCGGACACTATGACAAAACCATTTTCGGCCAGTTCTTTGCTGAGCGCGCGCGCCGTCCGGTTTCCAAGCGCCGAAGCGTTGCGGGCGCCCACAATGGCGATCATCGGTTTTTTGAGCAAAGTACGGTCCCCGCGCAGCCAAAGCATTGGCGGGGCATCAGAAATGGTGGCGAGGTGGGACGGGTAGTCGGGTTCGTCAAAGAACACTGCGCGCGCTTTGGCAGAGCGGGCTGCTTTTAATTCTTTCGCAGCGACTTCGTGGGGGCAGGGCACATAATCGTCGACACCTGCCGCCCGCGCCACAGCTGGAAGCGCATCCAACGCAGCTGCGGCAGAACCGTGTTCGTCCAAAAGGCGGTGAAATGTCGTTGGTCCAACGCGACGAGAACGCAAGAGGCGAAGCCGCAAAAATCTCTCATCTTCCGTGGTGGGTGGGAGTTGGGGGTGAGTGGAAGAATTGTGATCTTCAGTCATCCTTAGCTCCGCCTCCTTGCTGCACAACGTTAGGGCGAATCTCGTTAACGATCGGTAAACGCTAACGGGATTTTAAGGATGCGTATTCGGTTTGTTCACCATGGCAGGGCGCGACGCAGATAGTCTGCGCCTCGCCAAGTCGGATTAGGCGGCAGAGCCTCCAACTGTCAAACCTTCCATTAATACAGTGGGTTGACCTACACCCACAGGAACCCACTGGCCGGCCTTGCCGCAGTTGCCCATTCCCGGATCGAGAGCCATGTCGTTGCCAAGGCCCTTGATCTGCATCATCGCGGTGGCGCCGTCGCCAATGAGAGTAGCTCCTTTCACCGGAGCGCTGATTTGGCCATTTTGAACCCGATAGGCTTCGGTACAGGAGAAAACGAACTTGCCATTGGTGATGTCGACCTGACCACCACCAAACCCAACAGCATAAATGCCGTCCTTCAGGGATGCGACGAGGTCTGCGGGATCAGACGTACCGCCATTCATGTAAGTATTTGTCATGCGAGGCATTGGAGCGTGCGCATAGCTTTCGCGCCGCCCGTTGCCTGTTGGCGCCACGCCCATGAGGCGCGCGTTTTGGCGGTCCTGCATGTAACCAACGAGAATGCCATCCTCAATCAGGGTTGTTTTACCGGAGGGCGTCCCTTCGTCATCAACGGTAATAGAGCCACGACGGTCCGGAATGGTTCCGTCATCAATTACGGTCACGCCTTTTGATGCCACCTGTTGTCCGATTTGGCCGGCGAACTTGGATGTGCCTTTGCGGTTGAAGTCGCCTTCGAGGCCGTGGCCGACTGCTTCATGCAGGAGAATGCCCGGCCAACCTGGGCCCAGCACAACTTCCATAGGGCCCGCAGGCGCGGGTTCAGCGTCAAGGTTGACCAACGCAATGCGTAGCGCTTCCTTAGCCTTGGACTGCCAGTCAGCCGGATCAAGCAAACCATCAAGGCCGATGCGACCGCCGCCGCCGGCGGTACCGGATTCACGACGCCCGTTTTGTTCCACGATCACAGAAACGTTTACCCGTGTCATGGGGCGGACGTCAGCGATGCGGGCGCCATCCGGCCGTAAAATGACAACTTCCTGATGGGAGGCCGCCAAGGTCGCAGATACTTGAACCACTCGGGTATCCAAATCGCGCGCAAAGGCATCAATCTCGCGCAGCGTTTCGATCTTTACGGGAAATGAGACACCGCCGATTGGGTCGGCGTCTGTATAAAGTTTCCGGTTCGTCGGCTGCGGCGCCTCTGCCAAAACCGCACCGCCTTCGGCCACGGCCAGACGTGTTGTTTCCACTGCCCGTGCGATGGCGTCTTCTGAGATATCGGAGCTGTGCGCATAACCGGATACCTCGCCGTTTACGGCGCGCAGGCCGAATCCTTGCGCTGCGTCAAAGCTGGAGGTCTTGAGGCGGCCATCATCGAATACGAGCGCTTCGGAGCTTCGGCGCTCCAGAAAGAGCTCTCCGTCTTCGGCGCCTGCCGTTGCCTGACGCAACAAACGTAGGGCTGCGCCCTCATCCAGGGTGGTCTCAAACGGGCGGAAAGGGGTGTTTGTCATTCGGTCTGTGCTCACTCGGGTTTTGATCTAAATCAAAAAAGCGACTGTTCGCCGCAAGCTTCGATCTTTATCTAGGCGCCAGAATATGGTTTCAAGGCGCGAAACAACAGCGGGATTCCGCCTACATGGTGTGAATCGCGCGAATCTGAACAAAAGAAACACCGCAACCGATCAGGGTGAGACATGCGAATTCTATCGACATTCCTGGGCCTTATGGCAGCTGTAACCGCCGTTCCGGCGCTCGCGCAGGAGGCTGAACACATCGGCAAGCCGGTTCCAAACGCGACAGGCTTCCAGCCGGCCGCAACCGAACTTGCACGCCAAATTCAATCTTTGGACACTCTGCTGCTGTGGATAATTTCCATCATCACGCTTTTTGTGACTCTTCTGCTGGCGTACTGCATCGTGCGCTACAACCGCCGCTCCAACCCGAACCCGTCCAGCTTTACTCACCACACTACCCTTGAGGTCGCATGGACAGTGATCCCGATTCTGATTTTGCTTTTCATCGGTGCAAACAGCTTGCCGGTTCTGTTCAACCAGCAAGAAATCCCTGAGGGCGAAATCCACATCAAAGTGACAGGGTATCAGTGGTACTGGGGCTACGAATACACAGACCACGAGTTCGAATTCGAAAGCTTCCTGCTTCCGAAAGAGGAACTGGCGGCGAATGGCTACAACGACGACGAATATTTGCTGGCGACCGACACCAAAGTTGTCGTGCCGCTTGGCAAGACTGTCGTGATGGACGTTACCGGTGCCGACGTGATCCACAGCTGGACCATTCCGTCGTTCGGCGTGAAGCAAGATGCAGTGCCCGGCCGCATTGCACAGCTTTGGTTTGAAGCCGACAAAGAGGGTGTCTACTTCGGTCAGTGCTCTGAGCTGTGCGGCAAGGACCACGCCTATATGCCGATCACTGTCGAAGTTGTTTCCGAGGAGAAATACAACGAGTGGCTGAAAGGCGCGATCGAGGAGTATGCGGGTAACCCGGCAACTCTTCCGGCCGTCAAAGTGGCCGCAGCCGACTGAACAAATGCATCAACTGGCGGGGTGAAGTCCCCGCCCTTTGGAGGCGAATGAAGGCGCTTGGAACTGACGCGCCTTTGCGACAAGGAAGACCATGAGCGACGCAAGCATCAATACGCAAGCCAGCACAGGAGAGGCCAGCTTCGGCGACTATTTCGCCCTGTTAAAGCCTCGCGTGATGTCCTTGGTGGTGTTCACAGCTGCCGTTGGCCTATTGGCCGCTCCGGGAAGCCTGCACCCTTTCGAGGCGTTTTGTGCAATCTTGTTTATCGCGGTGGGCGGTGGCGCATCGGGCGCCCTGAACATGTGGTTTGATAGCGACATCGATCAGTTGATGAAGCGTACGCAGGGTCGTCCTATCCCCGCTGGGAAGGTGCAGCGCGACGAGGCGCTGGCAATTGGCGTTGCGCTTTCCGGGTTCTCGGTAGTGATGTTAGGTCTTGCGACCAACTGGGTAGCTGCAGGACTGCTCGCTTTCACCATCTTCTTCTACGCCGTGATCTACACGATGTGGCTCAAGCGCTGGACTCCGCAGAACATCGTGATCGGCGGCGCGGCGGGTGCCTTTCCCCCGATGATTGGCTGGGCCGCCGTGACCGGTGGTGTGGCGATTGAGTCTGTTCTGATGTTCACCCTGACGTTCATGTGGACACCGCCGCACTTCTGGGCGCTATGTTTGTTCATGAAGTCGGACTACAAAGACGCTGGAGTGCCGATGCTGCATGTGACGCATGGGCGGCGGGTGACCCGCAACCACATTCTTGTCTACACCGTTCTGCTGGCGGTCATTGCCGTTGGAATGGCGTTTACCGGCGTCGGTGGTCCAATCTATTTGACAACGGCTCTTGTGCTGAACGGCCTGTTCCTGGCGGGTGCTGTTTCGATCTGGCGCCGCGACGAAGCGGTCGCCGAAGCAGACGGTTACAAACGCGAAAAGGCCTTCTTTGCGCTGTCTTTGCTGTATCTCTTCCTGCATTTCGGCGCGATTTTGGCAGAAGCCCTGTTGGCGCCCTACGGTTGGGGAGGCTGGTGACATGAGCTTCAAGGAACCGCATGAACTGCACAAACGCCGGTTTGGCCGTAACCTTGGGGTCGCCTTGGTGCTTGTGAGCTTTATCTTCATCGTCTTCGGGCTGACCTATGTAAAGGTGACCCGCGGCGACTATGAACCAGCAAACACGAGCGTTGAACGCTGATGGCAATGGATCCGAAACATAAAACTCTGGCCCAGACCGCCGGTGTCGTGCTGCTCATGGGTGGGCTGGCTTGGGCATCAGTGCCCTTTTATGACTGGTTCTGCCGTGTGACTGGCTTTGGTGGGGTTACAAATACCGCCGACGCTGGAAGCGAAGTGATCCTTGATAAAACCATCAAGATCCGTTTTGACGCCTCTACCGAGCGCGATATGCCATGGGAGTTCACACCCATGCAGCGCGAGATGGAAGTCCGTATCGGCGAAACAGGTCTCGCTTTCTATGAGGCCTACAACCCCACGGATCGTCCGGTGGCAGGGAGCGCGAGCTACAACGTGGTGCCTTACGACGCCGGCGGGTTCTTTACCAAAATCGACTGTTTCTGCTTTGAGGAGCAGGTACTGCAACCGGGTGAGCGGGTAACTATGCCCGTAAGCTTCTATGTTGATCCCGAGATCGTTGAGGACCGTGACGCAAAGTACGTCAAGGTGATCACGCTGGGGTACACATTTTATGAAATCGACCTGCCCGAGGAGACTGCCTCCTTGACGCAAGCAACCAACAAAGACGTAAACTAAATACGCCTTCCAACGAGGGACTAAACACAATGGCGCATGCAAAAAATCACGATTATCACATTCTAGCGCCGTCGGCGTGGCCGCTTCTTGGCGCGCTCGGTGGTTTCATCATGTTGTTCGGTGCCGTGCTTTGGATGCACGACAGCGGTCCTTGGATGTTCCTGATCGGCCTGGTTGGCGTTCTGTACGTCATGTTCGGCTGGTGGGCAGACGTTGTCGCTGAAAGCCAGGTGGGTGATCATACCCCTGTGGTGCAGATCGGTCTGCGCTATGGCGTCATCCTGTTCATTATGTCCGAGGTCATGTTCTTCGCAGCGTGGTTCTGGACTTTCTTCAAGCACGCGCTCTACCCCATGAGCCCGGAAAGCCCTGCTGTTGATGGTGTATGGCCGCCCGTTGGCATTGAGACGTTCGACCCGTGGCACCTGCCTCTGATCAACACGCTTATCCTTCTGCTTTCCGGCTGTGCCGCGACCTGGGCGCACCACGCACTGGCGCATGAAAACAACCGTAAAGACATGAAAAACGGCCTGATCATTGCGGTTTTGCTGGGCCTGCTGTTCACCTACTTCCAGGCGTATGAGTACAGCCACGCAGCGTTCGGGTTTGCTGGCAATATCTACGGCGCGTCCTTCTTCATGGCGACTGGTTTCCACGGCTTCCACGTGATCATTGGCACCATCTTCCTGTTGGTCTGCCTGATCCGCCTCATGAAGGGGCATTTCACTCAGGAGAAACACATCGGTTTCGAAGCGGCGGCCTGGTACTGGCACTTCGTGGACGTGGTTTGGCTTTTCCTCTTTGCAGCGATCTACATCTGGGGTCAGTAAGCCGCAGAAAAATGGCTTTGATGCACGGTTGATCCCGCAAAGCCAATCGGATTTAAAGCAGATCGCGGCAAGGCCACTCCTTGCCGCGATTTTTCTATCAAGGGACCACTTCATTGCGCCTTATCCTGCCTCTCTTCTTCGGCATTCTTGGCACCGTTGTGCTGGTGTCGCTTGGAAACTGGCAGGTCCAACGGTTGGCTTGGAAAGAAGAGGTGCTTGCCGACATCAACGAGCGGATCGTGGCGGAACCTGTTGCATTGCCTGCCGCGCCGGACGAAGACTCTGATCGATATCTGCCTGTTACTGTGTCTGGGGCATTTACCGGCGAGGAACTGCACTTTCTGGCCTCTACCAAACAGGCGGGTGCAGTTTATCGCGTTGTCGCACGGTTTGAAACGGACGCTGGCCGCGCGGTTATGGTGGATCGCGGTTGGGTGAAAACCGAAGACAAGAATGTGAACCGCGGGGCCGCTGAGGCGATCATTGTTGGCAACCTGCACTGGCCTGACGAGCGCGACAACTTTACTCCCGACAATGATGTGGACGGCAATATCTGGTTTGCGCGCGACATCGGGCAAATGGCGGAAGCGTTAATGACCGAGCCTGTACTGGTTGTGGCGCGGGAGGTGTCGGAAAACAGCGCGGGTGTGACGCCATTGCCCGTCGACACCGCCGGTATTCCCAATGACCATCTGGGCTATGCGGTCACCTGGTACGGACTTGCGATTGTCTGGGTGGCCATGACCCTGTATTACCTGCGCCGGACGCGCAAAACCAAAAAGGCCTGAGAAACGTGAAATACATTTCGACCCGTGGAAATGCTCCGGAATTGAGCTTTGAAGAAGCTATGTTGACCGGCCTCGCGCGTGATGGCGGCCTATACGTTCCGGAAAGCATTCCGACCCTGTCAGAAGCTGAAATCGCAGCACTTGCGGGGATGTCATATGAAGAAGCAGCTTTCGTTGTGATGCGTTCGTTTGTGGGCGACGCGTTCACGGACGAAGAGTTCAAAGGCATCATTGCACGTGCCTATGCCAATTTCCGCCATGATGCGCGCGCGCCATTGGTACAGCTGTCGCCAAACCATTATCTGCTTGAGCTTTTCCACGGCCCGACGTTGGCGTTCAAAGATTTTGCAATGCAGTTGATCGGCCAGCTGTTCCAGTTCTCGTTAGCCCGGCGCGACGAGCGCGTGACCATTGTGGGCGCGACCTCCGGCGACACCGGATCGGCGGCGATAGAAGCCTTTCGCGGTCTGGACAACGTGGACGTCTTTATCCTGTTCCCGCATGGCCGAGTGTCGGACATCCAACGAAAGCAGATGACAACGCCAAACGACGCCAATGTGCATGCACTGGCGCTGGATGGTGACTTTGACGACTGCCAAGCGCGGCTGAAAGATATGTTCAACGACTTTGACTTCCGCGATGGCGTGAGGTTGGCCGGTGTGAACTCGATCAACTGGGCGCGGGTGCTTGCGCAGGTGGTATATTACTTTACCTCCGCAGTAAGCCTTGGCGCACCTCACCGTAAAGTCAGCTTTACGGTGCCCACCGGAAATTTCGGAGACATTTTCGCAGGCTACATTGCCAAGAAAATGGGTCTGCCAATCGACAAGCTGGTGATTGCGACCAACCAGAATGATATCCTGCACCGTACTATGGAAACTGGCGCCTACACCAAGGAAGGTGTGACCCCGTCTATCAGCCCGTCGATGGACATTCAGGTCAGCTCCAACTTCGAACGTGCACTGTTTGACGCATATGGCAGAGACGGCAGGGCTGTGGCGCAACTGATGGAAGAGCTCAAAAGCGGATCTTTCGCCATCAGTCAGGGCGCGATGGAAGCGCTGCGCGAGAATTTCGCCAGCGGTCGCGTTTCTGAAGACGAAACCAGCGCCACGATCAAAGCGGAATTTGCGGCGTGTGGAGAAGTTCTTTGCCCGCATTCAGCGGTTGGGGTAAGGGTTGGCAATGACCATCTTTCGGCAACACCAATGATCACGCTTGCAACAGCACATCCGGCGAAATTCCCGGATGCGGTGGAGGCCGCAATGGGCACCCGTCCGGGATTGCCTCCGCATATGGCGGACATGATGGACAAAGACGAACGCGTGACCCGCGTGCCCAATGATTTGGGCGCGCTGGAGACACTCATCAAGGAACGGATCGCACAGCGTTGACGGTTAAACTGCACACACTTTCCAACGGCTTTCGTATTGTAACCGAGCATATGCCCGGCCTGGAGTCCGCGGCTATAGGTATCTGGGTAAATGCGGGAGGACGCCATGAGCGGCCCGAACAGAACGGCATAGCCCATTTTCTGGAACATATGGCGTTCAAGGGTACCGAACGGCGCGATGCCTTGGATATAGCCGAGGCGATCGAAGACGTCGGTGGCTACATCAATGCCTATACCAGCCGAGAGGTGACCGCCTATTATGCGCGGGTTTTGAAAGACGACGTGCCGCTGGCGCTGGATGTCGTGGGCGATATCGTACTGAATCCTGTGTTTGACCCCGCCGAAATCGAAGTCGAACGCGGTGTGATCCTTCAGGAGATCGGCCAAGCACTGGACACGCCGGATGACGTAATCTTTGACTGGTTGCAGGAGCGGGCCTATCCGGATCAGCCTTTGGGCCGGACGATCCTGGGTGAAGGCGACTTTGTTCGCGGCTTCGGCCGCGATGATCTCGCCGGTTTTGTGGGTGAACACTATGCGCCGGACCGAATGATCCTGTCCGCTGCGGGTGGTATCGACCACGAAGAAATCGTCCGACTTGCCGAAGCGCAGTTTGGGCATCTGACCAAGGGGCCCGGAGTGTCTCTCGCACCTGCGCGGTTTGCCGGGGGTGAATACCGCACTGAAAAGTCGCTGGAGCAGGCACATTTTGCGCTTGGCCTGGAAAGCCCCGATTACTGTAGCCCTGATATTTACACAGCGCAGATATATTCCACTGCGCTTGGTGGCGGCATGTCGAGCCGTCTCTTTCAGGAAGTGCGTGAGAAACGCGGGCTGTGTTACTCGATATACGCCCAGACCGGTGCCTATTCGGACACAGGTATGACCACGATCTATGCGGGCACCAGCGGCAGCCAGATTGAGGAGTTGGCGCAAATCACCATCGACGAGCTGAAGCGTGCTGCCGAGGACATGTCAGAAGCGGAAATAGCGCGCGCGAGAATCCAGATGAAGGCTGGCCTTTTGATGGGCCTGGAAAGCCCGTCGAGCCGTGCGGAACGGCAGGCCCGCATGATTGCGATCTGGGACCGTGTGCCGACTCTTGCTGAGACCGTGGAGCGTATCGATGCAGTTACCGACGAGGATGTGCGCCGGTTTGCCGAGCATATGGCGGTTGCAGCGCGCCCTGCCATGGCTCTGTATGGGCCGGTCGCAGATGCGCCGGCTTTGGAGGCCTTGCAGGAAAGGCGCGCGGCCTGATGCTTATCAACCGTCGCAAAGTCAAACTGGACACGGAGCGAATGATATTGCGCGCGCCGGTGCATTCTGACTTTCGGGAATGGGCTGAATTGCGGTCGCTGAGCGCGGATTTCCTGATCCCCTGGGAGCCTGTCTGGGCAGCGTCGCACCTGAGCCGCAAGAGTTTTACCAATAGAGTTTACTGGGCGCAGCGTTCGATTGCGAATGACACTGCAGTGCCGCTCTTTTTGATCCGTCGCGGTGATGATCGATTGCTGGGCGCGATCACTCTGGACAACATCCGTCGTGGCCCTGCGCAAGCGGGGACACTAGGGTACTGGATCGGTCAGCCCTATGCCCGTGAGGGATACATGAGCGAGGCCATTGAGGCCGTTGTACATCACGCGTTTCAACGCATGGATCTCAGCCGGATCGAAGCCGCCTGCCTGCCGGAAAACGTCGCCAGTCGGGGCGTTCTAGAAAAATCCGGTTTCAAGTACGAAGGCGTCGCCCAGAGTTACTTGCAGATAAATGGACGCTGGCGCACACACGTGCTGTATGCAGCCCTACGCAATGACAGGCGTGGGCGCACCTTGGCTGGACAAGTATAACTTTCGATCCCTCACTAGACGTGCATGTCATTCCGCCTCAGGATGAAGCGCAAGCAAACTCTTAGGTGATGAAATGACAGATTATCATGTAACCTGTGACTGCGGCGCTGTCGGGATGAGCCTTACCGGCGAGCCGCGTGTTCGGGGACATTGCCATTGTCAGGCATGCCGTACGCTGCTTAATACCCCGTATCATTCAGTGAATGCCTGGATGCCTGAGCAAGTCAGAATAACGTCAGGTGAAGCTGACCTCATCGATTTTCAGCACCCTTACCTCAAGATGCGCAAGATCTACTGCGGCAAATGTGGGGAAGTGATGTTCAACACAAACGCAATGGATTGGCGCGTAGTGTCGCAGCATCTTATGGCGAAGAACAACGACGGGATTTTGCCCGATGAACTGAAATCTCTCAGCCATTTTCACTATGGCGGGCGGGTGATCGATGTCGTGGACGACCTACCCAAAAAAGAGTGACCACACGGTCGCAAAATATCTGCTAGCTTCGAAACAGGAGGGGTAGCAGATGCGTGTTTTCTTGTTTTTCTTCAGTTTGGTGCTTGCAACGGCCGCACATGCCCAAGATCGCAAGCCGAGCCATTGTATCGCCTTGGCGCAAGTGCCGGGTATTTCCTATGTGCACAAAGCTACCTATCGCGAACCGGTGGAAAAGTATGCGGTACGGATCAGCTATCTTGGGCACGCGTCTTTTCTCATTCAATCCGACGACGGTATTGACGTGATTACCGACTATACTGGCTTCATTGGCGTGACCGATCTGGTGCCTGAGGTGGTCACAATGAACCACGCCCACGACACGCATTGGACTGCGGCACCGGATCCACGCATTCCGCATGTGTTGCCCGGTTGGGGACCGTATGGGAAAGGAATTCAACATCATCTGGAAGTCGGCAGCATGCTGGTGCGCAATGTGTCGACAGACATCCGAAGTTTTGGTGGCGTTGAGGAAAAGGGAAACTCAATATTCATTTTCGAGGTGTCAGGTCTGTGTATCGGTCACCTCGGACACCTGCACCACGAGCCCAACGAAGCCCAGTATGCGGCATTAGGGAGGCTGGATGTGGTTATGGCGGCCGTGGACGGCGGCATGAGCCTGGACGTGCCGACAATGATGCGGGTTTTAAAGCGGCTGCGCGCGCAGGTGGTGATACCCATGCATTGGTTTGAAGACTGGACGCTGACAGGTTTTTTGCAAGGAATGTCTGAGGACTATGTTATTGACCGCAGCGAAGGCAACAGTCTTGAGGTTTCCTTGCGAACCTTGCCATCACAGCCGACGATCAAATTGCTCTATCCAAGATATCTGCAAGACCCCTAGACCTTTGATGGCGCGCCACTTACCCCTGTTTGCATGACATTGAACGACGCCACACCCGACTTTGTTGCCTGTCTCGAGGCACAGTTGCCTGAAAAAACGATAGGAAACGCAAGCTCGGCCTATCTGGAAGAGCCGCGAGGTCGATATTTCGGCCAAGGCGGTGTTTTGGCGCGTCCACGATCCGCTGAAGAAGTCTCGACCATCGTCAAGGCTTGCAACTCGGCGCATGTTGCGGTTGTGCCGTACGGTGGAGGAACCGGATTGGTTGGGGCACAGGTGATGCCCGGAGACGTCAGGCCGGTTATCCTGTCGCTGGAGCGAATGAATACAATACGAGCGGTTTACCCTCTGGAAAACGTGCTGGTGGCTGAGGCCGGTTGTGTATTGGCAGAGGTGCAGTCCGCGGCACAAGAGTCGGATAGGCTGTTTCCCCTGTCGCTTGGTGCGGAAGGATCGGCGCGCATTGGTGGGAATTTATCGACAAACGCCGGTGGCGTGAATGTCCTCCGGTATGGCAACGCACGTGACCTTTGTCTCGGGCTGGAGGCGGTTCTGCCAAACGGGGAAATCTGGCATGGGCTGACGCGGCTGCGCAAGGACAATACGGGGTATGATCTGCGCAACCTGATGGTTGGAGCGGAAGGGACATTAGGAATAATTACCGCCGCTGCTTTGAAACTTTATCCGCGACCGCGGTCTATCGGTACGGCGGTGATGGTTGTGAGCAATCCCCAATCTGCACTGGAATTGCTGGCTATGAGCCGTGAAATTGCTGGCGAAAGTGTCAGTGCTTTCGAACTGTTGCACGGGCAAGGAATGCGCTTTGTCCAAGAAACGCTTCCGGATGTGCGTCTGCCCTTCACAGATATTCCTGAGTGGTCTGTTCTTGTGGAGCTGGGAATGGCCCAGGCTGCAGATGCCGCGCTTGAAGAGATTTTTGGCGCCGCTGTGGAGATGGGCCTCGTTAGCGATGGTGTGATCGCACGGAGCGATGCACAACGACAGGCGCTTTGGAGCTTGAGGGAGCATATCCCGGTTGCGAACAAGGCAATTGGCTCTGTAGCGAGCCACGACATTTCGTTACCGCTTGGGGCGGTTCCCGCGTTTATTTCGGAGGCAGGGGCAAAAGTCGCGCAGCTTGGTCCCTATCGGATCAACTGCTTTGGGCATCTGGGCGATGGCAATTTGCACTACAATATATTTCCCCCCAAAGGGGAAACTCGTGAGGCATATGACACGCAGCGCCACCAAGTCAGTGATTTGATATACGAACTGGTCCACGGTTTCGGTGGATCGTTCAGTGCCGAGCATGGGGTTGGGCGCATGAAGGTCGCGGCCTTGCAGAAATACGCTGATCCCGCACGGTTGGCGGCGATGAAGTCAATCAAGGCCGCTCTTGATCCGAACGGGATAATGAACCCTGGCGCGGTGCTTTGACGAGCCGAGGGTTCCGTTTGATTACAGGCCTTCGAACTCGCACAGGACGTGCACGTCCATACCCATATCTTCGAGTTTCTTGCGCCCGCCGAGTTCCGGCAGGTCAATGATAAAGGAACACGAGATGATTTCGCCTCCGAGGCGTTCGATCAGTTTGATACCCGCCTCCGCTGTGCCGCCGGTTGCCAAAAGGTCGTCCACAACCAGAACTTGTTCACCGGGTTGGATTGCGTCGTCGTGAACTTCGACAATCGCTTCGCCGTATTCAAGTTTGTAGTCTTGACTGATCGTGGTGCCAGGCAGCTTGCCTTTTTTCCGAATTGGAACAAAACCGACTGAAAGCTGGTGCGCGATGGCGCCGCCGAGGATAAATCCGCGGGCCTCAAGTCCCACGACTTTGTCGATCCGGGTACCGGCGTAGGGGTGCAGCATCTGGTCGATTGCCATGCGAAAACCACGCGGGTCAGCGAACAGGGTGGTCACATCCCGGAACATGATCCCTTCGTGAGGAAAGTCCACGATTGTGCGGATATAGTCTTTAACGTTGGCGCTTTTGGGCATGGCTGTTCCCCGTAGAAATGTTACGGGGCAGCTTTGTCAAATGCGCGTCATTTGCGCAAGTTTTCTGTGGCCAGAGCGAGCTTATTGGCTGCGGAAACGCCGCAGCCTATACATGGTTCTTGTCAGCCATGCGGCGTGCGGCTTGTGCCAATCCATGCGGTCACGAACCAGAAGGTGTTTTGCTGTCTGCAAATTCATTTTGAAGCCTCTTTAAAACTGCTAGCGTGTATTATTGCTTTGCTTTGTATAACTAATGTATATACATGCGATGTCAAAATCAAGATTATGCAACCGGACGACCAGACTTGGGCAAGAACGATAACGCCGAAACAGATAGAGTGAAGGCCAAATCCAAACAAAAGGTTAAGGATAAGGCCAAGCGCAAATCCAAGAAGGACAGCCAGTTGGTTTTGCGGCTGGACAAGGAAGAGCGCGATGCATTTGTCGAGCTTTGCAAGGACCTGGACACCAGCGCTGCACGCGAAATCAGGCGCTTCATCCGCGGTTTCATGAAGGAGCATGAAGAGGAGTAGACCTCTTGCTCAGGCGGCCCGTCGCAGCGTTGCCGTCAGAAGTCCCATTCCGATCAGAGTACATCCGCCAGCACGTGTCAGCCATTGCATTACCGCAGGACGCGAAATCCGCGTCCGCAGGCGGTCTGCCAGAAGCGCATAGAGCAGTGCATTGACCGCGGCCAGAGCCACGAAGGTGCTGATAAGAATGGAAAACTGTGGAACCAGAGGCTGCGAAGGCTGGATAAACTGGGGAACAAAGGCGATGAAGAATCCGATGCTTTTGGGATTAAGCGCTGTGACGGCAGCCGCATGGGTGAAGACGCTCTGCGCGGGCATCTCTCCTGTAACAGCCAAATCCCCGAGTGTTGCCTTTTTCGCGCTGCGCAACATCTTGAAGCCCAGCCAGATCAGATAGACTGCGCCGACCCATTTCAATACGGTGAATGCTGTTGCGGAAGCCAGTACAACTGCGCCAAGACCAAGCAGCGAAGCTGTCATCGCGATCAGATCGCCGAGAGCGACGCCTGCGGCTGTGGCGACGGCCACCTTGCGACCCTGCGTGAGCGCATAACTCAGCACCAGCAGGATGGTTGGACCGGGGATTAGCAAAAGAGCCGTAGAGGCAGCGACGAACGTCAACCAGAGATCAAGAGACATTTAAGAGGGCCTGCGGTTATGGTGCAGGCCCATCAAGCATTGGTTTTTTCCGGCTGTCCAGACGTTAACCCAGAACGCGGCCCGCAATGGCGTCGAGTTTCGCCACCATAGCCGGGTCACGCTTGTCCGGTGCTGTCAGTATTGCGAATTCCAGAGCCCTGTCGCAGCCGTGCTCACAGGGAGTACGCTCGGCCCCGAGTAGCGCTGGTAGGCGGCGGACCATTTCGCGGCCCTTGTCGGCGTTACCTGTCAAAATCGAAATGATTTCAGACACATCGACCTCACCATGTTCCGGGTGCCAGCTATCGTAGTCAGTGACCATGGCCACAGACGCGTAACAAAGCTCGGCCTCGCGTGCCAGTTTGGCCTCAGGCATGTTGGTCATGCCGATGACATCCGCCTTCCAGCTTTCGCGGTACATTTTGGACTCTGCCAAAGTGGAAAACTGCGGACCTTCCATTGCCAGATATGTCCCACCCTTGTGGATGTTGATACCTGCGTCCTTGGCGGCGGAATAGCAGGCTTCTGACAGTCGGGGGCAGGTAGGATGAGCGACGGAAACATGCGCCACCAGGCCAGGCCCGAAAAACGATTTTTCACGCGCAAAAGTACGGTCAATGAATTGATCTACAACAACAAAATCGCCAGGCGCCATGTCTTCGCGGAAAGAACCCGTGGCGGAAACAGAGATCACGTCTGTAGCGCCTAGACGTTTGAGAGCGTCGATGTTGGCGCGGTAGGGTACCGAAGTGGGGGAGTGTACGTGACCGCGGCCATGACGCGGCAAAAAGGCCATTTTCACGCCGTTCAGGCGGCCGGTGAGAATGTCATCAGACGGTGCCCCGAAAGGGCTTTGAACAGATTGCCATGTAGCGTCTTCGAGCCCGTCAATATCATAGATGCCGGAGCCTCCGATCACGGCAATCATGGTCTCTTTGGGTGTGTCGTTCATGGGGGAACTCCCTGTATTTTGTTTGCCCGCAGTCTTGAGGTCCGGCGCGTTGAAATGCAACAGAAAGGCGGGGCTGCATCACGTCGGTTTTACGTCGGTAAAACGTCGGTGAGGGTTTCAGCGGCAGATACCGCGTGTTTCGGCTTCATCCCAAGGCAGTATGACTTCGCTGGGCTGAGGCAGGTTTTCGATTGGAAAGACTTCGGCGACCAGCTCGGCCAGGCGGCTGGTGCGTGGGGCGTCGGGATCCAGCAGCGCGCAGCAAAGATACTCTTCGACCACGCTGGCTTGTTGTTCGTAGCCGTAGTTCAGAAAGCTGGCATTGTCCGTTACTTCAAAAAGGTACGGATCGTCAGAGTACTGGTGCTCTTCGGCGGCCTTCCATGGCGAATAGCCGGTCATCTCGCGGTTCTGCCATTGCCAGACGTGTACCATTTCGTGGGCGAAATACATTGCGGCGTTCAGGTGGATCTTTTCCGGATAGGACGGCATGTAGTTTGCCGTCGACCAGTCTTTGGATGTGTAAAGCTGGTTCCACAAAACAACGCCTGCCGGAGAGGTGGTCACAACCTCTTCTTTTATCGGCGGGAAAATGCGTTCGCGGCAGGCCACACGCGGGCGGGCTTCTCGTTGAAAGGTGGCCACGCCAAGGGGCGCGTTTTTGGTGATGCGGACGGGTTTGGCCTCGAAGGTTTCGCCCGCGAGGTCTTCCATGAAAGCGCGTTCGGTTTCCGTCAGCGGGCGGCCACAGGAGATCAGAAACAGACAAATTAGAACGAGTGTCGCGCGCATGGCCTGACCCTAGCATCGGGGGGACAAGGAGCAAGGTCGGATATCACACAAGTCCGTCAATAGTGCGTCCCAGCCGGAAGGGCGCGGCGAAAGCCACCAGACACAGCGCTATGACTTGCAAGATCAGAAGCGCCCGTCCGGATTGCAGTTGGGTCCAAGCCATCTGTAACGCCTCGGTTTCGGTGATGAGCGCGTCATAGGTAAGGGCGAGTACACGGTAGTCGGCGGCAATGTCGGCGCGCAATGGTTCAAGCGCCTCCAGCGCCATGACTGTCTCCACATCGCGGGTCTCAAAAGCGAGGAATTCGACAGTGAGCTTGTCGGCGGCCTGCTGCATGGCGACCTGCGCGCGCGGCTGGCCAAAGAGAAGTGATATGCCTTCAAGAGGGGTGCGGCGGTTGGTGATGTCGAGAAACAGGGGAAGGGCGGTGTTGCCAGCGGAGGAGGCTGAAAGGAATTCGACCTTTTCGCAAAGCGTTTTCACGTCTTGTGTGTCGGGGTTCGCGCAGTAACGCAGGCGGAAACGGGCCGCGTCGGTGTCAAAGCTGCGCGAGGCGGTGTAGGCGACGGTGATCTGACGATTCAGGGCGGTGCTGTCTTCCTGATAGATGCCTGCAGCGATGGCGACCACGGCGCCTACGCCGCCAAGCGCGACCCAGACAATGTCGGCAATTTGCCATGCGCGGGTGTCCTCTGTGCGTTTGAACAGTGTGAAGGCGGCGAGGCAGCCCAACACAAAGCAACCAAGGATCAGGGGCAGTTGATAAGTTTGCAAAAACGCGGCCATAGGGGCAGCATAGCCTCTGGCGGCTGAAACAAGGTTCACGTGTCGGTGGGGCGTTACCTAGGGGTGGTGGCCAACCGGCCGCCGATCATGCACTCGCCGAAATGGAAATCGTAGAACTTCCGGTCCTGTGCGGCCCCGGCGGAGGAGCCGATTGCACCGGCAATGGCGGCAGCACCAAGCGCGTCGTAGTGGTCGCGCGTGCCGATGTAGCCCAGCCCGTAACCCAGTTGCGCCCCTGTCTGTCCGCCTTGCACGCGGCCCCGCATACCCGCAGCAGCGCGGGCGTATTGGTCACAAAAGAGCTGTGTGCGCGGTTGGTCCTGCGGCCATTGCTGGGTGCCTTTGTTGGTGTTCAAAGACGGCTGATTGGAGCGCTGCTGGCTTTGCGGGGACATGAAGTGGTTCTGATGCCGAGCGCTGTCTTTGCGGGCTTGGGCGAGGGCGTCCGTTGCAGGGAGCAGCAAGGCGAGTAGGAGGGCGAGGGTCAGGGTGAGGGCAGGGCGCATGGGGGGGGAGTTTGGCAGGGTGTGGCGTGTTCCACAACCTAATGCGGAATGCCTTGCATTCCGCCGCGCCCGACCCTCCCCCATGGGAGGGCGCGTTCCGCACCCACCCTCGGGTCAGGCGCTGACACAGGTTGAAGTTTTGAGAATTGTCAGGATGCTAGGTGCGATCAACGGAGATGTATTTGATGACGAAATCGAAAAGGAAAGATTGGCTCAAAAAATTTACAAAGCTAGAGCACCTAGAAGGTACTCCGTCAAACAATGGGCTTTACATGGGCGATCCGTCCTCTTGGCCCGATCGAAATGACGCGTTTGCAATTGATCACGCATATCCAGATGGCGCGCGAGTACTTTGCATGAGCCAAGGGCCGGATAGATTTCACATGTGGTCAGACTATGGAGGCAAAGAACTTGGAGTTTGCCTTTGGTTTGACAAATCTGAGTTCGTTGGCGGTTTGAATGACCGCCTCGGTATTCAACATGGGGATGTTATCTACTCGACAGCCAAAAACGGAAAGCTGAAATTTTGTGGCAAACGCCCAAAAAACGCAGCATTCACTAAGCGAGCTCAGAATAGCGACGAACGAGAGTATCGCATAGTTCAGCCGTCGCGTGACGATCACACGCTGAGCTTCCCTAAAGCTTCCTTGAAGCGAATTTATTTGAATAGCTGGCTAGAGCCCTGTTGTGTTGAAAGGGAAGCAAAACGGATTAGCGATCTTCTTGTCGAACACGATTATTGTAAAAGCGTTGAAGTTCTTCAAAGTCGTTTGCTGGGTTTCCAAAAATGGCAAAATGCGCTGCAAGCAGACTTTCCTAAGGCAGCGCGCTAAACATCCAACTCCTCCACAAACCGCGCGTTTTCCTGAATGTACTGGAAGCGCTTCTCGGGCTTTTTGCCCATCAGGTCGCCCACCAGACCATCGGTTTCGCCCGGTTCGTCCTCATCAATCGTGATGCGGATCAGCTTGCGGCTTTCAGGATCCATCGTGGTTTCTTTCAGGTCTTTGGCGTCCATTTCGCCAAGGCCTTTGAAGCGGCTCACGTCGATTTTGCCTTTGCCGCCCAGACCTTTTTCAAGCCACACGTCGCGCTCGGCTTCGTCCACGCAGTAAACCCGCTTGGCGCCTTGGGTCAGGCGGAAGAGGGGCGGGCAGGCCATGTAGAGGTGGCCGGCGTCAATCATCGGGCGCATTTGGGTGTAAAAGAAAGTCATCAGGAGCGCGGCGATATGCGCGCCGTCGACGTCCGCGTCGGTCATGATGATGACCTTGTCATAGCGCAGGTCGTCGACGTTGAATTTTGTGCCCAAACCGACGCCAAGCGCCTGTGTCAGGTCGTTGATTTCCTGATTGGAGCCAAGCTTGGAGCTGGCCGCGCCCAGAACGTTCAGGATTTTACCGCGCAGGGGCAGCAGAGCCTGCGTCTTGCGGTTGCGGGCCATTTTGGCGGAGCCGCCCGCGGAGTCGCCTTCCACGATGAAAAGCTCTGTGCCTTCGCGGTTGGTGGCAGAACAATCCACCAATTTGCCGGGCAGGCGGAGTTTCTTGGTTGCGGTCTTGCGCGCGGTTTCTTTTTCCTGGCGGCGACGCAAGCGTTCTTCGGCGCGCAGCACGAGGAAGTCGAGAATGGCACCGGCAGATTTGTTGTCAGACGCCAGCCAGTTGTCAAAGTGGTCGCGCACCGCGTTTTCCACAAGGCGCTGGGCCTCGACCGTGGCAAGTCGATCCTTGGTCTGGCCGACAAATTCCGGTTCGCGGATAAAGCAGGAGACCAGCGCGCAGCCGCCGGTGATCAGGTCGTCGCGGGTGATCTGGCTGGCTTTCTTGTTGTTCACAAGCTCGCCATAAGCCTTGATGCCTTTGAGCACAGCCGCCCAGAAACCGGCGACGTGGGTGCCGCCCTCTGGCGTTGGGACGGTGTTACAGTAAGACTGGATGAAACCGTCACGTGAGGGCGTCCAGTTGATCGCCCACTCGACCTTGCCCGGCGTGTTGAAACGTTCCTGGAAGTCCACGGTGCCCGAGAAAGGCTGTTCGGCGTATGTGGTAGCGCCGTTCATGGTTTCCTTGAGATAGTCAGACAGCCCGCCGGGGAAGTGGAAGGTGGCTTCCTTTGGGGTTTCGCCGTCGTCGATGGCGGTTTTCCAGCGGATTTCGACGCCAGAGAAGAGATAGGCCTTGGAACGGATCGATTTGAACAGGCGGGCCGGTTTGAAACGGTGGTGGCCGAAGATTTGTTCGTCCGCGTGGAAGGTTACGGTGGTGCCGCGTCGGTTCGGTGCTGCGCCGACCTGTTCGACCGGACCCTGCGGGATGCCGCGCGAAAAGCGCTGTTCAAACAGTTTCTTGTCGCGCGCCACTTGAACGACCATCAGATCGGACAGGGCATTCACAACGGATGCGCCAACGCCGTGCAAACCACCTGACGTCTGATAGGCTTTGCCGGAAAATTTGCCGCCTGCGTGAAGCGTGCAGAGGATGACCTCCAGCGCGGATTTGTCGGGAAACTTCGGGTGCGGATCGACAGGGATGCCGCGACCGTTGTCACGAATGGTGATCGAGTAGTCTTCGTGCAGTTCGACCTCGATGCGGTTGGCAAAGCCAGCGACAGCTTCGTCCATCGAGTTGTCGAGCACTTCGGCGACCATGTGGTGCAACGCCCGTTCGTCGGTGCCGCCGATATACATGCCCGGACGTTTTCGAACGGGTTCGAGGCCCTCAAGGACTTCGATGGAGGAGGCGTCGTAATCGGTCGGCTGCGTGTCGGCCAAAAGGTCGTTGGGCATTCGCGGGCTGCTCTTGTTGGTGTTGCTTGGCGCGTATTATGGCAGGGAGTTCCGAGAGGGGAAAGTGGGAAGCGCGCAAATGACTGGAAAGGACTATGCGGCCGGTCGCTTGCTTTCCTGCCACGACTTTTGTCCAACTCCTGAACGGTCAAGGACCTCAGGCGCTATATTTCTAACCCCCAAAACAGTATTTTGTTGCGTTTCGCGCCACGCTTCGACAGCTTGCAAGTAAGTGAATGCTGATGGGGGAATTTCAATGGCTCGGGACGTTTCAGTGCCCCAGCGCGTTGCGTTGGTTGGTGGCTCCGGCTTTGTGGGCAGCAATCTTGCACTGGCCTTGGCGCAAAGCAGCGACTTTGACCCGTTTGTACTGGATACGACTGACGAGAAACTGGCTTTGCGGTTTGCGTCTGAAGCGCCCTGCGCGTTTCGGCGCTGCGACGTCTTGCAGGACACAGATGTTCTGGAAGAGGCCGTTCAAGAGGCGGACATTGTCGTCAATCTCGTGTCGCATGTTTTGCCCAAAACCTTTCTGGACAACCCGTTGGGTGTGATCGATGTGACGCTGCATGGGTCTATGAACGTGATCAACGCAGCGGTCCGGAACAAGACACGCCTGATCCATTTTTCCACCAGCGAAGTGTATGGAAAGACAGGTGGAAGCGAGGCACCTTTTTCGGAAGACCATAGCGATTGTACATTGGGTCCGATCGACAATCACCGCTGGATTTACAGTACATCCAAGCAGTTGCTTGATCGTATCATCCATGCGCATGGGCTTGCGGGCGATTTGGACTACGCAATTGTGCGTCCGTTCAACTTTGTGGGCCCTTTGATGGACTGGCTCGGCGATGATGCGGATGACGTGCCCCGTGTGTTTGCCAGCTTTTTGAACGCGCTTTTACAGGAACGCCCGATGCAGCTTGTCGACGGCGGAAAAAGCCGGCGTTGTTTCACCTATATCGAAGACGCGACGTCGGCGCTGGTCCACATCATGCGGGAGCCTGAACGTGCGAGGAACCAAATCTTCAACATCGGCAATCCAGCGAACGAGACCACCATTGCGGAACTGGCAGAACTGATGCGCGGTATTTACCGGCAGGAGACAGGTGCGGGCGCGCAGGTGACAATCGAGCCTGTGGCTTCCGAGGAATTTTACGGTGCGGGTTATGAGGACTGTGACCGTCGCATGCCGGACATCGGCAAAATACAGTCGTTGGGGTGGACACCGCAGACAGGTTTGCAGGAAACCTTCGAACGCTCGATCCGTTATTGCATCGACAACGCGGCGGCGCTCGGTGCGGCGTCGGTAAAGGCACCGGTCTAGGGCATCCTACATGCAGCAGGGGTTGGATAACCGGCGCACCGTGGTGCTGAACTATGACCGAGGCATCAAATTCGGATCCCACGAACACTATTTCCATTTTTCCTGGGGGTATCTGTTCCCAGCCCTGTCGCAAATTCTCTCACGCGATCACGCACGGGAGACATATGTTTTCGAAGACTGTGGTCCGAAGATGACGCCGCTGATCCACGAAGTCGGAAGCGCGCTCGGATTGAGCATTCTCGTCGTCGATGCGGACACCATGCACGGTGAGGTCGACATACGGGTGCCGCGCTGGGATTTGCTTTGTCTGCATAAAAGCTGGAACGCGCTACCGGAGGGCATCGGTCGGTCTTTCTTGGCTGTGCAGGAATTCGTAAAGGACAACCGTCCGGAACACTGGAATGATTTGTCGGCGCCTGAATTGTCTGGAGCATTTCAGCATGATGTTTTGATGGTGCGAAACTGGTTGCTGGCGCATCTGGAGCAATCAGAGTCGGTTCCTTGGGACAGCCATCTGATTTTGCGGCGGTCCAAGGAATTGCCGTTTTATGCCGAAGATGGCGGCGCTGCGGTCAAGGGATATGGCGAGACGCGTCGGGCGATCAGAAACGTCGACGCCGCGGTTGAAACGCTTGGCCGAAAAGGACTTTCAGTGCTGCCGTTTGATTGCGGCGTGCATGATCTGGCAGGGCAGGCTTGGGCCTTCCGGCGATGTCGCGGGCTTGCAATGGTGCGTGGCGCCGAGATTTCCAACTTGATATTTGCACGGCCGGGAACGCGTGTGTTTGTGATAACGCCCGACTACATGAAGGCCACTCCACCTCCGCACGACGGGATTGTCACGTTATTGGGGCTGAAGTTTCACCAAGTCTATTGGAAAAACAGGTTTCCGCCGCTTGCGCCAAACGAGGTGGCATCTTTCTGGCGGGAAGACGGTTGACCTGTTGAGACAAAAAAGAAGCTCCCGATTTTTCTCGGGAGCTTCGTTTCGGTTTATTCGCCTTTGTTCAAGGTCTCGAACTGCAGGCCGATCGCGGTGCGGGCCGGGAAACCTTTCCAATAGGTGTGATCGTCCTTCAAAGTGCCGTCTTCCTCTGCCGAGAACACGCCGTCCTTGGCATTCGGGACCAGATCAAGATAAGCCGCTTTGTCTGCATCGGCCTTGAGGTGCAGATCCATGAAGGCCGTCGCAAAGTGCTGTGCGATGTTGTTCATGCGCGTGTTGTCCCAGACGGCGTCTGCATAGTGCTCAAACGCGGGGAAACCGAGCGCCTCGGACATGGCCCAACCCTCGAGTGGAGAGCCCATGGGCGCGGCGGCATTGTGGTTGGCGTTTTCAAAGGTCAGCAGGTGGCGGTCTGTCCCGGTCGCACCGGTGAAAATCTGGCGCATGGCGTCATACACGGACACGTCGTCCACAGAACCGGCCATGATCATGGTTGGCTTGCGCAGGCCGGCAAGACCGGCGTCGTCCCAAAGGCCGTAGTTGCGACCCCACGGGCCGATCGCGATCATGGCCTTGACGCGCTCGTCCACGAGGGCTTCGTGCGTGTCGGTGCCAGCGACATTGTGGATCAGCGTGCCTTGGGGTGGCGCGAACGGAGATTGCTCGACGCCTGCTACAAGGCCAGCGCCGCCGAAGATCAACGCGCCGTAGCCGCCCATGGAATAGCCGATTACGCCAGTGGTAGAGGCGTCGGTGATGGCGCCGATAGGGCCATCAAGTGCTTCCATGCTGTTGATCACGAACTTCTGGTCGATGGGGCGGTTCAGGAGGGTTGAGCCAAACGCAGCCTGATCGGAATAGGTGCTGTCGGTGTGGTCGATAGAGGCCACAACATAGCCTTTGGAAGCAAGGTTTTCACCTAGATGGCTGAGCAGGAAACGATTGCCCGGATAGCCGTGGGAAATCACGATCAGCGGGAAGGTTTCACCGGTGGCCGGTTCTGCGTCACGCGCAGCCATGCCGTGCAATGTCACTTCGACGGACGGATCACGCAGGGGCGCGGTATAAGTGCCGCCAGGCGCAGTGCCCTCTGCGGCCGGATACCAGATCTCGACAGTCAGATCACGGGTGTAGTTCACCAACGCGTCGGCTGTGGAATTCAGCACATCCAACTGATCTGGGTTTGAAAATGTGCGTGTGGTGACGCCCACCACGTGATCGCCATGTGCGGCCAGTTCCGGCGCATCGGGGCGAATCTGGTCTATGCGGTTTTCGGCCAGAACGGGCGTGGCCAGAGTCAGCGACACCAAAGCAGCTCTCATTGTTATCATCAGAAGTCCTCCTGTTGCATGGCGGAAATTAGAAGCGAAAAAAACCGAAAAAGCATCTTTGCTATGCGAAAGTGACGCGGGGTTCAAAAGGCACGTTGCCGAATGCGGGTAACAATTTGGTAACAAGGTTTGCGCTGCATCAAAGCAGAAGTTTGGTAGATGAAGTAGTCTTTTGGGCGAGTTCAGGATGTCAGTAGAAAGGAGACGCACATGGCCGAAACCACTCAGGAAGCGCAGAAGGTGAATGGTGGACTGCAATCGGGGCCGAATGCACCTCCGCTGACCCCGCCCGCCAAAGCCAAAAATCCCTCCAAAGAAGCCATCCGCAAGGCATTCGAGCGCGGCGAATATCCTTATGATATCAAACTGTCGCGCCGCGTATACGAGCGGCAAAAAGCCGAGATTCAGGCCGAGTTGCTCAAGGTGCAGCTCTGGGCGCAGGAAACCGGTCAGAAGTTTGTGATGCTTTTTGAGGGGCGTGATGCGGCCGGCAAGGGTGGGACGATCAAGCGCTTTACCGAACACCTTAACCCTCGGGCGGCCCGTGTCGTGGCTTTGAACAAGCCAACTGAGGAAGAGCAGGGGCAGTGGTATTTCCAGCGTTATGTGAACCACCTGCCTACCGCTGGCGAAATCGTTTTGTATGACCGCAGCTGGTACAATCGTGCAGGTGTCGAGCGCGTCATGGGCTTCTGTGAACCGGCGGAATACCTTGAGTTCATGCGACAGACGCCAGAGTTTGAACGCATGCTCGTGCGTTCCGGCATCCGCATGTACAAATATTGGTTCTCTGTCACTCAGGATGAGCAGAAACGTCGTTTTGAAAGCCGCGAGACAGATCCGCTCAAACAGTGGAAGTTGAGCCCGATCGACAAGGCGTCGCTCGGCAAGTGGGATGACTACACTGAAGCCAAAGAAGCGATGTTCTTTTATACCGATACGGCGGATGCACCCTGGACGGTGATAAAGTCAGACGACAAGAAGCGTGCGCGCCTGAACTGTATGCTGCACTTCCTGAATTCTCTCGATTATCCGGGCAAGGACGAAAAGATCGTCAAGGCGCCCGACCCGTTGATCGTGAACGAGGCCAGCCACGTGATCCACAAGGCGGATCATATCCTCGGGACAGCGCTGCACCCTGACACGCGAAAGGCATAACGAGGGCCACAAGGCCTGTGGACGGTGAAGACGCCCGTCGCCTCGTTTGGGGCGGCGGGTTTTTGCTCGCACTTTTGTTTGGATATGAACCGTTCAGGGTTCATTAAAATTTTCAGTTTAAGCGAACCTTTGGCGCGGTTGGTCCACAGTTGTGGATCTCGACCTCGTCGAAATCCCAAGCTTTGTTCCCAAACAAGAAAGGAAATCCCTTGAAACTCATTGTTCTATTGTTTGCGGCAATTTGGGCTCCGAGCGTTTTGGTTGCGGAGCTGAAGTCCATCCAACTGCATTCCTACAAACATTGGTCTGTTGACTATGTTTTCAGCGACGAAGGGGAAGGATGGAACGCCTGCGTTATGGAAGTTCGAGGCGATGGTATTGCGTTGAGCTTAAATATCGACGGTAATATGAATGCTGATCTGCAGGTTTTTGATGCTGCTGCAGATTATAGTGGGTGGAAGTCGGGACGAAAATTTCAATTGCAAATCGACCGTCATCCTCGTTGGGACATGCCCGCAAATGGCCGCGGCAACTCTCTGTTCGTAGATTTGAGCGGTCCCAACGATTGGAAAAGAGTAGACCGCCTGCTTTATGAAATTAGACAGGGTTTGAAACTTTATGTGTACCAATACGGTGAGCGCGAAGAATATTACTGGTTTTCTCTGAGGGGGTCCATGGCTGCCGCCAATGCGATCGTCGAAAAGTGCTTCGCATACTTGGAAGAATACCCAACAACAAAGTCGGAGCCCACGCCCAAAACGCCCCCTAAGCGCGATGAACCGGTTCCGGGACTGTTTTCAAGCTTGTATGAACTAAAAAAAGAAGAAACATCTGCTGGCTCGGTTGTGTATTTCAACGGCACGATATCTCGTGGATTTTCGAATGCACTCAAGCAACTGGGTGACTTTGACTATCTGGTAATCGAGCAGTCAAACGGAGGCCTTCTTGGAGAGGCTTTGGCGGCAGGACAATTTTTGAGGCAGCGCGAGATTGCCACCTCAATTGATGGAGCCTGTGCTTCTGCATGTGTTGAACTTTATGCGGGTGGTGTAAAAAGATACTACTCCGACAAGGCAAAATTTGGCGTTCATGCCATGGCTGTAGATGGTGACGAAACAAGCCTATCGACAACCCAGAAAATGCTCTCGGAGCGGGTCAAATATTTTGAAGCGGGAGGTGTAGATTCGAGAATTGTTTTGGACTCTCTGGACACGCCTTCACACGAACTGCGCTGGCTTTCGCATGATCAAGCTGTTGAGTATGGACTAATAGAATAGCTTTGCGGTTCTGTAGACAGTGAGAAAACCCGCCGCCCCGTTTGGGGCGGCGGGTTTTTTGCTGGTCCGGTTGATGGCCGATGAATTCCCGGGATCCAAGGGGGAGGCATGAGCGTGCTTGATGCCATAGAGGTCCGAAGGAAGTATTTTGGTGACTTGAAGATCGGGGCAGCGCAGCTCGCAAGAGTTGTCGACTTCGACGGGGGGCAAAGACGTACCTAGAAAATGTCGCGCAAAGCCAGCTGCAGCGCCACCAATTTCTCGAACGCATCCAGCGTCGCGCGCTCGAGTCCTTTGCTTGAGACGTCCTGATCTGAGAGGTCAAACCACATCGTGATCGATTTGCGTTTCAGCAATTCGCCACGGGGGTGGTCTTTGTCGAAGGGCGCGGGCACGCGTTTCAGTTCAGGAGCGTCGAGGCGTCCCCCGTTTGACTGAAGGTCGGCGATGATCTCGGATAGTTCCTCGCCCTTGGGACTGTCGATCGCTTCACGCCAGTCCGTGAGACCGTTTTTGTCAAACCCCATGACACCGCCGCCAGCAGACAGGTAGTCGCGGCCGATACCAAGGAACCAACCAACAGGGGGCGTGGACCAGAGCATGTGAAGATGCAGGTGATAAGGGGTCTTGTCCTTGGAGAAGCGGACATCCCGCTGGGGGCGGAAGAGTTTCGGTGTTGGCGGCGCGCCAATTGCGCGTTCAAGGTCAGCCCCGATGGTATCCAGCAATGCCATAGCCGGAAGGCGCAGTTCTGCATCGTACCTCGGCTTGTTGGCTGTGAACCAGTCGCGCGTGTTGTTGTCTGCCAACTCGTTGAGGAAAGCGCGGGTTTCAAGGAGCAGGCGGGAAAATTCCGATGACATGAGGCAACCTTAAATAAAGCTTTGAAAGGACAGTCGTTTGGATATGGTGGCAAAACCAAGAAGATCATTCAACTTCGAGGGGCCTATTGCGGCCTCACTCCATCGGACATAAGGCTGAGTAATGAACACAGTCATGAGCACATCGGGACACGTGCGTGCATTGTTGCGCATTGGCCTGCCGTTGATCGGCGGGCACATTGCGCAGTTCGGTATCGGTCTGACCGATACTGTGATGTTGGGCTGGTATTCGGTTGAAGCACTGGCCTCGGTGGTGATCGGCAGCAGTTTCTTTTTTGTGCTGTTTATTCTCGGGTCGGGCTTTGCCATAGCCGTGATGCCTCTGGTGGCTGAGGCGGACGCGCAGGACGACCAGATTCTTCTGCGGCGTGTGACCCGTATGGGGCTGTGGTTGTCCGTGATTTTTGGTGTTCTGTTGCTGCCGCTGTTTTTTGCGTCGGCACCGATACTGCTCGCTCTCAAGCAAGAGCCCGAAGTCGCCGAATTGGCGCAAATTTATTTGCGTGTTGCAGGTTTTGGGCTGACACCCGCGCTTCTGGTGATGGTGCTCAAAAGCTACCTCGCGGCGCTTGAGCGGACGCGGGTCGTTTTCTGGGTTACGGTTGCGGCAGTTCCCGTCAACGCAGTCGTCAACTACGCTCTGATATTTGGCAACTGGGGTTTCCCTGAGATGGGCGTTCAGGGCGCGGCTGTGGCTTCGATCATCGTTCAGTTTGTATCGCTAGGCGGTGTCGTCATCTATGCGGTACAAGCACTGCCCGAGCATGCGTTGTTCCAACGTATTTGGCGCCCGGACTGGGAAGTGTTTGCACGCGTGTTCCGGCTTGGGCTACCGATTGGCCTGACCAATCTGGCTGAGGTGAGCCTGTTTACCGCTTCGTCGGTGATGATGGGATGGTTGGGTACGATCCAACTTGCGGCGCACGGGATCGCGCTGCAACTGGCGAGCCTTGCGTTCATGCTGCATCTCGGTCTTTCGAATGCTGCCACCGTGCGGGTGGGCAATGCGATGGGGCGTCGGGATGCGAACCATATGGCCCGCGGTGCCAAAGTGGCGATTGCCATGTCGATGGTTTTCGCCTGTGTCGCGGTCGCAGTCTTTGTGATTTTCCCCGAGCCGCTGTTGGGCGCCTTTATCAAGCCGGACGAACCGGAGCGTGATGCCATTCTGGCAGCAGGCGTTTCACTTTTATATATGGCGGCGCTGTTTCAGTTTATGGACGGGGCGCAGGTTCTGGCGCTGGGCCTGTTGCGCGGCGTGCAGGACACGCGAGGGCCAATGGTTATGGCAGCAATCAGTTACTGGATGATTGGTGTTCCGAGCGCCTATGTGCTTGGCTTTGTTGTTGGCCTTGGCGGCGAAGGTGTCTGGCTTGGGCTGGTGCTTGGCCTGACGGCAGCTGCAATTCTTCTGCTGTACCGGTTCTGGGTGACCGACCTTGCGCGACTTCGGGTTAAGTTCGCAGGCTAAGTGCAGGCTTACTTTCCCTTTAACAACCGGTCCGCTTTTTTGCGTACGAGCACCGAGCGCAGGTCATGCATGGCCAGAAGCAAGGCGTCTGTGACTTCTTCCAGTTGTTCCGGGGCGGCCTTTGACTGTGCCCATTGGGCCGTCTGGTTGAGGTGATCCACAGTCCGCAGGATGTCATCGATGTCGCGTTCGGCCAGAAGCTCTCGGCGCTCTTCCATCCAGGCGCTGATTTCTTCGATGTCAGTGTCGGACAATTTGCGGTCGCCGTTGGCTTTGATTTCGCCATTTTTGACGTTCACCACGGCGATCTGATCCATTTCGATACGACGCTGCTGGTTTTGCGTGTCGACGCGAAACACCATCGCGCCGTTGTCACGCACGCGAAAGAAATATTCTGGAAGATCGCCGCCCATTGCCCTGGCCCCTTTGTCTTATGCGCTCAGTGTTTCGCAGAAGGCGCGGATACGGTCGCAGGCCTCGCTCAGAGCGTCGTCTGATGTAGCGTAGCTGACGCGGAAGTTGGGCGAAAGACCGAACGCTGCGCCGAAGACCACGGCGACACCGTGGCTTTGCAGCAGTTCGGTGCAGAAAGTTTCGTCAGAGTCGATCACTTTGCCCTCGGGGGTCTTTTTCCCGATCAATCCGGCGATGGATGGATAAACGTAGAATGCGCCCTCTGGCACTGGACATGAAATGCCGTCGATAGCGTTGAGTTTCTCAACCACGAGGTTGCGCCGGCGCACGAAGATCTCGTTGTGGGGAGCAAGGAAATCTTGCGTGCCATTGAGAGCCTCCAGTGCGGCCTGTTGACTGATTGAACAGGGGTTGGAAGTCGACTGAGACTGAACTTTGCGCATGGCTGCGATGAGTTCTTGGGGGCCGCCCGCGTAGCCAATGCGCCAACCGGTCATGGCGTAAGCTTTCGAAACGCCGTTGCAAGTGAGAGTGCGGTCATAAAGGAGTGGTTCGACCTGTGCGGGCGTGCAGAACGTGAAATCGTCGTAGGCAAGATGCTCGTACATGTCGTCAGTCATCACCCAGACGTGGGGATGGCGCAGCAACACATCCGTCAGTTCCTTGAGTTCGTTCCGGGAATAGCCGGCGCCAGTGGGATTGGAAGGCGAATTGAAGATCAGCCATTTGGTTTTCGGAGTGATCGCGGCCTCAAGCTGGTCTGCGGTCATTTTGAAATGGGTCTGGAGCGAGGTTTCAGCAATCACCGGCTCGCCGCCAGCCAGAAGCACCATGTCAGGATAGGACACCCAATAAGGCGCGGGGATGATCACTTCGTCTCCCGGATTGATGGTGGCCATGAGTGCATTGTAGAGAGTTTGCTTGCCGCCGGAGTTTACCGTGATCTGGGCGGGTGAATACTCCAGTCCATTGTCGCGCTTGAATTTGGCACAGATCGCTTCCTTGAGTTCGGGGATGCCATCGGGCGCGGTATAGCGCGTTTTGCCGGTATCGATTGCGGTTTTTCCCGCCTCGCGGATGTTTTCCGGAGTGTCGAAATCAGGCTCGCCGGCACCAAGGGCGATGATGTCCTTTCCCTGAGCCCGCAATTCGGCTGCCAACGTCGTAACCGCGATGGTCGGAGACGGTTTCACGCGGGACAGGGTCTTGGAAAGGAAGGACATTGGGGGCCTCGTTTGTGTTCACTGGTTCCATGTCTTAGGGTGCGCGCAACAGCCGATCAAGAACCATTACCGGGAGAGCAGAAATTGACACAGGAAACAGATCTGACGCCGGAAGAAGATTGGTACACCGAGGATGTCGCGACATTTGGCGACCGGTTGGCAGCCGCGCGTGAAGCGGCGGGTTTGAAACAAGGCGAACTTGCCAAGCGGATCGGGGTAAAGAAGTCCACAATTGCAGCTTGGGAAGAGGATCTTTCGGAGCCGCGAGCGAACCGATTGGCGATGATGGCCGGGGTGCTGAACGTTTCGATCCGCTGGTTGCTGGTGGGGGAAGGCGACGGCGTAGACGCCCCTCAGGAGGGCGAAAGCACGACGGACGCCGACCTGCTTGCGATCCTGCAGCAAATCCGCGATATCCGCACGCGGATGAAAAACGATCTGGAACAGTTGGCGAAGCTGGAAAAGGCGTTGCGCAAGAAACTCTGAGAAGGTCAGGCAGATGAGCGAGACCCGCGAAAACCGGTTGAAGCGGATGATGATGCGGTCGATGCGCCGTGGCATCAAAGAGATGGACATCATCCTGCAGCGTTATGCCGAGGACAATCTGGCAACGATGAGTGATTCCGAGTTGGATCTCTATGACTCGCTGCTGTTGGAGAACGATCAGGACCTCTATCAATGGGTCACAGGCCAAAAATCGGCCCCAGAAAGGTTCGATCGGCTGATTTCCGCCATATCTATCGCAATTAGTGGGCAAAACTAAACCGAATTTGACCCGCTTTTTGCACGACTTAACGACTTGTTCGCTAATTTCCGTCAATTTGCCTCCAATGCAAGATGACGGAGATAAGGATGAGCTTTCATTCGAATATGGAGAGCGGCTCTAACGAGGCGTTCATGACCGAGTACCTGGATTCGCTCGCACTGGTGGAACGACTGCACCGCCTGCTGTTGGACGTGATCAAGGATGAATTTGAGCGCGTAGGCGTTCTGGAAATCAACGCGGTTCAGGCGCTGTTGCTGTTCAATATCGGCGACAACGAGGTGACTGCCGGCGAACTGAAGTCGCGCGGTTACTATCAGGGCTCCAATGTGAGCTACAACCTGAAGAAACTGGTCGAGACCGGCTATATGCACCACCAGCGCTGCGAAATCGACCGCCGCTCTGTTCGCGTGCGTTTGACTGAAAAGGGCCGCGAGATTCGCGACATCGTTGCAGCCCTGTTCCTGCGCCACGCCGAAGGACTGCAGTCCAAAGGTGTACTGGGCGAAAACGGCTTTACCGAAATCACCCATTCGCTTCGCCGGATGGAGCGGTATTGGACGGATCAGATCCGTTACATTTACTGAGGTGCATCAGGACACAGTGCGCGCGCTTTTGGTATTGCGCAGGCACTGTTGTCAGATCGTTGCCGCAAAAACAGGGCTCGTCGCGATGCGGCGGGCCTTGTTTGCATTTCAAGGCCGGCGTTTGGCAGCGGGGCTTAATCTTCCTAGAATGGCGACCCCCAATTCGCGTTCAAGCTTGCGGCGCATGGCGCGTTCAAAATCATCAAAGCCATCCGCGACTTCGACAAAGGCGTCGGGGCCGCGGATCAGGCGCTCGCGATAATACCGTTCCATGTCTCCCGGGACGGCGGTCAACGACGCGCCTTTCGTTCCTGTGGTTTCGATGGCCAGTGCATTCACCGTGACGCCTTCGAAAGGGAACCGACCATAGGCAACGCCGGTGTGATAGCCGTCGTTGTTCGGGCCGTCGCCGCTGACGTCGAGGGTGAAATCCTGACAGTCTGGCGCCCGCCGGAACATATCATGGGCGAAGCCGAGTGCGTGGCCGATTGCTGTGGAAAACTGGTTGGCGCTGCGCGGTGTGCTTGTGACGGTTTCGGCAACGGCGAGCAAGGCTGCCGGTCGGTCGATCACAGTCCAGTCGACGATGACAGTCTGATGGGACGTACCGCTCCATTCAAAAATAGCCAGTGCAACCGGCGAGGGGGCGGCAAAGAACGCGCTGCGGACTTGCGGCGACAGCAAGGCGTTGGCGAGGCCATTGCGTTGGAGCGCGTCTTCGTAGGGGTCGACCGATGAGGAAACGTCCATCGCGAGTAAGAGCGCAAGGCGACAGTCGGAGGCCCGCGCCGCTGTTGCGGCGAGAGCCATTGTCAGTGTGGCAACAAGAGCTGCGCGGATCACCAGTGACCGGTGCTCTCCATGCTGGCCCATGGCTCAGCCGGAGGCAGGGCGTCGCCCTGCTGGAGAAGCTCGACAGAGATGTTGTCAGGGGAGCGAACAAACGCCATGCGCCCGTCGCGCGGCGGGCGGTTGATGGTGACGCCGTTGTCCATAAGGTGCTGGCACATTTCATAGATGTTGCCGACCTCATAGGCGAGGTGACCGAAATGGCGGCTGTCAGAAGGCAGGCCCTCGTCGCCATCCCAGTTGTAAGTCAGTTCCAGAGGTGCGTCGTGGTCACCGTCCGCCGCCAGATAAACCAATGTGAAGCGAGCTTCTTCTACGGTGTAGCGCTTGATTTCCTTGAGGCCGAGCAAAGCATAGAAGGCCATCGACGCCTCGAGGTCCGCGACACGCACCATGGTGTGCAGGTATTTTACGTGCATATTTGTTTCCCTTTTTGAGCTGGCGTCAGGAAACACCAGCGGCGCAGGCTTTGCTAGAGGCGAGCCGATCAATTTCCGGAAAATTTGCCTCTCGGATTAAATGACCCTGCACATTTTGCGGCAAACCTGCGGTTTGCACCGATGAGACCACAATATATAGTCTGCCTATTCACAGAAGCAGGTCGCGGCAGAATCGCTAGGAATGGCAAGGTACGCGGCACAAATCGGGCAGGGCAGACGGTGCAGCAGTATCACGACGGACTAAAAACCATTCTGGAACATGGCGAAGTTTCGGGTGACCGGACGGGCACTGGCACAACCTCCTATTTCGGTATGCAGATGCGCTATCGCCTTGCGGACGGGTTTCCTTTGGTCACTACCAAAAAGCTGCATCTGAAGTCGATCATCCATGAGTTATTGTGGTTTCTTGCTGGTGACACCAACATAAAATACCTCAAGGAAAACGGGGTGCGCATCTGGGACGAATGGGCGGATGAAAACGGCGACTTGGGTCCGGTATACGGACATCAGTGGCGCGCATTCCCCGCTTTGGTACCGGCTGGACAAGATGCCCGCGGTACGCCGATCTATACCGAGCGCGGAGTGGATCAGGTGGCCGATCTGGTCGAGATGATCAAAACAACGCCCGACAGTCGTCGCTTGATTGTCAGTGCATGGAACCCGGGTGACGTACCTGACATGGCTTTGCCGCCGTGCCACACGATGTGGCAAGTGCGGGTTTTGAACGGAAAACTGCACCTTCAGCTTTACCAGCGGTCTGCCGACATGTTCCTTGGGGTGCCGTTCAATATTGCGTCCTATGCATTACTCCAGGTGATGCTGGCGCATGTGACGGGCTATGAGCCGGGTGACTTCGTGCACTCGATAGGGGATGCGCACATCTACTCCAACCATATGGACCAGGTGCAGCTACAGCTCAGCCGTAGCCCGAGGGCCCTGCCAACCCTGAAAATCAACCGTAAGGTCAACTCGATCTTTGATTTCAAATTCGAAGACTTCGTGTTTGAGGGATACGATCCTCATCCAACGATCAAAGGCGTAGTGGCGGTATAAATATGATCTCTTTGGTTGTTGGACGGGCGGCAAACGGAGCTATCGGGAGAGATGGTGATATTCCGTGGCATATCCCCGAGGATTTGATGACATTCCAGCGCGAGACGTTGGGCGGCGCAATTATCATGGGTCGGAACACGTGGGACAGCCTGCCGAAGAAACCCTTGCCGCGGCGGTTTAATATTGTGGTGAGTTCACAACGCGATGCGGCGGAAGTCGTGGTGGGGTCTGTCGATGAGGCCGTCGCGCTGGCGCGGTCGGAAGGGTACCACCGCGTTTACGGAATAGGCGGAGCGGGAATCTATCGCGAGATGATGAAAATCGCGGACCGGATGCTGATCACGGATGTTGATACGGTTATCGAGGACGCAGACACTTTTTTTCCTGAATTTGACTCCAACCATTGGCGTCTTGAATACGAACAGTTGCTAGCAGGCGCAGAGCCGCGTTCGGTGGTGCGGGAATACATGCGCAGAGAGACGACTTGAAGCGTGGGGCGAAACACATTGTTTCCCAAAGGGAAATTGACAGTTTCTAGACGAAAGATTTAGTCTTATTTTTGACAAATTGTTGTTGCAGCAGCCGGAGCGAGTGCCCGATGAAACGTTTTATTGTCTTGGCAGTGGCCACCACATTGGTCACCGCAGCGCCTGCAGTGGCGCAAACATGGAGCAGCAATGCTCCGGTTATTGGCCCAGTTAACAAACCGGAAGGCCTGTTGATCCATCCGTATCCTGCGAGCGCAAACCACTGTCCGCAGGGCTTGCAGCCTGTGACTATGGGCGGGGTCATCTGCTGTGGCGAACCGACCACGAGCGAAACCTATTACAACCGCGCAGGCGGCAGCAGCCACGGCAAATCAATGAGCTGCCCGGCAGGTCAAAAAGGTTGTAGCTGAGAAGGCAGGGCGGGGCGCTAAATGCGCCCCAATCCTTAGATATTACAATAACTTAAGTTCGCCGGCCATGTCGCGGCCGTCCCGGCCCTGCGTCATTTCGTACTCGACTTTCTGATTGTCCGCGAGCCCCTTGAGGCCCGATCTTTCGACGACAGAAATGTGGACAAATACGTCCTTGCCGCCTTCTTCCGGTTCAATAAATCCAAATCCCTTTGTGGTATTGAACCACTTTACGGTACCGCGTGGCATACCGTTCTCCTCTATTTTCCAGTACAACCCGGACCGTTGTTTCCGGGGGCGCACCTCGATCCAATCACCGATATAAATTTGCACGGATGCAGAAAATGAGTTGCACCTGCTAAGAGGATTGCATGGCCGATGTAAAAATCAAGCAAAACCAACTCGAAACCATCGGTTCAGTGCGGTAAGCCTTTGGAGAAATTGTCGGCTAGGGAGGCCAAATCGTGCGACTTTACGGTCTGAAAAACTGTGATACCTGCCGCAAGGCTTTGAAAGCTCTAAATAATGCTGAGTTCATCGATGTGCGGACAGATGGTGTTCCTGCAGATATAATGACCCGCGCGTTTGATGAATTTGGCGACAGATTGTTAAACACCCGTTCGACCACGTGGCGCCAGCTTGACGCCGAAGAGCGTCAAAAGCCGGTCTTGGAATTGCTTTCTGCTTATCCGACTTTGATGAAGCGACCGCTTATCGAAAGCGGCGACGTGCTCTATCTCGGATGGACCAAGGAAGTGCAGGCTGCGCTTGGATAACACCTTCGGCGCCCCTATGTGAGGCAGCAGGTTACAGGAGAATGCAATGCGCAACGCGGCACTAACGCTTGGAATTATTGCGGGCGTGATCGGTATGATCATCGGTTTTTTCGGTTGGGGCTATACTGAGGCCATCGAGCGCTGGGGGGAGATCCCAGACGTCGCCGAGCAGGTAGACAATATACAGCTGGTGCGCGCGGGCGCTTTGTTGGCGCCAATGCTTGCGATTGCCGGTGGCGCAATGGCAAAAGCACGCGCGCTTTGGGGCGGTGTGCTTTTGATCCTATCTGCCCTGGGCATGTATGCCGCTTTCGGGTTCAATGTTTTCACGATGTTCCCGATCAGCTTTGCGGGTTTGGGCGGTATTCTGGCCTTGGCTGCAGGAAAACCGGATGAGCCGAAAGCTCATTTCTGATCAGGCTCTTGCTTTGAAAAGCCGGTCGAGCGACAGCGGACCGGCCCCCCTGATCACCAGGACAGCGAAAAGAAATACCCACATTGTGCGCTGATCCAAAAGCTCTTGCGGACTGTCGAACAGCGACCCGAGTTTGGCTCCATGCCCAGTTACATCAACGAGAGTCTGCACAGCAACGAAGCCAATCATGCCCAAAGCAGCCAGACGCGTGAGCAGTCCAATCACAATCAGGACCGGCAAAACGAATTCGGCTAATGTCCCCGCAAAAATGACAAGACGCTGAAAGAGCGACATCTGGCTTACGTCCCAGAGGACGGCTTCGGCGGCTTTGGGGAAAATCTGGCCAAAGGCGCCAGAAGAGGGGGAGAAGATGCTGCCATCTATCTTGAGCAGCGCAGAATTCCAAAAGTAGAAGAACAGTACAGCGAGAAACGTAAGCCGAGCCAACGTCGGCACATGTTGTTCAAGCTGGTCCAACCTTTCGGTGAGGCTGCTATACAGTGCGATAAGATTTCTCATGGTCCTTCCCTTCAATAATCCCCTGTTTTCAGGGTGTAATTTTCAGCGATGTGATCGCGTTTCCTCCGAGCAGAAGCGCGAGCAACGCGCCAAGGTCAAAGTTCGCAGCAACTTCGGAGCCAGCGGAGACGCCTTCGCCCAGTGTTTTGCCTTCCATCAACGCCGCCATGCAGGCGTAAGCGCCGGCAGGAAGAGCGTGCGGTGTCGGATCGAACTCGGCTCGGGTGATCAAAACATCTTGTGCGGTGGCCTCGGGTTTCGGTCCGTTGGCCATATTGAAAGCCCAGATGGCGTGCTGCGGCCACGGCGATTGCAGGATTTCGAGAGCCGGGGCAAAGGTCATAACCACGTTGCCAAGTTGCAATGGATCGATTTCTGCCAGCGCATCCGGCGCAATCGGGCTGGCATCTTCGGCGTGGTACGCACGACGCAAAGCAAGCTCCAGCTTAGCAACATCCCCAAGATAGCCCAGATGTTGCAGCGGCTCAAAAGCTGAGAGGAATTCAGGAAACCCCGCTCCATAGTGCATCATGAGTGGTGAAGCAGGAGGCGATTGTCGAAGAAAGACGCCTGCGATCGCGTTGAAGTTTTCCTCGCCAAGTAGCTTTGCGATGGTCGGGAAACCTTGCGCGAGAGCCTCGGTCAGGGAGACGGCGACGTTGTTGCGATAGACGTCGAACCTGCGGCCTGCGGCACGGCCTTTGTCGTCTACCAATCCCAGAGGGCGGTCCCGCGCTCCGTCAAGCAATGCGCCGCGGAATTCGGTTTGAGAGACGATCATGCCGGCACCTTTGACAATGCCGCTGTTGCGCGTGTGGCTTCGTCATGCAGCACGGTCCATTCCGGCACATCATTGTCCCACTCAATGAGGATGGGACGTGGACCGGAGAGTGCCAGTGTGTGATCCAGAAGCGCCCAGACGGGGTCAACCACTGGTTTTCCGTGACTGTCGATCAACAAAGGGCGACCGTGATCGTCTTCATCTTCGTCGTGACCGCCAAGGTGGATTTCGCCAACTTTATCAAGCGGGTAATCCGCGATGTAGTCCTTTGGGTCGTAGTGCAGATTGGTGGCCGAGACGAAGACGTTGTTCACGTCAAGCAGCAGTCCGCAGCCTGTCCGCTCAGACACTTCGCGCAAAAAGTCCGGTTCGGACCACGTGGACTCGGAAAAGGCGAGGTAGCTTGACGGGTTTTCCAGCATCATTTGCCGCCCGATGGTATTTTGCAGTTGATCTATATGATCTGCGACGCGGGTCAGGGTCGCTTGTGTGTATGGCAGCGGCAGCAAGTCATTCAGAAATGCGCCATCATGCGTAGACCAAGCAAGATGCTCTGAGAAAACCGTTGGATTTAGCCAACCGACCAAGTGTTTCAGCCGCGCCAGATGTTCGGGGTCAAGTGCGCCTTCACCGCCAATGGACAAGCCAACACCGTGAACGGAAATCGGAAAACGTTCGGCAAGATGTCGGAGTTGTGCGAGTGGCCGTCCACCTGAACCCATATAGTTTTCAGCATGAACCTCGAGCCATGCGACGTCGCCGGCGTCAGAGATCAGATCGCTGTAGTGTTGGGGTTTGTATCCGACGCCGGGTCTATTGGGCAGGGCAGTAATACGGGTTTCATCCAGCATGGCATGTCTCCAGAGTTGGCGTCGATATTGGGGGAGAATAACCCATCCCTGCTTGAAGTGTGAGGCCCCGGGGGGATGAACCCGGGGCCTCGCGTGTCGGGATCAACCCGGGATATCACGCTCCAGAGCTTCCAGGGCACCCATGCGGGCGGAGCCATCTGCCATTGCAGGCAGTTCCATGTCCGCGCATGTGCCGGCGTCAACCAGTTTCCATGCGTTGCCCTGATAATCTACGGTGGAGGTACCTGCGCAGGTTGTGCCGGGGCCGGCGGCGCAGTCGTTTTCGCCTGCCAGAGCAACGCCGTAGCACTTCTCTTTTTCAGCGGCAGAAGCGGTTGTTGCGTGTGCGCTCAGAGCAGCTGCGACGGCGCCTGCAACGGCGAGAGTTTTGACGGTGTTCGACATCTTCATTTCCCTTTCGGTGTTGAACTCGGCCGGGCATTTCCGCCTCGGCATGTCTCAACACTAAGGTTCCAGCACTGTAACGTGCCAATCACACGCCTGTGTGCCACAGGTATGTTATCGGCTGTAACAAAGGGAAATGTTGTCGAGTTAGACGCAAAAAATGCCGGCTTGCACCGGGCATTGAAGCAGGTGTGCCTGCGTGAAGCGCGGTACAGATCCCTCCAAGAATTCTGGGCGCAAATTGTCTATCTTTGCGATTTGTGCTGCGGTCAGAGCGGGGGCGGTTTCCGCGTCAGAAAAAAGGCTTTCGGCCCATTTTCCTTGGGCTTTGAGAAAACCTTGCCTTCCAGTACAAAGTGAAAATAGATCACAGTTTGCGATTTCCGGTCAGTTAGGATTGCCCGCTCGTCGGCCAAGGATTTGATCGGGCCACGCACTTCGCTCTGGCCGAAAAGACGATCAGTCCGTCACACTGAATGCGGAACGCGAAGTTGCGAGAACAGGTGGAAATCCGCATTTGGTTTGCCGGCGCCGAGACCGGTTTTGTCACACAACCGGGGCGAAAACGGCGATTGTTACAAAGATCAAGCGCGGTAAATCGACGGCTGTCGAACCCGAGAGCACGGTCGATGCCCGCTTCTGTAACAATTCATGGGCCTCGGAAAGGTCTGAGGTTGTGGAATCGCCCTTTGGTGTGGCCATCAACGGGCACTCGGCGAAGCAGATCGTGTATTAGGGGGCATTGGACCGTCGCTGACGCCGGAAATATTGAAAGTTTGACCTGCCAAAAACTGTCGATGCTGCGAACATAAAGAGGTTGTTGCCGGGATTAGAGGTGCCCGTGCCGATCCTAACAACGACAAAGGTGACCGTGGGATGTAGTAGGATAAGAGTCGATCGCCGCTTGCGATGATGGGTCCCGCAGGGTAGGGCGCGCCGTCTATGGTCAAGTCATTGGTCGCCAGCGATTACCTGTCAGGGTCATTGATCTGCGGTGCATATACAAAAGGAAATGGGGCGCGAATTCGCACCCCATAAGTTTGTTTCAGGTTAGTATCGGTGTCAGTCGGCGAGCAAGTCTGGCGGGGTTGCCTCGACAGAAAGCTGGGACACCATCTCGTCCAAAGACTTAACTTGTGTTTGTTTTTCACCGAGGCGACGGGCCGAAACCGTGCGGTCCTCTACCTCTTTCTTGCCGATGGCAAGAATTACCGGAACTTTGCCAACCGAGTGCTCGCGCACCTTGTAATTGATCTTTTCGTTGCGCAGGTCCGCTTCTGCGCGGACACCGGCGGCCTTGAGTGCTTCGACCACTTCGAGACAGTAATCGTCTGCATCCGAAACAATAGAGGCCACCACGACCTGACGCGGGGCAATCCAGAAAGGCAGTTTCCCTGCATGTTCCTCGATGAGAATGCCAATGAACCGCTCAAAGGAGCCAAGGCACGCGCGGTGCAGCATAACCGGCCTGTGTTTCTCGCCGTCCGCTCCGATGTAATGCGCATCCAGACGCTCGGGCAGAACGAAATCGACCTGGAAGGTGCCGCATTGCCAGACCCGACCAATAGCGTCGGTCAGGGAGAACTCGAGTTTTGGTCCGTAGAATGCCCCTTCACCCGGGTTCATTTCGGGCTCAACACCTGCGGCGCGCGTTGCATCGAGCAAAGCTTTCTCAGCCTTGTCCCACACTTCGTCGCTTCCCGAACGCGTTTCAGGGCGGTCGGAGAACAGAATGCGGAATTCCTCGAACCCAAGGTCCTTGTAAACCGCGGAAAGGAAGCGGATGAACTCGGCACACTCCGCACCGATCTGTTCCTCGGTTGAGAAGATGTGTGCGTCGTCTTGAGTGAACCCGCGCACGCGCATGATGCCGTGCAGGGCGCCTGATGGCTCGTATCGCGCGCAGGAACCGAACTCGGCCATACGCAGTGGCAGATCACGGTAGGATTTCAGGCCCTGTTTGAAGATTTCAACATGGCAGGGACAGTTCATTGGTTTGAGCGCGTTGATCGCTTTCTCGCGAGCGTGTTCTTCGTCCACTTCGACTATGAACATGTTCTCCTGGTATTTGTCCCAGTGTCCGGACTGCTCCCAAAGTTTGCGATCTACAACCTGAGGCGTATTCACCTCGACATATCCACCGCGTTTCTGGGCGCGGCGCATGTAGTCCTGCAGCATGGTGTAAATGGTCCAGCCGTTCGGGTGCCAGAAGATCTGGCCTGGCGCTTCCGGCTGTAGGTGGAACAGGTTCATTTCGCGCCCAAGACGACGATGGTCGCGCTTTTCGGCCTCTTCCAGCATATGAAGGTGTTTCTTGAGGTCTTCTTTGTTCTTGAAGGCGACCCCGTAGATGCGTTGCAGCATCGCGCGGTCGCTGTCGCCGCGCCAGTAGGCGCCAGCAACTGACATGAGTTTGAACGCGTCTGCAGGTACCTGACCGGTGTGGGCGAGGTGAGGACCACGGCAGAGATCCTGCCAGTCGCCGTGCCAATACATGCGCAGCGGCTCGTCGCCAGGGATCGCTTCGATCAGTTCTACTTTGTAGGGCTCGTTGTTGTCTTCGTAGTGTTTGATCGCGCGCGGGCGGTCCCAGACCTCGGTGGTCACGGGCTCACGCTTGTTGATGATCTCTTTCATCTTCTTTTCGATGAGACCTAGATCTTCAGGGGTAAAGGGTTCTTCCCGATCGAAGTCGTAATACCAACCGTGCTCGATTACTGGGCCGATGGTCACTTTGACATCAGGCCAGATCTCCTGAACCGCGCGCGCCATGATGTGCGCGCAGTCGTGACGGATCAGTTCGAGCGCTTCGGCGTCGTTGTCCTTGATGGTGTTGATTGCAATGCTTGCATCTGAATCAATTGGCCACTGGAGATCCCAGTGTTTGCCGTCGACCGTCGCGGAGATTGCTTTCTTGCCCAGCGAGGTGGAAATCGAGGATGCGACCTCGGCAGGAGTAATGCCGCTCTCATAGGAACGTGCGTTACCATCAGGAAAAGTAAGGGAAATATCGGCCATTAGCCTCAAGCTCCTCGTCAGTTTGGCGCCCACGGAACGCCCGGTTGCGGGTATATGGTTCGATGCGTGTTTTACGCGGGTTTTTAGGCAAGTCAAGAAACAGATCGGGGCGCTCCTGTCAGAGCGCCCGCGAATTGTCAGTTAAATCCGATGCGGAAAACGGAATAGGCCATCAAGAGAACGCAGACCCATCCACCCAGATATATCATAGGACGCACCGGCAAGCGCGCGATGCCGGAAATCATTCCGATCGCATGAGCGACCCGCAACGCAAAAAACACAACGGCTGCCCATAAAGTAAGTGATGTGAAGCCATCCTGCTGGTTCAGGATAAGTACCAGTCCGGCGAACGGGAGGAGTTGTTCCAGCAGGTTGAGATGTGCGCGATGTGCGCGGTGCACCCACTCAGGGTATTCGCGCAGGTCGGCTGGCCGGGCAAAGCTATCGCCTGAAACCTCATATTTGTTCACACCCACGATAAAGGGAATCCACATCGAGGCGGCAAAGATCATAAGACATGTGAGAATACCGATTTCCGTTGGCATGACATTTATCCCAGTGGGTAGCCGAAGCGGCGGGCAGGGCCGACCTCAAGGAAGGACTTTAGGGCCGATGCAAGGCGCGCCCAACCTTCTCCGACCCCATCTTGGCCCTGCGGGATATTGTAATGTTCGATGGTGAGTTTCATGGCATCGCCAGAAGCTTCGACCAGATACACGCATTTGGACGCGGGGGCGTCAGGTCCGAAGAAATGCGGCTCGAATGTCAATTCGATCCGGCTCTTGGGGTCGATCGCTGTGAGTTCAAAATCGAGCATGCGGGACCCGTCTGGCAGTAAAAACGATTGCCGGTCGCCTGAGGCTGACAGATCACCGCGTACGGTGTCGCACGCAAAGTGATACTGGGCGGCGAGGTCGCCCTTTGTCAGGGCATCCCAAAGGCGGTCATGGGTGGTTTCTATGAAGGTTTGCATAACAAAGTCAGGGGCAGGCACAGTCATTTCAGGGCTCTCCAATTGAGATTTTAGGTTCAATACTGCTCTGGCGCTGGGTTTCTCGATCAAAGGATCGATCCAGTGATCTATGGCCTGTTGAAGTGGTAAAACGTTCAGGTAGTGATGTTTGAAACGGCCTCTTTTGTGGGCCACGACCAATCCGGCTTCTTCCAACACAGAGAGATGCTTCATGACGCCGAAACGGGTCATTTCGAGCTGTGTTTGAAGCTCTTGCAAGGTTTGCCCATTCTTCCGGCGCAAGCTGTCCAGAAGGGTGCGGCGGGCTGGGTCGCCCATAGCTTTAAAGATCGCGTCCATAGAAGTCTTATAGGTTACCAATAGATCACGTGACAATATGGTAACCTATTGGCGACGTGCGGTCAGCGGCGAATTTTCTTCCAAAGGTCTGTGTTTGCAGGCTAAATCAGCCAGAAGTTTTTTGGGGAGTTGGCATGGTGTCGATGCTGAAAACGCCGCAAGGGCGGCGAATCGCGTACCACAAGACCGACGGGGTTGGGCCTACCGTGGTCTTTCTCGGAGGTTTGAAGTCTGACATGGAGGGCACGAAGGCAATCCATTTGGAGGAGTGGGCAAGGACCCGAGGCCAGGCGTTTTTGCGATTTGACTACTCAGGCCATGGAGAAAGCAGCGGCACTTTCGAGGACGGTTGCATCGGCGATTGGCACGAAGACACGGTGGCTGCAGTCAGCGCGCTAACTGAAGGACCTTTGGTTGTCGTTGGATCTTCGATGGGCGGTTGGCAGGCGCTTTTGCTGGCAAAGGCGATGCCTGAGCGGATCGTCGGCTTGGTTACAATCGCCGCAGCGCCGGATTTTACCGAGGACAGCTATTGGGCGGGCTTTGACGACGCGCAGAAGGCGGCCCTGGAAGCCGTTGGATACGTCGATTTGCCGTCCGACTATATGGAGCCTTACCGCATTACGCGGCGGATGATCGAGGATGGGCGCAAACGTCTTGTTTTGCGCACACCCCTTTCCCTGCCGTTCCCTGTCTGGTTCCTGCAGGGCACCGAGGACACAGCGGTTACCAGCGAAACGGCGATCAAATTGATTGAGCACGCGGACGGCACAGACATGCAGCTGTTGATGGTAAAAGGGAAGGACCATAGGTTTTCGGATCAATTTTGTCTAAAATTGATTGAAACAAAGGTGGAGGCGGTGCTGAAAGCGTCGGAAGTTGCATAATGCGGACATTTGGAAAATTTCTCGGACGCTTGATCGTTTTGTTGATCCTGGTTGCGGGCGCGATGTGGATTTTCGGTCCATATGAAAGCATTTCTGTCGAACCGACGATTTCTGAGGCCGATGTGGATGCTGACGTCGAAGCATATTTTGCGGCTCAGGAAGCGCGCTTTACCGACATCACCGAAGGTGTGGAAAAGCGGGTTATCTGGGCAGGTGAGAAGGGCGCGCGCACAGATTTGGCCATCGTTTATGTGCATGGCTTTTCCGCGACAAGTGAGGAGATCCGGCCGGTTCCAGACCTTGTTGCAGAAGAACTGGGTGCGAACCTCGTATTCACACGTCTTGCAGGTCACGGACGGGACGGTGAAGCGCTGGCCGCGGCTACCGCCCAACAATGGGCCGATGATTTTGCGGAAGCGATGATTGTCGCACGGCGCATTGCCGATGATGTCGTTGTCATAGGGACATCAACAGGCGGCACAGTTATCGCGGCAATGGCTGATCAACCCGAGGTTATGGCAAACGTCAAAGGATTGGTCTTTGTATCGCCGAACTTTGAAATCTACGACCCGGCAGCGGCATTGCTGACGTGGCCAGGTGCGCGCCACTGGATTCCATTGATCGTTGGCTCGGAGCGGGCGTTTGAGGCGTCAAATGACGCACACGCGAAATATTGGACAACTGCATACCCAACGGTCGCGGTGATGCAGATGGCGGCGCTCGTAAAACACACGGACGGTCAAGATTTTGAAGGCCTGACTCAACCGGCAATGTTCGTTTTTTCTGACGGAGACAGAGTGGTTCAACCTGCAAAGACACGCGCGGTGGCGGAACGGTGGGGCGGACCTGTAACGCTTGCGCCCCAAACCCTTTCAGAAGGATCGGACCCTTTTGAACACGTGATTTCCGGCGCGATCATTTCTCCGGCCGAGATCGAAGGTGATGTATCGGAAATATTGAATTTTATTAACAGCTTGTAGGTGGTTTCTCATGTCTCATGTGAAGTTCGAGCAACGGATTAGTCTGATCACATTGGCAGCCAGTGATCTGGAAAGAGCTGCAGGCTTCTATGAAGCTCTGGGATGGCAGCGCGTGCCGAGTCCGGATGGTGTGATCGCCTTTGATCTCATTGGACAGACTCTCGGCCTATATGACCGCGCAGCATTGGCTGACGATCTGGGGGTGCCGGCGGAAAGTGTTGGTGGGTTCTCGGGCATCACTCTAAGCCATAATGTGCGTAGCGAGGCCGATGTTGCGCCCCTTCTGACGCGAGCGGAAGAAGCAGGTGGGCGGATTTTGCGCCCGGCTGGCGAAGTATTCTGGGGAGGGTTTATCGGCTATTTTGCGGATCTTGACGGACACATTTGGGAAGTTGCGCACAACCCCTTTTCCAAGCTGTCGCCAAAGGGTGAATTTCGCTGGGAAGGGTACTGACAGCATTGACCTTTTGCCGATTTCGGGCAGATTGGCGAAAAAGAACAAGACTGGGGAACGGGCATGAGCGAACCATTGGTTTTGCTTCCGGGCATGATGTGTGATGCGCGTGTGTTTACGCACCAGATGGCGGCGCTTTCACGTGATCGCGCCGTGACAATTGCGCCAATCACACAAGGCGAACGCATTGGCGACATTGCCGCGTTTTTGCTGTCCCAGTTGCCGGAAAAGTTTGCTTTGGCAGGGCTGAGCATGGGCGGCATCGTGGCCATGGAAATTTTGCGTCGCGCACCGGAGAGAGTGACCCGAATAGCCTTGTTGGACACCAATCCATTGTCGGAGTCTCCGACTTCGGCGGCGGCTTACGAACCATGGATTGTCAAAGCGATGGCTGGTCAGCTGGATGATGTTATGGCCGATTTCATGCGCCCGGAGTACCTTGCGCCGGGGGCTGGGCGGGCAAAAGTTTTGGCACAGGTGCAAGCTATGGCGCGAAGCATGGGCCCTGAGGTTTTTGTCCAACAGGCGCGCGCGCTGCAACGTCGCATGGACCAGCAGAAAACGCTGCGACGGCTTAAGTGTCCGGCGCTTGTTTTATGCGGCGAGCACGATGGCTTAACTCCCGTGAAACGTCACCAGTTCATGGCGGAGCTGATCCCATATGCAGAGTTGCGGGTTATTGCCGACGCAGGGCATCTGCCGGTACTGGAGCAGCCTGAAGCGACTACCAAGGCCTTGCAAGACTGGATGGGACAACCATTTGTCTTGCAATGAATGCAAATGACAAAACCGATCTGAAACGCCGCATCCGCCGCTTCAAGGCCTGGGTGCGCTTGAAAGTGCCAAACGGGTTTCGATTTGGGCTTGGTGTTCTGTTGATCTTATGCGGGCTCGTCGGGTTTTTGCCTGTGGTAGGTTTCTGGATGCTACCATTGGGTGTCACGATAGTCGCAATGGATTGGCGTTGGCTGAAGCGCAAGTTGGGGTGCAGAGAGCCCTAGTCCAGATCACGCATCACGTCGGCCGCAATTTCGAAGCTCTTCAGGCGTGCCTGATGATTGTGAATCATACTCGTCAGAATGAGTTCATCGGGTTGGTAACGCGCAATCAATGTTTCAAGATCTTTGCGGACGTGGTCCCGATCTCCCTGTGCCGTGACACGAAGAGCGTGGTTGACGGCGCGGGCCTCACCCTCGGTGGCAACCTCTAGAAAATCATCAACAGGAGCGGGTAATGGGCCGGGGCTGCCTTTGCGAAGGTTTAGGAAGCCTTGTTGCATAGACGTGCGTATGCGGGTTGCCTCGGAGTTGGTTTCCGCGGCAAAGACGTTCACCGCGAGCATGAAGCGAGGCTCTTGTGTGATGCCCGGCTGAAACCGGTGACGGTAGAGCGTGACGGCTTCTTCCAGCGCGTCCGGTGCGAAATGGCTGGCGAAGGCGTAAGGCAGGCCGAGTTGGCCGGCAAGCTGCGCGCCAAAGAGGCTGGAGCCAAGAATCCATACAGGCACACCTGTGCCTTCGCCCGGAACGGCCCGCACTGGTTGGGCTTCGTTCGGCTCTTGCAAAAAACCCATGAGTTCAATCACTTCCTCGGGGAAACGATCTGCTCCTGACATACCGCGACGGAGTGCCCGCATCGTATTCATGTCGGTTCCGGGCGCCCGTCCGAGGCCAAGATCAACGCGGTCGGGGTACAGTGTAGCCAACGTGCCGAACTGTTCGGCAACCACCAGAGGCGCGTGATTAGGCAACATAATCCCGCCAGAACCAACGCGGATCGATCGCGTGGCCGCCAAAACCTGGCCGATCAGGACAGCGGTGGCCGAAGACGCGATTCCACGTGAATTGTGATGCTCGGCCAGCCAGTAGCGCGCGTAGCCCCAGCGTTCAGCATGTTGTGCAAGATCCAGTGTGTGACGGAGAGCGTCACCTGCGGTTTGGCCAGAAGGGATCGGGGCGAGGTCGAGCAAGGAGTAGGGGATCATCGGATTGTCCTGATTGCGTGGACCCAAGATAGGGACAATCGCTCGAACTCCAAGGGCGGGAACGGTGCGTCAAAAGAAATTCGGGGTCCGCTGGACCCCGAATTTTTATGTCTCTTAAATTCAAGCGGCGTTCTTGTTAGCCGCTTTGCGTTTGGGTTTGGGACTGTTTGCGTCGATAAATTCGAGCACCAATGGGCGGATGTTGTTGCGCCAGCTTTTGCCCGCGAAAATCCCGTAGTGTCCTGCGCCAGGTTCAACATGGCTCGCCTTCTTATTGTCGGGCAAGCCTGTGCAGAGGTCGAGGGCGGCGATGCACTGTCCGGGCGCGGTGATGTCGTCTTTGGCGCCCTCAACGGTTTTAACAGCGACAGTGGTGATTTTTCCGATGTCCACCTTGCGGCCCGCGACAACAAATTCGTTCTTGGCGATTTCGCCCTTTTTGAAGATGCGTTCAACGGTTGTTAGATAAAATTCCGCAGTCATGTCCATGACAGCAAGGTATTCATCGTAAAATCTATTGTGGGCGTCATGCTCGGAGGCTTCGCCCTGAGCGACGCGCATGATTTGATCGGAGAACGCCTTGGAATGGCGGTCGGCGTTCATGGACATAAAGGAATAGAGCTGTAGCAGCCCTGGATAAACCATTCTTCCAACGCCGGGATATTTGAAGCCAACACGTTGGATCATGGTCTCTTCGAGTTGGCCCATGGTAACGCGATGACCAAAGTCGGTAACGTCAGTAGCGGCGGCATTCGGATCAATTGGTCCGCCTATCAGCGTGAGCGAAAGAGGCTGAGCCTTGGGGTCTTCCTCTGCGAGGTAGGCTGTTGCTGCCAAGGTCAACGGGGCAGGCTGACAAACTGCAATAACGTGTGTGTCGGCACCGAGTTCTTTCATAAAATCGACAAGATAGAGCGTGTAATCCTCAATATCGAATTTGCCTTCGCTTACGGGGATGTCGCGCGCATTATGCCAATCTGTGATGTAGACTTCGCAGTCAGGGATCAGGCTTTTAACAGTGGAGCGAAGCAGGGTCGCGTAGTGGCCGGACATCGGCGCCACGAGCAGGACCTTGCGGTCCATCGGCTTGCGGCCGGAAACGTCAAAGTGGATCAAGTCGCCGAACGGACGCTCAACAACTGTGTTGACGTTGACGATGTGATCCTTGCCGTCTTCGCAGGTAAAGCTGTCAATGTGCCAGTCAGGTTTGACAATCATCCGCTGGAAACTGCGTTCGGTGACTTCGCCCCAAGCCGCCATCCACTGAATGGCTGGGTTCGGGAACAACGCCATTGCGGGAGAAGACGCCATAGCGGTGGCGGTGGCCCCCAACCATTGGTTGGTGTTGCGCATGGTTTCCATAAAATCATACGTGGCCATGTAACGCATGGGGTTCTCCTTTACGTTGGGGTATCCCCAACTCTGAAAGCTCCCTATGATATTTTAAGGGGGAGCCATGTGAATGCTGCGTAGCAGCGAGACTAGGGCGATTAGGTTAAGATGACAACAAAAGACACAGTTCCGGGCCAGAATTTGGACCTCTTGAACGCCAATCTGGCCAAAGTCGAAGAATTATCGCGCCGCCTTTTGGACATTATGGGGCAGCATAAGCCATTGAGATCAGAGCTAAATGCGCCGGAAGCCGGAATGTTTGTCAATGCGGCTGCTGTCTATTGGCAGGCAATGGCAGACAACCCCGGAAAAGTCCTCGAAAGTCAGATGGATCTCTGGGCAAAGTCGGTTAAGCACTACGTTGATGCGCAGCACATGTTGATGCAAGGCAAGTTTGCTGCACCGCAGGATGACACGCCAAGGGACCGGCGATTCTCCCACGAAATGTGGCAAACCAACCCCTACTTCAACTTCATCAAGCAGCAGTACATGCTCAATAAAGAGGCAGTCGAGACAGCTGTAAAAAATCTTGAAGGACTGTCCATCAAGGAGCGCCAGCGGGTTGAATATTTCAGCCAGCAGATCATCGATATGATGGCCCCCACCAATTTTTTGGGTACCAACCCAGAGGCGCTTGAAAAGGCTTTGGAGACGGACGGACAGTCACTGGTCGACGGTCTTGAAAACCTGATTGATGATCTCGAGGCCAACAACGGTGAGCTTTTGGTAAAGCTTGCGGATGACACTGCGTTCGAAATCGGACGCAACATTGCGACAGCCCCCGGCAAAGTGGTTTTCCGCAATCGTATGTTCGAGTTGTTGCAGTTTTCACCCACGACCGAGAATGTCTATGAGGTGCCTTTGCTGATCTTTCCGCCGTGGATCAACAAGTACTACATCCTCGACCTTAAAGAGCAGAACAGCCTGATCCGCTGGCTCACCGACCAAGGGTACTCCGTCTTTGTGGTCAGTTGGGTTAACCCTGACCCGAGTTATTCCGATGTGGGTATGGACACCTATATCGAAGAGGGTTTCTTGACCGCGATCGACCAAGTCAAACAGATCAGCGGGCAGGAGCAGATCAATACCGTCGGCTATTGTATCGCGGGGACGACTCTCAACCTCACTCTGGCGCTTATGAAGCACCGTGGGGACAAGTCTATCAAGTCGGCGACCTTCTTTACGACGCTTACCGATTTCAACGATCAGGGAGAGTTTACGCCATTCCTTCAGAATGATTTCATCGATGGAATTGATCGGGAGATCGAGGAGACGGGGTTCTTGCGTTCGTTCATCATGCAACGCACCTTCAGTTTTCTGCGGTCCAACGACCTAGTGTATGGGCCAGCGATCAAGTCGTACATGATGGGAGAGGCGCCACCTGCTTTTGACCTACTATATTGGAACGGAGACGGATCGGGACTTCCGGGCAAGATGGCGCATGAATATTTGCGGCGCCTTTGTCAGGACAACCAGTTTGTAAATGAGGGTGTCGAGTTTTGCGGCGAGCGTTTGCATATTTCCGATGTGGATGTGCCGATGTGCGCGGTCACTTGCGAGACAGACCACATCGCACGTTGGAAAGACTGCTACTCCGGCTTTCAGAAAGCCAAAAGCCGATCGAAGACCTTTATTGTCTCGCAGTCGGGCCACATCGCGGGCATCGTTAACCCACCGAGTAAGAAAAAGTATGGTCACTATACGAACAAGGACCTGAAAGGCTCCGCCGACGAATGGATGGCGGGGGCTACTTTTCATGAAGGATCCTGGTGGCCACGTTGGGATACATGGCTGTCTTCGAGGTCTGGAAAGAAAATTGCAGCACGTGTCCCCGGCGATTCGACACATAAAGCCATGGCCGACGCGCCTGGTTCATATGTTTTGAAGCGGGCAATTATCTGATTTAAAAGACATTTCAATATTTTTGCTGCAGCGCAGCAAGAAAAAACTTGAAATGCTGCGGCGCAGAATAGATATTGGTCTCGAGACTAGAAACGCGGGCCCTCCCCAGAATTTACTGCCCGCACCCGATTTGAGGACTAGAGACTATGGCTAAAGCAGCAGCTACCGATGCAACCGCATTCCTGAAAGACATGATGGGTGCATTCCCGGTCGACACTTCTGCATTTGAAGGCGCGTTCAAAAACACCGCGTCTCTGAACGAAAAACTGGCAGGCGTTGCTCTGTCTGCAGCAGAGAAATCTTCTGAGATCTCTTCCAAGTGGACCAAAGACACCATCGCCAAACTGGCTGATATGTCCAAGGCGAAAGCCGAGCCCGCCGACTATGCCAAAGCAATGACCGACTTCGCTTCCGCTCAGGCTGAAGTTGCAGCTGAGAACATGGCCGCTTTCGCTGAAGTTGCGAAAAAGGTTCAGATGGACACCGTCGAGTTGCTCATGGCGGCTGGCAAAGAAGCCACCGAAGAGGCAACCGCCGCTGTAAAAAAGGCTACCGATGAGGTGACTACCGCAGCGAAAAAAGCGACTGCCAAGTAATCGGCGACGGTCGGCTACTCACTTCCTCCCCAGCAGTAGCGGATCGCGCGGGCAGGCCATTGGCCTGCCCTTTCTTTTTTCTTTGCTCATTTTTCTGCACTCGCATAAGCTTTTCCGCAGCGCACAAAAATCTGGGGAGACTGAAGTGGCGGACGACAACAAACCACTCTTGATCAAACGCTACGCCAGCCGGCGCCTGTACAACACTGAGACCAGCGACTACGTCACGCTGGACGACATAGCCGGCTTCATCCGGTCGGGCCGCGAAGTTCAGATCGTTGATCTGAAAAGTGGTGACGACCTGACCCGACAGTACCTTTTGCAAATCATTGCCGAACACGAAAGCCGGGGCGAGAATGTCCTGCCGGTGAATGTGTTGAACGATCTCGTTCGGGCCTACACGACGCAAGCAACATCCATGGTGCCCCAGTTTTTGCAGACCTCTTTCGACATGCTGCGCGAGAGCCAGGAAAAAGTCATGGAGAGTATGGGCGGCGGGATGAAGATGCCGGGATTTGAGGCCATGCAGGCCCAGCAAGAAGCCTTTATGAAGGCAATGACTGGCGGGATGAACTGGGGCTCGACGCAACCGGGTGAAGCAAGCGAAAAGCCAAGCGAGGGCGAGGAGCTTGACGACATCAAGAAGCAGCTTGCGGAGTTGCAAGACAAGCTTTCCAAGTTGAAATAGAAAGGCAGGGCCGAGGCCCTGCCTTTTTTAGTCGCTGGGTTGACGTGCCTTTAGGCTGCGGCACGTCCCATGACATCTTCTGCTGCACCGGTTAGGGCGCTGGCAATGATGTCCAGTTCTTCTGTTTTGAGGCGCGCAGGCAAGCGCACGTCGCATGCTTTCATCAACATAGCTCGGGTTTTTGGCAGCTCGGGTAGGTTGGGCACAAATTGCCAGTTCCAGAAGGCACGTGCGTTGTCGGTTGACTGGCCAAAGACCTGAACTTTCACACCGCGGGCATTGGCTGCCTCCTGGAATGCAAGGATCTGCTTGGTGTCCAAGCCAACCAAATTGAACTGGATGCTGTCGGGAGCACGTTCCTCGGGGTCAAGTTTCTCGGGAACCTGGAGCCAGTCGGAGCCATTGAGAATCGCTGCGACGTAATCGTGATTGGCGCGTCCATCGCGCACCCGACGCGGTACTTCGCCCAACTGCGGGCGGATAATGGCGGCTGCCATGTTGGACAGGCGCAGGTTGTAGAGTGGCAACTGATTTTGCCAGCGACCAAATGCTTCTTCAAGCTCCCCTGTGTTGTCGCCTTCGGGGGCTTTGTGCTTTTTCCAGTTGTGTTCATATGCACCGGACATGATGACAGCGCGGGCAATCAGGTCAGCGTCGTCGGTGACCATAATTCCGCCTTCGCCCGAGTTGACCAGCTTGTAGGACTGGAAAGAAAAGCATCCAACGTTGGCAATCGTACCGATGTTGTGTCCGTTCCACGTGGTGCCGAGACTATGCGCCGCGTCTTCGATGACAGGGATGTTTCGCGCGCCACACAAGTCCATGATCGCGTCCATATCGGAGGTGTGTCCGCGCATGTGGCTGATGATGACGGCGTCGATGTCGTCGTCGAGTCGCTGTTCGAAGTCTTCAATGTCGATGCGGTAGTTTTCCCCGACTTCGCAAAGTACGGGAACGCAATCCGCGTGAACGACCGAAGACGGCACTGCGGCAAACGTGAATCCGGGAAGGAGAACACGCGCGTCACGCGGTAGATTCAAGGCCTTCAAGGACAGGAAAAGCGCGGCAGAACAGGAGGATACGGCAAGAGCATACTTGGTTCCAAGCATTGCCGCGAACTCGGATTCCAGCAGGGACACCGGCGCGTTCTCAGGTGCCGTGTAGCGGAACAGATCGCCAGTTTGTAGTAAGCGCTCGACTTCGGCTCGGGCTGCTTCTGGGATCGGTTCGGCGTCGTAAACGTTCGGCGGAAGAGTCATAGATTTCATCTTTCTTAAGCTCGACTTTCAAAAATCTAAATCAATCGGGCGGGCATGGCTAGGCATTTCCGCACTTTTTACGTGAAGATTGTATGAAATCGCCGTTCTGTGTTGCGCTAGACGCCGAGACGGTCCCGTAAGCTAAACCACGTCATTGCGAGCGCGAGAAGCGGGCTGCGCAGGCGAGCGCCGCCAGGGAACGGTGTGGCAGGCACCCGAGCCATCGTGTCAAACCCATCTGCCTGACCAGCGATGGCTGCCGCGATGAGTTGGCCTGCGTGCGTCGCTGTGCCAACCCCGTGGCCGGAGTAGCCGGATGCGGTAATGACCTTGTTGGATAGTCGTCGCAAATAAGGCATGCGCTTCATGGTGATCGCAAGAGTGCCGCCCCAAGCGTAGTCTATCTTTACATTCTTAAGATGTGGGAAGATTTCGACCATGGGCTTGCGAACCGTGGCCGCGATGTCGGCTGGGAAGCGATAGCCATAGCTTTCTCCTCCACCAAAAAGCAGGCGTTTGTCATTGCTAAGGCGGAAGTAGTTGATGACAAATTTTGTGTCTGCGATCGCCACATCTTTCGTCAGCACCTTGGCCGCCTCTTCTCCGAGAGGTTCGGTTGCGGCAATAAAATTGTTTATGGGCATCACTCGCCCGGCAACCTTTGGTTCAAGGTCTCCGAGATAACCATTGCAGGCAAGAACAAGGTGATCCGCGGTGACCTTGCCAGCGCGAGTGCGGATGGTGATTTTGCTGCCTTCCGAGATGCCAGTGACTTCGCTGGTTTCGAAAATCTCAGCGCCGGCAGAATGTGCCGCTCGGGCCAGGCCGAGTGCGTATCTGAGCGGATGCAAATGGCCTGCGCCCAAGTCGAGGCTCCCGCCAACGTATTTGGGAGACGGGCACACGGCCTGCATCGCATCCCGGTCAAGCTTTTCGATTTGGTCATAGCCATACCGCTCGCGCAGATGGTCGGTGTAGGCGTGTTCTTCGCGCGTTTCCCGTTCGGAGAAGCACGCATGGGCGATGCCGGGTTTGTAGTGACAGGGGATGTCGTGGGTGTCGATCAGATTTCGGACAAGTGATTTGGCCTCTTCGGCGAGTTTCCAGAGTTTCGTGGCATCATCTTGTCCGACCAGCTTTTCGAGCCCGTCTTGTTCCATACGCTGGCCGGTGCCGAGTTGACCGCCATTGCGCCCCGAGGCGCCGAAGCCTACGCGTTGCGCCTCAAGCAGGATCACGGAAATCCCGCGCTGCGCCAGATGGAGCGCAGTGGACAGGCCGGTATAACCCCCACCGACGATGCAAACGTCGGTCTGCCGGTCTCCTTGCAAAGCGGCGAAAGGGGGCAAGGGTTCTGCAGTGGCGGCATACCAACTGTCGGGATACTCTCCCTTGCGATCATTGCTGTAGAGCAGGTTCATGCGCTCGCCTCGGCTTCCCGTTCGTTGTGCTGTGTGATTCTTAGACGTTCAGCAACAGGTGCTCGCGTTCCCAAGGAGAGATTACGGCAAGAAACTCTTCATATTCAGCGCGTTTCACGATGGAGTACACGCGAGCGAATTCTTCTCCTAGCACAGAATGAAGGGCTGTTGCCTCGTCGAACAAATCCAGTGCGCCGCCCAAAATACGCGGGATGGCTTCCTCGCCATCGTATGCGTCCCCCTTGTACTGTTTGTCAGGCCGTTCCTGTTCGATCAGCCCCAAGTAGCCACATGCCAAGGACGCGGCGATGCCGAGATAAGGATTGCAGTCCATACCGGCGATGCGGTTCTCAACGCGGCGGGCTTCGGGACTGGACAGTGGAATTCGGATACCTGTTGTGCGATTGTCGCGTGCCCATTCGAGGTTGATCGGAGCAGCATGATCGCGCACGTACCGGCGGTAGCTATTCACATAGGGGGCCAATACCGCGATGGCGGAGGGCAAGTGGTTCTGAAGGCCCGCAATAAAGTGGAAGAAGGCGTCGGTGTCGCCGCCTTGCGGGCCGCTAAAGATGTTTTGGCCGGTTTCGATATCAATCACCGAGTGGTGGATATGCATTGCGGAACCGGGTTCGTTTTCGATCGGCTTTGCCATGAAGGTTGCATAACAATCGTGCCGCAAGGCTGCTTCTCGGATCAGGCGTTTGAAATAAAAGACTTGGTCGGCCAGTTCCACGGGATCTCCGTGGATCAGGTTAATCTCCAACTGGCCCGCTCCGCCTTCTTGGGTGATGCCGTCAATTTCAAAACCCTGCGCTTCGGCAAAGTCATAGATGTCGTCGATCACCGGCCCGAATTCGTCGACCGCCGTCATGGAATAGGCCTGACGTGCTGCGGCAGGGCGGCCTGAGCGGCCCATCATGGGTTCGATTTCCTTGGCCGGGTCGGTGTTCCGAGCCACGAGGAAAAATTCCATTTCCGGCGCAACGACTGGCTCCCACCCCTTTTTGCGGTAGAGGTCGACAACGCGTTTCAGGACGTTGCGTGGGCTGAAAGGAACTGGGTCACCTTCGGTGTCATAGGCATCGTGGATCACCTGCAGCGTCCAATCACCCGTCCATGGTGCGGCAGTGGTCGTCGTCCAGTCCGGCCTCAGGATCATGTCTTTTTCAATGAAGCCACCTTCGCCCGCGGCTTCTCCCCAGCCGCCCGTAAGCGTCTGGTAGAAAATGGAATCCGGCAAATGGAAGTGCTTCTGACGCGCGAACTTGGTGGCCGGAACAGCCTTGCCACGGGCAATTCCGGGCAAATCGGAAATGATGCATTCCACCTCATCCAGCCGGCGGTCTTTTAGGTACTCACGTGCGGCGTCGGGGGCTTTGGAAATCCAGTCGCTCATTTGCTGCGCTCCTGTCGGAAAAAGTCTGCGAATTGGTCTGCCAAAGTCTGATTGGCCACGGGAGCGGCGAGGGTCTCCTCTGCCGCGTCCAACAGGTCGTCGGGAACGACACCCCGGCCGCGTGTGTTGATCAGGCCGTCGATAAACAGCCCGTCGAATTCAGGGTGCGCCTGTACGGTCAATGCACGGTCGCCGTAGATGATGGCTGCATTCTTGCAGAAGTCGTTCGAGGCAATAGTCACAGCCCCGGGTGGCAGTTCCGTAACCTGATCCTGATGCCAGGCATTCAAAGCGATTTCTGTTCCCGCGAAGTCGTACGTCTGACGTCCGACAGCCCAGCCCCCATCGAATTTTTCCACTTTGCCGCCAAGCGCTTGGGCAATGATCTGGTGGCCAAAGCAAATCCCGATCATGGGTGCATTTTCCGTCACGCAGGCGCGGATGAAATCCTCAAGTGGCGGGATCCATTCATGGTCTTCGTAGGCCCCGTGTTTCGATCCTGTAACCAGCCAGCCTTCCGCAGCGTGGATGCCATCGGGAAAGACATTATCGACCACGTTGTAGGTTTCGAACTCGAAATCATGGCCAGCGAAAAGGGACTGGAAGAGGTCGGAGTATTCGCCGAATTCCTCTTGAAGCTCCTCTGGTGTGTGGCCAGTTTGCAGGATTCCGATTTTCATAGTGCACCGTGTGTTTGATCAAATTATTTCGTTGTTGGTTTGCGCTGACTCAGACCCGCTCGAGGTAGGTCTTCCAGTGGTCTTCCTTGGGAATTTCTGCCAGTTCGCGCAGCTCCTGACGTTTTGTCATAACCATATTGTCTATCAACTGTCGGGGCAAACAACGGGTAATGAACGGGTCCGACGCGAACAGTTCTATCGCGGCCTCCCAGCCTTCGGCCAGATGAGGTAAGTCGAGATCGTAGGCGTTGCCCTCGATGGGGGCAGGCGGTGTGAGACCTTCTTCGATGCCTTCTATCGCTGCGCCGAGGACAGCGGCCAACATCAAGTAGGGATTTATGTCGCCACCGGCCACACGGTGTTCGATCCGCCGCGCGCCGTACGCGCCTCCTGGAATGCGAAGTGCAGAGGTGCGGTTTTCGTAGGCCCAGCAAACGGATGTCGGCGCGTGGTTGCCTGGTGCGAAGCGATCATAGCTGGGACCATGGGGCGCAAAAATCAGAGTACAGGCCCGCATGGCCTGAAGGCATCCGGCGACGGCCTGCTTGAGGATGTCAGTCCCTTCGGGGCCACCATTGTCAAAGACGTTCTTCCCGTCCTTGTCCACGACCGAGAAATGCACGTGCATCCCGTTGCCCGCATCCTCGAGATAGGGCTTGGCCATAAAAGTGGCTGCGAGGCCATGTTTTCTTGCGGTTCCGCGCAGAAGTAGTTTGAACATCAGCGCGTCGTCGGCCGCCTTCATGGCGTCCTGATGGTTCAGTGTCACTTCGAATTGGCCGATACCGCACTCGGAAATCATGGACTGAATTGGAATGCCCATGGCTTCGGCGCCTTGATAGACGTCGGTGAAAAACGGATCAAAGGCGTCCAGTTCGTCGACGCCCATAACTTCGCCAGACATGAGTTGGCGGCCACTGCGCGGATCAAGCGGCGGTTGGAGCACCTCGCCTCTGTCGTCCACCAAAGTGAATTCCATTTCGGTTGCGGCCATAACCGACCAGCCACGCGCTTCGAAGCGATCGAGTACCGACTGTAACGCCTGTCGTGCATCGCCCAAGAACGGTGAGCCATCCTCGTTGTACATGGCCATCGGTACGATCTCAGACGGGGTATCCAGCCAGGGTTGGGCGACAGGTCCGCGGTTTGTCGGTCGCAGAATACCGTCGGGGTCGCCGGTTTCGAAAACCAGCGGGCTGCCTTCAATGTCGTGTCCCCAGATGTCCACGTTCAGAACCGAAAGGGGCATGCGAACACCATCGCTTTCCAGTTTGGTCGCCTGTGAGGTCGGCAGCCGTTTGCCGCGAATCTGGCCGTTCAGATCGGCAACCCCGATGCGGAATGTCTGGTAGTGAAGCGGAACCATGTAGCACCTGTCTTGTCGGAATTTGATCAAAATATCTCCGGCGCGGTTATCAATGTCCAGAGGAATTTGTTCCGGTCTGCAAAGCGTCGGCAAAGTGTCGGTATTTCGTCGGTGCCACATTCGGTCGAATTTTTGTGGTTTAATGGGAGTGTTGGGTCCGTTTCGGAGGAAAGACAAATGTATGATGCAGCGATTTCAGCAGGTGGCGTTGCCGTGGTGACCGGGGCAGCCAGCGGCGTGGGCAAGGTTGCGGCTATGCGATTTGCACAGGAAGGGTTGAGCGTGGTTCTCGCCGATTTGCCCGGCGATGCCCTTGACCAGGCTGTTGCCGAGGTGGCCTCGGTCGCGCAAGGCGGCCGTGAGGTCGTTGGCATTGCGACTGATGTGACCAGCGACGCTGATGTTTTCGCGCTTGCTGACAAGGCTTTTGAGCTTGGTGATGTCGCGGTTTTGATGAACAACGCAGGCGTCGGTGGTCTGAGGACGACGCCTTGGGGCGAGATGGACAACTGGCAAAAGCTGCTCGATGTGAACTTCATGGGGGTGTTGCGCGGCATTCAGGCTTTTGTCCCGCGTATGATTGAGGCCGCGCGGCCTGCTGTGGTGATCAACACGGGTTCCAAGCAAGGCATCACGACACCGCCCGGAAACCCTGCCTACAATGTTAGCAAGGCTGCTGTGAAGGTGTTGAGCGAGCAGTTGGCACATGAGCTACGTGAAGTGCAGGCACCTATGTCTGCCCACCTGTTTGTGCCTGGTTTTACCTATACCGGTATGATTGCGGCTTTCATGCCGGAGAAACCACCGGCGGCGTGGACCAGCGAAGAGGCGGTGGACTACATGCTCGCGCGAGTGAAGCTTGGGGATTTCTATATTCTGTGCCCCGACAACGATGTGGATGAGGCGAAAGACCGCCGGCGGGTCAGTTGGGCGATCGGGGACATTGTGGAAAACCGGCCGGCTTTGTCCCGTTGGCATCCGGATTTTGCAGAGGCTTTTGCGGCCTACGATAAGGGGTAGCGCATGCCCATTCGGGCAAGGCAATCGACTCCGTCTGTGCGCCCGAGAAGCGGTGCCCTCATAAAGGGTCACCGGATCAGGTTTGGACGCACCCGCAGTTTAGGTGTTGCAGATTGCGGCAAGTGCCTATTCAGGCGGCGGTTCATGATCCCAAAGAGCCAGATGATCACCAGCGTCAGCAGGATGAAGTAGAAAGCCAGAATGGGATACGGAACAAACGGGTTGAACGTCTTGTCGGCAAAATAGCTGGCGTAATAAAGCGCATCACCTTTTTGCCCCCGCGCCGGAAACGCAGAGAAGAACACCAGCGCAGTGGCGTGGAACAGGAAGATCGCCTCATTGGTATATGCCGGCCAGGCAAGGCGCATCATCGTCGGGAAGACGATGCGGCGGAATCGGGGCCAACCCGTCATGCCATAGGCGTCTGCGGCTTCGATGTCGCCTTTTGGGATCGAACGCAGGGCACCGAAGAAGATCTCCGCTGAATATGCCGCAGTATTGCAGAACAGCACGATCACAGCACCAAGCCACGCTGCTGTCAGCGGGTCAAAGAGCGCGTAACTTTTCTTCATCGAAAGGAAGAAAAAGTAGGCAAAGAAAAACTGGATGAAGAGCGGGCTGCCCCTGAAGATAAAGATGAACACTTCTGAAGGGCGACGGTAGAGCCACTTGTCAGAGTTCTTGCCCATCGCCAATGCCACGGCAAAGAAGAAGCCGGTACAAAGTGCGATCACGCCGAAATAGATGTTCCAGATCATGCCGGAACCGATCAGGGTGAACTGCTCGCACAGTGTGAAGTCCGAGCGCGGGAGCAGGCGTTCGCCGTAGCCGAGAGAGCGGAAGGCATAATCGGAGATGGTCTGGGCGCAGGTCTTCATGCCGCAGCCTCCTTACGCAATGCTTCGCCGCCGGCGGTGGCCTGTCCTTTGTTCAGGCGGCGCATCAGGCGCTCCAGCACGATCTCGGACACTTTTGTGAAACTGAGGTAGAACACCAGCAGGAACAGGAAGTACCACATGCGCCAGTCAGGGTGCGGGTATGCGGAAAACTTCGAGGTTTTGGTGCCGCCCAGTTCGCGCGCCCAATAGACGATGTCTTCGATGCCGAGGAGGAAAAGAAGCGGCGTTGCCTTGATCAGGACCATCCAGAGGTTGGACAGTCCGGGCAGCGCATAAACCCACATTTGCGGCACGAGGATGCGCCAGAAAGTTTGGCGGCGGGTCATTCCGTAGGCTTCCGCTGTTTCAAGCTGTGCATGAGGAACGGCGCGCATACCACCAAAGAGAACATTGGCAGCAAAGGCGCCAAAGACAATGGCAAAGGTAATCACGGCAAGCATAAAGCCATAAAGCTGGTGCACATATTCCGGCGAAGTGCCGAGCGGCACCTTGGCTTGCGGGCAAACAAGGAAGTCGTTGCCCTTACGGATCGGGTCCGTCCAGTCCGGGCAGACGATGCTGTGCTTTACCAGTTCGAAGGACTGATCGAGTGCGATTACAAAGAAGAGGAAAAAGGCAATGTCGGGCACACCGCGCACAATGGCGATGTAGCCTTTGCCAAGCCAACTTAGCGGGGCGATGTGACTGCGGGCGGACATGGCGCCGAAAAAGCCGAAAGCCAAAGCCACGGGGGCTGTAACGGCCAATAGCGCGAGTACCAATAGGAAACTCTTGTAAAACGACATGTGCACGCCGTTCGTCAGGTAGCAGGAGAACCACCAGAACGTATCAAGCGTGGAAGGATCGGCGCAGTAGGAGAACATCGCGGGTGTCTTCGGTTTGGCGGCTGCCCAGCGTTAGGGCAGGGGCCGGATGCAAAAACAGGCCCGCGCAGCAAAGCGCGGACCTGCGGGATCAGTCAGATCAGTAGGTGGCGGCGTCGGGGCCGAACCACTCAACGATCAGAGCGTTCAGTGTGCCGTCAGCCTTCATGGAGTCGATGGCTGCGTTGAACTTCTCTTTCAGCTCGGTGTCGGACTCGCGCAGGCCCATGCCAACGCCACCGCCCAGCGGAACATCTTCGCCAGCCCAGACCAGCTCGCCGCCGGACTCGTCAACCAGCGGTGCGAGGTAGTCTTTGTCTGCGAATACCGCGTCTGCTTCGCCGTTGCGGACTGCTGCCACGGTTTCTTCAGGCGTTGCGAATTCGATCAGGGCTGCACCGGACTCGGCAACGTAGCCTGCCTGGATGGTTGCGGTTTGAGCTGCAACCACACCACCCATAACGTCCGCGTCTGCGGAGGTGCCGACATAGGCGGAGGCCGCAGGCGGGATGTAGTTCTGAGTGAAGTCGATCACTTCGTCGCGCTCATCGGTGATGGACATGCCCGCAATGATGGTGTCGTAGTTGCCGGACACCAGGTTCGGGATGATGCTGTCCCAGTCGTTCTTGACCCACTCGCAGGTCAGGCCAGCGCGCTTGCAAAGCTCGTTACCCAGAACGATTTCGAAACCGTCGAGGTTACCCGCGTCGTTGATGAAGTTGTACGGAGGGTAGGCGCCCTCGGTGCCCATGCGCACGGTGTCAGCCATTGCGAGGCCGGCGGTCAACGCCAGCGCTGCTGTGGAAAGGATCAGTTTTTTCATTTTACACTCCCTAGCTTGTGTTTGTTTTCCGGCGTTTGTCGCCGGTGTGGTCTCAGGTTGCCAATTTGGACCCGCAGGTCAAGTTGGCGGTGGTGTCTCAGGCATGCACGGTGGAGGACAGAAAGCCCTTCAGGCGCTCGCTCTTGGGGTTGCCGAAAAGTTCATCGGGGCTGCCTTGCTCCTCGATAAGACCCTGATGCAGGAATACAACCTTGTCCGATACATCTGCGGCCATTTTCATGTCGTGGGTCACGATCAGCATGGTGCGGCCTTCTTCGGCCAACGATTTGATGACGCGCACAACTTCCTGTTCCAGTTCCGGATCAAGCGCCGAAGTCGGTTCGTCAAACAGCAGCGCTTCGGGTTCCATAGCCAGCGCGCGGGCGATCGCCGCGCGCTGTTGTTGACCGCCGGACAGTTGGGCCGGGTAAACGTCGTGCTTGTCGCGGATGCCGACCTTGTCGAGGTAGGCGTGCGCGGCTTCTTCGGCCTCGGCCTTGTCGCGACCCAGAACCGTAACAGGAGCTTCCATAACGTTTTGCAGGATGGTCATGTGCGACCACAGGTTGAACTGCTGGAACACCATCGAGAGGTTCGTGCGAATACGCAGCACCTGTTTCTGGTCGGCAGGCACACGGTTGTGGCCCGCGCCGCTCCAGGAGACAGGTTCGCCCTTGAACAGGATTTCACCTTGCTGGCTGTTTTCCAGGAGGTTGGCGCATCTCAGGATGGTGGATTTGCCGGACCCGGACGAGCCGATCAGGGACACAACATCGCCCCGGTGTGCGGTGATGTCGACGCCCTTGATGACTTCGAGGTCGTGGTAAGCTTTGTGCAGGTCGCGGATTTCCAGAACGGGCGCGGTATCGGGCACGTGATCCCCATCAATTCTTGTTATGACTTGGTGCCTCAATAGGGATGAAAAAATGCGCAAATGCAACTTGCAAAACGGCGGAGACGCAGCGGATTCTGGCGAAAAGCCGCCAATTTTTGCCAATTGGTTAATCTCTGACCTCAGGGCATGGGCGGAATTGGGACCGCAAGATAGGCCGTGTGACGGATGTCGATGATGTCATGAAGGTGCAGCACGTCGCGGTCGGCTGGCGAAAGGTCGAAAATTGCTCGGGAAAGCGCGTTCGCGATCGGCATCGGATCGCGTTTGTGGGCCGTTATGAAGGGCAGTGCAGGCGTTGGAGCGGTGCGGTCCACCTCAATGAGGTCCGCGGCATACTCTTCGTACCGGCGGATCATTTCCCAGCTGAGCGCGTCAATTGCGGCAAAGTCCGTAAACCCATCCGCTACCGAACGTCCCGATTCGACATGGGAGCCTGTCTCGCGCAGGTCTCCGATTCGCAGGCCGTTGTCTGCAAAGTGTTTGTGCGGAGCCGCCCAGCCGGATTGTGACAGGGGATCGTTGAAGGCCATTTTCGCATTGTCGAACGTGTCCAAGGGGTCAGTCGCCCTCGAGCGATGGGCCACGATAACGGAGTTGTAATAGCCCGGCTGACACCCGTAGAGACGATAGTCGGGCGTGCCAACCAAAGTTACTCTGCCGTGCAGTTTTGAGCGATAAGGCAGACCGCAGGTCTGGGCCAGTACAAGATCCGGCGATTGCCAGATATCCCAAACATCGCGCCCACGCGTCAGGGTTGCAGGACCGAAACCGAGATGGTCGCGGACCGCTTCCCAGAAGCGGTCGTTTGCTTCGGCCGTTTCGGGCCGGTCATACATGGGCAGTGCTGCGATCATTGCTTGGTGGAGACGCGTTGACGCGCCAGAGCACTGTCCTTGTCGTTTATGCCGAGCAGATTTGCGGACAGGCGCAGGAGTGCGTCTTCTTCGGCGTCGCGTTCGCCGTCTGCGAGAACGACCGACCACATGGCCTCTATCACTGCGATACGCTCCTCATGCGGCACTGCATCTTTTATGGCGCGGGTGAAGCGAACGGTGTCCGGAGCTTCGGCTTCTAGCGTTTCAGCATCCCGCATCAAGTTTTGAGCATCGGCCGTTGCCAGCGCGTAGCGCTCGGTCACAATGCGTTCGATCTTGAGCGCTTCTGCGGAGGAGTAATGGTCGTCTGCACGCGCAATTCGCACTAGGAGCGCTGTCAATGCGAGTCGTGCATCGGTTTGATCCAACGGGGACGGGGCGGGGGCGGTCAGCCGTTTCAGAAAATCTGCGAACATGCTCAAAGATGTAGGCGGCGTTCCAGGCTGGGGCAACTTATTCTTTTGTAACTGGCGCTCTTCCAGTTCGCCTTTGATTGGCCACAACCTCTTCCCAGTCTTTGAGTAGCTTTGCTCGGCGCCCGGGATATTTTTCAGGCAGCACAATTAAGTCGGCGACACGATCTGTGCGAAAATGGCGGAAGTCGTTGCGTGCTTCGCACCAGGCAACAATGTAACGGGTGGCGTCCAGATAGGCGATTAGCAATGGCCAGATGATACGTTCCGTCGAGGTGTTGTCACGATCCCTGTAGGTTAGCCGCAAGCGATACCGTTCGCGAATTGCGTGGCGCAGGGCCGCGCTGTCGAAACTGTCTTCTGTTGGCTTGCCAGTGGCAATCGGACGTGTTGCTGAATCCAGTACTACGGGGCGAAGATCATCGGGAATGGCTTCGGACAGCTTTGCCACGAGGTCGCGAGCGGCGTTCGCCAGCGACGGATCAGCTTGCGCTGCAACCAGCCCAGCTCCGAGCGCGGCGGCTTCAAGTTCGTCTGCCGTCAGCATCAGGGGCGGCATGTCGTACCCATCCTGAAGCACGTAGCCGGTTCCGGCCTCGCCCAAAATTGGTACGCGCTGAGCGGCAAGTTCGGCCATGTCGCGATAGAGCGTGCGCAAAGAGACTTCGAGTTCTTCGGCAAGACGGGCTCCCGTGACAGGCCCCCGCGACGAGCGCAGAATCTGGATGATCTGGAACAGGCGTTCGGTCCGACGCATTTATGCCTCCTGCTGACACACTGCTGACACAACGCTGTCAGCAGGGCAAGGATACTAAAGCCTCAGACACAGTTTGGAGACAGGCCTTAGGGGGCCGGAAAGGAGCACCGCATGCTGAAAGTTGAGCGGGCGTTGGAGATTGATGCGACACCGGAACAGGTCTGGTCGGTGATGGGGCGGTTCATGCACATAAACGAGTTTGCCCCGGAAGTCGTACGGGTCGAAGCTCTCACCGCCGCCGAGAATCAGGTGGGAGCGCAGCGCAGATGTCATTTCAACAACGGTCAGTCGCTGGTGGAAACCGTCACGGAATGGCAGGTCGGACGGGGCTACAGCGTCTCACTTTCGGAGATGGACTCAATGCCGATGGCTGCGGCCAATGCGACCCTGCTGATCGACCCTATGGGCAATAGGGCACGGGTGGTCTGGCGTTTTGAAGGCCGGATGAAATTTGGCCCCCTTGGCTGGCTGTTGGGGCAGGGTGTTTTTAAGCCCATGATGGGCAGAGTTATCGCCGCCAACCTCGAAGGTTTGGCAAAAACCGTAAAAAACCTGCCCAAGAGCGTTGATGAAGTGGCTTGAAAGCTGGTCCCGCGGTTATTCGTCCGCGGGGCTGTCTTCCGGCTTGATGCCAAGCATCCCTTCGATTTCGTGCAAACTGGCAATTTCGGCGGTCACGCGGGTGCCGTCCGCGATGATGACCTGCCAAAGTTGCTGCGCAACTTCGAGACGGTGCGGATAGTCGATATGCTCGCGTATCATCAGGGCAAAATCGGGCGTGCCGGGAGCGGCGGCTTCCAGTTTTTCACAGGTGGCGCGCATCTTTGCGGCCTCAACCGCGTTCAGACCGAATGTTGCACCCAGAATGCGGTCGATTTCGCCAATCTCCATGACGTGGTAATTGTTGTCGGATTTGGCCACTCGCACCATGAGCGCGCCTAGGGCGAGTTTTTCGTCCAGCTCCGGCAGTTCCTGTTCGGCGGGTTTGTTGCGGAGACGGTCAAGTAGGCTGTCCCAGATCATGGATCATATCCTTCGATGATGATCAGGTCGGAGGTCGCAACGTCGGCGCGGAGCTTGAAGGCAGCCTGATAGTCTTCGCTTTTGTAGCAGTCGAGTGCCGCCTGATAGGACGGAAATTCGATCAGCACATTGCGTGATCTCGAAGTGCCCTCGGGATTTTCGAACTGGCCTGCGCGCACCAGAAAACGGGCACCGAAATCGGCAAAGGGTTTGGCGTTGGCGGCAATGTAATTTTTGTATTGTTCAAAGTCGTCGATATCGACGCGTGCAATCCAATAGCCCTTGGGCATGTGGTGTATTCCTTCCTGAAGGTCTTTTTTCTTTCAAGGTGCCGAAGCTTAGCCGCCTTGGCAACCTTTCTCCGACAGTTTGATCCCTGCGAAATCGTTCATTTCGATCAATCCGTCCTGCGCCCAGGCCCGAACGATGTCGCGGGTTTCATCCATCGTGAAATCGTGTTTGGGCAGAATGTCGTCAGCTTCAGCGGTGGTCATCTGACAGCCGTTGTCACGGATCAGCTTCAAAAGCGTATCAGCTCGGTCTGACTCCGTCGCCAATGCCGGAGTTGCGATGAGTGTTGTCGTGGCGAGAATTCGGAGAAGCATAAATAAATCCCTGATTTTGACCAATTGGTCGCAGAGTTGGCGACAAGGTGATTCTAGTCAATCGGGGATTGCGGGGAAGAAAATCGAAAACGCGTCAAAGTTGGGTCGAAGGACCAACAACACGAAAACGCCCGACCAAAGGGCCGGGCGCGGGTTGTCTTGTCGCTGCAGATCAAACCAAACGGCTGTTGTCCTTGGCGGCGCGGACGAAGTCGCGGAACAGTGGATGCGGGTCAAAAGGCTTGGATTTCAGTTCCGGGTGGAATTGAACACCGATGAACCACGGGTGGTCTTCCCATTCCACGATTTCGGGCAAGCGGCCGTCCGGGCTCATTCCGGTGAACTTCAGGCCGCAGGCTTCGAGTTTCTCGCGGTACTTGATGTCTACCTCATAGCGGTGACGGTGGCGTTCCTCGATCGCGGTGGAGCCGTAAACCTCAGCAACTTTGGAACCTTCGTTGAGCGCCGCGTCGTAAGCGCCAAGGCGCATCGTGCCACCTTTGTCGTCAGTGGTCTTGCGCTGAACCTTTGCGTTGCCCTGCACCCACTCTTTGAGGTGATAGACCACAGGTTCAAAACGGGTTTTGCCGGCTTCGTGGTCGAATTCCTCGGAGCCTGCATCGGTGATGCCAGCCTTGTTGCGTGCCGCTTCGATGACAGCCATTTGCATGCCAAGGCAAATGCCGAGATAGGGGATTTTGTGCTCACGGGCATATTGCGCGGCTTTGATCTTGCCTTCGGTGCCGCGTTCGCCAAAACCGCCCGGAACCAGGATTGCATCATAGCCTTCCAGATGCGGTGCAGCGTCGCCTTTGTCAAAGACTTCGGCGTCTACCCAGCTGACGTTGACTTTCACCCGGTTTGCCATGCCGCCATGGGTCAGGGCTTCCTTGATGGATTTGTAGGCGTCTTCGAGCTGGGTGTATTTGCCCACAATGGCCACGTTGACGTTGCCATCAGTGTTGTGGATGCGGTCGTTGACGTCTTCCCAAACGGTCAGATCGGGGCGCGGGGCAGGCGCGATACCAAAGGCATCCAGCACCGCCTGATCCAGACCTTCCCGGTGATAGGCGAGCGGTGCTTCGTAGATCGACTTGAGATCATAGGCAGCCACGACGGCCTCTTTGCGCACGTTGCAGAACAGCGCGATCTTGTTGCGCTCTTTTTCCGGAATCGGTTGTTCAGAACGACAGACCAGCACATCGGGCGCGATACCGATGGATTGCAATTCCTTCACGGAGTGCTGGGTTGGTTTGGTTTTCAGTTCGCCGGAGGCTGCAAGATAGGGCAACAGCGTCAGGTGCATGAAAATGCACTGGCCGCGCGGCTTGTCGTGGGAGAACTGGCGGATCGCTTCGAAGAAGGGGAGGCCTTCGATGTCTCCGACGGTGCCGCCGATTTCGCAAAGCATGAAATCGACTTCGTCATCACCGATGTTGATAAAATCTTTGATCTCGTTGGTGACGTGCGGAACCACTTGAATGGTCTTGCCCAAATAGTCGCCACGCCGTTCGCGCTCCAGAACGTTGGAATAGATTCGGCCGGAGGATACAGAATCGGTCATTCGCGCAGGCACGCCCGTGAACCGTTCGTAATGCCCGAGGTCGAGGTCTGTTTCCGCACCATCGTCCGTTACGAAGACCTCACCGTGTTCAAACGGGCTCATCGTGCCCGGGTCGACGTTGAGGTACGGGTCGAGCTTGCGCAGACGCACGGTGTAGCCCCGTGCTTGAAGCAATGCGCCCAAAGCTGCCGACGCCAGACCTTTGCCTAACGATGAAACAACCCCACCAGTAATGAAAATATAGCGTGCCATGCCTGTGGCATCCCCCGTGATTTCTTGACGTGCCTGTCGATTTTTGTAGCGCCCGGAACAGCAGAATCTGTCCATGCATCACGGGACTTAAGTCATAAAGGATTCGCAGCAATTTGGCAACCGGACCGCAAGATGCTGTTGCGGACGGTTCTTATGCCTCAAGCTGTTGTGGATGCCCTCAGGGGGCAAAAAATCAAGCGCTCCAGAGGGAGCGCTGATTGTTTGTCAGATTCGCGCGACCTTAGTCGGCGCGGGGCACCAGCGGTGCGTCGCCTTCCGCCGGCGGCAGAAGCGAGTCGCCGCCTGGCAGAGCCGGCGTGCTGTCTTCAGCCGCAGGAGCTTGGGTGCCGAGGCGATCAAATACCGAGCTCGAAGAGCTGTTTTGCGCTGCAATCACCGTCAACGCAATCGAGGTGCAAATAAACGCACCAGCAAGCCACCAAGTGACTTTGCCAAGCGCCGTTGCAGCAGCGCGACCGGTCATGGCACCGCCACCACCGCCGCTGCCCATGCCAAGGCCACCGCCTTCGGAACGTTGCATCAGCACGACCCCGATCAGGGCCAAAGCAAGAAGAAGGTGGATGATGAGGACAACGTTTTCCATTGGGACCTGTTAGCGAGCATTCGGTTTGATAGCGGGCTATGTAGGCAAGTTTTGCGCGGGGGGCAAGGATGTTTCGCCGCACATCTTGGCGAACACAGGTGCGACGATCATGGCTGGACGGGCGTGAAGTGCTCTGGCAGGGTCGCGCCATGCCACATGATCATGACCACCCGCATTCGCATCTGCCGTCCGAACCTGCCCTTCGGGTCAAAGCGCTGGAGACAATTTTGACCGACAAGGGGCTGGTTGACCCAGCTGCCCTGGACGAGATCATCGACACCTATCAGAACAAGATCGGGCCGAAGAATGGTGCTGCCGTGGTGGCGAAGATGTGGACGGACCCGGCGTTTCGCGAAGAGATGTTGAATGATCCGATGCCGCGGCTCAAGGATATGGGGCTTTATGGGCGGCAGGGCGAGCACATGGTGTTTGTCGAGAACACGCCGGAGGTGCACAACCTCGTCGTTTGCACATTGTGCAGCTGTTATCCTTGGCCTTTGCTGGGAATCCCGCCGGGCTGGTACAAGTCCGACGCATATCGGGCACGGTCCGTGAGGGAGCCGCGCAAGGTCTTGGCGGAGTTTGGTGTGTCGCTGGTCGAAGGGCAGAAAGTGCGCGTATGGGACTCCACTGCGGAGGTGCGGTATCTGGTCGTACCGATGCGACCCACTGGCACTGAGGGGCTGTCCGAGGAGGAACTGGCCGCATTGGTGACGCGTGACAGCATGATCGGCGCAGGATTGGCGGAAGGTCTGAAAGCATGAGCCGGATACATGACATGGGTGGTCGATTTGGCACGGGCGCGATCGACCCGGAAGACAATGCGACATTTGCCAAAGAGTGGCATGAACGTGCGCTGGCATTAAACCTTGCCTGCGGGGCTTTGGGTCAGTGGAACATCGACGCATCGCGCCACGCGCGCGAGTGCTTGTCGTCTGCGGATTATGCAGGGTTTTCCTACTACGAAAAGTGGTTGGGTGGATTGACGGACAGTTTGGTTGCAAAAGGTGTTGTGACGATTGCAGAGCTGGATGCGGGTCGCGGAAACGGCACTTCTCCTTTGTCCGAGAAGGCTTTGCGGGCCGACAAGGTTGCCGCAACACTGGCTGCGGGGAGTCCCTACACGCGAGAAGCCGCCGCGCCGCGGTTTGCCGTAGGAGACAAGGTGCGCGCCCGACGCCCCGCCCGAAATGCGACGGTCGTGGGTGGTCACACGCGTTTGCCGGCCTATGCCGCCGGTGCGGTAGGAGAAGTGGTTCTTTCGCACGGAGCGCATGTCTTTCCAGACAGTAATGCACATGGGTTGGGCGAAGCGCCGGAGCCGCTCTATGCAGTGCGCTTTGAAGCTCGGGAGCTTTGGGGATCGGAAGCTGAAGCCGGTGACGAAATGGTTCTTGATATGTGGCAGAGCTATTTGGAGCCGGCATGAGTGTGCGGCCTGAACCAGCGTTTGAAGCGCCATGGCATGCACAGGTCTTTGCGTTGACGGTCGCCATGAATGAGGCAGGACAGTTTGCCTGGACAGAATGGGCGGAGACTTTTGGCGCGACGCTGAAAACGCGCGGACTTGCGAAGGAACTGGATGGCGGTGATGACTATTTCAACGCCTGGCTTGAGGCGTTGGAAACGATTTTGCGCGACAAGGGACTAGCTGCGGCTGCTGACATCGAGCAGATGCGTGCGGAATGGGAGGGGGCCTATTTGTCCACACCCCACGGGCAGCCTGTGCGTTTGCCACGAGGGTAAGCCGAGCTTTTTGGGACGGATCGCTCTGCACGATTGGCTGGCTGTGACGATTTGGTGGGGCAGATTTCAACGTTCTTGTTCTGAAAAGCCCAACTTTGCGGTTTTCCATGCCGTACAAGGTGGCTAAAAGGGCGCGGGTTTGAACTCTATTCAAAGGACCGGATATGGCCAATGTTGTCGTCGTAGGCGCCCAGTGGGGCGACGAGGGAAAAGGCAAAATCGTGGACTGGTTGAGCGAGCGCGCGGATGTGATTGCGCGCTTTCAGGGCGGTCACAACGCGGGCCACACGCTCGTCATCGACGGTAAGGTCTACAAGCTTCACGCGCTGCCCTCTGGCGTTGTGCGCGGCGGTAAGCTTTCGGTAATCGGCAACGGCGTCGTTCTGGACCCTTGGCACCTGATGAATGAAATCGCGACGGTGCGCGGGCAAGGTGTGGAAATCACTCCGGACACGCTGATGATCGCGGAAAACACCCCGCTGATTATGCCGTTCCACGGTGAATTGGACCGTGCACGCGAAGAAGCGGCCTCCAAGGGTACCAAGATTGGGACAACCGGTCGGGGCATTGGACCGGCATATGAGGACAAGGTGGGGCGCCGGGCGATCCGCGTCGCGGACCTTGCTGACGAAGCCACTCTGGAAGCGCGCGTCGACCGTGCCTTGCAGCATCACGACCCGCTTCGCAAAGGTCTGGGTGTGGAGCCGATTGACCGTGATGCACTGATCGCGCTTCTGAAAGAAATTGCCAAGGACATCCTGCCGTTCGCGGCACCGGTCTGGAAGGTGCTCAATGAAAAGCGCAAGGCAGGCAAGCGGATCCTGTTCGAAGGCGCACAGGGCGCGCTTCTGGATATCGACTTCGGCACCTATCCTTATGTGACCTCCTCGAACGTGATTGCAGGACAGGCTGCGACGGGCGTCGGCATCGGACCAGGTTCGATCGACTATGTTCTCGGGATCGTGAAGGCCTATACCACCCGTGTGGGCGAGGGACCGTTCCCGACCGAGCTGCTGGATGCCGATGGCAATCCGGATGCGGATGGGGCGCGGCTTGGTGAGCGTGGACACGAGTTCGGCACGACCACTGGCCGTCAGCGCCGTTGTGGCTGGTTTGATGCGGCGTTGGTGCGCCAGACTTGCGCGACTTCGGGCATCAAAGGCATTTGCCTGACCAAGCTGGACGTGCTGGACGGGTTTGACACTCTAAAGATTTGTGTGGGCTATGATCTGGACGGAGAGCGCCTTGACTACCTTCCGACAGCGGCTGATCAGCAGGCGCGCTGTAAGCCGATCTATGAAGAGATCGATGGTTGGTCCGAGACTACTGAAGGCGCGCGCAGCTGGAATGACCTTCCGGCCAATGCCGTAAAGTACGTGCGCCGCGTCGAAGAGTTGATCGAGTGCCCAGTTGCCCTGCTGTCCACCAGCCCAGAGCGGGAAGACACGATTCTTGTGACCGATCCGTTCGCGGACTGATCGCGTAGTCGTCTGAGCAGGAAAAGGAGACCGGATCATGGCCATGAGTTACAAAGCACGCAAGCGCTGGGCGCTGGTGATCCTTGTGGTTGGTTTGCCGGTCTACATCATTCTGGCAAGCGTTCTGGCGACCTGGCTGAACACGGAAAACTTCCTTGTGACGCTCGCTTTGTACGTCGGTTTGGGGATTGTCTGGATTTTGCCATTCAAGTCGGTTTTCCTCGGGATCGGACAAGCCGATCCGGATGCTCCACCTGAAGACGACCAGTATTGAGCTTGCGTTCTTTGGGCGCGAAGACCCAATGAAAAAGGGCCCTCAAGGGGCCCTTTTGTTATTTCTGGGAGATGTTCACTACGTCGTTGAGCATCCAGTCTTTGAACCAATCTTTGGTTTCGGGACGATAGAGGCGGAACAGGAAGAACCATTCATTTGCGTCGGTTGCGCTTTCGGTGGTGACCCAGTTGGCTTCAAATCCCTCTGGAACTTCGTCCAGATTGGGAGCGTAATACAAGTCCACAGACCCGTCCGAGTTTTTCACCATATTGTCCAGGTCTTTGGTAGACGCTCCGACCCGATCAACGCCTCGGTTGAAGTTTTTGGTTTCCATATTGTAGACGATGGCGGACCAAAAATCTTTGGCAGGAACGTCCGCGGGAACATTCAGCTTGTAGGTGTCCTGTCCATTGAGAAGGTTTCCGTCTGAATCGCGAAGACCGGTCAGGTAGAAGGTGGCTCCCCCCAGCTTGTTTGGCAAGAAAGTCACGTAGAAGTATGTGGCTGCGCGCTTGTCGATCAGGATCTCTTCGCCATCCTCAAAAGGAAAGCCCATTTGAGCCTGAGGGCCGAAGTTCCAGAAGGACCATTCGGACAGTTTTTCACCGTCTTTGACCCAAAGTGGTGCGACAGTTTCACCTTCGGTTATGAACTTCTGCTGCATGTAGGCGTAGGCCAGTTCCAGGCCTTCGAGCGCCGCTTTCTTCTGCATTGGCGTGGGATCGAACGCTTCGTCTTTCTGGATGCCAATGCTTTGCAACATTGAATAGACCCCACGATCCTTTTCGCGGATGGGGTTGTTCTGAACCACATCGTTGATGTCTTCGATGAAGGTCATGTTGTAGTAGGGCAAGCAATCATATGGCTGGTCGGTCATATCAAGGTGCACAGTTGGTTCGATTTCTGCGTTTACGGCTTCTTCGAGCGAGAAAACTTTGATGCCCTTGGCGTGTTCTCCGGCATCGGCATGCGTTGCACCATTCAGGAGTGTCGGACGGAAAGAATAGGAAACATCATGCGTATCCAGGTTGGGAACGATGATGTAGCCCTGTGCTTCCAGCTCATTGGCTGTACCGAATTCGTCTTCGTAATCTTGTGGCAGAAACAGGTATTTCCCGCCTTTGCCTTCGTCAGCGCCCTTGGAACCGACGTCAATCAATGGAACGTGCCACGCGGAAATAAAGGAGCCGAAGTAGTCGACCTTGTCTGTCATTGGCGGGACTTCGACAACCATTGGGCCATCGGCCATCGAGATCGACCCCCAGGCATAGGCGGTGGTGTCATTCGCAGTCAGGAAGCCTTTGTCCGATCCAAAAGGTTCTGTGACATAGTTGACCGTGTCGTAATCGCCTCCGGCGCGGCGTGTTGCCTTGATGAAGTCGACCTGAGCGACTGCGGGCATGTAGTAAATCGCAGCTTGAGTGGCCCGCTGAACCATAATGTCATACTCGATATCGCTGTGCTTTTTTGAGCGTTCCAGGATGTCTCCTGTGTCGTCAAAATCGGATGCGGTGGGCGACACGGCTGTGGCTGTGCTGACCATTAGGGAAAAGGCGAGGGTGGATAGGCAAAGTAGTCGACTCATGCTTCTTCCTTTTGAATTGCTTAAAAATCGCGGTTTCGGATCGTCGGGACAGAGAACTGAAGACGTTGTACCGGCGACATGCCAAGACGCGGCAGAAGCCCCACCGCGGACATTGCTGATACGACAAGCATGCGACTTTGGGATAGTTCTGTAAAACAAAAAAAGCCCGGCGCGATCGCCGGGCTTTTTGCGAGTGGTTTTGGGCGGTTCAACCTGCGGCGCGATCAGCCGGTTTGAAATTGATGCTTTCGTCGGCCGTGAAGCGACCGCCAGCGATTTTGCGGATCTTCTGATCGCGCAGGAGTTGGCCAAAGCTGCGTAGGCTTTCCTCGCGGGAGAATTCCTCTTCGTTTATGTCGCGCGCCATGCGGATCAGCATTGGACGCGAGAACCGCTCCTGACCTTTGACAAAGGTCACGTATGCCGCCGCTGCTTCGAGAATCTGCGGCATAGTGGCAGCGCCGACAGATTTGGCGTAGTCGGCAAAGCCGCCCTGCACCGAGGCAACGGAGCCGACCGGAGCAGCAGACCGCGCGATTTCTTCGCGGTCTATCCGGTCGGATGACACCCGGCGCGGGCGAACAGGAACGCGCCGTGGGGCCTTGGTTTCTTCTTCTGCCGCAGCTGCAGGCGCCTTGGCGGGGGCATCCTGCGGCGCGTCGATGCGCTGCTCGGCCACCAGCTTAAGCGGAGCCGCGGAGCCGCGGGGCTTGGATTTTTCGGCAGTACTGCCGTCCTTGCCGCCGGGTACAGCGCGGACAACACTTGCTAGGTCGTCGCGATAGGCAACGGTGTCATCTTTGTCTGCTGTACCGTTTCCTGCGGCTTTTTCGGCGCGGGTGGCGGCGACAGCGGCACGCAGATGCGCGATGGCACGGCGACGGCGTGAGCCTTCGGGTTCTTCCAATTCGCTGTTGGCTTTTGCCATCAGACGCGACAGGTCAGGTTCGGCATGTGTCGACTCGACCGGCTTGGACGACTGAGGTTCCTCCACAGGGGCTTCGGACGTTTCCTCGGTCTCCTCAAGCGCGGCGTCCTCGGCGTAGTCGTCTTCCTGCTCGATGGAAGCGGTCAGTTCTTCCGGCGCGGTGTCTGTCAGACCCGCTTCCGGTTGCGCCGTGACGTCGCCTTTGAGTTCCGCTTCGACCTGGGCCAATTCTGCCATCAGGTCGGCTTCATCCTCGGGCGTAAGGGCGCTGTCAGCTACGGCATGAGCCGGAGCGGCGTCCTCGGCAAAAATGTCCTCGTCGTCGTCGGCATAGTCGTCTTCTTCATCGTCCACGGCTTCGGCTTCGAGCAAACCGGAGGCAACAGCCTCTTCGAAGTCCGCTTTTTTCATGCGCACGACACGGGCGCGTAGCGCCGGTTTTGCAGTTTCTTCAGCCGAAGCTTCGACGACGTCATTTTCAGCGTCCGCTTCGTCTGCTTCCTCAGCGGCGTCGAGTATGTCGGACACTGGCTGGATTTTCGGAGCGAAGATATCGGAGATGTCGTCGTCTTCGGCATCGTACACAGTGGCGGCCGGCGCGTCCTCGGCGACCTCCAGGTCACGTGCGTGCTCGTCTTCGGAGAACCCGTCTTCGTCGGCGGTGCTGTTGCCGCGGGCAACTACTGCGCGGATGCGCTCGAGTTTGGCCGCGATGGAGTTTTGCTCATAGTCGGAGGCGGGCTCTTCCTCGTCCCAGTCGTCCGATACATCGTCAGCTTCTGCAACCGGGTCGAGGATTTCGACGTCCGGCACGTCAATATCTTGAACGTCGTCGGAGTTGTCCTCGGCAACCGAAGGTGTGTCTTCGGCAATGGCAGCTTGAATGCTGTCTTGCAGAACAAGTACGTCAGCCGCTGCCAGAGAGTCGAAAACGTCATCGGCTTCGGCCTCTTCGATTTCGGCGTCAAAGGATTCTTCTGCCGCAACATAGTCGACGGTTTCTTCTTCCTGTTCGTCTTCGGAAGCGGCCTCTGCGACTGCGCCAAGATCGACGCCGTCGGCATCATCCGCTTCGGAAGAGGGCGCTTCGTCGGTTTCCGCCATTTCGTGAACCGGAGCTTCTTCCCCATCGCCAGCCTTGTCAGACTCTACAATGTCTGTGACTTCCATTTCGGCAGGCGCTTCGACGGTCTCTTCTGCAGCATCTTCATCGCTTTCCGAAATGGCCTCTACGGTCGCAGCAGCAGCGCTTGCTACGGCGACATCCGCAACATCCGCGCCGGCTGCATCGTCTTGCGTAGATGCTTCTTCAGCGGCTTCATCATTTTCTGAAACGACAACCGCTTCAGCTGTTTCCTGATCCACCACAACAGGTGCTTCGGGAGCAATGTCTTGCGCTGCTTCATCGTGCGCCGTGTCATGAGCCTCAGCGAGGGAAACTTCTTCGACTTCGGGAGCAGTGTCTTCGGCTGTGTCGTTAGCCACAGGTTCGGGGGCAACACGATCGGCAGCGCTGAGCACGATGGCGCCTTGATCCATGCGCGCACTCACGCGGCGTTCGATTTCGCGCTCGGCAATGCGAGCGAGCATTTCGGCATCAGGGGTCGGAGGCTCGGCTCCGAAGTAGCGATCATCAGCGGCCAGATCGCGGAAGTACTCCGCAATCGCCTTCATCGTATCGAATGAATCCTCGAACCCCTCAAGGGTACACGAGAAAGTCCCGTAGGAAACCGTAAGCACTTTGTTATTCGTAACCATTGAATTCGGGTCCTTTGCACTGCTCGACTTTCTCTTTACCACGGCAGGAAAGTCGAAACGTGACCGATTCTGTGCAACGCAGGGTATCATTTTGGGGCCAAATTGTGACTTGGCCAACAAGTTGAGGCGAAAAAGGCGTTCATGACCGCGATTGTTGAAAGTCTGGAACTAATCACACTCGTAGGGGCGGGTTCGTTAACGAATGCAGACGTAATCGAGGCGACTCAGGTTGCACCCCGAGTCGTTGCGGCAGATGGGGGCGCAGCCCATTGCCTCGATTTCGAGCTGGCTGTGGAGGCTGTTATCGGAGATTTCGACTCGATTCCTGCGCGGGTTCTGTCGGAAATTCCTGCAAACAGGATGCACCGGATTGCGGAGCAAGAGACCACCGATTTCGACAAGGCGCTGCGCTCAATCGAGGCTCCGCTGGTGGTGGGAATCGGGTTCGGTGGCGCTCGCGTTGACCATCACCTGGCGGCTTTCAATACGCTCGTGCGATTGTCTCACCGGCAATGTGTCTTGTTGGGAGGCGAAGACGTCGTCTTTACCGCGCCTCCAAAGTTAACGCTCGATTTGGCTGCGGGAACGCGGGTGTCCTTGTTTCCCATGACACACCTTACGGGGCGTTCGGAGGGGCTTGAGTGGCCTTTGGAGGGGCTGAGCCTTGCGCCAAATGGGAGAGTGGGGACATCCAATGCGGCGAAAGGACCGGTGCATCTCGAGGTAGGCGCGCCAGGCATGCTTGTTATACTACCGCGGTCCTGTTTGCAGGAAGCGGTCAGGGCGCTGACTGACTCTGGCGCAAGCTGGCCCGTTCCCTGAAAACAATATAAAGACCCGCCCCCATGGTGACGCAGATGCCAAGCGCGGCCAGTCCGTTGGGTAAGTCTGCAAACACAATCCAGCCGACCAGCGCTGCAATCGGTATCTCGATGTATTGCATAGGGGCCAGCGTAGCCGCAGGCGCATATCTCAGTGACCACGTCATAAAGAGATGTCCAACCGTACCTGCAATCCCCACTGCGACCAAAAGCCAGATGATGTCGCCCTGAGGCACAATAACTTCCAGGTCAGCGACCCCGCTCGATGCCCCGAAGTAAAGCACCGGCAAAAGCAAAACGGTCGCGATGACGCCGGACACAGCCTGCATTGAAATCGGATCCACATCCTTTGCGATTTTGCGAGTGATCAGCATGAAGAAGGCAAAAATGAACGCCACTGCGAGTGGAAGTAGGGCAGGAGCGCCGACTTTGGCGAAGCTGGGCTGGATCACCATCAGGGTGCCAACAAACCCGACCACACATGCAAGAAGGCGGCGGAGGCCGACTTCTTCGTGCAATACATATTTGCCCAGGAGCAGCATGATGAAAGGCATTACGAAGGCGATGGCGACTGCATCGGCCAGAGGTAGATAACGCAGGGAAGTGAACATGCACGCGATGCCGGCGATGTGCAGCAAGGTGCGCCAGATGACCAGTTGGAATACCCGCGTTGACATGCGCCAGTGGCGCCGCGTCAGGATGACGATCGGTATCAGGATGGCCGCCTGAACGGAGAACCGTACAAAAACCAGCTGTGCCATCGGCATTTGTGTGGACAGGAGTTTGGCGAGGGCGTCGCCGACTGGAGCCATAACGCAAAATCCCAGCATCAGCATGATGCCGAGCAATGGGTGGTCCCGGGTATCTGAATGACCGTTCATTTTTGCACGCTAGGCGTGCCAGACGAAGAAGGCAATTGGCGAAATGCCCTTGGCGTCAGAATACCGAGATCCCAGCCTGGACCGGACGTTCCAAATATGTGGACAGCGCGACATAGGTTTTTGTCGCCGTGACCTCCGGCAATTTGTAGATGCGCTCAAGAAGGGATTCCATGGCCTTGGGGTTTTCCATACGCACCTTGAGCAACATGCATGTGTCGCCTGTCACCGAGTGGATTTCTTCTACCTCGGGCAGGTTCGCCAGATTCATTATGCCATCACTTTTGCCCCAGCCTGATGTGTCCACATGAATGAAGGCAAGAAAGTCTTTGCCGGTCATTGCCGGATCCAGATGCGCGGAGACCCCCGAAATTCGACCGTTGGCCTTGTAACGTTTCACACGTTCATGAACCGCGGGAGGTGACAGGCCGACTTTGTCACCAAGGGTGGCGTAGCTTTGCTCCGCATCCTCAGTCAGAAGGCCTAATAATTTTCGGTCAATGCCGTCCAAACCTTGTTTGTCTTTCATGCTGTCTGAATCTCATTCGATTTTTTCAAGAAACCTCAGAATTATGTACAATTAAATCGCGAATGAAACTACTGATTTCTCAAGTTTGGAGGAATCAATGAAAGCTGTTTGGATATTGATGTGCGCCATTGGTGTGGTCGGCGCGAACTCGTTGGTTCTGAGCCCTATTGCAACCGAGGTGGCGACCGCTTTTGCAGGGCGGGATGCCGCTGATGTGATGCTTGCTTCGGCTGTCTATGGTGCCGGAACCGCGCTAAGTGCGTTGTTTCTTGCACCACAGGCTGATCGCATCGGGTTGAAACGCGCATTGCTTTGGGCGCTAAGTATTCTCGCAGCTGCGCTTTTGCTCAGTGCTTCCGCGCCCTCGCTGACCATCTTGATTGTCGCACAGGGCATTACGGGCATCGGTGCAGGTTTGGCTTTGCCCGCGATTTATGGGTTGGCCGCGGATGTGTCGCCAAAAGGGCAGGAGAGCGCGACGCTTGGCAAAGTGCTCACAGGCTGGACTTTGAGCCTTGTCGCGGGCGTGTCACTGTCTGCTGTACTCGCAGATGTTTTGCATTGGCGGGCTGTCTTTGCGGTTATGGCTTTGGCAAGTGTCTTGCTTTGGTTGTTGGTCGCGCGGCTAGACGTCCCCCGGAAGGCCGTGGCGGACGTATCCACGTCTCCGCTCAGCGCGTTTCGTGTGGCCGGAGTGAAACCGGTCTTGGTGGCCGTCGCGGCATTCATGGCCGCTTTTTACGGCACCTATGCCTTTCTTGGTACACATATGACCGCCACCCTGGGCTACGGCACGGCGGTGGCGGGAGTAGCGTCTTTGGCCTACGGGATCGGGTTTGGCGTGGTCGCGCCGCTGGACAAACTGATAGACCGTTTTGGTGCTGTGCGGGCGGCGCCGGTGGTATTCGGTGCCTTGACGCTGGTTTATGTTCTGATGTCGGCGCTTGGGCAAAGTGGCACAGCCGTTCTGGTTGTTTGCCTTCTTTGGGGGGGCATCAATCATCTGGGTTTGAACATCATGGTCGGGCAGTTGAGTGCTTTGTCTGTCAGCCAGCGTAGCGCCATTCTGGGGCTCTATAGCACCACAACCTATGTTGCGATGTTTGCCGGCACAGCACTGTTCAAAGAGGCATACAGCGTCATCGGGTTTCAGGGCATCGCGCTATTGTCTGCGGCCTGTGTCCTACCGGCTGTTGCAGGCGCGGTTTGGCGATTGCGGCGCCCGGTGTTGCGGCCTGCTGAATAAAAAAACGGGCCAGCGAAGTCGCCGGCCCGACAGGGAGTGGGTTCGGGCCAATTGGGAAGCCCGAACCGGGGGAAATTCAGCGGTTCATCCGGTTTTCGATCAGATCGTCCACAACCTGAGGCTCTGCCAGTGTGGAGGTATCCCCGAGTGCGCCGTAGTCGTTTTCGGCGATTTTTCTGAGGATGCGTCGCATGATTTTGCCGGAGCGTGTTTTCGGCAGGCCCGGGGCCCACTGGATGAGGTCGGGACTTGCGATCGGTCCGATCTCGGTGCGGACCCAGGTGCGGAGTTCTTTTTTGAGCTCGTCGCTGGGTTCCTGATCGTTCATCAGCGTCACGTAGCAGTAGATGCCCTGACCCTTGATGTCATGCGGGTAGCCCACCACGGCGGCCTCGGCCACGGCAGCATGCGCCACCAGCGCGCTTTCGACCTCGGCGGTGCCCATGCGGTGGCCCGACACGTTGATCACGTCGTCGACGCGACCGGTGATCCAGTAGTCGCCATCCGCGTCGCGGCGGCAGCCGTCGCCGGCGAAGTAGTAGTTCTTGTAGTCGGCGAAGTAGGTCTTCTCGAAGCGCTCGTGATCGCCCCAGACGGTGCGCATCTGGCTCGGCCAGCTGTCCTTGATCGCCAGCACGCCCTCGACATCATTGCCGGTGATCTCTTCGCCGGACTGCGGGTCCAGCACCACCGGATGCACGCCGAAGAACGGTTTCATCGCCGCGCCGGGCTTGGTCGCATGGGCGCCGGGCAGGGGGGTCATCATGTGACCGCCGGTCTCGGTCTGCCACCAGGTGTCCACGATCGGGCAGCGGCCGCCGCCGACCACGTCATTGTACCAGGTCCAGGCCTCCGGGTTGATCGGTTCGCCCACGGTGCCAAGGATGCGCAGGCTGCTGAGGTCGCATTTCTCGACATATTCGTTGCCCTGACCCATCAGGGCCCGCAGCGCGGTGGGGGCGGTGTAGAACTGGTTGACCTTGTGCTTCTCGCAGACCTGCCAGAAGCGCGATGCGTCCGGATAGGTCGGCACACCCTCAAACATCAGCGTGGTCGCGCCATTGGCCAGGGGCCCATAGACAATGTAGCTGTGGCCGGTGACCCAGCCCACATCCGCCGTGCACCAGAAGATGTCGCCGTCCTTGTAGTCGAAGGTGTACTCATGGGTCATCGAGGCATAGACGATGTAGCCGCCGGTGGTGTGCACCACGCCCTTGGGCTGACCGGTGGAACCGGACGTGTAGAGAATGAAGAGCGGGTCTTCGGCGTTCATCTCTGCGGGTTTGCAGTAGTCGTCCGCCTCCAGCACCATTTCGTTGTAGTCAAAGTCGCGGCCGTTGATCCAGGTGGTCTGGTCGCCGGTGCGCTTGACCACGAGGCATTTGACCGTGTCCTTGGTGTGCAGCAGCGCGGCATCGGCGTTGGACTTGAGCGCGGTCTTGCGCCCGCCACGGGGGGCGGTGTCGGCGGTGATCACCACCTTTGCATCGCAGCCGTTGATGCGGGCGGCCAGCGCGTCGGGGCTGAAGCCGGCAAAGACAATGGAATGGATGGCGCCGATGCGGGCGCAGGCGAGCATGGCATAGGCCGCCTCGGGGATCATCGGCAGATAGATCACCACGCGGTCGCCCTTGCGTACGCCAAGCTCCTCGAGCACGTTGGCAAAGCGGCAGACGCGGCGGTGCAGTTCGGCATAGGTGATGTGCTGCGCGGGTTCGTCCGGGCTGTCGGGCTCCCAGATGATCGCGGTCTGCCCGCCGCGCTCGGCGAGGTGGCGGTCGATACAGTTGGCCGACACGTTCAGGGTGCCGTCTTCGAACCACTTGATGTCCACATTGCCCGGCGCAAACGACGTGTTCTTCACCGTCGTGAAAGGCTTGATCCAATCAACACGCTGACCATGCTCGCGCCAGAAACCATCTGGGTCACTAATAGACGACGCGTACATGGATGCGTAATTGTCGGGGTTAATGTGCGCGTTGGCGGTCATTTCCGCGGACGGGGCATAGGTTTTGTCAGACATAGTCGTACCTCGTGTAGTCCTGTTTGAGGCGAGCGTAGGCGGCTGCGCCCAACTGTCAATCAGACCTTGGGCGCAGCCGGCAAGTTTCTGCGATCAGATCGCGAGGTATTCGGCCCGCAGCTCTTCGTTCTGAAGAACTTCGTCCGCGGCGCCGTCAAAAACCACAGACCCGGTATCGAGGATCACCGACCGGTCGGCCAGTTCCAGTGCACGCACCGCGTTTTGTTCGACGATCACTGTGGTGATGCCTTGTTCCTTGATGATGCGGAGAGTTTTTTCGATCTCGTCCACGATCACAGGCGCCAGCCCTTCATAGGGTTCGTCGAGCAAGAGCACTTTGATGTCGCGGCTAAGGGCGCGTGCAATCGAAAGCATTTGTTGTTCGCCGCCGGAGAGAGTCACGCCTTCTTGTTTGCGACGCTCGCCGAGGCGGGGGAAGAGCTCATAGAGGCGCTCTTTGGACCAGCCGATGGGCGGGGCGATCTGGGCTAGGTCGAGGTTTTCCTCAACCGTCAGGCCGGGAATGATGCGGCGATCTTCCGGAACGAGGCCAATGCCGGCCTGTGCCGCCTCATGGCTTTTCATCAGGTGAAGGGGCTGGTGGTCGAGCCAGATCTCGCCGTGAGTCACCTGAGGATTGTCCATGCGGGCAATCGAGCGCAGGGTTGAGGTCTTGCCGGCGCCATTGCGGCCCAGAAGGGCGAGAATTTCACCTTCGTGCACATTGAAGCTGATGTTCTGAACGATGTAGCTTTCGCCGTAATAGCTCTCCATGTTCCAGACAGAGAGGAAAGCAGGGGCTGTTTCGGCCAGATTGTGGCCTTTTGAGAAGTCGGGTTTGACGTTCATGTGTCCTGTTCCCTTACGCGGCTTCGCCGAGATACGCTTCACGTACCTTCGGGTGGCCCTTGATGTTTTCCGGATCATCTTCGACCAGCGGAGTGCCTTGCGCCAACACGGTGATGCGCTGCGCAAGAGAGAACACAACGTGCATGTCATGTTCGATAATCGCGATTGTGATGTCGCGTTCATCGCTGATCTGCTTGAGCAGGTCGATGGTGTTGTTGGTGTCGGCCCGCGCCATGCCTGCTGTTGGTTCGTCAAGCAAAAGAAGGCGCGGTTCCTGTGCCAGGCACATGCCGATTTCGAGGCGGCGCTTGTCTCCGCGTGACATGGCGTCGGCGTGCATATTGCGCTTGTCGGCCATGTTCATGTCCTCCAGCACCTTTTCGGCGTGCTCCACGACGTCGCGCTCGGACATCATGTTCTTGATGGCATGCATGCGAAAGGCGCCGTCTCGTTTGGCGAAGCAGGGGATCATCATGTTTTCCATGACGGTCAGCTCGCCAAAGATTTCCGGTGTCTGGAACACGCGGGAAATACCCATCTGATTGATTTCGTGAGGGCTGCGGCCGAGCACAGACTGGCCGTCAAACATGACTGAGCCGGTGTCAGGGATCAACTTGCCCACAAGGCAGTTCAGGAGGGTGGATTTCCCGGCCCCGTTGGGGCCGATGATCGCGTGTACGCTGTTTTCCTTTACGGAGAGGTTCACGTCACCCAGCGCCTGAAGGCCGCCGAACCGCTTACCTACGTCTTTGACTTCGAGAATTCCCATCTGTCGGTCTCCTTATTCTGCGGGTTCGGTGGTTGCTGCGGCTTTGGATTTACCGCGGGACTTGATCCATTTGCCAAGACGCTGTCCGCCTTCGACAAGACCACCGGGCAAGAAGATCACCACAAGCATGAACATAATGCCCAGAGTCAGGTGCCAGCCTTTGCCGATGAAGGGGTGGATGATGAAGACCACGAAATCCTCAAGGCCGTCGGGCAGGAACGCGAACCACTGGTGCAGGATGTTGTCATTGATCTTGGAGAAGATGTTCTCGAAGTACTTGATGAAGCCCGCGCCCAGAACCGGACCAATCAGGGTGCCGGTGCCGCCGAGGATGGTCATAAGAACAACTTCACCGGATGCGGTCCACTGCATGCGCTCGGCGCCAGCGAGGGGGTCCATTGCTGCCATCAGGCCGCCCGCGAGACCGGCATACATGCCGGAAATGACAAAAGCTGCCAGAGTGTGCGGACGCGGGTTCAGGCCTGTATAGGACATACGGGTCTGGTTGGACTTGATAGCGCGCAGCATCATGCCAAACGGCGACCGGAAGATACGGACCGACAGGTAGAACACCGCGATCATGATGATCGCACAGAGATAGTAGCCTGCGTTGAAGTCGAAGCTCCAGGCGCCGACGTTCATAGTGTGCGTGCTGTTCATGTAAATCCCAAAGAAATGGGGAAAGTCCTGCATGCCCTCGCCGTGGAAGATCTGTGGATCACTCGGATAGACCTGCAGGCCGGTTTCACCGTTGGTGAGGTTAAACTTCGGGTTCGAGAGAACCGAGTACGCCAAGGCGAAGGACATCTGCGCGAATGCAAGCGTCAGGATCGAGAAGTAGATCCCCGAGCGGCGCAATGACACATAGCCGATCAGCACCGAGAACAGTCCTGCCATAATGATTGCCAGACCGATGGCCGGCACCACATTGTAGCTGAGCAGTTTGAACATCCAGACCGCGGCGTAGGAACCAACACCCAGGAAGGCCGCGTGGCCGAAGCTGAGATAACCTGTGAGGCCGAAGAGGATGTTGAACCCGATGGCAAAGATGCCAAAGATGATGAAGCGTTGCATCAGGTCCGGATAACCCGCGTTGAACTGCGCCATCGCGCTGTCCGTCGGGAAGGGGTTCAGGATGAAGGGTGCGAAGAGTGTCAGCACCGCGACAACCACGAGAAGCGTGAGGTCGTTTTTATTGAGTCCAAGCATGTTTTATTCCTCCATCACGCCTTTGCGGCCCATCAGACCACGCGGACGGGTCAAGAGCACGATGATCGCGACAAGGTAGATGATGATCTGGTTGATGCCGGGGAGCGTGGTGGTCGCCCAGGTCGTAGACGCGAAGCTCTCCAGAATACCGAGCAAAAAGCCAGCCAGTACTGCGCCAGGAAGGCTGCCCATGCCGCCGACCACAACGACCACGAAGCTGAGAACAAGGAAGTCCATGCCCATGTGGTAGTTTGGTGGGTTGATCGGTGCGTACATTACGCCCGCAAGGCCCGCCACACAGGCGGCGATTGCGAACATGATGGTGAAACGCCGGTCGATGTCGATGCCCAGCAAGCCGACGGTTTCCCGATCTGCCATACCGGCGCGAACAACCATGCCGAAGGTGGTGAATTGCAGGAAGGCAAAGACACCGAAGATCACGAGACCGGCAAAGCAGAAGTATACGATCCGCCAGTTCGGGTAAGGCAGCTCCAAGCCGAACCATGCGCCGAGGTTGGACACACCCAGAAGGGCATCCGGCGGCGGGGTCTGGATCGGGTTGGCGCCGAAGTAGTATTTCACGATTTCCTGCAGCACGATGGCGAGGCCGAAGGTCACGAGGATCTGGTCGGCGTGCTCACGCTTGTAGAAGTGCTTGATGAGGCCGCGCTCCATGATGAGGCCTACGAGGATCATCACCGGAATCGCCAGAAGGATCGCCAGCGGCACTGACCAGTCGATGATGGCGGCGCCCATTTCGGGGCCGAACCAGCTTTCGACATAGGGTGTTTCCACCTTCAGAGGATTGCCGAGGAAGTCCTTTTGGGTTTCGTCGATGGTTATGTAGCTCAGTTGCATTAGTTTGGAGAGCGACACGGCACAGAAGGCGCCGATCATGAACAGCGCACCATGTGCAAAGTTCACGACGCCCAAAGTGCCGAAAATGAGTGTAAGTCCCAGCGCGATCAGCGCATAGGCGGAGCCCTTATCGAGCCCGTTCAGGATCTGCAGGATGAATGCGTCCATTGTCTTCGACCTGTTGGTTATGATGGCTGCCAGCGCGATGCGCAGCTCTTAGGAGGCGGCGTCAAAAGCGGGCAGAACCGGCCGCGCAAAATGCGCGACCGGCTGGCTTTTGGCCTTGTATCAGGCGCCTGCGTTGCAGGTGCCGAGCGTGGCTTCGTCGCCACCGAACATCGGGTGGTTCGGTGCGTAGGTTACCTGCTCTGCAGGGGTAACCTCGACGATTTCCAGCGTGTCGTAGGCGTTCGTCGGGTTCTCCGCGCCGCGTACAACCAGAACGTCCTTGAAGCACTGGTGGTCTTCGGCGCGATACAGCGTCTTGCCGTTGCCAAGACCGTCGAACTCGAAGCCTTCGAGCGCTTCGACAACACCGCACGGGTTGAAGGTGCCCGCGCGCTCACATGCGTCAGCATAAAGCAGAACCTGAGCGTAGCATGTCTGTGCGGAGTTGGACGGCGGCTTGCCGTACTTCTCACCGAAGGACTTCACGAACTGCTTGGAACCTTCGTTCTGAAGCTGCCAGTTGTAGTTCATGGAACCCAGCACGCCTTTGATGTTCTCGCCAGCACCGGCGGCCATCAGCTCGGAGTAGAGTGGCACAACGATCTTGAAGTCCTTGCCGTTCACGACCTTGTCGAGAAGGCCGAACTGAACCGCGTTGGTCAGCGAGTTGATCATGTTGCCGCCGTAGTGGTTCAGAACCAGTGTGTCGGCACCGGAGTTCAGAACCGGCGCGATGTAGGACGAGAAGTCCGTGGACGCCAGCGGGGTTTTCACAGTGTTCACTGTGTTCCAGCCCAGAGCTTCGGTAGAGGCCACAATCGACTCTTCCTGGGTCCAGCCCCAGTTATAGTCGGCAGTCAGGTGGTAGGCGTTGCGGTCGTTGCCCATCTCTTTGGCCAGCACGGGTGCGAGTGCAGCACCGGACATGTAAGCGTTGAAGAAGTGACGGAAACCATTTGCCTTGCGGTCTTTGCCGGTGGTGTCATTGGCGTGCGTCAGACCCGCCATAAAGATCACGCCAGCTTCTTGACAGAGACCCTGAACAGCCACCGCCACGCCCGAAGACGAACCGCCATTGATCATGACCGCGCCGTCTTTCTCGATCATCGACTTTGCCGATGCACGGGCGGCGTCAGACTTGGTCTGGGTGTCGCCGGTCACGAACTCGACTTTCTTGCCGAGAATGCCGTTCCCCTTGAGCGCTTTCGAGGTGAAGGTGTTCAGGCAGCCGCCATCGCCTTCGCCGTTCAGGTGCTCTACGGCCAGCTGCTGAGCGAGCAGCTCGTCGTTGCCTTCGTCTGCGTAAGGACCGGTCTGGGGCACGTTGAAGCCCAGAGTGACCGACGAACCGGTAGGTTCATTGGTGTAGGCCGCTGCAGATTGCGCCGTAAAGATAGTGGGCAGCGCAACACCGGCACCTGCGACGGCACCGGTCTTTAGCACACGACGACGTGTGTAATTGGTTTTGGACATTTAATCCTCCCGTTTGGTCTGTCGCCGCCTTTGAGGCTCCTCTTCCCCGACGGGCGGCGCGCACTTATGTGCAAAATCATTATCGCGGCGAGGTCGAAAATTTCGCAACAACTGCTTTCAAAGACACAATTTTTTTGTAAAGATGTTCGCATTGCGACGCAGCAATTTGTAAAAAAATTTTTCTGCGACGCGGAAAGTGTTTGATTTACGCAAGGAAAAATCAATGGCGCGCGACACATTGACAGGCAGCCGGATACGCGAAAGGCGGACGGTGGTCGGCATGCGGCAGGCAGAGCTTGCAAAGTCAGTAGGGATTTCGGCGAGCTATCTCAATCTTATCGAGCACAACCGGCGTAGAATCGGCGGCAAACTGCTTGTGGACATAGCGGCAGAGCTTGGTGTCGAAGCCTCTTTGCTGAGCGAAGGAGCAGAAGCCGCACTGATTTCATCGCTTGGAGAAGCTGCCGCCGATGGCGCGCAGGCGGGCGCGGAAACTGATCGTGTAGACGAGTTTGCGGGGCGTTTTCCGGGGTGGGCCGCGTTGATTGCGCGACAGCACAGCCGGATCGAAGACCTGGAGCGGACCGCGGTGACACTTACGGACCGTCTGACGCATGATCCGCATCTTGCAACGTCCATGCACGAGATGCTGACGATGGTGACGGCAATCCGGTCTACTGCGGGCATTCTTGCCGAGCCCGGGGAAATTGAACCGGAATGGCAAAACCGCTTTCACCGCAACCTGAATGAAGACAGCCAGCGGCTGGCCGAAAGCTCACAGCAGCTTGTGGCTTATCTGGACGGAGCGGGGGACGCCGCTGCGAGTTTGACTTTGCCGACGGAAGAAGTGGATGCGATGTTGTCGTCCAACGGGTTCCGCTTTGATGATCTTATCAATGCGGATGGCGAGGCTTTGAAGAGTTTTGTGCAGGAGCAAGACACTCTTACTTCGGAAGCAGCGCAAGACATGGCTTTGACCGTGATCAGTCAACTTGTGGATGATGCCCGTCGGTTGCCCTCGAACAGATTGCAATCACTTGTGGGTACATACGGAGCCAAGCCTGTGGACATTGCCAATTCTGCCGCTGTCCCGCTGGCAGTTGTGCTGCGCCGGCTTGCGGCACTTTCAGAGCAGATGTTGCCGATGGCTTGTGGTTTGGTGATGTGCGACGGGGCGGGCACTTTGATGCAAAGGAAGGCGATAGACGGCTTTCCAATGCCACGTTTTTCCGGTGCATGTCCCAAGTGGCCGCTGTTTCAAGCACTGGCGCGGCCGATGCAACCGCTGCGGCAGACGGTCACAGTCACCGGACGCGATGCGCGCAGTTTTGAATGCTACGCCGTTGCAGATCCAATTGGACCTATGAAACTCGACGAAGCGCCCCTCTACCACAGCTATATGTTGGTTATTCCTTTGGAAGGCGGCACTTCGGAGGGCCGCGAAGTTGGATCAAGCTGCCGGGTTTGCCCAAGTGTCGGTTGCGAAGGGCGACGTGAGCCATCTTTGTTGGCTTGATCGGGCAAGCCCGCAATTTTCCTTGGCTTTTGGCAGGACCCCGCTAAGAATGGGTCGGCACTCATGAGACTTTCGGGGAGGGGAGGCTGCATGGGCAAGAGCGTTCTTCTGATTGAAGACGAACCCAATATCATAGAGGCGATTAGCTTCATTTTGTCTCGCGACGGCTGGTCTGTTGCGACCCATTCCAATGGGCACGACGCGGTAGGCGTTGTGGTGCAGGCGAAGCCGGACATTGTCATACTTGATGTGATGCTTCCCGGTAAAACCGGCTACGAGATTCTCCGTGAGCTACGCGAAGATGAAGGTTTGGCCGATTTGCCGGTTTTGATGCTGACCGCGAAGGGGCAGGTCAAGGATCGTGAAATGGCGGAGCGCGCTGGCGCAAGCCGGTTCATGACCAAGCCGTTTTCCAATGCCGAAGTGCTGGAGGCGGTACGCGAGCTGGTGGTCGGGTGAGCGAGCGACCCAAACAGGTATTTCTGGAGCGGCAAAGCTACCGGCGCCGCCGTCTGATTGATTTTATCCGCATGGTGCCTGTGATTGGCGCGATCCTTTGGGCGGTGCCGCTGCTGTGGTCCACCGAAGACGGGGAAAGCGTAGCGACCTCTGATGCCGTCGTTTACGTTTTTGTTGTCTGGTTTGGCCTTGTGGTTTGTGGAGGCATTCTGGCGCGGGCGTTGAGAGACGGAAGGGACGGGTCCGAGGAGGGGCGTGAGTGATGGGCACGCTGAATATTCTCGTCTCGGTATGTCTGATTTATGTGGCCTTTCTTTTCCTAGTGGCTTTCGCAGCTGAGCGGGCCGCGATGCAAGGTAAGGGTGGCTGGTTACGGTCGCCCTTGGTCTACACGCTTTCGCTCTCGATCTATTGCACTGCGTGGACTTTCTATGGCGCGGTCGGATATGCGGCGCGTTCCGGGCTCGAGTACCTGACAATCTACATCGGTCCGACTTTGGTGATGGTCGGATGGTGGTGGATTTTACGCAAACTTGTCCGCATCGGGCGAACGCAAAGGGTCACATCGATCGCCGATATGATTTCGTCCCGCTACGGCAAGTCCAATCTGCTCGCGGTTGGCGTTACCATTCTCGCTGTGATCGGAACGACGCCCTATATTGCTTTGCAACTTCAGTCGGTTACCGTCAGCTTTGCTGTTTTTTCAGATGCTTATGATGCCGGTGTGCCGCTTGGCGAACAGGAGAGCAATGCGCTATTGGTGGCCGCAGGCCTGGCCTTGTTCACCATTATTTTCGGCACCCGAAACCTTGATGTAAACGAACGCCACCATGGTGTGGTGATCGCCATTGCGGTCGAGGCTGTGGTCAAGCTATTTGCTCTGTTGGCAGTCGGCGTGTTTGTTGTTTGGGGCATCGGCGGCGGTGTCGGTGACATTCTTCAGCGAATAGACGCCAGCAAGATCGGCGAATGGAAAATCGAGGGAGATCGCTGGGCGACATTGATTTTCTTGTCGGCAGCAGCCTTCCTGTGCTTGCCGCGCATGTTTCAGGTCATGGTGGTCGAGAACGAAAGCGAGGACCACTTGCGCACCGCAAGTTGGGCGTTTCCCGCCTATCTGATGGTGATGAGCCTGTTCGTTGTGCCCATTGCCGTGGTTGGGCTCGACCTGTTGCCGCCCGGATCGAACCCGGATTTCTTTGTTCTGACAGTCCCTCTTGCGACAGGCAATGACACGCTGGCAATGCTGTCATTCCTCGGCGGGTTCTCAAGCGCGACGTCGATGGTGATCGTGGCGGCTCTTGCGTTGTCGACGATGGTCTCGAACCATATTGTGATGCCGATCTGGCTGAGTTCCAACCTTGGCGGGGCGACCGTATCTGGGGACGTGCGGCACGTGGTGCTTCTCTCTCGGCGAATTTCCATCGCCGCCGTTGTGACGCTTGGATATCTTTACTACCGAGTGTCTGGCGGCGGTACGGCGCTGGCCTCAATTGGTCTGATTTCATTCGCAGGGGTTGCGCAGTTTCTGCCCGTTTTAATCGGCGGGATATTCTGGCGCGGTGCAACCAGGCCAGGTGCGTTCGCCGGGTTGACGGTTGGATTTGTTATTTGGACCTACACGCTGTTGTTGCCGAGTTTTGGAACTGGCATGATCTCGGAAAATTTGGTGGTAAACGGGCCATTTGGGATCGGTTGGCTAAGGCCGCAAGCGTTTTTCGGGATCACCGGAATGGACCCACTGGTTCATGCTATATTCTGGTCTATCCTTCTGAATGCCCTAGCATTTTTTGTTGTTTCTCTAGTCGGGTTTCCGTCTCCGGTGGAGCGACTGCAAGGTGCGCAGTTTGTGAATGTGTTTGAGCATTCCGGAACGCCACAAGGCTGGAGCGGTGACATGGTCCAGTCGGAAGACCTGATGATTATGGCCCAACGGATACTGGGCGCGCGGGAAGCTCAGGGCTTGTTTGAGCGGGAAGCCAAGCGGCAGGGAGTGTCCGGAGTTTTGCCAGAACCGTCGCCTGATTTCTTGCAGGTTCTAGAGCGAGAGCTTGCAGGCTCGGTTGGTGCGGCGACCGCGCATGCCATGGTTGAACAGATTGTCGGCGGAGCGTCGGTATCGGTCGAAGACCTGATGGCAGTTGCGGATGAAACCGCGCAGATCATGGAGCATTCCAGCCAATTGGAGGCAAAATCCCAGGAACTGACCCGAACAGCACGGCAGTTGAGACAAGCAAACGAGAAGCTTACGCAGATTTCTGAGCAGAAGGACGCCTTTCTGAGCCAGGTGAGCCACGAGTTGCGCACGCCCATGACATCGATACGGGCGTTTTCCGAGATTTTGCGCGATACAGATAAACTAAGTGCCGAAGAGCAGATCAAATACAGCTCGATCATTCATGATGAGGCTCTGCGATTAACACGGCTTCTGGATGATTTGCTGGACCTAAGCGTGCTTGAAAACGGTCAGGTAAGCCTGAACATGCAATCGGGCAATCTGGAGGATTTGATCGACCACGCCGTCGCGACTGCGCTGACAGGCAGCGGAGAGGACCGATTGCGGATTCGTCGGCAACGTGCTGGAGAGCAAATCTCGTTGAGCACCGATCTGGACCGTCTTGGTCAGGTATTCATCAACCTGATCGGAAATGCTCAGAAATACTGTGACGCCGCTCGCCCCGAACTCCGCATCGAGGTCGGACAGTCGAACAATGGCACGACCGTCGATTTCATTGACAATGGCGCTGGAATTTCCAAACAGGATCAAGCAGTTGTGTTTGAGAAGTTTGCACGCGTCGGGGTTCAGCGGGCTAACGGTGCCGGTCTGGGATTGGCGATTTGTCGCGAAATCATGACGCGACTTGGCGGGTCGGTCGGCTATTTGCCCGGACAGGGGGGAGCGGCATTTCGCGTAACCCTTCCGGATCACGGGAAAATGGCGGCACAATAGTTAAACTTGTAAAGCGTCTGGTAACCTTATTGGGCGATGACTGCGGCTGGGGACAATACCAAAGAGACGCAGGCAGCGAACATGAGCGACGCGGCAACAACATCTATCTTGAAGCGCAAGGCCGTCGATGGGCTGAATGGACACAAAGCTCGGTCCATGAGTCCAGAAAAGGCGATGCGGTTGGGCATGGCCTTGTCGGCACAAAACGGCATGGGGCTGGCGTGCGAAGTGACTCGTGTCCAGCGCAGCATGGTGTCGCACGAGACTCTTGTCGGCATGCTGGACTCCGAAAGCCTTTTGGCCATTCTTGAAGGTGAGAACGGTGCCGGCGCGGCTCTCGCGATTGATATTCAGGTGATGTCTGGCCTCGTTGAGCACCAGACATTAGGGCGAGTGTTGCCGCATGCCGCCGCGCCGCGTACGCCGACTCTGGTTGATGCCGCGCTTGTGACACCGTTTGTAGAGGACACTGTGGCGCGCTTCGTCACTCTTATGAGCACAGACGAAGCACCGGGTTGGCTTCAGCACTATAAATTCGGGGCGGTGACAGAAGACACGCGGACGCTGTCATTGTCGCTGAAATCCCATGACTACCACTTTCTGTTAATGGACATTTCGCTGGATGGCGGTGCCAAGTCCGGAACGCTAGGAATTGCGTTCCCAGACTTCCAGCCGGAAGTCGAACTGCCTCAAGAGGTGGACGAGGCAGAGACTCCTGCAGGATCCTTCCAGGCTGGGGTTCTGCAGGCCCATGCGGCCCTTACGGCTGTCGTTGGCCGGCTGCACATGACCATTGGCGACATGCAGCATCTACAAGTGGGTCAAGTAATCACGCTTCCCGTCGAGGCGACTAAGGAAACGACGCTTGAAAGCGTCGAGGGTGGTCGCGTTACCGCAGTGAAGTTGGGACAAATCAATGGCATGCGGGCAGTGAGGTTGGTGGAAGCCATCGTACCGGCTGGCGCAGATGACAATGCTTCGCAGGACATGTCGCCTCCGATGCCGGAGATGGACGTTGCAGAGCCAATGACAGTGTCCGAACCTGCGCCGCTTCCGGAGCCAGCGGCCGTTCCCGTACCAGAACCAGAGGTCCCGGATCTTCCGGATCTAGATGCGGCTATGGAGGGACTGGGTGATTTCAATATGGATGATTTGGGCATGCCAGACCTCCCGGATGTTGGCGGTCCGTCGGACTTGCCAGACATAGGCGGTCTTCCAGATCTTCCCGATGTAGGCGGTTTGCCGGATCTGCCGGATCTCGACAGTTTGCCTGACTTGCCTGATCTGGCCGACTTGCCAGATCTCGACCTGACAGGTTCCTAGAAACGAAAAACCGCGCCAACAGGATGTGTTGGACGCGGTTTCTTTGTGGTGATCTTGCGTGAGGCCTAGGCCTCTCTGGCGCGCAGATGCTGTTCCAATCCGCCGAGGTCGTATCCTGCCGCCGCAGTGGCAGCGAGAAGATCGTCCGCCTTCATGCGGCCGGCTTGAGACAGTGTCCAGCAAATCGCAGAACGAGTTCCGGACCTGCAGTACGCCAGAACCTTGCCGGTAGCCTCTTCAGAGGCGTTGCGTTGCAGCGATTGCCGATCGGGGGTCATCGTTTCCATTGTCAGCGGATTTTCTACATACGCGAGCCCGGCGGCATCTGCTGCGGCCTGCATGGCGGCCGAAGAATGGTCCGGGCCAACTTCCGCATCTGGACGGTTGTTGATGACGAGTGTGAAGCCAGCATCGGCCAAAGCCTGCATGTCGGATGCCTCGATTTGCGGCGAGACGAAGAAGCGGTCGGTGATCTGTCGAATATCCATGGATGATTGATTACTCGGCAGGAATTGCTCTGTCCATAGTCGCGCGGAAGGAAGGAGCGAAGGCCATCCCGGCGATCATGGCGACGAAGAACACCCAGTGCGGCCAGCCGCCATAGGTGAGTGACGCTACGGCCGGACCCGGGCACAAGCCGGCAAGCCCCCAACCGACACCGAAAAGCACCGACCCCAAAATGAGGTTCCGTCCAAGTTTTGGCTCGGGTGGGGCAGGAAACGAACCACCCGCCAATGGTTTTCTGCCTTTGGTGAATGCCCAGGCAATGGCCATCGGAATGATGGCGCCGCCCATAACGAAAGCCAGCGTGGGGTCCCAGTTGCCAAAGACATCGAGCCAGCCCTGAACTTTGGCTGTATCTGTCATGCCTGACAGGAAAAGGCCGCTTCCAAATAGGCCGCCCGCGGCGAATGCGAGAAACAAGCGTTGCATCAAATCACTCCCAGAAGGTGACGGAAGAAGACGACAGTCAGGCCGCCAGCAAGGATATAGAAAACGGTGGCAGTGATCCCACGAAGGGAAAGCCGTGAAATGCCACACACCCCGTGACCGGAAGTGCACCCGTTCGCGAGGCGGGTTCCGACACCTACGCAAAGACCGGCTGCGATCAGAACCGCGACATTGCTGGTAGCGTGTGTATCGACTGGCGCCATTGTCGGTAAGAGCAATAGAGGCAGGAGGAACACGCCCGCGAGGAAAACGACACGTTCGGCCCATGTGGAGCGACCAGATCCATCTACCAGTCCCCCGATAATGCCTGACGCGCCCATGACACGCCCGTTTCCGAGAAGGTAGACTGCACCGCCGAGGCCGATCAGCAGGCCGCCACCAAGGCCCCAGAGCCAGTCGCTGGGAATAGATTGCAACATTTTGAACTCCTTGGAGTGAGTGGGATTAGAGTTTGTTCACCGGAACTTTGAGGAAGACATCGCCTTCTTCGTCCGGTTCCGGCATTTGCCCCGCGCGCATGTTCACCTGCAGCGATGGGATGATCAGTTTTGGCATGGCAAGTGTTGCGTCACGCGCATCTCGCATCTCAACAAACTCCTCTTGGGTTTTGCCTTCGCCTACATGGACGTTGAGAGCTTTTTGTTCGCCCACTGTGGTTTCCCAAGCGTACTCATCACGTCCGGGAGCCTTGTAGTCGTGACCGACGAAGATGCGGGTTTCCTCCGGCAATGCGAGAATCTTCTGGATTGAGCTGAAGAGCATTTCCGAAGAACCGCCCGGGAAATCGCAGCGTGCGGTGCCAAAATCGGGCATGAAAAGTGTATCACCCACAAAGGCGGCGTCACCAATTACATAGGTCAGGCATGCAGGCGTGTGACCCGGCGTGTGCAGCACATCCCCGCGCATCTGGCCAATATGAAAACTGTCGCCCTCCACGAACAACTTGTCGAATTGGGAACCATCGCGCTGAAACTCCGTGCCTTCATTGAAGACCTTGCCGAAGGTGTCCTGCACCACGGTGATGTTCTCGCCTATGCCGATTTTTCCGCCGATGCGCTCCTGAAGGTAGGGGGCTGCGGACAGGTGATCCGCGTGCACGTGGCTTTCCAGAAGCCATTCGACTTTGAGGTCATTTTTTTTCACGAATTCAATTACTTCGTCCGCGGACTTGGTGTCAGTTCGGCCCGAGGAGTAATCAAAATCAAGAACACTGTCGATGATCGCGCAACTGGCGCTGTTGGGGTCTTTGACCACGAATGAAATAGTGTTCGTGGCGTCGTCAAAAAATCCGGTTACTTCAGGTTTCACGAGTGATTCCTCCGTTTCGTTGTTAAACACATATCACTTTTTGAATGTGTTTCAAGCCTACGCCGTGAAAGAATGCGGCATCGGCTTGATGTGGGTCAATGCAGGCTATGAGATCCGCTGTCATAATATTTGCCGATAACCAATGGAGTCCCATATGGAGTCCCATCATGACTGACGTTGTTGCACGCAAAGGCGCCCTTATGGCGCGATTGGCAGAATTGGATGAACGCATCCACAATATCGAAGCAGAACTGGACGTTCCGCACACCAAGGATATTGAAGATCAGGCGCAAGAAGTGGAAGGCGAAGAGGTTCTGGAAGTTCTGGAACAGCAGAGCCTGAGCGAAGTCGTCAAAATCCAGGCTGCACTCAAGCGTTTGCGAGATGGGGAATATGGCGATTGCCTGTCTTGCGGTGAAGAAATTGCGGAGGCGCGACTAGATTTGGTCCCTGAGGCGACAATGTGCGTTACCTGCGCGGCGCGTCACGCAGGCTGAGGCGGAGAGGGGCAACAGTGTCTGCGTTAAAAATGCGCAGACACAACGAGGAGACATTTTAGAGGGAGGACGACGTATGGTTCATGCTGAAACAGAACAGCTGATCCGAAAGGGAGACCGTTTGGTCGGTTTGATTGCTGCGGCAAACGGAGCGGAGCGATATAGTCTTCATCAGGATTTGCACCGGGTGATTACGAACATCCGACTGCATGGCGCGACGGTGCCTTTACGCTTCCGCGATCTCGACCTTGAGTTGCTCGAGGAAGAGATCGAGGACCGTTTTGATAATTTGCCAGTCTGACCCCAGCTGTTAAGCAGGACTTGCTTCGGCGTGCCCTGTGGATAAGATTTCCACAGAACGAAAGTTGCGCAGGAATGCGCCGCGAAAAGGGGCCGGGCAAGGCATGACAGAAGCAGTCAGGTACTCAGTAAGCGACGGTATTGCGGTTTTGCAGATCGCGTCGCCGCCCAACAATGCCTTGAGCGCCAAAGTTTGTTCAAGCTTGTCGATGGCAGTTGCGCAGGCACAAGCATCGCGTGATGTCGCGGCTATTGTCGTAGCAGGAAGCGGCGGGCAATTCAGCGCCGGTTACCCGTTGGGCGCGCTGGACGCCAATCGAGCCGCTGAGGTCGCGCGGCTCTGTATTCAGATTGAAACTTGTAAAAAGCCGGTTGTTGCCGCCGTGTCAGGAATGACTTTAGGCGCGGGGTTCGAGCTTGCATTGTCGTGCCACTATCGAGTTGCCGATATTGGTGCAAAAGTCGGGTTTCCCGACGTAGGTTTGGGCATTCTTTGCGGGTCAGGTGGTACGCAGCGTGCGCCGAGGTTGGCAGGGGCTGATGTAACGCTGCGACTGATGCTTGAAGGCGTGCCGTTGTCGGTTACGGAGGCTGAACTTGGAGCTTTCTTTGACCGCGTCGTGAAAGAAGATGTGCTGGAAGTTGCAATAGCCTTTGCATCACTTCTCGTCGAAGAGGGGTTGGGGCCTCGTCGGACCTCGGACCGGCGCGACGGTTTCGCGGATAGTGAGGCGTTTGAGACGGCGCTGACCAAATGGCGGGGCAGGTTGCATGCGCACCCTGAAGCATCCAACGATGATATTCTTGCATGCGTCGAAGCCAGTCGCCTGCTGCCGTTCGACGCTGGGTTGAGTTTTGAACAGGACAGGTTTCTCTCACGGATTGGCGCACCGACATTCCAAGCCTTGCGCCATATCGCATTGGCAGAGCGACGTGTTGTGCAATTTCCGGAACTCAAGAACGGCAAAGCGGACCCCGTAGGGCTTGTGGGCGTTATTGGAGTCGGCGCAGTTGGCGCGGGATTTACGGTCGCCTGCCTTATGGCAGGTCTCGAAGTGGTGGTGGTTGAGCGAAACACATCTGCTTTGGAAGAGGGCATCAACAGAATTGGCGGGTTGCTTGACCATGCGGTTGCGTCGGGTCGATTGACCCAGATTGCACGCGATGGAATCGAGGCCTCGTTGCACACGGGCAATGATCTGGTTGCTGTCGCGGAGGCCGACTTTGTCCTTGAGGCTTCCGGTCAGAATACTGAAGTCGAAAGACAGATTTTTGCTCAGTTGGATGGCGTTTCCAAAGAAGGTGCGGTGTTGGCGGCACATGGTGCTTCTGTGAATGTGACTTCGCTGGCATTGGAAACTGGATGCCCAGAGGAGGTGATCGGCCTCTATTTTTCGGGGGCAGCGCATTTATCGCCAGGGGTTGAGCTGGTCGTCGGTCCCAAGAGCAGTGATGACACAGTGGCGCGTGCGCTCTGGCTTTTGCGGCGTTTGGGCAAAGTGCCCGTTCGTGTCGAGCCGGTTGCAGGTTTAATCGGGCATTCCGTCATGAGCGCAGGCTTGCGAGCCGCTGAAAAAATGGTTTTGCGCGGTGCGCATCCATACGACATTGATGCGGCAATGCGTGAGTGGGGCATGTCACTCGGCCCGTTTGAGGCAGCAGACCTGACTGGGCTTGATGCACCGTGGTTCAAAACGAGTGGTGTACGGTTGAGTTTGTCCCTGGCACTCGCTCTTCACCGCGGGCGCGCGGCGGGGCGCGGTTGGTATGCTTACGACGAAACAGGAAAGCCCAGATCGGCTGATCTGGATGAAACACTGCACAAAATGCGTTCTTCGGCCGGCTTGGAGCCCAAGACCTTTTCTACATCAACCATTCAGGGGCGCGTTTTGGCGGCGATGGCCAATGCGGGAGTCGGGCTTTTGCGCAAGGGCGTGGTCCGCACGCCCTCCGACATAGATGTCGCGTTGGTTCACGGCTGCGGGTTTCCGCGCTGGCGCGGCGGGCCAATGATGGCGGCGGAACTGGAGGGTTTGGTCCGTGTTCGGACGACACTCAGGGCCATGCAGGCGGAAGGCGACAGTTTGTCGGCGCCTGATCCCGTTTTCGATCACCTTATCAAGAACGGCGGTCACTTGGCGCGATAGGCTCAGGCAAAAGAGATCCCGACGATCACTGTCATAAGGCCGAGAACCGAAAGAAACAGCGATCCAAGGTTAAGCGGGATCACCTTGTGCACGGCGACGCGCAGTTCTTCATCAGATAGACCGGCCTTGCGAGCTTTGCTGACCTTGACGATAGACAATATCAGACCGATCAATCCCAAAAGTGAGATGGCCGCGCCTACCCAGATTATCCAGCTCATATTGCGTTCCTTGCCGTAGCTTGCGCATGGCGGGTATCGTATCCGGCCTCAGCGCGCAAGATGCGGCGCGAATTGGCCGCGGGCGCATATCCGCGGTTGCAGGGCCGTAAGGGGGGCGCTAGGTTGCGGCCTCGGTCGCCTCGGCCCATATGGCAGTGGCACCTTTGACCAGTCGTTTCCCGCCATTTGGCCACCATTCAGGAGTTTCCATGTCTGACTTCTCGTCCGATACCCCGACCGAAAGCAGTGTCGACAGCAGCTATCGCGTTACCGCTGGCGAATTGCGTCAGTTTGTGGAGCGCTATGAGCGGCTAGAGATGGAGAAGAAAGACATTGCGGATCAGCAGAAAGAAGTAATGGCGGAAGCAAAGTCCCGCGGTTACGACACCAAAGTTCTGCGTAAGGTCGTCGCCCTGCGCAAACGCGACAAGGACGACATTGCCGAGGAAGAGGCTGTGCTCGAAATGTACAAAGAAGCGCTCGGCATGAACTGACGCATCTGGCTGGGGGCAACGCTCCCTGGCCACGCGACCACAAAATTGGGCGTTACGTGACTGCCGTGATATTTGGTCCATGATCCGGTTCAGGGGATATCCAACATGATCACGGTGCTGATAGTTTTGGTGTTGTCGGGTGCGGTAGGCTTTTTCCTGCAAAGGACGCACAAGCGTAAGCAACGCAGGGAAGCTTTGATGCGGTCAACGCTGTCCACTGAAGACTGGGCGGTCGTTCTTAAACTTGTGCCACTTGTCGAACGCTTGCCTGAGCCGCTGAAAATCCAGTTGCAGGGAAAGATGAACCTGTTTCTTGATCAAGTGGAATTTCAAGGTTGTGACGGATTGGAAGTCAGCGAAGACATGATGTTGTCTATCGCTGCACAAGCTTGTCTGTTGGTGGTCAACAGCCCCGCCTGGTACCGCAACCTGACCACCATTCTTGTTTATCCCAGTGCCTTCAAATCGATGGACGTGGTCCATGATGGCTATGTGGTGACGGAACGGGAGACGGTACGGGCTGGAGAAAGCTGGTCGCGTGGCCCCGTGATCCTGTCTTGGGCACATTCTGCACAGGGCGCCGCTGACGATCGCGATGGACACAACGTTGTCCTGCACGAATTTGCCCATCAACTGGATGATTTATCGGGGCGGACGGATGGTGCGCCTGTCATGGCTGAAGGGCAAGAGTTCGCGGCGTGGGAACGTGATATTCTGGAGGCCTATGACCGTCACGTTCAAAACGTAGAACGCGGGCGAAAGACGGTTCTGGATGCCTATGGTGCGCAAAACCATGAAGAGTTCTTTGCTGTCGCCATAGAAACCTTCTTTGAGAAGCCGGATCAGCTTCTGGAGGGCGAACCAAAAGTTTATGCCCAGATTTCGCAGTTGTTGCGATTGGATCCAGCCCAATGGAAGGCGTAGAACTAGACAGGGCCTACGGCGTTATCAGTGTCACGCCCGGGATGCGCTCAATCAGGAAGACGTCCTCATCGTAGGCGTCTGACATGGCTTCGACAAAATCTTCAGACCATCCGGGAAGGTCGAGCTCTTCTTCGACCTCCTCTTCAATTGCGAACTTGTCGAGAAATGCAGCGATTACCCGGCGTTTCTGCATTTCTGTTAGGTCCGGATGCGAAGCAACATAGCTTTGGTACCGTCCGAATCCCTGTGGCGTCATGATCGAACTCAGTAGATCAGAACCGCCATCAATGGGCATGTTGGGATCAAATCCAGCAAACTCGCGCAGCACCTCCTCCCATATGAGCGGGGTGTCTTCGTTGCACCAGACCGTGACGGGAACTTCAGGAAGGGCCTGACGGATTCGCATTATCAGTTCGGACCAACGCAATGCCATTGGGGTCGATCCACCAGTAACCGTTTCGAGCGACTTTTCTGTGCTGCCATTCACAAGCGCGGGCAAGAAGGTCGCGGGGTCACGGATCGCAATAAAAACTTCGATGTCTTCGGCGTGGAAAATTTTTGCGAAGTCGCGGAGCCGCTCTACCGCATTGGGATAGATGCGATTTTCACGTACAGCGCCGCGAGGCACACCAAAAAAGTTGCTGTTGGACAATACAATCCTATCTGGAAGCCGGTCGCCGAGCATGCCCCGCAAAAGGCTGTCGCGGTGCGCCGGAACAATGGGATAGGTATCGACGTTGTCCATGATGTCGCGGATCTGTCGTCTATAGCTTCGGGGCTCGGGCACAATCACGTCATGCTCGGCCAGCTTTGCCGCATTTTTCACAAGGCTTTTAACAAGCTTATTTTCGTCGGTGAAATGGGCGCCGATGTGGAGAACGAGCTTCATTTTCTGTCTGATTTTCCGCGAGGGTCGTGTTTAGTATATCTTCGTTTCTGGACAGTGAAACCAGATTCAGGCAACAGAAGGGCGCAATGAAGGAAACACATCCGTCCTCCCGCGCTTTTGCGCCGTTTCGCGTGAGCCTTGACCCATGGTCCGTGGGCGCGTTTTTTATCGCATTGGTGGTCTTGGGGCCAATTCTGGCCGTTGTATGGATCGCCTTTCATCCCGTCGAAAACATCTGGCCGCACCTCTTGTCCACGACCCTTCCAAGGTATGTGCGCACGACTTTGATCCTAATGATGGCTGTTGGGCTTTTGGCGGCAACAATCGGCGCGACGACTGCGTGGCTCATCACACGGTATGACTTTGCCGGTCGGCGGTGGATTGAATGGGCGCTTTTGCTGCCCTTGGCGATACCGGCCTATGTCGGGGCCTATGCTCTGGTTGATTTTTTGGAATACGCGGGACCGGTTCAAACGGCGATGCGTGATCTGTTCGGTTGGAAGACATCCAAGGACTATTGGTTTCCTGAGATCCGGTCCTTGGGGGCCGCTATTGTTGTGTTGGCCGCAGCCCTGTTTCCCTATGTCTACATCCTGGCGCGGGCAGCGTTTCGCGAACAGTCCGGCGCTGGTGAAGAAGTCGCGCAGTCGTTGGGAGTAGGCGCGTTCGGCCGCTTTTGGCGGGTCGGACTGCCGCTTGCCCGACCTGCGATCGCGGCAGGCACAGCCATCGTGATGATGGAGACGGTGAATGACTTTGGCACCGTCGATTATTTTGCAGTGCAGACTTTGACCACTGGTATTTTTTCGGTCTGGCTGGAAAGCAATAATGCGGGAGGGGCCGCTCAAATTGCGACTGTGGTTCTCATGCTTGTGATCTTTTTGGTCACAATGGAAAAGGTCAGTCGTCGCAAATTTCAGTTCTTCAGCCTGTCAACACGTCATCGCCCTCCGGAGCGTACTCAATTGCGCGGCGCGACTTCAGTTTTGGCGTTTGTGGCCTGTTTTATTCCGTTCGCCGTTGGCTTTGTTCTGCCATTTGGTGTGATCTTGAACCATGCCTTGTCAAATGGGGATCGTTGGACAGACCCCGACCTTGTACGGGCACTTGGAAACACACTGCGCGTTGGCGGGATTGCGGCCGTTCTGACAGTGCTTGCAGGCGTATTTATGGTGTACGGCGTTCGGTTGTCCGGACGCAACCTGCCGAGGCTTCTTCTGCCGCTAACAACCATCGGATATGCGGCGCCCGGAGCTGTGCTTGGCGTTGGCATCCTGATTCCCCTGGCATCGCTCGATCACACGTTGGCTGATCTTGTGGAGACGATAACGGGAAGACCGACCGGATTGCTGCTTACCGGGTCTGCCTTTGCGATCGTTCTGGCGTATTGTGTACGTTTTTTTGCCATTGCGCAGGGGGCTGCTGATGGCGCTATGGGGCGCGTTCCCCCGAGCTTGGCGATGGCCGCGCGTTCTTTGGGGCGCTCAAAGGGACAGGTCCTGCGAGAAGTTTATGCGCCGCTGATACGCGGTACGGTTGGGTCAGCCTTGTTGTTGGTCTTTGTGGACTGCGTCAAAGAACTGCCTGCAACGATGCTCTTGCGGCCGTTCAACTTTGATACGTTGGCGACACAAGTACATGACCAGGCGAGCTTGGAGAACCTGGGAGACGCCAGTCCCGGTGCCATCATGATCGTGCTTGTCGGGCTGGTCGCGGTGGCATTGTTGGCGCGTGCCAATAGATAGTCAAAAAGGGGGTTGCGGGCGCCCCGCATTTTGCGTATCTCCCCGCCAGTGCCCCTATAGCTCAGCTGGTAGAGCAACTGATTTGTAATCAGTAGGTCCGCGGTTCGAGTCCGTGTGGGGGCACCACTTTTCAATCTTCGCCAAACACACTCTAGTCCATTTTTTAGTTGGAAGTGCCGTTCTCGATAGAGAGGTCGCAGTTATCTTGCAAAATTCGGCTTACTTTGGAGAGATAAACTACTTTTGCAAAATGAGAAGTGACTGTTCCGTGTTTTCGGTCGGTAAGAATTCGGCCTTCGAAAATATGCGACCCCAAATTTGGTTGGAAAGGCTTGGATGATGGACCCCGCGCGATTGAGACAGCAATCCGAGCTCTTCAGTCTCTTCACAAAGCGGTTCTTTTTTTAGGCGGCTTTCATCAACAGTCAAAAAAACGATACCGCCGGGTCGCAGAACACGACGTAATTCAGCCAGAAACGCGGTCTCTAACGGTTCTAACCGCGAACCATTGGAAAGAGCGGTGATGACATCGAAATAGTTGTCCTCTAGCGGAAGACTAGGAATGTCTTGCACGGCGATGGCGCGTGTGGATGGCGGTAAATGCGTGTTAACAAACCTAACCTGCCGGTGCTGCTCGTCCACGCCCCACAGTTCTGGAACATCGGATTGGAACGCGAAATGGCGCAATATTCGGCCTGAAGAACAACCGATGTCCAAAAGACGCTTGGTCGAGTGGTTCAATGCCTCCAACTGCCGAGAAATGAGGGTGTAGTCCCGAAGTCCGGACAACCAGTACTGTAAGTCGCTGTCCTCGTCGTGCTTTTCTTTGTCTTTTGGGGTTGGAATAGCGGCAGTATCGCGCGAGGACGCTGCTTTAAGATCCAGAGTTTTCAGAATGTTCGGAAGTTTCTGGGGCTCGATGTCTGCGAGGCGTGTTTGGTCCCAAGCCGCCGGTGCCTCAGTTGTTTCAAAAGGCGACGTGTCCTGCCAGCCCAGCGGAGGATTTTCTGCGCGGCCTCGCCGACCCCCGTTGGAAAACTGACGGGGCCTTGGTTCTGAACCTGCCTCGCAGGCGCGATCGGTTGGGTGGGTCAGGTTGGGAAGGTTGCGCAGTAATCCAGATTGTTTGGCCGCAACGATAACCAACCTGCCGCGAGGTGGCGCCTCGGATTTTCCCTCGCTCTGCTTGGGCGTAAGATGTCGCCATCGCACTACACGGATGTCCACGAAGCCCAGCCAAGAGAGAATTCCCTCGATCACCTCTGGACCGCTTGGCAGAGACCCAAAGCCATCAATTCCGGAAAGAGGATGGCTTGATTTTTCAACGACCAGTTCAATGTTTGGGCTTTCCGGTTCTCGGGCGTCGTAGGCGGCGCAAGCGGTCGTCAGAACCAGCACTTCGCGTGTCCGGTCCGCCGCGAACTTCAATCCCTCGACCGGAGTGGCGAGATGCTGAAACAGATTGCCGAACCAAGTTACGTCGTATTCAGCGTCGTGTGTCTCAAGCTCCGACAAAGATGCGTGTTCTAACAAAATGTTCTGAGGAGCATTTGTTTTATGGCGCAAAACCAGACTTGCCTGTTCAATCCAGTTCGACCGGGCATCAAACCCGTAGATCCTTCCGGCACCCCGTTCATGAGCGGCCAATGCCACGCCTCCAGCATTACAGCCGCAATCGAGAAAAGATCGGCCGGCGAGGCCATCAGGAAAGATCTTGTCGATTACTGAGAAAAATAGTTTGGACGGATCGTACTGCAAAATTCCATTGGCCGACGATTTGGCCGATTGGGTTGATATGCCGCCACCCAGTTCGATGGTGTGGTGCCAAGGCGCCAGAGCTTCGATTTCTGAAACGATGTTCCGAGTTGATTTACTCAAGCTTGTTGCCTTTCACTTATGGCGAGACCTGCAAGGGGCGCACCACATCTCTGGCGCCGTGAGTGTGGGTGGTAAGCGCCGCTTGTAGATCCGGATCAGACAGATGCAGGGCCTCAAGATGTCCAATTCTCTTGCCGAGATAGGTTGTCGACAAGGAATTGCCGGTCAGCACCGCTTGTTTCGGGATCGTCAGTGGAGTGAGTTGGGTCAACGACAGAAGCTCCAACGTATTGATCATTGTAAGGCGTTTGGGGCGAGGGTTCGCCAACAAATCGCGCAAGAATAGTGCCCGAGCGTCGCGTGTGTCTTCCGGAGGCTGGCACAGTTTAACGCGAAAATTCTTGGCGTTCAGCTCCGCCAGAACCTCGTCCACGTCCGCTCCAAAACGGCCATCGATGAGGACGACGTCGCATTGTTCAGGCGGCCCCCCAAGCGCCATGAGTGCTCGCAAATCCTCTCGACAGCCGTTCATAACGATCAAGTGCTCGGGCGCGGTTTGAAACTGGAGTTCGGGCCAGCCCGCGACCGGTTGGCGTTTGGCTGCAGATTTTATGAGCCCGTAGACGTCCATGCAATAGGAAGCATAGTCCCAATTGGCTGCGATTTTCTGTTTCGCAGCAGTGCCTTGGTCAACCGTCAAAGCAGGATTTATAAGATAGGTGTCGACGGCTCTTGCTGCAGCGGCCAGATCACCCATGTCAACAATCGTGCCAGCGTCATCACCGATCAATTCGGGAGCACCGCCACCATTGCGAAAAGCAATGACCGGCAAGCCGCATGCCATTGCCTCGTGAATCACGCACGGGAAGGGGTCTGCGCGCGCCGTCAGCAAGAAAAGATCGCCACCAAGGAACACTTGTTCGATATCGGGGGTAGATGGGAGAAAGTGAATGTTTTGCTCAAGCTCCGCAGCAATCACGGCATCCTGAGCGTAGGTAAAACTCTTATCCGGCGCACCGTGCCACACGAAGTGAAGTGGTTTGCCCTGTGGCGCCATTTCCAATGCGAGTGCGGCGATGTCGACGAACATGTCCGACCCTTTGCGAATATCAACCGTCCCAACGTTCAGAACAACGAAGGCGTCCTCGGGTAGATTCAACCGTTCACGCAAAAGGCGGCGACAAGTGGATTTTTCCATCGAGCCGAAATCATCCTGAAGAAGTCCTTGCCCGCGTACCGTCGTCTTTTTCATGTCCAGTTCGGAATAGGTTTCCGCGGCCCGGCTGACGAATTGGGACGGAAACACAACCGTGTGCGAGTAATTTGCAATTTCTTCAAATCTGGCAGGGGGATAGTAGGCAGCAATTTCGTGTATTAGAGAAATGACCGGCACAGACTGCGCGGCCAGTGCACGGCCAATGCGATGGGATTCTGCCGAGTTTACCAATGCGCAAACCGGTGGGTTGCCGCGGAAAATGCCAGTTTTGCCAAACAGCGAGCGGATTTCGTGAATAGCTTGTTCCTCGGTCCCGTCGGGCGCGTGTCGGCTTCGGGACATTACGTGGCAATGGGACAAGGCCTGAAATTCGGGAAGCCGTTCGCCACCTGCATCCAAAATTGTGAAACACTCAAAGGCTCCGGTTTTTGAGATCATGTCCAGAAGACGCAGGATAATAGCGGGTGCGCCCGTCCGACTGGCATCGTGACTGACAAACAGAAGGCGGGGCTTTTCGAACATTCCCGACCTTACGTAGGCATCGAGTGCCGTTTCATCGCGAAAACTTCTATCGATCAGGTGGTTGCGGACATAGTCCGCGGTGAAAAAGGCGCTTGGTTTTCGCTCTTCACTGATGCCGTGTCTGCGGAAATGTTGGTCCATTGGAACTGCGGCAGCAGCAGCATCCGGGTTGGTGCGTTGATAAAAATCTGAGTCGAGCACCTTGGACACGTCGGATTTTTTCAAACCCGTCGCTGCGCTGGTTCTTTGGTCTCTGAGAATGTTCAGGATTGTATTGAGAGTTGCCTGGATCATGGCTGCATCCTGTCGGTGACGGTAATCCGGCTGGTGAGTTCGGGTGTCAGGAGGCAGAGTTCGTCGTAAGTTTCCGGGCTTGAAACAACGATTTTGTCAAACGACGCACCATGTTGGTAAATTGCGTCTAATTCGGCTTGGATACTCTCAACCATCCATATGGCTGCGTCAAATTTCTCCAAATCCTTCCAGGTTTGCGCCGAAGATGGCGTTGCAAACACCAAATGTTCGCATTTTGCATTGCGCAACTCTCTTTCCATTTCGGCGGGAAAAAGGCCTGTTTCTGTTTGGGCGGTGTGAAAGTGTTTGAAATCGGACTTGGCTGCGTCTGCGTCGAGATGAAGACCGAGCCTATCCGGTGAGGATGTGACCAGCAAAAGAGTACGGTCGATCGCAAGGTCTGGAGCGGGTAAATCCAAGTCGCTTGCAACCAGACCCAAGGCCTCTGATATCCGCTTTGAGAGCGCCTCCAGAGATAAACTTTTCAACACGTACTCCGTACCCTTACGACCTTGTTCCGAGCGCGCATCGGGATCGGAAGACAGTTGTTTTAGAGCGGACTTCAGTCGTTTCAGGTCAAAAGCAGGGCAGGAAACTACCGCGTCCGTTGCCACGAGAGGTTCAAAATCAATTGATCCAGCCATCAATAGGATAGGCGTTCCCTGCGACAACGCGTGTTTCAGGTGGATTTGGTCGCACCCGTCGCGCCCGAGCTTTACGTAGAGGTCCGCGACGTTTAGCGCTTCTTCAAAACTTATGTCGTCGACCAAATGAAAGCGATCTGATCCGCCACTCGTTCGCGCATAATGAGCCGCATAGAATTTCGGCGCGTTGCCCCAGAGGTGTCCTTCCCCGTGCCAAACAAACCGAACATTTTTTGGGATATCGCGGTCTTCAAAACAAAGTGCCGCCAAAGCTCCAAACAGGTCTGCGCCGTCTGCCAGAGAGGGTGGGCCGCTGGAAAGTACGACAACGTCTGTGTCCGACCATCCATATTTCGAGCGAAGGTTTTGTGGGGTTAGTGCACGTTTCTTCGTCCGTGCAAGACGCAGGTGAAAACCGGAGTGAAGTTTGTGTGAGGCGACCGCACCGTTGACCTCTATTTTTGCGGCTTCTGTGTCATTCTCAAAGAGCACCTTGTCCGCCCATTGTTCCAACCGCATCTGCACGTCTTGTTCCAAAGCGTACCCCTGCGATCCAAAGGCAAGTTTGGGACAGCGCATTTGTCCGAATGCCTCTAGAAGCCGGGTTTGGTCAGAACAGTCAAAAAAGGCTGCAACGGGTGTGTTTACCCCAAGCGTTCGAACCAATTTTTCGGCAGATTCCCTTATGGTTGCTTCGCTTAGTTTGCTCAGCGGTTGGGCGCCCAAATGCCAGACGTGGGCAACGTCAAAAAAGGACTGAGATAGTTGCGTCTGTGTTGGTCCGACAACAATCCACTCAACCTCGCTGGCGCCGTTCTGCGCCTTTAGAAAGTCCAACCACGCACGCGTTGGTTCGGTGTCTTCCAGGGTCTCGAGAACAATCATCACGCGTGGCCTAAGGTGCCAGTTGTTTGAGAAGTATTGGTCGATTGGATCCTGAATACCTTCACCCGAGCGGATTAATTGAGATTTTACATAAGGCAATGAAATCAGACCGTTGGGGCGACTGCCTGACGGGTAGCCGAACCGCAAATAATGCATGAGTAAAGCCGCAGGGGTGTCCAATTCTTGCGGAACTTGCCGCGCATAGAAATCAGGCGAAAAATCCGGAAACAACGAAAGCGGAATACTGCTCTTATCTTTGATCCATTGGTCTGGAAAAGAGTCGGACTTGGCTGAGGCTCGCCGATGCATACGAAATGCTTCGCTCGGTATCATTTTGTGGGGAGACGGCACGTTTACATCCTGAGACGCCTGTTTCGAAATCGGATCACCAATCCGCGGCGCAGCCCAAACGAAAGGTGAGGACGGGAGCCGATTTTCGGCCGGCGTGTCTAAGAAATGCAGGAGTGTATCGTGCGGTGGTTTGTGGCCATGTCTTATGAATTGCTGCTCGTAGTATTCCGGATCAAACTGAGGATGAGGTGACGTGGTCTTTGCCGAAGTGAGATAGTGATAAAGCGCGTACTGGACGTCCAAACCATCCGGAAGTTGTGAACGGTAGAAGCTTTCGTCGAACATGGGATGAGGAGATTGCACATTTCCGGATTGCCAATAGTGCTCGATAGCACTTTTGACCGACAGACCCTCAAGCCCGTCGCTGGACAAGCCAAGCCCTAGAAAGGGATGTGCCAATCTTGGAGGTGCATCGTTTTGTAGTAACTCTTCCAGAAGCGAAGCTGCGTCGGGGCCCTCCAGGTGAACGGCGAGCCTTTCACGATGCAAAAATGGGCTGAAGTGAGCAATTGAGGCACCGAAATGCACATTTGCATGCTCAATCGCTTCAACAGGTGTCACGTTTCGTAGTCGAGCTTGGGACGCATAGAAATCGTGATCAAACAGCGGGTTGATCAGGCGGCCCTCCGCCGCACCATGTGTAAGAAAATGGACGGTCGGATTGAGTGAGGGCTCGGAAGTCCCCGAAATTTGCCGACGGTAAAATGCTAGATCGAAAAATGCATTCGGTGGAAGAGCTGACGTTCGTTCCGCCAAAATTTGTTCGACAACCTCTTCATCCGACACAGCTTCGGAAATATTCTGCGAGGTACGCACGAACCGTAAGTCAAAGAACCCTGGGAAAGTATCAAATAGGTGGTGACGTTTCATCGGCTTTGCAGTTCGGCCTCTGCCGGATTGTGAGTCGCTTGCTTGCGGTGCCAGGCGGTGGCGGTCTCGACAATTTCATTGAGGCTGGAGTGTAGCGGTTCGAACCCCAAAACCCTTTGAGCCTTGCTGGCGTCCGCGACAAGGCTTGCCGGATCGCCTGGTCGCCTTGCGCGAAGGTGGTGCGGAACTGGTTTGTCGAGGTGAACTTTGACCGTTTCGATAATCTGTTTGACAGAGTATCCCTCACCTACGCCCAGATTGAATTGGTCCGTCTGTCCACCATCCAGAAGGTATTTACACGCGGCAACATGTGCACGTGCCAAATCTGTAACATGGATATAGTCACGTACGGCCGTGCCGTCAGGCGTCGAATAGTCTGTTCCAAAAACATAAAAATCGTCGATTTCCCCCAGTCCAGATAGAATTGCTCGGGGGATCAGATGGGTTTCTTCACGATGCGATTCCCCGATTTCTCCGTCTGGATCGGCACCTGCAGCGTTGAAGTATCTCAGGGCCACGGAGCGAAGACCATATGCAGCGGAAAAATCCTGAAGCATGTGTTCCGTCATCAATTTTGTTCGACCGTAAGGGTTAATCGGGTTCTGGGGCGTAGTCTCGGAAATGCGGTCTGCCGCTGGGTCGCCATAGGTGGCGCAGGAGGAGGAGAAGATGAGGGGAATGTTTCCAGCCCGATGCATGGTCTGTATGATATTAAGCGAACCGCGAACGTTGTTTTCATAGTATTGCGACGGGTTCCGTACGGACTCCCCTACATACGCACAGGCGGCAAAGTGAACTGCCGCAGAAGGCCTAACCTTGGCGACGGCCTTATCAAGTTCATCCTGATTTCGAATGTCTCCGACTATCAAATCGCCCCACTTTACGTGGTCTTTGTGACCTTCGCTCAAGTTATCGAAAGTCACAGGTGTGAAGCCGTTTTCGCTTAGGTTTTTGCAAGTGTGGCTGCCGATATATCCAGCGCCTCCGAATACCAACACGCGCGACATTTCAGGCCCGGATTTTCAGCAATTGTGCTTCAGGTTGCGCTGACATCGTCTCGATCGTTCTCTGAAGGCCTTCCCGCATAGTGACTTGTGGTTCCCAGCCCAAAACGGCTTTGGCTTTCGTAATGTCGGGTTTGCGTTGTCTGGGATCGTCTTGCGGAAGCGGTTTGAAAGTCAACTTGCTGCCGGAATTGGTCATTTCCACAATCAACTGCGCTAGTTCGGCGATTGTGATTTCTTCGGGGTTGCCGAGGTTGACCGGACCATTGACCGAAGTCGCATTCATCATGCGTACCAATCCTTCGATCAAATCGGAGAAATAGCAGAACGAACGGGTCTGTGATCCATCGCCGAATACCGTCAAATCCTCGCCGCGCAATGCCCGATACACAAAGCTTGTGACCACTCGGCCATCTTCAGGATGCATACGCGGGCCAAACGTGTTGAAAATTCGGACAACGCGCGTCTCGAGACCGTATTGGCGGGCAAAGTCGTACGCCAAAGTTTCCGCAATGCGCTTGCCTTCATCATAGCAGGCGCGCGGACCTGTCTGATTGACATTGCCAGCATAGGTTTCCGGTTGCGGGTGTACTTTAGGATCGCCGTAAGTCTCTGATGTTGATGCGAGTAGGAAGCGGGCGTTGCTGCGACGGGCCAGTTCGAGTGCGTTCAGAGTGCCGAGAAAATTGATCCGCGCGGTAGCGATGGGATCCTTTTGGTACATCGGCGGAGAGGCCGGCGAAGCCAAGTGATAAACAAGATCAAATTCCCCTGACATAGGCTGTTCTACATCATGTTTCAAAAGCGTGAAGTTTGGATTTTCTTTGGCTTGAGCTAGATTTTTTGGAAAGCCGGTGAGGTAATTGTCGATGCCTGTAACCGCGTGACCTTCTGACAAGAGGCGGTCGCACAAATGCGAGCCCAGAAACCCAGCAGCCCCCGTAACACAAACCTTCATAGCTTCCCCCCAAAATGCCTTGTTCCGAAATAATTCGGGCAACCCGCCGCCAAACCAGAACTTTATCCGGCTGCTGAGTCAACAAAAAGAAGACAAACAGGTATCGGGAGCTTGATTTTTGCAAGCGCGTAAGTCTGGATAATCCAACAACTTTCGGACCAAGGAGAATTTAGTGTGCAGAACAAGGTGATCTTGGTGCACATACCGAAGACGGCAGGGTCCTCTTTGCGATCAGCTTTGGCTTTCGCACTGGGTAATCTGCCTAAGCTGGACGCTGGTATCATTGGCGTCGACCGTGGCGTGGAAGGGCTACCATATTTCGAGGGCCTTGCAGAAGCTGCGCGGGCCAGTCTCCCCCGGCTTTTTGCGGATGGCTTGCAGATAATGTCTGGGCATTTTCGTTATCGGGACATTGTGCCTGTCCTTGCCGGAAGGCAGAGCGAAGTGTCACTTGTTACCTTTCTGAGGGACCCCGTTAAGCGCACTGTGTCCGACTATCTATACTCGTGTTCAGAAAAGCATCCGGGGCATTTGGCCTTCCAGGCGGAGTACCCGACGTTGGGCGACTATGTAAAAAGCCCAGGGCAAATGAATAAGCAGTTCGACTACTTGCGGCCACGTGAGGGCGCATCTGTTGAAGAGACCGCAGAGGCCGCCTTGAAAGCATTTGATTTCATTGGGATGACCGAACGGTTTGACGACGATTTGAAAACGCTCTTGCCTCAGCTATCTCTGGGGCCTGTGCCGCCGACACGGGAGAATGTCGCGGGCAACACGGCGCAATCTCAACAAGTAATGACCCAATATGGCGAATTGCTTCGAGAAGCTTTGGCGCCGGAAATGGCAATGTATTCAGCTATTTCCGAACGGCTTGAGCAGACTCGAACTTGATCGAACCAAAGGGACACAATTGTCGAAACTAATTGTAAACATTCACATCCCAAAAACCGCGGGTTCGAGTTTTCGAAGAACGATGCAACGAGCGCTTGCTAAGGACAACCTGGCGGCGCCAATCATCGGCGTAGACAATCACGCAGGCCATAAAAGCGGCTACCATCGTCAGATGACGGCCGAATTTGAAGAGGCGCTAAACAACGCGCCGACTGGCTCAACTTGTATGATCAGTGGTCACTACCGGTATCGCGACATCCGCGAATGCCTAAAGCGCAGCGATCGAAAGGTGCATTTGGTGACGTCTCTTCGCGATCCGGTGAAGCGATTTATTTCCGACTATCTTTATTGCACGTCCGACAGGCATACGGATCAGAAAGGGTTTCTGGAGCGCTTTCCCGATTTTGAGACCTATTTGAACACGCCACTACAATATAACAAACAGCTACAATATTTGCAGCCGTATGAAGGCGCGAGCTTCCTAGAGACAATTGAGGCCATCAAACGAGATTTCTATGGAGTGATGTTGGTCGAGCGGTTTGATGACGATAGCGAACAACTCTTGCGGCGTTTGGGTCTTTCAGTTCCGCAAGTAGAAAGGGTTAACACGGCCAAGAAGCCTACGGTCGCTGCAGAGCTTTTCAACAAATACGGGGACCAAATAAGGGAAAAATCAGCAGAAGAGATCGCGCTCTACGAAGCGTTTGCAGATCCTTCTATGGCTGACTATTTTTCGCAGTTTGATCAGGAAAGACCCGCGGTGTTTTCTCCGGAGAAGCGGAAATCGTTGGAACAGGAGATTGAAAGCTTGGGTCCCTGGCATCATCGGATAGATATGGGAGATGGTTTGTTTACTGCTCCGGACGTGGTTTGGAATGAAACGCGCGAGAAAGTGTCGGTGGTCATCCCGTCGCAAAAATTTAGGCAAGGCCTGAAGGGGCTGTTTCCGTACGGGTTGGATGGGCGCAGTTTTTTGGACTGTGGTTGCAATGCAGGAGGGTATTGCTTTGCAGCAAAAGACGCTGGGGCCGCCCGGACTTTCGGGTTTGATGTGCGTGAGCATTGGATTGATCAGGCGCGTTTTGTGGCTCAAAACCGTAGCGGAAATTCGGAGGGCATGAGGTTTGAGGTCGCGGATTTATTGAACTTGAAAGCGATGCCGGAAGACTTTGATGTGACATGGTTTTCAGGCCTTTTCTATCACTTGCCCGACCCAGTGGCTGGATTGAAAATAGCAGCGGACAAGACACGCGACATACTGTTCATAACAACCGCGACAAGGCCTCTGGCATCCGGCGCGGACGAAGGGACATCGCTCACAATGAAATTTGAGTCGACTGAAGCCTTGATGTCGGGGGTCCATAGGTTGTCGTGGCTGCCCGATGGTCCAAAGTCTATGAAAAAGATATTGAACTGGCTTGGATTTCCCGAAACTCGCGTTTTGTTTTGGTACAAACGCACGTCTGACCAAAAACGTCATGGGCTTGGACGGATGGCGATTGTTGCCGCGCGCGAGAAAGGACGTTTGAGGGGCTACAAAGAAGGCGATATTGTCGACGTTGTTTAGCTGCCCAAACTATTTACTCTGTCCGAAAATGGCTTGAAACCATTTCAGCGGCAGATACCGACCCAAGACGAAAAGCCAGGCGAAAGGTGCCGGGAAAGACGTTGAAAACCGATTGGACTTCATCGCCTTCAGCGTGTTTTGGGCAGCATCGTCCGCGCTCATGATTTGCGGCATGTCGAATTCATTCTTGTCCGTCAACCGCGTGCGAATAAACCCGGGATTGATCATCTGAACTTTGATGTTGGTGCGGCGTAAATCTGCCCGCAAGTTTTCCGCAAGATGCATGGCGGCGGCCTTTGATGCACCATATCCGATCGCATTGGGAAGTCCGCGGTGACCTGCCAGGGAGCCGATCAAAACAATGTGGCCAGCGTTACGTTTTGCCATTGCGGGGACAACTTGGCCGAGAACCCGAAGTGCTCCCATAAAATTCACGTCAGCCATACGTTCCGCGCCTTCTGGCTTCCAATCAGCAGCAGCCATCGGATCGTATGCACCAGCGCAGTATATAACACCGTCCAGCGGCCCGATCTCCTTGGAGGCACGGGCAACAGCTTCGCTGTCCGTAACATCGAGAGGCAGTGCCGACGCTGAAGTCAGGCTATGTGCAAGGTTTCTGAGCTCATCCGGAGAACGCGCGGACAAAACCAATTTTGCCCCTTCGGCGTCAAGCGCTTTGGCAAGCGCACGCCCAAGCCCGTGGGAAGCGCCCACGAGCCAGTATGTTTTGTCCCGAAACATCATTCCGCCGCCAAGTTGTCCGTCTGGCTGGTATTTTTTGTCGCTGGGCGCATGGTTGCAACGAGTTCAGCGACTTTGATGCCGAATTTGCGCATCTGACTACGGTTGATGATCACGCCATCGCCAGTGTGATACATCCAATCTGTGACATCCAGAATGTGACCACCGGCTTCTTCTGTGAGGCGGATGCTATAGGTCATTCGTACTGTGTTTCCCCGTTGTACACCCTCGGCGGTTCCGATGATATCGTCAGCGGTCGCTGTGAATTGCCCATTTTCACCCAGTTTGAGGTGCCATTTGCGCAATTGTGTGTTGCCAGTCGAATACGTGAAGTCTTCTGCCAACGTTCCTGTGTCCCCGTTCCAGTCACCCTGCATGTGGGCGACGAAAGTGCTGCCTACGCGGCCAAGAGGCCCATAGATGACGCCTTCGCAAAGGATGGGGCCGTTCAGGTGTTCCGTGAGAACGAACTCCGGTCCCTGTTCAGAATAAAAGTCGGGGTTTTGCGCCCGAAAGCCAATCCATCGCCCGGCGATTGCGAGCAGAACCAGGAAAACGGCAATGGGAATAATCCAGCTCATCAGCATTGAAAGTCTCATTTTGGTCCTTGGTGGGTGGCCGGTTAGGCCGGATTGGGTTCAGGCGTGGGCCAATTCGACTTGCACGACATCGGCGCGCCCCGCGGCGAAAGCTGCGGAACCCGCGCCGAGGTGATAGCGCCAGCCGCGCAGGAACGTGTCGTCAAACCCCATGCGGTTCAAGCGCGGGGTCTTGGCCTCTAATCGAGTCTGCCAATCCGAACAGGTTCGGGCATATGACAAACCAAATGCGAAGTCATCGACCATTCGGAGGCCAGCAAGACCTGCTTGACGACTTATCTCACGTCGGGAGAGGGCGGCTCCGCCTGGCACCATGGCCTGCCTAAAGAAATCGGAACTACGGAGGTACCGGGATAGGTTGTCATCCGGCACCACGATAGATTGCAACATGATGCGGCCACCTTCTGCGAGGCGGTTTTTCAAGGACGCAAAGAACGCGGGCCATTCGCGCGGTCCAAGTCGCTCAAGCGCTTCGATGGAGACGATATTGTCGAATTGACCTTGCGTGGAGCGATGGTCTCCGCGCATGACCTCTGCACGCCCATCAAGGCGTGCGTCGGTATATCCCTTTTGCCCGGGAGACTGTGTCAGTGCGGTCACTTCGTGTCCATGTTCCGCCGCCATTTCGGTGAAGCCGCCCCAAGCACACCCGACTTCGAGCAGACGATCGCCGTCCGACAAGCGTCCCAGAATGCGATCGTTTTTGTTGGTTTGGGCTCCAGCCAAATCAGAAATGTCGTCCGAATAGAGCGCCGCCGAATAGCTCATGCCATCGTCCAGCCAAAGCTGAAAGAATTCGTTGCCAATGCTTTGCCCTTTAGCGCCCTTCAGCAGACCAGAAGGACGTAGCAATCTGTCTGCAACGGAGTACTTGAGGCTGTGAAAAAAGCCGGCGTGCGCATAGCTGTGGAAGTGGTGCAAATTGCGTAGCCCAACTTCTGCGACGTCCTTGATCGACGGGCTGTCCCAAAGGCCCTTTACGTAGGCTTGCCCAAGTCCGATATCTCCGCGCGTCGCGGCTGCGGTGACGACCGACCAATCGTTTATTTGCATTTCTCCCTGTAACGCGCCCGACCCGAAATCATGGACGTGCCCCTCCGGAGTGCGAATGCGTAGGGCACCGTGAGTGATGGATTCGCAGGTTGCCAGAAAATCGCGCTTTACGCGGTTGGTGACATAAAACATCAGGAGATTTCCTCGGTCGGTGGTACGGGTCGTTGGCGCCAGATTGCGCCTTTAAGTTTCAGTTTAGCCGCCTGCCAGTGGATCAGTATTACGGTGCGTATTGTGCCAAGCGGGCGGCGTATGGCTGAGGCCACGATGGACCTGTTCGTGAGTGGCTGTCGCGGTCCTGAAAGAGTGGCGATCACCCCCTCAGGCCCATGTTCGTAAAAGATACGGACCGCAATGCGGTCCGGTTTTATCGAAAACGAAAAAGTGTAATCGCCGGCGACGTCCTGAAACGGAGACACATGTAGGCGTTTGGTTGCTTGGGTCGTATCCTTTGGGCCCATCGGCGCGAAGTCCGGCAGGTGGGTTAAGTAGGAGTGCCTGTCCTTAAACGGCGTGCTGACTTCGGAAATCACCGCAATCAGGTTGTCGTCGCGCATCGCGAGCCAGAAACTGACCGGGTTGAAAACATGCCCCAGAAAGCCTGGTTGAGTAAGAAACCGCAACTCGTAGCTGTCTGCATCAAGACCCCGAGCGGAAAAGGCGTCGCGCGCCCACTCCGCTCCGCGGCCATCGCCAAGCGGGCCTCCAACTGAAACGTCTGTGACGCTCATGAGCCCCGTCCCATTGCGCGAAAATAGTCTCGGGCCAGCCGCGCTGTCAGGATCAATCAGGACAAAGTCGACGCCGTATCTGAACGCGTTTGTGATAGCGCCCCTTCGGGCATGAGTGGTCGTTCCCCGGATGTGGTCGGGCCAGATGTTTGAACTCATGCGGACACCAATTCCAGTTTCCGCGCCACGCGCACAGCGCTTGCAAAGCCGTCTTCGTGGAAGCCATGGCGGGTGTACGCGCCTGCGAACCACGTATTCTGAGCACCTTGAAGTGATTTGAGCGCCTCCTGAGCTTGCAAAGCTCCAGCGTTGAATACCGGGTGGCGGAATGTGTTGTCGTCGTAAATCAGCTCATCCGGAATTGGATCCGTCGGATTGAGAGTGATGAACAGAGGATCGTTCTGGGGAATGTTTTGCAAACGGTTCATCCAATAGGACACACCTATTGCAGGTTCCGGTTTTGTCGTGTCCGCCTTGTACACCCAACTTGACCAAACGGCGCGGCGTTTCGGCATTTGACGCGGATCGCGGTGCAACACGACGCGGTTGTCTTGGTACTGAAATGGCTCAAGTGCCTGACGTTCCGCCGGGCTGGGGTCCGTGAGCATTTTGAGTGCAACGTCTGGGTGACAAGCGAAAATCACTTGGTCAAACCGCTCCGGTTCCGCGCGCTTTGTGCGTATTGTTGCGCCATTAAGATCGCGGGAAACACCAACAACGGGGGTTGCGGTACGAACGGCAACGCCTATGCCTCGCAAATACGCTTCGAGCCGCCTGACGTATTCTATTGAACCGCCATCCACGGTCCACCATTGATGCTGCTCGCGACCGGACAAAAGAGAGTGGTTCCGGAAGAACCGCACCACGGCTTGTGCCGGGAAATCGCGAATTCGGTCGGTGGGCGTAGACCAGATCGCTCCGCAAAGCGGTGTTAGGTAATATCTTTGGAACCACTCGCCTGTGTTGAGTTCGTCCATCAGATCTCCGAGTGGGGTCAGATCGTCCTTTGCCAGACTTTCAGCACGGGCGTTGAACTTTAGAATGTCGCGTATCATGCGCTGGAAGCCAGGTCGCAAAATGTTGCGCGGTTGTGCAAAGAGAGCGTGCAAGGATTGTACAGAGTACTCGATGCGGCCCCGATCTACGGTCGCGCCGAAAGTCATGTCGGATTTTGCCACCGGAACGTCGAGGTCTGCAAACATCCGCGTCAGGTGAGGGTAATTTGCATAGTTAAAGACAATGAACCCTGTGTCGACAGGCTGGTCTCCGTTTTTGCCCGCCAAAACTGTGCGCGCATGGCCGCCAAGCCGCGGTGCGGCCTCAAAGACTGTTACGGAATGTTGCGGCGCCAGAAGATAGGCTGCCGCAAGGCCGGAAATGCCGCCACCAACGACGGCAATGCGTTGAGGGCGCATTGGGGGTGCATCAAAAGACATGAGTTCTCCGCTGGTCAGTTCTTTGAATTTACGGGGTATTGTAGCGGACGGATCAAAAAATAGGGCCCGTAGTGATCCGAGTTTTGCCATCTCGCGTAAACTCGGTATGCTGACACTGACAGAACATAAAGAACGCGTTGAAACACCGGCAAAAAATCCGGCTGCCACACACGCGCGTCACACCAGGGACAGACGGCACGTGTCGACAAAGGCGCCGAAAGAATACACGGAGCAGACGCAATGGATGCTGTCTGTGCGAGATGCGCGCGACAAAACGGCCTTTGCTTCTTTGTTCGACCATTATGCACCGCGGATCAAAGGTCTTTTGATGCGCAAAGGGTGCGGCCACGGACAAGCAGACGAAATCGTTCAGGACGTGATGCTCACGATTTGGCGTAAGGCTGCCATGTTCGATCCAGAACGAGCTCAGGTGTCGGCTTGGATTTACCAGATTGCGCGTAATCGCCATATCGACGTGATCCGAAAAGAGAACCGTCCCATACCTGAAGAATTGGGTGAAGCCCCTGATGCTGAGCCCGATGCGACGCAGATATTGGGCATGGAACAAGAAACTCTGCATCTGCGCGAAGCTTTGTCGAGGCTCAAGCCCGCACAACGCGAGATGATCGAGGCCGCCTACTTGGGCGAGATGTCTCACAGGGAGTTGAGCGAAAAGACAGGCTTGCCGCTTGGCACGATCAAGAGCCGTATCCGTCTTGGTCTGGACAAGTTGCGCCACGAGCTAAAAGGAATGCGTCAGGAATGACCGCGATCACCCATCATATCCCCGAACCACTGCTTGCGGCTTATGCAGCCGGCACGTTGCCGAAACCTTTCGCGCTGGTGATTGCAGCGCATGTGTCGATGTGTGACACGTGCCGTGCTGCATTGTCCGCCCATGAACACATGGGGGGCGCAGTATTGGAAGAGATGACTGCAGCACCGGTGGAAGCCGAGGTCAAAGAGGCCTTAATGGCAATGCTGGACCTTGCAGAACCGATTGATGAGACACCATTGGCCAAACGTTCCGGCGTGTATCCGGGACCCGTCATGGAAGCGCTGAAGGGCCGTCCTCCACGTTGGAAAAAACTTGGAATGGGCGTAAAGCAATGCATCCTTGATGCTGGAGACGCCGGGTCCGTTCGGCTACTCTACATTCCGCCTGGTCAGGCCGTGCCCGATCATACGCATGGTGGTCTGGAGCTTACTTTGGTCCTGCAAGGCAGCTTTAGCGACGAAACCGGCAGTTTTGGCGTAGGCGATTTGGAAGTGGCAAACGAAGACTTGGAACACACACCGGTGGCAGATGATGGACCTGCGTGCATTTGCCTTGCGGCGACAGACGCTCCGTTGAAGTTCAACGCGTTTGTACCTCGCCTGCTTCAGCCGATCTTCCGGATCTGATTACTCACGAGAATGGAAAAGTTTAATTCGAGGGCGGGCATTGTTTCCGCCTTCGTTTCTAATTGTGCGGCGTTTTATCCAGTCAAAGCTGTGGGTTACGCAGCGTTCTTGGGCAAGGCAGCGGGAGATAACGGTAACGTTAACTTTTGATTGTTTTCAGATCGGAAACAAAAAACTTAAGATTCCCTTAACGGTATCTGAAATGTCGCGCTACACTTTCAAATAAGGCTGCTTGAGACAGTCCGAGCACTTGGCAGGTTTCCCCACTGATTTCGCGGGGGCGCAAATGTTGATGGCACTACTTCTGGCTTCAGCGGCCGGACTCTTGGCACTAACCATTGATACTTCGGACGATGGGGACACCTCGGATGGTGCGTCCCCTGCAGGCGGTGACAACACCGCAGAAGATGGTACTTCAGGTGCCGACTCCGTTGCGTCAAATGAAACTGTCGAAAGCTTTGCAACTGAAGGCGACGACGGAGGTGAGGCGGAAACAGAAGCTTCGGACACCGAGACGTCAAACGCAGTGACTGAGGATGGCGCCGTACGTTCCGTTGCTGCGTTACCCGGCGAAAACATTGTCGGCACCGACGATGCAGATTCACTTACCGGCACTCTGCGAGAGGACACAATCTCGGGTGGCGAAGGGGATGATCGCATCGAAGGGATGGCCGGAGCCGATCTTCTTTATGGCGACGAAGGTATGGATACACTCCTCGGAGGATACGGCGTTGATGTGGTCAGTGGCGGTGCCGGGGATGATCTCGTCAAAGGTGGGCTAGGAAATGATTTTCTGTTCGGTGACGGTGACAATGACACTTTGATTGGTAGCGGAGGGGACGACGTCCTTTCTGGTGGCAGCGGGTTTGACCGACTCGAAGGGGGCGCGGGGGATGATGTCATCACGGCGCTTGATGTTGGTGGAAATCCTGGCGAAGCCGACCTCGTATTCGGCGAAGCTGGAAACGATCGCCTGCTTGGCGATGACGGAGATACTCTTTCCGGAGGTGCCGGCGTAGACAGATTTGAGATTGTTGTTGGCGGTGAAGGGCAAGACCCTGTGGTCATAACTGACCTCAGCCTGTTCCATGAAGAGGGCGCGGAATTGCGCACCGACCTTGTGACGTTCCTGAACGCAGATGGGGAATTAATTACGCGCGCCGGACTGATCGAGGCGGATGCTCGCATAGAAGACACCGAGGAAGGCAACGCCAACATTATTTTCAATGACGAAGTTATTGCGATCATAGAAGGTTTCACTCGTGACGATCTCTTGGCCGACACAAACTGGCTTGGTAACTTGTCTCCAGGATTGACCGGCCGCTTTGACGGTGACGATCTTCTTGTTGGCGACCCGGATGGCGTTGCGACTGATGACTTCCTGGAAGGCGCGCTTGGCGACGACACCCTGATTGGCGGCAACGGGGCGGACCATTTGGACGGTCAACAAGGTAACGACCTATTGGTGTCCATCGACAGCGTTGATGACGCCTCTGTTGCTCCTGACTCCGTTGGCGGCGGCGATGGCGATGACACAATCCGTGCCGACGACGGCGACTTGGTTGTCGGGCAAGAAGGCACAGATTTGTTTGAGATCGTTGTGCCAGACTCAGGCGACGATGTGCCTGTGCAAGTCTTTGATTTCGAAACGTATACCGACACAGGGAATATCGAGATCATCACTCTACTGCATGCAGACGGAACGCCGTTGACCGCGGAGGAAGTGACCGGCAACGTTGTGATCTACCAGAGTGAAGAAGGCGGCGAAGCCTTGGTCGAGTACAATGGCAGTGTCGTCGCTATTTTGCATGGCGTGGACTCGCATCTTTTGCAGGATCAGACCTTGTGGCTGGGCAATTTGGAACCTGACCCGGACTCGGAAGGTTTCCAGTCTACGATGCAGCAAGGGCCGACAATTTCCATGACGTTGGAAACAGCAACGCGCACCGGCAACATGGTGAGCGAAGCAATGTTCGGTGCGAATGCGATCTATAGCGTGAACACTGAACTCGGGGTGCCGCTGGACAACTATGTTGCGGCTGTTGACGCATTGGATGTGATGCACGTGCGTTTCCCAGCTGGGCAGGCTGACCCGGAAACGCCGGAAGAAGAGGGCACCCGCTGGCTCAACGTCATGGAGCTTGAGGAAAATGAGAACGGCGAGATGGTTCTTCGGCCTGAAGTTGTGGCTGCATTGGATGCCGTCATTGCCGCTCACGAAAACGGTGCAGATGTTCGCTTGACCCTCAGTACACCGACCAAAGTCTTCACCGTTGAAGAATACGAAGCGATGTATGACGACATGGCGCGTTTTGCCGAACTGGTTGTTACCGAGTACGGAGAGGCTGTTGAGGCATTCGAAATCGGTAACGAATACTGGATTCAGGGTGAGACGGCCTATGGTCAGAAGGCCGACATAGCCGCTCGTGCATTCGCAGAAGGTATGGAGCGGGCAGGCCTTTCTCAGGACGAGCAACCGTCGATTATTGTGCAGATGGCAACACCGAACAATGGATCGGAGTTCCACACGTCCGTGGACGATCGTCCGTTTGGCGCCCGTCGCGACGATGCCAACCAGCAGATCATTGATCAGCTTTCCGATGAAGCGCGCGACGAAATCGATGGCCTTGTTGAGCACTATTACTACAACAAGCACTATGATGAGTTCACCGGGGATGGGAACGAACGTGGTTTCATCGACAGCGACTATGAAATCTGGGAGCAGAACTTCGACAAGGAGCTCGATCTACACATTACCGAATGGAATATTCGGACCACGAACTACCCGCAAAACGGTATGCGGGCAGCGGGCATCATTGCCGAGCAATTCGAGTACATGATTGAAATGGGCGCGGATGCTGCCCATGCTTGGCCACCGGTTCACAACACGTCCACGCATCATGCGGGCACCCGAACAGACATGCCAATCACTGATGAAGAAGGGCGCGTTCTAAATTCTGTGCGTGGTGCCATCTTTGATGTGATGTCGACCGAACTCGTCGGCACCGAACTGATCGATGCTGCTTTCAGCAACGAAGATGGACGGGTGGAGATCCAGACATACGCAAATGAAGAAAAAGTTGTTTTCCAGGTTGTGTCCCGCAACGACGAGGTCCTCAACCTCGATCTTGATTTCTCAACCTTGATGCCTGGATTTGATGAGGCTTATGCAGTGCGGATCGGCTATGACAGTTCGCCAAATAGTTCTGATGGCGTGTTCCGTAATGGCGACGGAGACATCGAAGAGGCCGAGTTCACAATCGTTGACGGCGAGCCGTATTACTTCAACGAATTTGACACTCTGGCGACGATCACGGACATGGAAATCTCCGATGATGAAGTGTTGCTGGAACTCAAACCATACGAGGTCGTCCAGATCACATATTTGTTCGGTGAAAACGACTTGCCGCCCGGGGAGGCGCCAGAACCGCCGCCAGGTGGAACGATCACGGGCACCAATCAGGCTGACCTCATCATTGGCACCAATGGCAACGACTCGGTCGACGCTCTGGATGGCAACGATACTGTGGAAGGCGGTGACGGCAGCGATACGCTTTATGGCAATGAAGGTAACGATAGCCTCGAAGGCGGAACGGGCGACGACTACGTTCGCGGCAATGAAGGGGATGATGCGATCTACGGGTTTGGCGGTGCCGACGACATGAAAGGCGGCGACGGCAATGACTCGATTTCCGGCAATCAGGGCAACGACACGCTGTCTGGAAGCAAAGGCAACGACCTGCTGCGCGGAGGAGATGGCAATGACACGATCAACGGTGGCGTCGGCACGGATACGGTGGTTGGCGGAGAAGGTCGTGACACGCTGACCGGATGGTCCGGCACCGACATCTTCCGCTTTGCCGGTGAAGACATGGCCGCAGGTGATCTGATAACCGACTTTGAAGTGGGTTTCGACGTGATCGAATTGGACTATGGCGACATCAATTCACTGAATGACTTGTCGATTAGTGACATCGATGGTGGCGTTGTTGTCCATGTTGGACCGCATGGCAGCCTTTATCTTGCAGGAAGTATGTCCGCGGCTGAAGTGCGGGATGCGGCGAATTTTGTGTTTCTCTAGCAGGCTTTAAGCCCGGTTTTGCACCTGGGAAGATGGGGGGCTATGGTGCGCTGGATTGATCCTGTGAGGAGCCCGGCCAATGCCGTCATTGTTGTTCGACCCACTTCCCATTTTCGTAATTCCTGTCAAAGGCCATGACAGCGGGTTACCTGTCCGCCGTATTTTTTGCGTTGGTCGCAACTACGCCGCCCACGCCGCCGAAATGGGTGGAGAGGTCGATCGTGAAGCGCCGTGGTACTTCACGAAGTCTGTTGCGCATGCTGTTCTGAGCGGTGCCGAGGTGCCGTATCCAAGCGGTACGGAAAACTATCATCACGAGATGGAGCTGGCTTTTGCAATCGGTTTGGAGGTTTCCAATGCTGACGAAGCTGAAGCCGCTGGGGCGATCTTTGCTTTTGGTTGTGCCCTGGACATGACGCGGCGGGACCGGCAACAAGACGGAAAGGACAACCGTCGTCCGTGGAGCTTGGGTAAAGACGTCGAAAATTCTGCGGTTTTTGCGCGGATGACGCCGGTGGAAGACTTTGGTGCATTGGGTAACCAGCGGATTTCCTTAGAGGTTGACGGCAAAATTCGTCAGGATGCCTCGCTCGCCGAAATGGTGTGGTCGCCGATTGAACTGGTGATGCATTTGTCACGTTTTTACACGCTTCACCCTGGGGATGTCGTGATGACCGGCACACCGGCGGGCGTGGGGCCGGTTTCGGCTGGGCAGACCGTTACGGGTTTCATCGATGGGCTTGATCCCATCTCCCTGTCTCTGACCAAATAGCCTCCGTATAGATCAGGACTGAATGATCGTTCATTTTCCGCTTGCCTCCCCATAGAGAGCCGTGCAGTTTGGGCCGGACCGACGCGAAAGGGAGCGCTAGGCAATGGGGATCAGGTTCTTTTCAGACAAATCACGGCCTGTGCATATGGGCCCGTATCCGCTTGAGCGGTTGGAGCGTGGGTCAATGCCTTCGCTGGGTGCAGTTCCTTGCGACGGCACATTGAGTTTCAGCAGGCCGGAGAGTCCCGAAAGTATCGTCAATGCGATGGGCGAGTTTCAGGCAATGATGGATGCGCTCAGAGATGGGCTTGTAAATCAGGTGCGTTCTGCGGTGCCAATAGACCTCCAGGAACGGTCCAACCATCTGAAAGCGTTTGGATACTTTAGTGATACGTCCATGGTCGGTATTGGGCCTGTACCGACTGAGGCCGTTTTGCAAACGCCCCGTCGCAATCCGGAGATCGACAGGTTGGCGCACGCGCTGAAAACGCGTCAGACCAAAACTCTCGCCTCCGGAATTGACCTGATAATGGCCGATCTCAAAGACAGCATGGAAGCCCCGCCGAGCAGCATCGAGGGGCAGGGAACGGCGATCGTTTTCTTGGTGGAGCACATGCGCGATCCGGAAAGGGGGGAACCTGGCAGCGATTGGATCATGGATGCACAGGACCACAGGGCCTGTTTGCGAGCCACTGAGACAGCCGTGGTGATTGCCAATTACATTCGCCTGTTGGGGTGGAATGCCAAGGCCCATACAGCGACGTCCACCGATGTTGACTTGGGGCGGCTGGGCGTCGCGGCGGGATTGCTCAGCCCTGAAGGTGAAGACTTGGTGGCACCCTGGCTGGGTACGCGTTACGGCCTTGCAGTTGTGACCACTGATATGGAGCTGGCCCATGACTTGCCATTGGCCCCGATGGCGAAACAGCCTTGGTTCCGGACCCAAGGGCCGGCGTGGTGGCTTGGCAAGGGGTTTGCCAAATCCAGCCTCAATCAGGATCCGTTTCGCAACCGGGACTACGTGAAAGGGGCACATCCATTTGAGAGGTTGAAGCGAGTCAAAGAACCTACGACCTACATCGACGAAGCGCGTGTGGCGCGGGTGCCAAAACGGGCGGATATGTTTGCGCGGGCGCAATTCGGGGACATGGGCAAGCCACTTCAGGACGCGGCCAAAGGGGGGTACTATGTTCGTAAGGCCGCGCCGAGCATGGCCCAAAGGCGTGCGCTTGGTGCGTTTGTCCTACTGCAGGACGGTGAAAGCGCAGACGTTGAAAAGCCCACAGATGCGGAGCGTAACGCAGCAAATCTCAAAGCAGCCAGCTACTTTCTTGGTGTAGATGCCGTAGGTCTGAGCCGGTGTCCGGAGTGGGCGTGGTATAGCCACGACGCCACCGGCGAACCGATCAATCCGACACACGATCAGGCCATTAGCATGATCATCGATCAGGGCTATGAAACAATGGAGGGTGCAAGCGGTGACGATTGGATCAGTGTGGCTCAGTCCATGCGCGCTTACCTGCGGTTTTCGTTGCTTGGCGGCGTGATCGCACAACAGATCCGTAACCTCGGGTACAACGCCAAAGCCCATACCGTTATGGACGGTGAAGTCTTGCAGCCACCGCTGTTGTTGCTGTCGGGGCTCGGAGAAGTGAGCCGCATCGGGGAGGTCATTTTGAATCCCTATCTGGGGCCGCGTCTGAAGTCTGGTGCGATTACCACAGATATGCCGATGGACCATGATCAACCCATTGATTTTGGGCTGCAAAACTTCTGTGAGAGTTGCAACAAATGCGCTCGAGAATGCCCGTCCGGAGCCATTACGGCCGGCCCGAAACGGATGTTTAATGGCTACGAAATTTGGAAATCGGACAGCCAGAAATGCGCTACATATCGGGTGACCACACCTGGTGGCGCGATGTGCGGTCGATGTATGAAAACCTGTCCTTGGAATCTCGAAGGGTTGTTTGCGGAAGCACCTTTCCGCTGGGCCGCCAGCAACTTCCCGAGCCTAGCCAAACCTTTGGCGAAGCTAGACGACGCCGTCGGCAACGGCGGGTTGAACGATGTGAAGAAGTGGTGGTGGGACCTCGAACTTGAGGAGGACGGCGCGTACCGCCCGACCAAGCAACCTTTGAATCGAAGAGATCTGCAAGTTGATCTGGACTTGAAATACGAGGATCAAACACTGGCAGTCTATCCAGCGCAGTTGGCGCCACATCCGTGGCCCTATCCTTTTCCGATGGACCGGGAAGCCGGTATTTCCGCATATGAATCAATGGTTTCTGCGGAGGAATATAAGTCGCGCATCTCGGCGGGCGATATGTCAGTTGTGCATGAATACTCTGTTCCTTCTTCGGAGGATGCCCCGGTTGTGCGTGTTGAAATCAGCGCGGTTGAAGCGATGACGGCAGACGTGACGAAATATGAGTTCCGGACGCTGGATGGTTCGGCGTTGCCCGAATGGACCGCTGGTGCGCATCTTGACGTGCTTGTTGCTCCCGAATTTTTGCGTCAATACAGCATGTCCGGAAATCCTAACGATCGTGATACCTATCAGATCGGTGTGTTGCGTGAAGATGAAGGTAGGGGCGGAAGTGCCTTACTTCACAGGATTTTTTCTGAAGGCCGAAAGGTGTTTGTGTCCAAACCAATAAACCACTTCGAGCTCGAAGAAAGTGCGACCCGGACCTTTCTGATGGGCGGCGGCATTGGCATAACGCCCATGATCGCCTTTGCGCACCGGTTGCATGAACTGGGGCGGGACTTCTCGCTACACTATTCAGCTAGTCGCGAGGATGGTGCCGGATACATCAATGATCTCAAAGGGATGCCGTGGGCGGATAAAGTCGAGTTCCACTTTTCGGACAAGGGCACGCGGGCGGATCTGGACGCGATACTAGCAGGGTATCAGGACGGGTGGCACGTCTATACATGTGGACCCGATCGGTACATGGACGGGGTCATGGCTGCAGCTGAGCGGCAAGGCTTTCCGGACGACGCGCGCCACCTAGAGTATTTCTCTGTGCCGGAACAGCCGGAATATGAAAACTTCGAATTTAGATTGAAGTTGAAAGATGGTCGGGAACTAATTGTTCCTGAAGATAAAATCGCGACCGATGTTTTGCTGGAAAACGGCGTTCATGTGGACGTGAAGTGCAGTGACGGGATCTGCGGGGTTTGCAAGTGTGGACTGGTTTCCGGCGAGGTGGAGCATCGCGATTTCGTGCTGTCCAACAAGCAACGAGAGACTTCGGTCATCCTTTGCCAGAGCCGCGCAAAGGATGCCGGTGGCGTGGTCGAAATCGATCTGTGAGTCCTGTCTGCAAAACGTCGGTATTCCGTCTGCATCACGTCGGTCGCGGCTAGAGGCCGTTCTTGGAGATCTCCAACATGGCCCCGAGCACAAGGTCGGCGGCCACAGATGCGAGGATCATGCCCATCACGCGGCTGACAATGGCAGCGCCCGAATTGCCAATTAGCCGGATGATCGGACCTGCCGCGAGCATACAAAGATATGCGACCAAAAGGACTGCGAGCATAATGGCGCCGGTGAACGCCTGATCGGTGATCGGAACGGTGCTGTTATCTGTCATCAGCACGATTGCCAGCATTGCCCCGGGTGAGGCCAAGGACGGTACCGCCAACGGAAACACTGCGGGTGAGGGGCGCTCGGGCAGTTCGGCGTCGATGTCTGCAGAATGCTTGTCCGTTTCGGGTTTGGACTCGCCAAAAATCATCGAGAGAGCAAAGAGAAACAGGACAATGCCGCCTGCGATCTGGAACGACAGGAGGCTGATACCGAGACCATCGATCAAAAGCTGGCCAAATACGAGAAAGAACAGCAACACTCCCGCGGAAACGGCTGATGCGAGCAACGCGGTCTTGCGGCGTTCCGGTGTGGTCATTGCTGCGGTCACAGCTATGAAAACGGGAATGGTGCCGATCGGGTCGATCACAACCCAAAGCGTTACAAAGCGTTCAAAAATATCCATGAGAGCACGCTAGGGAGGCTGTCATGGGATGTCACGCGATTGTTGAATGAACCGGGTGCGGCTCTGGAAAAATAAAATTTTCCAGATTAGGTGCGGAGCCGGGATTGACTGACAGTTGGGATTGTATTTGCATTCCGTCATGGGCTTTGAAGTAACCGTCAGCAAAGAGCTGAATCTCGTTTACACCAAGTATTCCGGTTTTGTTAAAACCCGGGAAACGGAGCAAGCAATGTTTGCGACGGTGGAGCACCCCGATTTTTTGCCGGGAATGTCTGAACTGACCGATCTTTCCGAGGTTGAAGGTACAGAACTTGTCGTGGAGAGCATGGACGCGCATACGTCCCAATTGGCCGTTCACTATGAGATGCAAGCGAAACTGACGACGCACTATATTTATGCGCCTGATGATGTTGGTTTCGGGCTGGCTCAAGCACATCGTGAGATTGCGAAGGGCCAGATCGAGAATTTGACTGTCCTGATCTTCCGGAGCGAAGCCGAAGTGTTGAATGCAATGGGCCGCAACGAAAGCTCGATCGCAGAACTGTTGCGGGCCGGTTTCCGTTAGCGCGGCCCATGTGCCGCGCCACTCAAAGTGCGTTTCTGAGGTGTGACGGGCGAACCCGGATAAATGGCAGCTCAGCCCGTCACCAATCGGCGGGTTTCTCCGGCAATGATGCGCTCTTCGTCTGTGGGGATCACATGTGCTGCAAGGCGGCTGTTTGGCGTAGTTATGCGCGTCGCTCCAGCGAAATTGGCGGTTTCGTCCATGTCCGCTCCGAGCCATGCACAGGCTTGCAAAATACGGGCACGAATGCGCGCGGCGTTTTCGCCTATGCCGCCGGTGAAGACGAGCGCGTCCAGACCTCCGAGCGTTGCCGCGAGCGCGCCGATCTTCTTGGCGGCTTGATAGACAAAGAGATCCACGGCCTCGACTGCCGCCGGACTGTCGGATGCGAGCAGGTCGCGCATGTCTGAGCTGATGCCGGACACACCGAGCAATCCGGATTTGCTGCCCAATGTGGTTTCAATTTCCTCCACGGTCATGCCGCGATCGCGCAGCATGTGAAAAATAACACCAGGATCAAGCTCGCCGCAGCGCCGCCCCATGACCAGACCGTCAAGCGCTGTGTAGCCCATCGTTGTGGCGATGGATTTCATGTTCTGCATCGCACACATAGAGGCGCCGTTGCCCAGATGTGCGACGATCACGCGGCCGTTTGGGACGTCCAGATGATGTGTAAGCTGTGTCGAGATGTAGTGATAACTCAGACCGTGGAAACCGTAGCGCAACACGCCATCGTCAGAAAACGAGCGTGGGATTGCAAAAAGCTGCGCTATGCGCGGCTGGGTCCGGTGAAAAGCTGTGTCAAAACAGGCGACTTGCGGGATGTCTGCCAAGCGCCGCGCAACGGCGCGGATGCCAGCGAGATTGTGCGGCTGGTGGGCGGGAGCAAGCGGTGCCAGCTTTTCCAGCTTGGCCATTACCGCGTCGGTGACGCGGGCAGGGGCTGCAAAGTCTTGCCCACCATGCACGACGCGGTGACCCGCGCCGACAATGCGCAATTCGTCGCTGAGCCCTTTGATGTGGTTAAGCAGCCAGTCCAGAACCTCGGCGTGAGTGGCGTCCGGCGAAACAGGCAGATCAATCTCATTCTTGCCACCGTGATAGGCCGGTCCGAGGCCAATACGGTCGACCTGTCCGTGCAGATGCAGGGTCAGGTCGGTGCCGTAAACGGCATATTTGATAGATGACGAACCGGCGTTCAGGACCAGAAAGGCGTCTTTCTTGGCGGTGCTCACATCAAGTCCTTTCCAAGATTATGGTGCACCATGAGCTGCGCCAGCGCGGCGGACACAAGGCGCGATAGCGTGCCATCGGCGCGGCTGGTCAGCATGATCGGAACACGGGCGCCAAGAACGAGCCCCGCGCTGTCTGCACCGGCAAGATACATCAGCTGTTTGGCAATCATGTTGCCGGCTTCGAGATCCGGGGCGACCAGAATATCCGCATCGCCAGGCACGTCGGACACGATGCCCTTGGTTTTGGCCGCCTTCGCTGAGATGGCGTTGTCAAACGCCAGGGGTCCTTCGAGAATGCCGCCGGTGATCTGGCCACGGTCTGCCATCTTGCAAAGGGCAGCGGCTTCCAGCGTGGAAGGAATTTTGGGATAAATGGTTTCCAGCGCGGACAAGATTGCAACCTTGGGAATGTCCACGCCCAGGGCCTGGGCCAATTCGATGGAGTTCTGAACAATGTCAGCTTTGACCATCAGGTCCGGAAAAATGTTGATCGCAGCGTCCGTGATCAGCAGCGGTTTGGGATAGGTCGGTACGTCGAGCACAAAAACATGGCTCATGCGGCGCGCCGTTCGCAGGCCGTGCGTTTTGTGAACAACGGCGCTCATGACTTCGTCCGTGTGCAAGGCGCCCTTCATCAGGGCCTGCGCCCGCCCTTCACGTACAAGCCGGACAGAAATCTCTGCGCTGTCATGGCTGTGTTCCGCGTCGACGATTTCCATGTCGGAAATATCCAGTCCGGCTTCTTCGGCAGCGCCTTGAACGCGAGCTTCAGGGCCGACAAGGATTGGAGTGATCAAAGTCCGGTCCCGTGCAGCCAATGCGCCTTCGAGCGAAGCGGAGTCACAGGCGTGCACAACGGCGGTCGGGATCGGGTCCAGCGGTTCGGTGGCCGCGAGCATATCGTCAAAGCTGTTCTGGTGGGGGGCGTTCGGGTCCAAGGGAATCTCCACAACTGAATGTATTTGCTTCAATAGCCGCAACAGATTTCAGGAATACAAAAACCTCGCGGGATCGGCATAGTTTCGCCATCCGCGACTGATCTGACAAGGGTTCCGGCGGGGAAGGGGCCTAGACGCCTTCGGCAAAGGTGCCGTAGTCGCGTTGCGACCAAATCAGAGGCGCACCCTGATTGAGCAAAACGCGGGTGACGTTGCCGACCATGATCACATGATCGCCCGCATCATGAGCTGCCGCCGTGGTGCATTCAAAACGCGCAAGACAGTCGTCAAAGATGGGCGCGTTGTCATGTCCCGGGAATGGATCGACCATTTCGAACGCATCAGCGCGGCGTGCGAATTCGAGTGCGAGGTCGTATTGATCATGGCGCAATACATGAATCGCATAGTGTTTGGCTGAGGCGAAAGGCTCGAACCGGTCAGAGTTCTTCGCCGGGCACCACAGGACCATCGGCGGGTCAAGCGACACGGAGGAAAACGAATTGGCTGTCATGCCAATCGGTCCGCTGTCAGTCAGTGTTGTGATGACGGTCACGCCGGTGGCGAAACTGCCCAACGCATTGCGATAAGGGCGTTCGTTGTCCGCGGTGGGTTCGAAAACCTCTGAGATGATGTCCATCAAGGGCCTGCCGTCTGTGCCTGTGTGCTTTGGGGCAGCATTGAAGCGAATTGGCTGCTGTTGCAAGGGGCTGCAATGGATTTACGTACAGGTGCGGGATTTGTGCAAAAATTGCGGATACAGGTGTTTCAGTTCAAATCTTCCAGAAGGCGGCTGTGTTTCTGGCACTGTTCGATGACCTTTTGCAGGGTATCAAAGCCGCGCGATTTCAACATGGGTAGCATCCGGCACAACACTTCTGCCGTGGCCTGCGCGTCACCGAGCGCTGTGTGGCGCAAATGCTGCGGGATGGACACGCCGAGGCGCGAACAGAGCGCGTCAAGCGTATGGCTTTCCGTGGTGCCAAACAGCACCGCGGAGAGCAGAACCGTATCCAGAACTGGATGGGTCCATGCCAGATCATAGTCTTTGGCGCGCCGATGCAGGAAGGCCATGTCAAAAGGCGCGTTGTGGGCAACGATCACAGCGTCGCGGGCGAAATGATGAAACTCTGTCGCCACGGTTTGAAATGGCGGCGCGTCTGCCACCATAGCATCTGTGATGTGATGCACTTTTGTTGAAGCCGGTGGGATGGGGCGAGCGGGATTGACAAGACGGTCGATCTTTTCGCCTGCCACGATCATGCCGCGCAACACCCGAACAGCACCGAGTTGGACAACCTCGTCCTTATGCGGCAGCAGCCCTGTCGTCTCGCTGTCAAACACCACAAACGGCACGCGGTCGATCGGGAGTTTCAAAAGATCGGAAGGGCCGGCGTTGCTGAGCAGGTCGAAGTCGTATGTCAGGGGGCGCGACGCTTCTGGCGAGAGATGGGTGTGCGCTTCGTCAATCAGCATCATGTATCCGCGCGCCGTGCCCAGTGGTTTCAGGCGGGCGGCGAAGCTGACGTCGCCGTTGAGGCATGTGGCCTCAAAGCGGATTTCGCGATCCGATTTAACCAGTTCATCGTGCGCCGCCAGCAGTACACTTTTGTCGAAATAGTCAAAGATCGACGCGTTCAGGCGGGGCGGGGCAATCTGCGCCAGAGCGCTGGCGGCCTGGCCATCGTAAAGCACAATGCGATGTGTCGGTCCGATCAGAACGATCGCGAGAGGTATTTCCGACAAAAGCGCCGTGAGGCGGTTCTTTTCATCAGACAGCGCCTCGGTTTCCAGTGCGACAAGCTCGGCGGCGTCCAAGGTCTGTGCATCGAGCTGTGTCGTCACGGCATCCGCAGCGGGGGCAAGGTCACCAAGATAGCGCGCTGCGTGTGTATCCAACGCGGCCGGTACGCCGGCATGAGCCCGCACACGCAAGGTCGAAGCGAGCCTTTCGATAGGTTTTGCGACGTTTTCGTCGAACAGAAACCATATCGCCGTGGCGAGGCCCAAAAGGCCAAACCCCGATATGATAGCTGCAAGCATAAAACCGGGACCGGCGCCGCCTTCGAAGGAATGGCGATAGCCGGCAAACAGAGCAAGTGCCACGACCAGAATGCCGCCCGCAGCCATGAGGGCAAAGAACAGAAGGATACGCAGGCGCAGGCTCAGGCGGGTCATATCAGATCTCGCAGATAGCAATCAGAAGCGGGTCGTCGTCAGACACGGAAACCCAGTCTACGCCTTCGAGTGCGCCCGTGTCCGTGAACGCGACATTGTCGACCAGCGCGGCACGGCGGCCTTGGACACAATCCGCAACCACAGTGAGGCGGTTAAGCGGCGACCACCGGCCATAAAAGTAGACGTCCGCCAAACGTTGATCCGGCAGGGACGAATTGGTTTGAAGGCTCGTTGCGTCCAGCGCGACAAAGCGTTCGACAAATGGCACGACGTATGTCCAGGGACGGTAGACCGCACGGTTCTCGACGGTTTGCACAACCGAGAACCCCTCTGGCATGGTTTCAATTGTGCGATCATACCAACCGTACTCGGAGGTTATGGTAGCTGCGAGCATGGCCAGACCGGCGGTGACGGGTACCAACCAACGCGGCAGCCGGTTGCCGGTGACGCGCAAGATCAGCATCATCAGGCCAGCGCCGGCAATCCCGGCGACAAAAGTGGCGATGAGTTCTACAAACATTCCATGGTCCTTCGTCTTAGCCCAGCATGCCCTTGCCGTGACCGATAGCGGATTGCAACGATTTCACAACGACAAAGGCGTCGCGGAGGTGGCTGCGTTCGAAATCCGAGAGGGCGGCGGGGCTTAGAAAATTGTCCGGCTTTTCGCCTGCCGTGATTTGCCTGGCCTGATGTTCCAGTCGGGTTTGCGCAATCAGATCATAGGCATCCAGCAAGTCGGCTGCGCCGCTTGAAGAGAGCACCTGAGCCGATTGCGCTGCCTTAAGTCGGGCGCGGGTGTTGGTTTCCGCAAGTTGCCCCTGCAACGCATACAACCGTCCGAGGTCCACCACGGGTACAACTCCGTTGTGCTTCATATCCAATTGGTTTTTGTGCTCGCCCGAACGAATGGTGGCCAAGCCCCGAAGCAGGCCGAGTGGCGGCTGATGACCCAACGAATTGCCGGTCATGTGGGCGACGAAAATTGAGTTGGCAGAGGCTGCTTTCAGCGTGTCTTCCTGTAAATCTGCAAAGAGATCGAAGGTGCCGCCAATTGGACGCAGATCGAACATCACGCTCGCGAGCATTTGCGCCTCCGGGTTGGGTGTGTCGATCCAACCCTTGAAATACTGGCGCCAGACGGCGAGAGGCTGACACCATCGCGCGTTTGTGGCCATCATATCGCCGGGGCAATAAAAATAGCCGATCGTATCCAGACCGTCACTGACGATTTGGGCAAGTTTTGCAAAATATCCGGTTCGCATATCGTCGGTGGCACTGTCGTCTAGGATCAGACAGTTGTCCTGATCCGAAACGCCGGTTTGTTCCTGACGGCCTTGAGATCCGCAAGCCAGCCACAGATAAGGCACAGGCGGCGGCCCCAGTTCGTCTTCGGCGATTGCAAGCAGGCGTCGCGTCGCCGTGTCCGCGACATCGGTGATCAGTCGCGTGACGATTTCGTGGCGGTTTCCGCCGGCAACGAGTTGGACCAAAAGTTGGGGAATGCGCGCGGTGACCTTCGCCATATCCTGCGCTGTGCGGGCATTGGCAATCTCGGCGACGAGTTCTGCCGAGCTGACAGCCTGTACGCGGGTAAGATCGGTCTGAGTTACGATGCCAATAAGCCTTCCGGCCTCCACAATCGGTACATGGCCGATGCCGCGTTCCATCATCACGTGCAATACATCGGATCCGATTGCCGTTGGCGGCAAACTGATCGGGTTTGGGGACATCACGTCCGAGACAGGCGTATCCAATGGGCGTGCTTCGGCCAGAACCTTGCCGACAAGATCGCCGGAAGTCAGTATGCCGGAGAGGGCTGTTCCTTGCATGATGCAAAGGGACGAAATGCCTTTGCCGCGCATAAGACGCGCGGCGTCTCCGACACTTGTATCCGGTACAACCGAGACCGGCGTACGGGCCATGAAACTGTCTACGCGCGACGTCGCGAGGTCGTTTGAAGATGCTTTGCGTGCGGAACGAGATCGATCAAAAAAACGTCGTGCCGGTTCGTGTTCGGCAATCAAAGCGCGGAATTTTGCAGCCGGCAGCACCAGCAGGAGTGCATGTTCTTCAGCGCGTGCTGACGTGACAGCCATGCCATTTCGTAACAGGCCGCGTTCGCCAAAAGAGTTGCGCAACCCAAGGTGGGACACCACAACATCGTTTTCGTCTCGGACTTCGATGACGCCTTCGTAGACGATAAACAGGCCCGCAAGCTTCTCACCCAGATCGTAGACGGCAAAGTCCTTCTCGACCTCCCAGACGTCGAAACTCGCCGCTAGGTCCGGCAGCGCGTCTGGCGGAAGTGCATCATAAGGGTGCACGGAACGCAGGAAGCGGGTGATCTGGTCTTGGGTCAGGGGCATAACTGCACTCTATCATTGAAAAATCCCGCCCGACAGGTGCCGGGCGGGACAGGAGGTTGGGACGGTGCCGGGAGGCGCGCCGCCCCAGATCGGTGGGGAAAACCGATCAGTGGTCCTGTGCCGCGCCAGCACCTTTGGGGATGCGCACGCTTTCGACGAGAGCCTTGATGTCGTCCGGAGTTTCCTTGGTCATCGACGCCACCACATAAGCGACACCGAAGTTGACCATGGCCCCGATTGCGCCAAAGCTTGTCGACTTGATCGTGCCCAGAAGCGGATCGGCGTCGGTGAAGCTGTTGGTGCCCGGAATGAACAGCCAGCCCTTGTGCAGGAAGATGTAGACGAGCGTTACGGAGATGCCCGCAACCATACCTGCCACTGCACCGGTGTTGTTGATCTTCTTCCAGAAGATCCCCATCATCAGCGCCGGGAAGATCGAGGCCGCTGCCAGACCGAAGGCCAGAGCCACGGTTTGCGCGGCAAAGCCTGGCGGGTTCAGACCCAGAATGGTCGCCACCACAATGGCCACTGCCATAGCGATCCGTGCAGACAGAAGTTCGCCTTTTTCCGAAATGTTCGGAGCAATTGCGCCTTTGATCAGGTCGTGAGACACGGCTGATGAGATCGCCAACAGCAGACCCGCTGCGGTCGACAAGGCGGCCGCGAGACCACCGGCTGCCACGAGACCGATCACCCAAGAAGGCAGGTTCGCGATTTCCGGATTGGCCAGCACAAGGATGTCGCGGTTGAACTTGGTCAGCTCGTTGCCTTCCCAGCCTTTCTCCGCTGCAAGCGCCTGAAGCTCAGGGTTCTGGTCGTTGTAGTACTGGATTTTGCCGTCGCCATTTTTGTCTTCCCAATCAAGAAGACCGGTTTTCTGCCAGGTTGCCATCCAGTCATACTCGGGGTCGTTCTCGATCTGCTGGGTTGTCACAGCACCGCCCTCGATGCCGCCGTTCGGCCACATCAGTTCGGAGATGTTCAGGCGTGCCATTGCACCAACCGCCGGAGCAGTCAGATAGAGCAGGGCGATGAACACCAGAGTCCAGCCCGCAGACCAGCGCGCGTCAGACACTTTGGGAACAGTGAAGAAGCGCATGATCACGTGCGGCAGACCTGCGGTACCGATCATCAGGCTCAGGGTGAAGAGTACCATGTTGAGCGTATCCGCGTGATGCGCTGTGTATTCCTTGAACCCCAGTTCGGTGACAACCGCATCCAGTTTCGCCAAGAGCGGCTCGCCGGAAGCAGCGTGTTCGCCAAACAGCCCCAATGCAGGGATCGGAGTGCCGGTCAGCTGCAGAGAGATGAAGATTGCCGGAATGGTATAGGCTGTGATCAACACGCAGTATTGCGCCACCTGTGTGTAAGTCACGCCCTTCATGCCGCCGAAAACCGCATAGGCGAAGACCACACAAGCACCGATCAGAAGACCGGCTGTGTTGGAGACTTCGAGGAAGCGGCCAAAGGCCACGCCCACACCCGTCATCTGGCCGATCACGTAGGTGGTGGAGGCCACGATCAAACAGACAACTGCCACAATGCGGGCGGTCTGGCTGTAGAAGCGGTCGCCGATGAATTCCGACACGGTGAACTTGCCGAACTTGCGCAGGTAAGGTGCAAGCAGCAGCGCCAGCAGAACGTAGCCGCCGGTCCAGCCCATCAGGAAGGAAGAGTTGTCATAGCCGGTGAAGGCGATGAGGCCCGCCATCGAGATGAACGAGGCTGCCGACATCCAGTCGGCTGCGGTTGCCATACCGTTGGTGACAGGGTGAACGCCGCGGCCCGCGGCGTAAAATTCCGATGTGGAGCCCGCTCGGGCCCAGATCGCGATGCCGATGTAAAGCGCAAAGGACGCGCCCACAAACAGCAGGTTGATAGCAAATTGGCTCATTGTCCCTCAGCCCTCTTATTCTTCAACGCCGTGTTCGGCATCGAGTTTGTTCATCTTCCAGGCGTAGAAAAAGATCAGAGCCAGAAAGACCAGGATCGACCCTTGCTGGGCGAACCAGAAGCCGAGATCGGTGCCGCCAACGGTGATACCCGCGAGCATTGGGCGCAGCAGGATGCCAAACCCGAACGAGACCAGCGCCCAAATGACGAGGCTGATCAGGATGATGCGCACATTGGCTGACCAATAGGCGCTGGTGGATGAATTTTCGGACATGAAGTCTCCTCCTTCTCTGTTCCGTTTCCTCCTCGGAAGCAGCCCCTGCCGCCTCCGGTTTCCCTCAGACCATAGTGGTTCCGACGATGGTCCCAAGTTCTTTGGCAATCGTGTCAATCTCGCCCATGGCGTTGACGGATTGCAGCGCGCCCTTCGCTTGATAAAAAGCGATCAAGGGCGCGGTTTGTGCGTGATAGGCCTCAAGACGGGCCGCCACGGTTTCGGCGTTGTCATCAGCCCGACGTTTGAAATCGGAGCCGCCGCAATTGTCGCAAACGCCTTCATTGACGGGCTGTTTGAAGCTGTCGTGATAGCCTTCTCCACAAGCGCCGCAGGTGTAGCGGCCGGAAATGCGTGTGACCATCGCGCTGTCATCAACATCAAGGCTGATGGCGGCATTGATCCGCTGCCCTGTTTCCGAAAGCAGCGCGTCCAGCGCTTCAGCCTGCACCGTGGTGCGGGGAAACCCGTCAAGAATTACGCCTTTGGAACAATCCGGTTCCGCGAGTCTGTCGCGCAGGATGGCAATGACGATCTCGTCCGAGACAAGATCTCCTGCTGCCATGACAGCCTGCGCCTGTTTGCCTGCATCGGTTCCTGAGGCCACCGCGGCGCGCAGCAAGTCGCCGGTCGAGAGTTGCACAAGGCCAAAGGAGGTTTCCAGCATCCGGGCCTGCGTGCCTTTACCGGCCCCGGGAGGGCCAAGCAGGATCAGCACCGGCGCGGTGGATTTTGGTGTGTCCAGCATCTGTCAGCTCCGGTTCATGCGGTTGTCGATCAGATCATCGACCACCGACGGATCGGCCAGCGTGGAGGTATCTCCAAGGCTGCCGTAGTCGTTTTCGGCGATTTTTCTGAGGATGCGTCGCATGATTTTGCCGGAGCGTGTTTTCGGCAGGCCCGGGGCCCACTGGATGAGGTCGGGACTTGCGATCGGTCCGATCTCGGTGCGGACCCAGGTGCGGAGTTCTTTTTTGAGCTCGTCGCTGGGTTCCTGATCGTTCATCAGCGTCACGTAGCAGTAGATGCCCTGACCCTTGATGTCATGCGGGTAGCCCACCACGGCGGCCTCGGCCACGGCAGCATGCGCCACCAGCGCGCTTTCGACCTCGGCGGTGCCCATGCGGTGGCCCGACACGTTGATCACGTCGTCGACGCGACCGGTGATCCAGTAGTCGCCATCCGCGTCGCGGCGGCAGCCGTCGCCGGCGAAGTAGTAGTTCTTGTAGTCGGCGAAGTAGGTCTTCTCGAAGCGCTCGTGATCGCCCCAGACGGTGCGCATCTGGCTCGGCCAGCTGTCCTTGATCGCCAGCACGCCCTCGACATCATTGCCGGTGATCTCTTCGCCGGACTGCGGGTCCAGCACCACCGGATGCACGCCGAAGAACGGTTTCATCGCCGCGCCGGGCTTGGTCGCATGGGCGCCGGGCAGGGGGGTCATCATGTGACCGCCGGTCTCGGTCTGCCACCAGGTGTCCACGATCGGGCAGCGGCCGCCGCCGACCACGTCATTGTACCAGGTCCAGGCCTCCGGGTTGATCGGTTCGCCCACGGTGCCAAGGATGCGCAGGCTGCTGAGGTCGCATTTCTCGACATATTCGTTGCCCTGACCCATCAGGGCCCGCAGCGCGGTGGGGGCGGTGTAGAACTGGTTGACCTTGTGCTTCTCGCAGACCTGCCAGAAGCGCGATGCGTCCGGATAGGTCGGCACACCCTCAAACATCAGCGTGGTCGCGCCATTGGCCAGGGGCCCATAGACAATGTAGCTGTGGCCGGTGACCCAGCCCACATCCGCCGTGCACCAGAAGATGTCGCCGTCCTTGTAGTCGAAGGTGTACTCATGGGTCATCGAGGCATAGACGATGTAGCCGCCGGTGGTGTGCACCACGCCCTTGGGCTGACCGGTGGAACCGGACGTGTAGAGAATGAAGAGCGGGTCTTCGGCGTTCATCTCTGCGGGTTTGCAGTAGTCGTCCGCCTCCAGCACCATTTCGTTGTAGTCAAAGTCGCGGCCGTTGATCCAGGTGGTCTGGTCGCCGGTGCGCTTGACCACGAGGCATTTGACCGTGTCCTTGGTGTGCAGCAGCGCGGCATCGGCGTTGGACTTGAGCGCGGTCTTGCGCCCGCCACGGGGGGCGGTGTCGGCGGTGATCACCACCTTTGCATCGCAGCCGTTGATGCGGGCGGCCAGCGCGTCGGGGCTGAAGCCGGCAAAGACAATGGAATGGATGGCGCCGATGCGGGCGCAGGCGAGCATGGCATAGGCCGCCTCGGGGATCATCGGCAGATAGATCACCACGCGGTCGCCCTTGCGTACGCCAAGCTCCTCGAGCACGTTGGCAAAGCGGCAGACGCGGCGGTGCAGTTCGGCATAGGTGATGTGCTGCGCGGGTTCGTCCGGGCTGTCGGGCTCCCAGATGATCGCGGTCTGCCCGCCGCGCTCGGCGAGGTGGCGGTCGATACAGTTGGCCGACACGTTCAGGGTGCCGTCTTCGAACCACTTGATGTCCACATTGCCCGGCGCAAACGACGTGTTCTTCACCGTCGTGAAAGGCTTGATCCAATCAACACGCTGACCATGCTCGCGCCAGAAACCATCTGGGTCACTAATAGACGACGCGTACATCTCGTCGTAGCGCGCAGCGGTGATGTGGGCGTTTTCGGCCAGCTCGCTGGAGGGCGGGAATGTGTGGTTAACAACGGTATCAGGCGACATAGAGGCTCCTCTCCTCGATCTCAAAAACTCTCTCCCCGCTGCACAGACGGCAGCGCCCAGTACAAGAATAGACAGAACAGAAAAGAACAAAATAACCTGCCGAAATAAAACAAAACTTCTGTAAATAGATTTCCTGTTAGCGCTCAAATATGTGTAAATAAAATTTCCAAACGGGCGAGAAGAGCTTTGAAATAAAGGCCTTTTATGGATGCCCTGTCGCGCCGTCGCCCGCGGGCGTATGCCAGTGATGGGCTTTGGCGGGTGCAAAACTAATCCGTGACAGGTGTGACAAAACGTTCCATGCTCGTCCGCTCAAGCAGGACGAAACGTCCAAGAGCAGCGCTTGGGATTGGGGCAGGAAGTGGGCACAAGGCCCGCACCGCGCCCGAAATGGGGCCGAAAAGGGCGGCAAAAGGCACCGGTTTTGCCTGAATGCTGCCCAAGTGGTCCTTCTATCTGGTCGGGCTGACCAGAGGAGCTGCTATGCGTTTTGTAAAACTGATCTGTCTGATTGCCGGCTTGCTGCCGACCGCGGGTTTTGCCGACGCTCAGAAGGCGCGCAAGCTTGCAGACTCTCTCCCTGGCGAGGCATCGGTTGGACGGTTGATGGTCAACGGGAATGCGATGTGTACCGGCGCTCTGGTGTCGCCCGATCTTGTTCTGACGGCGGCGCATTGCCTTTATGATCCCAACAACGGACGCCGGGTCAAACCCCACCAGATAGAATTTCAGGCGGGATTGCGCAAAGGCAAGGCCGTGGCTGTTCGCAAGGTTCGGAGCGCAACGCAGCATCCCCAGTACCGCCACGTCCACAAGGGGACCGCACAGGTCGGCCATGATTTGGCGTTATTGCGCTTGGTGAGTCCGATCGACAAGAACGCTGTGCTGCCGATGGCGCAAGATATCCGCCTTGGTTCTGGCGACATGCTGGGCGTGCTGAGCTACAACATCGGCAACCGCAATGATCCTGTGCTGGAATACCCCTGTCGTGTTCTGGCGACGCAGCACCAAACCGTAGTGATGAGCTGCGATGTGGATTTTGGCGCGTCAGGTGCCCCTGTTCTGGCACTGAGCAACGGCAAGAATCCGGCATTGGTATCGGTGGTGTCCGCCCGCGCGGCAATGGGCGGCCGGACTGTGTCTGTTGGCACAACCCTGACAACGGACGCCCTGCAGAAGATGATGCGCGGCGGCTGAGCCCTTAGCGATCCATTAGAAGTCGGATGCCGAGAGCGCCCAGAACCGAAGCTGCCGCGCGATCAAGCCAGACCTTGCCCCTTAAATACCGCTGGCTGACCATCTCGGTGCTCATGCCAAAGGCAATGGCCGTATAAACGATCCACTCGACAATCAGGTGATTGCCCACGACCAGCAGGTTTTCGGCGAGCGTCATGTCGGGCGGGAAAATCACCACAAGAACCGCAGCGGCAAACAGCACCGATTTGGGGTTCATCAGGTTGATCAGAACACCCTGCCGAAAAGCGTGCCGTGCGGGTTTCACCTCTGTCTCAAGAGGTGCGCGCGCGCCTTTCCACATGCCGTAGGCGATCCAGATCAAATAGAGCGCACCGATGGTTTTGACGATCGTATAGGCCCACGGGAAGGCGACGAAAACAACTTCGAGACCAAACAGGGCGGCTGCCGTCCATAGGGCTGCCATGAGGCCAAGACCCAGGCCAACGGCGATGCCAGCGCGTCGGCCGCTTGTGAGGGCGGTTTTCACAGCCACCAAAAACGCTGGACCGGGGCTGGCGATGGCGGCCAGAAGGGCGATGTTGAAAGCGACGAGGTGAGTGAGATGCATAGTGCGCTCCGATTGAGGGTGGTCAAACGTTAGGTGAGGTGGAGGCCCATGTCATGGAAGAAGGCAGTTTGGGGAACGTTTTCAGTGAAAACTGCCAGAATTTGTGCCCGTTTCGCGCACTACGAAAGTGCATTGCCAGCCGGATCCCAACGATACCGTGCGAGGACCGAAATGCAGTGTACACAAATCGTGGCTCCCTCCGGCCGGTCCGATATTCCAGAACAGGCGCAAGCCAAAATAGCGTTTCGGGTTTGGCTCAATACATAGTTTGATTGAACAAACCTACCTGGGCTTGCTCAGTCCAAACAGGTTTCAAGGTTTCCTCGCAATGAGCCAGTAAGTAAGGCCGAGCGATAGTCCAAGTGCCGCATATCCAAGGAAATACTGCGGCTCCAAGTTCTTGTCATCCAGAGTGATGATCTTTCGAGCCACCGCCATCAGGGCCGTCGCGACTACCAGCTTGATGTGAATTACATTTGCGGTCAGGTAAAGGGTTATGTTTGTGTAGATCTCGACTGCGATTAGAACAACGAGCACAGCACTGAAGACAGTGAGCAGGTCGCTCACTTCCAAAATGTATAGAGGTGGTTCAAGAAGCTTCTGGAACGTTGTAAATCCCGCATCGATTATCGCCAGTACAATAATAATGAGCATTAGAACCGACATGAGACGAACGCCATGACGGATCATTCGGTTGCACCATCTCACAACCGCATCTTCGTGTTCAGGGTCCAGTTCGACGTGAGCGGTTGACGAATTTTCACTATTGTTGGCCAAGTTATCCTCCATCCATGTTGGAATTCACCCCGTCTATTGTCCGAGTTTCCTGTGGGCCTTCGGATTTCGTTTAGTTGGTATGCAAATTTGTTCTGGGTCAAGCTGCCGAACAAACAACAGGGCCTGAATCTGCTGTAGCCTGCGCCTTGATCGTTGGCCTGTCAGCGACGGCGACGGGGCGGGTCTTCGCGGCACCTTTTGCGCTGTTCCACAACATGCTGGTTCCTGGAAAAGAAATGCTGGAGCTCTCCAGCCGGACTTGGGGTGGTTTCTTCTGACACGGCTATCTGAACCGACAACCAGCGGACTTAAGCCCAAGTGGGATAGCAAAAAGGAGGCTTGGGCTATTTGGCTCTGAATGCCAGATCAGGGCGCTGTGAAAATCACTTGCTCAAGGTCTCTGCAATTCCGTCCATTGCAGCCATAGAGTCTAAGTACATAGATGTATTTTGAACATCTGGCTGGCTTGATAACTTTACCATAACCACATTGGCTGTCTGGTTTACGTACAATAGCTGTCCATAGACACCAATGCCGTAAAACACACCATTTTCTCTGTTCTTTACCCAAACCTGGTTGCGGTAGTGGAAGCCTTCGAAGACCTCTGCGTATGCACTTCTTTCGTAGGCCGCAATCACTTCATCGTTTGCTAGAATAGTGTCAGCTATCCAATCCGAGGGAATGGCTTGGGTGTCGCCGACTTCGCCGTTTTCCAGCATCATAATGCCAAATCGCAGGAGGTCTCGCGAGCTTGTAAATAACCCTCCACTTGTTTGCACAATCCCCTTGGGTCCAAGTTCGCTGTATGCTGGATCTTGCGCACCGATATTTTCCCATAATTCGGCGAGCACATTCAGGTAGCTTTCGCCGGACGCCGCTTCAACAACCATGCCCAGTAATGCCGATAGCACTGAGCGGTAATCAAATGCCTCACCGTCTACTATAACGCTCTCACGATCCGCCAGAGAGATCATGTACTGTTTGACGCCAGCCTCGGTATCACAGTTTTCAATTTGGTCCGAGTGGTCTTGACCGAAGGCACAGAACAGCGCGCCGGCGTCGGCTATGTAACCTGACGAACCATCCGTCCAATCAATGGCGGCAGTCATATCGAGTAGATGTCTAACCGTTGTATTTTTGAATGCCGGGCCGTCCAACGCAGGAAGGTATTCGGTCATTAATTTCTCAGGATCCAGTTTTCCTGCCTCAACCGCTTGCCCGGCGGCCATTCCCAAGACCGTTTTTGTGATGGAGTGTATGCGATGAGGCGTATCAGCTCTCATGCCGTTGAAGTACTTTTCAGCAACAAGCTTGCCATCGTGAAAAATCAAAAAGCTATCGGTATGCGTTTGGTGCAACCAATCGGCGATGTTCTGTTCTTCATCATTGCTGGCTAGAAATGTAAAATTCTCAAGCTCCGTCGGGTACGGGGTTCTTTCCAGAGCACGGACCCTTTCAGACGGTTGAACTCGTGCCAGTTCTCCAAAAACATTTGTTCCTTCATATATCCAAGGGCTTCTCGTAAGGGATTCAACGGTTTCGTCCCAAAAGGAAACATCTTCTGTGGATGCTGGTTTTTCAGAGGAGGTATGAGCCGCTCCTGCTCCCAAAAGCAGGATTGCGGTAGCGGAGGTGATCACCAGCTTGAATACATTCAGGTTCATTGCGGGGAGTTCGTTTTACCCAGGATGCTTTACGAGACTCAGCCATGATTCAGCCCATGTGTCCAGCCCCGACCCAACGCCGCTGTGCTGCCAAATGAATACATACTGGTCTGAGGTCCAACAGTTTCTACGCTGCAAGAACAGGAAGTCCGTTCCATTTGCCTCAGTCGGCACCGGCAAAATGCGCTTGAGTTGCATAAAGACGTAGATTGCCCAGAGTCTGCCGTCGGCTTTGTCCGTAGCCCGTCAGGTGTCGGCAGAACGTGCGTTCCTTCCACAAGGAACAGACAGTGTTTCGTTTACGGTTCTCTGAACGCTTCGCGGGACTTGTAAAGCGGCTTCATCAAATAGCGCAGAACCGTTTTGGAACCGGTGTGCAATTCGACGCTCGCGCGCATGCCCGGCCGGATTTCGATGGCTTTTTGGCGGTCGGTCAGATTGTCCACGTCCACCGTAACGGTCACGCGATAAAACGGCGGCGCGGAGGGATCGCGTTCGTCCTCGAAAGTGTCGGCGGAAATGAAATCAACCTTGCCTTTGAGCGTGCCGTAAATGGTGTAGTCATAGGCTGTCAGCTTTATTGATGCATCCTGTCCCGGTTCAACATTGGCAATGTTTTCCGGGCGCACGCGGGCTTCGACAAACAGGTCTTCGCCAAGAGGGATGATCTCGAAGATTTCTTCACCGGGGCGCACCACGCCTCCGATTGTCGTGACGGCCAGATTGTTGACGATGCCGCGCATGGGGGCGGTGATCACGGTCCTGTTGAGTTGGTCCGTCGCCAAACGCATTTCCTGTTTGAGAGAGGTGATGTCCTTGAGGGTTTCCGAGTACTCTTCCGCCAGCACCAGTTCGGCCTGCGTAAGGATGTCCATGTAGCGTATCTCGGCCTCTGACGCTTTTTCGCGCGCCTTGTTGACCTCAAGCAGAGCCACATACTCTTTCTTGTAGAGCCCTTCCATATTGCGAAGCTCTTCTTTGGCTTGCTCAAGCTGGGTAAAAGCGCCCTCGCGGCGACTGTCCAAATCGGTCTGGCGGGCTTTGAGCAACGCGCGCTCCGAGGCCAGCATCCGCTCTGCGCGGGTGGCAAGTGTGTCCGGAACGGTAAATTCGAACGCGCCGGCGATTTCAGCCTCCAAGCGCATCCGGCGAATTTCCAAAGCGTCGATCTGGTCTTGCAGGTCGTCAAATGCCGAGCGGAAACGGGTATCGCTGAGCGTGGCGAGGACTTGGCCTGCTTCTACAAGGTCGCCCTGCTTGACGGCGAGGTCGGCCAGAATACCGCCTTCAAGGTTTTGGACGGATTGGCTGCGCGACGAACTGACAACTTCACCATCTGCGCGCACGATTTCATCGACCCAGGCGAAAGCAGCCCAAACCAGAAACAGAAGCACGGCACCGGCGATCAGCCGGATGGTCAGTCTCGAGGCACGCAATTGTTCCTCAAAAGCCGTATCCTCATTGTCAAAGTGTTCCGGTGTCAGGCTGGTCATGCGCGCTCTCCCGCAGCGAGGTGGGCGAGCACTTTCTCTCTTGGCCCGTCTACAACCAAGCGTCCGCTTTGAAGGATGAGAGTCCTTGTGGAAAGCGCCAGAATGGGCGTGCGGTGGGTCGCGATAAGTGCCGTGCGCCCCTCAAGCCAAGTGTCCAGTCGGCTGACAAGCGTACGTTCCAGCGTCTGATCCAGTGCCGCAGTGGGTTCGTCCAGCAGGACAACAGGGGGATTTTGTAGCCAGAGCCGTGCCCAGCCGATGGACTGTCGTTGACCGATGGAGAGGCCTTCGCCACCGTCGCGGACCTGAAGATCAAGGCCCTGCGGATGGTTGCGTATAAACTCGCCCAGCCCCGCGAAATCGATTGCCTGCATCAGGCGGTCGTCATCGCGCTCCAGTTGCGTGAGGTTAAGGTTGTCGCGGAGTGAACCAGCAAACAGCCGAACATCCTGCGACAGGTACCCGATCCCGCGTCGCAAATCTCGTGGATCGATTTGCCCCATGTCGGCACCGTCGATCAGAATACGGCCTTTGGTAGGCCCATAAAGTCCTGCAAGCAGTTTGAGCAGCGTGGACTTTCCGGAACCATTGGCGCCGAGAATGGTCACACGTTGCCCCGGTTTGATTACGACGCCGGGCACATCCAGCGTCGGGGCCGCTTCTTCGTCATAACCAAAGCTGACTTCCCGCAATTCAAACTGGCCTTTCAGGCTTTCGCGGCGCAGGTACTTGCGGGCGCCGTCTTTCTCTTGTTCGGAGAGGGCAATTGCATCAAGGCTTTCAAGCGCTCCCTTGACGTTGGACCAGCGTGCGAGAGTGCCGGCGAACTGGGTCAACGGTGACAGAGTTCGTGATGTCAGAATGCCAACCGCGATTATGGTTCCCACAGTGAATTCGCCAGCGAAAACAAGATAAGTGCCGATCACGACGGTCGCGATATACGTCATCTGCTGAACGCCGTTGGACCAGTGGGTCAGGGTCGCGGCCAGCCGGCGCTGCTCCGCAGACGAATACGAAGATACCTCGTTCAGCTCGTCCCAAAGGCGCAGAACACGTTCCTCTCCGCGCTGTGTCTTGACTGTATCAAGTTCGGTAATGACTTCCTGCAGCAAACGACCGACCTTTGTCGATGCGCCCTGGGTCTGACGGGACAAGTCGATCATTCGCTTTTGCAAGAGATAGGCCGGTAAGACCATCAGCAGACCGCCAGCGACCAGCACCCAGACCATGTTGCCGGCGATGGAGGCGACCAGCGCAAGAAAGATCAGGATGAACGGCATGTCGGCCAAAACGGAAATCGTGCTGGACGTGAAAAAGTCGCGCACGGCCCCGAAATCACGCATGGCGGCAAACAAGCCCGAAGGGGGCAGGGGGCGCCGGTCGGAGCGCATACCCAAAAGGCGCTTCATCAGGCGATGCTGGATCGAAAGCTCCATACGGCGGCCTGCGGCGTCGGACATTCGCGCACGGGCAAGTTTCAGAGCGCCTTCAAGCAGGATCGCGCAGATAACGCCCATTGCAAGCACCCAGAGCGTCGCTTCGGACTGATGCGGGATAACGCGGTCGTAGACTTGCAGCGAGAAAAGCGCGACCGCCACAGCAAGAAGGTTCGCGACCAGCGACCCCAACATAATTTCGCCGACGTGCCGACGGTACTTGGTAAACTCGCCCCAGAACCAATGGTCGTTGGTGATCTGCGGCACATGTCTGTCGGCCAACTGGCGCAGCGAGACCTTTGCCGCCAGAGCCTGTCCGGTGAAAAACGGCGCGAACTCCGTTACCGGCACTTCGGCGCGGTTGTCGGGCTGGCTAGGATCGTAGACTGTGAGTGTCTCTTCTTCCTGTGACAGCACAAGGACCGACTGCCCGTTGCTCATCATCGTGATCGCGGGCCAGCTCTTGGGCGCAATCGCGAGAGATTTGTGGATCTTGGGATCCACGCCCGTGTGGGAAAGCGCCTTTGCCAGTGCAGTCAAGGTCACGTCGCCGGGCGATGTCGTCCACATGAACTCGCCAACATCCGAAACCGGAACGTCCACTCCGTTGAGAGCGGCCAGAGTCGAGACGAGGCCGGCACGATGTTCGATGCGAGTCGCAGTGGCTTCTACCAGGTCGTGCAGCGCGTCAGCCGGTTTTGCCGCAGGTTTCGGCGTTGTTTGCGCTTGGCTCAGCGTGACGCTTGCCTTGGGTTCAGATTGCTTTGGTTTGGACGGTGTGTTTTGCGGCGTGTTGGCGGCGGCACCGGGTTTCACGGCGGCGATCGAGAGAACAACCGGGGCTTTGGCCTTGGTCAAATCGCGTCTCCGTTCGCCAGAAGACCCATGTCTCGGGCCAGTTGCAGCTGCGCGAGGATCTTGTCGTATTTCGCGTCAATCCCGTCCAGAGCGCGATAGGTGGATTGTTCGTAGACATCAACGACTTCCAACACAGATCGTTGGCCAGCGCGGAACTGAGCTTCGAAAAGTTTATAGGTCTGGCGCCCGTCGCGGGCCAAAGTATTGGCCTCTTTCTCCTGACGGGAAAGGCTTTCGATTTCACGGCGCAGGCGGCTTTCGGAGCGTGCGGAGTCTTCTTGCGCTTCCTCAACCTGCCGTTTGGCCGTTTCCTTGGTCGATTCAATTGCCTGAATGCGCTTTCCGGTGCCAAGACCAAGGCCCGTTTCGGTGCTCAGGTCCAAAGACGCGGAATTGCCTGTGTTTGCCAATGTTCCCGTGGCCGAAAGGCCGGGCAGTTGTCCGGCACGCTCGACTGTCGCCTGTGCCACAGCGCGTTTGGCCTCCGCGCTGGCCTTGATAACCTCAAGTGCTTCGACAGACCCATTGACCTCGACGCCGGAAACTGGCGCAAGGTCAAATCGCGTGCCGGTCATCGCGGTCAACTCCGACAGCGCGGTTTCGGTGCTTTCGGAGGCTGTGTCCCGCATCGTACGAAGGGTATTGATCTTGGTTTGAACCATTCTCAGGTCGCCCTTGTTGGACACGCCACCGGACACGCGACCTTCGACAATGTCGCCAAAATGGTTCATCTGCTTGAGTGCTCGGTTTCCGAGAGCAGCTTTTTCCTGGCCGCGCAGTGCTTTGATATAGAGCGCCAATGCGGTGTAGGCGCGGTCGTTCATGTCCTGCGATAACGATACTGCCGCCACTTCGACGTCGGCCGCCGCGTAGTCGCGCTCCGCCTTTTTGCGACCGTGGTCAAACAGGACCTGATCCAGCACTAGTCCGGCCACGACGTCACCCAGCGAGGTAAGCGACACCGTCGGACCCAACGTTGGCAACCAGTTCTTGTCTTCGGCTTCCGCCCGCAACTTGGCGGTCTTGAGTTGCGCTTCGGCGGCGCGATTGGACGAGGTCAACGCGACGTCTGTTACATAGGCAAGCTGGCTGCTTTCCGGCAGAACCGAACGTCGGGCCACCAGCGTCTCCAGAATGTCGGATTGGGCTTTAGTGTCCGGTTGAGAAAACGCGCTCGCGGCCTTCATGACCTCAGCGCCGTCTTCTTGCTGTTTCCCTTTCAGGAAAGCCGGCGCTTCAAGCGGCATGGATTGCATGCAACCGCCAAGCAGGCTCAGCCCCAGAAGAGGCAGAAGACCTTTGATAAGCGGATGCAGTGCCATGATCTGAGCTTGTGTCCCGAGTGCGTTTCCCGTTTGGATGAATTAGACGATGACGTTGATGTCCTGATCGATAACCAGCGTCACACCGTCGTCGCCAACTGTGTAGATGTCATAAGTTTCACCTTCGATATCAACGGTTTGTCCCGTATTGGTCGCTCCGGATACCGTAACTTGATCGTCCGAGCCACCGTGGATTGTGAGCGTATCGGAGGTGTCGGAAAGATCGCGGATCTGAGATTCCGTCAGTGTCAGGCTGGTGTCTGACGCGTAGTCCAGTTCGAGAGCTTCGATGTTGAAGTTACCGAGCGCGGCGTGATCCAGGGTGCCGGAATTGGTGACGTTGTCGTCCAGCACCAGAAGAGTGTCAGACTCATTGCCTGCCGCATCCTCGGACGAGATCACCAGATGGGTGCCATCCGCGGCGCGCGGATTCAGGACAAACAGGCTTTCGTCGCCGCCAAGCGCGACTTCCGTCGTTGCCAGTTGCGCCGTCGAGCCATCCTGATTGAGCGCATGCATCTCGTAGGTCTGGTCTTCGGACGTGAGCGACACCGAGGTCACATCATCACCCGCAAACGTCACCGACTGAACAATCGGGGTCGTGATTTCGGTGTCGACCTCGAAGGTCGCGGTGGTCGATGCTGTGTTGCCCGCGACGTCGGTCACGCTGAGCGTCGCATTGGCGGTATAGGTGCCTTCGGGCAGGGAACCGCTTTCGTAGGTCACGAACCAGTTGCCGGATGCATCCGCGGTCGTGGTGCGCGTCACGCCTTCTACGGTAACGCTGACAGTGGCACCGGGTTCTGCGGTGCCATCCATCACGAGGCCACCTTGCATTTGCGCTGCGTTCACCGGATTTGTGAACATGGCTGCGTTCAAATCCACGGTCACGGCGGTGGACGTGTCCACGCGCAATGTACCGGACGTGGTCGCTAGGTTGCCCGCGGCATCGGTGCCGGTAACACTGACCGCTGCGTCGTATTCTCCTTGAGGGATATCAGCCGCAGAATACGCGGCGGACCATGTGCCGCCTGCCGTTGCGGTCACTGTTCTGGTGACGCCGGCAAGGGTCACCTGGACCAATGTTCCAGGGTCGGCCGTTCCGGTGAGGACCACGCCCCCGGCGACATCGGCCGCATTTGCGATGTCGTCGCCCCCAGCCTGACCGCTGTCGTAGCCTACAGACACCTCTGTATCGATATGTACGGTACCGGTTGTAGACGTGCTGTTTCCCGCTGGATCGGTGGCAACCACAGTGACGGTGCTGTCGTAAGTCCCTGCCGGAACTTCGGCTGCCGTCCAATTTGCGGTCCAGTTGCCAGAGCCATCTGCCATGACTGTGCGTGTTACGCCTTCCAGTGTGACCAGAACCTGTGCGCCCGCGTCTGCAGTGCCGGTGAGGGTGATGCCAGAGGCCTGTTCCGCCGCATTTGCGGTGTTGTCGCCGCCAAGTTGCCCTGCGTCCAGCCCCGCGGAAATTTCCGTGTCGACTGTGAAAGTTTCGCTCACAGTGGTGCTGTTACCCGACGGGTCCGTGGCGGTGACCGTGACTGTGCTGTCATATGTGCCGGAGGGAATTTCGGCTGCCGTCCAGCTTGCAGTCCAGTTACCCGAATTATCAGCCAGTACGTTGCGGGTTACACCTTCGACCGTTACAGCCACCTGAGACCCTGCTTCGGCAGTGCCGGTAAGTGTCAGGCCCGCAGCAACTTCGGCCGCGTTTGCGATGTCATCCCCGGCAATCGGGGAGGTGATGCTGGCGGCACCAACGGTGTCGACATGTACGGTGAAGCTTTGTGTGGAGCTGTTGCCCGCGGCGTCGGTGGCCGTCAATGTGATGTCGCTGTCATATGTGCCAGGCACAATTTCAGCAGCGCTGTAAGACATCGACCAAGCGCCGGAGTTGCCGACGGTGACAGTGCGAGTAAGTCCTTGGAAATCAATCGTAAGTGAGCTTCCGGGTTCACCGGTTCCAGTCAAAACAACACCGTCGGAGGCTTCTGCGGCATTTATGACATTGTCGCCTTCGACAACGCCCAGCGTCGCGCCCGGCGCAATGGTGTCCACTTCGAGAATGTCCGTGACGGTTGTCGCGTTGCCGCGCGCATCAGTGGAGGTGATCGTAACAGCGGTTTCGTATTCGCCAGTTGCAATCTCTCCGGAGGCAAAGGTCACCGACCAGGACCCGTCGTTCGCGACTGTTGTGCTGTGCGTGGTGCCATCAATTTCGACGTCGATTGACGCGCCGGGTTCGCCTGTGCCGGTAATCACGTGCCCCGCGTCCCGCTCGTCGGCATTTACAACTTCGCCAACCGACTGCGTCCCCTCTGTCACCAGCGCATCGGGCGCAGTGGTGTCGATGTCCACTGTTGGTCCGTCCAGATTGTAGACGGTGCCGTCGGGCGCAGTCACGGTGACCGCGGCATCATATACGCCGTCAGCTGGCAGTTCGGACGGGTCCAATACCACTTCCCAAGTGCCGGAGTCGTCAATGGTGACCGTTTCTGTCGCGCCGCCGACGTTCACCACGACGACCGAGCCAGCTTCGCCGGTGCCAGTAATGGTCACGGTGTCGTCACCCGTGCCGCCAATGATCCGATCAACGTCCGGGTCGTCTACGGTTGGAACAATAGCTCCGGTGCCGCCGCCGCCAGACCCTCCGCCTGTGCCACCACCCGTGTCGCCGTCATCATCTCCAGAGCCGTTGCTACCAGAGCCGTCGCCGGAGTCGTCTCCGCCGCCGCTTACCAGCGCGGAGGCGGCCGCCGCACCGCCGAGACCCAAAAGCGTACCGATCCCGGGAACTGCGGCTGCGATTGGCGCGACAACAGGTTCGATCCGTTCCAGATCGAGAAAGGCGAGGTCGTCATACTCGGACCATTTGTCATCCATCGGAATGGTGTCGTACTGAACAAAGTACTGGTCGCCGACCGGTTCGCCCATCTCCACTTTGTGGAACTGGCCATCCTTGCTGAGATAAAGATCACGATCTTCGGCCATGTCTCCGGTGAAATAGCCCTGAAGCGTAATTGTCTCACCGCTCGCCAGGGTGACCACCAGATCACCGCCCTGACGGGTGTAAGACGTCACATCCATTGGCGAGAGGTTCAGCGATACTTCACTTGCCTGCGAAACAGCAATTATTCCGTGGTCGGAAACTGCCGATTGCCCACGTACCACACCCCCGTCCGCGCCACGGACGGCATAACCGAAACTATTCATGAGTTTTCACCGCTCTTGTTCATTAGTTGGGCTTTTTGCCCTTATGATTTGCCCGCACTATACGCAGACAAATCAAGTTTTCCAAATATTTTTTGGAATTGATTAATGCCTTGTCGAACGCAGAAAGCGGTCTGCTTGCAAAGGGTTGGCGGGTTTCTCCTCATTGGAGAGGCCTGTTCCGGCGGAGTGGCAAAACAAAAGGGCAGCCCAAACGGACTGCCCTTTGAAATTTTCACAACTTTGGCGTGTTAGAACAGGAAATCGTCTGCCGTAAGGTCACCAATGCTCACGTTGTTGAGCGTGATGTGGTTGGTCGACCCCATATGTACGATCACATTGTTGCCGTCCTGGATCAGATGGTTGCTCACCAAATCGTTCCAGTCATCGATCGTTTTTACGCCTGCGAGTTTCAGAATGTCGCCTTCTGCGGTGTTGAAATCGGTGATGACATCCATGCCGTCGCCGTTCTTGTATTCAAAGACGTCGGCGCCATCTCCACCCGTCATGGTGTCGTTGCCGCGTCCGCCGTACAGCCGATCGTTGCCAGTCCCGCCTTTTAGAACGTCATGACCTTCGCCACCGGACAGGAAGTCGTTGCCCGCGTCGCCGAACAGGATGTCGTTTCCGTTTTGGCCATAAAGGGTGTCGTTGTCGTCGCCACCGTTCATCACGTCGTTGCCATTGCCGCCGTAAAGGGTGTCGGTTCCAGCATCGCCGTACATGGTGTCGTTGTCGTCGTAACCATATAGACGGTCACTGCCGATCCCGCCGTACATCAGGTCATTGCCGGCATCGCCGTACAGGTAGTCGTCGCCGTTTTCGCCGTAGAGCGTGTCGTCGCCATCGCCACCCCGCAGAGTGTCTCGGCCATTGCCGCCAAAGAGCCGGTCATTGCCATCTTCGCCCTCGAGATTGTCACGACCGCCGCCGCCGTACAGGATGTCTTCGCCCTTGCCTGCAACCAGGTGATCGTTGCCTTTTTCGCCATAAAGCGTGTCGTCGCCTTCCTTGGAGCGGATCGTGTCAGCACCGTTACCGCCATGGAAAACGTCATTGCCGCTGCCGCCGGCAAAATACTCGGACTTGTCCGTGCCGGTCTGGTGGATGGCGGCGTCAGCCTTCTTGATGGTGATTGCGATAAGTTCATAGGGATCCAGCTCGAAGGAGAACTCCGCGACGGACCCGCCGAGCGCGTCCCTGGAGAAATATGTCTCCATGCCGATGACATCGCTTTCCGTCGGATAGTAGAAATCTTCGAGCGACGTCGGGTTGGTCACGCCCGGGCGCAGCAGAATATCCTCGGGGTGGGGCAGGTAGGTTTTCCAAACGCCACCGGACAATTTGATCATGCCGTCGGAGAACGCGTCGCCCAACTTTGCGATCAAGGCGTCGCGTTCCTCGTTGCTGATCACACGCTTCGGGTTGCGAGACACGAGAAGCCCGTCTTCGTCATACGCGCGGTTCTCACTGAGGCCGTCAGAGGAGTTTTCGTCGATGCCGAACTTGATTGCATTCCAATCCAGCGCGCCGTCAACAAGACCGGACAAATCCAGATCGAACTGCTTGCCGAAATCATCGCTCATCGACATGACGTAAACGACCACATAGTCCTCTGAGTTGAAGACGTTCACTTCCATCTCGCTCGGGTTGAAACCTTCGACCGTGATCAACTCGAGAGAGCCGCCCGCGTTCTCAAATGCGTCGGACAAATGCTGGATGGCCAACCCGGCCGGCGTGTACTCGATCGCGCGATTGTCGAGGTGTGGACCCGCGACAGAAGAACTGGTGTTGTGGCGCATCGCCCAGAATTCGGCACCGTCCACACCAAGTTCAAGCATGTTGGCAAACATCTCGATCGTTGTGCCCGCAGCCCGCAAGCCGAGCGCGCTGTAGTTGTTGCTGTCCACGTTCCATTCGGTGACGCGAATGTCCACGTCATCCGGAATGAGACCTTCCCAAACCGCAAAGCGCAGATCGAGGTTGCGTACCTCCATCTTGCTGTCGTTCTCGGTCAGGTCAAAGCCGCCTTCCCAGTCGTTGTAGTAATAGTGCGCGACGATGCCGTCGAAGCCGTTGCTGCTGTCGAACTGGAAACCGTTGGTAATGTCGCCGTCCGCATCAAGTTCCTGCATCAGCTCGAGATTGCCTTTGATGATGCGTTGCTCGTAGTCGTTCAGGCTGTGGTAGAAATCGCTCGCGCTCATTCCGTCGAGCCAGTCATCCGGGCGCTGGTCTGCTTCCCAATGCTGCATGGCGGCTTTGGCGTCAGCGTCGGAAATGGAGCCGTTGCTGGAGCCTTTGTAGTTGGACTGACCACCAGTCACATTGGCAGTCTGCACATAAATGTCGGGCTGGTAGCCATCAACCGTCACGCTGTTCAGGGCTTCGGTGATCGCGCGGGCATTTGCACCGTATTCCGTCTCGTCGATGGTTTGCCAGAATTCGTTGCCGATCTCATAGGCTTTGATCAGGTGCGCGTCGGCGCCCATGTAATCAAGAACGAGTTGCGACCAGGCTTTCAGTTCAGCCGGGTCGGTGTGGGTTTCGTCAAGTGCCGCGACAACAAGAGTTGTGGAGGTGCCGGTGGCCTTGGCCCAGTCAAGATAGGCACGCAAGTCGGCGTCAAGCTGATCGAACCCGGTTGCCAAGGTGTCAAGTTGGGTAATGTCTTCACCAACTGCACGACCACCCGGATAGCGAAGATGGGACACGCCCAATGCGTCTGCGGCTTCAACAAAGCTGTCGTTGGGCGTACCGTCGGTCTCATTGGTGTCAGACAGGATGTTCCCGCCGAACATGTCCTGCTTCACCTCGATCGGTGCCTTGTCTGTATCAATTGTAATAGTCGTCGGCATCGTACTGAATCCCTGAGCCAGAAAATTGGTCGTGAAAACGAGGTCGCGGCCGCAATCCGGATGGATTGCTCCTTACTGAAGTTGCGGCTGCTGCCGCCTAATTCGCGTGATGCTTTCTGCGTCCAGAGCGACAATTCTTGGCTCTGCCTCGGGGCCTATCGCGCATTTCTTATGCGTCAGTCGGCATCCCTGCACTTGGACCTAGGCCCTAGAAGTTAACGAAATCCAAAAGCGGAAACTGCGCGATTGCGAAGGGAATTGAGGTCAAATCCGCTGTTGATTTACCTAAAATATGAAACGCGTTAAGGTGCTGTAATTATTGAATTTACGCCGGATGGTTGATGTAAGGCTCAGCGCATTCGCACGTAGTTTTTCAGAAAATCCAACAGATAAACGCGCCAAATATTTTGGTTCAGATGACAGGCGCAGCCTTCCAAGAGGCACATTCGCAACTTTTTGCAGACCAATGCGTTCCGGTTTCAAACTGAGTCGTCTATGCGATTGCCGTTTTGCTAAAGTGGATTCTTCTGTATGAGCCTGAGGTCAAATTGAATGCCCGTTGGATCTGGCAAACGCGCCAAGACCGACTACATGATGGGCCATGCCCCACGGAAGAACCCGGAAGAACGTCAAAGAGATGACAGACAAAGACCTGGATAGAGCGGCCCGCTTGTCGGTCGCGCCCATGATGGATTGGACGGATCGCCATTGCCGGTATCTGCATCGGCTGCTGTCTGGTGAGACGTTGTTGTACACCGAGATGGTTACATCGCCAGCTCTGGTGCGGGGTGGGGCACTGCATCTTCTGGATTTCTCCGAGGAAGAACACCCTGTGGCGTTGCAGTTGGGCGGATCAGACCCGAAAGAACTGGCCGCGGCCGCGAAGCTTTGTGAAGGGCGCGGGTACGACGAAGTGAACCTGAACGTCGGTTGCCCGTCCGATCGTGTCCAGTCCGGCACTTTTGGAGCAGTACTGATGCGCACACCCGCGCTGGTGGCGGACTGCGTCAAAGCCATGCAGGACTCTGTGTCGGTGCCGGTCACTGTCAAATGCAGAATTGGCGTGGATGATCAGGAGCCGACCGAAGTCTTGCCTGACTTCCTCGATCACATGTCCCGTGCCGGTGTACAGCGCGCGACAGTGCATGCGCGCAAGGCTTGGTTGCAGGGGCTGAGCCCGAAGGAAAATCGTGACATTCCGCCATTGGACTATCCGCTGGTACATCAGATGAAGCGCGATTTCCCGGACATGCATTTGTCGATCAACGGCGGGATCACGACTCTGGATGAGGCTGAGGCCCATCTTGCGGCCGGCATGGATGGCGTCATGATCGGCCGGGCTGCCTATCACAATCCTGCGGATGTTTTGTGTCAGGCAGACAATCGCATCTACGACACCGGTCAGCACAGTGATCCCGTAACGGTGGTTGCGCAAATGCTGCCCTATATAGAACAGCACATGAGCGGCGGCGGTAAGTTGCATCAGGTGACGCGTCACATGCTTGGTCTTTTCGCGGGACGGCCGGGGGCGCGTGGCTGGAGACGCTACTTGTCTGAAAATGCGACCAAACCAGACGCAGGACCGGATACCGTTGAAGCCGCGCTGGCATATGTCACAAAGGCTGCGGCCTGACGCGCTCACAGTTTGGTGACGGCACGGCTTCGGGCAGGGGCTCACCTTGCAGCGAGCGGATTTTTAGGTTTTAGCTGCGGGCGCGAACAAAAAAGACTGCCCGGAGACTGACCATGACCGCCGATCCCATGTTGCTTTTGCAGATGCTTGTATTGCTGCTGGTTATAGGAGCGCTTGCAGGTGTGCTCGCGGGGCTGCTTGGCGTCGGAGGAGGTATCGTTCTGGTGCCGGCGTTTTTCTATGCATTCACGGCTCTGGGTTATGACGGTCCGCAATTGATGCAGGTGTGTCTCGCGACGTCGCTGGCGACGATCATAGTAACGTCCGTGCGTTCGGTCATGAGTCACAACAAGAAGGGCGCTGTGGACTGGGAGATCCTGCGGGGTTGGGCTCCGGGTATTGTCCTCGGTGCCATCATCGGGGTGTTGGTCGCGTCAAATCTGCGTTCCGTGACACTTCAGGTGGTATTTGGGTGTCTGGCCTTGGTGATCGGGGCCTACATGGGGCTTGGCAAGTCGGACTGGCGGTTAGGACAAGCAATGCCAAAGGGCCCATTGCGCGCGGTTTTGAGCCCTATGATGGGGTTCCTGTCCGTCCTGATGGGCATTGGCGGGGGCAGCTTTGGTGTCCCGCTCATGAGCCTGTTTAACACGCCCATACACCGTGCGGTGGCGACCGCTGCCGGCTTTGGGGTGACCATTGCGGTTCCGTCTGTGATTGGCTTCCTTTTCCTTCCGGTTGATGCCGCTTATCGACCGCCATTCACCATCGGCGCGGTCAACTTGGTAGCGTTTTTCATCATTATCGCGATGACGCTTCTTACGACGCCGATCGGTGTGCGCATTGCGCACGCCATGGACCCCAAACCGCTGAAGCGCGTATTTGCCGTTTTCCTGACGCTGGTGGCGCTCAATATGCTGCGCAAGGCACTTGGATGGTAGAAGCGTTTTTCTCTCGTGGCTGGTGCGTGCTTCCGTTTGATGCGCGTGTCAAAACATGGGGGGAGGCAGCTTGGCGCGCTGGGCGAGAGGCGATGCAGGCGCCAAGTATGCGCCAGTGGTGGGTTTGCGAAAACACATGGTTTGTCGGCGTTGATGCGCTGCCAAACGACGAAACAGGCAGCATCAATAACGTACCTTTCGGCGGGGCGCCGGTAACCGCAATAAAAGCTCTTTACGGCAGCTGGCCCGATTTACACAAAGCTCAACTATCGGTTGTGTCTCCGGGTTACCCCAGGCCACGTGAAGATGAAAGCGAGGCGGCCTTCGGGTACCGGCTACGCAGAGACGCGGCTCATGTCGATGGCTTGAAACGGGGACCAAACGGGGAACGATTTTTAGAAGAACCGCATGCTTGGATCATGGGTCTGCCTTTAACGGCCAACGAGCCAGATCAGGGCCCGTTGGTGGTTTGGGACGGCAGCCACGAGATCATGCGAAACGCCTTTGCTGCTGCTCTTGGGGATGTGCCGCCAGAAAAGTGGTCCGTGACAGACATCAGGCAGCCATATCAACAGGCGCGGCGGGCTGTGTTTGAGCAATGTCAAAGGATTTGTGTACAAGCCAAACCGGGCGAAACGATCCTCGTTCATCGTCTGTTGTTGCATGGGGTGGGTCCGTGGGCGGACACCTACGAGTCGGCTCAGGAACATCGCGCAATTGCGTATTTCCGACCTGAATTGAATTCCGTTGGGAATGACTGGTTAAAGCTTCGTTAATCAATTCGCGGACAAAATCCGCAATTTCTGGAAACAGATTGCCGTCAAATCGGGCAATGCTCCGCATCCGGAAACAATCCAACAAATATCTGTAATTTAGGCAAAATTGTGTTAATTCTCGGGCAGAGTGTGACGGGTAAGAAAATCCGGGGGGATTTGATATGTTAATTACGCTGAGTTTGCTTTTGGGCGTTGGTTTGATTGCCTGGGCAATTGATGAAACCGGAAGTGACAACGATTCCAACAACGACGATTCAATGGATCCCGCCAGTGATGATGGCTCCACAACAGGAACCGGTGGTGGAACAACCGATGGCGGGGGAACGACAGGCGGCGGCGTCACAACGGCTTCTGCTGGCGCAGAGGACATTCTCGGATCAGCAGCGGCTGACGTCCTAGCGGGAACGTCCGAAGGTGAATTGATCCTTGGAAACGAAGGTGACGATACCATCAACGCCGGTAGCGGCGATGATGCAGTGTGGGGTGGCGCTGGAGCAGACAGCCTGACCGGAGCTGGCGGCAACGATGCCGTTGGGGGGGGTCTGGGTGATGACTGGATCGCGGGACGCACGGGTGACGACACACTTTTTGGTGGTGAAGGCAACGATCGCGTCATCGGTGGTTTTGGCGATGACTCGATGAATGGTGGCGCTGGCGATGACACGCTTAGCGGTCGTCAGGGCGATGATGTTATCCGCGGCGGTGACGGTAACGACGACATCGAGGACTACGAAGGCAACAACATCCTTTATGGTGGTCTTGGCAACGACTATGTCGTTGCGGGTGGCGGCAATGACCTGATCGGTGGCGGCTTTGGAGACGACACCCTCTTTGGGGGCGACGGCACCGATGCGATCCTTGGCGGAGATGGCGACGATTACGCTGACGGCGGTCTCGGAAACGACACCCTGGACGGAGGCGAGGGCGCAGACTTCATGATGGGCGATGAGGGGGACGACTCCATCCTCGGTGGCCTTGGCGATGACAGCGCAGACGGTGGTCTGGGTAACGATACGCTGGAGGGTGGCGAAGGCGTCGATATTCTCTTGGGTGGTGAAGGCGACGACTCGATACTGGCCGGCGTTGGAGATGACGGCGCAGCTGGCGGCGACGGGGACGACTATGTTGACGGTGGCGAGGGCGCGGATGCGTTGCTCGGAGATGCCGGCATGGACACTCTGCAAGGTGGCCTCGGTGATGACACCTTGATGGGCGGAGATGACAACGACACTTTGCTCGGTGGCGAAGGGGCGGACAGCCTTGAAGGTGGTGCCGGCAGCGATGTCCTCTTTGGTCTCAGCGTAACGCCTGCACCTGAGGACGCGGTCGACGGTGTTGCAGTCATCGAAGATGACGGAGCCGCTGACACGTTGGTCGGTGGTGACGGTTCAGACATGATGTGGCTTGGCGCCGGAGATTCTGCGACCGGCGGCTTGGATGGGGACAACTTTGTTTTGAGCCAACTTGGTCTGTCTCCGGATGCGACTGCACCCGTGATCGAAGACTACGACTTCCTCGAAGACCAGATCATGATTGTTGTGCCCGAAGGTTCTATGGGCACGGTCACGATCTCGGAGGATCCGGACACAGCCGGTCAGGCGCTTATCAGCTATGACGGCGAAGTCATCGGAACGGTTGTGGGAGGCTACCCCGCACTGACAGCAGATGCGATCGTGATCGAAACCACTGCGGAAGTTATGGTCTGATGCAGTGGTTTAGCGAACTAAACTGGCTTGCGTTGCTGTTTCTTGCCCCTGTGCCTTTCGTGGTGCGCGCTGTCAGCCTTGTTGAAGAGGTCGCACGGATCACGGACCGGAAGCGACGTTGACACAAATCACATAAAAAAGAAAAGCCGCGCTCTTCTGCGCGGCTTTTCTTTTATGGGCGTTCGCGAAATCTCTATCGGCGTAGTTTGGCGCTTCTGCCACCACGACGTTTCCGAAGACGCGGAGCGCGACTTGGAAGCTCATCCATAATTGTACGCCGCTCGTCAGCGTCCATCTTTGACCAACGGGTGATTTCGTCGATGGAGCGCAGACAACCGGTGCAGATGCGCTCCTCGGGATGCACGACGCAGACCTGAATGCAGGGGCTTTCCACCTCGTTGCGTTTCCAGACGATATCTTTGCTCAAAGCGCGCTCCTGATGTGCTTGAGCCGGTCGAGGCTCCCCTGCAGGATATACCCTGCGGCAACGTGGTCGATAACCTCTGCGCGACGTTTTCGTGTCGTATCCGCCTCAAGAAGAGCCCTTTCGGCGGCAACCGTCGACAATCTCTCGTCCCAGAATCCAATTGGGCACGTCACCAGCGGAAGCAAATTGCGGGCAAAAGCGCGGGTGGATTGGGCCCTCGGTCCTTCGCTGCCATCCATGTTTCGCGGCAGACCCAGAATAATGCCACCAATCTGCCGGTCCTTGGCCAATTCAACAAGGCGCGCCGCATCCAGAGTGAATTTTTTGCGTTTGACGGTTTCAATCGGTGTCGCCACGGACTGCATCACATCTGAGACAGCGACGCCGATTGTTTTCGTGCCGAGATCAAGCCCCATCAACGCCTGCATCTGCGGCAGGCTGGCGGCCATTTCCTCGAAATCGTCATAGATCACGCTCATGGAGCCACGCCCGCGTTGCGGGCGCCTTCACGCACGATCTCGAGCGCGGTGCGGCTGGACGCGAACACCTGCTGAGCTTCTTCCCAGATCAGCGCGGCACGATCACGCTCGCCAAGAACGCCATAGGCCGTCAGCAAGCGTGCCCATTCCTCCGGCGTGCCGCCTTCTGTGGCAAGTCGCTCGGCAAGACCCTCGACCATATTGCGGATCATATCCTGACGGTCCCCGGCATCCATATCCTCCGCGGCTTCCATGTCCTCGGCACTTGGGCCCGGCAACATGGCACCGGAATGGGGATCAACCATGGAAGGCATCTGGTAGTCCTTGACCCCGGCGAACCACGACAGATCGGTGATGCGCTGACGGATCGGGGACACCCAGGGCGCATCCGGCGGGCTTTGCATGAGAACTTTGTCCCAAAGGCGGAAAGTCGCATCCGGCCGGCCGTTTTGCATGAGCATCAGACCCCAATAATACCGCCCCAATAGGTTGGAGGGTTCCATGTCCAGCGCCTTGCGCAAAGAGTCCTGTGCCTCGGGAGAAACATATCCGCCCGCTGCGGAAATCATAATGTTGGCGTGGATGAGGTAATCGGAAGGCGTGACATCGTCGCCCTTGATACGGATCACTTGTGCCTGCGCGTCATAGGCCGCCGTGAGATTGTTCAGCCGCGCCTCGTTCTGCGCCAGCAAGACATGCCCGTTCAAATCGTCGGGATTGTCGGCGACAGCTTTGCGCAATTTGTCCATGAGATCCGCAAACTCGGCGTCCGGTGTGATCGGCTGCGGTGGCGGCATGTTGGCTTCGGCGACTGTTTGGCCGTCGCGGGTATCAAGACGTTCCTGTGCCATTGCAATGCGCAGTTCGAGAGGCTGGTCGTCAGCGCCATTCTCACCCAAAACGGCGTAAAGGCCAAAGCTGCCTGCAACCACCGCAACCGCGAGCAAGCAGACCAGAACCCTTTGAGCCGGTCCCCCGGATTGGGCCGAACCGTCTGCGGCTTGCAACTGGGCGTCGGCAGCCAAAATGCGGCGCGAGACCTCCGTGCGAATGCGGGCTGCATCGCCTTCGTTGATCACGCCACGGGCGAGATCCTTGTCCACTTCCTTGAGTTGGTCGCGGTAGACGCGCAGATCATAGGCTGCGGGATGCTCTTCCTCTTCAGGTCGCCGCAACACAGCCAGCGCCATAAGCGCAATGGAAACAAGGGCAAACGCGCCTGCTACAATCCAGAAAATCATCGGGCCTCCGTTGGTTGCACCACACTTAATGCTGCGTGAAGGCGGGCAAAAGGGAAAATCACATAAGCGACAGCGAGTTTGGCAACATGTCGCAACCGGAACGCAAATGTACGCTTTAATCAGGGTGCAAGGCCGCGGGCAAAGTCCATAAACTGGGGGAAAGCTTTGCCGTATCGGAATCACTGCCAATGAGACGCTATTCAGCCTTTGCTATCGCCCGCGAAGCCGCCCGGTTTCATACCGGTTGGGAACGCGCGTGGCGTTCGCCGGAACCAAAGAAAAAATACGATGTCATCATCGTGGGGGCGGGCGGCCATGGACTCGCCACGGCTTTCTATCTCGGCAAGAACTTCGGCATAACGAATGTCGCCATCATCGAGAAGGGCTGGCTTGGCGGCGGCAACACGGGTCGGAACACCACGATCATCCGCTCCAACTATCTGCAGGACAGCTCCGCGGCGCTTTATGAAAAGGCGCGGTCTTTGTATGAGACCATGTCTCAGGACCTGAACTACAACGTCATGTTCTCGCCGCGCGGCGTCTTGATGCTGGCGCAGACCGAGCACGAAGTACGTGGTTATCAGCGCACCGCACATGCCAACGCGTTGCAGGGGGTGCAGACCGAGTTTGTTGGTCCTGAGCGGGTCAAGGAACTGGTGCCGATCATCAACATCGACGGGCCGCGTTATCCGGTTCTTGGCGGTCTCTGGCAGGAGCGCGGCGGCACGGGCCGTCACGACGCTGTGGCCTGGGGCTATGCGCGGGCCTGTTCGGATATGGGCATGGACATCATCCAGAAATGCGAAGTGGTGGGCGTGCGTCAGGAAGCCGGCAAAGTTGTTGGCGTGGACACCACCAAAGGCCCGATTGATTGCGACAAGCTGGGTCTGGTTGTGGCGGGCAACTCCGGTGATCTCGCCAATATGGCGGGCTTCCGTCTGCCGATGGAATCCGTAGCGCTGCAGGCGCTGGTATCCGAGCCGATCAAACCCTGCATGGACATCGTTGTGATGGCCAACACGGTGCACGGCTATATGTCCCAGTCTGATAAGGGCGAGATGGTCATTGGTGGCGGCACCGACGGGTTCAACAACTACACCCAACGCGGCAGCTTCCACCACATCGAGGAAACTGTGCGCGCGCTTTGCGAAACCTTCCCGATGGTCAGCCGTCTCAAGATGCTGCGCCAGTGGGGCGGCATCGTAGATGTGACTGGCGACCGCTCGCCTGTGATTGGCAAGACGCCATTGGGCAACTGCTTCATCAACGCGGGCTGGGGCACCGGCGGGTTCAAAGCCATTCCCGGTGGCGGCTGGGCCACGGCCGAGCTGATCGCCAAGGGTGAGCCGGGCCCGTTGGCGGCCGAGTTTGGCATGGAACGGTTCATCGAAGGCCGGTTTATCGACGAAAGCGTTGCCGCGGGGGTGGCTCACTGATGGCGCACCTTCTCAACCTAGTTCGCCCGGCAACGCCGGGCAGCGCCCGATCCGCCCCCACGGGCGGGCGCTTTGCACCCACCCTCGGATCGGGCGCCGCCCTCCGCACTTTTTGGGAGACCGCAACATGCTAACCCTTCAATGCCCCTATTGTGGCGTCTGGGCCGAGGAAACCGAACTTCATGCCGAAGGCGAAGCGCATCTGAAGCGTTTTGGCCCCGGCTCCAGCGACGATGAGTTCGAGAGCTACCTCTTCATGCGCGAGAATCCCAAGGGCGTGCATTTTGAACGCTGGCGGCACTCCAACGGCTGCGGAAAGTTCTTCCATGCCGCGCGCAGCACGACCACGCTTGAGGTTTTTGGCACCTATTCCGCGCAGACGCTGGAGCCGCCGCAAGACATCAAAGACAAAATTTCGGCCAAGTATCCCGGTTGGTCGTGGAGGAACTTCTCATGAGCACACGCCTGACGACCGGCGGTCGCCTGTTGAACAAATCCAAGCAGGTCGGTTTCGTGTTTAACGGCCGCCGTTACACCGGCTATGAGGGCGACACTCTGGCGTCAGCCCTTCTGGCAAACGACCAGATGCTGATGGGCCGGTCGTTCAAATACCACCGCCCCCGCGGCGTTGTGGCCTCGGGCGCGGAAGAACCCAATGCGCTGGTGAACCTTGGCGCAGGCGGCAAGTTTGAGCCCAACCAGCGCGCCACCACAACCGAGCTATACGACGGTCTGAGCGCGACCAGCCAGAACCACTGGCCGTCTCTGGAATTCGACGTGGGTGTCGTCAACAATTACGCCGCGCGGTTTTTCCCGGCAGGCTTTTACTACAAGACCTTCATGGCGCCGCGCGCGGCATGGAAACACGTCTTTGAACCCATTGTGCGCCAGTCCGCGGGTCTCGGCAAAGCGCCCAAGGATCGTGACGCGGACCGCTACGAGCATTACTACGCCTTCTTCGATGTTGTTGTTGTCGGCGGCGGTGTGGCTGGTTTGCAGGCTGCAAAGGCCGCAGGGCAGGCGGGTGCCAAGGTGTTGTTGATGGAGCAGACCGCCCATTGGGGGGGACGTGCTCCTGTGGACGGTGGCGAGATTGACGGCAAGACATCCGAGGCATTTGTCAATGCAACCGTTGCAGAACTGAACGCGATGGACAACGTCACCATCCGCACACGGATGATGGGGGCGGGCGTTTACGACCACGGGTACGTGTTGGGCTATGAACGACTGACGGATCATGCGCCGGCTGTGGCTGGGCCACGCCACCGGTTGTGGCGTATCCGTGCCAAGCAGATTGTGACTGCAACGGGGGCCATTGAACGGCCGATTTCCTTTGCGGGTAACGATATCCCCGGGGTCATGCTGGCCAGTGCCGTACGCGACTATGCGGTGAATTTTGGTGTGTCCGCTGGTGACCGCACTGTTGTCGTGACAAACAATGACGACGCTTACCGAACCGCTATCGCGCTCAAGTCCGCTGGCCTTGATGTGCCGGTGATCCTTGATGCCCGCGCCGCTGGTGGCGGGGCATTGGCGGAGGAAGCCAAGGCTCTTGGCATCCGCGTCGAGAACGGCAAGGCCATCGCCAAGGTCAAAGGCGGAAAGCGCGTGACAGGCGTGGCGATCTGCGCGCAAGCGGGCGAGGGCGGTGTGCTGGAAGAGATTTCCTGTGACGCAGTGGCCATGTCCGGCGGCTGGTCCCCTGTGGTGCACCTCTGGTCCCACTGTGGCGGCAAGCTGATCTGGGACGAGGATCAGGCCCATTTCCGCCCTGATCCTGACAGGGCACCCACCAGCCATGACGGCAACGGTTTTGTTGTCACCGCAGGCACCGCAAGTGGTCCGCTGCTGACTGGTGACGTGCTGTCGGATGCGCAATCCGCAGGTGTCGCGGCGGCTAAGGCGGCTGGCTTCGACGGAGCCGCAGATGAAGCCCCGAAAGCTGAAGTACAAGACGAAGCTAGCATGGAACCTGTCTGGCTGATGCCGCAAGGGGCTGGGCCGAAGCTGCGCATGAAAGCCTGGCTCGATTATCAGAATGACGTAAAAGTGTCGGACGTGAAGCTGGCGGCGCAGGAAGGCTATGAAAGCGTGGAGCACACCAAGCGCTACACCACGCTTGGTATGGCAACTGATCAGGGAAAACTCAGCAACATCAACGGCTTGGCTGTGCTTTCTGATGCTCTCAATCAACCCATTCCGGCGACTGGCACGACAACGTTCCGCCCGCCATACACGCCGATTTCCATGGGCGCGATTGCCGGTGAGGCGCGGGATGAGGCATTCCAACCCCTGCGCCGCACGCCGATCCATGATTGGCACGAAGACAACGGTGCTTTCTTTGAGCCTGTGGGTCACTGGCGGCGGCCGTACTGCTTCCCGCGCAGCAATGAGAGCCATGCCGATGCGGTAAAGCGCGAGATCAACCAGACCCGCAATTCAGTGGGCCTTCTGGACGCCTCCACGCTGGGTAAGATCATTGTCAAAGGGCCGGATGCGGGCAAATTCCTCGACATGATGTACACCAATATGATGTCGACACTGAAGCCGGGCAAATGCCGCTATGGTCTGATGTGCAACGAGAACGGTTTCCTGATTGATGACGGCGTTGTGGCCCGGATCGATGAGGATACGTTCCTGTGTCACACCACCACAGGTGGCGCCGAGCGCATCCACGGCTGGATGGAAGACTGGCTGCAATGCGAATGGTGGGACTGGCAGGTCTATACCGCCAATGTCACCGAGCAATATGCGCAGATCGCTGTGGTGGGCCCCAACGCCCGCAAGGTGATCGAGAAACTTGGCGGCGAGATGGATGTCTCCAAAGAAGGCCTCGCCTTCATGGAATGGAAAGACGGCAAGATCGGCGACTTTGACGCCCGCGCTTACCGGATTTCCTTCTCCGGCGAGCTGTCCTACGAAATTGCTGTGCCTGCCAGCCAAGGCCGTGCTTTCTGGGACGCGCTGCTGGAGGCGGGTGAAGAGTTCGGCATTATGCCTTATGGCACAGAAGCGCTGCACGTCATGCGGGCCGAGAAGGGCTTTATCATGATTGGCGATGAAACCGACGGAACAGTGATCCCGCAGGACCTCAACATGCAGTGGGCGATTTCCAAGAAGAAAGAAGACTTCCTTGGCAAACGCGCGCAGATGCGCGACCACATGGCGAGCCCCGACCGCTGGAAGCTTGCGGGTTTTGAGACGCTGGACGGTTCGGTTATTCCGGACGGCGCCTATATCGTTGCCTCGGGTTCCAACGCCAATGGTCAACGTAACGTGCAAGGGCGCGTGACGTCGACGTACTACTCTCCAACATTGGATCGCGGGATTGCGATGGGGTTGCTACATCTTGGCCCTGACCGAATGGGCGAGGTTGTAGAGTTCAACAAAGTCGATGGAAGTACCGTTAAGGCGAAAGTGGTTGATCCGGTTTTCTATGACAAAGACGGGGAGAAGCAGAATGTCTGAGACGGTTAGCGCGCTCTCTGGCGCAAAGTTCACGGGTTTTGCCCAAGTCACGGAAACAGGTCTGCGGGGCATGATCACGGTTCGCGGAGATTTAACCTCAAAGGAAATGGCCGCTGCGATAAAAGTAGCCACCGGTGCCGAAGTGCCCGCGCAACGCAAAGTATCGATTGGCGAGAAGGGTAAGGTTGCATGGATGTCACCTGACGAGCTTCTGGTCGTCGTTGACTATGCCACTGTGCTGGACACCGTCGCTGTCTTGTCTGAGAGCCTTTCTGGAACTCATGCTCTGGTGGCTAACGTGTCTGATGCCCGAGCTGTGTTTGAGGTCAGCGGGGCCGGAACCCGTGATGTATTGGCAAAGCTTGCTCCGGTGGATCTTTCGCACGACGTCTTCTCTGCCGATGAAATCCGCCGTACACGTCTCGCACAGGTGCCTGCTGCCTTCTGGCAGACGGGATCTGACAGTTTCGAAGTCATCTGTTTCCGTTCAGTCACGCAGTATGTTTTTGATGTTTTGCGCCTTTCGGCGACACAGGGCGGCGAAGTTCAGCACATAGGCTGATCGCCAACCGAGTGCACCGGGTCAGCTAATCCCGAGCTGTCCGGTGTTTAGGATTGACATTAAATTAGATTGACTTCTTATTTTCGATCCAGACGGGAGCCGGCATCAGTGTTTTCTATTTTGCCGTTTACAGAAGGTATTCCCGTATTTGCGAAAGAAGTCGCAATCTGAAGTTAAATGAGAATACGGAAATACCATTTCATGAAAAATACGCTCAAGACTGTCGCCGTTGCAACCATGCTGGCGACACCAGCGATCGGTGCCGAACAAGCCTTCGTATGTGAATACACAAGCGGCTACGGCGGTTGGACCAGCGAAGCGGCCCTCTTTATCTTTGACGAGGACAAAGGCACGGCGCAGGCCTATGACTACTATATCAAGGAAATGCACGGCGGCCCGATCGATGTGAAACTCACACGTGCCAGCACTCAGCGCATTCAATTCAACTGGGAAGTCAAAGCTATCCCGTCCCGGTTTCGCAGTGGCGACACCCGATTGGTGGACGTCAAATACCGTGCATCAATAAACATGAAGACGAAACAAGGATCTCTTCGTGCAACGCCGACAGTGGATGTGTTGAACGACACCAAAGCGACCGGAAAATGCCGACCGGTTCAACCTTAAGTTCAAGAACTCTTAAGTCGGACAAAGGTACTGGCCGTGGGCGTCGCGATGGGCGCTGTGACCGCGTTTCGACCACTTTCAAAAGAAGCCCGTTGATGCGGTCGTTGGCGCGGAGCCGGGGCATATTGAATGCCCCGTCTTGATTTTCGCATCCATCGCAGGCCTGATGCCGTATACGGGAGACCTGAGGAAAGGCCGTAAACAATGAAGCTATTGATCCCTATGCTACTTGCTGCCGCTTTGGCTGCTCCGCTTGCCAGCGCTCAAACATTTGATTGCAGTTTTCCGCGGCAAGGTGCGAACGAATGGATCCGCAGCCGAATTGTCGTGACGTTCACTGGCGACCAGGTGACCGTATTTGATAGCCTCATCAATCAGGAGAAGGGCGGTCCGATCCCGGCAACTGTTCAGAAAAACACAGACACGCGGCTGACCCTGCGGTGGAAACTCAAGGGTGTCAAAACCAGTCTCGGCTACGGGCCGTCCTTGAACTACTCCCTCAGCTATTTCAAACAGCGCAACAAGGCGACCGCCAATCTGAACGCACCGGGCATCGACATTCTGAACGCTTTCGGCGAGTCGCCCGAGTACTACAGCGCTCAGGGAACGTGCCAACGTCGCTGAACCGGACTAGGGTCACGTAAATAGGACGCTTTGGGCTTGACCTTGCCCTGAAATCCCCCGCATCTGGGGGCAGACAAATTTCGCGCAACAGAAGAGGATGCTGCAATGGCTTTTGAACTTCCTGATCTCCCCTATGCCCACGACGCACTTGCTGACAAAGGCATGTCCGCCGAGACGCTGGAGTATCACCACGACCTGCACCACAACGCCTATGTCACCAATGGCAACGCCGCCATCGCGGGCACAGAGTGGGAAGGCAAGACGATGGAAGAGATCATCGTTGGCACCTACGACGCAAACGCAGTGGCACAAAACGGCATCTTCAACAACATCTCCCAGCTGTGGAACCACAACCAGTTCTGGGAAATGATGGGGCCGGGCGCATCTGCAATGCCGGGTGAGCTTGAGAAAGCTCTGATCGAATCCTTCGGTTCTGTCGACGACTTCAAATCCCAGTTCTCAGCGGCAGGCGCAGGCCAGTTCGGGTCCGGCTGGTGCTGGCTGGTTAAAAATGCGGATGGTTCGCTGGCAGTGACCAAGACCGAAAACGGTGTAAACCCACTGTGCTTCAACCAGACTGCTCTTCTGGGCTGTGACGTATGGGAGCACTCCTACTACATCGATTTCCGCAACAAACGCCCGGCATACCTGTCCAACTTCCTCGACAATCTAGTGAACTGGGAAAACGTAGCTTCGCGCATGTAAGTCGCGTTGATCGCATCATGAAAGCCCGCCAAGGAGTACCTTTGGCGGGCTTTATTATTTCTTTCAGATCGAATTCGCCTCAGGCAAACGCTTGCGAAAGGCGCACCTCCGCTTCTGTGACTGTGTCCACCACCTGCACAAAGCCCTTGAGGCTTTCTTCGGCAAATCCTTCGCCGATCACGTGATCCAGCAAGCCGACCAGTGGGTCCCAGAAGCCGTTTACATTCAGAAGCAGAACTGGCTTCTCATGCAGGCCAAGTTGGCGCCAGGTCAACACTTCAAAAAACTCGTCCAGCGATCCTGCCCCCCCGGGAAGAACGACAATAGCATCGCAGTTCATGAACATCACCTTTTTGCGTTCATGCATGTTTTCCGTGACGATGAAATTCGTGAGATCCCGTTTGCCAACTTCCCAATCCAGCAAATGTGTCGGGATCACACCGAATGTCTCTGCACCAGCGGATTGCGCGGCTGTGGCCACGGCTCCCATCAGCCCGACGTCACCAGCGCCGTATACCAGCCGCCACTCATTCGCTGCGAGCCGCTCACCCAGAGCCTCCGCGGCCTCCTGATAGGCGGGATCGGCGCCGAAACGTGAACCACAAAAGACACAAACAGACCGCTTGCTCATGATTTTCCTCAATATCTTCAAAGCTGTTTTGACCAGCAATACCCCTGTTGCTAATGTCGCTCAACAAAGATAAGCGCCGATTTCGGGGGATGGGGGCGGATGAGCAAACTCACTACATTTCTAAGCAGCAATGCATCGCTGGTGGGCGGCGTTGTTGCTGTGACAACAGTGGCGTTGGTCGCGTTGGTCGCAAATGGCGTTCTCGGACCGCAGGAAATGCCCACTGCGGAGCCCGCAACGCAGGCTGCCGTAGAGGCGCCAAAGACTATCAAGCCGCAGGAAGATGCGGTTGATGAACCTGCTGTCGCCAGCGAGCCGAAGGAAGACACTACAGAAACTGCCGCCACGGCGCCAATCGCCACCGAGGAAGTGGCGGTAGAAGAAAGCACCGCAGCTGACGAGTCCTCTCAGGAAGAGACAGTGGCGCCGGATGTTGCCGAAACGGCCCAGACGGAAACCGAAGCGCCGATAGAAACCCTGCCGGTATTTGACCTTGTACGGATCGAGCCAGATGGCGAGGGACAGATAGCAGGCACGGCGGCACCTCATGCGTTGGTGGCCTTGCTTCTGGACGGCGGGGAAATCGCGCGGGTTCAGGCGGACGCTTCAGGTAAATTCTTTACTTTCATAACGTTGGGGCCAAATCCTCAACCGCGGGAATTGTTGCTCGTTGAACGTCGGGCAGCAGGTGACCTTACATCTGAAAGCTCTTTCCTTGTAGCCCCGATCGCAGCGCCTGTCGTGATTGCTCAGGCAGAGGATGAAACCTCTGAGGCCGTGGATGAGGCGACCGCCGAGCAGACCGAAGACGTTGTAGACGACGCGGCTCAGGTGGCTGAGAGCGAAACCGGCGAGACTGATAGCGAAGCGGAGCAGATGCAAACTGCCCAATCTGAACCGGCTCAATCAGAACCGAAAGCACCCGCTGTGCTGGTGTCGGACTCTGATGGTGTGCGGGTGGTGCAACCAGCGGGGTCATCGGATGAGCCAGAGGTCGAGTCGGCCGTGTCGATTGACGCCATAAGCTATTCGGAAGGGGGCTCGGTTGTAGTGGCCGGCCGGGGCTTGCCAGATGGTTTTGTGCGCCTTTATTTGAACAACGCCTTGGCATTGACCACACGTGTTGACGCGAGCGGTGTATGGAGCGCGGAATTGCTGGATGTTGATTCCGGTCTTTACACCATGCGGGCCGACGAAGTGAACGCTGACGGCAAGGTTCTCAGCCGCGTCGAAACGCCCTTTAAGCGTGAAACACCCGAACGGGTCGCAGAGGCTCAGGCAATTGCGCAGGCGTCGCAATCTGCCGACGAACCTGCTGTTGAAGACGCACCGGCCGCCTCTGAGGCGGAAGCCACTGAAGAACCGGACGTGACCGTGACGAAAGAAGTGCCTTCCGAAGAGCAACCCGCGGAAAACGCGGTGGTTGCAAGTTCCGAAGAAGAAGCCTCTGCGCCGTCCAGAGAAGTTGCGTCAAATGCAGTCGAGGAACCGGAAAAGGAGGCCGCAGAGGCCGACCCGGTAAAAGCGGAAACGCAACCTGCGCCGGAAACGGAAACCGCGCAGACCGCGACTCCGGCGCAGCCAGCGGTCCAGATCGTGACGGTACAACCGGGTTCCAGTCTATGGGCCATTGCGCGTGATCGCTACGGAGAGGGAACGATGTATGTGCGCGTTTTCGAGGCCAATCAGGACAAGATCCGCAATCCGGATCTGATCTACCCCGGTCAGGTGTTCACCGTTCCAGAGTGATCTGTGCACCTTCATGGCTGGTAATCCATTGAGCCGGGCGATAGTTTCGTCCGGCTCAGGCAATTTTTGAGGCACGCATCATGTCCATGGGGCACACCGCCACCGAAGAAGAACTCGCCCGCAACGAACAGCGCTCCGGATGGCGCACGATCCGCAAGGTCGCGCCATACCTGTGGCCAGAAGACAAGGCGTGGGTCAAATACCGTGTTGTGCTGGCCATGCTGGCGCTGCTGGCGTCCAAGCTCGTCGCCGTCTACACCCCGATGCTTTACAAGGGGGCCGTAGACGCACTGGCAGAAGATGCCGTGTCGCCTTTGATGTTGGGGGCGGTCGGTTTGACCGTTGCTTATGGTGTGGCACGGCTCATGGCGAACGGCTTTCAGCAGTTGCGCGACGCGATTTTTGCAAAAGTTGCACAGCGCGCGCTGCGACAGCTGGCGCTTGAGACCTTCGAACACATCCACAGACTGTCGATGCGGTATCACATCACGCGCAAAACAGGTGGACTGAGCCGCATCATCGAACGCGGCGTGAAGGGCGTTGAATTCCTGCTACGCTTTATGCTGTTTTCCATTGGCCCGCTCATTCTCGAACTGCTGCTCATCGGGGTGATCCTCGCGGTGGTGTTTGACATCTGGTACCTGGTGGTCGTCGCGGTGACGATTGCGACCTATGTCGCCTTCACCTTCAAGGTCACGGAATGGCGCGTGAAACTTCGTCGTAAGATGAACGATCAGGACACGGACGCGAACCAGAAAGCCATCGACAGTCTGCTGAATTTCGAGACGGTCAAGTACTTTGGCGCCGAGCGACGGGAAGCTGCGCGGTATGACTCGGCCATGGCAGGCTATGAGGAAGCCGCGCTCAAGACGTCTTATTCGCTGGCGTTCCTGAACTTTGGACAGGCGTTTCTGATCACGTCCGGGCTGGTGGCTGTAATGGTCATGGCTGCGCTTGGCGTCGAAAATGGCACGCTGACTGTAGGCGACTTTGTCATGGTCAACGCTTACATGATCCAGATCACCATGCCGTTGAATTTCCTTGGTACCGTGTATCGCGAAATCCGGCAAAGCCTTGTGGATATGGGGGAGATGTTCGATCTGCTGGAGCAGCCAAGCGAAGTGTCGGACAAGCCGGACGCCAAATCAATCGACGTGGAACGTGGCAAGATCGAACTCGACAATGTGGCGTTTGGCTATGATCCCGAACGCCCGATCCTGCGCGGTGTCAGCTTGAACGTGGAAGGTGGGCAAACCGTTGCCATCGTTGGCGCCTCTGGGTCGGGAAAGTCGACTATCGGAAGGCTTCTGTTCCGGTTCTACGATGTGCAGGGAGGGGGCGTGCGCATCGACGGCCAGGACGTGCGGGACGTGACTCAGGAAAGCCTGCACGACGTGATCGGCGTGGTGCCTCAAGACACCGTGTTGTTTAACGACACCATTCGTTACAACATCGCCTATGGCCGTGATGGCGCAACCGATGCCGAAATCATCGATGCCGCCAAAGCCGCGCAAATTCACGATTTTATTTCCCAATTGCCTGATGGCTATGACACGGCGGTCGGCGAGCGCGGGTTGAAACTGTCTGGTGGTGAAAAACAGCGCGTAGGAATCGCACGCACGCTGCTGAAGAATCCTCCGCTGCTGTTGCTGGACGAAGCGACGTCGGCGCTGGATACCGAAACCGAACAGGGCATCAAGGAAGCGTTGGCGCTGGCTGGGCAGGGTCGCACGGTGATAACGATTGCCCACCGTCTGAGCACCATTGCTGAAAGCGATCGGATCGTGGTGCTAGAGAAAGGCGAAGTGGTCGAGGAGGGGACGCACGCCGAGTTGTTAGAACGGCAAGGCCGTTACGCCCAGCTTTGGCAACGTCAGGCCAACGAAGATGAAGCGGCCTGAGGCTGACCACTTCGCAAAGAAAAAAGGGGCAAACCTTCAAAGTAGGTTTGCCCCTTTCTGTTAGCGTGCCGGCCTCAGTTGCAGCGCCGATTTACTCCGCAGCTTGCAGCCCGTCCGGGCCCTTGTTTTTCTTAGCCTCTTCGTCGCGTGGAGCTTCGACTTCCGGCGCCAGTTCTTCCGGCTCGGGCTTTGCGGCTTCGGCCTTGGCGATGTCCTCCGCGGTCGGTTCCGGGATCGGTTCGGCCTTGTCTTCGGCAGGGGCCTCGGCGGCAGGTTCCTCATCCCAGAACAAGACCGGTGATTTGACCTGTTGCGCTGCATGGCGCAGGGCCCAGTCCTGACCCGCCTGACTTGCACGGCCCATGGAAAGGCGACCCAGCAGCATCGAAAGCCACTGAACATACGTGCCGAACCAGACGCGGACCGCCAGCAGCGATGGGGTCACCACCAGCGTCAGAACCGTTGCAATACCAAGACCAAACACCACAGCTGTCGCAAGTTGCTTCCACCAGAGGGATGTCGGGCTGTCGAAGGAATACCCACCGTTGATAAAGTCGAGGCTCAGCCCGTACATCATCGGTGCAAGACCGGCCATTGTGGTGATCGTGGTTAGCAGAACCGGACGTATACGGCTTTGGGCCGTGCGCACAATCGCTTCGATTCGCGGCATATATTGGCTGTATTCCTGATAGGTATCGATAAGAACAATGTTGTTGTTCACCACAATGCCCGCCAGCGCCACGATGCCAGTACCGGTCATGATGATCGAGAAAGCCTGATCCATAACCAGCATGCCGATCAACACACCAGTGGTAGACAGAATGACCGCCAACAAAACCAAAATGGAATTGTAGAGGCTGTTGAACTGCGCCAGCAAGATAATGAACATCAGAAACAGCGCACCCGCAAAGGCGGAGCTGAGGAAGGCCTGACTCTCGGCCTCATCTTCCTGATCGCCAGTCCACTCCCACTTGACGCTCGCAGGCAGGTCCGCATTTTCAACCCAGTCTGTCAAAACACCGATGCGTTCGTTGGGTGTCATCACAACACCTTCAAACCCTCGGTCCTGATAGGATGATTTGATGTCCGGATTATCATTCCAAAGGTCGGCTTCGATGATCTCGCGGGCTCCGGTTTCCGGATTGTGCAACGAGATCATGTCCGACATTACGCCAGCTTTGACATCGAAGTACCGTTGCTGATCAATGCGGTTGATCTCCGCCAGTTTGGCAACCGGTTTGCGCGTGATGAAGTTGGACAGCGGAACCAGACCTTCGGCCGTGCGCACCTTGAGTGTGTCCAAAGTGCTTAGAACGCGGTCCTCTTCGGGCAGACGCACTCTGATGTCGATTTCCTCGTCGGAGCTGTCAACGCGCATGGTGTCCAGAAGGATACCGCGTGTCACGAGTTGGACCATTGCACCCACCGTGGCGACATTCGCGCCATAGCGACCTGCTTTGGCCACATCCACCTCGATTTCCCAGTCGATGCCGGGCAGGGGGCGCGTATCCTCGATATTCACGAGGCCGTCTGTTGCGTCAAACGCAGCCCGCGCCATTGTCGTTGCCGTGATCAGATCGTCCCAGTTGTCTCCCTTGAAGCGGAGGTGAACCGGTTTTGCGGACGCTGGGCCACGCCCAAGCTCCAGAATCTCGATCTCGACTCCGGGAATGAGCTGAAGCTCGGCTTCGATGTCACGAATGACCTTAAAGCCTGACCATTCCGCGTCTTTGACCTCGCGTGGGACTTCGATTCCAAGGATCGGAATGGTGAACCAAGTTTCCCAAGTCGTAGGGCGATCTTCCCAAGGGATGGTTTCCAGCTGGATTTGCCCGACCATATCCTTGGGGGCTTGAGCGCCGCCAGTGTTGCTGTCCAGACCACCTTCTCCTGCAAAGGCAAAAGCAGTGTCGATGCCAGGGTGTTTTAGAACGACCGCCTCGGCTTGCTGCAACAGGTTGTCTTTCTGGGTCAGCGACAGGTTGCCCCGCGCTTTGACATAAACAATTGCCTGCTCAGGTTCGCTCTCAACAAAGAATTCGACGCCACGGTTGTTCTGACCAAAGTAAATGAACACCGTGCCGACCACCACGACGACAGCACCGATAGTGACCAGCGGCATCACCGGATTGCCAACGATGCCGTGGATGAATGATCCGAACAGAGACCGGCGATAGCCGGACTTGATCTTCCCTTCGCGGCGCGGGAACACCTTGCGGAAGGCCCAAAGCACAACCAGCTTCGCCCGCGTGATAAAGGCTGCGACTGCGAGAAGAAGGGCAATGCCTGAGACAAGCGCGAGGATGGCGCCAGCCGCACCGCCCAATCCGATAACAAAGAATGCTGCGAACGTCGGGACAACCGAACCAAGAATTTGTTCCGAGTTCATCGTATCGAAGGTGGCGAAGGCAGCATCAAACAGGGCCGAGCCGCCCGCGGCACCCGCGACAGCCGCACCGGCGAAAGCGGGCAGCATCAACAGGTGCAGCCACCATTTGCTTGTGGCAATACGATCAAACTGTGCGCCGAACCAGCGGGTCGTGCGACCCGTGATGCCCCCCATCACGGGCAGGTAGATCAGGGCCACCACAAGCGAAGCAGACAAAACGAAGATCAGGGTGACCGGAAGCATTCCCATGAACTGACCGGGGACACCGGGCCAGAACAGCATGGGCAAAAAGGCGCAAAGCGTTGTCGCAGTCGAACTGACAATCGGCCAGAACATGCGCTTGGCCGCTTCAACATAGGCGTGCATCGGGCCGACGCCTTCCTTGATGCGCTTGTCCGCGTATTCGACGACAACGATTGCGCCGTCCACGAGCATACCGACCGCGAGGATCAGGCCGAACATCACGATATTGGAGATCGTGATTTCCATCGCGGCGAGAAGCGCAAAACATAACAAGAATGATGTGGGGATCGCGAAGCCGACCAGCAATGCGGCCCGCAGACCCAGCGCGGCCAGAACCACAATCATCACAAGCGCGATGGCTGTGAGAACCGACCCTTCAAGCTGGCTGACCATCGCGCCTACCTGACGGCTCTGGTCGTTGGATGTGCCGATGTTCACAGCCGCCTGAAGCTCGTCCGGCCACTTCTTCTGAGCCTCGGCAACGGCCAATTTGATTTCTTCGGCGGTATCGATCAGGTTGAAGCCTTTGCGCTTCACAACTTGCAGGGCAACGGTGTCCTCACCGTTAAACCGCGCGGTGCCTGCGCGGTCCTGAAATGTCAGGTTGATCTCGGCAAGATCTCCGAGTGTGACCACGCGATCGCCATTTGTTTTTACGGGCAGGGTGTAGATGTCACGCGGCTCGCTAAACGATGAAGGGATTTTCACCGCAAAGGTGCCTTGTGCGCTGTCGACTTCGCCAGCGGCGATCAATTGGTTGTTCTGCACAACTACGTCGATCAATTCCTGCGCGGTCACGTTATAGCTCTCAAGGCGCAGGGGATCGATGACCACCTCGACCATCTCGTCACGCTGACCGGCGATACCCGCCTCAAGCACGGCATCCATAGTTTCAAGGTCGCGCTGCAAGTCTTTGGCAATGCGGAACATTGTCCGCTCTGGCACCCGGCCGGTGAGGTTCACGATAATGATCGGAAACTCGGAAAAGTTGATCTCGTTGATTGTGTATTTTTCAAAGCCGTCCGGAAAGCTGCCTTCGGCCGTGTTCATGGCTTCGCGCACGTCTGCCATGACCCGCGACTTGTCCCAGCCAAACTCGAACTCCAGGAACACGCCGGCGTAGCCTTCGGAAGCGGTCGCGCTCATTTTGTCGAGACCGTCGATGTCCGCCAGTTCTGTTTCCATTGGTCGGATAAGCATTTGTTCGCTGTCTGTCGCGGAAATTCCGGGGAAGGGGACAGAGACGAAAAGACCGGGGATCTGGATGTCCGGTTCACCTTCTTTGGGCAGACCCCAATAGGCAAATCCCCCCACCGCAAGCGACAGGAAGATAAAGGCCAGAACCATTCGGGCGCGACCAGCAGCCCAATCGACCATACCAATCATCAGGCGGGCTCCTCATAGAAAGGCAGAACGGTTACGCCCTCTTCGACGTACTCCTGCCCGATGATGATGATGTTGGCCTCATGCGGAGGGCCTTCGATCCAGATGCCTTCGGCGACATCCCGCAACAACTCGACCGGCACAAACTCGACAACGTCGTTGTCTCCAACAAGACGCACCCCAAGGGTACCGTCGTCATTCAGGGTCAGAGCCGACTGCGGCACCAGATGCGCCTCGGCGCCATCAGAGGAAATTGCAATTTCTGCTGTCTGGCCGTCGCGAATACGAAGGTCCTCGTTCGGGATTGCCACTTCGACACGGAAAGTGCGGGTCAGCGGGTCCGCCGAACGGGAAACAAAAGTGACCTGTCCCGTGACTTGCTCGCCTGTTGTCAGTCTTGCACCAGCCAGTGCGCCGACATTTACGCGGTTGATTTCAGTCTCGGGCACAAACCCGACGATGCGGATCGGATCGAGCTGGATAACAGTGCCACACAAGCTGCCTTGCTGGACGAGACTGCCAAGTTCGGCGGTGTCGCTTTCCAGAATGCCACTGAACGGAGCGGTCACGACTAAGCGGTCGATGTCGCGTTGCGCCGCGGCGACAAGAGCTTCGGCCGATTCGATGCCGGCCTGTGTGCTGTCGAGGCCCGAGCGGGCGGATTGCAGGCCTGCTTCGGCGGCGCGAACCGCGGCGGCTGCGGATGCAACGCGCGTGGAAGAGGCGAAACCGCCTTCTGAAAGCTTGCGGGCTGCGTTGTCGTTGATACGGGCTTCTTCAAGTCGGGCTTCAGCCTCGGCCACGCCCGCTTCTGTTGAGGGGACACGGGCGCGTGCTTCGACAAGGCGCGCCTTGGCCTCGGCCAGAATGGCATCACGTGTGCCAGCTTCAAGGCGGCAAAGCTCCTGCCCGAATTCGACGTGCGAGCCACGGCGCAAAGGTTCGCTGATTACGAGACCTCCTGTTTCTGCACGCACTTCAACCTCTCGGTTGGCCTCGGTTTCTCCGCGCAGGATCACGGCGCTATCGATCATGGTGGCTTCCGAGCGCAGCGCAACTACGCGAACTTTCTTGCCGCCGGGCTCTTCGGTTGCAGTCTCGGATGCCTCTGCCGTTTCGGTCGCGGGCGCAGCAACCGCCTCAACACTGTCTCCGGCCGCAAATTCGGCCAGCTTGTCTCGCTCAGCCACAAGCACATAAAGAGCTCCGATCACAAGGACCGCGGTGAGAATCGGAATCAGGCGCATGTGAAATTCCCTGTATCGTAGCGCAAATTATTCACCGACATATTGGGTGGATTATCGGCGGAAACAAGCTCATCTACGTAAAAACTGAACTGTTGGGTTCAGAATATTTTTAGATTTATCCGTCTGCAAGCCAGTTTGTTGCTCTTTTGCCGCGCCTCTTGGCAGCTTGCTGACAAACCGATAAGAGGGTGCAAACTCAACGATAAAGCGGCGGGAGAGCGGCGTGAGCAACACGGACAGTTTCATCGAAGAAGTGACCGAAGAGGTCAAAAGAGACAAGCTTTTCGCGATGATGCGCCGCTATGGTTGGATTGCCGTCGTTTTGATCATTCTGATCGTTGGTGGTGCAGCTTACAACGAAGTGCGTAAATCTCAGGCGGAAACTGCAGCGCAGGCGACCGGAGACGCGATTCTCGCGGCGGTCCAAAATGCCACCGATGGCGGCGATGTGTCGGGTCTCGAAGGTCTTACAACAGAATCTGCGAATGCTCAGATCGTCGCTGATCTTTTGCTTGGGGCAGAGCAACTCGCAAACGGCGACAATGCAGCAGCGGCAGAAACCTTTGACGGCATCGCGCTTGCCGGTGGTGACACGCCAGCCATTTACCGCGACATTGCCGCGTTCAAAGCGCTTCTGGCACGTGCTGAAACCATGCCCTTGGCAGAGCGCCGTTCCGCTCTCGAAGCGCTGGCAAGCCCGGGTGCGCCCATGGCACTCTTGGCGCAGGAACAGCTTGCGCTTGCGGATATTGAAGACGGTGATTCCACAGCGGCAATCGAGCGTTTGAACGGCATCATCGAAGACGCTGGAGTGACACCGGGCTTGCGTCGACGCGCCTCTCAGTTGATTGTGGCTTTGGGTGGAACACCCAACGACGCCATTGGCGCGACGATTGACCAATAATAATTCTTCTGGTGGGGGCCGGAGCAGTGAATAGCAAGACCTTGATATTGGCGGCAGCAGGGGCGGCGCTCCTGATGTCATGCGCCAAGAAAGAAGTCATTCTGCCAGGCGAGCGGGAAGACCTTCGCCAGTTGGCTGAACAGGTCGAAAACACAGCGCCAGCCGTAAGCCTGTCCAAGCAAACCCGCAATTCGAGCTGGACCCACCGGATCGGCACACAGAAATACCGCGTGTCCAACGCTGCGTTGTCTGCAACGCCTCGGCTCGCGTGGTCCACGCCGATCGGAAAAGGCGAAAGCCGCAGGAACCGTATCACTGCGGATCCAGTCGTCGCCGAAGGCCGAATCTTCACGATGGATTCCGAGGCGACCCTGAGCGCGACCTCGACAAGCGGTGCGGCCTTGTGGTCGCGCGATCTTACTCCGGTGAGAGATAAGGCCGGAAACGCTTCCACGGGCGGCCTAGCATATGGCGAAGGGCTACTGTTTGCCACAACGGGATTTGGGTCCATCCGTGCGTTTGATCCCAAAACCGGCGCAGATGTCTGGGAGCAAAAGTTCCAGGCAGTCGGCAGCGGAACACCAACCGTCTTTGGCGGGCTGGTATACGTTGTATCCGGCGATGCAACCGGTTGGGCAATTGATGCCAAGACCGGCAAGGTGGTTTGGCAGGCACTTTCCCTGCCTGACATCCAGAACGTTCAAAGTCCGTCAGCACCAGCGGTTGATGATCGTCTGGTCTATTTCCCCTACGGTTCCGGCGAGGTTCAGGCCAATTTCCGTCGCGGCGGGATCAGCCGCTGGACCGCCGGCATTTCCGACACCCGCCCGGGCCGCGCATCCAATACCGTTGGCGACCTGTCCGGGGACCCGGTTTTGGTTGGCAGCCGCCTTTATGTGGCAAACCACTCAGGCCGTATGGTTGCGCTGGACACAGAAACCGGAGAGCGCATCTGGACTGCTGACGAAGGGTCGCTCAGCCCTGTGTTCCCGACTGGCAATTCCTTGTTCTTCGTGTCCGACCGCAACCGCTTGATGCGCCTGGACGCACGCGACGGTACCGTCATCTGGTCGCAGGAGTTGCCGTATTTTACGAAGGACCGTCCGCGCCGCCAGGCAACTTTGCACGTGCACTATGGCCCGATCATTGCCGGCGGGCGTCTTGTAGTGCCATCCTCGGACGAAAAGCTGCGCCTGTTTGATCCGCAATCGGGCAACGAGGTTTATGTGACCGAAATCCCCGGCGGGGCGGCGACGAACCCGGTTGTTGCTGACGGCGTGTTGTACATCGTGAGTGGTAAGGGGCAATTGCACGCTTTCCGTTGACGCAATAATGGTATATCGGAGCGACCTCAGACGTTCCGGAGACCTGTTATGAGTTTCACCCTCGCCATCGTGGGGCGCCCAAATGTGGGCAAATCCACGCTGTTCAATCGCCTTGTCGGCAAAAAGCTTGCGCTGGTTGACGACCAACCTGGTGTGACGCGCGATCTGCGCGAAGGCGAAGCCAAGCTCGGCGATATCCGGTTTACCGCGATCGATACAGCCGGTCTGGAAGATGCGACAGATGACAGCCTGCAAGGGCGGATGCGTCGTTTGACAGAGCGAGCCGTAGACATGGCCGACATCTGCTTGTTCATGATTGATGCTCGGGCAGGGGTTACCCCGACAGACATGATCTTCGCCGAAATTCTTCGCAAACGCTCCGCACATGTGATCCTCGCCGCGAACAAAGGTGAGGGATCTGCAGCGGATGCAGGCGTGATCGAGGCCTATTCTTTGGGATTGGGTGAGCCGATTCGACTTTCGGCCGAACACGGCGAGGGTCTGAACGATCTCTACACGCATCTCATGCCGATATCAGACGAGTTCGAAAAGAAGGCAGAGGCGTTGGCGGACACGGTCGAGACCGATGTCGAGCTTGAAGAAGACGCGGAATATGATGACGAAGAGGCTCTGCCCTCTGAATTGATCACCGAATCCAAACCGTTGCAGATAGCCGTGGTTGGGCGCCCCAATGCGGGCAAGTCGACGCTGATTAACAAGATCATTGGTGAAGATCGCCTGCTGACCGGCCCCGAGGCAGGCATTACGCGAGATGCCATTTCCCTGCGCACTGAGTGGGGCGAAACGCCGATGCGGATCTTTGATACCGCCGGCATGCGCAAAAAGGCCAAGGTGCAGGACAAGGTTGAAAAACTTTCTGTCGCCGATGGTCTGCGGGCTGTGAAATTTGCCGAAGTGGTGGTTGTGTTGCTGGATGCGGCCATTCCATTTGAACAGCAGGATTTGCGTATCGCCGACCTCGCCGAGCGCGAAGGCCGCGCTGTGGTGGTTGCCGTGAACAAGTGGGATATCGAGGACGCCAAGCAGGAAAAGCTGCGCGATCTGAAAGAGTCTTTTACCCGTCTGTTGCCGCAATTGCGCGGCGCGCCACTTATCACGGTTTCGGCCAAGACAGGGCGCGGACTGGATCGTTTACATGATGCCATTCTGCGTGCCTACGATGTCTGGAACCGTCGCGTGTCCACCGCGCATCTCAATCGTTGGCTTGCCGGCATGCTTGAACAGCACCCGCCGCCCGCGCCGCAAGGCAAACGGATCAAGCTGAGATACATGACGCAGGCCAAGACCCGTCCACCCGGGTTTGTGGTGATGTGCAGCCACCCTGACAAAATGCCGGACAGCTATTCACGCTATCTGGTCAATGGACTGCGCGAAGACTTTGACATGCCTGGCACGCCGATCCGCCTCACGATGCGCGGGCAGGGGGACAAGAACCCCTACAAAGGCAAGAAAAAGTCGACGCCCAGCCGTCTGCGCAAACACATTCACGGCCGCGATTCCCGCTAAGGCGCGGGGATCGTTCAATTTTCAGGTCAGGTTGCCCGCCATTTGGCAAGCGCAGATTTCGCGTTATAGTCGTGGTTAACAAAAGGGCTTTTCGTGATCCGTCACGCGCCTGTCACGTATATTTGACATAGCCAACCGTCGGTGACGGCCAAGCTTGAAACGATTGAACTAAATGAGGTTGGCGATGGACATTCGCGAACGCCTGAAAGACTACACGGTGCAAGACGACCGCCTTGGCGCGCTCAGCTTTTTCGGAACTTTCGCCTTTTACTTCCTGACGCTGTATCTGGCGATTGCGAACCAGCAGACGTGGTGGGTTCTCGTACCGATGATGGTGTTAAACGGTCTTTCGGCGGTCCGACTTTACGTGTTGCAGCACGACACCGGCCACGCATCGTTGTTCAAGTCGCGCAAGCATAATGATTGGGCCGGAGAGGCTCTCTCGGTTGTGACATTCGCGCCCTATGCCGCGATGCGTCACAATCACAACATGCACCATTCGCATCTGGGCAATCTGGATCATCGCGATACCGGTGAAATCCATACGATGACCGTCCGGGAGTGGAACGAGGCAGGGTTTTGGGAGAGACTGCAGTACCGTGCGTACCGCAATCCGTTCATTCTGATTCCGGCAGGCAGCCTGTTTACCTATTTCATTCGGTATCGCTGGCCCAAGAACGCCCACACCATGTGGCGCTCGGTGTTGGTTCATAACGTGGCCATCCTTTGCTACATGGCGGCAATTTACGCACTGTCAGGTTGGAATGGCGTGCTGATCTGGTTCGTTGCATCCTTGTTTGGTGGCATGGTTGGCGTGTTCATGGTCTATCTGCAGCACAATTTTGAAGACACCTACTGGGATCGGAGACCGGATCTTGACCCGCGTTTGGCCGCGCTTCAGGGGTCGTCTGCACTGGATCTCGGCTGGTGGATGGATTTGGCATCCGCCAACATTGCCTATCACGACATCCACCACTTCAATGCCCGTATCCCGCACTACAATTTGCGCAAGTGCCACCAGATGATCCGCGAAGAGTTTGATCTGCCGACTATTGAATGGCCCGAGGCAATCCGATCATTCTCACTCAAGCTCTGGGATGAGGAGCAGGAACGTCTGGTGCCGTTTCCCAAAGCTGCTCCCAGCGGTGCCGTACCGGCGGAATGAGCGGTTGAAGTGAGTGCGCGGCTCTAGAATTCTTTGAGAAATCTGGAGACGCGGGACAGACCTTCCCGCAAAATGGACGGCGTGTTGGCGTATCCGATCCGCACGTAGCCTTCCATATTCAGCGCGCTGCCGGGCGTGAACATCACGCCGGTTTCCCGAAGAAGAGCGACGCAGAAATCGCGTGAGGACATCGGAAAATCGTACTTCAGCAGAGCTGTCGTTCCGGATTTGGGTTTGACCCAATCGATTTGGGGCTCGTTCTCTACCCATTTTTCCAAAATGGCGAGATTGCCACGTGTGATGGCCTGTGAGCGGCCCAACACTTTGTCGCGATTTTCCAAGGCCAGCGCTGCGAAATGGTCGTCGATCATGCCCACCGAGATCGTGTCATAGTCGCGGTGGATAGAGACGGCTTCGATCACTTCGGTCGGTGCGGCAATCCAGCCCAGACGCAGACCTGCCAGCGAATAGGCTTTCGACATGCCGGCAGTGCTGATGCCTTTCTCATAGACGTCTGCAATCGATACGGTCATGCCGTCACCGAACTGATCCGTTCCGCGATAAACCTCGTCACAGAGAATCCATGCTCCTGCTTCGCGGGCAATGTCCGCGATCTGTTCAAGCATGCCCCGATCCATGAGAGCGCCGGTTGGGTTGTTCGGATTGTTGAGTGCGATCAGTTTGGTTTCCGGCGTCACCAATGCACGAAGCGCGTCCAGATCGGGCAAGAAACCGTCTTCCTCGCGCAGTTTGAGCTGCAGAACATCTGCCCCGATACTGGAAGGGATGGAATAGTGCTGTTGATAGGTCGGTACGACCGCTACGACACGGTCGTCTCTTTCGACCAGTGCTTTGTGCACCAACATATTCGCCCCGATCGTGCCGTGAGTGACAATGACATTCTCCGGAGCTTGCGTGTCGTATAGCGCAGAGATCGCGCTGCGCAGGCGATCCGAACCTTCGATAGCGCCGTAGGTCATCTTCATCGGCAGTAGGTCGGACAAATCGGTATCGTTCTTACCCGCAAGCGACAGCAACTCACCGATGGTCAGGCTTTCTACACAGGTCTCCGCAAGGTTCCAGTCACACTTGGTTTCCCATTCATTCATCCAGATTTCGACGCCGAAGGGTTCGATGTGCATGGGAGGCTCCTGAGTCTCTGCTTTGAGTGCGGGCAGGCTAGCGTGGTGAACCGACGGAGGAAAGGGAGCGGAGCAGCCCGTTTTCGCCATGAAGCCTCGAAAGACTTCGAGAGCTTCTCGGGCCACAAAAAAAACGCGGCCTGCATTTCTGCTGCCGCGCTTTCTGTTTTGTCTGATTGGTCGGCTTAGACCAAAACGCCCTCGGCATTCAGCGTGGTTTTGCCGCCAAGATAGGGCGCAAGCACCTCTGGCAAAGTGACCGAGCCATCAGCATTCTGGCCGTTTTCCAGAACGGCGATCAGGCACCGACCTACCGCGAGGCCAGAGCCATTCAATGTGTGCACATAGGCAGGCTTGCCACCATCGGCGGGGCGGAAGCGTGCGTTCATCCTGCGAGCTTGGAATGCCCCTGTGGTTGAGACCGAGCTGATCTCACGATAGGTGTTCTGTCCCGGAATCCACGCCTCGATGTCAAAGGTGCGGCGCGCGCCGAAGCCCATATCGCCTGTGCAGAGCACGACGGTGCGATACGGGATACCCAACCGCTCCAACAGGTCCTCCGCACAGCGCAACATGCGTTTTTGCTCGTTGTCGCTTTCATCCGGATGCACGACCGAGACCATTTCGACTTTCTCGAACTGGTGCTGACGCAGCATACCGGAGGTGTCTTTGCCGGCGCTGCCGGCTTCGGAACGGAAACACAGAGTGTGCGCGGTCATGCGGATCGGCAGGGCGCTTTCCTCAAGAATGTCGCCCGCAACGCTATAGGTCAGCGGTACTTCGGACGTTGGCACCAGCCACCATCCGTTCGTTGTCTGATAGCTGTCCTCACCAAATTTTGGCAGCTTATCCGTTCCGTACATGGCCTCGTCGCGCACCAGCACCGGAGAGTTGACTTCGGTCAGCCCGTTTTCGTCCACGTGGGTGTCGATCATGAACTGGGCCAGAGCGCGGTGGACGCGTGCGACCGCCCCTTTGAGCATCACAAACCGCGCGCCGGAAATTTTGGCCGCAGTTTCAAAGTCCATGGCCGCGGCCACGCCCTTGATTTCAAAATGCTCGACAGGGTCGAAATCCATTTCCCGCGCGGTGCCCCAGCGGTTGACTTCGACATTGTCGTCTTCATCCGCTCCCTGAGGCACATCGTCGGCCGGCAGGTTGGCGATGCGGGCCAAAGCATCAGTCAGCTTGGCGTCCAGTTCTTTTGCCTCGTTCTGCATGGCCGCAACTTCGGCTTTCTTCTCGCCCACCAGGGCGCGCAGCCGTTCAAACTCGGCCTCATCGCCTTTGGCCTTTGCTGCCCCCACCTCTTTGGCGGCGGCCTTCTGGGCGGCTTGCGCAGCCTCAGCGGCCGCAATTTTGGCACGGCGTTCTTCGTCCAAGGCCAACAGGGACGACGAGACGGCCTCATCCCCACGGCGGGTCAGGGCGGCGTCGAAAGCGGCCGGGTTCTCGCGGATCGCTTTAATGTCGTGCATTGGTCTTGTCCTTCATGCAAAAAGTGAATCGGTTCACGTCCCTGCTTATGACCGATTTCTTGGGTAATCGTAACCAGAAGTCGATTTCGGAACGCTGGGCAGGCCATGAAGCGCTACAACGCGTTAGTCAAGCGGTTTGACGCCTTGCAAGTGACGCCTTTCCCCCATAGGTTCCCTGCGACTTTGCGGGAGAGACCCGCCAACAGACAAAGGACGCCACACCATGGAAGCATTCGGCCAGTTTCTGCCGCTCATCCTGATCTTCGCCATCATGTATTTCCTGCTGATCCGCCCGCAGCAGAAGAAGGTCAAAGAACATCAGGCGATGGTGGACGCGCTGCGTCGTGGTGATCAGGTTGTGACTCAGGGCGGTCTGATCGGCAAAGTGGTGAAGGTCAAAGAAGACAACGAAGTCGAAGTCGAGATCTCCGAAGGCGTCAAAGTGCGCGTTGTGAAATCGACAATCGCCCAGGTTCTGTCCAAAACCGAACCGGCGAACGGCTGAACAAAAAATAACTGACCTCACGATCTGACCGGGGGCTGCGCTTATGCTGCAAATCGACGGCTGGAAACGGGTATTGATCCTGCTCACCTGTGTGGTGGGCCTGCTTCTTGCCCTGCCAAATGCCTTTTATCCACGGGTCGAGGCCCACAACGACGCCGTCGCTGACTTGGAAGCAGGGTTTTCAGGCAATGGCCTTGAGGAGCTTGCCGCAGGGTGGCCAAGCTGGATGCCCTCCAGCCTCGTAAACCTCGGTCTTGACCTGCGCGGCGGCGCACATTTGCTGGCCGAAGTCCAAGTCGAAGACGTGTACGAAACGCGGATCAAGGCAATGTGGCCTGAAGTGCGCGATCTGCTGCGTGAAGAACGCGCGACGATCGGGACCATCCGTCTGCAGCCAAGCCCTGTAGACGAACTGCGCGTGAAAATTTCCAAGCCGGAAGCCATTCAGGAAGCGGCAACTCTGGTGCGTGGTCTTGCGCGTCCGGTGGTTTCACTGACCGGGGCAGGGGCGACGGACATACAGGTTTCGACCGATGGTGACGTGATCGTCGTGCGTCTGTCGGATGCGGAGAAACTCGCCACAGATGAGCGCACCGTTCAACAGGCGCTGGAAATCGTACGCCGACGGATCGATGAGGTCGGCACCCGCGAGCCCACGATCCAGCGTCAGGGCAGCGACCGAATTCTGATTCAGGTTCCCGGCATCGGTTCGGCTTCCGAACTCAAGGACATCATTGGTACGACTGCTCAACTAACGTTCAACCCTGTGGTGGGCCGAGGCTCCAACCCGGACGCATCTGCCGGTGCAGGAAACGAAATCCTGCCGTCTCTTGATGAAGAAGGGCTTTACTACACCATCGAGAGCGCACCGGTTGTTACCGGCGAAGATCTGGTGGATGCGCAGCCCAGCTTTGACCAAAACGGGCGTCCGGCAGTGAGTTTCCGATTCAACGCCTCAGGCGCGCGCAAGTTTGGCGACTATACGGCGGACAACATCGGTAGCCCATTCGCCATCACGCTTGACGGTGAGGTTGTGTCTGCGCCTGTTATCCAAAGCCACATCCCCGGCGGCTCGGGCATCATTACCGGGCGTTTCACCGTTGAAGAAACCACGAACCTTGCCGTTTTGCTGCGGGCGGGTGCTTTGCCCGCCGGCCTCGAGTTTCTGGAAGAGCGGACCATCGGCCCGGAACTTGGTCAGGACAGCATCGAGGCAGGCCGCATCGCTTGTATCGTGGCCTTCGTCGCAGTTCTGGTTTTCATGTTCCTGAGCTACGGCACGTTTGGTCTTTTCGCCAATATCGCGCTTGTGATCAACGTCGGCCTTATCTTTGGCCTGCTCAGTCTGATTGGCGCGACTCTAACCTTGCCGGGTATTGCTGGTATCGTTTTGACAATCGGTATGGCCGTGGACGCCAACGTGCTTGTGTTTGAACGTATCCGCGAAGAGCTCAAGACTTCCAAGGGGCCGGCAAGGGCGATCGATCTCGGCTACGAGAAGGCGTTGTCCGCCATTCTGGATGCCAACATCACCACATTCATCACTGCCGTCATCCTATTTGCCGTGGGCTCTGGACCAGTGCGGGGGTTTGCGATCACCTTGGGGCTGGGCATCATGACCTCCGTCTTCACTGCGATCTTTGTGACCCGTCTGATGATTGTCATATGGTTTGAACGCCGCCGACCCAAGAAGCTGGAGGTTTGATCCCATGCGTTTGAGACTCGTTCCAAAAGAGACCAACTGGGATTTCTTCTCCCGTCCCTTCCTCTGGCTTGGCATCTCCGGTGCGCTGATGGTTGCGGCCATGGTCAGCTTTTTTGTGGTTGGCCTGAACCTAGGCATCGACTTTACCGGTGGAACCACGATCCGGACCGAAAGCCAGCAGGAAGTCGTTGTGTCCGACTATCGTGATGCGCTGGCAACTCTTGAGTTGGGCGACGTAACCATTGTTGAGGTGAACGACCCGCTGTTTGACGCGAACCAACATGTAGCCCAGATCAAGATCCAGGCACAGGAAGGCGAAGAAGCGGTCACGGCTGACCTCATCCGTAAGGCTGAAGAAGCGCTGAAGACTGTTGCGCCTGATATTACCTTTGTGTCTGTTGAATCGGTCGGTCCGAAGGTTTCCGGCGAGTTGATCCAGACCGCAATCATTGCGGTTGCCTTGGCGATCGGCGCGGTTCTGATCTACATCTGGCTTCGGTTCGAATGGCAGTTTGCGCTAGGTGCGGTGGCTGCGCTTGTGCACGACGTTGTACTGACAATCGGCGTTTTTTCCGAACTGCAAATCAAGTTCGACCTCGCCATCATCGCAGCCCTTCTGACGATTGTCGGCTATTCGCTGAACGATACGGTGGTTGTGTTCGACCGCGTGCGGGAGAACCTGCGCAAGTACAAGAAAATGGATCTGAAGGAGGTAATGAACCTCTCGATCAACGAAACGCTGAGCCGGACAGTGATGACTTCTGTCACCACGCTTTTGGCTCTGATTTCGCTCTTCGTGCTGGGCGGGGATGTGATCCGCGGTTTTGTTTTCGCCATGATCTGGGGTGTGATCGTTGGTACGTATTCGTCGATCTTCATCGCTTCTGCCGTGCTGTTGAAGCTTGGCGTGAAACGCGATTGGTCCAAACCCGACAATACCTCGGGTAACCAGTTCGCGAATGTGGACGCCTGAGGCAGACATTCTATAAAGAGGGCGGCGTCGAAAGGGGCCGCCCTTTTTCTTTGCTCCGGAGCCTGAAAAATGCAGATCACTGAAGTGACATATTCGGACGCCGTTCCAATAGACGGCTACGGTCCGGGATTTTTCCGTATCAACGGTGAAGTCATAAAAGGCGCTGCGATTATCACTGCCACCGGCGCAAGGAGTTGGGCAGGCTACGAGGATGTGTCCGCTGTTTTGGCTTTGCAGGATGAAGTGGATTTTGTCCTGATGGGCACTGGTGAGAACATGACACCGGTGGATGCGCAGTTCCGAACTGCTCTTGAAGAAGCCGGTATCGGCGTGGAGCCCATGGCTTCTCCCTCTGCGTGTCGCACCTACAATGTGCTGGTTAGCGAAGGGCGTCGCGTCGCAGCCGTTGTGCTGCCGGTGTGACGCGTCACGCGGACTGATCCCGGAAATTTCCCAAGCATAATTGCTCAAATTCAAGATCACCGGATGCGGATAAGGCACCGACGTAATACCGACGTTTTGCAGACCCTTTGCAGATGACCGGTTTCCCCGTATTTTCAGCGCGTTACAACATGGCGCGACCAAATGCCCGAAACCGGCTTTTTGCTTTTGTCGCGCGCAGGTATGGGCTAAGCCGATTATATGACTTTGACTGTCAAAGACTTGACTGTGTCTCGCGGCGGAATTGCCGTTCTTGAAGGCGTGAATTTCACTCTGACGCCGGGACGAGCCTTGATACTGCGTGGCCCAAACGGCATCGGCAAAACCACCATGCTGCGGACTGTCGCTGGGCTTCAGCCGCCGATGACGGGGCGTGTAGATGCGCCTGAAGAAAGCATCGCCTATGCTGCGCACAGCGACGGATTGAAGGCCATGTTGTCCGTGGAGGAGAACCTTAGATTCTGGGCGTCGGTTTTTGGGCAAGTCGAGATTGATAACGCTGTACAGGCCTTTGATTTGATAGAGCTAATGCCGCGCCTCGCGGGCACTCTGTCAGCCGGACAAAAGCGGCGTTTGGGTTTGGCTCGACTACTGGTGACAGGCCGCCCGATCTGGATTCTGGATGAACCTACCGTCTCTCTGGATAAACAGTCTGTCAGCCGGTTTGCAGATGCTGTTCGAGACCACCTTTCAGGTGGAGGCAGCGCGTTGATCGCGACGCATATTGACTTGGGTTTGGAAGGTGATGTGTTGGACGTGGGTGTTTTCAAAGCCACGGGTCAATACGCGGACCCCTCCGGATTTGACGAGAGTTTCCTATGATCGCTCTTTTGGCCCGTGACTTAAGATTGGCCGTGCGCGCTGGCGGCGGGTTTGGCTTGGGTCTCGCATTTTTTCTCATAGTTGTGATACTTGTCCCGTTTTCAGTTGGCCCGGAAAGTGGACTGCTTTCCCGTATTGCTCCCGGTATTTTGTGGCTCGGCGCCTTGCTCGCGTGTCTTTTGTCTCTGGACCGAATTCTGGCTTTGGATTGGGAGGACGGAACCTTGGATCTGGTGGCGACGTCACCGCTGCCGCTTGAAGGTGTTGTTGCTATTAAGTCGCTGGCACATTGGCTTACGACCGGTTTGCCGCTGGTTGTCGCTGCGCCACTGTTTGGGTTGCTGCTCAACCTCCCTGTCGACGGGTATCTCTGGTTGGTTTTTTCCCTTTTGATCGGGACCCCTGCTTTAAGTGTCGTAGGCACTTTCGGCGCTGCACTGACCGTTGGGATCAAGCGGGGTGGCTTGTTGCTTTCCTTGCTCGTACTGCCACTCTACGTTCCAACGCTTATCTTTGGAGCGGAATTGGCGCGCCGTGGCGCCGAAGGGCAGGCTACGACGACACCGCTCCTGATGCTTGCGGGCATTACCTTTGGAGTAATCGCGCTTTTGCCCTTTGCCAGCGCGTTGGTTTTGCGGATAAATCTACGGTAGAGCGCTATTGTTTAATCCATGTCAAAGTTTCGGTGTGCGCTCTCGGCGATGTGAGATGCAACCCTTAGAAAAGCCAGCTAGGACAAAGCCATGAATTCGATCTGGGAATATGCCAATCCGGTGAAGTTCAGCAAAACTGCTGGCGTCGTTGTGCCCTGGGCCTCCGCGCTTGCAGGCATATGTCTGTTTGTTGGGCTGGTCTGGGGGTTTTTCTTCACACCGGATGATTTCAGGCAGGGGTCAACCGTTAAGATTATTTATCTGCACGTGCCCTCTGCGATGATGGCTATCAACATCTGGGTAATGATGCTCGTAGCATCGCTGGTCTGGTTGATCCGGCGTCATCACGTCTCGGTTCTCGCTGCTAAGGGCGCCGCGACTGTGGGAGTTGTGATGACTTTGATCGCCCTTTTCACAGGTGCGGTTTGGGGGCAACCGATGTGGGGCACCTGGTGGGTTTGGGATCCGCGCCTCACGTCTTTTCTGATCCTTTTCCTTTTTTATCTTGGCTATCTGGCCTTGTGGGAAGCTATTGATAACCCTGACACGGCGGCAGACCTGACGTCCGTGCTTTGTATTGTCGGATCGGTTTTCGCCCTGTTGAGTCGGTATGCTGTGAACTTCTGGAACCAGGGTCTGCATCAGGGCGCTTCCGTTATGCGTGCCGGAGCGGTCACCGGCACGGACACCGAGGAGAAAGTGTCCAATATCTTTTTCTACCCGCTGCTGTTGTGCATCTTCGGGTTTGTCCTCTTGTTTGTGGCGTTGGTTTTCTTGCGCACACGTACAGAAATCCACAAGCGCCGCACGTCGGCGCTCTTGGCTCGGGAGCGTTTGGGATAATGCCAGATCTTGGAAAATACGCAGCCGAGGTTTTGTCGGCATATGGAGTGGCGATCATTCTGGTGGTTTCGCTGGTGATTGGCAGTTTGCGGTCCGCCCGCAGGGCTCAATTGGAACTTGAAGCAGCGGAGGCACGACGCAATGACGGATAATGCGAACGGTGAAGCTCCTAAGAAGAAAGGCGTTTCCTTTTTGATGCTTCTGCCACCGATTTTGTTCGGTGGATTGGCGCTGCTTTTTTTGTTGGGTATGAACCGCGACAATCCGGATGAGCTCCCCAGCGCGCTTGTTGGACGTCAGGCGCCCGCCGTTCAGGTGTCCCAGTTTTCCGATATGCAAATGGTGACCGACGCCGACCTTCGCTCCGGCGAAATGAAACTCGTTAATTTCTGGGCGAGCTGGTGTGGTCCTTGTCGTGTGGAGCATCCTAACCTGATGGCGCTTCAGGCCGAGGGCATTGAGATCATCGGCGTGAATTACAAAGACCCCGCGACCAATGCGGTGCGATTTCTCGCCGAGTTGGGTGATCCTTATGCCAAAGGCGGTGCGGACACCACGGGGCGGATGGCGCTCAATTGGGGTGTTTATGGTGTCCCCGAGACATACTTGATCGACGGTGACGGCAACGTCGTTGAACGTATCGCGGGACCAGTCACCCAGCGCGAGATCGAAGAACGGCTGCGTCCGGCGATGGATAGCCTTCAAAAACAGTGAAGCCCCGCGGCCGCTCTTTCGGACCATAGGGCAAGGCCGGAGGTTGAAATGTTGACACAGGCGGAAGCGAAGAAGCGTTGGGAGGATATTTTCGACCCAAACGACATCGATCTGAATTTCCGTTCTATGTGGAAGACATGGCCTTCTTTGACGGTGCCGAAACCGAAAAACACGCTCGCCCTTAACGTTGGAGAAAAGTCGTCATTACCCACAATTTTTTACGTTGGTAGGCGGTCGGTTGAGACTGCCGCGCATCTCGAGGCCATGCGGACCAGCGGGTTTGCAATCTTGCATAGAGGCCATCTCGTGCACGAAGCATACGGGCGCGGGCGCAACCAGAACGATCCGGCAATCCTTTGGTCAGTTAGCAAGGCAATAACAGCCCTTCTTGTCGGGATAGCACATGGGGAAGGTGCGTTATCCGACTTGAATGCTCCAGTGACGGACTACGTGCCCGAACTACTAGGAACTGGCTATCAAGGTGTCTCTATTCAACAAGTGCTTGATATGCTGTCGGGTATTCGCTGGCGCGAGGTCTACGATGATCCAGACAGCGAAGTTGTGCGGTCCGTGGTCAGCTTCCAGATCGGATCACAGGACGATTTCGCCTGCGAAATGAAGCGACAACGCCAACCGGGCACTTTCAACCAGTATGCGAGCATTGAAACGCACGTGCTTGGATGGGTTTTGCGTCGCGCAACCGGTGAACGCATCCAGGACTTTTTGCGGACCCGCCTCTGGTCCAAACTTGGCGCAGAGGGTGATCTGCATATCCTTGCCGATCGAGTTGGTGAACCGGTTGTATTTGGTGGGATGTTCATGACCCTTCGCGATCTTGCGCGGGTTGGACAAATGGTGCTCGACGCCGGCCGGGCGCTTGATGGTTCACAAATCGTACCGGCAGGCTGGATCACGTCCATGGCTGAACCCGATCGGAAACCGCTCTTTCCAGGCGTTGGGCCACCCTATGCAGAAAGCGAATACGGGTACAAAAACCAATGGTGGATACCGATGCGCCGGGATGGCGGCGACTTCAGCGCAATCGGAATCTATGGTCAGTTCCTTTATGTAAATCCGGCCCGAGAGGTGGTGATCGCTATGAATGCGGCCTATCCGGACTACACGACTGACGGTCCTATGCGGACACTGGAAACTCTGTGCTTGTTTCAGCAGATCGCGCAAAAACTCTCGGGATAAAGGCCCGGAATTGATCTGCTCAGGCCTTTCATTTCATACAGCGCTCGGTGGGATCATACTTTTGCGAGGTTCCGGAGCACATAGTGCAAGACGCCGCCATGTTCGACGTATTCGATTTCTGGCGCAGTATCGATCCGGCATTTTAGAGTGATCGTTCGCGTTTCCCCGTTAGCATAGGTGATATCGCATGGCACTTCTTGCAGCGGTTTGACGCTGTCCAGCCCCGAGATGCTGACAGTTTCGTCGCCTTTGAGGTCAAGCGAATTGCGAGTGTCACCGTTGGTGAACTCAAACGGGATCACTCCCATGCCAACGAGGTTTGATCGGTGTATGCGTTCGAAACTTTCGGCAATAACTGCTTTAACGCCGAGAAGTGCGGTGCCTTTTGCGGCCCAATCCCGGGACGAACCTGCGCCGTATTGCGCACCGCCGAATACCACCAATGGAATGCCCTGCGCCTGATAGGCCATAGCAGCCTCATATACCGAAGTCTTCACGCCATCCGGACCTTTGGTATAGCCGCCTTCAACCCCGTCCAGCATTTCATTCTTAATGCGGATATTGGCAAAGGTGCCGCGCATCATGATCTCATGATTTCCACGGCGGGATCCGTAGGAATTGAAGTCGCGCGGTGCGACTTGTCGGTCAATAAGGTACTGACCAGCCGGCGACGATTGCGAGAACGACCCTGCTGGAGAGATGTGGTCCGTTGTTATCATGTCGCCCAACATCAGCAAAATCCTTGCACCATCAACATTTTCGATTTGTCCCGGTTCTGGTCCCATACCCTGAAAATAGGGTGGGTTCTGAATATAGGTTGATGCCGCAGGCCAGTCGTAGGTTTCCTGATCGGGCACTTTTACGCCGCGCCACTTCTCATCGCCTTTGAAAACATCCGCATATTTGCTCTGAAATGCATCGCGGGTGACGGTCTTTTCAACCAGTTCAGCGACTTCCCGAGCATCGGGCCAGATGTCTTTCAAATAGACGTCGTTACCGCTGTTGTCTTTGCCGAGTGGCTCTGCAGTCAGGTCAATGTCCATAGTCCCTGCTAGCGCATATGCAACAACAAGTGGCGGCGAGGCCAGGTAGTTTGCGCGGACATCGGGTGAGATGCGGCCTTCGAAGTTTCGATTGCCTGACAGAACCGACGTGGCAACCAGATCGCCTTCGGCAATCGCTTCACTGATCTCTTTCTGGAGTGGGCCGGAATTACCGATACAGGTGGTACAGCCATATCCAACTAGGTTGAAACCGATAGCATCAAGATCGTCCTGCAACCCGGCCGCCTCAAGATAGGCAGAGACTACCTGAGAGCCGGGCGCGAGCGAGGTTTTCACCCAAGGTTTGCGGGTAAGGCCGAGTTCATTTGCCTTTCGTGCCACCAGCCCCGCTCCGATCATCACGTAAGGATTTGAGGTGTTGGTGCAGGAGGTGATGGACGCGATCACAACCTTTCCGCTTTCCAGTGTGTAGTCTTCGCCTGAAACGGCCACTCGCTTGCCCATAGGGCGTTCGAAAGTCTCTGTCATCTCTCGTCGGAAGGCAGATTTTCCATCACTGAGTGCCACAAAGTCCTGCGGGCGCTTTGGCCCTGAAATCGCGGGAACGATCGTGCTCATATCCAGATGCAGAGTGTCTGTGTAAATCGGCGCATAGCCTGCATCACGCCAGAGACCGTTTTCTTTTGCATAGGCTTCAACAAGCGCGATCCGGTCATCGTCGCGGCCGGTATTGTGCAGGTAGCGCAGTGTTTCGTTATCAATTGGAAAGAAGCCACAAGTCGCCCCGTATTCGGGAGCCATGTTGGCGATCGTCGCCCGGTCGGCGAGAGGCAGGCGGTCCAATCCGTCGCCAAAGAATTCGACGAATTTGCCAACGACGCCTTTGGCCCTCAGCATCTCTACCACCTTGAGAACTAGGTCTGTACCCGTCGTGCCTTCAATCATTGCACCAGTCAATTCGAAGCCAACGACTTCCGGAATGAGCATGGAGATGGGTTGTCCGAGCATGGCGGCCTCGGCTTCGATGCCGCCAACTCCCCAGCCGAGAACGGCAGCGCCGTTGACCATTGTTGTGTGACTGTCGGTTCCCACCAAAGTGTCCGGATACGCAACAGTTGCCCCATCTTGGTCAACGTCTGTCCAAACAGTTTGGGCTAAGTATTCGAGGTTTACCTGGTGGCAGATGCCTGTTCCTGGTGGAACGACACGAAAGTTGTCAAAGGCCGATTGCCCCCATTTCAAGAACGTATAGCGCTCCATGTTGCGTTCGTATTCACGATCAACATTCATCTGAAAGGCCCGTGGGTTGCCGAACTCATCGATCATTACAGAGTGGTCGATCACAAGGTCCACAGGTACCTGCGGGTTGATTTTGGACGCGGAACCATTGAGACCAACAATGCCGTCTCGCATGGCGGCAAGGTCCACGACCGCTGGGACGCCGGTAAAGTCTTGCATCAGAACGCGGGCAGGGCGATAGGCAATTTCACGCGGGTTTCTCCCGCCTTGCTTGGCCCAAATTCCGAAAGCGGCAATGTCCTCCGTTGAAACGGAAAAGCCGCCGTCTTCAAAGCGCAAAAGGTTTTCCAAGACCACCCGCAACGCCGCCGGTAAACGGGAGAAGTCGCCGAGACCAGCGCTTTGCGCCGCTGCGATGGAATAGAAAGCGATGGTCTTACCGTTGATTGAAAGCTCTTTGCGGACACCGGCGGTATCCAGTCCGACATTGATTGGCATGTTGGCCTCCCTTTGGGACGAAGGTTCTGCTGAGAGCAGTGTCGCGCTTCGGGAAACGGGGTTCAAGAGGCAACGGATTTGGGAAGCAGGGGAACCTCACTCGTTTCTCGCAAAACGTTGATTGGTGTTACGAAGCCTCCCAGCCTAGAACAGGGTTGGGGAATACGTTCACGGAATGGACCAACAATGACTAGAGTGGCAGCTATTTTCGCAACCGTTTGGTGTGTGTTGTCGGGCGCGGTGTATGCGCAAACAACAAATCCGGTGGTTGTCGAACTCTATACCTCCCAAGGATGTTCAAGCTGTCCGCCGGCGGATGAGTACCTTCGTACCCAATTGGCCGGACGAGATGACGTCATCGCGCTGGCTTTGCATGTAGACTATTGGGATTACATCGGCTGGAAAGACAACTTTGCTGATCCCGCTTATACGAACAGGCAAAAGCTCTACGCGCAGGCAGCGGGGCACCGTTCCGTTTACACACCACAGATGATTGTGAATGGCGAAGATCATGTCGTCGGCACGCATCCGTCCAAGGTTGAGAAACTGATCAACGCGCACAAGGCCAAAGCTCCGACTGTCGAGCTAAGTGTTTCTCGCAAAGGCAACCGTTTGCGCATTGAGGCGGAGGCCGCAACGCGGCAGGACATGCGTGTTCATATCGTTCGCTATCTTGGCAGCGAAAAGGTTTCTATCAAGCGCGGTGAAAACGCAGGTAAAACTTTGACTTATGCCAATATTGTTGACGAGTGGACCGTTGCAAAAAGCTGGAACGGACGCTCTGCGCTGAAGTTTGAAGCCAACTCCAAAGGAGAGGGACCGGTCGTCGTTCTTGTTCAGGTTGCCAACGGTGGCCCAATTCTCGCCGCAGCGCGCGTAGAGTAAGGTTACCCTTCGTCGTCGTCCGGGATAATCAGCTCGATATCCCCCAAATCGACCAGGCTGCGCACGGTTTTGGTGATTTCGGCCATCGCAGGCTCGGCTTCTGCAAGTTTCACCGTGCCGCGTTCTTCGACACCTTCGCGCAACTGATCTGCAAGACGGTTTGAGATGTTCTCCAACAAGAAGTCTGTTGTGCTGCCCAGGTCTCCCTCGGTGGCGTATGTCATTGCGGTGATCAAATCGCCCTGATCAATGTCGCGTAGAATTGCCGGTACATCGAGTTTCTTCACTCGTTTGTGGATGTGTGCATAGGTGAAAATTGTCTTGCGCACTTTGGCGGCGAAATCAGCGTCCGTTTCATCCAAGGATTCCAGAATGTCATCACGGGTTGCAATGGTGGAGTTGTTAAGGATGGCGCCCAAACGGCTGTCGGGGCCGTCGTTGAATGCGCGTGGTGGACGGTCGTCGATCTGGCAAGCCAACGTAAGACCGATACGGTCAACCGCCTCCGGACCAATATGATCGGTCATGGACATCGCGTGCGTAATTCGGCGGGCCTTGTCGCCCGGCAATTGACTCAGCAAGGTCGCGGCTTTGTCGACATCGAGCTTTGAGATCAGAACTGCCGAAACTTCGATGCTTTCAGCAGACAGAAGATCGACCAGATCGCTGATCGGCAAACCTTTGATGCGCTGCCAAGGTTGGCCTGCGACGCGCACGCCAGCTTCTTTACGCAAGCGGGCCGCGGTCAATGGGCTGATTTTGCCTTCAAGTACGTTGAGTGCGCCGGATATGCCGTTCGGGAAGGAGAGTCCGATGGACTCGAGTTCGTGGGCGAATTCCATAAGAACCTCGCCCAAGGTGTCACGGTCGATATATCCCATCTCACCCATCAGATAGGTGAGGTCGGACTGGTTTTCCTCGGACAAGTTGGTGAGTTCGAGGTCTGCGCCTTCGTTCAAGAGAAAGCGGACAATGATTGCAGCCTTTTGCTTGCGCGACAGATTGGATCCTCCGCCGCCCATTGGGGACGGGGTGATTTGTGCCATTGGAATCGCGCTCATAGGGTTCTCCTTTGTCTTGGGTGCAATCAAACACCCAAGATTAAAGAATCCCTGAACAAGTTGTCCCGATTAGTAATTAAATGTGACGCCAGACTGCAAAGCTGCGGCCAGAGAGGTTTCCGCCCAGGTGTCAGCGCCGCCACGTTGTCGGATTTCGTGCAGTTCTGCTCGCGCCGCTGCCAGATTTCCGGCTTCAACGTGGGCTTGGCCAAGATATGAGCGGGCGAGAATATTGTTTGGGTTCTGGGTGATCGCCTGTTCGTAAAAAGTCATGCCAAGAGCAATGTCACCAAGTTTCCGATGGGTGAAGCCCCAATAGGTCAACACGCGATCCTCACTCTGGTCCGACATTGCGGAGAGGACGGATTGAGCATCATTGAAACGCTCGTTGTGTGCCAGTGCGCGGACGTTATCGTAGAGCTGATCGTCTGTCAGGCTTGCGTTTTCCGGTTTGGTGCAGCGGTTCTTCTTCTCGCTCCAGACTTTACCGTTTTTGCATTCTTTCACAGGCTTAGGGGCAGTCGGGGTCGCGTCGCCGGCCGCAAATGCGGGGGCGGCCAGTGTTAGGGCGAGTGCGCCGGACAAAAAGACTTTCAACATGATCGAACTAACTCCTGAAAGAGAGGCCCGCGACTTTCATCACGGGCCGAATAAACAAATTACGCCATGGTTGGCGTGTCGGATCAACTGGAAGATACGTTCACGCAGCGTTGTTTGGCCAGATCCCAGACGGTGCCTTCCACACAGGCGGATGCATCATGTTCCGGTCCGCAGCCCATTGCAAAAGTGAGGCCAGGCGTTGCGGCGAGCGCCGCGGCGATGATCAGTGATTTGAAAGTCATGTTCTTCTCCCTTTGGCTGCTAACAAGCTAACACAAGTGACAGTAAACGCTAAATCACAGGCGCGTTAATCGGGGAGATACAAAAAAGGCCGCAACGATTTTTGCGGCCTTTTCTTTTGTTTTCAGAGTGTTGCGTTATTCTCCAAACACCCGATTGAAAATCGTGTCGACGTGTTTGGTATGATACCCCATGTCGAATTTCTCTTTGATGCCATCTTCGCCCAGTGCTTTGACAACGTCGGCATCTGCAAGAAGCTGTTCCTGGAAATCTACGCGTTCTTCCCAAACCTTCAGCGCGTTGCGTTGTACCATAGAGTAAGCGTCTTCCCGAGAAACGCCCGCTTGTGTCAACGCCAGCAGAACCCGCTGAGACATTACGAGGCCTGGGAATTTGTTCATATTTTCCAGCATGTTCTCCGGGAAGATCAGCATTTTTTCGACCACACCGGCCAGGCGGTTCAAAGCAAAGTCGAGAGTGATGGTTGCGTCTGGGCCGATGCCGCGTTCAACAGAACTGTGTGAGATGTCACGTTCATGCCAAAGCGCAACGTTTTCCATTGCCGGAATGACTGCCATTCGAACCAGACGTGCGAGGCCAGTCAGGTTTTCGGTCAACACGGGGTTCTTTTTGTGCGGCATCGCCGACGACCCCTTTTGCCCCATGGAGAAAAACTCCGCGCCTTCCAGAACTTCGGTTCGCTGCATATGGCGAATCTCGATGGCGATGTTTTCGATGGAAGAAGCGATCACGCCGAGCGTGGCAAAGAACATTGCGTGACGGTCGCGCGGGATAACTTGTGTTGAGATCGGCTCAGGACGCAGACCGAGCTGCTCACAAACATGTTCTTCAACCGAAGGGTCTATGTTCGCGAATGTACCGACAGCTCCGGAGACCGCACCAGTTGCGATTTCCCAGCGCGCCTTCTCCAGGCGGTTCTTGTTGCGATCCATTTCGGCATAGAAACGCGCGAAGGTCAGCCCCATAGTTGTGGGTTCCGCATGGATCCCGTGTGAACGACCAACACGCAGGGTGTCTTTATGCTCGAATGCACGTTTCTTCAGGGCCGCCAGGACCTTGTCCATGCCCTCGAGAAGGATGTCCGCGGCCTTGACCATCTGAACGTTAAGGCAAGTGTCCAGAACGTCAGAGGAGGTCATTCCCTGATGTACAAAGCGCGCTTCTTCCGAACCCACGTGTTCTGCAAGGTGCGTCAGGAATGCGATGACGTCATGTTTGGTGACGGCTTCGATTTCGTCGATCCTTGCAACATCAAATTCGACATCCTTGGCTTTCCAAACTGCATCCGCGTTTTCCTGTGGGATCACTCCCAGCTTGGCCTGTGCGTCGCAGGCGTGCGCCTCGATCTCGAACCAGATGCGGAACTTGGTTTCAGGCGACCAAACGGCAACCATGTCGGGGCGGGCGTAGCGAGGGATCATATCACGGCCTTGTGTTGTGTAGCTGGGGTTGCGCGCGGTTTAGACTGTGTTGATCCGTTCAGCAAGGCAGGAGGGGCAAGGTGGGACGTATTGCCGTTGTTTTGGGGGTTACATCGCTGTGGCCGGGGCTGCTGGCTGCAAATGATATGCGGCAATTGTCAGGCTCGGAAATTGCTGATGTTTTAACCGACCGCACGCTACATTATGAGACCGCAACACAAGTTTTCTATGCCTCTGGAAGGACATTGTATAACGCAGGTTCGGACAGTTGGGGGTATTGGCAGATACAGGGCGATCAATATTGCAGCCAATGGCCGCCAAGCGGGTTGTGGGATTGCTATGACGTCTTGCTGAATGGGAAAACCGTGCGCTTTCAAGGCACTGACGGATCGTATTCAGACGGCGTGTATCATGATTAGATCATGCGACAGTCGTGATGACTTTGCTTGTGCGTTCCAAAGTTTTGTGGACCGGGCATCTGTCCGCAATCTCGACAAGCTTGTCTCGTTGGTCTGCTGAAAGAGTGCCCGAAAGGTGAATGACCCGTTTGAACGTATCGACCTTGTCGCCATTTGGTGCTTCGGCATCTTTCACGTGGAGTTTGTCGTGGCTGACATCGACCCAGACGTGGTCGAGAGGCCAGCCTTTTCGGCGGGCATACATTCGAATTGTCATCGACGTGCAGGCACCAAGGCCCGCAGACAAGAACCCGTATGGGGTCATCCCGCGGTTTGTTCCACCGTACGCTAATGGCTCGTCAGCGAGCGCGTGGTGAAGTGGACCTGCGTTTACGTCCTGTAGGAAGCCTTTTGAATCGGCCTCGGAAACCCGAACAATTCCCTCCGGAGCGCCTGGCGGCGGAGCTGGCGGTTTCAAATCAAGGTAGCGACCTGCCCAAGCAGCAATAACCTCGGCGGCGTACTCTGCATCCTCCGCGTCGGAAATCAGATGATCAGCGTCGTCGAGGGTCACAAAACTCTTGGGATGTTTCGCGGCTTGGAAGATTTCGCCAGCGTTGTCTATGCCAACAATTTCGTCTCGCGGGGCGTGCAGGACCAGCAGGGCCTTTTTCAATGCGCCTATCGCCTGAGCAAGGTTCGCCGCGTTCACGTCTTCCACAAAACTCTGCCTGATCGTGAACGGGCGACCGCCAAGGTTGACCTCGGCGGCACCTTCCTTGGCGATCGTTTCGAGCGCCCCGCCAAAGTTGTGAGTCACGTGACCGGGGTCGAACGGCGTTCCTAGTGTCGTTACCGCCTTAACCGACGCAATTTCGCCTGCAGCGCGTAGCACCGCCGCGCCGCCAAGGCTGTGTCCAATCAGCAAAGTCGGAGGCATGCCTTCAGCAGTAAGAAACTGTGCTGCCGCTAGTAAGTCGCTGACATTGGAAGAAAAGTTGGTGTTGGAAAACTCACCTTCAGAATGTCCCAGCCCCGTGAAATCAAACCGAAGTACGGCTATCCCCATGGCGCTGAGACGCCCAGATATCCGTCGCGCCGCAGGAATGTCCTTGGAGCAAGTGAAGCAATGCGCGAAAAGCGCCGTTGCAAGATGCGGACCGTCCGGCATGTCCAGCCGGGCCGCAAGTTTGCCGCCATCGTGGCCTTGAAAGGTAACGCGTTTGGTGGGCATTTGGCTCTCCTTGCTGCCATGCTCACCAATGTGCGTGACCAAACCGTTACCGTGAAGAGCGCAACGCGTCAGGTAACGTCATGGTGACTGTGCGCGAGGCTCAGGATTCCCCCATAAGCTGTGGGTCGAAAGGATAAGACGTCAAATTTTCATATCCGTCTTCGGTAATCAGGACCTGATCCTCGAGTTTGATAGAAAAATCACCTCCGACTTCTCCGACCAACGCCTCAACGCAAAGCACCATACCCGGTTCAAGTGCGTAGTCGAACGCGCCGGGAACTGCCTTATCGGCGTAAGACACCAATGGCCATTCATCACAGAGACCGACGCCATGCATCAGGCACCCGTATTTTTGCTGCATGAATTTTTCGTCGAGTTTGTGGGCGTTGGCAGTCAGTTCCGGGATCGTGACACCGGGCTTGAGCATTTCCATATTGGTCATGATGTGTTCGTGCGCATGACGCATTGCATAGACCATTGCGTCGGTCGGTTTTTCTTCACCTACCCACCAGGTACGGGAGATATCGATACAGATGCCATAGGAACCGACAAGGTCAGTATCAAACGCAACAATTTCGTTGTTCTGGACAATGCGTGGGCCACATTCCTGAAACCATGGATTGGTGCGAGGTCCGGACGCGAGGAGGCGGGTCTCGATCCACTCACCTCCGCGGCGGATATTCTCTGCGTGTAGGACAGCCCAGATGTCATCCTCCGAGGTGTTTCCGAACGGTACCTTTTCCCGTGTGAATTTTTCCATCTCGGCCACGGCGGTTTCACATGCGTGGTGGGCGCAACGCATGGCAAGAATCTCGTCCGGGCCTTTGACGGCGCGGGCCTTTTCTGTGACCTCTTCACCTTCCTTGATCTCAAAGCCCTGAGCCTCAAGCGCGCGCAGCCCATGGAGCATAATCTTGTCCACGGCCAAGCGCTTGTTGCCTCCTGCGTGTTCTTCAAGAAGGGTTCGGACTTCGTTGGAGAAGACGTCTGCTGCCACGTCAATTTTGTCGCCCCGGTCGAAATAGAACAGGTCTGCTCCTGAACGAGCTTCGCGAACCAATGGATTGAATTCACTCAAAAATGGAGAGTTCTTATAGTCCCAGATCACCATATATCCGTCTGCGCAGAGAAGCACGGCGCGAAACGGGTTGTGCGTGTTCCACAGTTGCATATTGGTGCTGTCCGTGGCGTAGCGGATATTCAGCGGATCAAACATCAGAAGGCCGGCATAGCCACGATCAACGATGTGTTTGGTCAGGCGCTTCCAACGGTGTTTTCTCATGGCCTGGAGATCGGGTTGCTGAAGTCCAGCTGCAGCCCATTCTTTTATCGCGAGACGCGTCGGGCCGATTTCGATACGGTTGCCATCGTTGGGTGTGTTGTCCCCAAGCAGGGCACCACGTGAGGGATCGATTTTTCGAGTGTCGCTAAAGTGTTGGTTCATAACTGCCTCCCTTTAAGCAGATTGACCCGTGGATTCGGCACGTGACGCGCCTGTTTGCGACGCGCATAAGTTCGTTTTCGGATGCAGACAGCGTGTTTGACGGCTACCAAAGGCGCATGACAGAGATACTTCAGAAAACCATCCCATACGATGCATTGGCCGATGTGTCGTTGCCGGGTATCGGTCCGATGGATAAGAACGATTGGGTATTGGTTGACGACGCCTTTGCCGCTCAAATGTCTGAAAGGGAACGGCTTTTGGCGGAACGTCGTGAGGAAGTGGTTGCCGTGACCGCGGGTGCGGAGGAGGCTTGTGCCGAGTTGCTGGACGCAGTCTTGAGCGCATTGGAGTCGCGCGCGGATTATCAAGTTGGACCATCTGTGAAGCGCCCTGATGGGCGGAGGGTTGTGGTCGACGAAAATGACCCCCTTGGGACCCTTTGCAAACTTGTCCAGCAAGATTTCTGCGTACTTGAAAAACGTGGCGATGAGCACGTGATGACGGCTGCTGTCTTGTGTTTTCCGGCGAGTTGGACACTTGAAGAGAAGATAGGTAAGCCACTGATAGATATTCATATTCCTGTGTCGGAGTATGATGCGAACATTGCCCGTAGGGTGCAGCGGCTGTTCGATGGAATACGGGTGGGAAAGCCTCTTTGGCGCAAGAACGCGCATTGGTATCTGGAGCCGGATCTTTTCCATCCCCGGAGGGAAAACGCGCCGCGAAAACAGGAAGTTGAGGGCAACTATCTGCGGAGCGAGCGACAGAGTCTGGTGCGTTTACCCAAATCGCAGGCCGTCATTTTTGGCATCCATACGTTCGTTTTGCGACGTGAGGATTTACCTGCCTGAAGCGGTCCGTTCGTGCTGTCTGCAAAGCGTCGGTATGACGTCGGCATTGCGTCGGTGACGTAACGGGAGGCGCAGCAGTATTGATTGACGTTAAGGTTAGCTCTGATTTGATGTCCCGAAAAGGAGAGTGTTGTGGGACATATCGGAAAGAACGTGACACTGGATGATCCTGCCTTTGTGCATGACAGCGCGCTGCTCTACGGCAACGTCCACATAGGCAAAGGGGCGTCAGTCTGGCCTCACGTTGTGACGCGGGCCGAGGTGTTTGAAATTCGAATTGGTGCGCGTACCAACATTCAGGACTTTGTAATGATCCATGTCGGTATGGCCACACCGACGATTGTCGGGGAAGACTGTTCGATCACGCATCGTGTGACTTTGCATGGATGTGAAATCGGTGACCGGTGCCTAATCGGCATTGGCGCGACAATTATGGACGGCGCGAAGATCGGCGCGAATTCGATTGTTGCCGGGCACGCCATTGTATCTGAGGGCTCGGTTTTCCCGGAAAACTCGGTGATTGCAGGTGTGCCGGCGAAGGTTGTGGCAACGCGTGATAACGGAATGGCCAATCTGGCAAATGCCAAATTCTACGAGATGAACGCCCGCAACTTTGCAGAAGGGCGAGACGTGTTTTCAAATGAACAGTTGATGGCGTTGGGGCAGCTGTTCCAAGGCTGAACGGCCGCCCCGTGCAATTTTTTACTTTGGCAATTCGAAGAAGATGCCTGCATCGGGCCCAAGTGGGAGACCAGCGAAGGCCCACAGCATGAAGAGGATGGTCCATGCGATCATGAAGCTGATCGAGAAGGGCAGCATCAACGAAACCAAGGAGCCGATGCCGAAACCAGGACGGTATTTGGCGCCGACAGTGATGACAAATGCGAAGTAGGTCATCAACGGCGTGATGATGTTGGTGGTGCTGTCCCCGATGCGATAAAGCATCTGCGTCGCAGCAGGGGTAATGCCGACGGTCATCATCACGGGCACAAAGATCGGTGCGAGGATAGCCCATTTGGCTGAAGCAGATCCCATAAACAGGTTGATGAACCCAGACAGGATCACAAAGCAGAGGATCAGCGCAATGCGGCCTCCGGTGCTGTCGGCGGGCAGGGCTTCCAGAAGCTCGGCGCCTTGCATCGCGATGACAACGCCGATGTTGGACGCATTAAAGTAAGCCACGAACTGCGCCATGAAGAAGACCATCACGATGAAACCAGCCATGGACAGGGCCGCTTTTTCCATCGTGCGGACAAAGTCCGCGCCGGTTTTGAAGGCGCCAACTGCCCGGCCGTAAACAAACCCCGGGATCAGGAAGAAGAAGAACAGGATGGACACCAGAATATGCGTTTGGAAGAGAGGCGCATGGGTGATGTTGACAGAGCCGTAGCGGGCTTCCAGAGCGGCGATGGTGTCCGGTGCGAGTGATGCTGTCGAGAACACGCCCTGAAGTGGCAGGCTGCCTTGCGTCGGCAGGGCAGTCCAGACGATCACGCCAATGTAAAGCAGGGCGGAGAGGCCAGCCAGCCGCAGAGCGCGGGTCTCTGCCGCAGACGCGCCTTGCGGCATTTCCGGCAATTCTGCGTCTTCGTCCGGTGTGTAGCTGCCAAGGTGAGGCTCGACGATTTTGTTCACCACGATCGTGCCAATGACCACCACCAAAGCTGTGGAGACGACGAGGAAATAGTAGTTCATCGTCGCAATGTTCATGGTCTCGGCAAAGTCGGTGCCGAGAATGCTGTCACCGACCGCCGCGGCAGGTTGCGTAAAGCCGCCAAGCAGAGGGTCAAGTGAGGTGATGACCAGGTTCGCGGAGAAGCCGCCGGAAACGCCGGCAAATGCCGCCGCGAGGCCGGCCAGCGGGTGGCGACCCAACCCCCAAAAGACCAGAGCTCCCAAGGGGATAAGAACAAAGTAGCCTGCATCGGCCGCGATGTTGGCCATAACCCCTGCAAACACCACAGTTGGTGTCACCAATGCTGCGGGTACGGACACCACCAATTTGCGAATGGTTGCCCCAATCAAGCCGGAATGCTCTGCCACGCCAATCGCGATCATGATGACGACAACCATGCCAAAGGGAGCAAAGTTCACGAAGTTGGGTGTCAGTGTGGAGAAGAGATACTGCCAGCCAGAGGGGTAGGACGCGATCACCTGACCGTTGCGCGGGTTTTGCAGGTCGATCGGTTCGTTGCCGATCAGGTTGTTGACCGCATAGGTTCCAGTTGCGGTTTCCACCGAAACGCCGAGGGCTGCAAGAATGGCAGTCAGCGCGAGGATACCGAGACACAGCCAAATAAAGAGAATTGTGGGATGGGGCAGGCGGTTGCCGAGGCCTTCGACCATTGCAAGAAAGCGCTGCATCGCGCTGGATTTGCTGGTCGTATCTGTGTCAGTCATTTAACTGTCCTTTGTGGCACGCGCGTCGTTTCTGGCGAGTGCGTCGTAATAAAATACCGCCAACCCGACATGCCAAATGCAGAAACGTCGACGGTCCGGCATGGCCGGTCGTGTGATCAACTGTAGCTATCAAGCCCAGCTATGCCGCGAAAATCAAGCATTCGCAGTCGCGCGCGTTTCCGGAGTTGGCGATAAACCGGAATGGGATTCTTCACAATTTGGAATGAGTTAAGGGCGCGATTGTGCGCCAAAACTGGCCGATTGGAGCGCCAAACTTGGCAATAAATGGCTTAGGTGAGTTACCGTGTGCCCAAGAGGGAGCGCGACACCGTACGGCCAAAAACCCGTTCGGCGTTCTTGTAGGCGATCTGTTCCGCGATATCTCTGGGCAGCACGGACAGCCACGCCCGGTTGGAAGCGATGATGGCTTCGTAGTTGTCCCACTGGCTGTTGACCCAAGTGTCAGAGCCAACCATCAACCTGTCCGGAAAGGCGAAAATCACCTTGCCCCAATCAAGATCCAGTTTTCCGGACCGATCCAGAATGTCGTATTCGCGAAGCGAGGTGTCCGCCAGCAAGTCCGGGAATTCCGCCATCAGGTCATAGACTTCGGGTGCAGGCGTGCCGAGGCCCGCGTGGGCCCAGATGATTTTGACCCTTGGATCGAGTGATTTGAGCCAGCGGATCGGCTCTGTGCCCGCGTGAACATGTAGATATATGTCACGGCTGCGGGCCATTTTGATGATCTGCCTAAACAGCTTTGCGTCGGACGTGTCGAGGCGGTGAATGTGAAATTCGCCGATGCCTTGATGCGGGTAGGCATTCAGACGTTTCTCCAGGTAGTCCGCCATACCTTCGGCCTTGGCCCAGTTCGAGGAGCCAGCGCTGCCGTGGTAGGGGCGAAGTTCCGGAACAATACGATTGGGAGCGTATTCCCAAAGCATGATGGTGCCTTCGTCCGGAGTGGAGGACACCAGCCCCATGGCAACTCCGGATTTGTCCATAAGCTCGATCACCGATGCGACGGAGTATTCAGACCAAGCAGGCTGTTTGTAGTGAATGTGTGCGTCAAAGATTGGCAGGTCTTTCACGGCATCTCCGATGGGTTCATGATCACCATCGGCCCATGCCTGGGTTGCTAGACAAACGGTAAGCATTGGAAGGATGGGCTTGAACATGGGCGACTCCGGCTGGTTTGCCCCAGTATTACCTTCTTTTTGGCTTTGTGGATGTAAAAAATCGATTTTTTTGCGCGGCGGCTCTTTTTACTGCGTTCAAAGTTGCGGCCAAAAGAAGCAGGCAAAGCAGGAATTTGGAAAGCGGCTCCATTGTGCCCTCGATAAGCAGGACATGAAGAATAGCCCCGGTCACGAGTATTGTGGCAAGCAGGAGATGTACACGTCCCCATCTTTGAGGTGGCCATCGTAACTTTCGTCGGGCGACCGCAAGGAAGGCGATTAATAGGAGCGCCCAAGTTGCCAGCACTCCCCAAATTGAAAACGGCGTCGGTGAGCGGAGCAGCAACGCGTCGATGACGTCCGGCGGGCTGGTGATCCAGAGTCCTGAGATGTGGAATAGAACGCCTGAGAAAACGACCGTGCCAGTCAGGCGGTGCAAGCGTCGTGCCTGCTGGGGCGAGTTAACGGACAGAATTGCGGTCGCCAGTAGCGGTTGCAGGAGGCAAAGGCCGAAAGCGATGATTCCTGCAAAACTGGCGGCGATGTAGATACCGCTCCTCCACGCAAGCAACGGGGATGTGCCAGCGAGTGCCAGTGGTGTCACGAAGACGATCGCGAACAGCGACCAAAGCAAGGCAGAGCGAGGCATCGGGCGGTGCAATCAGGACGGTTCGAGAACAAAATCGGCGTTCAGAGTTGTGTCTTTGGAACTGCGCATGACGGGCCGCAAAAACACCGTTTTGTAATCACCACTGTCATAAGCGAGGTGGCCGTGAGCCTGTCCAAAGGCCGGCACGATCTGTGGCATTTCAAGGCGGAAGTTCCCTTTGGCGTCGGTCAGGGTTGCGCCGTGGCTGTGCCAGTCGCGTTCGTAGCCTTCCGTTGTGTGGGCCCATATTTGAATTCGGATGTTTTCAAGTGGTGCGCCATCTCCGGCGCGACGCACGGAGCCGGTCATCCAAAAACCACCGCCTCCGATGCGCTTAACGATTGGTGCGTTGGGGATGTAGTTGTTCGCGCCTCCGCGCATGGTACGGGTAGGCGCAAGAGACTTGGCTCGAGCCGGATGCATGCCGCCTGATGCCAAAAGCGATGCGCCGGAAGCGGCAAGAAACGTACGGCGGGTGAAGACCATTGGGCTGCTCCTGTGTGACCGGGACGCAGTCAGTATAGCCCAGTCATTGCGCTTGGCGGAGAGATAAGAGGGTCAACGGCGCTCACGCCTGTGTGAGTGCCGCATCCGTGATCCTCCACCACGTTTTGAGAACACCGCAATGGTTGCTATTGTAGCGTGCATTTCAGCTTTAGGAAATTTTGATGCCCCGGATTTTGAAGAGAGCAATCCCTTGTTTGTTGGCTCTGGCAGGCCTCGCGCTCGTCTTGCCATCCTGCAGTAACGAGTTTCGGAAGAGGGTTGAGACGGACACATTGCCGGTAACGGAAGACAAGGAGAGGTTCACCGTCAAATTTTCCGGTGTCAGTACAATTCTGGTGGATGACGGGCGGACGCAAGTTCTGATCGATGGCTATTTTTCGAGGGTGCATAGAAGCCTGTTCAACACCATGGCGCCGGATCTTGAGCAGATCGTGGCAGGCTCTGATGCTCTCGGTATCCGAGATTTTGAGTGTATCAACGCGGTGGCCGAGCCGGCCAACACATGCGCAAGCCGGCAATACAGCGGTCTTTCAGTGATAATTCCGGCACATGGACACTATGACCACGCGATGGACAGCGCGATTGTTGCGGCGAGGCACGGTGCGATTTTGTTGGCTGATGAAAGCGGCAGGGACCTGCGTGCGGCGGCCAGAACATTTGTCGGAGACAATTGTGACGATTGTGACTGGGATCGGGTGGCACCGTCAGAATACTTCGATAGCGGAGCACAGAACGCGCGTAGCTTTGGCGCCGGTAGTTTCAAAATCACGCTTTATCGGACCGAGCACTTCTGTTCGTTCATCACCGAGTTCGGCGCGGGGAACAATCCCGAAGACATTGTTTTGCCGACGTCTCTGTTTGGCATGAAGGAAGGCGTGGCAGTGTCGATATTGGTGGAGCAGGGAGACAAAGGTCTTTTGATCGTGCCAAGTTCCAATGCGTTTGAAACGGTTGTGGCCGAACACGGCATCAAAGCGGATGTTGTCATGATGGGGATTGGTGGCAACGGTTGGAAAAGTAAGTCTTATCTCGAAAATGTCTTTACGTCCCTCGCAGAAGAGGCGGGCGCGAAACGGATCATTCCAATTCATTGGGACAAGGATTCGACCAAATTGTTCGGCGAAGGGCATGATAGCCAGAATGTCCAACTCGAGCCGTCAGCAATCATGCGGCTAGACCGAACTTTGGCTGTCATGGACAGCGTGACACAAGAGTTTGCCGCGGACGTTGGGTTTGCTCCGGTGATAGATGCTTTTGACCCCTTTGCTGGGATCGACAGCTAAGAGGTCAGCATCCTGCAGTTTCGATGCGGGCCGTTGCGCTTGGTGTGAAGGTCGCAATCGTTTTGGCGTCGGCTTGTTGAAGATGTACGGATGCCCCTTCGATTTCCGAGCCGGAAACAGTGATTTCGCGCTGTCCGATCGTGTCGTCCACATCGATGGTGAAGCTGACCATTGCTCCGGGTTCGAGCGTTTCGATTTCCAGAAGAAGCTTGTCTTGCCCGTCGGTAACAACCGGGATGCGTTTCAAAGCTTCTTTCCCCGCCGTGATTTCAAAAGGCTGGAACACTTCAACTCCGGCACCGGCACCCGTGACGTCAAAAATCAGTCCCGCTTGAGATGTCGAAAGATCAAGCGCGACTGTAGATGCTGTCAGGGCACAAGCGCCGGAGTTTGTGACCTCGAAGCGATCCTTAGGCGCGCCTTCAACAAATCGCACATCCACATCGGAGAGCGCGTGGGTGGCGACCACTGCAGCGAGGGCCAGGGTGGGGAAGAAAACAGTGGCAAAGGGAATGCGCATGGAAATGCCTCTCGGTGGGTAACAACAGTGTTACGCAGGGAGAGGCAGAGCGGATCATTGAATTTGTTAACTGCTACGTGGAGAGGACACCGAAAGCAAAAGGGCGCTCCGGAGAGCGCCCTTTCTTTTCACTGTCCCAGTTCTGCGAATTAGCAGGAGTAGTACATGCCGAATTCAACAGGGTGCGGTGTGTGTTCGTAGGTTTCGACCTCTTCCATCTTGAGCTCGATGTAGCCCTCGATCTGGTCTTTGGTGAACACGTCGCCAGCCAGCAGGAAGTCGTGGTCTGCTTCGAGGCATTCCAGAGCTTCGCGCAGGGACCCACATACAGTCGGGATACCGGCCAGTTCTTCGGCAGGCAGATCGTACAGGTTCTTGTCCATGGCTTCGCCAGGGTTGATCTTGTTCTTGATGCCGTCCAGGCCAGCCATCAGCAGGGCTGCAAACGCGAGGTATGGGTTCGCGGACGGATCCGGGAAACGTGCCTCTACGCGCTTTGCTTTCGGGCTTTCGGTCCACGGAATACGGACACAGCCCGAGCGGTTGCGTGCGGAGTAGGCGCGCAGAACAGGTGCCTCGAAGCCCGGGATCAGACGCTTGTAGGAGTTGGTCGACGGGTTGGTGAAGGCGTTCAGCGTTTTCGCGTGCTTCAGGATGCCGCCGATGAAGTACAGTGCTTCGTCAGACAGGTCGGCATATTTGTCACCAGCAAAGAGCGGCTTGCCGTCTTTCCAGATCGACATGTTCACGTGCATGCCGGTGCCGTTGTCGCCGTAGATCGGCTTGGGCATGAAGGTTGCGGATTTCCCGTAGGACGCGGCCACGTTGTGGATCACGTACTTGTACTTCTGCAGTTCGTCCGCCTGCTTGGTCAGGCTGTCAAAGATCAGGCCCAGCTCGTGCTGACAGGAGGCAACCTCGTGGTGGTGCTTGTCCACTTTCATGCCCAGACGCTTCATGGTGGAGAGCATCTCGGAACGCAGGTCGTGGCTGTCGTCGGTCGGGTTGACCGGGAAGTAGCCGCCTTTGACACCAGGGCGGTGGCCCATGTTGCCCATTTCGTATTCGGTGTCGGTGTTCCAGGAACCATCGATCGCGTCTACTTCGTAAGACACTTTGTTGATGGTGTTGGAGAAGCGCACGTCGTCGAACAGGAAGAATTCTGCTTCCGGGCCCATGTAAGCCACGTCACCGATGCCGGATGCTTTCAGGTAGGCTTCGGCTTTTTCTGCGGTGCCGCGCGGGTCGCGCTCGTAGGATTCACCAGTGTCAGGCTCAACGATCGAGCAGTGCAGACAGATGGTTTTTTCCGCATAGAACGGGTCAACATATGCCGAAGCGGTGTCGGGGATCAGCTTCATGTCGGAAGCTTCGATCGATTTCCAGCCCGCGATGGAGGAACCGTCAAACATAAAGCCTTCTTCGAGGAAGTCTTCGTCTACGAGGTCCACGTCCACGGTCACGTGCTGCAGCTTGCCGCGTGTGTCGGTGAAACGGATGTCGACATATGCCGCATCTTCGTCTTTGATCAGCTGGAGAACTGCGTCTGCGCTCATTCCCTTAGTCCTTCTGATTGCTTTGAATTTTGGGTGATATTACAGCGCGTCCGGGCCGGATTCACCGGTACGGATGCGAATGGCTTGCTCCACCGGGGAGACAAAGATCTTGCCGTCACCGATCTTGTCGGTCTTGGCAGCGCCCACGATGGCTTCGATGGCGCCGTCTACCTGATCGTCCTCGAGCACAACCTCGATTTTGACTTTCGGCAGGAAGTCCACGACGTATTCCGCGCCGCGATACAGTTCGGTGTGTCCCTTCTGGCGACCAAAGCCTTTGACTTCGACAACGCTCAGACCCTGGATGCCGAAATCCTGGAGTGCTTCTTTGACTTCATCAAGCTTGAACGGCTTGATGATGGCTTCGATCTTTTTCATATGGAGACCCCTCCTCAAGTGAGTTCTTGGAACCGGACAGATCACTTTCATTTGTGGGTCACAATTGGATAGGGTGACGCAGGGCCTTGGGCAGTGGCGGTTTCAGGGTGTGTGATTAAAAAATAGGCAAAGTGGCGCGAAAATGCGCTGAATTGAATCGCGGGATGCACGGGAAATGAGCGAATTGCTAACGGCTGCGCAAATGCGCGCCATCGAGCAGGCGGCGATTGAGTCGGCTGAAGTGACTGGTCTGGAGTTGATGGAGCGTGCCGGGCGGGGTGTTGTGGAGGCCATTTTCGAGGAGTGGCCGGAGTTGGATACTCCAAAGATGGCGCATGGAGCTGGTTTGCGGGCAAAGGCGGCGCGCTGGCGTTTGCGCCGCGCCGTTGGGACACCACGGATCGGAGTTTTATGCGGCCCAGGCAACAATGGAGGCTATGGGTTTGTAATTGCTAAGTTGCTTGCCGATCGCGGATTGAATGTAGAAGTCTTTTTCTTGGGGCCGCCCTCCATACAGCCACCAGAAGCTCACAAATGCGCAGAGCTCTGGTATAAAAAGTATAAGCAGCTTCACGCTATATACCCGCTGGGTCATAGAGACATGAGGTTGGCAGAAAAGAAGTTTGATGTGTTTGTTGATGCAATTTTTGGAACCGGATTGGACCGTCCATTGCCGGAGGAAATCTTGGAGCTGTTCAATAACATCCGGTACGAAAGAAATTGGCAGTCCAATAGGCTGGTGGCGGTTGATATTTTAAGCGGATTGAACGGAGACACCGGCGAAGAAATGTCTGAGCTTTGCCTTCGTGCCGACCTAACAGTGACATTTCATAGAGCGAAATGCGGACACACGCGGCGTCGTGCAAAAGAGTGGTCTGGCAAGCTGGTGGTAAAGGATATTGGGTTGGGAAACGGCCCGCAGGTTGACCAAAAAAACGAAAATTGAGTGACGGACGCTCGAAAAAGCACGCCGTACGGGTCAATCAAAAATGCGCTAGCGTCACGAACTAGGATTGGCGGTCGCAACGTCTGCCCGGTGTCGGTCTGGTGTCGTGCGTTTCCGAGTGCACTCCGGGAGGGCCGATTAGGCTGGTGTCATAGGAAATTGTCAGTGTGGCGAAAGCCGCTCAATCGAACTTAGGGAAGATTTGGAAATGAGCGAATTGCTAACGGCTGCGCAAATGCGCGCCATCGAGCAGGCGGCGATTGAGTCGGGTGAAGTGACTGGTCTGGAGTTGATGGAGCGGGCCGGGCGGGGTGTTGTGGAGGCCATTTTCGAGGAGTGGCCGGAGCTTGGGGAGGAGCGGGGCAGGGCTGGTGACTCTGGCAAGCCCGAGAGTTCCAACACAGAAAAGGCGCGGCGAGCGGTCGTGCTATGCGGTCCGGGGAACAATGGCGGCGACGGGTTTGTGGTGGCGCGGCTGTTGCAGGGGCGCGGCTGGGATGTGGAGGTGTTTCTTTATGGGGATGCCAAGAAGTTGCCGCCGGATGCGCGCTGGAATTATGAGCGGTGGGTGGAGATTGGGGCGGTTGAGGCGCTGGAGGAATACGCCCATTCGGATGGCTGGCAATGCGATGTGCTTGTCGACGCGTTGTTCGGAACCGGGTTGAAGCGCGGCTTGCAGGAACTTAGCAACCTCTTCTGGAATATGGAGGACATGGTCGATTGTTTTGATGTTGAGTTCGGGCACGAACGCGGGCGACCAGCAATTGTCGCGGTAGACATTCCCAGCGGCGTCTGTGCCGACAGCGGGTGTGAGTTTGAGCATGAAGAGGTCTGGCACAGGTTTTCTGCCGCGGCCCACCTTACGATTTCGTTTCATCGCGCAAAAGTGGGCCACATTCTGGGCGAGGGCGCGAAAAGGCGTGGAAAGTTGCGGGTAGTGGATATCGGACTAGAAGACACTCAAAGCAGGCACTTGTGGGTGAAGAACTGCGCTCCAGAAGTTGGGGATGACGTGGCTCTATGGCGTGTCGCTAGAAGGAGCTTAGTTAAGGAGGTTGGCGCGATACATCCGAGTTTTATTTGCAAGCGAAGCGACAGCCACAAATTCTCCCACGGCCACGCCCTCATCCTCACCGGAGGCTCCGGCAAAACCGGCGCGGCGCGGCTGGCGGCGCGGGGGGCGTTGCGGGTTGGCGCGGGGCTGGTGACGCTCGGTGTGCCGCCCTCGGCGCAGCAGGAGGTGGCCTGTCAGATCACGGCGTTGATGCTCAAGCGGGTGGCGGATGGTGAGCGGCTGTCGGCTGTTTTGGACGATGCGCGGATCAACGCGCTGTGTCTGGGGCCGGGAATGGGCTTGGTGCGGGCGCGGGAGCTGGTACCGGTGGCTTTGGCGACCAAGCGTGCGACGGTGTTGGATGCGGATGCGTTGACGGCGTTTGCAAAGGGGCCGGAAACGCTTTTTGAGATGCTACATGAGAAATGCGTGCTGACGCCGCATGGCGGGGAGTTTGCCAAGTTGTTTCCCGACATTGCCGCGAAGTTGGCGGAGGTGCCCACCAAGGGACCGGCTTATTCCAAGGTGGATGCGACGCGGGAGGCGGCGGCGCGGGCCGGGTGTGTTGTTCTTTATAAAGGGGCGGATACGGTGATCGCGGACCCCTCTGGTCGGTGTTCGGTGAATGCGGCGGTCTATGAGCGGGCGGCGCCGTGGTTGGCGACCGCGGGCTCGGGTGATGTTCTTGCGGGTTTCATCGCGGGGCTTTTGGCGCGGGGATTTGCGCCGATGGCAGCGGCGGAGACGGCAGCGTGGTTGCATGTGGAATGCGCGCGTGCGTTCGGGCCCGGTCTGATCGCGGAAGACCTGCCCGAAATACTGCCGAAAGTGCTTGCCGGCCTTGCGGAGTGATTGCGAGGTTGTTCCAATTTGTGATAAACTTTCCGGAATAACAAAACTACGCGGATCGGGCAGGTCCAGCTTACATGGCAAATTACAGTTTTTGGGCTCTTGGCGAGTCCCATGTTTCGGTGTCCGGCGGAGAGCAGCTGGATGGAGTCACGCAGGGCGATGGATCTCACCTTGTGGGGGAGACGATCACGCTGAACGCCAGCGCGTGGGAGCAAATTCACGTAAGCGACGGCGGCAGTGACAGCAATTTCGACGACAACGACGGCAATCAGAGGCTCGACGGAACGCAAACCTTCGATGGCGTCAGCTATTCCAACAACACACGGATCGAAGCCGAATACGAGTTTGTGCTGCAGGACCCCAATACCGGCCTGACGTATCGGGTCCTGTCTGTGAATTTTCGCAACTCGTCGCCAGCCTACGGCACGATCGAGGGCTTGGCGTTTGTCGACGAATTCCCACCGGTTGGTGTCGCGCTCAACGTCATTTCTGCTCAGGAGGGACCTTCGGGTGGGTCGGCTGTTGAACAAAGCACAATCGCAGCACCGCCATGTTTTACGCCGGGAACCCGTATCCGCATGAAGCGTGGAGAAAAGCCGGTCGAAGAGATACAGGTCGGTGATGAAGTCATGACACTGGATCGCGGACCGCAGACAGTGCGTTGGGTCGGCCATGTGAGCGTGTCAGAAGATGTGCTTCGGACGCGACCCGAATACCGGCCTATCCTCATCCGCAAAGGCGCACTTGGTGTGATGATGCCGGAGCGGGACATGATGGTTTCGCCTCAGCATCGAATTTTGCTGGGTGGCTGGCGGGCCGAGTTGATTTGCGGTGAGCCGCAGGTGCTGGCAGCGGCTGCACATCTTGTGGACGGCGAGGGAGTTCGCGTGGCTGAAGGTTTGCGCGCTGTCACCTATATTCATCTGCAGCTGGACCAACACGAAATCTTGCTCTCTGATGGGGTGCCGAGCGAAAGTTTGAACCCTGGTGAGGTCGCGATGTCGTCCTTGCCCGACGAGTCAAAGGCCGAGTTGCGTGCCCTGTTTCCGGAACTTGAGGCTGGCCCCGAGCGTGCTCCGGCCCGCCCGTTGGCGTATCGGCGTGAAGTCGAGGCCATTCTTGCGGTAGGGTAATCGCAAAGAAATGCGCGTTGCGATATTTTTCCTCTCGCATCCCTGAAAAAGCTTTGCTAAGAGGCGCGCTACGTGCGGGTGTGGCGAAATTGGTAGACGCACCAGATTTAGGTTCTGGCGCCGCGAGGCGTGGGGGTTCAAGTCCCTCCACCCGCACCACTACATCATTGAAAAAAATGAAAAAACGTGATGGGTGGGGTTTTGGCCCCCACTTTGGTCCCCACTTCTATTTTAGCTTCATGGGTGTGGACAGAGTCGATTTGCGCGACGGCGTAGACTGGGTGCGCACCTTCAAACGGGCGAAACTTCTCGAGCACGCCGGACTTCACCATCCGCTAAAAGGTGTCGCGGCCAAATGGCTAGCGCGCCCACCTTAAGAGCGGACTGCCAGGCGCAGGTCCGCTGCCAACCATTGCGGCCAGAGAAGACCGCGGGAACGCCATTAAAGACTAGACCGAAGAGAATTACCATTGCGGCAGCGCCACGCAGTAACGTATCATGGAAGCACAAAATGCTTTGGCTGACGCGCAGAACTTGGACTTAAACAAGCTACACAAAACCTTCCGCTGGAAGAAATAAAACCGTTTTTGGAAGTTTTATTTCTTCCGAAAACCGCGCCGCTGAAAGGAAAAGAGAAGAAATCAAAAGAAAGAGATACAGGCTTGCGCGGACGTTTTTGCAGGGGATTGGTCTGCAAAACAGCGCAGTGCCTGAGGATAAGTCGCGATTGCTGAGAAAAGCGCAGGCACATGGAAGGTCAGGCACTGAAAGACGGCAAAGACCGTGTGAGAGACTTGTTGATCAAACCGCTGCTGGAACTGGGCATGGTTCGCAAGCGCAATGTGAGTGAGAGCAAACACCAAGCGTTTCTGGATGGCCCGATGGCGCGGCTGGCCTATATGAAGGCCGACCGGTTGGAAGCGCTGCGCGAAACCGTCGCCAACTGTGCAACCGGCGCGCACAAAAATTGCTGGTCGTCCGAAGTCTCCATCGCCAATTGGGCGCGCGCTCTTTAGGTGCCGCCATCCAGCGAAAGCAGGCTGGTGCGGTCTTATCTGCAATCCGCTTTGCGAGCGGTGCTGGACCGGATGATGGGGCCAGCCATCCGAGCAAACCAGCTGGCGATCACCTATGGCGAGGGTCACACCAATCTAATCTTTGGGTGAGTTGGAATTTCGTGGGCGAGGCGAGGAACGGAAGAAGTGTCTCCACCAGCTCATCTTCTCACCCAATTAGGTCACAACGCGCGCGGGGAATTGGTGGCTTTCCCATTACAGCCAATCAAGCAAATAGGCGAGTTTTTCGATTGTCGGGAAGACTAACGCTACAAAGAAAACTAGAAGCGGAGCCACCAAGTTTACTGCAACGAACTCGGCGTCCTGAGTCCAATTCACCCAGCGGGTCTTTTTATCGATCACCGCTTGGACAATTTTTCTAGATCCCGTTTCAAGCCGATAAGGCAGACCCTCAAACTCCTGTGTCATGGAGTTCAGTAGGTTCCGTTCGGATTCAGTAAGAGTCGCGAACGGACTGCCGCTGCGAACTTGATCGATTAGCTCCCTCAGTTCTTTTTGAGTAACTTCGTTTATCTCTATGGATATTAGCTTGGAAATTTCTTTCGCTTTGCGTGAAATCGTGTCGAGCCTGTCCGACTGAATTGCAGTGACGGTAAATGGGACCGCGCGAAAGATAAAAATGACAAAGAAGTAGAGGCAAGCCGCCTGCGCCGCGAAGATCAGTTTTTCAGCGTCTACTGCTAGCTTTAGCTTAAACACTTCGATGTGGTCGGATTGAAACGTCAGCGCCTGAACCACAATCAACGCAACTGAGGAAGCCATAAAGGCGCGTTTGGTTTTTTCAAAATCACTATGGTCTGAGAGAAGTTCTTTCATCGATTGGTCCTTGAATTTTCTTCCGAGGACTAAACGGTAAGGGCCAAGGCAAATCAACCTACAGCAATAGCGGAGAGGCAGCCGACCTGGCGGACCTGGGCAGCCATGCAGCTGGTCGACATCGTTTGTCTGGAAGACGGCACCTTGTCCGATGTGCTGCGCCAACACGGCTGGACGAAGAACGCAAAGTTGATCGCGGATCTGCAATCCGCATTGCGCGCGGTGCTGGACCGGATGATGGGGCCAGCCATCCGCGCAAACCAGCGCGCGATCACCTTTAGTGAAGGCCGCACCAACCCGATCTTTGGGTGATCAATTGGCGTCAATAGTCGAGGACTTGTTCTGAAAAGCCAGTGCCTAAAAGCGCTCCTACGCATTTCAGTACCTTGGTGTCCTCGCCATCCATGAAGTATTCAATGACGGAGATCTGAAACTTCTTATCTAGCCCCTTCAGGCTTTCCGTTCCAACTTCGGACGACCCGGTCGTATAGCCTATGTGGGTAAAGAGAGAGGACCACCTTGAGTATTCTCCGACTCCTAATTCGCCACTTGCAGGCCAGACGCCTCCATCAAGGCGCAATTGAACCAATTTGTCGTCGCAGAGAGACGCGGCTTCTTCTCTTGAGCGATCCGTTTCTGAAACTAGCGCTCGCGCCGCAAACACCCCAATGGTATTCGTCTCAAAAAAAAAGTTGGTCGAGTAATGATATTTGTCGCCGTCCTTTTGGGACTCCTGCAAGCGTTGCTGGAGTCTAACCAATCCCAAATCAAGTAGAGAAGCAGGTTCCGTCATTAAGTGTTTGGTGATGTCGTCTGGCCCTGCGCTGACTGGCGTTCCAAGCGTCAAAGCGGCAGCGGTGATCGATGCAATAGCGGATTTCATGATGTCGCCCTTATTCATTTTCGGGTTAGCCTCAGTTACTCAGTGAAGCTTACGCTTGTGCCAGCGAGTTTGGCAGAGCAGTGCAGCACCCCTCCACTAAAATAGGTGCTAGTGCCAATGGTGATCTTTTTATCGAGGTCAGCAAGGCGCGTGTGTTGCTCGGTTATGCCACCGTTCACAAAACCTGTATGGCTGAACAGCCCTGCGTAGATGCTGTGTTTCATGCTCTGGTATAGGTTTCCATCGGGATCATAGCCTGCATTGTTGCGGACTAGGCCAATGGCTCGGCGGCATTCGGCCTTGTGATTTTCTAAGTTTTTGCCTTTGGAGGATTGAATGAGTTCTATTTCAATTTGGTTGGTGTCCCAGTCGTAGGAAGCAGTCGCCCAAAACGATCCGAGGTCCATCTTGTCCAATCTGTTTGTCAAGCGGTACACTCCCCAGTCCAGCAAGGTCACATACTCATTCATCAAATGCCTTGTCGTCTCGTCTGGTCCAGCATTTGCTGGCGCTCCGAGCGTCAATGCGGCGGCGGTGATCACGGCGATTGCGGGTTTCATGGCGGATGATCCTGTATTGAATTCAGGCTTTGGCTACAGGATTTTGGTTAACGGATATTCAACACGCAATGACTGGTTATTTAATTATGAAAACAAAGACTTATGAGAAAGTTGTTGACGCTTAATCCACCGGCATCTTATCACTTGTGCATCATCTACAAGAGCGCCCACCGGAAACGGTCGGGCGCTTTTGCTTTGGCGGCGGGGTCATGACATGGCGAGTGAGTCCTACCATCACCTTTACAACAAGGCGGCGTGGCGAAGTGGGTTGCGGCCAGCGCACCTTCTGAAGGAGCCGGTCTGTCGGGCTTGTGCGCGGCGCGGCATCATCAATGTCGGGTCGCTTACGGCATCGGGCGCAAAGCAAACCAACCCGCGCCGCTGTTACCTGGCGGTTGACCATATCATCCCGCATCGCGGCGATCTGGAATTGTTCTTTGATCCTGAAAACCTCCAGACACTTTGCCCTGATGATCACGACCAAAACAAACAGCGTCTGGAAGTGCGCGGCTATTCCGAAGAGCGCGGCGCAGACGGCTGGCCGATTGATCCGCAGCATCCGGCAAACCGCTGATCTGAAAAGGGAGGGGGGAGGGTTCAAGAAATCCCGCCCAAGCATGAAACCGGAGGGGGAACCTTTCTGTGTGCAAAGTCGGAATTGAATAGAGAAAGCCACATCTGAGAGGGTTTTGAGATCATGGCAAGGGGGCGCAAACCGAAGGAAGAAAAGGTGGTGCCTCTGACCGAAGCGGGCATCGAGCTGTATATTCTGGATGAGCGGGTGCGAGCCCGGCTGGATGACCTGCGGCCAAGGCGCTGGCGATAGGGCTTTGCGACTAAGAGCAACCAGCTTGAAATTCAAATTTCCGCCCGCAGGCCAGTCGTGTGGCGTTGTCTGCACAAGTCGATACTGACTGGTTCGACATAAACGGTCACAGCATTGATTTTTTACTACTAAACAAGGGGATGCTATTCCGCGTCTGGCGCTTGATTGTGACAATATCCACTCCGATAAGATTCGTGCGCCGTGCGTGATCTGTTTGACACGGGCCTTGCCTGTGCCGTTGGTTGTGCTGGCTGTGCCGGACAAACCGCTTTTTCCAGCATCTTGCGCAAGCAATGCCGCAGTCGCACGCTATCTGGCCCGCTCCGAAGAATGGATGGATGCCGCGCTTTGTCAGATCAGCCTGATGGCGGGCACCGTTTGCACGCTGACAGGCTTAGGGTGTCAACTCTGACATTAGTTTAGCACTAGGTTAGATCACTTTCGATAGTCATGGTTTTTCCAATTCGCAAATTGGTTCGCCGACCAAGAACTCATATTGCTGGCTGCGCTTGAAACCACTGGCTTTGCTTTGTTTATTTTGGGGGCCGAAAACTCGAAGATTGTTGCCAGCCCCTTAAAAAGGAAGAAGGCACTCACGCCTATCACAAAACCAGCGACCTCAAACATCGGTAGAAGCAGGGAGGCTGGCGGGCCGTTATAAGAATAAATGGAGCCCGGAGCCGTGTAGGTCTGTGGAAAAGTAACATAGGCGAGATCAATAAAGGTCACACATAGAAGGCCCGAACCGATGACACCACATAGCCACATCGTCCGAATAGTCTTCGCGGTTCCCTCGTTGGGCCATTGTGAGCCGCGCAGCATCGCCAAGCGATATCTGATGTAGCGCGTTGCTTCAGCTGGAAACAGGTGAAAAAAATACAGGGCGGCTCCAACGGGAAAACCTGCAATCGGCGCAAGAATGAGTTCGGCAGTCGGATCAAACTGGGCTGGCACAGGAACCAGGAAAATTACCAAGCTGTTGACGCTAAGGAAGATGAAGCCCCATTTGAGCGCTTGCATCGAAGTAAATTTAGACATCGTAATTAGTCCCGTTTGCTAGATTAGTGGGCTGGTAGATCACTTTCGCTGAACAGTTATAGTTTCCGAAAAATATTTCAATAAATGAAATAAAATAGTTTGGCAACGGTAGGTGGAAAGTCGCTTTCTGAATTCTACACAGTGCCTCGCAATGCGTAGACGGTTCCAATGCGCGCCTGATCCGAAAGGCCATCCAATGAAAAAGGCAATGATTTCATACTCTTTTTCGCGCGAGCTGGCGGAAGCTTTCCGGTCAATCACAAAGGATCTTGCAGATGTCACCGACCCTGAAACCTGTCGCAGCCCTGCTGTCGATCACGCTTTTGATCTCCTGCGGCGACACCGCGCCAAAGATTGAAGTGCCGCCCGATGTGCTGGCTGTGCCGGACAAACCGCTTTTGCCGGAAGCTGGCGCAGGCAATGCCGAAGCCGCGCGTTATCTGGTCCGCACCGAAGAATGGATGGATGCCGCCAGCGATCAGATCGCCACGCTGGCCGCGATTGTATGTACTCTGACCGGGCAGGGTTGTCCGGGCCAGGGCGCCAATTAGTCCTTGCTTTGAAATATTCTGCCGAATGCCCATCCACTGACCACAGCGAGAAAGCCCGATCCCGCGCCGGCTAGAAAACCCCCGTCACAAAATTGAGAAGCAGTGGCGATGGCAAAGCCAACACAAAGAGTGCCGGATGCGACGAGTAGGAGAAAACGAGGCATTGGTGTCCTTTACTGATTATCGGTTCATGAACACCGCGTAGCAGCAAAGCAGGAAGACGGGAGAAAAAGTTAAAAATTAGGTACTTGAGTTGCGAAGTTGATGTAGATCTGCAACGGTTTCTAGTATGAGTGGTAGGGTTGCTCTACCAAGCAGTTTTGGCATGATCAATCAAAGATTGAACCTTGCGAAACCGGAAGTCTAGCCGTCAAAAAGCAGTGCCCCCGCAGGTTATCCGGCGGGGGCATATTACGTTTATTGAACCTGAAAGTTGATCGCGATCAGGATCAGGATCAGGATCGAGAGGCCGATGGACAGCCAGGTCAGTCTTCTATTCATCGAAGTCTCCTTTCTCGCCCCAGGCCGGAAGGCCAGCGGCAATTGCGGACATGGCCAGCGCAGTGGTGCGATTGACCGGTACGTCTTCGCCTTCTTCTGCCGCGTTCTTCATGGCTTGCGCGCGATTGCGTCCGCAGTCCAGATGCCGCACGATGTCCGCTGCATAGCGGGCATCTGCTTTTTCCATCCAGTCCAGAAAATCTTGCGCCTTCATGGTCACGTCCTTAAATAGAGGGAGAGCGCCAGCCCTGATTGCTCAGGGCTGACTTCTCCGATCACCAGTGGTGGACAATGTTTGCGACGAGCGCCACCACAGTGATGATCTGGAGGATGAGGGCGATGATTTGAAGTTTCATCTTTTTCTCCTCCTGTGCGGGGCGGGACCATCCCGCCCCCTCTGCACATCTATATTATGCACTAATTGGTGCAAAATGCAAAGCAAAAAATGCACCAAAACGTGCAAAAAGGAGGTGTAAAACCTCTCGCGGAAAGGGCGGAATGGAACAAATCGAGCTTGCAAAGGGGAAGCATGACGAGTGGTCTTCCCAGATCCGGTATATGAATGAAGCTGCGGTCGGTTTCGCAGAGGCGACTGTTAAAGCGCTACTGCTTTTGAACGGTGGTGCTGCGGTGGCCATGCTCGCGTTTGTAGCAAACCTTGGCGCAGCAAATGACTCGGCTATCGATTTGCCGTCAGTCGTTCGGTCATTGGTCTGGTATGCGGGCGGCGCGGGGTTTGCGGTTCTTACGGCGGGTTTCTGTTATGTCGTCATGTATTTGCAGGCAACGCATGCACAATCCCATGAGTTCAAATACGCGCATCCCTTCGTTGTTGAAGGGCCAAAGACCGTTGGAAGACGCAAGTTGGTGAATTTTTTCCATGTGGCCGCGCTGGTGATAGCCGTTGTGTCTCTCGCGTCGTTCATTGTTGGCATCTGGCAGGTAAGTAGCGTTATTCTCTAAATTTTTTTTGAGTTGCTAACAGTCATACGTGTACTTCGGACCGCAAGGCGTCCGCCTAATTTCTCAGCGCAGAAATTGGCTGTGTGTTCCTTGGTAGCGCTTAGGTGTCTTGCTCTTGATGCTGCGCGGGCTTGGCGCTCGAAGTAGCGGCCAGTTTCAAACCAATTTCCGAAAGTATCCCCAAGACCAGCGCGCCCAGAAGCATATACGTTGATCGGGTTATATGTTCGCCAGACGTTTCCGTCCCCAAGATATTTCGAGACATTGCCATATTGTCTTCCAGCGTCGGGCTGCTGAACGCCACAAAGAAACCGCTCACAATGCCAAAAACAGATAGCACAAAGACAATCCAAGCGAGTACGCGACCAACTTTGCAAAAGAACACGTTGCCTTTCCTCCATTCTAGCGCAGCGACCGGATTCGCGACGGTAACTTCTTATTAAGCATAGTTTGTCAGCATTAATCCCGTCGAGCAGCACTAAATTTATCAAACTATCAATCTCAATACCAAAGCATTTATGAGGGGAGGGCCGCGGCTCTTCCCTTTGGTTTCAAGAGTTCTCCGTTGCGTTCGAGGTTGGTGACGGTGTTGTTTTAGGGAGAATTTTTTAATGAATATTCATAAGAGGAAATCTGAAGTCTGCATTCCATTTGAAGACGTTGCGCGGTGGATCAAGCGCCTGGAAGAAGAGACGTTGAACCCAACCGGGACTGTCGCTTTGGACCTGTATCAAGACATCATCTCAACCATTGATCGGCGCGGCTATCACAGTCTGCTGTTTTCCATTCACAAGTATTAAGCAACCGTTCGGCGCGTTAACCGACTGTTTACCAATCCCGAGTCAACTTTCTCCTGACAAGATTTTTTGGACGAAAAGGCATTTGGGAAATCATGGAAACGCAGGTTAACGGTCCGGACAAAAACTATATTGCGATCTCTGAAGAGGATCTGGGGCGAGTTGTGAAGCATCTCGGCAGGGCTGCGGTGCGGGACAATGACCGCGATTTATTCCTTCTGTATGGGAGTCTTTATGGCCGTCTGGAAAAGATGCGGGAGCAGTCTGCGATTATTGGGATGGCGTAGCCGATTTCCATCAGTCCTGCGCATAATAGGGCCTGCACACTTTCCGCATCGGGTCCAAGTCGTTTGCGCGATGCGGGCAGTCTTGTGACACGATTTCCAGCGCTTGCGGCAGCTCTATTTGCTCCCCAACAACTTCCAGAAAGGTCGCCTTGTGATACCGGCCAAACCGCCCGCAATGGTCACAGGCGATTTCAACGGTTTCAAAGGGCCAATTTTGCGAGTTCATGCATTACGCAATTGCACAACCTGACTTGCCGCACCAGTCACAAAGTCTGACCAGGCATTCATGAGGATCCGGCGGCGATCCAGCAGATCGGAGCGGGCATAGGCGCGTTCTACCTTGTTTCCGACGATATGCGCCAAAGCTGTCTCTGCCACATCAAAATGCGCTGCGTCGGTATCCTGAACCCACGTTCTGAAGCTGGTGCGGACTCCATGCGGGGTGCCGTTTGGGTCCACCTTTTTGAAAACCTTGTTGATGGCGACGTCCGAAACGCCGCCCCGCGTCTGACCGGGAAACAGAAACCCGCCCCTGCGCCAGGCTTCCGCGCGCTCGATCACTTCCAGTGCCGCTGGCGACAGCGGGATGCGAAAATCTTGGACAACACCTTCGCGGCCTTTCATCCGCTCTGCCGGGATGTGCCAGACGTCGCCTTCAATTTCATCGAAGCGCGCGCCGCGCACGGCGGCAGATCGCCCCATCGTCAGGATTTTGAAACGCAGGCAAAGGTGCGAGGCATCGTCCCGATTGAGAGCTGCGAAGATTTCCGGCATGTCGCGCCAGTCTGACGCGCGGGTCTTCTGTGGTTTGTGCTGATATTCACCAAGCATGTGCTTTGCCATATCGACGGTGAAGGGGTCGCATTCAACGCCGGACAGTCGCATGTGCCGGAAGATGATGCTGGTGCGCTGGATCGCTTTTTCGGCGGTCGGGTGTTTCTTTCGCCAGATCGGTTTCAGCGCCCTGTGAATATCGGACTGGTGGATTGCGCTCATGCGCATATGGCCGATCACAGGCGTCACATAGAGGTTAATTGGACTGAGCCATCTGCCTGCTTTGCCTTCGCCGCGAAGTCCGCCCTTCTTGGCTTCAAAAGTCGTTTGTACGGCTTCAGCGAAAGTCGGGTCTGCGCGGCTGGCTTCGATCCGCGCCGCCTCTTCCTGCCTCTCTCTTTCTGCCATCGGGTCTTTGCCAGACCTCAGGATGCTTTCCCATCCGTCGCGCTGCTTGCGCGCGTCCGCCAGTGTAACGGCGGGGAAAGGGCCAAGTCCCATTTCGCGCGACCGTCCTTGCAGCGTGTAGCGATATATCCATCGCCCCGATGTCGCGGATCGCTTCTGCAAGTATAGGCCTGCGCCATCAAACAGCTTTCCATTGCCGTTTTTTGCCTGAAGTGCTGTCAGCTTGTTTCTCGCCAAATCTGGCCCCCACTTTGGTCCCCACTTTGATCGGATTTAAGCGGAAGGCATCGGAGGGTTTTTCAAAATGTTGCTGTAAAACAATGGCCATTGCAATGGTAAACGATTGCACCAGACAAGTGTTCGGGTCGCTCCACCCGCACCACTCTTCCTAGAAAAACCAAGCTGTTTTTGGGTTTTGGCCAGTTTTGGCTGCAGGGCAACGAGCAGTCCGCCGTGACCGAAAAAACTCAGGTCACACAGCATTTCAACGTAAGACACCAAATTTGAGATGTCGGGTCGGACTATTTCTGAAATAGTTAACTAAAGACCATTTTACGCCAATACTTGAAGAGACTGTTGGGGATGACAAAATTAACTCGAAGAGCAGGTGTCCGTGAATTTGCGGGTATGTTTATGGGTGCCGCCGTTTTGGGCGTGTGTGTTTCAGACGCGTCGGCGCAGGTGCCGGAGGGTCTTACATTTTATGGCGCCATCAATCAGGCGATCATGAATTACGATGATGGTGTTGAGAGCATCAACTATGGACGCGTCGACAATGCCGTCGGGGACAACGTCAACCGGTTCGGGGCGCGATTTGATCGGGTTCTTTCCTCCGGCTGGGACATGACCGGCACGTTTGAGTTCGGGCTGGCGCCGAAACGTTCCAATCAGGTCAGCCAACTGGACCGAGACAATTCCAGCTGGAGTTTTGACGAAACCAGCCTCAGAAAACTGGACGTCGCGTTCGCACAGGATGGTGTGGGAACGTTCTACATCGGGCATGGTGATATGTCCGGCAAGGGGTCCGCCCCGGATTTCTCCGGCACAGATGTGATCGCGTCAAACAATCCCGCAGAGCTGGCGGGTGGCAACTTTTGGCGGTTGGATCCGGGCGGTGGGCTAAAAGCACGACAGCTCAACGAGTCTTTCGGGAACTACAGTTCCGGGCGTCGTTTGCGTCTGAGATACGACTCGCCGCAGTTTGCCAATTTTCGCCTGTCGACGTCAGTTGGGCGCGAGGTGCTGACCAGCGGCGATGATTCCACATACTTCGACGTGGTTGCGCGCTATGACAAACAGTGGAGAACCATCGATCTGGCTGTGGAGTTGTCCCTCAAAGGCCTTGGTGGCGGTGACTATGCTGGCGGAAGCGGGCTTGCGATCATTCATAAACCGAGTGGTCTGAATTTTGCGGTTTCCACAGCGCACCCGATCATTGGTCACACCGAGGCCCACTTTGGGTACGCCAAAATTGGCTTAAAGCGAGATTTCTTCTCGTTCGGCAGCACCGCAATTTCGTATGACTATTATAACGGTGGCAGCTTCGGGGCAGCAGGAAGCGAAAGTCTCTCTGACGGTATCTCCATTGTGCAACGGGTCGACAAGTACGACCTCGAGGTATTCCTGACCGTGCGAAACTATGACGGGTACACCAACATCGGGCTTCCCAATGAAGACTTCCTGAAATCGACGGTTCAGGCGTTTGGCTTCAATTGGACTTTCTGAAGCTAGGGTTCAGAAAAGATCCGAATGATCCCAGGTAGAGATTTGAACTCGAGGGCGTGCGGGTCCTTTCGGGCCTGAATTGGGCGCGTGAGGATTTCAAGCCAACCATATCGACGTACGATTGAGCAGGCTTCCTGCCAAACCTCACTCCGATCGCTGTCCCGATAGCCGTCGACGACGGCCTTTACCGCTTGAGAATCGGGTGCCTTCTGCGAGGCGAGGTTGTGCACGAAGCAAATGACATCCAAAGCCCGACCGGTCTTGTTGTCGCGGCGTTTGGAATGGTGTTCAAAATCCAAGAAAACGATCCGGCTTCCATCCCAACACAGATCTCTGGCGGCCGGCCTGCCGTGGTAATTGCCGGTGTTGTGCAGTTCCGCAAGAGCTTGACCCGCCTTGAAGCAAATCATTGTCTTTTCTTCCGGCGATTTACTTCCGTTGGACCAGATGGCTTGCAGCGTTGGTCCGGCATCAGCGAAAACGACGAATTCCTCGCCAGCGAGGACTATTTCGGGCACCGGCGCTCCTGCGTCGATCATGCCCATGTGAATTTGCAACTCGCGCTTGAACCGCTTCGCAGGAGAGTGCTTGAAAATCCGGTTTGAACCTTTGACCCGTTCGCGCTGTTTTACCCAGAACGTCTTGCCTTCAAAAACAAGGCGGGACACGCGCGACTGATTGGTTGAAAGGTGAGAGTGCAGCGCGTCTTCAAACCCGCTCGGCAAATTTTGTGATTTGATATCCAATTATCTGTTCGTCCATCCTCAGTTTTCGCAGGATTGCAATGTGACGAGGTTCT